>CAWJJC010000001.1:0-22785 GCA_963843145.1 uncultured delta proteobacterium
GACAATCTTGACAATGAACCCGCTCCGCATTATTTTCTAGTTATAATTCAATACCTTTGGCCCTTCCAACCTTTTGATCCGACCTAAATGTTTCGACAACTTTGTCGAACGGCTAACTATCCCGGTAAAAGAAATCAAGTCCATTTAATAAAGATATCAGCCTGTTAGTCGAAATAATTGGATGGCATAATTATTGAAATAAATTATGCTGGGCAATAATAGTATTGCCTTTCGCAAGCTTCCGCGAAGTTAAATTAATCTTCTCCTTCCCCCACCTCCCCCAATGGGGAGAGATTGAAAGGGCGAAGGGGAAAGAGGAAAGGAGTTTTATGGCCATGAAATCCAACAACATATTGTACAGGGCTCTGTTTTTATTGTTAATTCTAACCGGCTTCTGGGTGCTGCCCGGATCGGTCTTCGCCGATTACCGCCAATATTACGGCTGGGGGCCGGGCATGATGGGCTGGGGGGGGACGACGGGGTGGTTTGGGCCCTTGGGGATGATCCTTTTCTGGGTGGTGATCATCCTCGTGATCGTTCTGCTGGTCCGGGGGATCCGGACTTCGAAAGGGACCGTTCAGCAGTTTGGGCCGGCCCCGGAATCGGCCCTGGAAATCCTGAAAAAACGATATGCCCGGGGTGAGATCAACAAGGAAGAATACCTGGAAAGAAAAAAGGCATAGATTCTTACATCCATTGTTCTGAGAATTGTCTCTAACAATGGATGTAAGATTCTAATATAGAAAATCAAGTAGTTTTTATTACAGCCAAAAAAAATTCAAATTATTTTGGTTAACCTTTGACCCGTTTCTTGTCTAAAGGAGTATCAGTATGAAAGAACTCACCAGAAGGGATTTTTTTAAATACTCCGCCCTGGGCGGAGCCGTCGGTTTGGCCCATCTGGCCCGGCCTCTTGATTTAATGGGGGCCGCTGCCCCCGCACCTTCCCCCGCGGTAAAAGAAATCCGGTTTACGGCCGCCGTGACCAGCGTGGATCTGGGGACCGGCAAGTCCTTCAAGGCCTGGACCTATAACGGACAGGTCCCGGGGCCTGAAATCCGGGTGAAGGAGGGCCAGCGGCTCCGGGTCATGGTTAAAAACCAGCTTCCTGAAGGGACGACCGTCCACTGGCACGGTCTGCCGGTTCCCAACCGTATGGACGGCGTTCCCTTTGTCACTCAGAAACCCATCCAGCCCGGAGAAACCTTCGTCTATGAATTTGAAGCCAACCCTCCGGGGACGTACTTGTACCATTCCCACGCCTCGTATCAATTGGACCGGGGATTATACGGCACCCTGATCGTAGAACCCAATCGGGAGGACCTGAAATATGATCGGGAATTCTCCTGGCTCCTGGAAGACTGGGCCACCTTGGATGGCGGCGGCCCGGAGGCTTCCAAAATGGGCCGGATAGCCCCCCAGATGGGCATGATGGGCGGGATGAGGGGAAGAAGGCGGTTCGGCGGCGGCGGCGGCGGTCCACTCCAGGAACCTCTTTATGATGTCTATACCATCAACGGGAAAGTTCGGGAGGCCTCCCAGGACTTTAAGGTCAAGAAAGGGGACCGGGTGCGGATACGAATCGGCAATCCCTCCTCCTCCACCTTTTACACCCTGCGGATCGCCGGCCATTCCATGACCATCACTCATGCCGACGGCCGGCCGGTTCTTCCTTTTACCGTGGATGCCCTGCGGATCGGCATGGGTGAACGGTACGATGTCCTGGTGACCGCCGACCATCCCGGCCGGTGGGCCGTCTACACGCTGAACGAACGGTCTCCGTCGGGGGGCCTGATCCTGGGCACTCTGTTATATGAAGGGGTTCGCGCCAGGGATTTCAGCAGCGCCCCCGAGGCCTCTTTTCGGATCAATGATTACCGCTTCCTCGAAGGAATGGATGAGAAGTACCTGATTCCGGTCCAGGGGGAGGCGAATCGTGTCTTCCGAATGACCTTAAGCGGCGGAATGATGGGCTCCCCCTACTGGACCATCAACGGCCGGGCCTACCCGGATTCAGAGGATCTGACCCTTAAAAAAGGTGAGCGGGTGCGCCTGGAATATTTCAACCGGAGCATGATGAACCACCCCATGCATCTGCATGGCCATTTTTTTGAATTGGTGGGAAGCGGAATGGTAACCGGCGTCCGGGTGAAAAAGGATACGATCATTATCCCCGCCCGCATGGGCGGGGGCGCCGTGGAATTTATCGCCGACAACCCCGGCGTCTGGTTTCATCACTGCCACAACCTTTATCACATGGAAGCGGGGATGGCCAGCCTGGTGAAAGTGATATAACGATTTTGGTAAGGAGCGAAGCGTCGAGGCAATCACCCGGTCGGCACCGGTGATTGCCTCGCTTCACTCGCCCTGACAGACTGGAGGACCTTTGCTGAAACAAGTAAAGGATTGTTGCCCGACTTAAAAATACAGAAAGGCCAAGGGGAATCCCCCTTGGCCTTTCTCTTTGAGGTTATTAGTTGATGGGACGCACCCAGCCGGTATTCTTATCAATGGCCAGCTTGGAAACCAGAGAGTTGTCTTTGGTTCGGACCTCACCTTCAAAATAGGTCGTTTTGTCCTCGATCTTTCCGGCCTTAAGGTTGGGATTCCCGCCGATGTAATTGCTGACGATGGAGGCTGCGTCTTTCTCGCTCAACACTTTCTGCCCGCCGGTGGCCCCGTAGGAGTCGTCCCAGCAGGGCATCCCGGAATACTGGCCCCCGTTGCCCTGGTAGGCCGGACCCATCATCGGTCCCCCGTAACCATAGCCGGACCCCATCATGGATCCACCATAGCCATAGCCAGGCCCCGCCATGTGGCCCCAGCCGCCTCCCGGTCCCCAATAACCGGCTAACGCATAACCGCTGACCCCAAGCCCTAATACCAGAACCGTAACCATTAATAATTTTTTCATAACCATTACCTCCTTAAAAATGTTTTGTTTTGCTTTCATATATTGCAACCGGGATGCCAACAGGGTCTTTATTTAATAACCTATTGATTATATTATATTAGTATTCGTTAAAGGTGAAGTGAAGTCCTTTAATGAATAATTTGGATGAATAATTTTTATGCACTCGACCTGTTCAAAACGATACTTTTGGGTAAATTTTATGCACTTTGGATGTAGACTAAAATTTCAATTCGTTATAGATTAAAAAGAAAAGGATTCGGGAAGTCCTGAGATATTACCTGAGGGGTTGAGGGTCCGCTCATGAAATTTTACAACAAAAAGGTTTCGTCCCCGCAAGGCAAAAAGCTATTTTTCCCGATCATCTCCATCCTGGCGGTAGTCGTGACTTTGCTGGTCATCTTGGGCATCTCAACTTATCGGCATTTAAATCGGGCGCAGATGCGGATGGAAGAATCTTTGTTCCGGGACGGGCAGATTATCCTCAAGAGCCTCGAGATCTCTTTTCGCACCGGCATGATGGGCATGATGGGCCGGCTCGACAACCTTCAGGATATCATGTCTTCGATAACCACTCTTTCTGATATCCGCTATGTGGCCCTCCTGGATCAAAACGGCCTTATTCTGGCCCACAGTGAGGAGCGATTGGTCGGGACTTCCTTTCCCCAAAAAGAGAAATTCCGAGCAATGACCACGGGGAATGGGCCCAAGAGCTGGTTTGGGGAAAAGGGAGAATTTGTCGTTTTGAAGCGGCTGGAACCTTTTCCATATCCGGGGATGAACGGTCCCGGCATGTCGGGCATGATGTCCATGCGTCGTTCCATGGTGAGTGGGGGTACGGACCTCCTGGATGAAATCCAAACCGGCCGGGTCTTCGCCCTGGTGGCCCTGGATACCCGGACTTTTGTGGACGCCCGCCAAAACGACCTTCGACATACCCTTCTGATGGGACTGATTTTGCTGGTCTTGGGGACGGCCGGATTTTATTTTATTTTTCTGGTTCAAAATTATTATGTGGCCCAAAAGGCCCTGGAATCCATTACCACCTATACCGCCCACGTGGTGGAGCACATGCCCGACGGTCTTATTTCTCTCGATCCCTCAGGCGCTATCGTCACCCTGAACAGTCGAGCCAGGGACATCCTGGGTCTGACGGGGAAGGTCGATGACCGGCAGGAAATAAAAAAAAGAGTGCAGCCTTTTCTCCAGCCTTTTATGGTCGCTATTTCCAAGAAGGAGCCTCTTCAGGACCAGGAGACCCCTTTTCCGGTCCGACCCGGTGAAACGATCCCTGTTTCCTTGAGCGCCGCGCCGGTCGTTTCGGATACGGGGGAAGACCTGGGATCCGTCCTTATCATTAGAGATCTGCGGGAAATCAAGGCGCTGCAGGAGAAGATTAAAACCAGCGAACGCCTGGCCGGCCTGGGAAGCCTGGCCGCCGGCATGGCCCATGAAATCAGGAATCCCCTCTCTTCCATTAAAGGTTTTGCCCAGTATTTTTTTAAAAAAAATCCGCCGGAAAGCGAGGGGAGGCAATACAGTCAGGTGATTATCCAGGAGGTGGACCGGTTAAATCGGGTCATTTCCAACCTGCTGGATTTTGCCAGACCGAAAGAACCGGTATTGGAATTGGTTTCCCTGCCGGAAATCATTCAACACAGTGTCGGGTTGATCAGGGAAAATGCCCGGTCCGGGGGAATCGAAGTTCGCACCGATATTGGTGGAGGGCTTCCCCCCCTGCTGGCGGACAGGGATCAGCTAACCCAGGTCTTGCTGAATATCGGCTTGAACGGGTTGGAGGCCCTGGAGGGGGGAGGAACGCTCGTTGTTCGCTGCTCTGCCGACCGGGAAGCCCGAACCCTGGTGATGGAGATCGAGGATAGCGGACCGGGTATGTCCGCAGAAGAGCTATCCCGGATTTTCGACCCTTTTTATACCACCAAGAGAAAAGGGACCGGCCTGGGACTGGCCATCGCCTACCGGATCATCGAAAAACACCGGGGGACCCTGTCGGTCAGGAGCCAACCGGGTTCGGGGACCCTGTTCCGCATTGAACTGCCCCTGCCGACGGAGGAAGGACTTGAATAAGCAAACCGTTCTTTTAGTGGATGACGAACCCAGTCACCGCCTGATGTTGCGGGCCCACCTGCGGGAAGAAGGATTTGAAACGGAGGAGGCCGCCGACGGGCAGGAGGCGGTGGATCGGGTAGGCCGCCATTTCTACGATCTGGTTTTGATGGACGTCCGCATGCCGATCCTGGATGGCATTGAGGCCCTTCGGCGGATTAAAAAGATAAGCCCGGCCATACCGGTCATCATGATGACCGCTTACGGATCCATCGATTCCGCCGTTGAGGCCCTAAAATCCGGCGCCGATGATTACCTGACCAAACCCCTCGATATGGAGGAGCTCCTTTTGAAGGTGAAGAAGGTGCTTCGCTACCGACAACTGGAGGAGGAAAACCGGTTCAACCGGGAGCGGTTGGGAGTGCAGTTTGATTTCTCCAACATCATCGGAAAAAGTCCGCCCATGGAAAAACTTTTTGAGACCCTGTCCCTGGTGGCCCCGACCGATGCCTCGGTGTTGCTTCTGGGGGAAAGTGGAACCGGAAAGGAACTGGTGGCTAACGCCATCCATCAGAACAGTCCCCGTCAGGAGAAACCCTATATCAAGGTGAACTGCGCCGCCCTTCCGGAATCCCTGCTGGAGAGCGAGCTCTTCGGTCACGAAAAAGGCGCTTTCACCGGCGCCCTCTCCAAAAAAAAAGGACGCTTTGAACTGGCGGACGGCGGGACCATTTTTCTGGACGAAATCGGGGAGATGAGTCCGGCTACCCAGACCAAAATTTTGAGGGTCCTTCAGGAACAGGAGTTCGAGGCCGTGGGGGGGACCAAGACCATCCGGGTGGATGTCCGGGTTATCACCGCCACGCACAAAGACCTCGAGACGGCCATCAAAGAAGGGACCTTTCGCGAGGACCTTTATTACCGGCTCAACGTGGTGCCGATCCAAATTCCGCCTTTACGCGATAGAAAGGAAGACATCCCCATTCTGGCGGAACATTTCTTAAAAATCTATGCGGACAAAAACAATCGACCGCTTCACGGGTTTGAACCGCAGGTCATGGACGCGCTGGTCCGGTATGCCTGGCCGGGGAATGTCCGGGAGCTGGAAAATAACGTGGAACGGATGGTGGTCATGAGCCGCGGGGAAACGATTCTCAACCAGGACCTATCTCCCGTCCTGAAGCCGCCGCCGGAAGAAGAACAGGAATCAAGAAGCCTCATCGGTTCTTCCTTGAAGGACATTGAAAAAGAAGTCATCCTCAAGACCCTGGAGCAGGCAGGGGGCAACCGCACTCATACCGCTCGGATCCTGGGTGTAACCCGCAAGACCCTACAGAACAAGATCAAGGAATACGGAATATGAAAAAAGAAACCCAGTGCATCCACGGCGGCGGCTATCGGGACCCCATCACCCGGGGCCTGAACACTCCGATTTTCACTTCCTCCTCCTACGAATACCTGGACCGGGAGGAATGTCCCTATCCGCGCTATTTCAACACCCCCAATCAGGAAGCGGTGGTTCGAAAGATGTGCGCCCTGGAGGGAGGCGAGGACGGAGTCCTCTTCAGTTCCGGCATGGCGGCCATGAGCACGGCTATCCTGGCCTTTGCCGGCGCCGGGGACCACGTGGTCCTGATGGATGAACTGTACGGCGGGACCCACGCCATCGCTACGAATGAGTTCAAGCGGCTGAACATCGATTACGCCTTCGCACCGACCGAAGCTGAAGCCATCGTGCAGTCCTCCACCGAACGGACCCGGGTGATCGTGATCGAATCCCCAACCAATCCCCTCCTCGGTCTAGTCGACATTCGCCGCGTAGCGGCCTTGGCCCGGGAGCGGGGCATCACCACGATCATCGACAACACCTTTGCCACCCCCATAAATCAGAACCCCTTGACCATGGGAGTCGACGTGGTGGTCCATAGCGGGACTAAGTACCTGGGGGGTCACAGCGATCTTTGCTGCGGGGTGGTGGTGACCTCGGCCGAAAAGGCCGCGCGCGTGCGGGACCTGGCCCGGAACCTGGGCGGCAGCCTGGATGCCAACAGCGCTTACCTGCTGGAACGGAGCCTCAAGACGCTCTCGCTGAGGGTCGGACGCCAGTCCGAGAACGCCCAGCGCCTGGCGGAGTTCCTGGAGCGGCAGGCGGGGGTAACCCGCGTTTTTTATCCCGGGCTGAAGACCGCTCCGGGCCATTCCCTGGCCCAAGCCCAGATGCAGGCCTTTGGGGGTATGCTTTCCTTTGAATTGGATGAAAACAAGATAGCCTCCTCCCAATTCCTTCGGCGCCTGCAATTGATCAAGCCGGCCGTCAGCCTCGGCGGCGTGGAATCGACCATCTGCGCCCCGGCGGTCACCTCCCATGCCAAGATCTCAGCCGCCGAAAGAAAGCGGATCGGCATTTCCGACTCCTTGTTCCGACTATCGGTCGGCATCGAGCACCCCGAAGATCTAACGGAGGATCTGGCCAGGGCCCTGGGTTTAGATTAGGCATCAAAACGCCGGGAAGAAAAAAAATTGATCGTTATCTTTTTGACCTCTTTCCTCTCCCATAGGGAATCTTTAATTTTCTCATCTTGTTTCGCAAGGTGCTGGGATTGAGACCCAGCAATTGAGCCGCCCCTTCGTCCCCCTCCACCTTCCCCCCCGTGATCTTCAATACCTGTCGGATGTGGCGGGCCACTAATTCTTCCAGAACCGGGGGCCTTTCACTGCCTTCTACGACTTCGTTTTCTTTTCCTTCCAAGGGGAGCGGTTTATGGGGAATCGGTTCTATTTCGAACTTAAGTTCATCTCCCCGGCTTAAAATTAGGGAGCGCTCCACGATATTTTGCAATTCCCGCACGTTTCCCGGCCAATTGTAGGCCATCAGGCTCTCGACGGCTTGCGGCGAAAGGCTGGGCCGCGCTTTTATTCCCAGTTCCCTGGTTTTGCGTTCAATAAAATGGTGGACTAACTCCGGAATATCTTCCCGCCTTTCCCTGAGCGGGGGCACCAGGATAGGAAAGACATTGAGCCTGAACCAGAGGTCAGCCCGAAAACCGCCGGATTCCGTCATCTGCCGCAAATCCCGGTTCGTGGCGGCAATGATTCGAACATCGACCTTTACCGGTTCGGTTCCTCCCACCCTTTCCAGCTCTTTCTCCTGAAGGACCCGCAGCAGTCTCACCTGGGCGTTGGGTGGCAATTCGCCGACTTCATCCAAGAAGAGCGTCCCCTGCTCGGCCCGTTCAAAGCGTCCCCTTTTTCGGGAAAGGGCGCCGGTAAAAGCCCCTTTCTCGTGCCCGAAGAGCTCACTGTCCAGCAGACTCTCGGGGATGGCCCCGCAGTTGATCTTGATAAAAGGGCCGCCATTCCGGAGGGAAAGACGATGGATGGCACTGGCAAGGATCTCCTTTCCAACCCCTGTCTCTCCCAGAAGAAGAACAGGACTGGAAAGGGGGGCAACCTGTCTGACCAACTCCATAACCTGCCGCAATCCAAAATCGCTCCCGATAATCTCTTCCCCCGATATCTGTCGCAGCTCCTGGAGCAGGTAGCGGTTGTCATCGGAGAGCATTTCCTTTAACGTCAGCACTTCCCGGTACCGAAGGCTGTTGGACAAAGCGATGCCAAAAGGCTGGTTTAAGGCGGCCATCAGCCGAACGTCTTCATCCGTATACCTGTCGTTCCCGTCGGCCCGGACGGTGAGGGCGCCTACGCGCTTTCCGCCGATAACCAGACGCATGACCAATAGTGATGACTGAAGCCTTCCGTGGGCCCTCCCCATATCCCGGGTCACCGGGTCGAGCACGGCTCGGTTAATCCGCTTAATCTCCGGTCGAACGACCTGACTCAATTCGGCGGACGCTTCCTCGGATAACTTTACCGATCGAGGGGGGCTATGAAATTTCCCCCCTTCCCTGGTAGCGGTCGCAATGGTCCCGATGATTTTTTTGTCCAGGTCATAGATATGGTAATTCATTTCATCCACCGGAATGAAATCCTTGAGGTAATCGAAACAGTTCCAGAGGGCTATTTCCACATCCAGGCTGCTGCTGATCCTTAACGTGACCTCCTTGAAAAACTCCTCTTCCTTTGGAAGCATCCGTCTACTCCTTTATTACATCTTTCTTATTAGACAGTTTATCCTGTAACTGTCGAATAAGACAACTTCAATCTGTCACTATAGACAGAGTGTTTTCGGAATATATTCATAACTAATTGAAATATATGCAATATAATTTTTGGCACGATACTGGCTTTATAAAATGGCTAAAAGAACAAGCGGTGGTGACGAAATGAAGTGGATGGAGATGATTTGGGTGCGTTCCTCGGAAGGGTTTCAGAAGGGCTTCTTAAACGAAGCGCTGGGGCGCCTCGGGGAATTGGGCAAGGAAGAAGGTCCGGACGAGGTCAGACTATACTCGCATGCCTTCTTACGAGGGGATTTCTTAATCCATCTAATCTGGAACAAAGGGTCCCCTCAACATGGAGGAACCCCGGCAAGCTTCGAAATACAGAGCCTATTAAAAGACTTGGGATTAACCAATCACAGCTTATGGAATGAGGAGGAAATAAAATGAGTATGCCCTTTACTATCGACCAATTTTTAGAAATTTTCAGACAATACAACCTGGCCATCTGGCCCGCGCAGATCCCGGCCTACTTTTTGGGATTTCTGGCCGTCTGGTTCGCCTTTCGGAAGGGGTCCCCATCAAACCGGATTACCAGCGGAATCTTGTCCCTTTTCTGGATCTGGAATGGGGCCGCCTACCATCTGGGCTTCTTCAGCCGCATCAATCCGGCCGCCTTCCTGTTCGGCGGCCTGTTCATTCTCCAGGGATTTCTATTTTTTTACTGCGGAGTGCTTAAGTCATGTTTCTCTTTTGAATTCAGAAAAGACCTATCCTCCTTCGTCGGAGCCTTGGTCATCCTCTACGGACTGGTAATTTATAATCTCATCGGTCCCCTGTTTGGACATAGCTATCCCTACTCACCCTTGTTCGGTTTGGCTCCCTGCCCCACCACCATCTTCACCTTAGGAATTTTCCTCTGGGCCGACAAAAAATTCCCTCGTTACTTATTAATAATCCCGGGGGTCTGGGCCATTATCGGAACATTTGCGGCCACTTCCTTCGGTATTCGGGAAGACCTGGGCCTTATCCCGGCTGCTTTCCTAAGTCTGAGCTTCTCCATGCTGGGGAAAAAGAGCGGGACACTATTCACCTCGGATCCATCTCTTAGCCGCGCCTTATAGGCTGATGAGGAGTGAAGCAATCCCCGACAAGCCTTGCGGTCAGGATTGCTTCACTTCCCCGCAATGATAGTTTTTCCTCTTTTTTCTATAAACGCATCCTGGGTGAATAAAAGTTTTCGTTTTTGTTTGCTTTAAAATCGTCTATTCTGACCGGACTCCTATTGAGGAATAGCCCGGACTTGATTCAAGCCCCAGACCCCTTAGATCATGACCTATTCAAAGCAGATTAAACTTCCCATCGACGGCGTCCTGGACCTGCATACCTTTCCTCCTCGGGAAGTTAAAGCCCTAATTCCCGATTACCTGACGGCCTGTCGTGAAAAGGGCATCTACCAGGTGCGCCTTATTCACGGCAAAGGTACCGGGACCTTGAGGGAAATCGTCCACGCCGTTCTTAGAAAACAGCCCGGGGTCGCTTCTTATCGTTTGGCCGGCGAGGAGGGAGGGGGCTGGGGTGCCACGCTGGTGCTCCTCAGGCCCGTTTCCCCTCCTCCAGCTTCCACCCTATAAATTATCCAAAACAAGAGTTGCCTGGGAAAGCCTCGCGAAGCCTAAAATTATTTCTTAGGGTCTGTTGACTTTTATCAACCCAGGCCTTAAAATCTAAAAACTAAGAAAAGAGCCGAGCCCTTGAAATCTAAAATTTTCCAATTTGCGCTGGTTATAACCTTAATTCTCAGTTTGTTCGGGTTGGGACTGGCGTCACCCTTAGCTCCCTGTAATTGTTTGAAGTCTAAAGCCCGGACAACTGCAGTTCATCCTTACCAGGATACGGGTTGCTGTACACCGCCGGCCGTACCTTCATCGCCCGCCTGCCCCTGTGAGGACGACTGTAATCCGACTTTCCAATCGCCGGTCAAGGATCTTGTCATATCGCTTAACGCCGGCCAATCGGCTTTTTCTTTAGAAATCAACCACTTTTCTTCAATTCTCCGTGGATCCCTGCCGTCTGAACTGTTGGCTTCAAGGTTGGTTTTTCCGATCCACAGCCCTCCACCTGGCCCTTTGTACCTCAAGACTCTTTCCCTGCGCTGTTAATCCCTCCATCCCCTCAGCGGATCTCTTAATCCATCTTTAAAGAAAGTCTTAGGCTATTATTTTGGCCTAGGCCCGGATCCTTCCTATTTCAGGATAGGGCGGATCACCTAAAATTCAACGTTAGCCAATAACTAAGTGTTTCGATTCGCAAATAGGATAACGCATGTTTTATGAGACTAAACGGCGCAATTGCTCACTCCATTCGGCCCGAGCTCATGGCCGAGGGCAACACTTAGTCCCGAGTGAATAAATACGTTATCGAATTTATGAATCGAGGGACTCAAAAAAAAAGGAGACCTAAAAATGTTTTCAAGATACTTAAAAAAGATCAATCCCGTATTTTCCTGCCTGTCAGGCTTAATACTTATTTCGGGTATTCTGGTATTTTCTTATTCACAGGGCCTGGCCCTGGGAAAAACCACCGCCTCCAGTCCGTCCGAATTTTCATATCAAGCCTCCCAGTTTGCCGACGGAAAGGCCCGTTTCTTCACTTATTCCGCCCCCGGGGGGAAGACCATCAAATATTTCATTATCAAGAGTTCCGACGGTGTCATCCGGGCCGCTTTTGACGCCTGCGATGTTTGCTGGCCCTCCGGAAAGGGATACAAGCAGGATGGCGATTTCATGGTCTGCCAGAACTGCGGACAACGATTTGCCTCCAAATTGGTGAACGAGGTCAAAGGCGGCTGCAACCCGGCGCCTCTGGCGAGGACGATGCAAGGGGACCATCTGGTTATCAAGGCCAAAGATATACAGGCGGGCCAAAGTTACTTTACTTTTTAAATCGGGGAACCCCTTATGAAACTTAGAACCATTGCCTATCGCAATTTGATGCGTCGGAAGGCCAAGGCCCTGTTTATCTTGGTGGGCCTCCTGATCGGGATCGCCTCGGTAGTGGCCTTCATCAGTCTGGTGGAGGCCCTGACCACTGAAATCAACCATAAGATGGAAAAATACGGGGCCAATATTCTAATAGTTCCCAAAACCGAAAATCTATCCCTGACCTACGGCGGGATATCCCTGGGCGGCCTCTCTTTTGATATGAAGGAAATAAAGCAGGCCGATCTGGAGAAGATCAGGACCATAAAAAATAAAGCCAATGTGGCGGCGATCGGCCCCATGGTTTTGGGTGCTGTGACGGTCAATAATAAGCAGCTCTTGCTCGGAGGATTGGATTTCAAGGTCCGCCGCTTTCTACGCCCCTGGTGGAAGACCGAAGGGCGTTTCCCTGAACAAGAAGAACTTCTGGCCGGCTCGGAAGCCGCCCGCATATTGGGGCTGACCGAAGGGAAAGCGGTCGCCCTCAACGGAAAGAACCTCCGGGTTTCCGGCATTTTGGAACCAACCGGTTCCCAGGATGACCAGATGATCTTCGGCCACCTAACCACCGCCCAGGCGATTTTGGGCAAGCAGGGGCGCATCTCCATGGCCGAGGTGGCCGCTTTGTGCTCCGGTTGCCCCATAGAAGATATGGTGACCCAGATCTCCGGGGTCCTGCCGGGAGCCAAGGTCATGGCCATCAAGCAGGTGGTTCAGAGCCGGATGGAGGCCTTGGGGCATTTTCAAAAGCTGGCTTTCATACTGTCCGGGCTGGTGATCCTGGTGGGAGCCTTGGTGGTTTTGGTGACGATGATGGGCAGCGTTCGGGAGCGGACCAGTGAGATCGGCATCTTCCGGTCCATCGGTTTTCGACGAAGCCACGTGATGCGCATCATTCTGCTGGAGGCCGGGGTGGTTTCTTTTCTGGCCGGTGCCGTGGGGTACCTGGTCGGCATCGGAGTCACGCAGGCCGCCCTGCCCTTTTTCTCCGACGGCCCCACCCTGTCCGTCGGTTTCAGCCCGATCATCGCCGGCGGGGCCGTGGGACTGGCCCTCGTTCTGGGCCTCCTGGCCGGTATCTACCCGGCGCTGATGGCCGCTCGCCTGGATCCGAATGAAGCGCTGCGCACCCTTTAATCGAAGAGGACCTGGACATGGACTACGTAAAAATGGAAAATATAGTTAAAACCTATGGCACGGGTGAGGGAAAGGTGGCCGCCCTTCAGGGAATCAGCCTGTCCATTCGAACCGATGAATTTGTAGCCATCATGGGCGAATCGGGTTCGGGAAAATCAACCCTTCTATCCATCCTGGGCGTTTTGAATACCCCTTCCGGCGGGTCCTATCAGGTGAACGGGGTTGAGGTTTATTCCCTGACCAGTGAACAGCAGGCTGACTTTCGGCGGGAAAATTTGGGATTCGTCTTTCAAAGCTTTCACCTGATCCCCTACCTGTCGGTGGCGGAGAACGTCATGCTGCCGCTGACCACCAAGCGTCTCAAGGAAAAGATCAAGCGGGAAATGGCTGACGAGGCCCTGTCCCGGGTGGGCCTGGCTTCCAAGGGCCACCGCTTGCCGAACCAGATCTCCGGCGGGGAGCAGGAGCGCGTGGCCATCGCCCGGGCCGTGGTCAATAAACCGCCGATTCTGCTGGCCGACGAACCCACCGGGAACCTGGACACCCGGACCGGCCTGGAGATCCTCGAGTTACTTCAAGAGCTGAATGGGGAGGGTATGACTATCATCATGGTCACCCACAGCCCGGAATGGTCCCGTTACACCCATCGGATCCTGCAGATTTCCGATGGTCGGCTGAAGGGGGAGGAGACCAACTCCGCCCCGCTCGAGTTATTTCCGGCCGAATTCGGGCTGCCTGTTTTTCCGGCGGGAAGGCTGGCGGCGGCGGGCTGATTAACATCCCCCAAGCCGCGGGATCGTTATACTCCCCAACCTGCCGGACCGGTGGACTTTTTACGAGACTGACCAAGGGGATGATTCCCCCCCGGCTGCTCATCGCGAGGAGTGAAGCGACAGAGCAATCCGCAGGAAGCAGATCGTTGCTGATAGCGCCTTTGGGATCCGGAGGCCAATCACCTGCTGCCCGGATTGGCTCCGCCGTTCCAGATATAAACGGTCTCAAAATAGTTCCAACATCGTAGCGTCATCCCCGCAGCGTTTTTGAGCGGGGATCCAGTTTTTTCTCAGGGAACACTGGATCCCCGATAAAGCCATTCGGGGATGACGAGAAATTAAATGTAAAAATAATCATGAGATAGGTAATACAAAGCTTCCAGAAAATTCCAAAGGTTAATTGGTTATGGTAATCATCAGCCCGTTGCTGATGGCCCCTTTCGAGTTCCGGATTTTCACGGTCACCGTTCCTGGAATGTTGCCGCTGTTCCAACTTGGGGAGGTGACCGAAGTCGGGGACCAACTGGCGGCCGTCAGGGGCACACCGCTGATCAGAGCCGCGCCGGGAGTGGTGTTGGGGCCGAACCCCTCACCCGTGACAAGAAATGAAGTGCTGGTATTTATTCGGACGCTTTCCGGATACACCCCGGTGACCGTGGGCTGCTCCAGAGTGACTGTCGGCGTGCAGTCGGCCGTGTATCCGTAGCGGTTATCGACATAGAGCAGATACAACGGGTTACCGGCCGTGTATTCCCCGAGACGGTGGTCGTTGGAAACCGCGTCAAAAGGTGGATCCGAAACCCCTTCAAATTTCATACTGGGAATGAGGTTTCGGCCCGAATCATAGAAATAGAAATTCTTGCCGGTGCAGGTGCTCGCAATCCGGGCCGTGCTTCCGATACCTGAAGCAAAGGAGGTCGGGGGACTGGATGGTGGTGGCCTGGATGGTCAGGAAGCCGGAACTGAGTGCCGGGACAGTTCATGGAACACGGGGTTTACCGGCAGGCTCATCACCACCGGCGCCTCCCTGGAGATCCAATTCCAGGACTTGACCGGCTCAAAGGATCTGCTCCAGTAGGCCTTGGCGAATTCCAGGTAAAAATCCGCGAACGGTTTTCCGGTAACGGACTCGATGGCCCCCGCCGGTCCCGTCCAATCGTCCGACATGGTCCAGAAGGTTTCCAGGACCGCCGTAGCTTTTTTGCTTTGCAGGTAAACGGCCAGGGCCATGGCCGCGTTCATTTCTTCGGTGGCCATGCCGTTCCAGTTGGCGTATCCGTTCCGCAGCCATTCCTCGCCGGACCCGTAGATATCGTTGGTATAATAGCCGGTGTGGGACGGGTAAACCTCATACTGGACAGGTGCGGGGGTCAATTCTTTATTATTAACACGAACAGCTTCATCGCTTTTTTCCGTTTTATCTTTATTAATCCTGAGGAAGCTTTGGAAGCTTCTGGAGCGCCTTGGCAAATCTTTCGGGATTAAAGGTTTCCCGTTTTTTCACGACATCAAAAATTTCTGCCACGACAACGCCCCCAATCAGCTTCTTGGAGTCTTCTACTGAATATCCTTCCGATATCAAACGATCAAATGTCTGACGTGTCTCGGGAGGATTTTTTGTCCGAAGCTGCGTTTCGACGACTTCAAAAATTGCTGATTTCAAATAAGGATTTTCTTCCATTATTCATAGCCTTTCTACCGGGATCAGTACCTCGTTTCTTCTAACGGAAAACAATCTTGATATCTTCCCGTTCCTGGGCCACGTGCTTCAGGACCGTGCGTATTCTCTGGAAGTCGCGATTCATGGCCTGCTTCGAAAGCGCCGACTGTTCCCAAAGGATCTCACAGGGTCCGTCCAGATCGGTAGTTAACACATCGGCCAGGGCATCCAGGTTTCGACCGAAATAGTCCGGCAATGGCAGCACCTTGCCGATTTCCTGATAGAAAGAATCGAGCGACTGAATGGCTTGACCGTTAAGCACATATTTTTTTACTGGCATGCCGGTACCTCCCTGAAGGTCTGGTAGTGATCGACCGTGACCACCCGTAGGCCGTCGGTCGAGAAAATAAGGCGTTTTGGGCCGCGGTGGCCCCCCTGATAATCGAGATCCGCTTCCCGCCATTTTCGCCGGCCGTTGGGCAGCTTCCTTTCGTAATTGCCGAAGTGATCGCCACCCAGGCTTTTGCCCCGGAGTTCCCTTAAGGCCCACAGGTTTTGGCCCGGCTTCCACCCGGCCGTTTTGGCCTCCTGTTTGGTTACGAACTTCGAAGGTAAATGGCTATTTCCTGACTGGTTCAAAGTCCTGAGGACCTCGACCAGTTCGGCTTGGTCGATCTTGATTGGCAGTTTCCCGGAAAGCTCGTGAACGACGGATTCACAAGTGGCCGCCAGCAACATTCCATTTGAAAGCGGGCTGCCCGGAAAAATAACTGCCATTAGAATAATCCCTAGGTAGCCAAGAGACTGGACGATAAACTTCATGGATTTCCTACCGTAACCCTACCCTATCCAGGTTGAAACCTTCTTCGAATGGATTTACGAACCGCACGCCTTCTATCACGGCCCCCACATTGAAATCCTCTGAAAGAATGAGCGGAATCTGGTGTAATCGCGCCGAAGCCCATATCTGGGCATCCCAATAGGCCATTTTGTAGGTGCGAACTCCACGCACCGCCTCCAGTATGATCGAGCCGCTCAAATCCAATATCTCCCAGGACAAAAGGTAGTTCTGGATTCGGTCGTAGACCTCTTCCCCGGTCAATGGCTTTTCCAACTTACGCGTCGCATTGACGAAAAATTCCGCCAATACCTGAGGCGTCAGTACTCCCAGACGCAAGGTGGCGAGATGGTCTAAAACCGCAACCGCCTGAGATTGCTTTTCCGGTTCACCCTGGTCATAAGCATAAAGCAGGATATTGGTATCCACCAAGATCTTATCGGCCATAGCGCGCTAGTCTCTCTTCGTAGGCTTCTTCCCGCCTGAATTTTCGACCACCGGGAAGAGGTTTTCCGGCCATTCGTTGAGCAATAAAGGCCTTTTCTCGTTCCCAGGCTGAAAGATCTCGAAGACCGGGAACCAGAAAAGCCATCTGCCGGTCTATGGCTCGGCGCATAATCTCCGCCTCTGTAATCCCCAACTTTTTCGCCTGCCTTTTAAGGTTTACATCCTGCAGGGGTTCAATATAAACTTGCTTTCGGATCATCTGTGCCATATCCGTGCCTCCCTAAAGAGCGACTATATACATTACATTGTACATCGTAACCCTTCGGAATGTCAAGAGGGATATCAAACGGAAAAAGGATTGCAGTAAGAACAATTTCTCCTTGCCTAGAATCAGCCAAACTGACAATCTCAAAAACAACTAGAAAAGAGGCCGATGTTGCACCCTAAAAACATAACCGGGGAAGAAGAACACCATCCCCGGCACCAAACTCAAAACCCGGTAACGAAAGGCTCTCCCCATAAATGGCTTTCCCTGGCGGCGGTGGGGTTGGGCGTCCTGATGGCCACCATAGACATCAGTGTCATCAACGTTTCGCTGCCCACCCTGGTGCAGGCGCTTCGGACCGATTTCCCCACCATCCAGTGGGTTATCCTCTCTTATATCCTGGTAATCACCTCGACCATGCTGACCATGGCCCGACTGGGCGATATGGTGGGGAAAAAACGGATATATCAGTTGGGCTTGGCCATCTTTACCCTGGGTTCTTTTTTATGCGCCTTGTCTCCCACCGTCTATTGGCTGATCGGCTTCCGGGCCCTGCAGGGCTGCGGGGCCGTCATGGTCCAATCCCTGGGGATCGCCCTGGTTACCGAAGCCTTCCCGGCCCAAGAGCGCGGCCGGGCACTGGGAATCTCCGGCGGGATCGTTTCGGTCGGGCTGGCGCTCGGGCCGCCGATAGGAGGCCTGATCATCGGGCTGGCCAGTTGGCACTGGATTTTCCTGATCAATATTCCCATCGGCCTCCTGGCCATCGGGGCTACCGGCCTGTTTATTCCTTCCCGTAAAACAAAAAGGGGAGACCAGCGTTTCGACGTCCTGGGCGGACTGGTCTTGTTGGCTACCATCATCGCTTATGCCCTGGGCATGACCATAGGCCAACATCTGGGCTTCAATAATGCCAAGGTTTTATTGCTCCTGTCGGGTGCCGGCCTGGGACTCGGGCTGTTCGTTCGCGTGGAAAAAAAATCGCCCCAGCCTATGCTGAATCCGCAGCTTTTTAAAAACACCCTGTTTTCCATCAACCTGCTCATGGGCTGGCTGGTATTTATCGTGCTGGGCGGAACGTTTACCCTGCCCTTCTATCTGGAGCTGGTCAAAGGCTATCCCATCGAGAAAGTCGGTCTGTTGATGATGGTCGTACCGATATCCATGGGGCTGATTTCCATTATCGCCGGGGCCTTGTCCGACCGGTTCGGTCCCCGGGGGATCAGTCTGTTAGGCCTCATGCTGCTGGTCCTCGGCTGCCTGTCCATTAGCGACCTGAAAGTCGAAACGACCGCCGTGGGCTATATCTTCCACCTGCTGCCGCTCGGGTTGGGGCTGGGACTTTTTCTCGCTCCCAACAACAGCGCGGTTATGGGCGGGGCACCCAAAGAACATTTGGGTGTGGCCTCGGGACTGCTGGCCCTTTCCCGGACCATGGGGCACACCACCGGGATTCCTCTGGCCGGCGTGCTGTTCACCACCGGGATGATGGCTTCCGGCCGGGTCCGATCGGCCGCCGACCTTTCCCTGGCCCCGCCGCAGGACCTGGTAAATGGCCTGGCAACCACCTTTCACACCACCGCCCTGATGATCGCTACCGCAACTGTTCTGGCCGCCCTGGCTCTTTGGCTGGACCGCCGCCGGCCAACCTGAAGAATTTCTACCGTCATCAAGAAGATAGCCAGGGAGACCGTTTCCCTCGATCCGTTCCTTTAGGAAAGGCTCAGGCCGCCCGGCCTATCGCTTCCAGGTCGATAAATTGGGCGGCCGTCAAACCCCGGTATCTTTCCGGGTGACAGGTGATGATCAGGATCTGGAGTCGCTGGGCGGATTCTTCCAAAACGTCCAGCACCCGGGCCATGCGGGCGGCGTCGGTAAAGGTCAGCACGTCATCCAGGACCACCAATTGGCGCTCAGAGGAGGCCAGCAGTTCGGCCAGGGCCAGCCGGGTGGCCAGATAAATCTGCTCCCGTTCTCCGCCGGAAACCTGGTCCAGGGGAACGCCGACTCCGGCCGGATCCGGAATCACCTCCGGGGTATTCAGCCCCGCGTTTAATTTGAGCGGACCGGGTCTTTTCCCGGCTATGCGCTGCAGGATATAATTGGCTTTCTTCTCCACCGGGGCCACGAGCCCCGCGGTCATTTCCGCCCGGCATTCTTTCAGTGTCTCGAAAAGCAGCCGGACGGCATTGACCTGCAGGGTTTCGGCCGCCAGCTCCCGCTCCAGTTCGGCCGTCTCCTCTTCGGCCCGACTCAGCAAGGTGTAGGCCCCCTGGCCCCCCAATTGGCGCAGCGCTCCCTCAGTAACTTTTTCATCCGCCAGCGCCCGGCGGGAGGTATCCCAGGCAGCCTCGAGTCGCTTTTGTAAACGCTCCAGCGTTGCTAAGGGATCTTCGTCGTACCCGACCAGTTTCTTTTCCGCCTCCTGAAGCCCGGCCCGGGCCCCCTCAAATTCCAGGCCCGTCCGGGCCAGCTCTTCGGCCAAGTTCTTTTCATCGCCGACCTCTTTCAAGCGGTTGACCAGCTTGGCTTCCAGGGATTGGACCAGGTTCTGATTCCGGGCCAGCTCCCCTTCCAGGTGGGATATCCGGCTGGCGGCCCCGGAAAGACTGATCTGGGCCTTCTCCCACTCCCCTTCCGCCTTTTCCACTTCCCGGACAAATTGTTCCTTGATGGTCCGGAATTCCCGCTGCAGCCGGTCACTGTCCGGAAGATTGTTCTCCCACTGCGGATACTTGATCAAAAGGGTGGCCATCCGGCTTTCCAGAAGGGCCAGCCGCCCTTGAAGGGACTCGGGGGCTTCCCCGGCCAGCAGGGTTTCCAGGCGGGTCCGGTGTTCACCTATCCGGGCTTCCAGTTCCCGGGCCTGTTCTTCCCGCCGTTCCAGTTCCTCCAGCGGAACGGAACCATAGGGTTCGGTCAGCTTTCTGATTTTCTCCTCGGCCCGTTCCGAGTTTTTCCTCAGCTCTCCAATGGAACCGGCCGGTCCCCTGGCTCGGATCCGGGCGATCCCCGGCAAGTTGACGGCGACTTCCGGGGAGCCCTTGATCCGGATCGGGACCCCGGGGTTCAAGGGTACCGGACCGGTCTGCTCCCCGGCGAGCACCTCGGCGGAGCCCGCGGCCTCCGGGACGATTTCCAGGGTGATCAGGGCATTTTCCAAACGCAACCGCGCCTCGTTTTTTTCGGAGATGGCTTTCCGCAGGACCGTCAATTCCCGGGAGGACGGGGCGACCAGACGGCTTCTTTCTTCCTGGATGGAAAGCAGCGCTTTTTGGGTTTCCTGGATTTTGCCGAGGCGCCGGGTCAATTCGCCGGACTGATTTTTTTGAACCAGAAAGGCGGCCGCGTCATCGGCCGCTTCCTGGGCCAGATCCACTTTCTTCCGGCCCAGCCGCGCATCTTCCAGGGCCGCCTTAGCCCCATTGGCGGCCCGCTGCAGTTCTTCCACTTCTCGTTTCTGCAGGGGAAGGTCCCGGCTGCTTTTTTCCAGGTTAGCCCGGGACGTCTGAAGTTCCTCCCGGGTGGACCGGATGCCTTCCTCCTGCTGTTTCCAGTGCCGGTAACGGGCCTCCAGGGCCTGGAGCCGGGCCTCTCTTTCTTTTTTCTCCGACAGCAATGCCCGGTAGGCCTCGGTCCTGGCCTGCTGGGTCGCCAGGACCCTTTGAATCTCTTCGGCTTCATGACGAGCCTGGCTGCTTTTGAGCTGGAAATCCCGAACCTTTCGAGAGAGATCGTCATATTCTTCAAGCCTTCTCAAGGCCTCGGCCCGCCTTTCCACGGCCTTTTGCAAGGCCTCTTTCAGTTGGACCAATCGGGGAGCGTTTTTTCCGGAAAGGAGCTTGCCGCCCGGCGTGAAAAACTGGGCATAGCGGGCTTCGATCAACTTTTCCACCGGCCCGGCGCCTTCGACCTGGGCACCCAGAGACGTGCGGATATCCGCCAGGACCTCTCCCGACAGGGCCACCAGGGACAGGTCCCCCTGGGGGGCCCACAAGACCTGAGCCAGTCCCCAGTGTTCCGCCCTGGCCAGGCCTTTAACCGGCGCGTTCCGGGTCAGGACGGCCCGGACCCGTTCGTCGGCCGACGGGCCTTCGGCCAGGGGAATCAAGCGTCCGTTTTCTTCCCGTTCGAGTTTGGAAAAGGGCTGGTCCAGGAACCGCTTGGTGATCCGAAAGGTCGTTCCCTGATGTTCGAAAAGAACCTGCACCGTAGGGGCCAGTTCCCTTTTCCAGGGCTTGATGGCTTCAATGTCTTTCCCCCCAACCTTATGATTATCAAGCAGCGCCCGGCGGAGGGCCTCAAAAAGGGTGGTTTTCCCGCAGGCATTGGGGGCAAAAAGGATGTTCAGCTTCTCATCAAAGGGTCCGACCACAATGGGGTCCAGGAAGCAGCGCCACCCTTGAACCATAATAGACCGAAGGATCATCAGGCCCCCCCCTTCGAGAGGAGAAAAAGCTCCATCAAAGCCTGGGCGGCGGTCTCCGGGGAGGCTCCCTCCGGACGGGGTCCGGGGAATCCGGGATCGGAAAGCTGACGTATTCGGGATGCGGTTTCCCGGAGGATGCCGGGAGGAAGAGCGGCCATCCAGGTCTCGTCTTCGGGAGAGGGTTGCAGCCGGGAGAGGTCCACATCCCGGTAGAGAAAGCGGGCGTTGATGATCTCTTGGAGGTGAACGAGTTCTCCCTGTTCTTCGGCCCGGAGAAATCCGGATACCTTCAAGGCCAGCAAGGTGTTTTCCGGCCGGGGCCAGGACTCGATCTTCTCTTTGAGCCGATTCAAGTCGCCCTCTTTCCGGAGGTCGGCCTCCAGCACCTCCCAGGCCAACCCGCCGACGGTCAGCGGGGTAATCCGGGGGGGTGACTTCGGGGCGTCGATCTCCACGATCAGGATCTTCCCGCTGTCCCGCTCCCCGAAACGGGAAGGTTCGGGCGTGCCGGGATAGGCCGTGCGGGTGACCGCCTGGCCATCCGGGAAAAGGGCCAGGGAATGCCAGTGGCCCAGGGCCAGGTAATCCAATCCCGCCCGGGAGGCCGCATTCCGGGGAATGGGGAGTTCCAGGTCGTCCCCGCCGACCCCTTCAAAGGAGCCGTGGGCCAGGCCGACACGGATTTCGGAGGTGGTTTCCAGGGGTATCCAGGAGGTAAGGTCTTTCCGGGAAAATTTTTCCCGGACCGGGCAGGGGTACAGCCGGCCCCCGGGCAGGGGTACCGGCTTTTCCTCGGAAAGTATTTGAATGTTGGGCTTTGAGCTCCAGGAGGGGTGCTCCCAGACGGCTCCGGGAACCAGGGGATCATGGTTTCCGGGGATCAGATAAACCGGGAGATCGATACTGCCCAGCAGGTCGGCCGTCTGCTGGATCAGGACGCGCTCCACCGCGTTGTCCTCGAAGGTGTCGCCGGCCAGGAGGATGAAATCAACGTGTTGATCCCGGGCCAAGCGGACGATCCGCTCCGCCGTTTTGAGCCGTTCGGCGCGGACCCGCTCCCCGGCCCCGCCCACCTGGACGGCCTTCATGCCCAGTTGCCAGTCTGCGGTATGGAGAAATTTCATGAGAAATATCTTTTATCCCGTTGGGTACGTTTAAA
>CAWJJC010000002.1:0-170431 GCA_963843145.1 uncultured delta proteobacterium
GGCGCCCCGATATCGGGCGCACCTGATGCTGACCGGACGGCGTGGAACGGGCGCTCGAGGTCACGAGCACGCAGCCGCGAGCGCGATACTCCCGCCGCCGCGGCCTGTGCAACAGAAAACTCGGCCCGAGGCTCGCGGGTAGGTCGGGACGGCGCATCCCCCGCACCCTCGCACATCGCACGACGGGCGCGCCGAAGTTGTCCACACACCGTGCAGCCGCGCTGACGCACGCCCCCCCCCCCCCGGCACCGAGTCCGGGTTCACTCGTCGCATTTGGTGGGTTCCATGCATCCGCACCCGCCAGATGCGGGGCGGGAGTATGGCGCCCCCTGATCTGAGTCGCCGCAAATGGTGGGTGCATTGCGCCACACACCCGCCATCTGCGACGACTGAATCTACGTCGCGGCAGCGCCGAACGGGGTAAAACGCGCGGGGACAAGACGTGCCGCTCCCCGCGCGCGGCCTAGTTGGATCCGTAGATCGGTACGCGAAGTCCGTCGAAGTCGTCCCCGACGAGCACGGCCGTGACACCCTCGTCTTCCTCGAGGTCGGCCACCGAGGTGATCAGCGCGCGGGGGACCATGTCCATCGTGCAGATCTGGTCGGCCCGGCGGGTCGACGAACGTGACCGTCACCTCAGCGGCACCGGAAACAGCAGTGGAATCCACGACCGGGACGCGGTCGAGCTGCCCCAGGTCACGAGCACGAATGCGTCGTCCTCGTCGATCCATCCGGCGCTCGGCGCGTACTCGGAGGCCGTGTTGGTGGGGTCGAGACCCTGCACACCGTCGAGTTCGGTGTCGCCCGTGAAGCCGTCACCCGCGACGGTGATCTCGACGTCGACCGCGGGGTCCATGTCAGGGAGCGCCTCGACGAGGGTCACGCGCGGAACCATGTCCGTCGTGCATACCGCGTCGGTATCGGCATCGGCGAGGATCACGGCAAACGTGCCGTTGTCTTGCAGCGCGGCATCTTCGACGACCGGAACACAGGTCGATGACCCGTACGTGATGATGCCGATCATCCGGCCATCGTCGAGCCAGGTCGCGTCGACCTCGACCTCAGAGACACTGCCATCGGCGGTTACGGAGCTGCTGCTCTCCGGTGACGCGGGCGTGGCCGTGCATCCCGCGAGCACGAGGAGCGCGACCGCTCCGGCGCCGAGCGCAGAGAGTGCTTTGCGAACAGCCACGATGGAACCTCTCCGGGCGGGATGCCTCGTCCCGTACCCTGCGGACGTGCTGTCGTCCGCTCATCCAACCTGACCGATCCCCCCGGACGCATCACGCGAAGACGGTGACAGCGCGATAACGATCAACACTCAAGTCGGTAACGCTCGCGGTACCGAACCGCGGGGTCCGCCCCTACTGCAGGGCCGAGGTGAGACGGGCGAGGTTGTCGAGCACGGTGGAGCGCAGCGGCTGCTGCATCCACTCCTCGAGCGTGAGCTCCCGGCTGAGCGCGCGGTAGCTGGTCCTCGACCTCGCGCATCTGTCCGACGAACTCCTCGCCGCGCACGAGCATCGAGATCTCGAGGTTCAGACCGAACGAGCGCATGTCCATGTTGCTCGAGCCGATGACCGCGACCTCGTCGTCGATCGTGAGGCTCTTGGTGTGCAGGATGTACGGCTTCCGATACATCCAGATCTTCACGCCCGCGCGCAGCAGCGCCTCGTAGTAGCTGCGCTGCGCGTGGTAGACCATCGCCTGGTCGCCCTCTTCGCGAGACGAACAGCTCGACGTGCACACCGCGATCGGCACGCGGTGGTGACCGCGAGCAGCAGCGACTCGTCCGGCACGAAGTACGGGCTGACGATGATGATCTTGCGCTCGGCCGCGTAGAGCAGGCCGAGGAAGAGGCGCAGGTTGTTCTCGGACCTCGAACCCGGGGCCGGATGGCACGACCTGGCAGTCGAGATCGCCCGGACCCGTCTCGACATGCTCGACGTCGATCTCGGCCGAGAGCTCTTCGTCGGTCTCGCTGTACCAGTCGGTGAGGAAGATGGCGTTGACGCTCGCGACGACGGGCCCTGCAGGCGCACCATCAGGTCGACCCAGTGCAGGCCGCGCTTGATGTTCTTCGGCAGGTTGTAGGTCGAGTCGGTGACGTTCTGCGAACCCATGAACGCAACATCGCCGTCGACGACCAGGAGCTTGCGGTGGTTGCGCAGATCGGGGCGCTGCGTACTTGCCCTTGAACGGCTGCACCGGAAGCATCAGGTGCCAGTCGGCGCCCATCGCGTCGAGACGCTTCAGCGTCGCCTTGTAGTGGGGCTTCCACGGTTGGCCCAGTGATCCAGCAGCACGCGCACCGTGACTCCGCGGGCCGCGACCTCTTCCAGCGCGCGGAAGAAGTTGTCGGTCGCGCCATCGGACTGCAGGATGTAGAACTCGACGTGCACGTAGTCCTTCGGCGCCGCGGATCGGCCTCGGCCATCGCGTCGAGCGACTCCTGATAGCTCGGCGATCAGAGTGCACGCCGTTGTCGCCGGCGAGGGGCAGCGCGCCCAGGTTGCTGGTTCATCTTGACGAGCGACGTGAACCATGTGGGCGCATCCGGACGCAGCGTGCCGAAGTGCAGGTGCTCGGTGGCCTCGTGGATGTACTCGTTGATCTGGTGCTGCTTGCGCCGACGAGCGCGCGGCAGCCGCGGGTTACCGATCAGGAGGAAGAGGAAGACACCGACGAACGGGATGAAGAAGATGGCCAGCAGCCAGGCCATCGCCGCCGTGGGGCGGCGGTTGCGCGGGATGACGATGATCGCCGCAGATGCGGATGGCCAGATCGAAAACGAGGACGGCGACCAGCCACCACGTGATATCGAGATTAAAGACGAGCACCCGTTTCCCTCCGCCGGCTCGTGCTCAGCGTAGCGGGGTGGGTCAGCGTGTCGCGGGACGCGGGTCTTCCGGCGCGGGAGCGATGCCCCGCTCCGCGCGCTGCTCGGCCTCGATCTGGGCGTAGACGCGGCGCTCGGTGCGGTCCATGCGAATGATTCCGCGCAGAACGAAGAAGAAGACGACGGAGACCACGAGGGTCGGCAAAATCGACCAGATCAGTGCCGCCCAGTAGCCTTCCACCTCTCCAGGATACGTCGGCCGGGAGGCGAAGGACGTTCGGATCTCAACAGCGGGTCCCAGAGCCGGTCGTCCCCCGATTCCGCCTTCCCGCCGGTCGCGGCGCCGGCGTCCAGGCCACTCTGGCCGCATGCCCACCATCATCAAGGCCTCCGACGCCGCAGACTTCCTCGCCCTCGTTCCCGCTCTGGCCGGCTATCGCCCTCGGCAGAGCCTCGCGCTCGTGCTGTTCCGCGGCAAACGGACGGCCGGGGTCATGCGCTACGACCTGCCCGGGCCGGACGCCGTCGAAGCGATGGCTTCGACCACGATCGGGCTCGCCTGCAAGGTAGACCGCATCGACGGCATCGCGATCGTCGTTTATACGGAAAAGGGCTTCCGCGACGGGCCATCGGGCCCGATCGCCTGGCGGATCTCGTCGCCGCGCTGGAGAAGCGGGCGCATGTATGCGGACTGCGGGTCGTGGAGGCCCTCTGCGTTGCGGGCGACGCGTGGGGACTATGAGGATGCCGAGGCACGACCCTCTCCGAGGTCGAGCAGCGCGAGGCGGAGCTCCCCATGCCGGTGCCGACGGGCGACCAAGGCGCCGGGTGCTACCTCCCGAGGTCGATCTGGCCGAGAAAGAACGAGTCGGCCGAGCGCTCCTCGCGATCGACGATGCGGCCGAGGTGCTCCTGGCCGCACCCGCGAACGCCGAGGACACCGACGTCCCTTCACTGGCGCGACTGGACCCGCGAGCGCTCGCGGCTCGTCATCGCACTGGATGACCTCCCCGAGTGTTCGAAGACGCCTGACCTGGGACCCCGAAACCCTCGATGCGTTCTCGAGCGCCGTGCTGCTCTGGTGCCTGCGGCGCCCGCGCTGCGAGATGTCGCGCTGCAGCAATGGGCCGGAGACATCCACGCGGGCGAGCTGCGCGCTCGTCGCTCAGGTGCGCTGGGAGGCCGGGGATGAGTATCCGACAGAGCTGGGTGCCCGATTCTGCGGCGAGGGGCCGCGCCCCGATCCCGGCCGCTTGCACCGCGCGCGAAACCTCGTTCGTCGCATCGCGGCCGCCGCCGCGACGCGATGCCCGACCGGGGCCTTTGGCCGCGGCCGCGTGGCTCGTTGGGCGCTCGGCGGTTCGACACACGCGGGCTGGTACGCCGAGCGGCCCTCGAGATCGACCCCGAGCACGGCCTGTCGCAGATCGTGATGAGCATGTGCGCGGCATCACACCTGCCTGAGTGGGCGTTCCGGCGCAGCCCGCGACGGGTGAGTGCTACTTGACGAGCGGGAACAGGATGGTCTCGCGGATGCCGAGCCCGGTGATCGCCATCAGCAGGCGGTCGATTCCCATGCCCATTCCGCCCGAGGGCGGCATGCCGTGCTCGAGGGCGCGCAGGAACTCCTCGTCGATGCGCATGGCCTCGACGTCGCCCCGCGACGCGAGCACGGCCTGTTCGACGAAGCGCTCGCGCTGGATCACCGGGTCGACGAGTTCGGAGTAGCCCGTGGCGAGCTCGAACCCGCGGATGTACAGGTCCCACTTCTCCACGACACCCTCGATCGAGCGGTGCTCGCGCACGAGCGGGCTCGTGTCGACCGGGAAGTCCATCACGAAGGTCGGGCGCACGAGGTCGCCCTTCACGAAGTGCTCCCACAGCTCCTCGACCAGCTTGCCGTGGGTCGCGTGCGCGGGCGCGTCGACACCGGATGCCGCGGCGAGCGCGAGCAGTTCGTCGACGGATGTCTGGGGAGTGACCTCGTGGCCGCTCGCCGCCGACAGCGACTCGTACATCGAGATGCGGTCCCACTCGCCGCCCAGGTCGTACTCGGTGCCATCGGCCCAGGTCACCGTCGTCGACCCGGCGACCGCGACGCGCGGCGTTCTGGATGAGCTCCTGCGTCAGGTCGGCGATGCCGTTGTAGTCGCAGTACGACTGGTAGGCCTCGAGCATCGCGAACTCGGGGCTGTGCGTCGAGTCGGCGCCCTCGTTGCGGAAGTTGCGGTTGATCTCGAAGACCCGATCGAGGCCCCCGACGACCGCGCGCTTCAGGAACAGCTCGGGCGCGATGCGCAGGAACAGCTCGGTGTCGAAAGCGTTCGAGTGCGTCACGAACGGGCGGGCGCGCGCGCCGCCGTGCTGCACCTGCAGCATCGGCGTCTCGACCTCGAGGAAGTCGTGCGCCGCGAACGTCGCGCGCAGGCTCGCGTTGACCGCCGCGCGGGCGCGCACGGTCTGGCGCGCGCCTGCTCGCGCACGATCAGGTCGAGGTAGCGGCGCGCACGCGGCTCTCCTCGTTGAGCTCGGAGTACATGTTCGGCAGCGGCAGGATCGCCTTGGCCGCGATCTGCCACTCGTCGACCATGATCGAGAGCTCACCGCGGCGGCTCGAGATGACCTCGCCCGCGACGAAGACGTGGTCGCCCAGGTCGACGAGTTCCTTCCAGCGCTGCAACGATTCCTCGCCGACATCGGCCAGCGAGACCATCGCCTGGATGCGGCTGCCATCGCCGGCCTGCAGCGTCGCGAAGCAGAGCTTGCCGGTGTTGCGGCTGAAGACGATGCGTCCGGCGATGGCGGCGCGCACGCCCGTCGCGGCGTCCGCCTCGAGCTCGCCGTACTCTCGCGCGAGCGCGGGATCGTGTCGGTCACGGGAACGCTCGACGGGGTAGGCACCGCCCGCGGCATCCGTCCGCTCGTCGATGCAGCCGCTCGCGCTTGGCGAGCCGCACCGCCTTCTGCTCGAAGATGTCCTCCTCATCGGGGACAGCGTCGGACGGCACAGAAGAATCGGTCATCGGCGGGGGCTCCTCGAAAGTCGATACGAGTCTATCCGCGCACACTCGAGCCTTCGTCTGCCTGTTCCCACACACTCGCGGGCCGCCAAAGACAGCGACTCAGCGGATGTAGACCTCGGCATTATCGATGAACCGGTGCCCCGCGACCGTCGCCGCGATCAACACCAGCGCCGCGCCCTCGTGTCCCTCGTCAGCGGGCAAGAACGTTTCGGGATCGACGACGCTCAGGTACTCGAGTCGGATACGCTCCTCGCCCATGAGAGACGACTGAGCTGCCGCAATGCAGGCGTCGACGCCGCGGTCGGCGTTGGAGGCGGCGGCTTCGAGCGCGGCAACGAGCTTGCCGGCCGCTTTGAGGTCGCGCTCTTCGAGCATGCCGATTCGCGTCGAGATCGGCAGACCGTCGTCATCGCGTACGGTGTCGACCTCGAGCACCTCGACGTCGAGGTACAGGTCGCGCACCATCCGGCGCACGAGGAAGATGCGCTGTGCATCGCGGCGACCGTAGACCGCGAAATCCGGTCGAACGAGGTTCATGAGCTTCGCCTCGACCGTCAGCAGCCCATCGAAGTAGCCCGGGCGGGCACGTCCCTCGAAGCGCAACCCGAGGTCACCCGCCGCGATCTTCGTCGTCTGCGAGCCGTGCGGTAGCAGCTCGTCGGCGCTCGGGCGCGAAGACGATGTCGACTCCCAGTGACTCGAGCAGCGCCGCATCCGCGTCCGGCGTGCGCGGGTAGGCCTCGAAGGCGCTCGTGGTCGCGAAGCGCAACGGGTTGACGAAGATCGAGACCACCACGATATCGGCGCGTTCCCGGGCCAGGTGGATGAGGTCGATGTGCCCGTCGTGGAGCGCGCCGATGGTGGAGATGAGTGCGACGGTGGGCTCGGCGGAGGTATCCCGCGCCGCATCCCCCGTCGTCCGTGCTGCGCTTCTGGCTTCCGCCAGTCGGGTGCGCAGCTCGGCGATGGAGCTGATCATCCTTGGATGCTACCCCGGCAGCCCATCCGGCCCGTCCAGCCGGTCGTCCAGCCCGTCGCGCCCGACCCAACCGGCGTCGCCGCCGCTGCCCCGAACGATGCCTTCCCAATCCGGGGTGGTCTCGAGGGTGAGCGCCTTATCGACCGTCGAGCGGACGAGCGCCGACAGGAGCCGCCCGGATTGTCGATGCCGATACCGCGCAGCAGCGACGTGGACTGCTGGACCACCGCGCGCGAGAACTCCGTCGCCGTCGCGATGGCCTCCGCGTACGAGGCGCGATCGGCTTCGGCGACGACGACGGGCTCGCACCGAGTTCGACCGCGAGCGCCTGCGCGATCGGCAGCACGGGCGCGGGTGCCGTGACCGCGCGCGTACCCTGCCTGCAGCTGACGCAGGTCGATGTCGTGCCGGTGAAGGCCATCGCGGGGTGAACCGCGAGCGGGATCGCCCCCGCCGACAGCGCGGGCGGAGGACGTCCGTGCCGAACCGCGGCGTCCGTGTGCAGCACGAGCTGGCCCGGCTGCCAGGCCGACACCGCGGCCAGGCCCGCAACCAGCTCGGCGAGCTGATCGCCGGGACCGCGAGGATGACGAGCTCGCTGCGCGCGACGATCTCGGGCGGTCGAGGTGCGGCACACCCGGCAGCATCGCCTCGACACGGTCGCGGGTCGGACACCGGGCGTGATGCCGACAGCGCGTGCCCGGCCCCGCCGAGCGCGGCACCGATGATCGGACCGACGCGTCCGGCGCCGATGATGCCGACGCCGAGGCGTCCCGCGCGGTTCATGACGTCACCTCCGAGGTCGGGTCCGTGGTCGACTCAGCGGTGGTCGACTCGGCCGTCCAGCCGTGGTCGGACTCGGCCGTTGCATCCGAACCCGCGTCCGATTCCGCCCACCGGTGGCTGCGGTCGGCGGAGGAGGCAGCGGATGATGATAGAACATTACGGCGGGGCCTTCCCGGTCTGGCTGGCCCCGGTGCAGGCCATCGTCCTTTCGGTCACCGACCGGTCCAGCGAATATAGCCGCGAGGTCCACCAGGAACTATTGAAAGCCGGGGTGCGCTCGGAGCTGGACATCCGCAACGAGAAGTTAGGGCTTAAAGTTAGGGAGGCGCAGCTTCAGAAAATCCCTTACATGGTCGTGGTCGGCGACAAGGAAGCGGAAGAAAAGACGGTCAGTCCCCGGGCCCGAAGCGGCGAAAATCTGGGGGCCATGGATCTAAGCACTTTTATTCAGCGGATTCAGGCTGAATCGATCCCGGGCTTTAAGGAATAATAGCCAAAGTTAGGATCTCAAAATTCGAAACTCGAAGCACGAAATCGACTCGGCTGAGCTCGTCGCAGGCCGAAACAAGCACGAAAGTTCAAAATCCAAATGATCGAAACAAAAACGTTTCGAATTTTGAGATTTGGTCATTTGAATTTGTTTCGGATTTCGGATTTCGGGTTTTGGATTTAATGAATTTTAAGGAGGTGGTTTTATAAGCAAGTCTGCCAACGTAAACTCGGAGATCAGGGCGGCGAATGTCCGAGTCATCGCCGAGGATGGGAGCCAATTGGGGATCTTTTCCATAGCCCAGGCCTTAGCCCTGGCTAAGGAAGGGGCTTTGGATTTGGTTGAAGTGGCGCCGAATCTGGACCCGCCCGTATGTCGAATCATGGATTATGGCAAGTATCGGTACCAGCAGACCAAGAAAGTCCATGAAGCCAAAAAAAAGCGGACCATCATCCAAGTCAAAGAAGTCAAGATTCGACCGAAAACCGAGGAACACGATTATCAGTTCAAGCTGAGGAATATTCGCAAGTTTTTAACCAAGAAAAATAAAACCAAAGTTTTCCTTCTTTTCCGCGGCCGGGAACTTCAATACGTGGAGGCGGCCAAGAACGTGTTATTACGCATTGTCGAGGAAACGAAGGATCTGGCCGTGGTCGAGCAGAACCCCAAGCTGGAAGGCCGGAATATGACCATGGTCCTCAGCCCGAAGTAATTCCGAGCCGCCCTCTAAAACCCGGTAAACAGGGGAGGGGGAGTATTTTTTTAGGCCCCAGGCCTTAAGGAGAATTATTATGCCCAAGATGAAATCGAACCGTGGGGCTGCCAAGCGTTTTAAGATAACCGGCACGGGGAAGGTCGCCCGGTCCAAGGCCTTCGGCAGCCATATCTTGACCAGTAAAACCCGTAAACGGAAGAGAAAGCTCCGCAAAGGGGCGTTAGTCAGCAAGGCGAACAGTCGAGCCTTGAAAAGAATGTTACCGTATAGCTGATTTCAAATTTTGAGGTGAACGAAAATGCCCAGAGTTAAAAGGGGCTTCAAAGCCCGTCGACGCCGAAACAAAACACTTAAGATGGCCAAGGGGTATCGGGGCGCTCGCAGCCGCCTGTACAAAACCGCTACCGAGGCCGTAGATCGCGCCCTGAAGTATGCTTACCGGGACCGCCGAGTCCGCAAACGGGAAATGCGCGGCCTGTGGATCGTCCGGATCAGCGCCGCCGTCAAGCAGCACGGCCTGTCCTATAGCCGCTTCATCGGCGACTTGAAAAAGGCCAATATCGCTTTAGACCGCAAGGTTCTTTCCGAGATGGCCATTCACGACCCCGACCGGTTCAGCCAGTTAATCAAAATGGTTCCCCAGGCGTAAGGTCGGATCCCTCAGGGGTCGACTCGCCGATTTCAATCGCTTCTGAAATCCGCCCATGTTAAATCGTTTGAAAGTCCTGGAAGAGGCCGTCCGGGCCGCCTTGCCCCGTCTGGAAAGGCGCGCCGATATTGAGGCTCTGCAGTTCAAGACCCTGGGCCGTAAAGGGGAATTGAACCAGATTATGCGGGACCTGGGGACCTTATCTCCGGAAGAACGGCCGGTTGTAGGCCAGGAGGCTAATAGGATCAAGGGGGAATTGGAGCGACTCTTCGAGGGGGCCAAAATTTCCCTGGATTCGGGTGTGAAGGAAGAGTCCTTTTCGGGGATCGATTGGAGCCTGCCCGGTCGGAGGGGTTTTCGAGGCCGGAGGCATCCCCTGACCCAGACCCTGGACGAAATCTGCGGCATCTTTTCCCGGCTAAACTTCGAAGTGGTTGAAGGGCCGGAAATAGAGCTGGACTATTATAATTTCGAAGCCTTGAATATTCCCCCGGACCATCCGGCCCGAGACATGCAGGATACCTTCTACCTCACCGATACCCTGCTTCTCCGCACTCAAACCTCTCCCATGCAGGTGCGGGTCATGGAAAAACGGAAACCCCCGGTACAAATCATCTCCCCGGGCAAGGTCTATCGGCGGGATTCGGATATATCCCATTCCCCTATGTTTCACCAGGTGGAAGGGTTGATGGTGGGTGAGGGGATCAGCTTCGGGGACTTAAAGGGGATTCTGACCTTGTTCGTTCAGCGGATGTTCGGAGATGAGACCCCGCTGCGCTTTCGCCCCAGCTTTTTTCCTTTTACCGAGCCCAGCGCGGAGGTAGACATCGGTTGTGTGCTCTGCCGGGGCGCCGGCTGCCGTCTCTGTTCCCAGACCGGCTGGCTGGAGATTTTGGGTTCAGGAATGGTCGACCCGGAGGTCTACCGCTTTGTGAATTATGACCCGGATGTCGTCAGCGGGTTTGCCTTTGGTCTGGGGGTGGAACGGATTGCCATGCTCAAGTACGGCATCGACGATATCCGACTGTTTTACGAGAATGACCAGCGATTTCTGAAGCAATTCTGATGAGATCATTAGCGTTTCCAAATAACCTATCCCCTTGCGCCTCGCGCCTTACGCCTTACTTCGACAGATGAAAGTCACCATTAACTGGTTAAACGAATATGTGGATCTGAGCGGCCTTTCCGCTGCCGAAATCGCCGAGGCTTTGACCATGGCGGGGCTGGAAGTGGAAGTCGTCCAACCTTTGGGACGAGAGTTGGAGTCCATCGTGGCGGGTCGGGTCCTGGCCGTGGAAAAACACCCGGAGGCGGATAAACTGGTACTTTGCCAGGTAGACGCCGGCCAGGGACCGGTGACCATCGTTTGCGGGGCCCCCAATGTCCGCGCCGGGATAACGGTCCCGGTGGCTATCCCGGGGGTCACCACCCCCGGCGGCCAAAAGATCCAGGTCGCCACCATCCGGAAGCGAACGTCATACGGCATGCTCTGTTCCGAGCGCGAATTGGGACTTTCGGAGGACCACTCCGGAATAATGATTCTGCCCGAAGGGATAGCTCCCGGCCGGCCGCTGAGCCGGATCTTAGGTCTGGAAGACACCCTCCTGGAAGTCAATATTACCCCCAATCGGGGGGATTGCCTCAGTCACCTGGGCATTGCCCGGGAACTCGCGGCGATCTATGATCGTCCCCTCCGGCCGCCGGCCGTTTCCCTGGAACGGGAGGGGCTGGAGATTCAGGGAAAAACCTCGGTCACCCTTTTGGAACCCGAACATTGCCCCCGGTACGCGGCCCGGCTTATTCTGGGGGTGACGGTCGGTCCTTCGCCCCGCTGGTTGCGGCAGCGGCTGGAATCCGTGGGACTGCGCAGCATCAGCAATATCGTCGATATCACTAACTTTGTACTGCTCGAAAGCGGTCAGCCGCTGCATGCCTTCGATTATGACCTTCTGGCGGAAAACCGCATTGTAGTGCGGACGGCACAGATTAACGAGCCTTTTACCACCTTAGACGGTGTCCCCCGAATCCTTTCTTCCGACATGCTGGTAATTGCCGACGGACAAAAAGCGGTGGCCCTGGCCGGTATCATGGGAGGGTTGGATTCGGAAATCACGAACGAAACGCGGAATGTCCTGCTGGAAAGTGCTTTTTTCAACCCGGTTTCCATTCGACGAACCGCTAAAAAATTGGGTTTGTCCACCGAGGCCTCGGTTCGTTTTGAACGGGGCGTGGACATCGAGGGGGTCCTTTCGGCTGCCGACCGGGCGGCCCAATTGATGGGGGAATTAGGCGGCGGCGCGATAGTTCCCGGAGTGGTGGACCAATATCCCCGGCCCGCGTCCAGCCCGCCCATCACCCTGGATGTGGATCAGGCCGGACGGTTTCTGGGGATAGAAATCACTACGGAGCAGGCCCTGGATATCGGACGCCGCCTGGGATTGCCCATGGTCCGGAAAGAGCGGGACCGGATCGAAGTGCGGCCTCCCGCCTTTCGGCCGGACTTGAGCCGTCCGGTGGACCTGATGGAAGAGCTGGCCCGACTGATCGGTTACGATCGAATTCCCATCACCTACCCCCGGGGTGCCTCCACCGCCGCCAAAGAACCGCCGACCCTTTCCTTGCGGCGCCGGATCGAGGAAATTCTGACCGGCCTGGGGTTCGACCAGATTATCACCTACAGTTTCATCGCTGAAAAATGGGCGGCTTTCTTTTCCCCCTCGGCCGCCGCCCCGGGAAACCCTTATCTATCCCTCAGCAACCCCCTGTCGGAAGACCAGGCGGTCATGCGAACCTCCCTGTTGCCCGGCTTACTGTCCACCCTGAAAAGAAACCTGGACCAGCGCAACCTCAACTTGCGGATTTTTGAGGTGGGCAAAGTTTTCTATCCCGCTGCGGAATCCGAACAACTCCCGCGGGAAAATACCCGTCTGGGGGTATTATGGGCCGGAAAGCGGTACCCGGAATCGTTTCATCGAAAAGGGGACTTGGCGGATTTTTACGATCTCAAGGGAGTAGTCGAAGGGTTGCTGGAAACGCTTCAGGTCCAGGGCGCGACCCTGGTCCCGGTCCAAAATCGGCCCGGGTATCGGCCGGAACAAGCGGTCCGGATCGTTTCACCTGCCGGACTACTGGGGGAAATGGGGGAGATCGTTCCGGCGGTCCGGGACCTTTTTGGATTCCGGGAAGGTGCCTATGTGCTGGATCTGGACCTGGATCAATGCGCTCGGGTCATTCAAGAAACGCCGACCTTTAAACCCTGGCCCCGCTACCCGGAAATAGCCCGAGACATTGCCCTGATTCTGGATGAGTCGGTCACCTGGAAGGCCATTCAGGATGAAATCCATTCGTTGAACCAACCATTGATTGAAGCCCTTGAACTGTTCGATCTGTATCGGGGAAAACCCATTCCGGCGGGAAAAAAGAACCTGGGCATCCGTCTCCACTACCGTTCCGCGGAGCAGACCCTGACGGATGAATTAGTTTCCCCCTTGCACCAGCAGGTAGTGGAGCATATAATAAATAAATTCCAGGCCTCCCTGCCGGGAACGAAGTAAAGACGTTTATTGGGTTTGTTTCGTTGTTTTCGTTTGTTTAGTTGATTTTCCTGGATAAGTTTACCTGATGTGGACTATTATTATGCCGGTTACCGGCAAGGGGTTTTGATATTTTCACGAAATAAACGAGACCAATCCTATGGACTCCGTGATCATTCCCAATAAGCAGTATTTTAAGATCGGTGAGGTCAGCTCCCTGACCCAGCTTGAGACCTATGTCCTCCGGTATTGGGAAACGGAATTCAAGAGCATCCGGCCGGTGCGCATGGGTTCCAACCAGCGGCTCTACCGCCGCAAGGATGTGGAGACCATCCTGGAAATCAAGAAACTCCTTTACCAGGAGGGGTTCACCATTGCCGGGGCCAAGAAAAAGATAGTCCAGAACCATAAAGCGGAAAAGGAAACCCCGCTCGTCAAAGAAGAACCGCCGGTTCCCTCATCCGAGCCACTGAGAAACCTGCTCCGAGAGGTCCGGAAAGAGCTGACGGAAATCCGGCAGGTCCTCTCCCGATAAATTTTTTCAGGGAACTCCCGATCTCCACCGGGGAGTTCCCTGAAAAAATTTATATTTCGCGCAAAAATCTCCTAATGAATGCTACCCCTCCGCCTGTCGATCCTTCCTCCGCTACCCCGCTAGCCAAATTAAAAATCCAGATGCAGGCTTTCCCCCACCAGCCGGGCGTCTATCTCATGCGAGATCGATCCGAACGAGTGCTTTACGTGGGGAAGGCTAAAGATCTCAGGAAAAGAGTACTATCCTACTTGAAGGCCTCGGGGATCAAGACCATAAAGCTGCTGGACCGGGCGGAGACGATTGAATGCATTCTGACGGATAATGAAAAAGAAGCCCTGATTCTGGAAAGCAACCTGATCAAGAAGTACCGGCCCCGGTATAACGTGGATCTCCGGGATGACAAACGCTACCCCTGCCTGCGTTTGGACCCTCAAGAAACCTTTCCTCGGCTCCAGGTGGTGCGTAAAATCCGGAACGACGGGGCCGTCTATTTAGGGCCTTTTTCCGCCGCGGGGAAGATGCGCGCCACACTTTTTATGATCCAGCAGGTCTTCCCGCTCCGCCAATGCCGGCAGAAGGAGCTGCCCCGCCGCTCCCGGCCTTGCCTCTATTACCAGACCGGACGGTGCCCCGGCCCTTGCCGGGATAAGATTTCAAGCGAAGAATATGGCCGTCGGGTGGATGGTATTATCCAGTTCTTCCAGGGCCATAATTCGAACCTGACCCGGGATTTAAAACAACGCATGAAGGAGGCCGCGGACGCCTTTCGGTTTGAAGAGGCGGCTATCCTGCGGGATCAAATCCGAGCTATTTCAGAGACCTTGAAGGAACAGCATGTGGTTTCCTCGCGCCTGGAACAGGCGGATGTGCTGGCCTTGGTCGAGTCCGCCGAGGCGATCGCCGCCGTTGTCCTGTTCATTCGTTTTGGGTCGGTGGCCGGGATGGCCCGTTTTCTGTTCCGGGACCCTTCCCAACCGCTGGAGGAGGTTTTGGCCGATCTGATTACCCAGTATTACCGGAAGGATCGTTACCTGCCCCCCAGGATTTTTGTCCCCTTTCCTTTTGAAGACCGGTTGCTGCTGGAAGAAATCCTTTCCGAACAAAAAGGGGAGCAAGTGAGGCTGGTGGTCCCCCGGCGCGGTGAGGCTCGGCATTGGCTGGAGATGGCCGAAGAGAACGCCCGCGGCGCCCTCAAAGGAAAAGAGGCCGACCGGAATTTTCAGGAGACCATTGCCGCTCCGCTTCAGGAAAGGCTGGAGCTAAAAAAACACCCGGCTTGGGTGGGAGCCCTGGATATTTCCAATCTCCAGGGCCGTCAGGCTGTGGGCTCCTGGGTGGTTTTTCACCAGGGGCTGCCGGAAAAATCCAGATATCGCCGGTTTCGAATCCGGACGGTGGATCAGCCCAATGACTATGCCATGATGGCCGAGGTGATCGGCCGTCTGATCCGGCATCCCGAGGAAATCCCCGACCTGATACTCATCGATGGCGGGAAAGGGCAGTTAAATATTTTAAAGGAAATTTTTGACCCTCTGCCGGAAAAACAGCGGCCGGACCTGGCGGCGATCGCCAAAAAAACCTTTCTCGCTTCGGGGGGCAAAGACGGGATTTATCTGCCTGGACGCAAGAACCCGGTGAATCTGCGGTCCGATTCCCCGGTGCTTCATTTTCTACAGCGGGTCCGGGATGAGGCCCACCGGTTCGCCCTGAGCTACCACCACTTGCTGCGGAAAAAGGAGATCCTGAAACCTAACGAAGCAGGGGAGAGGGTTTAGGGGGTAGGGTGTAGTCTGAAATACGAAGGGGCCGACGGAGCGAAGAGAGAATGATAAAGGGATGTTTTCCTGTCTAACTGATTATTTTTACTTGATACCGGATATCGGGCCCCTGATGTTTCCTGTATTTGTCGTTCCCCCTACACCCTACACCCTACACGCTACACCCTCTTTTCCCGCCCTGCTTTTTGATTGCAAATTCACCCGCACCTTATTATGATATTTTGTTCTTTTATTGATTCTATTTAACTAGGCGGAGGCAGCGCATGTTTGGCATCGGCATGCCGGAATTTCTTCTCATTCTGGTGGTCGCCCTGGTGGTCTTGGGTCCCAAGAGACTCCCGGAACTGGCCCGTTCTTTAGGCCGAGGGCTGGCGGAATTGAAGAAAACCACCGGAGACCTGAAGCAGAATATCGATCTGGGGGAAGACCTGAATAAAGTCCAGCAAGACCTTCAGGAAGTCAAGAGTCACCTCTCAGGAGTCATCCAGACGAATTTTCTGGATGACCCGATTCCGAAATACCTGGGGGATAGCGAACCCCCATCCGAAGAGGAACCCGAACCGACTGCCGATGCCTTTTCAGGGGGTCCGGTGGCGGCGGCGTCCTCCGCGACCACGGAACACGGACCGCTGGTCACCAGCGAGGCGGAGGATATCCGCCGGGAACTGGAAGAAATGGCCGATCGAACCTACCGGGAAGACCACCCCTATTCCGGGGAATCCTTACTTGTAATAATGACTGACGGACTCGCCAGAAGTCTGTCAGCAGCCCGAGCGCGATTTAGCGCCGGGCTGGGGTGAGGGTGGGACCATTTGAATTCACTTCAAATGGCGGGGGAGGGGAAGCCCTCCCCCGCCGAGAGAAAGACGTCTTTGGACTTTCTGCGAGGTTATAATGACTGACAAGAATGAAAAATCCATGCCCTTCATGTCTCACCTGGGGGAGCTGCGTAATCGGCTGATCGTCTCCTTTGTGGCCGTGGGTATTGGGTTTGCCGTGGCCTACGCTTTTTCCAGCGAACTCTTCGAGTGGCTGGTCCGCCCTATGGTCAAAGTCCTCCCGCCCGGGGACAAGCTGGTCTTTACGGCACTGCCCGAGGCCTTTTTTATCTACCTGAAAGTGAGCCTCATCGCCGGGATCGTCCTGGCTTCACCGGTGATATTTTTCGAACTCTGGATGTTCGTGGCCCCGGGCCTCCATCAGAAGGAAAAACGGTTTGTCTTGCCCTTCGTCCTCATCTCCTCCGGGCTTTTCGCCGGGGGAGCGCTATTCGGTTATTACGTGGTCTTTCCGGTGGGCTTCAAGTTTCTGATCGGCTTCGCCACGGAAAATATCAAGGCCCTGCCTTCCATCCAACTATACCTCAATTTCTGCCTCAAGCTGCTCCTGGGTTTTGGTCTGGTTTTCGAGTTCCCGGTACTGGCTTACTTTTTAGCCAAGGCCGGAATCCTCAATGCCAAAATGATGGCCAACAACCGCCGGGTGGCCATCCTGCTGATTTTCGTGGTGGCCGCCGTCGTCACCCCCCCCGATGTGGTCTCCCAGATCCTCTTGTCCATCCCCCTCTACGGGCTCTATGAAGTCAGTATCCTGGTCGTCCGCTTGATCGATCGGAAAAGGGAGAAAGCATTGAAGAAACAGGGCGGATAGATTGCTTTTTCGCCCCTTCCCTATTTGGCATACCATCCTAATCGATCCCGTTCTTGAAGAACCTTCAGGATTCCATGATGATTTCCCGTTGCGATTGATTAAGTAAAATGGTAAAATTATTTTACTGTAAAAACAGGTTCGCAGGAGCTCGTTATGAAGATCAGCAGCAAAAGGCAGATTTCGATTCCCAAAACGATTATGGAGGTCCTGGATCTCAAAGCGGGAGATGAGGTGGAATTCGAGGTTAAAAACAGAAAAGTCCATCTGGTCCCTGTAAAAACGGTTAAGGTCCCCCGGGATCAAGCCTGGTTCTGGACGGAGGAATGGCAGGAGAAGGAGAAAGAAGCCGACCAAGACCTTAAGGCAGGGAGGTTCAGGAAATTCAATAGTCTGGATGATCTGCTGAGCGACCTGCATGGCAAGCATTAGACGGCTCCAATCTTTCCTCAGGGATTACGACCGCCTGCCCCTGGAAATGCAAGTCCGGGTAGACAAACAATTAAGACTTCTGCTCGGAAACTCATCTCATCCTTCATTGAGACTAAAAAAACTTAAAGGAACTGACAAATATGAAATCCGTATCAGTCGCGGCTACCGTCTGACTTTCCGTTTTTATGATCAGATTCTCGAACTCCGCCGGGTTGGAACCCATGACCTTTTGAAGAAGGAAGGTGGCCTGCAATAGAGAAAAAATGATATTTTTGGATGGGGGTTTTTTATTCTGTCTGTAGAGAAAACAGTAAAAATTTCTTCCAAAGGGCAGATCACTCTTCCCAGGCAGTTTCGGGAGATGTTACAGAGCGATATCGTGCGGATCGTTGCCGATCAGGGGTTGATCAAGATCGAACCGGTGAGAGACGCCGCCGGGAGCCTGCGCCGCTATGCCGGGCGATATGTTCCTTTGAAAAAAATTAAGGGAAAAGTCTGGGAGGAAGCCCTGGATGAAAAATACCTACGTAGTTGATGCCAACGTCATCCTTCGCTATAAGGAGAATGATCTGTCAAAATTGGATTCGGTTTCTATGGAAAGGTTGCGAATCCTTCCTCCCGGGCCGCCTGGGCTAACCTCTGTTCCAAAAAATACCTTTTCACCAGGGCGCTCGTATCCAGGTAGAGGATCATCGGCGATCCTCAATGACCATTTCAGAAACCGGTTTTCCAGGGACCGCCAGAGGGTTTAGTCCGTGCCTGATCAGATCCCGGGTCGGAAGGGAAATCAACCCTCGACTGATCAGGGGTTCGATGGCGGTGCGGATAGATTGCTTCCTCGCACCCTTCCTTGATAATCCGGGCCACCGCTTTGCCATGTTCGGTGATTACCACGTCTTCACCCGCTTTTACTAGGGCAAGATAGCGGCTTAAATTGTTTTTGGTATCTTTGATTCCGGCTGTGATCATTGGGGGCGCTCCTTATCATGGAAGGGCTACTTTTGTTTAATTGTAGCTACTTTGAAGGTGGGTGTCAAGGAATAAAGAGTACTAAATCAGTCGCGGCTACCGCCTGATTTTCCGTTTTTATGATCGGATTCTCGAACTCCGCCGGGGGCGTTGGAACACCCGGGCAAGGACCGTGAATTCTTCGGTAAGGGGAATCGAGCGACAAAAAAAGACGGCCCGGATATCCGGGCCGTCTTTTTTTGTCGCTATATGAAAGGTTAGACCTACTTCACTTCTTCGAAATCCGCGTCCACCACGTCGTCGTCGGGTTTGCGGGTTCCGCCGCCCGGGCCGGCCTGGGCCCCGGGATCCGGGCCGGGTCCGCCGGGACCGGCGCCCTGCTGGGAGGCCTGGGAGTACATCTTCTCGGCCAGTTTGTGGGAGCTGGTGGTCAGCTCCTCGGTGAGCCGCTTGATCTCGGCGGCGTCCGTGGTCTCCATGGCCTTTTTCAGTCGCTCGATGGCTCCCTCGATGTCGGACTTCAACTCGCTTTCCACTTTCTCTCCCAGTTCCTTCACCGTTTTTTCCGTAGAATAGATCAGGGTGTCGGCCTGGTTGCGGGATTCGGCCAGCTCCTTCTTCTTCTTGTCCTCCTCGGCATGCATCTCGGCATCCTTGACCAACTGCTGGATTTCCTTTTCGCTCAAGCCGCTGGAGGCGGTGATCTTGATGGACTGTTCCTTGCCGGTCCCTAAATCCTTGGCTGATACGTGGACGATCCCGTTGGCATCGATGTCAAAGGTCACTTCGATCTGAGGCAGACCCCGGGGAGCCGGCGGGATACCGGTCAGCTCGAAACGGCCCAGGGTCTTGTTGTCCTGGGCCATCTCCCGCTCGCCCTGAAGCACGTGGATGGATACCGCGGGCTGGCTGTCGGCCGCCGTGGAAAAGATCTGGCTCTTCCGGGTGGGGATGGTGGTGTTCTTTTCGATCAGCCGGGTGGCTACCCCGCCCAGGGTCTCGATGCCCAGGGAAAGAGGAGTCACGTCCAACAAGAGCACGTCTTTTACTTCTCCCTTAAGCACGCCGCCCTGGATACCGGCTCCAATGGCCACCACTTCATCGGGGTTGACCCCTTTATGAGGTTCGCGGCCGAAGATCTCCTTCACTTTGGCCTGAACCTTGGGCATCCGGGTCATGCCGCCGACCAGGACCACTTCATGAATTTCCGAGGCCGATAAACCGGCGTCCTTAAGCGCTGTTCGGCAAGGGCCCTCCACTTTATTGATCAGGTCTTCAACCAGCATCTCCAATTTGGCCCGGGAGAGTTTCAAGTTCAGGTGCTTGGGGCCGCTGGCGTCGGCGGTGATGAAGGGCAGGTTGATGTCGGTCTCCATGGAGGTGGAGAGTTCCATCTTGGCCTTTTCCGCCGCCTCTTTGAGGCGCTGCAGGGCCATCTTGTCGCTGCGCAGATCGATACCCTGGTCCTTACGGAACTCGGCGGCCAGATAATCGATCACCCGCAGGTCAAAATCCTCGCCGCCCAGGTGGGTGTCTCCGTTGGTGGACTTGACCTCGAAAACGCCTTCCCCGATTTCCAAAATGGAGATATCAAAGGTCCCGCCGCCCAGGTCAAAGACGGCGATTTTTTCATCTTTCTTTTTGTCCAGGCCGTAGGCCAAAGCGGCCGCCGTAGGTTCGTTGATGATCCGGAGCACATTCAAACCGGAAATCCGGCCGGCATCCTTGGTGGCCTGGCGCTGGCTGTCGTTAAAGTAGGCCGGGACGGTGACCACGGCGTCGGTCACTTTTTCGCCCAAGTATTCCTCCGCGGTCTGTTTCATCTTGACCAGGATCATGGAAGAGATTTCCGCCGGCGAGTATTCCTTCCCGCGGATTTCAATGTGCGCGTCCCCATTGGAGGCCTTGATAATTTTATAGGGCAGGATAGGAATATCATTCTGGACTTCCGGGGAATCAAATTTTCTTCCGATCAGCCGTTTGACGGCATAGACCGTGTTGGTTGGGTTGGTGATCGCCTGGCGTTTGGCCACCTGGCCCACTAAACGCTCGTTGTTTTCCGTTACCGATACCACCGAGGGCGTTGTCCGGCTCCCTTCCACATTGGCGATCACTTTCGGCTCGCCGCCTTCCATGATGGCCACGCAGGAATTGGTAGTACCTAAATCAATTCCGATTACTTTACTCATTTTCTCCTCCTTAAGATTGGTAACTTTCTCTATATTTATTTAATTCGTTTTTGCCGCGCTATCGAATTCCTGCCTTACGCCTTCTGCTCCAGGGAGTCCTCCTCGGGACCCAGTTCCGGCCTTTTGGATACCACTACCATGGCCGGGCGGATGAGGCGGCTGTGCAGGGTGTAGCCTTTCTGCAATTGAGTCAAGACGGTACCGGCCGGATGGTGGGCGTCCTCCTGGACCATGACCGCCTCGTGCAGGTTGGGATCGAATTCCTTGCCTGAGGCGTCCACCGGCGACACGCCGATTTTTTCCAGGGCCGCGAGGAACCCTTTGAGGGTCATATCCACTCCTTCCAGCAGTCCCTGGGGACCCTTCGCTTCCCCGTGGTCGATGGCCCGCTCCAGGTTGTCCAACACCGGCAGCAATTCCTTGATCAGGTTTTCGGTCCCAAATTTGTAGGCATCGTTTTTTTCTTTTTCCATCCGTTTCTTAAAGTTTTCAAATTCGGCGGACAATCTTAAAAAACGATCAAAATTATCCTGGGCCTCCTTTTTCTTCGCCTCCAGTTGGGCCTCCAGGGTTTCCTCTTGGGGGACAGTACTTCCCGAGGTCTCTTCCGGGGTTATCGGCTTCTCTTCCGCTTTGGGGGCTTCTTTCTTTTGAATCGGTCCCGTATTGATTTTTATATGTGTCAATGGTTGCTCCTCGGTCAAATCAGATCTTATCTTCCAAAATTTTACTGACCATCTTGGCCGTATAATCCACGATCGGGATGACCCGGTCATAATCCATGCGCGTCGGGCCGATGACCCCCAGGGTGCCGATAGGGTGTTTCCCCATGGTGTAGGGGGCGGTAATTACGCTGCAGGCCTCCATCTCGTTGACTTCGTTTTCCGAACCGATAAAAATCTGGATCCCGCTGGCGGTGATGCTCTTTTCCAGCAAGCGCACCAACAGGCTTTTTTGCTCAAAGGCCCGAAAAAGCGCCCTCAGGGTTTCTATCTGACTGAATTCCGGATACTGCATCAAATTGGTCTGGCCTTCGACGTAAAATTCCCCCTGAGTATCCCCTTCCAGTGCCTGATTGGAGATCTTCAGGGCCGTGGAAAGGAGTTCATCAAACCGGATCTTGTCCTTCTTCATTTCTTCCAGAATCTTCAGCTTAACCTGATCCAAACTCAGGTTCCGCAAGAGTTCATTCAAATAATGGGTCAGTTTATCCAGGTCCTTCTGGGAGAGGTCTTCCTCCAGTTCGATGACCTTATTTTGGACCAGACCGGCTTTGGTCACCAGCACCACCAGAATAAATTGGCCCCGGATCTTAATAAATTCAATATGCTTAAAACGGGTGGCCGAGGATTTGGGCGGAGAAACAACGGCCGCCTGCTCGGTGATCACGGCCAGCATCTTGGAGGTATTTTTCAGTAAATCTTCCACATCTTGGCTGCTATCGGTTAAATAACTCCGAATCCGATCCTTTTCGGAGTCTTCCAAGGGCCTCAATTCCAGGATAGAGGAGACGTAAAATCGCAACCCATTTTCCGTGGGGACCCTGCCCGCCGAGACGTGGGGTTGGGCGATCAACCCTAAATCCTCCAAATCGGACATAATATTCCGAATGGTGGCCGGGCTGAGCAACTGTCCTTTCTTTTTGGAAAGGGTGCGCGAACCCACCGGTTCAGCGGTTTCAATGAAGTCCCGAATGATGGCGTTTAAAATAGACCGCCCTCTCTGGTTTAGAACAATGGGCATCGTTTATAGCGGATTCCTTTTAGGTTGAAAAGGCCTCGAAAATTGTTCTAAACTTAACTATGCCGACCGGATTTGTCAAGGGTTTGACACTCGGGTTTTTGCAATAAATCAAGGCTGGCCGATGAGAAAAGGGTATGGTATAATTAAAAAAATCGATTGAGGAGCACACCCATGGACAATCCAACCTACCAGTGCCCGGAAGCTGAACCGCCAGGGAGCGCCGGCGGTGACGAATGCCGTCATGTCCCCTTGTATCGGGAGGAATTGCCGGGAATCGTCAACGCCCTGGTGGAAAGTTGCCGTGACCCGAAGACCTTTCATCACCTTAATCTGGTGGGCCTCCCCTCCCAGGGGGCCGTTATTCAATTATTGGAGGGATTTAAACGAATCCTTTTCCCCGGTTATTTTGGAGACCAGGACATTGACGGCTATACCTTGCCTTACCAGTTAGGGATCGAAGTCAATCGGTTATTCGAAGGCTTATCCCAACAAATCACCTTAAGCCTCCGTCATGAATGCCGTCGCTATCAGCATATTTGTACCCAATGCCAGGAGCGGGGGCAGCAGGAAGCGATCATTTTATTGAAAAAGATGCCGGAAATACGCCGAACCCTGGCCGAAGATGTCCGGGCCGCTTATCAAGGGGACCCGGCGGCCAAAAGTTTTGACGAGATTATTTTCAGTTATCCGGCACTGTTGGCCATCACCACCTATCGCCTGGCCCATGAGTTGTTTATCCAGGGAGTCCCGATAGTTCCCCGAATGATGAGCGAGCACGCCCATAGCATTACCGGGATCGATATCCATCCCGGCGCCGTCATTGCCGGACATTTTTTTATAGATCACGGCACCGGCGTGGTAATCGGGGAAACCTCGGTGGTGGGAAGACAGGTCAGGATCTATCAGGGGGTGACTTTAGGGGCCTTGAGCCTGCCCATGGAAGAAAAAGGGGATCTTCTCAGGAGGAGCAAGAGACACCCGACCATAGAAGACCGGGTAACGATTTATGCCGGGGCCACCATTTTAGGAGGGGATACGGTCGTCGGGGCCGGGTCGGTGATTGGCGGGAATGTCTGGTTGACCCGGTCCGTTCCCCCGGGGACCACGGTGATGATCGAGGCGCCGAAATTGAGAGTTAAGGAAGACAATAAGGTTTAAGGATTTCATGATCGAAAGACGATGCAACAAATCCCCCCTTACCTCCCTTTGAAAAAGGGAGGTTGGGATGGATTTATTAATAAATAAAGGAGAGATGAATGCCAATCGATTCTAACCACTTCAAGTCAATAGTTCAGGATATGGTTTATGATCTGGAGGGGACTTTCCCCTACGCCTCGGTCCTGGCCCTGGAGACTTCAGGGGAGCGAATTACCGTCCAGACTCGGCAACAAAGCGCGGAATTATTGGACCCGGCCCGGGGAGCGGTCCTGACTGCCTTCAATGGCCGTTCTTTTCTGGAATCGGCCACCTTCGATCTTTCACCGGAAGGTTTGAACGAGGCCATGGCCCGGCTCAAGGAACTGGGAAAAGATCAGGGTATTTTTTATGACGGCCCGGTGATCGACCCGGGACCCAAGGTCAACGAGGATTTTTTGGTCAAATGTCAAAACCATCCGGAATATGTCTCCCTGGGTGACAAAATTCAGGCCTGTGCCGACCTGAAGGACCGTCTGCACCGGGAAGAAGAACGGGTGGTCCAGGCCACCGCCCAATATGCTTACACGCGAAACCGGGAATTGTTCGTCAATCGGCATAAAACCCTTTATCAGGATTTACGCCGGACCCAGATGGTTGCCCAGGTCATCATGCGGGAAGGGGATCAATCCGTTCATCTGCACACCGGTCAGGCCCTGCAGGGGGGGTATGAACAAGCCTTCATCCCCGAAGATAAGCTGAGCCGTCTGATCGAGGATTGCCGGCGCCTGCTTAGCGCCCGGAGGCTCGACCCCGGCTATTATACCTGCGTCTTTTCTCCTGAATTTTCAGGGATATTCGCCCACGAGGCCTTCGGACACGGAACCGAAACGGACATGTTCCTTAAGAAGAGGGCTAAGGGAGAGGAATATCTGGGGAAGGCCGTGGCCTCCCCGCTGGTCAATATGTTCGATTCTCCGGCCCTTCCCGGACAGGCGGCTTCCTTTTTTTTCGACCATGAAGGGGAATTGGCCACGGAAACCCGGATTATTGAAGGGGGGATTCTCAAGCGGGGGCTGACGGACCTGAATTCAGCCACTCGGTTAAACCTTCCCCGGTCGGCCAACGGCCGGCGGGAGTCCTTTGAGCGCAAGGTCTATGCCCGGATGACCAACACCTATTTCGGTCCCGGAGAGGATACCCGGGAAGCCATGATCGCCTCCATAGACGACGGATATTTTTTGGATCACCCCTCCAACGGCATGGAAGACCCGAAAGGCTGGGGAATCCAGTTGGAGGGGTATTACGCGGAAAGGATCAGGCAGGGTCGGCTGACCGGAGAGATTTTTTCTCCGGTGATTATCACCGGGTATGTGCCGGATCTCCTGCAGTCCATTTCCATGGTGGGAAACAAAATGGAAATCAGCGGCCTGGGGATGTGCGGCAAAGGCCACAAGGAATGGGTGAAAGTGACCGACGGCGGCCCCTGCCTGAAATTACGAGCCCGGTTGGCCTGAGGCGCTGAGCGCTGAGCGCTGAGCGTAGGGCGCCTGGCATCCCTATCCAGACCTGATTAAATAAAGAAGTGGTCTTACGTAGGGGCGGCGACCCCGCCGCCCAATCCGGGGCCGGATTTGACCACTGTCGCCCAAGCCTTACCCTGGATGTGAATTGAACTGTATGCCTCGCCCAGCCGGCAGGCGGGGTCGCCTGCCCTACGAAAAACGAAAACTTGGGATATTTTCATGCTTCGGGGTGCCCGCCCCGGGCATGAGGGTTAACTATAAAAAAAGGAGCCTAGATGAATGCCAAACAAATTCAAATGAGCTTGGCCGGTTTATCCGATCTCAGTGCCTGGGAAATCCGCAGGCTGAGGAAAAAAAGTTTTCAGCGGTATTTGATTTTTGGGGAGCAGGAATCCCAGCGGGTGGTGGAAAACGAAAAGTTTCTGGTCACCCTCTACAAAAACTACGAGCAGGACGGCCGGAAGGTTTTAGGCGAATCCTCTCTGGCGTTGAGCGAAGGGGACGATTTGCGGGAGAAGCTCTCGTCTGCCTGGGAAATGGCCGGTCTGGTAGCTAATCCGGTTTTTTCTCTCCCGGATAAAGGGCTGGTCTATCAACCGGTCCAATCCGTCGATCCGGAGATCAAGGAGCACCCGTTCTTTCATTTAGATAAAATCCGGGATGACCTGGTGAGGACCCCCTTGGACCAGGTAAAGTTGAGTTCCGCCGAGATCTTCCTGGAACTTAAGGAGTTTGAAATTGTGAATTCGCTCGGTCTGGAGCAAGCCCGGGAGGAGAGCGAGATCCTGGTGGAATTTGTCTTGCTGGCCGAAAAAGGGGCGGGCTTCGGCGGTGAAAGTTGGGGTTGGAAACAGGGCCGTACTTATTCTGAATTGCGGCTCAAGGACGCGCTTCAAAAATACGCCCGTTTCGCCCGGGAATCCCAGGAGGCGGTCCTGCCAACAAGCGGCGTCTATCCGGTCGTTTTCTCCGAGGAGGCCCTGGATACCCTCTTTGATTATTTTATGCTTCAGGCCTCCGGGCCGGCCCGTTTCCAGGGCTGGTCCCGATTGGAATTGGATCGGCCGGTGCTGCCGGAAATCAAGGGAGAGCCGCTCACCCTGTCCAGCAATCCGGCTATTCCCGGACTCATGAAGACCCGTTCCTTTGACGAGCAGGGGTTGCCCCTGATTCCGGTGGAAGTCATTCGAGAGAATATTTTTCGGAAGCGGCTGAACTCCAAGCGGTACGCGGATTATCTACAGGAACCGGCGACAGGAGGTGCGGCCAACCTGGAGGTGGCTCCGGGGCAAAAGAGTTTTCAGGAATTATTGAATAACGGGCCGGTTTATCACTTGCTGCGTTTTTCCACCTTTGAACCCAATCCGATCACCGGGGCCTTTTCCGGGGAGATCCGAACCGGCTATTTCCTTGAGGAGGAGAGCGCTACTCCGATCAAAGGCGGATCGGTTTCCGGGGTCATACTGCAGGCCTTTCAGGAGGCTTATTTTTCCAGAGAAGTGACTCGCCGGGCCGCTTTCCTGGGTCCGGAAGCCGTTCGCCTGGAGGGGTTGGATATTGCGGGGGAATAATAAATGAACATCGAACATTGAACATCGAACGCCCAATCTTAAATGAAAAACAAACCTCCCATTCAACATTCGATGTTGGGCGTTCGATGTTCGACGTTCAAATCTTTTGGAACTTAGAAGGCCCAAACCCAGACTAAGGGGATGGAGGAGAAGATGGAATTAATCGTTCAACCGTTGGTCATACCGGAGGGAGCGAACATTATTTTCGGCCAGTCCCATTTCATCAAAACCGTGGAAGACCTTTATGAAATCCTGATCGGATCGGTGCCGGGGATAAAGTTTGGTCTGGCCTTTTCCGAGGCCTCGGGGGATTGCCTGATCCGCAGCGTGGGTAACGATCCGGAACTGGAAGCGGCGGCCGTCCAAAATGCCCGGAGTGTCGCCGCCGGACACACCTTTAATATCCTCATGCGGCAGGGGTTCCCTATCAATGTGCTGAATGCCATCAAAAACTGCTCCGAAGTCTGCTCCATCTTTTGCGCCAGCGCCAATCCGGTGGAAGTGATCCTGGCCCAATCGGAGCAGGGGAGGGGCGTTTTGGGAGTGATCGACGGCTTTTCACCGAAGGGGGTGGAGGAAGAAAAGGACCGGGTTTGGCGCAAGGATCTGCTCCGGAAGTTCGGTTATAAGTTGTAGATCGGAAATGTTGACCGCTGAAGGCTCAAAGGCCCTGAATCCCGGATCAAGCATGCCCCGGACCATGATCTCGGGGTCCGGGATGACACCCAGAAGCAAATGCAAAAGCGGTATTCGATTTTATTAGCAGGATAAACCGTCATTACCCGGGTGGGCACCCGAAGCATGAAAATATTCCAAGTTTTTGTTTTTCGTAGGGCAGGCGACCCCGCCTGCCGGCTAGGTGAGGGATTGGTTCACTTCAAATCCGAGGAAAGGCAAAGGTGGTTAAGTCCAGCGCCGGTTCGGGCGGCGGGGTCGCCGCCCCTACGAAAGACCACTTCGTCATTCTTCATTCGGCGTTCGATATTAGAAATTCGTTCTTGTTTACATACTAAACAGAAGAGGTTTTATTATGATTCGAGCTAAGCTCTGGCTGCAGTGCGCGGCCATGAAGGACCCGGTGGCCCCGGTGCTGGTCCGTCCGGCGGCCATCGGCTGGCAGGGGAAATTCCGGCAGATCGATCTGACCATTGACCGGCCGTTTAGCGGAGAGGAACTCCTGCTGCGGATGAAAGGTTGGGTGACCACGGACCCCCGGGAGGTTATCGGGGAAATTAAGCCGGAAGGTTTCGTGAAGCTCTTTGACCAAGGGGAAGTGGTGGTGGAGACGGATACCCAAGAGCAACTGGCCGCCGTTCAAAAGCGACTGCGGGACCGGTTCGGCGACCGCGTCTCGCTGGAACCCCTGGACGATTGAAGAACCGGGCTGGGGTGAGGGTGGGACCATTTGAATTCACTTCAAATGGCGGGAGAGTCACGCCTAGGGCGTGATCTCCCGCCGAGCAGAAAGTCGTTCTTAGACTTTTTGCGAGGTTATTAAATATGACTTCCTCCAATTTCTCTCCTTTGATCGTTCCGCCTTTCTTGGAACCGGGAGCGACTATCGGCATTGCTTCCCCGGCGAGTCCCGCTGATCGGGAACCCCTGGAAGCGGGACTGACGATTTTGCGCCAGTGGGGATATTCCCCTCGGTTGGGGCGTCGGAGTATCCGCAAAAAAAGGTATCTGGCGGGGTCGGACGCGGAGCGGGCCGAAGAGTTGCTGGATCTATTTCAAGACCCGGAGGTCAAGGCCATCCTCTGCGCCCGGGGAGGGTATGGGGCCATGCGCCTCCTGGATCTTTTGGATTACCGAGCGATCAAAAAAACCCCCAAACTCTTTATCGGCTTCAGCGACATTACCGTACTGTTGCTGGCCTTCTGGAAAAGGTCCCGCTTGCTGACCTTCCACGGGCCCATGGTCACCACCCTGGCCCGACTGACGGCGGCGTCGCGCGACCAGTTTCGTTTTACCTTGCGGGGTATCTTTTTGGAATCCCTGCCGCTCTCCCGGCAGGGGAAGATCCACGGTGGTCGGGCCCAGGGGGTGCTGCTGGGAGGGAATTTGACCCTGCTCTCGCACCTGATCGGGACCTCCTTTGAGCCGGACTGGGACCGGGCGATCCTCTTTGTCGAAGATGACGGGGAGTCGGGATACCGGTTAGACCGTCTTTTTGTTCATCTGCGGTTGTCCGGCGTACTGGGGCGGATACGAGGATTGCTTATGGGACGATTGGACGGCCCCGGGCTGATTAAAAAGGATTTCGAGCTGATCCGGGAAACCTTCGCCGGTCTCGACATCCCGATCTGGCAGGGCCTGCCGTTTGGCCATGGCCGGCAAAACAGGACCCTCCCGGTGGGAGCTCCAGTCGAACTGGACGGTGAGCGAGGACTTCTGACTTTTCCGTAGTCAATATCTAACCGAATGACATTAATAATCAATAATCAATTGATAATTAACAATTGATTATTGATTATTGGCTTTTATGAAGGTCATAGAGTCTTATTTACATAATTAAACCCCCATGGCTGACTTTTCCGAAATCGATGACACCATGAAAGGGGCCGTGGAAGAGGGTGTCTTCCCCGGTGCGGTGTTGCTGGCGGCGAAAGGGGAGGCGGTCCTGATCCATCGGGCCTACGGCTCGGCATCACTGGTCCCGACGAAAAGGCCCATGGTCCTGGACACGGTCTTCGACCTGGCCTCCCTGACCAAGCCTTTGGCCACCACGCTGGCCGCCATGGACCTCATAGCCCAAGGCCGGATTTCATTGGATGATCCAGTCGAAAAATTGGGAGGCCCTTTTGTCTATCCGGGGAAAGAAAAGATTACCCTTCGCCACCTCCTGACCCATACGGCCGGCTTCCCGGCCTGGCAGCCTTACTATCTTGAATTGGCACGATTGGACGGCGACCGAAAGGCGGCCCTGCGTCAAATGGTTCTCCAAGAAGCCCTGCAACAACCGCCCGGCAGTCAAACCCTTTACAGCGATCTGGGTTTTATTTTTCTGGACTGGGTCCTGGAAGAACTCTTGGGCCGGGACCTGCAGACCTGGACCCGGGAGCATATCTATCAACCCCTGGGTTTAAGGGAGTTGGGCTTCAGGCCCTTGAAGGGCGCCGGCCCGCTGAGCCCGGAAAAATACGCCGCCACGGAAGAGTGTCCCTGGCGTAAAAAGATCCTGGTCGGGGAAGTTCATGACGAAAACACCTACGCGGCGGGCGGGGTTTCCGGGCAGGCCGGCCTATTCGGGACGGCTTTCGAAGTGTTCCGTCTCCTGAGGGAACTCAAACAGGCCTATGACAGCCCCGCGTCCTCCCGGCTCTTTGACGGGCGCCTGGTGCGGACCTTCTGGAAAGCGCAGGGGGCCGGCGGAAAGAATTCACGCGCTCTGGGATTCGATGTTCCCAGCGGCTCCGGCTCCAGCGGCGGAAGGTTTATTTCCCCGAAAAGCATCGGGCACCTGGGCTTTACCGGGACCTCTTTTTGGTTCGATCTGGACCGGGATCTCCTGGTTATCCTGTTGACCAATCGGGTCCACCCGACCCGGGCCAACGAAAAAATAAAACGATTTCGACCGCTGATCCACGATCGGATTTTTTCGACAACGGACCGATCAGGAAAAGGGTCAGCCTGAGTCCATGCGAATAACCCTCCTTCGCGGCGCCTTTTTTGTCTTCCTTCTTCTTTCTTCGGCGGCCATCCTTTACACGACGGGCCAGAACATCCGGATGGCCGAAAGTCTGGCCGATCAGGCCCTGGAGAGCACCGCCCTGTCCCTTTCCACCTCGGCGGAAGTGGAACTGCGGGCCGGTCATGGCCAGGTCGGCGATCATATGCAGCAGCTTTTTTCGGATCGGGTGGTGGCCTACGCCTTGATCGCCCATGAGGATGGAAAAATACTGTTTCATACCAACCCTTACCTGGTAGGATCGCTCTTGGACGAAAAAGGGCTTGGTGATTGGCTTAAATCCGGCAAAGCCTCCGGGGGACGGATCACCCTTAAAACCGGACTGCCCGCCTATCAGTTCAATTACCCCCTGCACCGCCCAAACGGCCAAACCGAATTGCTGCGTCTGGTGCTGCAGACCACCCCGGCCGACCGGATCATCAGTCGGACCCAGCGAATGTGGTGGCCGGTGGGGTTGGTCCTGGGGATCCTCTGGACCCTGGGGATCCTCTTCGAGCGGCTGGTCATCCGCCAGTTCCGACTACGGGAGGAGCTGGATAAAAAGGAGCGGATGGCCTTGATCGGCCAGATGACCGCGGTCCTGGCCCATGAGATCCGCAATGCGCTGGGCGGCATTAAAGGCTATGCCCAATGGATCGGCGAAAAAATGGATCCTTCGGATCCCAAAAAGGCAGGGGTGGGTTTCGTACTCAAGGGCACCGATCGGATCGAATCCCTGGTCAATGACCTCTTGCTCTTCTCGCGCGACGAGACCTATGCGCTCATTCCCCTGGAACCCGATCCCCTGATCCGCGAGGCCCTGGCCCAGGAAGCCTCTTTTTGGGAAGGGCGGGTCGATCTCGCGGTGGAATCGGGGACAGTGTTCCGGGGCGATCGGGAAAAAATGGTCCGGGTCCTGGTGAATGGCATCCAGAACGCCTTGCAGTCCATGGGCCGTGACGGAACCCTGCGCCTGACGGTCCGTTTGGAAGGCCGCTGGGTAGAGATCCGCATCGAGGATTCCGGGCCGGGGATCCCGAAAGGAGAGCTTCCCTTACTGTTTGTCCCTTTTCATACCAGCAAAACGAACGGGACGGGATTGGGGCTGGCTTATTCCAAAAAGATAATCGAGGGCCTGAGAGGGACCATCACGCTCTCTAATCGGCCGGAAGGACCGGGCGCCTGTTTGTCGATTCGGCTCCCCCGGGCAGAAAGGAACGGATGATGGGCAAGTCTATTCTGGTGGTTGAAGACGATGAAGTGCTGCGGTCGTTCCTGACCACCATTCTGAAGGAAGACGGCTATCGGATCGCCGAGGCCCGAAACGGTCAGGAGGGCTTGGAAAAGTTACTGGCCGGGACCTATGATCTGGTAATCACCGATCTGCGGATGCCCGGTCTCTCCGGACTGGATTTGCTGTTGACCGGTAAAAAGGAAAAACCGGAAACCCGATGGATTATCATGACCGCCTACGGTTCCATCGACAATGCCGTGGAGGCCATGAAGGCCGGGGCTTCGGATTACCTGACCAAGCCTTTTCGTGACCCTGAGGAATTGCGGCATGTCATCCGGAGAGTGCTGAAGGAAGCCGAGGCGGAACAGACCATTTCGTTGCTTTCCGAGGAATTGGGAAAACAGTTCCCTCCGACCGCGATGATTTTTCTGGGCGAGAAGATGCAGGAGGTTCAGCGTCTGGTCCAGGAGGTGGCCCCCACTCCGGCCAGTGTTTTGATCAGCGGCCCCAGTGGAACGGGCAAGGAATTGGTCGCTCGCTTGATTCACCAATTGAGCCCGCGTAAAGCCCGGCCTTTCATCGCCGTCCATTGCGCCGCCCTGGCGGAAACGCTCCTGGAAAGTGAACTCTTCGGCCACGAACGGGGGGCCTTCACCGGGGCGGTTGCCGCGCGCAAAGGGAGATTTGAATTGTCCGACGGAGGCACCATATTTTTGGATGAGATCGGAGAGATCCCCCCCTCCGTCCAGATAAAACTGCTCCGGGTCCTCCAGGAACAGGAATTTGAACGGGTGGGGGGAAGCCAAACGATTTCCGTGGACCTTCGAATTATTTCGGCCACCAATAAAGACCTGAAGGCGGAAACGGCCTCCGGTCGATTCCGGGATGATCTTTACTATCGGCTAAACGTCTTTCCCCTCAGTCTCCCTCCCTTGATAGAACGGCCGGAGGCGATTCTTCCTCTGGCGGACTATTTCCTGAAAAAATTCGCCACTGCCTTTGGTAAGCAGATCACCGGGTTCACTTCGACGGCCGCCTCGGCCTTGCGACAATATGAGTGGCCGGGAAATATCCGGGAGTTGCGGAATGTGATTGAACGGGCGGCAATCCTGGCTACTAAGGAGGTTGAGCCCCGTCATTTGAATATGGACTTCCAGACGGAAAAGGTCCTTCCCCATGAGGGGCTGTTGCAGGCCGGGGAGCGGGAGTTGATTTCCAAAGTATTAAATGAGACCGGAGGAAATCGGAAGGCGGCCGCACAAAAGCTGGGGATTTCCCTGCGGACCCTGCAATACCGAATCAAGGAGTACGGACTTTAGTACTCGTGCAACTCTTGCGAGGTCAGGTGCAAAAGCTGCATTTTCTTGAGAGGATTTTCGCGCCTCAATGGGCGGGTTAACTAATAATAGTAACAATTTTAGTAAATTATATTACATTTTCCAGTTGGCACTCCTTTTGCTCTTTATCTGGGTAAACATAAACCTGAATAAGGAGGAAAAAAAAATGAAAAGCAAACTGATGGTTTCCCTGGCAGCCGGAGCGCTAATGATTACCACCGTCCTTCCGCTGGGCGTCCAGGCCGGAAGAGGGAACGGATCGATGAGGGGTGCCCAAGTGCAGACTCGTACTCAGACGCCGATCCAGCAACGCCTGCGCGACGGCTCTTGCATCAATCCGGTCGGTGCCCAGGCCGGCTCCGGACTGAGGAAGGGAAGGGGCTATGGCCCCGGTGACGGAACCGGTAACAGGGGCGTACGCCCCCTGGATGGCAGCGGATACGGCGCGCCGGTTAACCGGTAAGTTGTGCATCCCAGGCGCTGGAGCAAGGCGAACTCATCGCCCTGCTCCAGCCCTTTTATTAGGATCGCTATGGTCAGGCCATGCAAAATAAACGCCCCTACCGATTAGGTGAATACCGGATTACGGATTATGAAAATGGAAGGTTAACCTGGGAAGGACACATCGGTTTTGGAGTACAACAACGGGGGAATGGCTACATTCTGGGTGACGTACTTCTTCTTGGGCTGGCGAGCCAAGCAGAAAACGGTTTTTTGATCGGAGAGTTTCTTAACCATTTGAAAAAAATGGCGGTCTGGGAGAAAACCCGTTATTATTGCCATACTTCCGAATTATTGGAGACGGCGACCGGCCTGGGGCTGAGCGAAGATTTTCTAAACAGGGTTTCGTTTTTAGAGAAAATGACCCCCCGGGTTCTAAAACCCGGGATGTTCCGCCTGGGGAAATATCGGATCATCGTCACCGCCGACCATAAAGTAGTATGGCAAACGTCCGGTGGGGTTAATCGTGTCGTGGGTGGACCGGGCCGTGTCGAATCCGGCTTGCTCATCCTCGGCCCCCAGGAGGAAGACGAAGAAGGGCCAAGAAAACGGGATCTTCTGGATCAGTTAAGCCAGTTGCCTAAGTGGGATCCAAACCCAAGTCTGGTGCCGGGAATCCGTGTTGCGGGAATGCCGAGAGCCGCAACCGGCAGTCAGGTTCAAGGAACAGTTGAAAGTCCGAACCGCCGGGATAATGCGCGCCGCTAGGAAGGGGCCCGAGGCAATCCCGCAAAACCGATCCAAAGAAACCTTTAGACGATTTTTCACTTTTAACTGGAAGTCGTTAAAATCCTATTTGCCGCGGTTGCATTGGCCATTCCGTTTTCATGGTCGGAAACCAACCTGGCCCTGGCCGTTGGGAAAAAAATCTTGGTTGATTGGGCTGATCCTGTTGGTCTTATCCGGCCTGGTGTTTGGTATTGCGGTGACCTTCGAATCGTTGGAAAAAATGTGGGCTGGGTCTCATGGACATAAGAAACATCATCATTAGACCTCTGGTAAGACGAGGAGATCCTGTTGCCGGTCCGATTCCATATTAGATTTCATGCCCGCGCGGGTATTCCGAGGCATGAACATCTGGATTGCCCGGCAAGAGGGTAGTCTGGATGAGCGAAGCGAGACCCGCAATCCATGGCCGATTAAGGCTCCAAGGCCCTGGATCCCGGATCGAGTCCGGGATGACGGCAAAAACAAAACGCCTAAAAAGCGGTGTTCGATTCTTATTTACATACCAAAATCCCATACCCCTTGGGGCACCCACAAAGCATGAAAATCCAGGCTTGTCATCCTGAGCAACGCGAAGGATCTCGTCCTTCAAGGGCTAAGCTTTCCAGGGGGATTCTTCAGTCGCTCTGCTCCTTCAGAATGACAGTTGCCGGTTATTTTCATATTAAACGGATAGGGAACAGGACGTCCGTCGTGGCCCTGCTCGCCCTGATGGGGGGAGTCTTTTTTTTCTTGATTATGGCGGGCTCCCTCAGGGCCGAGGAAAAGGATTCGATCTTCGGTGAGAGCGGCATTCATTATCCGGGGGGGTTTGATTCGAATACGGTTGGTGAGGTACAGGGGAAAGCTTCACATTTCACCCGTCCTGAAAAGGGCCCGGTGTATTTTCAATTGACCTCGGGCCGTGAAAACTTTACTGTTTTGGCTTCCCCCGCCTGGTACTGGAACGATTCCCACCTTAAAGTCAGTGACGGAACGGAAGTGGTCATCCGGGGATCCAAGTCCTACGGTAAAGACGGCCGTCTTTATATCATAGCCCAGGAAATACGCCTTCCGGCCACCGGCCAGACGGTGAGTCTTCGGGAGCCGAACGGGATTCCCCTGTGGAAGGGCTCCGGACGTTCCTCCGGGGGAGGATCGGGGGGATTCGGTTCTTCTTCGGGCGGAAGAGGCGGGTTTGGAGGCGGCTTCGGCGGCGGAGGCCGAGGGCGGCGATAGGCTGGAATCTATAAATCCGAAATCGAAGCACGAAATTCGAAACAAGCACGAAGGTCCAAAATCCAAGCAGGGATGAATGGCGTGTACGAGTAAGTGTACGAGTAGGGACCCCACAATGAGCAAGCTGTTTGATCATGAGCATCTGAGAGTCTATCAGGGGGCAATAGAATTCTTAGCCTGGTTGGAAGGTGTGGTTCCGAACATCAAGAGAAGCATCTCCGCTCGTGATCATCTGGCCAGGGCTTCGTCCGGCGTTCCCGTGAACATCGCCGAGGCCAGCGGGAAGCTATCGGTGAACGAGCGGCGTCAATTCATCGACACCGCCTACTCGTACGCGTACTCGTACACGCCAATCTCTCTTGCAGCATTGGCAAAGGGGTCAGGCATGCACCGATTCAGGGCCAACAAATTCTGCGGCGGAGACATTTTGGGTTAGATTTATAGTAGAGAGGATTCATCCATGAAAAACAAACGACCGATGACGTTGGTTTTAGTGGTAGGAATTTTGTTGCTTCTTCAGTCCTTGGCCCTGGCCGGATGGGACTGGGAGACCGGAGGCAAAGCGGGATACGATTCCAATCTTGATCGGGCGGTCCACAATCCCCAGGGAAGCGGTTATCTGGGCGCGTATTTCTCGGTTAACCGGGAACCGGAAGGGGAGTCCCGGTTGGACTGGATCTTTTCGGCTCTGGCGGATGGGGCGGTTTATCCCAATTTGAGCGATTTGAATTACGCGGCTTTTACCGTGGCGCCGGGCTTGGCCTATTATCTACACAAGGATTGGAGTGTCGCCGTTTCACCTTTCCTGCAGGCTAAAAGCATCGCGGATGCCGATCAGTCGGCCCTGGCTTTCGGCGGGAAACTCCTGTTTAAACAAAAGTGGGGAGCTGGCTTTTACTCCGGCGAGTATTACTCTTATAAAGACAGTCGGGCGCAGGTGGATACTTATTCTTTTACCGAAAACACGCTGGGACTTTTTCTGGGGCGGAAATTGACGGCCAAAGCCTTTGGAGAGGTGGGGTATGAATTTTCCAGGGGAGATTCTTTTCGGGCGGTTAACCAATCGAAGGCTGACCCTACTGCCAAAGGGAAGGGGATAGGAAGAGACCGCCGTTTTTCCCCGGCCTTTGGAACCGACGTGATCCGGGAAAATGTGGACCGTCATGCCCTGGGGTTGAACGTGGGTTATGACTGGACCGCCGCCTTTTTTTCTTCAGCCGGCTATACCTACACTACCCTCCAGGGTGACTCAGGCAGCTCCAATGATCATGCCGTCTGGGCCAGCCTCGGCTACCGGTTTTAATCCAAGAATAGCTCCAGCCCGCGTCATTGCGAGCGGAGCGAAGCAATCCCCGTCCACAGCTTAGAGAAAGGCGGAAGCCAGTTGGGGGATTGCTTCGTCGCTCCACTCCTCGCAATGACGTTTTTTCCGGCGGGTCATTGTATTTTCAGGCTTCGGGGTTCCCGCCCCGGGCCAGAGGATTTAGTATGTAAATAAGACTCTATGACCTGCAAAAAGGCCAATAATCAATAATCAATTGATAATTAACAATTAACAATTGATTATTGATTATTGATATCATTCGGTTAGGGAGTTCTCTCGCCCCTTTTATTTGCCTCCATCACGGGTTCCCGCCCCGGGACTGCGGGTTCAAGAAGAAACCTCTCTTTCCTTCAGCCACGTTGTTTTTTAATTGAAAAGGCCGATTGACCGGTTTATTCTTGGGAACTCTGCGGCCGGGTTGGTTATTTTCCAAATCGGTTCGTGGGAGAGCACCCAATGGATATAAAACAAAAAGCCTCTTTATTCGCCATAGGTTCCGCCTGTATTCTGGCCGGCAGTAAATTTTCCGCCGGACTGCTTTCCGGTTCCATGGCCGTGGCCTCCTCCGGGCTGGACAGTCTTTTAGACGTTTTTATGTCCGCCATGAATTTCTGGGCCATCCGCAAGGCCGCCGAGCCACCGGATCAAATCCATCAGTATGGCCACGGCAAAGCGGAGAACCTGGCCGCGGTGTTCCAGTCGGCGGTGATCATTTTTACCGGGTCCTGGATTATTTACCAGGCCGGGCAAAAATATTTTCTCCAGACGGCGATCCATTATACCCGGCTTGATCTGGGGGTCATGGTCCTTTCCCTGGTTTTCAGTTTTTTTATCTCTCGGGTGCTGGGCCGGGTGGGTCGAAAAACGGAATCCGGCGCCCTCCAGGCCGATGCCCTTCATTATACCAGCGATCTCTATTCCAATTCCGCGGCGATCCTGGCCATCATCCTCACCTATTACACCGGCCGGATGGCCTTTGATCTGCTTTTCGCCGCGGTGGTCGGCCTGATTATCCTGTTTTCCGCTTTGCAGATTTTAAAAAGCGGGTTGCTCGGCCTCATGGATACCCGGATTCCGGAGCCCCTGGAACGGCAAATCCTGGATATCCTCGGTCAACTTCATTTCCCTACGCCGGCTATCATAAATTGAGGACCCGGCTTTCCGGTAACCGAAAATATTTGGATTTTCATTTGTTTATTTGCCGGAAATTGAATATTGATGAAGCCCACGCCCAGACGGAAAAGACGAAAGATGCCATTATTGAACAGATACCCAACACCGACGTCCTGATTCATACCGAACCCTGCCCCTATACCTGCGAGCTGACCGATCTTACCTGTAGTGTAAAGAAAATTGAAGGAAGAGTTTGACAAGTATTCCATCTTTTTGATAGAGTTTTTGCGAAGTTATCATCTAACCAAAAATATTGGAATTATGGGTTCACTGGAGGTGTTTCCATGGAAGATTTAGGTCGTTTAGACCGCCTGCCCCCCTATGTTTTTGCCACGGTGACCGCTCTCAAGGCGGATCTGCGGCGCCAGGGGGAAGATATCATTGATCTGGGGATGGGAAATCCGGATCTGGCTACTCCCAAACACATCGTGGATAAATTGCGGGAGGCCGCCCTGAAGGCCCCCAACCACCGCTATTCAGCTTCCAAGGGGATCACCAAACTGCGGATGGCTATCTGCGACTGGTATAAACGGCGGTACCAGGTGGAACTGGACCCGGAATCGGAGGCCATCGTCACCATCGGGGCCAAGGAGGGGATCTCCCACCTGGTCCTGGCCATCACCAAACCGGGAGACGTGGTCCTGGCCCCCAACCCGACGTATCCCATCCACCCCTTTTCGGCCATTATCGCCGGTGGGGATTTACGCAGCATCCCTTTGGGCCCGGACCGGGACTTTTTCGAAGACCTGCAGACGGCTATCCGGCAGACCTGGCCCAAGCCCAAGCTGCTGATTCTTTCGTTCCCCCACAATCCGACCACCGCGGTGGTGGACCTGGATTTTTTCAAGAAGGTGGTGGCCATCGCCCGGGAAAATCAGATCTGGGTCATCCATGACTTCGCCTACGCCGATCTGGTCTTCGACGGCTACAAGGCCCCCAGCTTGTTGCAGGTACCCGGGGCCAAGGAAATCGGGGTGGAGCTCTTTTCCCTGTCCAAGAGCTACAGCATGGCCGGTTGGCGGGTGGGTTTCGCGGTGGGCAATCCCCGCCTGATTTACGCCCTGACCCGGATCAAGAGCTACCTGGATTACGGGGTCTTCCAGCCTATCCAAATCGCCGCGATCATCGCCCTGAACGGACCCCAGGAATGCGTCCAGGAAATCGTTTCCATTTATAAGGAACGACGGGACGTCCTCATCCGGGGGTTGAATCGGATCGGCTGGAAGATCGAAAAGCCGAAGGGGACCATGTTTGTCTGGGCCAAAATCCCGGAGCCTTTTCGCGGCATGGGATCGGTGGAATTTTCCAAGTACCTGATCCGGGAAGGGAAGGTGGCCGTTTCCCCCGGTCGCGGCTTCGGGGACTTCGGGGATGATCACGTCCGTTTTGCCCTGGTGGAAAACCCCCATCGGATCAAACAGGCCCTGCGGGGGATTAAGACGGCGCTGAATAAGAAGTAAGGGCGCGGAGCGCTAATCGTAACGGATCCGTAAGCGATCCAAAACCGTTCGCCCTGAGCTTGTCGAAGGGCAAACGATACGGCCATGCTTCGACAGGCTCAGCATGAACGGGATATCAGCGGTATTGTACAGCTTATTTTTGACCGGTTCTTGGCGTAAGAACTGAAAAGGAGAAGCCGGAAGGACGGCAAAGCATCAGGTATGGAAAGGCCCTATCGAAGGTCGTGTTTTTATCGTCTTATCGTTTTAACGCTCTGGCTTGCGCTAGCGCTTCGCCAATATCAAGGATGGAGCTATGGAAAAAAATAAGGATATTCAAATCGGTTTGATCGGCCTGGGAACCGTGGGCACCGGGGTGGTGACCCTTCTCCGGGAGAAGGAGAGTTCCCTTCAATCCCTGACAGGGTCCCGGCTGGTTCTGAAAAAAATCGCCGACCTGGACCTTTCGCGCGGACAGGGGTTGTCCCTGCCCTCGGGGGTGTTGACCCAAAAGGCCGAGGAAATCCTGGAAGACCCGGAAATCAGGATCGTGGTGGAGCTGATCGGCGGGTACGAACCGGCCAAATCCTTTATCTTGAAGGCCCTGTCCGCCGGGAAGCACGTGGTTACCGCCAACAAGGCCCTGCTGGCCGAGGCGGGCAATGAATTATTTCGGGCGGCCCAGGATTACGGCCGACAGATCGGTTTCGAGGCCAGCGTCTGCGGGGGCATCCCGATCATCCTGGCCCTGCGCCAGGGTCTGGTGGCCAACGAGATCGAATCCCTTTTCGGGATCATGAACGGAACATCCAATTTTATCCTCTCCCGGATGTCGGAGGAAGGGCAGGCCTACTCCCAGGCCCTGGGGGAGGCCCAAAAGCTGGGCTACGCGGAGGCCGACCCGACCCTGGACGTGGAAGGGCACGACACGGCCCATAAACTGGCCATCCTCATGCATCTGGCCTACGGGCTGCCCATGGACGTGAAGGCCATCCACACGGAAGGCATCACCCGGATCACTCCCCAGGATATCGCCTTTGCCCGGGAGTTCGGGTACCGGGTGAAACTGCTGGCCATCTGCCGGAAAGGAAACGGGTTGGTCGAGGCCCGGGTCCATCCGACCATGATTCCGACGGATCACATGTTGTCCAACGTCTCCGGGGCCTACAACGCCCTGTTCATTCACGGCGATGCCGTGGGGGACATCCTGCTCTACGGCCTGGGGGCCGGGATGATGCCCACCGGGAGCGCGGTGGTCAGCGACCTGGTGGACATCGGCCGGAATATCAACCAGGGCATAGCCCGGCGGATACCGCGTTCCAGCGTCCCACCGGAAGAACGGGGGGCGCCGTTGGCCGTCAAGCCCTTCGAAGAGATCGAGACGCATTATTATTTTCGTATTTCCGCCCTGGACCGCCCGGGGGTGTTGTCCACGGTCTCGGGGATTCTGGGAGAGCATCAGATCAGCATCGCCTCGGTGATCCAGAAAGGCCGGGACCAGGAAGGGTCGGTGCCGATCGTCATGATGACCCACAGCGCCCGGGAAAAAGCGGCCCAGGAGGCCATCGGCCGGATCGATCAGCTCCCGGTCATCACCGACCGGACCATGATCATCCGGGTGGAGGATTCGGGGCTCATTATTTAATACGAAAAATAGCCTCTTTGCCCTGCAAGATGGCCAATAATCAATAATCAATTGATAATTAACAATTGATTATTGATTATTAATATCGTTCGGTTAGGGAGTTTTCTTCCCCTTTTTGTTTTGATGTTTCGTGGGCGCCCCTCTGGGCATGAAGGTTTATCGTGAAATCAGAACACAAAAAATACATCATCCTGGTCGGCGACGGCATGGGAGACTATCCGGTGGAGGAGCTGGACGGAAAAACTCCGCTGGAAGCGGCCCGGACTCCCTTTATGGATCGGCTGGCCGCCCAGGGAATTATGGGCTTTGCCCAGACCGTTCCGTCGGCCTGCGAACCGGGCAGCGATATCGCCAACCTGAGCCTCATGGGCTATGACCCCCTGACCTACCATACCGGACGGGCCCCCCTGGAGGCCGCCAGCCTGGGGATCCGATTGAAGGATCAGGAAGTCGCCTTTCGCTGCAACCTGGTTCACCTGGAACATCGTTCCGCGGACTCCGTCTTTATGGACTCTTACAGCGCCGGTCACATCTCCAGCGAGGAGGGCCGGTTCCTGATTCAGGCCTTGAACGATGCGCTGGGAGAATCGGGACGGACCTTTTACCCCGGTGTCAGCTACCGGCATTTGCTGGTCTGGGACGGGGGAGATCCCGCCCTGAAGACCCGGCCTCCCCACGATTTGACCGGCCAGGACGTGACGGCCTATCTCTTTAAAGACCCATCGCTGGAACCGGTGACCGATTTGATCCGCCGGTCCTGGCCGGTGCTGAAAGACCACCCGATCAACCGGGGGCGGAAAGGGCAGGGGAAAGTGCCGGCCAACTCCATCTGGCTCTGGGGCCAGGGAAAGCGGCCGTCCATGCCTCTTTTCCAAGAGAAATACGGTCTGTCCGGCGGGATCATTTCCGCGGTCGACCTGCTGCGGGGGCTCGGCACCTGCCTGGGCTGGGAGATTCTGCGGGTGCCCGGGATAACCGGGTACCTGGATACCAATTACCAGGGCAAGGCGGAAAAGGCCCTGGAGGCCCTCAAGAAGCTGGACCTGGTCTACGTCCACGTGGAAGCGCCGGACGAATCCTCCCATGAGGGCAGCCTGGAAAATAAAATCAAGGCCATCGAGGATTTCGACCGGGAGGTCGTGGGCCGCGTCTGGGAGGGCCTGAAGGCCTTCGAGGACTATTCCATCATGGTCGTCACCGATCATTTTACCCCCATCTCCCGGATGACCCATACCCGCGAACCCGTCCCGCTGGTGGTCTTCCGTTCCACGGCCCCCCCGCGGAATCCCCGGGTCCGGGGTTTTTCCGAACGGTCGGCCATAGAAGGGGAAGTGGCTTTTCTCAAAGGAGATGAATTGATGGCTTGGTTTCTCAGCTAAACCGAATGGAAATGGAAAAGCTAAATTCGAAATCCGAAGCACGAAATCCGAAACAAATTCAAATGACCAAATTTCACAAATTCGAAACGTTTTAGTTTTGGTCATTTGTATTTTGAACATTTAACATTGTTTCGGATTTCGGATTTCGTGCTTCGGATTTATAGATCCTCTTGTTATAAATAAACCTATAAGGACATTGTACAATATGAAATACTTTACTACCACCTATCGCGTCATCTACGGCGATGTGGATTCCATGCGGGTGGCCTACTATGCCAATTACCTGCGCTGGTTCGAGATCGGCCGGACGGAGCTGATCCGCAACCTGGGCCTGCCCTACATCGAAATGGAGGATAGGGGCTATCTGCTGCCGGTCTCGGAAGCCCACTTGAAATACGCCAAATCGGCCCGCTATGACGAGGTGATCCTGATCAACACCGGGGTCAATTACGTCAAAAAAGTCTCCATTCGCTTCGATTACCGGATCCTGAGCCAGGCCAACGAACTCCTGGTGGAGGGCTACACGGTCCACGGCTGCGTGGACCGGGAAGGGAAGATCGTGCGGCTGCCGGAGGTTTTGTATCAGGCTTTGGATAAATGGGATTAGATTAGTACGAAAAGATGAACATCGAACATTGAACGTCCAACATCGAACATCGAATTAAATACGAAAATACTGTTCGGAGAAGAAGTCGTAGGGCAGGCGTCTCGCCTGCCGACCAGGTGAGGGGGATGGCTTTTTAGGGCTTCCACGGTAAGGTTTGGGATCCATCCTGACCTGGAGGGCCGAGCAGGGGACTATACGGTCCATGGCTGCGTGGACCGGGAAGGGAAGATCGTTCGACTGCCGGAGGTTCTGTATCAGGCTTTGGATAAGTGGGACTAGATTAGTTCGAATATAGATGAACATCGAACATCGAATCGATCCAACATCGAACATCGAATTATATACGAAAATACCGTTCGGAGAAGAAGTCGTAGGGCAGGCGTCTCGCCTGCCAACCAAGTGAGGGGGATGGCTTTTTGGGCTTCCACGGTAAGGTTTGGGACTCCATCTCTGACCTGGAGGGCCAAGCAGGGGGCTACACGGTCCATGGCTTTGTGGACCGGGAAGGGAAGATTGTACGGCTGCCGGAGGTGCTGTATCAGATCTTGGATAAGTGGGATTGATACCAATGAAGAAGGATAAAGAAAGAGACAAAGACGAATTACGGGCCAAGTACCAACGCTCCGACTTCCCCCATGGACTGGTGCGAGGGAAGTACACGAACCAAATGCCAGAATGGCAAAAACAAGAACTTGATAAGAGGTATCAAGCTTATAAAGCGGGAGAACAGAATCTTCATGATTGGCAATCCGTTCATGAAGAAATAAGAAATAAATATAAATGAGGCTTCGTTATATCAACAGGTCAAAAGATGATGTTGAATTGGCTTTTTCCTGATATGAAAGGCAATGGAGGGGGCTTGGTTTTGAATTCTTGGATTGTGTCGAGGCCTCCTTACAAAACATCAGGGTTTTTGTCTTTCGTCGTCATGCCGGACTCGATCCGGCATCCAGTACATTCGAAAGGAGCATTTTGACGCCAGAAGGGATTGTCCTGTACTAAATTTTTCAAATTCCCCTTGCACTCCACCAGGTGCATACTATTTCTTAAGGCAGACTTCAAATTTCGTCGTTAACGCGGAAGGGACAGTCAGCAATGAGAGTCAAGTATTTTTCGGACACCGATACCACGCCAGTCGAATTCACAGATCACGAAGTAGAAGAAACAAAAGTGATCAACGAAAGCATATACGTTGACCTCGACCCCGATGTCATTCGCTTGTTGTTCGCCGGCTAGGAAGAAGGGTCAAATCATGATTGACTTCGAATGGGACCTTGGCAAAGCCGAAACGAACCTCCGGAAGCATCGTGTTGCCTTCAGCGAGACCGCCACTGTTTTCAGGTTCGGATCGAGCATGACGATTTATGATCCTGACCACTCCGATCAGGAATCGCGATATCTAACCGTCGGGACTTCGAATACTGGTCGTTTTTTGATGGTTGCCCATACCGACCGGGGTGATCGAACCCGCATCATCAGCGCACGGGAATTAACCCGAAAGGAGCGTGAAGCCTATGAAAAAGAACTCCAAAGACGAAACCTCTGATGAACTTCGTCCCGAATACGATCTCGCTAATTTGCTCAAGAAAGGTGTGCGAGGAAAATATTCCAAGCGCTACGAGCAAGGGACAAACCTCGTATTATTATCTCCCGACATCGCGAAAGCCTTCCCGACTGACGAAGCCGTGAATGAAGCTCTCCGGTTAGTTATCCAGTTGAAAAGGATTCCCAGGGGCGAGAAACGCACAGCAGCCAAGGCACGGTGAAAATGTTAGGCGCATGGGCGCCGCAGCCCCAATAAATTGGCGGTCTGGTCTGTTGGGGAGTTATACAGAAACATTAGTAATAGCTTGTTAAATTTCATCATATCAGAAAGGGTGGAAAATGAAAAAATGTGCCTTTGTTCTCCCGGCTCTTTTGATTTTCTCGTTAACTGCATGTTCCCACTTATATGCCTCAACGCTACAGCATCTCCGCAGATAATAATGTGGCACTGAAATCTGTTGGTGTGAGTGGCATTAATGTTGGCACATTCATAGGTCCGACCGAATTTGATAACAGTTGCCGCGCCGCTGGCCCAATAGCTCCACCCGATAGTATGTCCTTTGAATCGTACATCCGGAAGGGCTGGCAGACGAATTGAAGGTGGCAGGCATGTTTGATGATCAGTCGCCGAACTCGCCTACAGGCGTAGTTGAGCAGTTGTCTTTCTCTTCTTCAAGAGGGTTAACTGGCGGTATTTGGGACATCGGTCTGCGTGTCAACTCATCTAACGGGAAATCTAATTTCGTTAGCGAGCACTACGAGTTCAACAGCGGTTTCGATGCGCTAACAGCGTGCAAACAAACTGCCGAGGCATATCTGCCAGCCGTTCAAAACCTTATTGGCAAATTGGTAAAATCTGCAGACTTTAGAGGTTTGGTAACGCCATAACCAACGCTTTCAGCCAACCAAGCCATTCGATACCGGTTGCTCAATGGGAGTCAGCTCTAAATGATTTGCTAAACGCAGATTTATTCGTTGAGAGAGGGCAGAAGGGAGAAGTTTTTCAAGTGACAAGTTTAGGATACCAAATTGCTGATATGATAGAATTCTAGCTATAGCATCACCTTGCACAGGACGCCAAGAGTCTGAGTTTGGTGCAGATTACCTGGCCCGGGTTAGGAAGGAACAGGAGTCGCGCAGATCAGAAAAAGAAATATCCCGAGCCTTAGAAAGATTAACGGTACTCGAGCTTAGGTAGAATTTGCTTGAAGGGTCAAGAGTGCAATGAGCAATTAAGTGGGAGCAAAAAATGCCAAAAGAAGATTTTCTCGATGAAATAATTCAAAGTTATCCGGGAATACATTCCATTAAAAAGCATATAGGGACTAGACTTGCCTCAAATTATGCCATGGGAACCCGGAATAATTCGTCCTATAAACTTAGATTAGGGTCAGGGATCGATGTTGGGTTAAAGACGCCCTGATGATAATCTTAACGCGGTAATAGAAGCGTTAATTATTTAGACAGAAAAAACATGAATGCTGAAATGCATGATTCCGTTCATGAATTCAAGAACTTTTCACCCTCAAAGAAAAGGGCTTTGATTTTAGGACTGTGGGTCAAACAGGATTCCAACCGCAAAAAGGGATATTATGATCTCAAAGATAAAGGTGTCTACGGGGATTCCATGTATATGCCGCCAACAAAAATAGGATCTTCTCAGAGCAATTTTTACTCATTGTCAAAAAAGAGAGATATCCCAACAATAGAAGAAATTGAAATTATCCTTCGAAAAATAGCTCTACCGGGAATTGAAGTTGACGAAAATGTCTTTAAGAAAACCGTTGAAGGCAAACTGCCCTTTATTATAAGTAATGGACGAGGGATTCCGACCGGACTGGTGGGAGATTATAAAAAGGAATCTCGAAGAGTTGTCAAAGGAAGGGTGAAAAATGGCCCAAATTTCATATGACCCGGCAAAAAAAACCATAAAAATGTGGATAGCATGAAACATATTTTCGACTATTTCGAGAGCAAGGGCTTCTTATTTCCAAGGAGATCCTCACCCGGTATTTCCTCTCCTTAAAGACAAAGCCTTTTGTCATTCTTACCGGGATTTCCGGCACCGGAAAGACCAAGATCGCACAGATTTTTGCCGATTACATGTGTCAAGATTTATCACCGAGGAAAGGGAAGAGCGGATTGCCTTCGTGCCGGTTCGGCCCGACTGGATGGATAATAAAGGCTTAATGGGTTATTATAACCTCCTGGATGAAAAGTATCATGCCACCCCCTTGTTGCGTCTGTTGATAGAAGCCGGTAGACATCCGGAAAAACCGTATTTTGTTATCTTCGACGAAATGAACCTGGCCAAGGTGGAGACAGTATTTTTCCGATTTTCTGAGTATCATGGAGAGCCGAACAACCGGAAACCCTCGTGGGGAATTAGTGGATTTGCACGGCATGAGAGAGGCTGAAACGCCCGATGGGCTTAACCTATCCCGAAACGGTTCCCCATCCCACCGAATGTCTATGTCACGGGAACTGTTAATGTCGATGAAACCACCTACATGTTCAGCCCGAAAGTACTGGACCGGGCGAACGTCGTTGAATTCAATGACATTGATCTTAAAAATTATGAAAAAGGCGTCGTTTTCGATGACCAATTCAAGCTTAAAGATCCGGATATAAGAGAAAAGCTTCTTCCTGAAAATACTACGGCCCCTTTTTGCTCCAAAGCCGATTATAGTAAAGCTCTAAAGGTATCTCCCGAAGCCAATTATTTCCTGATAGAAATATTGGATATCCTCTATCCGTATAATCTTCATTTCGGTTACCGAGTTGTTAACGAAATGTCGGCCTATTCATTTGCCTTGCCCGGGAAATGGTTGATAAGTTCGATTTGAATGACGCCATCGATATCCAGATTGTCCAAAAAATTCTTCCCAAATTCCATGGAACCCAGGCGAAATTGGAAGAACCATTAAGAAGGCTTCTTGCGTTTTGCCTTGGCGACAATAGCGTTCCCGAGGTAACTTAGCTTAACTTTCCGGTTCTTTTGACAATAATGCCCGGTTCCCACGATCTTACCGAAAATTAGCCAGAATGATCCATAATCTAAGAACTCAAGGCTATACAAGTTTTATCGAGTGACATGCCTGTTCTTGCCTATTCGCCTGAAGTTCGAATGGCCATTGCCGATGATCCCCTTTTCCCCGGCGAAGAGAGGGTTCCCTTTTTGCCATCGGGATGGCGTACCATTAATTCTCCAGGAATGGCGGATCTACTTCGTCAAATTCTACGGCAATTCAGTCCCCCGACTTTTTTCCTCAATCCAGTTTTTATACCCAGCGGAGGTTTCCCGGCCACCTTTTTGAAATCACTTTTCGCAACGTCGTCGGGATGACCCGCATCGGCCCTGTTCAGGTCCGCCTGGAAAGCGCAAAAATCAGTGACCTTCTTTATAAAGCGATGTTGAATTATCTGGCCGAAAAGTACGCCAACCTGGTTTTTAGTTTCACCTCGCCTGTTGGGCAAGGGTATCGAAAAGAAAAACCAGGGCAGGATATCGTGTATATTGAGTATCTTTTTTTAAAAAAGTATTTATTGGACAGTTCACCCAACCTGGATGGCATTACCTCTCTGATTTTGTCCAACCCTCATCATTGTCTCGCGAGGGAATTCCGGTATAATTCCTTGAATGAGGTTGCCGAATATTTCTCACGAAATGATGATCCAGATGTTCAACTCCGCCGACCGGTTTTCCATCCTTAGAAATGAACATCCCCTTTTGTCAACCACTTACGCAGGGACCCTGTTCGGGAGAACAGGCCGCAGACTCTACCCGACCGAGGTGGTCGAAGAAAAGAAGCACCATAGTGTTGATACGAAAGAAAATCAGTTTATAAAATTTTTTTTGCAGTTGATTCAGCGCCGGTTGAACAAGTTTAAAAGGGCGCTTGAAGGGATTACCGGCGGCTATCTCAATCCAGACATCGAAATCCACCTGGGAAAAATGGAACGGGGAATTGGTGTTTTTTTAGCCGATCCGTTTTGGCAGGATGTCGGAGCCATGGACTACCTTCCGGTCAGTTCTCAAATTTTGCAACGACGTGACGGATACCGCCAATTGTTTAACCTCTATTCTCTTCTGCAACTATCCTCTTCATTGCGATTTCAATTCTCAGGATTTCAAAAATCTTTTGGAAACCAAAGACACCCCGACGCTATTTCAATACTGGTCTTTTTTTATCATCAAAGACCTCCTTGACGGCATTCGAAAAATGATTTCCTGCCAAACGGTTGTTTTGGCAGAGCCATTGGAGCAACGGATTAACCGGGAATTCATATCCGGTATGAAGGCGACATTTCTTTATGGTTCAATAAATCTTTTCCAGGATCTCCAGGGTTTCGCCCCTCATCAATCGGGAAGTAAGGGCCATCATTAATGATAGTTATTCTCACACCTTACGGCCAGACATCGTCCTCTCCAAAGGCCATAAGCTTCTCATCTTTGACGCGAAGTTCAAGGGGGAGAGGAATGGTTTTTACGGTGAAGATATAGATGAAAAAATTTCCTCTTGGAAAGAAGCAGATATTGACAAAATGATACCTACCGGGAGGCGATACGGGGCGTCAGGGGCGCCTATATACTTTATCCCGGTGAAGAACCAATTATATTTTCCGCCCCTGATTCGGAAGGATTATGGGAAGGGGTTGGGGCTTTACCATTGAAACCTGAAACGGGTGACCGCCCAGTTCAAAAACATTTAGATGACCTTAAAATAATAATCAATAATTTCATTTAGACAGTTTTCAATGGTCCCTGCAAACTATAAGAAGCTGAGCGAAGAAGTTGACCGTGGAAAATAAGAATCGCACCTATATCTCATCTTGCGGTCTTGACTGCGGCTCCCGCTGTCTGCTCAAGGTTCAGGTGGAGGGAGGACAGGTAACAAAGATTACGACCGATGACCAACCCGGGCCCGGCCTGAAGGCCTGTGCCCGCGGACTGGCCCAGCGGGAAGTCCTGTACGCCGCGGATCGTCTCCGGGTCCCGCTGAAAAGGACGGGGGCCCGGGGGAGCGGGGAGTTCGAGCCCATATCCTGGGAAGAGGCCCTGGATCAGATCGCCAAAGAGCTGCGAAGGGTGAAGGGGCAATACGGCCCTCAGTCCGTCTTTCCGCTGGGGCATTCCGGCTCCATGAGCGCCTTGCACAATACCGGCCGGATGGGCTACCGCTTCTTTTCCCTCTTCGGCGGCTGCACGACCTGTTGGGGTAATACTTCCATATCAGGCATCGAAGGTTTCTTCTTGCCGGTTGTCCTTGGAACGGTAGATGGTCCGGGGGTTCTCGTTCGACCTTGAGGCTCACGACAGGTTCCGGGAGATAGGTTATTCGTTCTTGAGAGAATGTGGCCCGGATGATATAGCGGGCTTAGACTTCGCGGGGTATGCTGAACAATTCGATCACTAAAGGACATGGGGCTGAATTTTTATCTACGAATTGGCAATCTTCCTGATTGCATTTAACAAAACTGTCTTTTTTATATTTGAGGCCGATATGAGTCTTATTTTTTAAAATAATCTTAACGTTCTCACTGACCACATTACAATAATAGTCTTTAATGTTCCTTTTCGCCATTTCTTATCCCTCAACAAATTTACATTAACAGCAACCCTTCATAGAATTTTTCTCCATTCTTGGATGCTTTATCAGCAGAAAAATGATAAACGTAACTGGTCAAAATGTCAATGAATATCAAGTCACCTTTTTTCCCCTGAAATATGTCTATGATTTCTAAAGGCAAGAAGAGGTTTTTCTAAAAGCTTACAGCCAGGCCAAATCGCCATTCTATTCTCGACATGGAAAATAAGAATCATACCTATATCTCTTCTTGCGGTCTTGATTGCGGGTCCCGCTGCCTGCTTAAGGTTCAGGTGGAAGGCGGACAGGTAAAAAGGATCACGACCGATGACCAACCCGGGCCCGGCCTGAAGGCCTGTGCCCGCGGCCTGGGCCAGCGGGAAGTCCTGTACGCCGCGGATCGTCTTCGGGTTCCGCTGAAAAGGACGGGGGCCCGGGGGAGCGGGGAGTTTCGAGCCCATATCCTGGGAAGAGGCCCTGGATCAGATCGCCGGAGAGCTGCAAAGGGTGAAGGGGCAATACGGCCCGCAGTCCGTCTTTTCGCTGGGGCATTCCGGCTCCATGAGCGCCTTGCATAATACCGGCCGGATGGGCTACCGCTTCTTTTCCCTCTTCGGCGGCTGCACCACCAGTTGGGGCAATACTTCCATGGAAGGGGCCCTGTTTTCATCCCGGATGACCTTCGGCACCCCCTATAACCGGAATTCCCGGGACAACCTGCTCCACTCCAAATTAATCATTCTCTGGGGCTGGAACCCTTTGGAGACGCGCTTCGGCCCGGACACGGTCCATTACCTCGATCAGGCGAAAAAGAACGGGACCCCTTTTATTTGTGTGGACCCCCGGCTCAATCCCACGGGGCAGCGCCTGGAGGCCCAATGGATTCCCATCCGGCCGGCCACGGATACGGCTTTGCTTCTGGCCCTGGCCTACGTCCTGATCGCTGAAGATCTTTATGACCGTCGGTTTATCGAGACCTATACCGCCGGGTTTGATTCTTTTAAGGAATATGTGCTGGGCCGGGAAGACGGCGCCCCCAAGACGCCGGGCTGGGCCGAGCCCTTGACCGGGGTGCCGTCGGAAACCATTGTCCGGTTGGCCCGGGATTACGCCCGGCATAAACCGGCCGCTCTCTGCACCGGCTGGGCCGCCGGGCGAACCGCTTACGGGGAACAGTTTCACCGGGCCGCCTCCGTTCTGGCGGCCATGACCGGCAACATCGGTATCGCGGGGGGGCAGGTGGCCGGTGGGACCGACGTCCAGACCCTGGGCCTCCTGCCCGGCCTGCCGGTGCCCAAAAGCCAATCCCCCGTGGTACACGCCTCCGATCTCTACGACCTTTTGCTCCGGGGCCGAGCCGGCGGATTCCCGAGCGACATCAAGGTCCTTTATCTCCTGGGCTCCAATCTATTGAATCAGTGGCTCAATATCAATAAAGGGGTTAAGGCCCTGGAAAAGCCGGATCTGATCGTCGTTCACGAACTCTTCCTGACCCCTACGGCGCGTTTTGCCGACCTGGTGCTCCCGGTGGCCCATTTCCTGGAAAGAGAGGATATCGGCCCACCCTGGATCGGCGGGCCGTACGATATCATGATGGAAAAGGCCGTGGAGCCCCTGCCGCAAGTGAAGTCCGATCTGGCCATCTTTACGGAATTGGCTTCTCGTCTGGGGATCGCCGACTACAACGAAAAAACGGAGGAAGAGTGGCTCCGGGAATTCGTTTCCGCCACCCCGGGCTTTCCGGATTATCAGCAGTTTAAAGAAGAGAAGGTCCATTACCATGCCGTTCAGCGGCCCTTGGTGGCCTTTCAGCAGGAAATTGAGGATCCGGCCAACCACCCCTTCCGAACCCCCTCCGGGAAGATCGAGATCTACAGCCAAAAGATCGCCGAGATGCGGAATCCTCTAATCCCTCCGCTGCCGAAATATCTGGAACCCTGGGAAGGGCCGCTGGATCCCTTGGTCAAAGAACATCCTTTCCAACTGATCAGCCCTCATGCCAAGGGCCGGATCAATTCTTCGCTGGACAACATCCCCGGCCTCAAGGCCATGAGCGATGACGATCTCTGGCTGAATTCGTTGGATGCCGCGAAACTGGGGATCGAGCCGGGAGAGGAAGTCCGTGTTTCCAATGAACGGGGAGCAATGATCCGGAAAGCCAGGGTAACCGACAGGATCAGGCCCGGCGTGGTCAGCTTGGGAGCCGGCTCCTGGTATAATCCCGACGGGCAGGGGGTGGATCAAGGAGGCAGCGTCAACATCCTGACGATCGATAAAAAATCACCCGCCGGGGCCTTCCCCTGCAACAGTTGTCTCGTCCGGGTCAGCAGGGAGAAATAAGGCTGAGCGGGGGAATGTGCTCTTGGCCAAGGAATCCCTGTGAGAATTTTAAAGCCTTAGTTTAAATATCTCAATTCCCGGTAAGTAGTCATTCCGGACTTGATCCGGAATCCAGGAACTTGGTCCAGCTTGGGAGAGCCCTGGACCCCGGCCATTCGACAAAGCTCATGGCCCTGAGTATGTCGAAGGGCCTTCGCCGGGGTGACGACTAGAAAGATTTTTGGGGAGCGGACTATCCCAAAAGTCAAATCCTATAATGCGTGAGGATCCGGCCAGGTCCCTTTGAGGGGCCGGTAAATTTCAAGCCTCCGGCTTTCCCGGAGGTAGATGACTAAAAGGGGGCATTTAATTTTTCGGCGACGGCGATCGCCGAAGTTACCGCGTCTTCATGGACGCCGAATCCGAAATGACTGCCGCAATGGTAGCTGTTGTTTATTCCGTTCAAGGCCGGCAGTTCGCGTGTCGTGGAGCAGGAATTGAAGCTGTTTCTCATAAAGCTTTTCGAAGCCGATAGTCAAACACTTTTTTGACCTCCGGCCGGGAAAAGCTTTCCTAGGTCTGTCATCGGGCGTTGGTTCTATGCCCCACTGGTTCGAAAGACTTTCAAACAACTTGCTTCACGCGCTTGCATCCCGTTATTGGGTGCCAGAGTCGCAAGATAGGGATCCTGTTGCCAAACTGCACACATTGTGGTAACCTTTTAGCATGTAAATAAGAATCGACCACATTTTTTTTGGCCTTTTCCCTCGGTAGTCATACCGGACTTGATCCGGTATCCAGGAACTCCGGAACTCATCCGAGGCTGGATTCCGGATCACGCTTCGCTTGTCCGGAATGACGAATCTTGGTCAAGCCTTGTTCCCATGCCTCGGGGAGCCCCGCGGGGCATGCGGGTTTGATATGAAAACCATAAACTGGAATACAGAAAAGAGTGTGACACTCAAAGCGTTACGAGGAATTTGTTTCGAGGATGTGGTTTTCTTTATTGAAAAGGGTGAACTATTAGACGATTATTTACATCCCAACCAGGAGGCCTACCCCGGACAACGAATCATGGTCGTTGGGGTGGACCGTTACGCCTATCTTGTACCCTATGCTGAGAATGTGGAAGAGTTATTTCTGAGAACCATTATTCCCAGAAGGAAGGCAACACAGCGATATCTTGGAGAAAATCATGAAGACTAAACTTGCGAAAGAAGAGAAGGAAATACTGGATAGCTTCGAGAAGGGTGAATGGATTCCTGTGGCGGATCTTTCAATAAGAAGGAAAGAATTGGCCCAGTACGCTCGAAATACCTTGAGGAAAGACAAAAGGCTGAATATACGGATTTCTGAAAGGGACCTCATAGAACTGCAGAGGAAAGCGGTCAAGGAAGGCTTGCCGTACCAGACCTATGTATCAAGCATTATTCACAAGTTCATCAATGGCACCTTGGTCCAAGGAACAACAAAATAAGTGAAAAGGAATGCCCAAAAGGTCATAACCTCCTTTGACTTAAAGATAGACGATAAGATGTATGTTTACCCCAAAGACTCCTGTGAAAAGTAAGGGAGCGATCCGCTGGTGAAGATTGCCCGGCGTTTGGTTCTGATCCTGTTGGTGCTATCGGCCTGCGTGGGTTGCGACCAGATGACCAAATCCGCGGCCCAGTCTCTCTTGTCGCCCACGGAGGTCTGGTCGTCGCTCGGCGATACCGTTCGATTACAGCTCGCCCATAACCAGGGCGCGTTCTTGGGTCTGGGTGCGTCCCTGCCCGGGTTCTGGCGACAGACTATATTTAATGTCGGGGTTGGAGCCTTGTTGTTGGTCCTCTTTATTTATGCGCTGTTTTCCAAACGCCTTCGGCCGGTCGGCGTGGTCGCCATCGGGCTGTTTTCAGCCGGGGGGGTGAGCAATCTCCTTGATCGATTGGTACATGGCGGCTACGTGGTGGATTTCATTAATCTGGGGATCGGACCGTTGCGTACCGGAATTTTCAATCTGGCGGACATCTTCATCATGGGAGGAAGCATCCTTTTCCTGTTTAACGAACTCTTCCGGGCAAGGAGTGATTTTAAAGGGGTTCACCCCAGGATGAGCGAATGAAAGTGGAAGAACATATTTTTGACGAAGGAATTAAGGATTTGCACCGGACGGCGGAAGCGGATGGAGTATTTTGCTATACTTTTTTTAAGGCCTTGGCCAAGAAATGATTACCGTTGTGTGACTGTTATTATGGGTCTCACAAAAATCTATACATACACCGATCGTCATCCTTGAATGTGTTGATCGGGGATCCAGCAGCGCACAAGTCAGGGACTGGATTCCCGCCCAAAATCGCCGCGGGAATGACGAAATGAAGGCTAAGGGATAGTCGGTTCTATTATAAGAGTAATAAAAATTAGACTTTTTCAATTTTAGCCAGACGGGGGCCCAACGGGCACCCGGGGAGGTAGCGATGCGTACAGCCGATTCCAGTCCGGACAGCGACGAAGTCAGGATCGTCAGGGCCACTTCCACCTTTGATTGCGGGGGTCGTTGCCCGCTCCGATTGCACGTCAAAGGAAACCGGATCATCCGGGTGGAAGGCGATGAAGGTCCGGAACCGGAACAGCTCCGGACCTGTCTGCGCTGCCGGGCCTACCGACAGATGGTCCATCACCCGGACCGCCTCATGTTTCCCCAAAAAAGAGTGGGCGCCAAGGGCGAAGGGAAATTCAAACGCATTTCCTGGGACGAGGCCCTGGATCTGTTGGCCGGGGAGCTTGTCCGGGTCAAAGCGCAATACGGAAACCAGGGCATGTTCCTGGCCACCGGCGGCGGTTACCTGGCCAGCCTGCACAACGGCGGATTGGCCGCCTCCCGGCTCCTGGCCCAGTTCGGCGGGTACGTCACCCATTACGGGAACATCTCCTCGGAAGGGGCGGTCTGGGCCTCTCTGACCCAGTACGGCTCGGTGATGGTCGGTCACAGTCGGGAGGATATGCTCAATTCCCGGATGATCCTTCTCTGGGGCTGGGACCCGGCCCGAATGATCTCCGGGACCAACACCATGTACCATCTGATCAAGGCCAAGGAAAACGGGGCCCGGATCATCGCCATCGATCCCCGCTACCATGACACGGCGGCCACCGTAGCCCGGGAATGGATCCCGATTCGGCCCGGGACCGACACGGCGATGATGATCGCCATGGCCAACGTGATGATCAAGGAGGGTCTTCAGGACCAGGCCTTTTTAGATAAATACACCGTGGGGTTTGACCGCTTTAAAGACTATGTCCTGGGTAAAGAGGACGGGCAGGACAAAACGCCGGCCTGGGCGGCTGAGATCTCGGGCGTCGCCGCCGCCACCATCGAACGACTGGCCCGTGAATATGCGGCCACCAAGCCGGCGGCCTTGATGGACTGCCAGGGCCCGGCCCGGAGCGCCATGGGAGAACAATATAACCGCTGCGCGGCTACCTTGTGCGCGTTGACCGGCAATGTGGGCCGACCGGGCGGCAGTGCCGGCGGGGGCCTGATGGGCCTGCCGGTGGCCCATATGTTTCGTATGCCGGCCATCCCGCCGGGCAAGAACCCTTTTGAACAGGATGGACCTAACGTCAAAGGCACCCTGGACATACGGCTCCGGGTCGTCAAACGGGTCCACATCAATAAGATCTTCGAGGCCATCCTCCGAGGCCGGGCCGGCGGTTACCCGGCCGATATCAAATTGATGTGGTCCATGTGCAACAACTACCTGAATCAGACCGGGAACAGCAACCAGGCGGCCCGGGCTTTAAAGACCTTGGAGTTCCTGGCCGTCAACGAACTGTTTCTGACGCCCCAGGCCCGGTACGCCGACCTGCTGCTGCCGGTGACCAGCGCGGCCGAGCGCAGTGACCTGACCCGGCCCTGGCCTTCGGGTCCTTATCTGACCTTCGTTAACCGGGCCATCGAGCCCCTGGGCGAATGCAAATCCGATCTCGATATCGTCACCGAGCTGGCTGCCCGCCTGGGGTTCAAGGATTTCAACCCCTTTACGGAGGACCAATGGCTCCGGATGTTCGTGGAAAAAACCCCGGACCTGGCGGCCCAGGTCAAGGACTTCGACCGGTTCAAACGGGAAGGGATTCAAAGGATATCTTTGCCGGAGCCCATAGTGGCTTTCAAGGAGCAGATCGAGGACCTCGAAAAAAATCCCTTTCCCACGCCCTCCGGGAAAATCGAGATTTATTCCCAGCGCGCGGCCGACCTGAATAACCCGCTCTGCCCCCCTATCCCGAAATACCTGGGCACCCCCGAGGACCGGAATGATCCCTTGCATGAAAAATACCCCCTGCAACTCCTGACCCCTCATCCCCGAAATCGGGTCCACTCGGAACTGTACAAAGTGGACTGGCTGCGGGAGGTGGAGCCGCACCGGGTTTGGATCAACCCGGTGGATGCCCGGCTCCGGGGGGTCAGCGACGGGGACGAGGTCTATGTCTTCAACGACCGCGGTCGAGTGGCCATTCCGGCCTGGCTGACCGAACGAATCATTCCCGGCGTAGTCTCCATCTTTGAAGGGGCCTGGTATGCCCCGGACGCGGAGGGCACCGACCGGGGGGGCTGCGCCAACACCCTGACCAAGGACGCCTATTCGCCGGGCGGCGCCAGCGTGATGAACACCGCCCTGGTGGAGGTCCGGAAGGCCTGAAGGAGGAAGGAAGATGCAAATCGGTTTCTATTTTGATCAGACCCGCTGTACCGGGTGCAGCGCTTGTCGTGTCGCCTGCAAAGACTGGCATGATATCCCGGCCGGACCCGAAAACTGGATGCGGATTCATTACACCGAAAAAGGGACCTTCCCCGAGGTTTCGGTCAGCTATCTGATTGGACCCTGCTGGCATTGCCTGGAGCCGGTCTGCGTCCCGGCCTGCCCGGTGGGCGCCATCAGCAAACGGGAAGAAGACGGGATCGTGGTGGTCGACCCCTCGGCCTGTCTGGGCAACGAGGCCTGTGACGAAAAGTGCCGTAAGGCCTGCCCTTATAAGGCCCCGCAATTCGGTCCCCAGCCGGGGGCGCGGATGGGCAAATGCAACTACTGCCTGGATCGCTTCCAACAGGGGAAGCTTCCCAATTGTATCGAGGCCTGCCCGGTACGGGCCCTGGATGCCGGACCGCTCGAGAAGCTGGAGGAACGGTATGGAACCATTCGAGAGACCGAGGGATTCAAGTATTCCACCCGCACCCGCCCGGCGGTCGTCTTCAAACCCAAGGGTTGAGGGACCGCCATATCAAACCAAGAGCCAATCAATTCAAAAAAGAGAAAGGAAATGAAGTATGCAAGCGATATATGTGAAAGTTTTTAAATAATAGAAAGAGAATATAGTGTGCGATAAACAGCGAATGGATCAAGAAAATTAAAGTATATCTATCTATAGAATGAAAAGAATCATATCTGAAAGAGAGAATAATGCTTAGATAAATGAAAGAATAATTACGAAAAGAAAAATATATGTAGAGAGATGAAATATGAAGAGAAAGAAAAAGAATACTGAGATGTAATAGAAAGAGAGATCTTCAAGACGAACTGATCGACAATATAAAGATAGATAGAGATTGCACTATGAAAGCGAAAGCGATCTAATATACTCACTGCTATAAGGTGTTTGTGAGCGACACGATACGAAAGATCTATGAGCGACACAAGAAGACTTTTCTAGTTCTAGAATGACACTGAGATAAGAGACCTATAAGAGAGAGCGAAGCTGAAAACGAGATCAGGGAAATAGAAGGACCAATCGTATCGTACCTTAAGCCCTGAAAATAAAAAATACCAAAAAAAAAGATAGAATAGAAAAAAAAAAAGATAAGAAAAAAGAACGAGAAGAGAGAGAAAGAAAAGAGAAAGAAAGAAACGCGAAAAAATACCTAAGAGAAAAACACAGAAAAAACATTTGAAAAAACTAGAGAACTAACTCAGACAGACCGATGTAAAGAAAGACATACAAAAGAGAACAAGATATACCAGAAAAAGAACTAGGAGAAAGCCTAGAAAAAAGAACGACGAAACAAGAGAGACGAAAAAAAGAAAAGACTGAGAAAAGAAGCCTAAGAGAAAAAACTAGGGGAAAACCTAAATCGTCAGATAAAGAACTCAAAACGAATACAAACAGACCGCAAGAGAAACGACAAAAAAAGAACCACAAGAAGAAGAATCCGGCGAAGGTGAGACAGTTAATTAAGATAGTCTCATAATATGTATGAAAGAAAAAATTACGACGGGATAGGGTCATTTTTGATCTATCTGACGAAGCCCGCTTCGAACTCGAAAAAGAAGTTCGCCGAGGAAGCACAGAGAAAGACTGGAAGAAGATAAAACAGAGAAAAGAGAGGAAAGAAGATGCGAATCTTAAGGATTTTTTGAAATCGCTAGACCCGAGAAACTCATGACCTTATTAAAACAGCGGGTAGCTTATCGGCGAGAACTGCGAATCAGCGAGAAATTCTGATTGCCGGCTACTCTCAGCAAGGCAAGAGAACTCAAAAAGAGAAATGAACTTCTCAATTGGGAATTATCTCTGTGCTTGTGAGAAAGATCCTCTTGTCTCAGTATGGTTGTGAACTGAGGCGGAAAAGATACGGAATGAAAAGAAGAGAGAAAGAAAGAGAAAAGAAAAGAGAAAAAAAGGAGAAAGAGAAAGAAGAAAAAAACGCTGAGAGGCAGATTTTTCAGAAACAGAGAGTGACGCCTCAGGCGGAGAAAAAGCTTATAGAAAACGAACGAGAGAGGTAAGAATTTTTAGAAAAAAGAAAAAAAGAGAGAGAAAGAAAAAGAAGAAGGATAAGGAAAGAAAAAGAAGAGGAGAGGAGAAAGAGAGAAAGAAAGAAAAAAAAAGAGAGAAGAAAATAGAAAAATAAAAGGAGGAGGAAAGACAGAGGAAAAAGAGAAAGGAAACATTAAGTACAGAGGAACTGATTAAGGCGCTCAGCTCAGGCAATCGCGGATGGGGAAACTATTACTGTATAGCCGACCTCCGCGATCTCTTGAACTGTGTGAACCTGTGGATCCTGAGACGTATCTGGTCTCTGAGATGCTGACGCTGGCGAAATACGGAATGGAAGATACTAAGGGAGGCTAAAGTATACGGAGAAATGAGACTAAAAAACTAAGATACAATAATACCAACGATAACACGCGACAAAGAGCGAATCCAAGAAAAAGAGAAGAGCGAGAAAACAGCAAGCTACGAAAGAGCGACGAACGGAGAACAGCTACTAAGATGCCTACTCCGACCAGACAGCTGAGAAAACAGAAAAACAAAGAAGGAGAAAAGAGAAAAAGCTGAGAACAAGAGAAGACAGAGAAACAGAGAGAAGCTAGGAAAAAAAACAAAAAAAGGAGAAAAAGAAAAAGAGAGATAAAGAAAAAAAAAGAAAAAGAGAAAACAAAAAGAAGATCCAACTGCCTATCAATATAGCTATTTTGAGACCGTTAATAACTTCATGGAAGGTGAAAGAGAATGACCGAATTTCGAGTTTAAGAGAAAATGACCGAATTTAACGGCGAGATTGCGGGACAGAGCTTATGGAGATAGAAGAGAAAAAAAAGACAAAGCTGGAGTGGACGGAGTCAGCTTTGGAGACATCGAGGCTGTAGGTGGGATCAGGGGGTTTCGGGACGATATCTAGGAGAGATTAGAACGCAAGACATACCGGCCGTTGGCGAGATCGCCGAACGTGGATACCGAAACCGGATGGACGTGAACGTCCACTGGTCATACCGACCTGCGCTGTCGGGTTAAAAGGACGGCGCTGCTGCTGATCTCGAACTCTTTTTGAGGCGATTTTCTGGACTGTTCGTTGGTTCGACCCCGCGTCGCCCTGATGCTCTGGAGTGAGGTACGTAAGAATCTCAGAAACGACTCGTGTTGATGCGCTTGAAGGGTACTTTGACTCGTCCGCTGATAAGCTGTTGAAGTGTCTGCGGCGCTTGTGGATAGTTCGGTGTTGAATTTGATCGCGAGTGCTGGAGCCGCGGTAACGGAGAGGCAGCGGTGGCCGGAGTTACCGGACAGAGGGCCGCCCCAGGGGTGTATCCCGCTCTGGCCACGTGTCTCCTGGTGAGAAGGTTCTACCGGCTGAAGGTCCGGAAGCTGGGCCAAGGCCCAGATCGACCGCTATGCGCACGATTTTGCGGTATTTGCCCGGTATCAAGGGAGTCGATTACGGGGATATATCGAGGCGAAAATTGAAAATTTGATTAGAATGGAGATTATTCGGGAAAAAAGAAAGGAGATGGATATGCAGGCAGAAAGCTTTGATTTGGGATTAGTTAGATAGAGGGATGAAGGTGTGGAGGTAATTTGAACGTGAGGTCGGGCAGGCGGTGGACGCGAGCGGGAAGGCTCGGAGTGGTCGCTCCGAGCTGTCCGTGCGAGTCCATTGAGCGTTTCGGCGTTGGACGGTGGGCCGGTTTTCTCCTTTGGTTCCCGTGAGGTGCGGGGTGACGGTTCGTCCGTTGCCGTGTGTCGCCTTGGGCGCGTCGCGCCCTTCCGGCCCCGGGGGGTGGGCTTTTCCGCTCTCTGGCTGTTGTGCCTCCTGCTCTCTGCGTGTGCTTGTGTCAGAGGGTTGGGAGCGTCGCGGACCGCTGATGATCGAACACCGCCTGATCGAACAAATGCTCAATGTGATCCGGCGTACCTTGGAGGGTGTTGAGCAAACGCAGTCGATTGATCCCTACTTTGTGGATACGGCCGTTGACTTTATTCGGGTTTACGCCGATCGTACCCACCACGGCAAGGAAGAAGACCTCTTATTCAAAGAACTGCGGAACAAGCACTTGTCCAGCGAAGACGGAAAGGTTATGGATGAACTGATTGAAGACCACGTCTTCAGCCGCCAAACCACCAAGGCCCTGATAGAGGCCAATCGGGCTTATCGGAGAGGAAACCAGGCGGCCCTGGGTGAGGTGACGGCCTGTCTGAAAACCCTCGTCGATTTCTATCCCAAGCATATCAGGAAAGAAGACGATAGTGTTCTTCCCCGCTTCCCGGATTTACTTCTCAGACGAGGAAGATCAGGCCATGCTGGCCATGTTTTGGGAGTTTGACCGAAAGATGATTCATGAGAAGTACCAGGCGGTGGTCAGGGAGTTTAGGCTAAATGAAAATTTGTTGACAAAATAGAGATTGATGGTTTCGCAAAAAGTCCCCAGCGCTGTCATTGCGAGGAGTGAAACGACGAAGCAATCCCCAAGAATCAGCTAGTTACCATGGTGGGGATTAGCTTCCCCGGATCAAGTCCGGGGTCGCAATGACAGGTTTTTGGACTTTTTGCGAGGTTGTCAAGATTGACTGTCAAAATAGATTAAAATGTCATACGAAAAGAAAATGGAAATAGCTAAAATTGGCAGGCGTGGGCAGCTTACCTTGCCTCGAAAGGTGAGGGGGGCCTTAAGAGTGAAAGAAGGAGACCGGTTGTTTTTCATCAGCCGGGGGGAGGAAGTTGTCATCAAACCGCTAAGGCAAACGCTTCTTGACCTCCGGGGTACGGTCCCGGTAAAGGGAGAACAAGATTTCGATGAAATCCGAAAAAAAGTGAGGATGTCCGTAAGCCGGAAAGCTGCCGATAGGGATAAACTGAGGATGCTCGGAAATAATCAAGGCATTCGATAAACCAGCGCGTTAATATTCATCCCGGCTCCCACGGAGGCAAAGACCGCGATTTCTCCGGAACGCAGGATATGGTTGTTCATTTCTCCTTTTTGCAGCAGATCCAGGAGCGTCGGCAAGGTGGCCACGGAACTGTTGCCCAGCCAGGAAATCGTCATGGGCATAATTTCCAGGGGGCCTTCCTCGATTTGATACAATTTAAATAATCTTTTCAGAATGGCCTCATCCATCTTCTGGTTGGCCTGATGGATCAGGAGTTTCTTCACTTCCGCTAAGGGAATACCGGCCTTGTCCAGGCATTTTTTTACCGTATCCGCCACGGTTTTGACCGCGTACTTGTAGACCTCGTGTCCGTGCATCTTCAGGAACTGGCGGTCTCCGCAGGATTCAGGGTGATACGATCGGTCGAACCACAAGAGATACGCTTCCTGGTGGGTATCGGACCGGGAAACATGGGAGAGGATTCCGGCATCTTTTTCGGTTCCCTCCACCAGGGTGGCGCCGGCTCCATCGGAATAAATCATGTGGTCGATGTCATGAGGATCGGAAACCCGGGATAAGGTCTCTGTTCCGATAACCAGAACCTTCCGCGCGTCCCCGGAGCGGATATAATAATCGGCCGCGATCATCCCTTGCAGCCAGCCGGGGCAACCGAAGAGGATATCATAGGCCACGGTAAAAGGATTTTTAATCCCGAGTTTATGTTTCACCCGAGCCGCAATGGAGGGAACGATATCGCAACGATGAAGGTCCGCCGTGATTTCCCCAAAGTTATGGGCCACAATAATATAATCCAGGGTTTCCCGGTCCGTACCCTCCAAAGCCCGTTCGGCCGATTGAAAAGCAATATCGGAAGTATTCAGATCAGCGGACACATAGCGCCGCTCCTGAATCCCGGTTATTTCCTGGAATTTTGCAATGATCTCGGCGTTCGGCCGGGCAAGTTTTTTTCCGTCGGCCCCGTAAAAATCATGGTCCAAAAAATAGGCATTGGCAACTTTTTGGGTCGGGATATAGCATCCGGAGCCGGTAATAATCGAACGGGTCATAATAAAAACCGCCTGTTTCCTTAAAGAGATAATCCGTCTTACTTAAACCTGCCGCCTAATTATTAAGTAAGAATTACATCAAGAATTATATCATCAATCGGCAGGAATTTCCATCTTCATTTCAATCTCCTCCCAGGAATCGGACCACAAATCAAACAGCGGGCCGGTTCTATATCCCCGGACATCCGGGCCGGCGTCGAGCCAGGCCGTGACCTTGCACATATAATTTGCTGAAAATGCTATCAAAAAACCCTATCCTGGCTGCCGAACCCTCGATCGGGCCGACCTTTTCCCGGGCAGAAGGTTGAACCCGGCGTCTGATGAAAAGCGCTGTAGACATTTGAGAGGGCCCGTGATAAATTTATAATTTTTTGTGATCTAATGGCCAAGCAAGTCGCGCAGATTATTCAGGATTATTTGGAACAGGCCACCCTGGAGCGGCGCTATTCGGACCATTCGCTGCGGGCCTACCGGCATGACCTGAAAGAGTTCCAACATTATTTGGCCGAACAGGGCGTCCAGGATCTGGGGGCCATCAGTGCCATTCTGCTGCGGGGCTTCCTGGGTTCCCTATTGAAGAAAAACAGCAAAGCCACCGTGGGCCGGAAGGTGGCGGCCCTGCGGGCCTGCTTTAATTTTGCTCAGCGCAAGGGTTGGATCCAGGAAAACCCGACGGTCCTGTTGCGGGCCCCCAAACTGGAGAAACATCTCCCGCCTTTCCTGTCGGAAGGGGAAGCGGATCGTCTCCTCATACCGCCGCTGGACGAAACCTGGCTGATCAAGCGGGATCAGGCGATTTTTGAATTGTTTTATGCTTCCGGGATGCGCTTGAGCGAATTGGCCGGGTTAAACTGGCCGAATATCGATTTTTCCATTCGAATGGTTCGAGTCTTGGGCAAGGGAGGGCGGGAACGGATCGTTCCCCTGGGGCGGGTGGCCGTTGAGGCCCTTCAGGGATACCAGCGGGCCGTTGAAGAGGCCGTCCGGGTCTCGGGTTTGAAGGTGAAGGACGTTCAGATTGTGTTCTTAAACCGTTCCGGTGGCCGGTTGACCGATCGGACCATCGCCCGGCGATTGAAAAAAAGGGTCCTCCAGGCCGGGCTGTCGCCGACCATCAGTCCCCACGCCCTGCGCCACAGTTTTGCCACCCACCTGCTCAATGCCGGGGCGGACCTGCGGGTGGTTCAGGAGTTGCTGGGTCACCGGAGTTTGTCGACCACCCAAAAATATACCCATATCAGCCTGGGTAAATTAATGGAAGTTTATAAGAAGTCCTTCCCGAGACCTTAAAAACGAAATAGCCAGGGATTAAGGGCCGATTAACCCAATTTTCGTGAATGGGTTTTTCCCCCGTAAGCAGCTAAAAACCGGTTATCCTTTTGGCCAAAAACCACGGTATTTCACCTATCTCAGCGGTTGAAATTTTTTATTTGGGTAGCAAATCCTCGTTCGATTTTTTTCTGTTTAGGCGGCCCTTTGGGCCAGGATTATTAAGGTATTAATTTTCATGGACTTTTTTGCCAATATGTAGTAAATATAAAATTTTTTTTTTAATAAGAGAAAGTTAACTAAAATGGACAATCGATCGGAAGCTGAACAAGTGTTCCACGGAACCACCATTATCGCTTTGCGGCACCAGGGGAAGGTGGTCATTGCCGGGGACGGGCAGGTCACCCTGGGTCAGACCGTGATGAAACAACGGGCCAAGAAGCTCCGGCGCATGTACCAGGACCAGATCATCGCCGGGTTTGCCGGGGCCACGGCCGATGCCTTGACCTTGTTTGAGAAGCTGGAGGCCAAACTGGAACAGTACAACGGCAACCTGACCCGGGCGGCGGTGGAGATGGCCAAGGACTGGCGGACCGATAAGATCCTGCGCCGTCTGGAGGCCCTGCTGGTGGCGGCCGATCAGGAGCATATTTTGATCCTTTCCGGGAACGGGGACGTCATGGAGCCGGATGACGGGATAACGGCCATCGGCTCGGGAGGCCCCTATGCCTTGGCCGCGGCCAGGGCCCTGGTGCAGTATTCCTCCCTGACCACGAAAGAGATAGCCCAGGAGGCCATGAAGATCGCGGCCGGCCTGTGCATCTACACCAACGACCAGATCATGATGGAGGAACTCTAAGTGGTTCGGGAATACCTGACGCCTCGGGAAATTGTCTCTGAGCTGGATAAATATATCATCGGGCAGAATGAAGCCAAGCGGACCGTGGCTATTGCCCTGCGTAATCGCTGGCGAAGGCAGCAGGTCCCGGCCGAACTCCGGGACGAAATCGCCCCCAAAAATATCATCATGATCGGTCCCACCGGGGTGGGCAAGACCGAGATCGCCCGCCGGTTGGCCCGGCTGGCGGAATCCCCTTTTTTAAAGGTGGAGGTGACCAAGTTCACCGAGGTGGGCTATGTGGGCCGGGACGTGGAATCCATGATCCGCGATCTGATCGAGCTGGCCATCAACCTGGTGAAGTCCACGGAAAAAAAGGAGGTTTTAGCCAAGGCCGAGGAAGTGGCGGAAGAACGGCTGCTCGACCTTTTGCTGCCGCCCAAATCAGTCGCCGCCAAGGACGACCACGGGGAAAATCTGAGCAGCGCCGCCCTGCCCCCGGAAAAAACGATCGGCGAGACGTCCGCCACCAGGGAAAAGCTGCGCGTCCTGTTTCGGGACGGCAAATTGGCGGAACGCTTTGTGGACCTGGAAGTAACCCACCGGGCTATCCCGTCCATCGAGATTTTTTCCAACGCCGGGCTGGAAGAAATGGACCTGAACCTGAAGGATATGTTCGGGAATCTCTTTCCGAAGAAGACCAAACAACGCAAAATGAAGGTCCCCGAGGCCTTTCAGATCCTGGTGCAGGAGGAGTCCCAGCGGTTGATCGACATGGACAAAGTGACCGAGGAGGCTGTCCGCAAAGTGGAACAAACCGGGATTATTTTTCTGGATGAGATCGACAAAATTGCCGCCCGGGGTTCCGGCCACGGACCGGATGTCTCCCGGGAAGGGGTGCAGCGGGACCTGCTGCCCATTGTCGAAGGTTCCACGGTGACTACCAAATACGGGCTGATCCGGACCGATCACATCCTCTTCATCGCCTCGGGGGCTTTTCACAACGCCAAACCTTCGGACCTGATTCCCGAGCTGCAGGGGCGGTTTCCGATTCGAGTGGAACTGGATACCTTATCGGAAGAGGATTTTTTCCGTATTCTGACCGAACCCCAGTCGGCCCTGACCACGCAATATAAGGAATTGATGAAAACCGAAGGGATCGACCTGGTTTTTACCCGGGAAGCGGTCGCCGAAATCGCCCGGACGGCTTTTTCGGTCAACCAGCGTACGGAAAACATCGGGGCCCGGCGTCTGCATACGGTGATCGAAAAATTACTCCACGACCTTTCCTTCGAGGCGCCGGACATGGAAGCCCGGGAATTCGTGGTGACCGATGAGTACGTGCGGGGCAAATTGTCCGCTATCGAAAAAGATGAGGATTTCAGCCGGTACATCCTATAAATGTTGCACGTTGCAGGTGGAAATGACCGATTTTTAGCTTTTGTTTTTGCCGTCATCCCGGACTCGATCCGGGATCCAGGTGACCCAAGACCCTCCCTGTCCTGGATTCCGGCGTTCGCCGGAATGACGACCTGACAATATGAATAAATACAGATTTGCAGGTCTTTTGGTACCGAAGCAGGTCCGGCAAGGTACTCCGAAGACCTAAAGGTTGGAGCATCGCTTGGCCGAGGTAAAAACCCAAAAAAAAATTACCGAAAAAGCCGCCATCCTCATGGAGGCCCTGCCCTATATCCGTCGCTTTTACCACCAGACCATGGTGATCAAATACGGCGGCCACGCCATGAAGGAAGACGTCCTGAAGCACAGCTTCGCCCGGGGAATCGTTCTGATGAAATACATTGGTTTGAACCCGGTGGTGGTCCACGGCGGGGGCCCACAGATCAAGCAGGTGCTGGACCGGATGAACATCACCTCCCGGTTCGTCCAGGGGGTCCGGGTGACCGATGACCAGACCATGGATGTGGTGGAGATGGTCCTGGGCGGCAAGGTCAACAAGGAAATCGTGGCCTTAATCAATCAAAGCGGGGGAAAGGCCATCGGTCTGACCGGCAAAGACGGTCAGTTGATCATCGCCCGGAAAATGAAGATTTTTCAGAGCCGGGGACCGGACGATCCGCCGGAATTGATCGATTTAGGGATGGTGGGCGAAGTGGCGGAGATCAATTCGGAAATCCTTCGGACCCTGGAGAACCACGATTTTATCCCGGTCATCGCCCCGGTGGGTATAGGCCGGCGGGGCAAAACCTATAATATCAACGCCGACCTGGTGGCCGGCAGTGTGGCCGCGTCCTTAAAGGCGCAGAAGCTGATCTTGTTGACGGACGTGGAAGGCGTGAAGGACAAGGACGGTCAACTGATCCCTTCGCTGAAACTGAGCCAGATTTCAAAAATGATCGCGGACGGAACCATTCAGGGAGGCATGATTCCCAAGGTCAACTGCTGCCGGGAGGCCCTGCTGAACGGGGTGGAAAAGGCCCATATCATTGATGGCCGGGTGGAGAACGCGGTTATTTTGGAATTGTTTACGGATCAGGGGGTCGGAACAGAAATTATTAAAGACTGAACGTCCAACATCGAACACTGAACATCGAACGTCGAAATGATGAAATAAATAATACATTTTTGGACATTCGATGTTGGATGTTGGACGTTCGATGTTTAATAAATAGTATTTATTTGGATAAATTATGAATCCCAAAACCAACGAGAATTCATTGTCCACACGGGCCGCACGGGTCCTGATGAGCACCTATGCTCAGACGCCTATCGCTCTGATTCGGGGGGAGGGCTGCCGGGTCTGGGATCAGGAGGGTCGGAGTTACCTGGATTTTTTGGGCGGCATCGCGGTGACGGCCCTGGGGCACAGCCACCCGCGGGTCGTCCAGGCCATCAGGGACCAGGCCGGCAAGATCCTCCATACTTCGAACCTGTATCTTATCGAGCCGCAAATCGCCCTGGCCGAGCAATTGATCGGACCATTCCTTTGCCCAAAAGGTTTTTTTCTGCAACAGCGGCACCGAGGCCAATGAAGCGGCCATCAAGCTGGTCCGGCGGTATGCCGCGGAGGTTTTTGGTCCGGGTAAAAAGACCATCCTCTGTATGGATAACAGCTTTCACGGTCGGACCATGGCCTCCCTTTCGGCTACCGGTCAACGCAAGTTTCAGCAGGGATTTGAACCGTTGCTGCCCGGCTTTGTCTTTGCCCCTTTTGACGATCTAGCGGCCCTGGATCGGATCTGGGACGATTCCATCTGCGCCGTTTTGCTGGAGCCTATTCAAGGGGAAGGGGGAATTCGGGTCCCGGGATCCGATTTTTTGAAAGGAGTCCGGGAACGGTGTTGGGAGCGGAAAGCGCTGCTGATTCTGGACGAGGTGCAAACCGGCCTGGGCCGCACCGGGACCCTCTTTGCTCACGAGCAGTTCGGGTTCGAGCCCGACCTGATGACTTTAGCCAAGGCCTTGGGCAACGGACTGCCCATCGGGGCCCTGCTGGCCACCGACGAGGTGGCCCGGGCCTTTGTACCGGGGACCCACGCGGCCACCTTCGGCGGGAATCATCTGGTGACGGCGGCGGCCCAAGCCGTGCTGGCCGTCCTTTTGGAACCGGGATTCCTGGAGCGGGTCAGAAGGGTAGGGGGGTATTTTCAGGAGAGGTTGCAGTCGCTGGCTGGCGAATATTCCCGGGTAATAGAAGCCCGGGGACGGGGGCTGCTCCTGGGTCTGGTTCTGGATTCACCGGGAAAACCCGTGGTGGAGGCCTGCCGGGAAAAGGGTTTTCTGATCAACTGCACCCAGGAAACGATCCTGCGCTTTGCCCCCCCCTTGATCGTTACTCCCGCGGAAATCGATCAACTCATCGACGTCCTGCGAGGTATTTTTAAGGAGTTGGGTTTTTAATGAAACGTGATTTCTTGCGATTGTTGGATCTTAAGGCCGGGGAAATCGAGGCGGTCTGGAACAGGGCCCGGGAGTATAAGCTGGGCCGGGTCCCAGAGGAGCCCCTCAAAGGGAAAATAGTGGGGTTGCTTTTCGAGAAACCCTCTACCCGGACCCGGGTTTCTTTTGAGGTAGCCGTGCTGCGGACCGGCGGTCAGGCCTTATTCATTAGCTCCCGGGACACACAGTTGGCCCGCAACGAGCCGCTTAAGGATATGGCCCGGGTGCTTTCCCGCTATTTGGACTGCCTGGTGGTGCGGACCTATTCCCAACAGACCTTGGAGGAATTGGCCCGCTATACCGATATCCCGGTGGTCAACGCCCTGAGCGACCGTTACCATCCCGCTCAAATTCTGAGCGACCTCTTCACGGTCTGGGAGCGGATCTCGGCCCTGGAGGAGGTAAAAATTGCCTGGGTAGGCGATGGGAATAATGTGGCCCATTCCTGGATGGAGGCGGCTTGCCGTTTTCCTTTTCACCTGGCCATGGCCTGTCCCCAGGGGTTTGAGCCGAAAGAGGAGGTCTGGAAGGCCTTGAAAGCCGAAGGCTGCACCCCCCGGATTTCCCTGAGCTACGATCCCCGGGAGGCCGTTCGGGAGGCCCAGGTCATCAATACCGATGTCTGGGCCAGTATGGGTCAGGAAGACCAGGCCGCCGAGCGGATTAAATTTTTCAAGTCCTTTCAGGTGAACGGGGAACTGCTTTCCCTGGCCCGGCCGGATTGCCTGGTGCTCCATTGCCTGCCGGCCCATCGCGGGGAGGAGATCACCGAGGAGGTCCTGGAGGGGCGAAATTCGGCCGTTTTCGAACAGGCGGAAAACAAGCTTCATGTGCATAAAGCCTTACTGGAGTTTCTATTGAGAGGGGAATGGTAAATGAAAATCGTTCTGGCCTATTCGGGGGGATTGGACACCTCGGTAATTTTAAAATGGCTTAAGGAAACCTACGAGGCTGAGGTGATCGCCTTCTCGGCCGATCTCGGGCAGGAGGAAGACTGGGAGTCCGTGAGAGACAAGGCCCTCCGAACCGGGGCCTCCAAGGTTTTTATCCAGGACCTGAAAGAGGAATTTGCGGAGGACTATGTCTTTCCGGCCTTTCGGGCCAATGCCGCCTATGAGCAGGCCTATTTGCTGGGGACCTCCCTGGCCCGCCCGATTATTGCCAAACACCAGGTCCTGGTGGCCGAGGCCGAAGGGGCCGAAGCCGTGAGCCATGGGGCCACCGGCAAGGGCAACGACCAGGTCCGTTTCGAACTGACCTATATGGCCCTCAACCCGGCCTTAAAAATAATCGCTCCCTGGCGGGAATGGAACCTGAATTCCCGGACGGCCCTGATTGAATACGCCCGGGAAAAAGAGATTCCCATACCGATTACGCCCGCCAGGCCCTATAGTTCCGACGCCAACCTGCTGCACATCAGCTACGAGGGCGGGATATTGGAAGACCCCTGGAGCGAACCTCCGGAGGATATGTTTCAACTGACCCAATCACCGGAAAAGGCCCCCGACCAGCCGGAGTACGTGGAGATCGCTTTCGAGGGGGGCAACCCGGCGGCGGTCAACGGGAAACCGCTCTCTCCGGCCCGTCTCCTGACCCGACTCAACCAGATCGGCGGGAAACACGGGATCGGCCGGGTGGACCTGGTCGAAAACCGCTACGTGGGCATGAAGTGCCGGGGGGTCTATGAAACGCCGGGGGGGACCCTGATCCGGACCGCCCACCAGGCCCTGGAATCCCTGACCCTGGACCGGGAGGTGATGCACCTGCGCGATTCCCTGATCCCCCGCTACTCGGAAATGATTTACTACGGCTACTGGTTTTCGCCGGAGCGGGAACTGTTGCAGCGCCTGATCGACGAATCCCAGAAACGGGTATCCGGTTTGGTCCGGTTGAAGCTCTATAAAGGCAATGCCTTGGTGGTGGGAAGGAAATCCGCCTTCTCCCTTTACCGGGAGGATTTCGCCACCTTCGAGGCCGATCAGGTTTACCGGCAGAAAGACGCTGAGGGTTTTATCCGCTTGAACGGCCTGCGGCTCAGAATACAATCTCTGGTCGGTCGGGATCAATGAAGAAAAAGCGGGATCGAGATAACAGCCCGGAAAAGCTGTGGGCCGGCCGGTTTTCTCAAGCCGTCGATCCCTTGGTGGAGTCTTTTACGGCCTCGATTCCTTATGATATTCGCCTGCTGCCCTACGATATTGCCGGCAGCCTGGCCCACGTCAAGATGCTGGCCCGGCAAGGTATCCTCGCGAAAAAAAATAGCCTTCTGATCCAGAAGGGGCTTCTGGAGATTCTGGAGGAGTGGTCCCGGGGAGGGTTGACCTTCACCCTGGCCGATGAAGACGTCCACATGTTCGTAGAAAAACAACTGACCGCCTTGATCGGGCCGGTGGGGGGGCAATTGCATACCGGTCGGAGCCGTAACGACCAGGTGGCCCTGGATCTGCGGCTGTTCCTGCGGGACCAGATCAACACCCTCCGGCAGGAGATGAAGACCCTCCAGCAAAATATCCTGGCCGCCGCCCGAAAGCATGAAGGCCTGGTCCTGCCGGGCTACACCCATCTCCAACGGGCCCAACCGGTATTGCTGGCCCATCACCTGCTGGCCTACCTGGAAATGTTCTGCCGGGACCAGGAAAGGTTAGGGGAGATCTGGAACCGGGTGAATGTGCTTCCTTTGGGCAGCGCCGCCCTGGCCGGGACGACCTTTCCCATTGACCGACTCTGGGTAGCCCGGGAACTGGGATTCCGGACGATCTCCGCCAACAGTATGGACGCCGTCAGCGACCGGGATTTTGTCCTGGAATTCCTCTCGGCCGGGGCCATCCTGATGATGCATTTTTCCCGGCTGGCGGAAGAATTGGTCCTCTGGTCCGGGTCCGAATTTAATTTCGTGGCCATCGAGGACGCCTTTTGTACCGGCAGCAGCATCATGCCCCAGAAGAAGAACCCCGATGTGGCCGAATTGATCCGGGGGAAGACCGGGCGGGTCTACGGAAATTTAATGGCCGCGCTGACCTTGATGAAGGGTCTTCCCCTGACCTATAACCGGGACCTCCAGGAGGACAAGGAGCCGGTCTTTGATACCCTGGATACCCTCTTGCCCTCCACCCGATTGCTGGCCCGCATGTTTCCCCGGATTGTTTTTAAGGGGCAGGTGATGAAAAAGGCCACCGCTCAGGGATACCTCCTGGCCACCGACCTGGCGGATTACCTGGTTGGAAAAGGCCTTGATTTCCGCAACGCCCATCGGGTAGTTGGTGAAATCGTGGCCCAGGCGCTCAAAGAGGAAAAAGAACTGCCGCAGCTCCCTTTAGACCTTTTGCAGCAATATAGCCCGGTTTTCGATGAGGATGTTTACCAGTGGTTGGACCTGGAAACGGCCCTGGCCCGCCGAAACACACCGGGAGGAACGGCTCCCGGCCAGGTGCATAAGGCCCTAAAAAACATGGAGAAGAAGCTATGCCGACCCGATTACCCCTTTTAAGACCTATCCTGCTGATCATGGGATTAACCCTGGCGGTACTCGTCCTGGGATCCTGCGGGAAAAAAGCCAACCCCGTGGTCCCGGTAAAATATGTTCCCAAGGGGATCGAAGGCCTGAGCTATGCGATCCAAGGGCAGTCGTTAATTGTTTCCTGGTCCGTACCTAAGCTCAATACGGACGAAAGTCCCTTGGTCGATTTAAAGGGTTTCACCTTGCGGAGAGGGGAGTTTCCGGCCAAGGACTATTGTCTCACTTGCCCGGATGTTTTCCAAAAGAGTCTCTGGATCGATCTTAAGGGGCCCGAATCGCCGGGTATTCAAGTGGCTTCCGATCGTGTGGAAATTACCTATCAAGGGCTGGAACCCGGCCGGGTTTACCTCTACCAGGTGGCGGCCGTCAATACCCAAGGGGTTTCCAGCGAACCGTCCTCTACCCTGAAGGTGGTCTGGGAGACCCCGCTGTCGCCACCCCGGTTGACCGACCTGAAACTGAAGAACGAAGGGGTCGAAGTCCTCTGGGACGCCCCCCAAACCTTGGTCGACGGCCGACCGGCCGAGGGAGTGGCCGGTTATTTGGTTTACCGGCAATCCGCCCCCGGGCCCTGGGAAAAGCTGACTCCCCAACCGGTAAAAGACCGGATTTTCGTCGACACCCGGGTCAAAGAAGGGGCTACGTATCGGTACCAGCTCAAAGCGGTTCGAGAGGCCCAGGGCGCTTTCTTGGAAAGCCCGGTGTCCGAAGAAAAGTCGATCGAGTTTCTCCGGGTGACCCCTCCTCCGGCAGTCCAAGAGCTGGTGGCGGTTTCCAGGCCGAAAGGGGTGCAATTGCGCTGGCAGGGGTTGGATAGCCAATTGGTCCAGGGCTATTACCTCTACCGAAGAACAGCCCAGGAAAAGACGCCTCGGCGAATTACCCCCCAGGTCGTCTCGGATACCATTTTTGAAGATGCCCAAGTTCAGCCAGGGGTTCCTTATTTTTATTCCATCAGCGCCGTGGGAGCGGCACCCCATGCCGTCGAAGGGCCTCGTTCTCAGGAAGTTGAAATCCAATTCGTACCCTAGAAACAAATTCCCAGACCGGATAAAGAAGGAAGCGGATAAGCATGCATCATTTTCTCTACCGAAAGGGGACCCTTTACGCCGAAGAAGCGGCGATTCCAGCGATCGCCCGGGACGTGGGCACCCCTTTTTATTTATACAGTTCAGCCACGCTGACCCATCATTTTAAGGCCTTTGACGGGGCCTTCTCCCGGGTACCGCATCTGACCTGTTTTGCGCTGAAGGCCAACCCCAGCGGGGCGCTTCTTCGTCTCCTGGCAGGCCTGGGAAGCGGGGCGGACATTGTCTCCGGGGGGGAGTTGTACTGCGCCCTGCGGGCCGGGATTCCTCCCGAAAAGATCGTTTATTCCGGCGTCGGCAAAACCGAGGACGAGATCGCCCTCGCCTTGAAAAAAAAGATCCTGCTGCTTAACGTGGAGTCGCCGGAAGAGCTGCGGTTGATCGACCGGGTGGCCGCCCGCCTGAAGAAAAAGGCCCCCATCGCCATCCGGGTCAACCCGGATATCGACCCCCAGACCCACCCCTATATTTCCACGGGATTGAAGAAAAATAAGTTCGGGATCAATATCCAGGAATCCATCCACCAATATCGATTGGCCCGGGAGTTGCCTCATATCGAAATCCGGGGGGTGGACTGCCATATAGGTTCCCAATTGCTGAAGACCGATCCTTTTTTGGAGGCCGTAAAAAAATTGAAGAAATTGATTCAGCAATTGACCGAATGGGGAATTCGGATTCGCTATCTGGACCTGGGAGGAGGGCTGGGCATCACCTATGACCAGGAAGAACCTCCCCAGCCGCGGGACTACGCCCGATCCATCATTCAGGAATTGGGCCGGGGACCGTATACCCTGATACTGGAGCCGGGCCGGGTCCTGGTCGGAAATGCCGGGATTCTAGTCACTCGGGTTTTGTATCTCAAGAAGGGGGAGGAGAAAAATTTTATTGTGGTGGACGCCGGGATGAATGACCTGCTCCGGCCGTCCCTGTACGGTTCCTTTCACCTCATTCAGCCGGTAGTCAAAAGCCGGCGCCGGAAAATTACGGCCGATGTGGTTGGCCCCATCTGTGAAAGCGGAGACTTTCTGGGAAAAGACCGGTCTTTACCTCTGCCCGAGGCCGGTGATCTGCTGGCCGTGATGAGCGCCGGAGCGTACGGTTTTTCCATGTCCAGCAACTACAATGCCCGGCCCCGGATGGCGGAAGTACTCAGTGAGGGAAAGAAATATCATGTGATTCGCCGCAGGGAAACGTACGCGAACCTGGTGGCCAGAGAACAGATCCCGGAATTTTTGAAAAAATGACCAACAATCTACCCATAACTAAAATGAGCGGCTCGGGGAATGATTTTATCCTCTTCGACCACCGGACCAGACAATTTGACGACGCGGCGATGGTCGGGCTGACCCGTCTTCTCTGTCGGCGGGGATTAGCGGTCGGGGCCGACGGGATGATATTTATCGAGCCTTCGGAACGATACGATTTTAAATGGCGGTTCTTCAACGCCGACGGCAGCGAAGCCGAGATGTGCGGTAACGGGGGCCGGTGCGCGGCGCGTTTTGCCCATCTGCTGGGTATGGCCGGCACCGAAATGACCTTCGAAACCCTTGCCGGTCCCATTCAGGCCCGGGTAGCAGGCCGCGTCGTTAAACTGCAACTCCCGGTCCCCAGGGACATCCGCATGAATCAGGATATTGGGTTGGGGGACTGGCCGCATCCCGTCGATTTTATCAACACCGGGGTCCCGCACACGCTCCTCTGGGTGGAGGAGATAGATGCAGTGGATATCTCCGCGCTCGGTCCGCAAATCCGATTTCATCCCCATTTCCAACCGGCCGGGACCAACGTGAACTTTGTCCGGCGGGAGGAGGACAACACCCTTTCCTTGCGCACCTATGAGCGGGGGGTGGAGGCCGAGACCCTGGCCTGCGGCACGGGAGCGGTGGCCGCGGCTTCCATCGCCTATCGGAGAGGGTGGCTCCGATCGCCCGTAGCGGTCCGGACCCGCGGGGGGGAGATTTTGGTGGTCCACCTAGAAGAGGATGGGAGCGGTGGGATGGGGGCCGTGTATCTGGAAGGAATGGTGACCCTGGTCTTCCGGGGAGAGGTATTCCCGGAGGTCCTGGAATAAAGACGCTTCGCCTTTTTGGGTGGGTACCTCACAGATCTGGGTTGGCCGTCTGGTCTCGGCGAAAGGGTTTTCCAAAGGTACTCCGGACTTCGAACCCGGGCCTAAATTACTAATTTTATTTGAAGCAGGCCCAAACTCAGAGGCTTTTGTTGCTTCCCGGGCTGGCCCTGCCTCCGTGAAGATTTAGAAACATAGGGGCCGGGTTAGAACCTATAAAGGCCCGCCTAGGCGGGCTGGAAAACCCTTTCGCCAAGACCAGATGGCCACGAAGGCCTGATTTCAGTCTAATCTAACAGATATTGTGGCCACCCACCCAAAAGGGCGAACAACCGGAATAGAAAGTGCGAAGCGACAAAAGGAGTAAGGCGATGATCAAGACCATTGTTACCGGGGCCGGCGGGAGGATGGGGGGCATAATTATCCGACTGATCCAGGAAAGTCCGGATATGGTCCTATCCGGGGCCTTGGAAAAGGAAGGACATCCCGCCGTCGGTCAGGATCTGGGCGAATGGCTGGGGCTGGGGAAAATGAATCTGCCCATCGTTTCCAAGCTTGAAAAATTGATTCCCGGAGGAGAGGTCATTATCGATTTCACCTTTCATTCCGCTTCGATGGAACATATCCGTCTGGCCGCCGCCGGTCAAACCCCGATAGTGATCGGCAGCACCGGGTTTACCTCAGAAGAAATGGAGGAGGTCCGGCGGTTGAGCCAACAAGTCCCCTGTGTGCTGGCGCCCAACATGAGCGTGGGGGTCAATGCCTTGTTCAAAATCGTGGGGGACCTGGCCCGGATTTTAGGGGAGGGGTACGACCTGGAAATCCTCGAGGTACACCACAAAATGAAAAAAGATGCGCCCAGCGGGACCGCCTTAAAGCTGGCCCAGATTCTGGCCGAGGCCCGCTCGCTGGATCTGAATCAAGCGGCCGTCTATGCGCGCCAAGGGATCATCGGGGAACGCAAGCCGGATGAAATCGGTATCCAAACCTTCCGGGCCGGGGATATCATCGGAGAACATACGGTGCTATTCGGCGGGATGGGGGAGCGGATCGAGATCACCCATCGGGCCCACAACCGGGATACTTTTGCCCGGGGCGCCCTGCGGGCGGCCCGTTGGCTGATCGGAAAGCCGAACGGGTTGTACGACATGCAAGAGGTGCTGGGGCTTAAAGGACCGGATTATGCCTAAATTCATACGCTATCTTTATCAGGAAAAAGAAGCCTACGGACTCCTGGAGAGCGAGGATCGAATCCGCCGGATTTCAGGGGATCCGTTCAGTGGCTATCAACCTGCCGGGGGGGCGTTGGCCCTGGCGGAGATTGAAATTCTACCTCCCTGCCGTCCCAGCAAGATCATTGCCGTGGGTCTGAACTACCGGGACCATGCCCGGGAATTCAATCTGGAAGTGCCGGCGGAACCCCTGATTTTCATGAAACCACCCTCGGCGGTCATCGCCGCTAACGAAAAGATCATTGTCCCGGCCATGAGCCGGCAGGTCGATTACGAAGCCGAATTGGCGGTCATTATCGGCCGAAGCTGTCGAAATGTCTCCCGGGAAGAGGCTTTTTTAACCATCCTGGGGTATGCCTGTCTGAATGATGTCACCGCCCGGGATCTGCAAACCAAAGACGGGCAATGGACCCGGGCCAAGAGTTTTGATACCTTCTGCCCGATCGGCCCCTGCCTGGTGACCGGGATCGATCCCGGGGATCTGGCCGTCCAGTCTTACTTGAACGGAGAACTGCGCCAATCCTCCCGGACGAGCCAGTTGATTTTTCCCGTCCCGGAACTGGTGGCGTTTATCTCCCGGGTCATGACCCTCTATCCGGGCGATATTATTTCCACGGGTACCCCCTCAGGCGTGGGCCCCATGAAAGCCGGAGACACTATCGAAATCAGGGTTGAAAAAGTGGGGCGGCTGATCAATACCGTGGCGGCTGAAGGAACCCTTACAAATCGATAACCAATAATCAATTATTAATTGTTAATGAAGGAGACTTTGTCTAAAATGGATTGGATAACCAAGGCCGAGCGGCTGCAGCAGTTGCCGCCCTATTTGTTCATGGAAATTGACCGTTTAAAGGCCGAGGTCCGGGCTAAGGGGGTGGATATTATCGACCTGGGAGTTGGTGATCCGGACCTGCCCACCCCGGAGCACATTCTGAAGCGACTGATTGAAGCGAGCCAGGACCCCGCGAACCATCGTTATCCCTCCTATTCCGGGATGAATGACTTTCGAAGATCGGTAGCGGCCTGGTACCAACGCCGCTTTAACGTCACCTTGGACCCGGTGGAGGAGGTGGTCACCCTGATCGGTTCCAAGGAAGGGATCGCCCATTTCCCCCTGGCCTTCATCAATCCCGGTGACTACGCCCTGATGACCAGCCCCGGCTATCCGGTTTATTTCAGCGGGACCTTGTTTGCCGGAGGCCGGTCCTATTTCCTGCCTTTACGAAAAGAGAATCATTTCCTGCCCGATTTATCCCAAATTCCGGGGGAAGTGCTTCGGCAGACCAAGGTCCTGTTCATCAATTACCCGAATAACCCTACGGGGGCGGTGGCCGACCGGTCTTTCTTTGAAGCGGTGGTGGCCTTCGCCCGGGAACACCGGATCATCGTCGGCCACGATGCCGCTTATTCGGAGATCGCCTATGACGGCTACCGGCCCTTAAGTTTTCTGGAGGTCCCGGGGGCCAAAGAGGTGGGGCTCGAGTTTCATTCCCTGTCCAAGACCTACAATATGACCGGCTGGCGCATCGGGTTTGCCGTAGGTAATGCCCAACTGATCGGCGGTTTGAGCCAGGTCAAAAGCAACATTGATTCCGGGGTCCCCCAGGCCATCCAATGGGCGGGTATTGAGGCACTGGAAGGTCCCCAATCCTGCCTGGAGGAAATGTTGACCGTTTATCGGATACGTCGGGATCTGATGGTCCGGGGATTACGACAAATCGGCTTGTCGCTCGATTCCCCTCAGGCCTCCTTCTATTTGTGGGTGGAAGTCCCCAAAGGATATACTTCCGCGCAGGCCAGCCTGCATTTGCTCCAGGAGGCCGGCATCGTGACCACTCCGGGCAACGGTTTTGGGGACCCGGGAGAAGGCTATTTTCGTATATCGCTGACTGTCTCCCAGGAAAGATTGGAGGAGGCGGTCGACCGCCTTAGTCGGGTCGGATTTTAATGGGCCGCCATCGGGTTTTCATTGCCCTGGGGTCCAACCGGGGGAATAAAAAAAAAATTGCGAACAGGCCCTGGAATGGCTGACTGAGGGACCCAATAATCGTATTTTGCGGAAATCCTCCTGGTACCTGACCCGTCCGGTGGGGTTGGACGATCCGGAATGGTTCATCAATGGGGTTATTCTACTGGAAACCGGGCAGTCGCCGAGGGAACTGTTGGAAACACTGCTGAAAATTGAAAGCCGGCTGGGCCGGGAGCGGACCATAAAATGGGGTCCTCGGACCATGGACTTGGATATCCTGTTTTTTGATGATCGGGTGATTCGGGAGGTCGACCTGGTCATCCCGCATCCCGAACTGGAAAAAAGACGCTTTGTGTTGGACCCTTTGGAGGAAATTGCCCCCGATCTGATTCATCCGGGGTTTAATAAAACCATCAAGGAATTAAAGATAGGTCTGGAGACCGGCGGGCAGGAGATTATGAAATTGCCGGTAGTTAAGGAATAAGCACCACTTAGTTCGAAATTTGGATTTTCCAACCAAGAAAATTGAATAATTGGTTAGATTTTTGGTTTAAATAATGCTGAAATGGATTATAATTTTAATTGCGCTTTATCTGGCCTACCGGTTTGTCCGCCGAAGCGTGATTATTAAAGCACCCCCGGGAAAAAGTGCGCCGGCGGAAATACAGGACGAGATGGTTCAGGACCCGGTCTGCAAAACGTATGTGCCCAAGCGACTGGCCCTGGAAGGGAGCCGGTCAGACGGAATGAAGGTTTATTTTTGCAGCCCGGAATGTCGGGATAACTATTTAATTAAAGAAAAAACCGCCGCAACCGAAAAGAAGGAATAGGCCGGAAAGGGTTCGAAATGAAATTTTTTATTGATAGCGCCAACTTGAAAGAGATTGAAGCCGCCGTGGAACTGGGCCTGGTGGATGGCGTCACGACTAATCCCAGCCTGCTTTCCCAGGAACAGGGTAAGCCTCTGGAAATATTTAAAAAAATATGTCAAAGGGTCAACGGACCGGTCAATGCCGAAGTGGTTTCGGAGGAAGCCCCGGGGATGATTAAAGAGGGCCAATCCCTGGCCCGGATTCATAAAAACATCTGTGTGAAGATTCCCATGACCACGGAAGGCCTGAAGGCGGTAAAAAAACTTTCCGGTCTAGGGATTCCGACCAACGTTACGCTGATTTTTTCACCGATCCAGGCCCTACTGGCCGCCAAGGCCGGGGCGGCCTATGTCAGCCCCTTCGTCGGACGCCTGGATGATATCGCTCAGGATGGTATGGAACTGGTCGATCAGATCGTGACCATTTATAATAATTACGGCTTTGAAACCGAAGTTATCGTCGCTTCCGTACGAAATCCGGTCCATGTTCTGACCGCGGCCCTGATGGGGGCCGATATTGCCACCATTCCCTATAAGGTCCTCATTCAATTAGCCAATCATCCCTTGACCACCATCGGCCTGAAGAAATTTTTGGAAGATTGGAATAAAATCCCGAAAAAAAAATAGCCCTATGAGCAATAAAGTCCGATTCACAGCCGTTATTTTTACTCTGTTGACTCTCCTCGCGGTCTTCCTGCCCGTCCCCTCCCGGGGGGATATTTATCGGCATCAGGACGAGAACGGCGTCATCTATTTTACCAATGTGCCGAACGATTCCCGATACCGGCTATTTTTGAAGGAGGTTCAAAAGGCGACCGGGACAGTTCCGGGTAAGGTGTCCGCCAAAGGGCTGCCTCCCCTCATGCCCGCGTACGCCCATTATCTGCCCGAGATAGGCCAGCACATTGCGGAGGCCGCCAAATACTATGAACTGGACCAGAAGTTGATCCAGGCCGTCATCCAGGTGGAATCCAATAACAACCCCCTAGCGGTTTCCCCGAAAGGGGCGCAGGGGCTGATGCAGCTTATGCCCGGAACGGCCAAGGACCTCCAGGTGGGAGATCCTTTTAACCCCCGGGAGAATATTAACGGCGGCTCCCGCTATTTGCGTTACCTGCTGGATCTGTTCAACAACAACCTGGATCTGGCTTTAGCCGCCTATAACGCCGGGCCGGAACGGGTGAACCAGCATCGGGGCATTCCTCCCTACCTGGAAACCCGCAATTATGTTCAGAAGGTGATGCAAAAATATCACTCCTTAAAAGGGGATGTTCCTTCTTCCTGGTAAATGGTGAGCCTCGTGTCACCGAACGGCTCCCGGCCTTCCTCCGACCCCTCGGTAGTTAATCTTTCCAATTCCCTGACGGTCCTGCGGATCGTGGCGATTCCCTTTATCCTGGTTTTGATGCAGGCGGATACCCCCCCGTCCGGTCTTTACGCCACCGGAGTTTTCATCGCGGCCTTTATTACCGATTGGTTGGACGGTTTTATCGCCCGGAAGAAAAATCAGGTCACCCGGTTCGGCAAGATGTTAGACCCCCTGGCCGATAAATTGCTTATCGGCAGCGCGCTCATTATGTTAATTAGTCTGGATCGGGTGCCGGTCTGGATGGTCATTGTGATTATCAGCCGAGAGATCGCCGTAACCTGGCTCAGGGCCAGCCTGGCCGGGAAAGGGTTCATTCTGGCCGCCGACCGCTGGGGGAAAAACAAGACCTTTTTTCAGGCCCTGTCCCTGATCCCACTGATCATTTATTATCCCTATTTCGGCCTGGACCTTCACCGGGTGGGCATGGTGTTTCTCTGGATCGCCCTGGCGCTGACGGTCTGGTCCGGCCTGCTTTATTTTTATCGCTATTTTCCGATGCTGATGGGGGGAAACGGGAAAAGTACCTAGCCAAAAATATTTGAAATATTTTTGGCTGAAATAAAAACCACTGCGACAAATTCTCAGAACAATGGATGTCAGAATCTAACGTTTTTTCCTTTGACAAAATAAACCGGTTGGCCTATATTAAGGGGCTAAGCGGGAATAACTCAGTGGTAGAGTGCAACCTTGCCAAGGTTGAAGTCGCGGGTTCAAATCCCGTTTCCCGCTCCATTTTTTAATTTATTTCCAACCTGTTACCCCCTGGAGATCCAGGGCGGCATAGCCAAGTGGCTAAGGCAGCGGTCTGCAAAACCGTTATTCACCGGTTCGAGTCCGGTTGCCGCCTCCAAACAGAAATTAAAGAGGGGCTGACCTCTAACGGTCAGCCCCTCTTTAATTTCTGTCATCCATTGACTTGAAAGACCTTTTCCCTTAAGATCAACCTATGCGAAAATGGGTCCTGATCCTGTTGAGCCTCATTTTATCTTGGACCTGGATGTTACTGCCTTCAAGTGCGGAGGTCCAACCGCCGGGACCGCCCTGGAAGGAATTGGCCCCGGGGCTTTCCTTTTACCGCTGGCCGGTCCAGTCCCGATCCGAGGCGGTGGTCCTGGACGTCATCACCATCCTGCGCTTTAAACCCGACCAGTGGGCCTTCAAAGTCTTCTATAGCCACACGCCAAAAACTATTCAGGAATGGCGACTGGCCACCAATGCCCCCATCGTCTGCAACGGGGGATTCTATCAGGAAGATTTTAAGCCGGCCGGTCGCATCCTGGTCAATGGCGTTTCCATCGGACCCCTGAAGAACAGTTCCATGAAGGGTATGTTTTTGGCTGAACCCAAAAAGGGATTTGAGCAAATCCCGAAGGCCAGGCTGATTGACCTGAAAGAAGCTTCCAGCGAAGAAACCGCTGCTCAATACGATCAGGGAATCCAATCCTTCCCGATTCTGCTGGATCCCAAAGGGCAGGTGCGCGTAAATCCCAGTAATTTCCAGGCCAATCGCACGGTAATTGCCCAGGACCGGCAGGGGAATATCCTGGTCTTGATTACGGAGAAACCTTATTTTACGCTCTATCAATTGGGACAGTACCTTAAAAAAATGCCCCTCTCCTTGAGTTTCGCCCTAAATCTGGACGGAGGTAACCGAACCCAGTTGACCGTTCGGCTTAAAGATTTTAGTTACAAGCATACGGGATTGGAGGGAACTCCGGAAGCCTCTCTTCTTTTTTTTCCGGATGGAACCGCTAAATTGCCTTCGGTGATCGGGATCTTTCCCCGAGGGGGTGCTTTTTGATTCAGGTTTTTATCGTCGGTTTCGGAAAATTCGGCCAATTGGCCTTGCCGAAAATCAGTAGGCGGTGGCCCGAAGCCCGGATCTGGATTGTGGATCCGGTCCCGGAACATTTGACTCAGGGTGGGAGATTTTCGGCCGTCAGGGTGCTGGATAAAGGAGAGGATTTCCTCTGGAAACATCAGGATCAATTGGCGCCCGAAGATTGGATCATCCCGGCCGTACCCTTTCACCTGGCCGGGGACTGGTTCAAAAGGGTTCTCTCCCGAAACGGGACGGTCAGGAAAATTAATCCTCCTCGGAATCTGGGCAAGGGATTGCCTTTTACCCTGTATCTCAAAAAGGACTTCTACGTCAGCCTGGCGGATTTTGTCTGCCCGGAGAATTGCCCTTCTCCACAGGGAATCTGTTTTAAAACCCGGGACCCGAGGCCCCAACGGCTCCGGGAAATTCTGGCCGCTCAGCCCTTGTCCCGGGGGACTTTGGAGATCATTGAGAGCCAGCAACTGGCTCCTGGTTTGGGAGGGTTTACTTTCGAGGAATTGAAACGGACCGAGGAAATTCTCCGTCGGACCGACCCCCCCTTGTTTCTGGCCACTACCTGTCCCTGTCATGGGGTAATTAGCGGATTTACTTGGTGACTTGAATCGCTTTCCCTTGACTTTTCGTCGGCCAACTGCTATTCATCTATTTAAATTTAATTGAAATTTTCAAGCGAACCGTAACAAAATTCTTGTACAGGAAAGGAGTCTTATCATGAGAATTTTTTCAGGCAGAGGGTATGTAGGACTGGCTGTTTTAGGGTTGACCTTGATCGCCTTTCTCTCGGGGTGCGGCAGTGTCTTGCAGGAACAGAAGAAAGAGGGGGCGACCGTCACAGCGCCGCAGGTCTCCAAAAAGGCCGATCTCCCCAATGCCCGCTATTATGACTTTGACGATATCCAAATCCCCAATGAACTTTCGATGAATGCCGACAAGTCCAAAATTTTCCAAACCCCTAATATGACCGCCGGTTTGTTGGTCCTGAACGGAAATGTGGATGTGAAATCCCTGGTCGATTTTTTTAAAGGTAGCATGGCCCGGGACAACTGGCAGATGAAAGGCAATTTTCAACTGCCTCCCAAATCGGTCCTGCTTTTTGAAAAGAAAAACAAGCGTTGCGTCATCATGATCGAGGACAACACCTTCAGTACCCGGGTGGATGTCTGGTCCATTCCGGTGGCCAGCGGGCAGTAGCCGAGTCTGGTAGTGAGCCTCGAAACCGAGTTTGAGTGTGGCGGTGGCTAAAAATTAGTTGCTTACACAAGGACCTAAAAATTCGAAATACGAAGCACGAAATTCGAAACAAGCACGAAGTTCCAAAATCTCAATGTTCGAAACAGGAACGTTTTGAATTTTAAAATTTGAACATTTGAATTTGTTTCGGATTTCGAAATTCGGATTTCGAGTTTAAGCCGAAAAATAAAATATTTTTGGTTAGATACTGGGGAAAATGCACCTTTTCAAGGGGCTGAAAATAGTCCTAGGGGTTACCGGAGGGATCGCCGCCTACAAGGCCGTGGAATTGCTTCGCCGACTCACGGATTTGGAAAGCCGGGTGGCGGTAATAATGACCCGCAATGCCCAGCGATTTATCGCTCCCTTAACCTTCCAGGCCCTGACTCCCGAGGGGGTCTACACCGAACTTTTTGATGCCTATCGGCCCGGGGCGATGGATCATATCCAATTGGCCCAGTGGTCGGATCTGGTGGTCCTGGCCCCGGCCACGGCCAATAGTATCGGCAAAGCGGCCAACGGCCTGGCGGACGACCTCCTGTCCACTTTTCTTTTGGCCTGTCCGGCCCCCAAGCTTTTTTGCCCGGCCATGAACGTCCGCATGTACGAAAATCCGGGGGTCCAGGCCAATCTCAGTCTTTTGAAAGAACGGGGAGGGGCGGTTTGTGAACCGGCCGCCGGCCTTCTGGCCTGCGGGGATACGGGGAAAGGCCGTTTGGCAGATCTGGAAGATATCCTGGAGGCCATGCTAGACCTGTTGTCGCCCCAGGATCTTCAAGGAGAGCGGATTTTGATTACCACCGGCTGTACCCGGGAGGCCATCGATCCGATCAGGTTTTTAACCAATTATTCCACCGGAAAAATGGGTTTCGCCCTGGCCAGAGTGGCCAGACGGAGAGGCGCCGAGGTCACCCTGATCAGCGGACCCACCCATCTCCCGCCTCCCAAAGGCATTACCCACCTGCCGGTGGTTACCGCCCGGGAGATGGAAAAAGCGGTACTGGAAGCCTTTCCCCGGACGACGACAGTCATCAAGGCGGCTGCCGTTTCCGATTATCGGCCCGAACAACAAGCCAGCCAGAAAATTAAAAAGAGCTCCCAAAAGATGACGCTTTCAATGGTTCCTAATCCGGATATCCTTAAACGACTGGGTCGAATGAAACAGGGGCAATTTCTCGTCGGATTCGCGGCGGAGACCGATCACCTGCTGCAAAACGCCGGAAAAAAACTCAAAGAAAAAAATCTGGACCTGATGGTGGCCAACCCGATCGGGGTCCCCGGGGCGGGATTCGGCAGTGAGACCAATCGGGTCCATTTCCTCTACCCCGGTGGGCGAAAGGAATCTTTACCTCAGATGTCCAAGGAAGAAGTGGCCTATCAAATCTTCGACCGGGTCCTCCAATTAAAACGAGCGGGAGGGTGATCCCTGCCGGTAGGAAAGGTCTATTTGAGTTATCAGACTGCCAAAACAGTCTCCGCACTGATCGTTAGTCTGGAGAATGAAAAGTCACGGGGACGAAGGTTTATTGGATTGGGTCCGGGCGGACGGGAAGTCTTGGCTTCCTGGCGAGGGGGGCCGGTTTGTTTCCAGACGCTGGAAGGACTGACGGAGGGCGTTCAGCGTTGTCGCCGCTGTTCGCTTTTTCGGGGTCGCACCCGGGCTGTCCCCGGTGAAGGCCCTCCTCAAGCCAAGATCATGCTTGTGGGGGAGGGGCCGGGGGCGGAAGAAGATCGGGAAGGCCGACCCTTTGTGGGCCCGGCCGGGCAGCTTTTAACTAAAATGCTCCAGGCGATTCACTTGGACCGCCAGGAGGTATTTATTACTAATCGAGTTAAATGCCGGCCCCCCGGGAACAGAAAACCGGAAGAGGGGGAGTTGAGGGCCTGTTTTCCTTACTTACAAGAGCAGATTCGATTGATCAAACCTATGATTTTGGTGGCCCTGGGGACCTTCGCCGCCCAGGGGTTGACCGGCTTGGATCGGAGCATTTCCACCCTCAGGGGGAAATCCTATTTTTTTCAGGATATTTTATGTGTTCCCACCTATCATCCGGCCTTTCTGCTGCGCAGCCCGGAGTTCAAACGCCAGGCCTGGGAAGACCTGCAGAAAATTCGTCGGGAGTATGATCGATTGACCGGATCGCTTAAATGATGATTAGAAATAGATTCTTCAAGACCACCGCCATCTTGATTTTCTTGCTGAGTCTGCTGGCCGGCGGACCGGCCAGGGACCGGGCTTTTTCCGCGGAACAACCCCCGGGGAAATCCATCCCGGTGGTGACTCTGGCCGGATCCATCAATCCGGCGGTGGCCGAGTTCGTCGTCCGGCAGATCGCCAAGGCGGAAAAGGATAACGCCCCCGTCCTGGTCATTCAATTGGATACCCCGGGCGGTCTGGACACTTCCATGCGGGTTATCGTCCAGGGACTCCTCAATGCCCGGATCCCGGTGGTGGTTTTTGTGTCTCCCAGCGGCGCCCGGGCCGCCTCGGCCGGGGTGATGATCGTCCTGGCCGCGGACGTGGCCGCCATGGCTCCGGGAACCAATATCGGCGCCGCTTCACCGGTTAATATCGGGGGGAAAGATATCGAAAAGACCATGGCCCGGAAGGTGGAAAACGACATGGTGGCCTACGTGCGCAGCATCGCCGCCCAAAGGCAGCGAAACGCCGATTGGGCGGCCAGTGCCGTCTTAAAAAGCGAGTCCCTGCCGGCGGAAAAGGCCCTGGAACTGAAGGTAATTGACCTGATCGCCAAGGACCTCCCCGATCTGCTCCAAAAAATCGACGGCTGGCAGGTCACCACGGGCAAACAACCCAAGGTCATCAGGACCAAGGGAATCCCCGTGACCTATGTCCAGGAGGGGTTTCGGGACAAGGTCCTGAAGACGATCAGCGATCCCAACATTGCTTACCTGTTGATGATGCTCGGCACCATGGGGATTTTCTTTGAGTTACTGAACCCGGGGAACATCTTTCCCGGGGTGATCGGGGGCATCTCCCTGATCCTGGCCTTTTTCGCCTTGCAGACCCTGCCGGTAAATTTTGCCGGGATTCTTTTGATTCTGCTGGCCATCATCTTTTTTATTGCCGAGGTCAAAGTGATCAGTCATGGTGTGCTCTCCGTGGGGGGAGTCATCTCCCTCACCTTAGGGTCATTACTACTCTTTCGCACGGCCGATTCCCATCTGGGAGTCGCCCTGGGTGTTCTGGTTCCGGTGGTCATCATCGTCTCCGCTTTTTTCCTGGCCGTGGCCTCCCTGGCCATCAGGGCCTACCAGAGAAAACCGCAGACCGGGGACCAGGGAATTTTGGGAGAAGTCGGCCGGGTGCGGCAACCTATCCGCCCGGAGGTTCCGGGAAAGGTCTTTGTCCACGGGGAGATCTGGAACGCGCGCTCCCTGGAAATCCTGGAAAGAGGAGAGATCGTGGAAGTGGTCGGCATCGATCATTTGTTGCTGACCGTAAAAAAAAGGGTCCGTTAGACCAGAGGCTTTGAACCTTTTCAGAGGAGGATCGTATGTATACTTTAGCGGCCATCATTGTTCTGGTGATTTTTTTTCTGAGCAGCGCCATCCGGATCTTAAATGAATACGAACGAGGGGTCATCTTTCGTTTGGGAAGGGTCATCGCGGCCAAAGGGCCGGGGCTGATTATCTTAATTCCGATCATTGATAAAATGGTCAAGGTGGATCTACGGACGGTGACCATGGACGTGCCTTCCCAGGACGTGATTACCCGGGACAACGTCTCGGTCAAGGTGAATGCCGTGGTCTATTTTCGGGTCATGGATGCGGTTAAAGCCACGGTCGAGGTCCAACAATACCTCTACGCCACCTCGCAATTGGCCCAGACGACCCTGCGAAGCGTCTGCGGCCAGGCGGAGCTGGATAAAATTCTTTCGGAACGGGAAAAGGTCAATACCGAGATCCAGGAGATCCTGGATGCCCACACCGACCCTTGGGGGATCAAGGTGTCGGTGGTGGAAGTGAAACAGATCGATCTTCCTCAGGAGATGCAGCGGGCCATGGCCAAACAAGCCGAGGCGGAGCGGGAACGGCGGGCCAAGGTGATCAACGCCGAGGGAGAATACCAGGCAGCGGCCCGACTGGCGGAAGCGGCCGGGATCATCGCCGAATATCCGATCGCCCTGCAATTGCGCTACCTGCAAACACTAAAGGAAGTGGCGGCGGAAAACAACTCCACCACCTTGTTCCCGATCCCGATCGACCTGTTTAAACCTTTCCTGAAGTTGACGGAGATGCTGGAGACGAAGAAAGGGTAACCAAAAAAAACTCAAAAAGGAGAATCAGACGGTATGGGTAAGAAAGAGAAAGCCGCAAAAAAAGAAAAACCGTTAGAAAAAATGACGGCTAAGGAATTGCGTGAACTGGCCCTAGGCCTGGGCAGCATCAGCGGGGTCCACGGCATGAACAAGGAAGAAATTTTAGCCGCCGTGAAGGAAGCCCGGGGGATCGTCAAGGAACCCCTTAAAAAAGGGGATCGTTCGATGCGCCAACTGAAAGAAAAGCTGGGTGAACTGAGGACCAAGAAAGAAGAGGTCCGGGCCGGCGGCGATAAAAAGGCCGTGGATCTTATGCGAAAACGAATCAGCCGGTTGAAAAAAAAGACTCACCAGGCAGCGTAGACGGTCCCTTGAAACGACTGAAAATACCCTACGGAACGCAAAGCCTGGAGCTGGCCGTCCCCCCGGTCCACTGGGGGGAATTACTGGCTCCCGGGACGGAGGCGCAGCCCCGCTCTGTGAACCTCCAGGCCGCCCTGGAACAACCGCTGGATTCCCCGGGCCTGGACGATTTCCTGGATGGCTGCCGTTCCCTGTTGATTCTGGTTAATGATGAAACCCGCCCGACACCCACCGGGCGGGTTCTGGAAGGGCTCTGGCCCCGGATCTCCGGTTTAAACTTCAAAATTCTGGTGGCTACCGGTACCCACCGGCCGAGCCGGGAGGAAAATCTGGAAAGGATTTTTCACCCGCTCTGGCCGGAACTCCGAAGTAAAGTCCTTTTTCACGACAGCCGGCAGGAAGGGACCATGATCTTTCTCGGGACGACCTTCCGCGGCACCCGGGTCCTGCTCAACTCCCAGATTATGTTGGCCGACCGGGTACTGGCGATCGGGTCAGTGGAGCCTCATTATTTCGCCGGCTACACGGGGGGACGGAAATTGATCGTGCCTGGGATCGCCGCCTATTCCACGATCGTTTCCAACCATTCCCTGGCTATGGAACCGGGCGCTCAACCCCTCCGACTGCTGGGCAATCCGCTGCATGAAGACCTGATGGAAGCCCTGCAGTTCCTGACCATGCCCCCGATCTTTTCCATTCAACTGGTGTTGACTCCTGACCATGACGTGGCGGCCGTCTACGCCGGGTCTTTATTGAAGAGCTTTCTAGAGGCCACGCGAAAGGCGGATGAGGTCTTTACCGTGCCGTTCCGGGAGAAGGCCGATATACTGGTTTCCGTGGCCCTGCCGCCCATGGATCTGGATCTCTATCAGTCCCAGAAACCCATCGAGCACGGGAAACTGGCCCTGAAGGAAGACGGGATCCTTATCCTGGTCATGCCTTGCGGGCGAGGGGCGGGTCCGGGGGATTTTCAGGAATTATTGAGTCAGACCGGGGAATTTGAACAGGCGAGGCGTCTGTTATACCAGCCTTATCGGCTGGGTTTTCACCGGATTTCCCGGAATCTGCGTTTTGTATCCGAGGGCGGGGAAATCTGGGGCATCACCGACCTGGATTCGGTCTTCCTCGCCCGGACCTTCATCCACCCTAAACCCTCCCTGCAGGCCGCCGTCGATGAGGCCGTCGCCCGCAAAGGACCGCGGGCCAGGGTCAACGTCCTCATGAATGCCAGCCTGTGCGTCCCGAAACAGGTGGTATTTCAGTGAGGGTTTTATCAGTACGTCAGTTTCTTCAGGGCCTCGACCAACCCCTTGACCGCCTCGGCTGATTTTTTTAAGGCCGCATCCTCTTCGGGCTTCAAGGCAATCTCGATCACCTGCTCGATTCCGCCTCGACCGAGCTTCACCGGTACCCCGATAAATAAATCGTTGATCCCATATTCCCCGGTCAGGTAGGCCGCGCAGGGCAGGATTTTCTTTTTGTCCTTGATGATGGCTTCGGCCATTTCGCAGGCCGCCGAGGCCGGGGCATAATAGGCGCTGCCGGTTTTCAGCAGGCTGACGATCTCCGCTCCCCCCTCCCGGGTCCGCTTGACCAGCCGTTCGATGGCGGCCGGGTCCAGGAGTTCGGTGATCGGGATCCCGGCCACATTCGAGAACCGGGGTAACGGCACCATGGTATCGCCGTGTCCGCCCAGGACGAAGGCGTGGGTGTTTTCCACGGAAACGTTCAGTTCCCGGGCGATGAAGGTGCGAAAACGGGCCGAATCCAGGACCCCGGCCATGCCCAACACCCGCTGCTTAGGGAAAGCGCTGGCCTCCAGGGCCACGTGGCACATGGCATCGAGGGGATTGCTGACGATAACCAAGACGGCCTGGGGAGAATATTTGGCCACCTGGCCGGCCACGGATTTCATGATCTTGGCGTTGGTGGCCAAAAGGTCGTCCCGGCTCATGCCCGGCTTTCGGGGTATTCCGGAAGTGATGATGACGACCTCCGAATCCTTGGTGGCCTCGTAATCATTGGCTCCCGTCAATCCGGCATCGTGCTTTTCAATCGGTGCCGCTTCGGCCAGATCGAGGGCCTTGCCGAAAGGGACCCCTTCGAGTATGTCTATCAAAACCACATCCGCCAATTCTCTTTCGACGATCCGCTGGGCCGTCGTGGCGCCCACGTTTCCCGCTCCGACCACGGTAATCTTATGTTGCATGATTTAGGCTCCTTTAAATGGTTTTTTTAAAATCGATGAATTTAATGGGGGGAGATATAGCAGCCGGCGGTCGTCATCCAGGGTTTTATCTGATCCAGAAAGGCTTGTTTGATGACCGCATACCCGGCGTCGTTCGGGTGTTCGCATCCGACTAGCGGATCCGTTGAGATGAGCGTCGATTCCCAGTTCGGATTGCCGATAAATGCACTGAACACGTCGGCCAGCGGGATACTGAAGTCTACAGCAATCTTATGGATATACTGTTGGAAGCCCTCAATTTGCTGCTGCAGGAAGCCCAAGTCGCCGCAGACCGGCGGCATGGTGCCCAGGATGACCTTGATCTCTTGCTGCCGGGCGATGGCCACCATGGCTCGAAGATTGCTGTCCACCTGCGCGTAGACCTGGTCGGAGGGGATGAACGGATCATTGAGGTCGTTGGTGCCTTCCATGAGCAAAATCAACTTCGGCTTCACCTCCGGATGAGCGGTCGGGTAAATACAGCCGGAATCATAATGACAGGTTTGAATCGGTTCGGTAACGGTGGGATTGAAGAGGGCCAATCCATCGTCGGTGGTCTGACCCCCGATCCCCATATTATAAAACACAATATCCTGTTCTGGAAAGAGGGACTTAAGATCCTCATATAAACGTCCCACGTAGCCGCTGTGGGGAATACTGAACAAATCAAAGGGGAAAACAGTGGCTCCATAGCCGGCCGTGATGCTGTCGCCGTAAGCCATAAAAACAAAATCGGTGCAGACGTCTTTGAAAATCAAGGGTAAATAAAGGGGGTCTCCGGCCTCGACCGACCCCCCCCCAAATGCCAGCAAGATCCCCAGGGCTAAAAAGACTTTCCTAATCTTCATCCTCGTCTACCTTCCTCAACTTTAGATTCGTGGCCGAACTCCAGTCCCGACCCTAATAAAACGTAATATAACACAAGATTAGATTCTTCTTCAACAAGGGATTTTAGAATTTTTCGAGAGAAGCGGTTGGCAGGTCGGGCAGAGGTGCGTTCCCCGACCCCCGACCCGTGTTTTGTGGATAGGGTTTCGGCAGGTGGGGCAGGGCAAGCCCTGACGGTCGTAGACCCGAAGATAGGCTTGAAATCCTCCGATAATCCCTTCCGGGCCCCGATAATCGCTGACCGTGGTGCCTTTGGCCTTGATGGCCTGCCGGAGGACCTGTCGTATACGCTGATGTAACCCTCGAGCCTGGTCCCAGTTCAAGGTATGGGCCGGGGTCAAGGGATGGATCCGGGAGCGGAAAAGGCTTTCATCGACATAAATGTTGCCCAACCCGCTGACAAAGCGCTGATCCAGAAGCAAGGGCTTGATGGCCCTTTTCTTCTTTTGCAGGCGCCCATAAAATTCACTGGCGGTCAGGTCGAAGGGATCCGGGGCCAGGTCGACCAGTGGGGGCCATTCCTGCCCGGGGTTCAGGAGGACCAGAAATCCAAATTTCCGCACATCCCGATAACGCAGTTGCAGGTCCCGGGGGTGCAGATTGAAAATGAGGTGGGTATGCTTGTCCGCCGGTTGGCCTTCAGGAATCAACAACAATTGCCCGGTCATCCTGAGGTGAATGACCAAGGTGGCTTCGTTTCCCAGGCCGATCAGAATGAACTTGCCTTTTCGTTCTATTTTTCTGATGACGGCGCCCGTAAGCTGTTTTCGGAAGCTTTGCCGGGGGGACCTCAGCAGGCTGGAGGTCCGGATCTGGACCGATCTAATTTGCCGTCCGATCAGCTTTTCCTGAAGGCCGCGGACTATGGTTTCTACTTCAGGCAGCTCAGGCATGGTTTTTGACGAACCACTTGAGCTGGCGGCAGACGCCCCGGATCATCCGCACCTCCGGGGAATAGAGCTGGATCCGGGAAAAAAATCGGCGGATGCTCATCATCCAATGTTCCGGATTTTGTTTGTCCAGGAAGTCCATCATTTGCAGCACTTCCGAAAGGTGTTGGTACATGCCCTCCAACTCGAAAGAAGTGGCCAGGGGGGGTTCCTCCAGTGACCGTTGGGCTTTCAGTGTTTGTTCGTCGATCGACCGGCGGGAAGGGTCCTGAACGGCCGGTCCCTCCTCAGGGAGCCGGTGGGCCAGGAAGATTTCGTAGGCCAGGATCAGGACCGCCTGGGCCAGATTCAAGGAACTGGCCTGGACGGTGGGGATGTTCACCACCGTATGACAGTAGCGCAGTTCCTCGTTACTGAGTCCGCGGTTTTCCGGCCCGAAAAGGAGGGCTACCCGGGTATCCGGACCCAGGGCCAGAATTTTTTGGCCGGCCTGGGCCGGGGTGATGATTTGTTTCCTTTCCCCCCCCAAACGGGCCGTCGTGCCGACGATATAGTGAAAAGGGGCCAGGGCTTCCGCTAAGGTGGGCTTGCTCTCCATAGTCTCCAGGAGGCCGACGGCGGTATGGGTGGCTAGTTTAGCCATCCGTTCCCGGTCGGTGTCCTCCGGATTAACCACCGTGATATGCCGGAGGCCCAAGTTCATGGCCGCCCGGGCCGTGGAGCCGATGTTCTCGGCAAAACGTGGCTGATGCAACACAATCGTAATATGATCCAGATTAGCTTGGGCCCGCATGGTCCTTTCCTTATCATAAAAAGTCCTTCAACACAACCATCCGGATATTTTCCGGTCAAACTCCCTCCCTTCCCATCGCGGCGGGCCTTATCTTTCCCCTTGACCCTCCTTCCTTCCCTATTTTATAGTCAGACCCTGAAGCAAGTTCGATTCCCTGGGGCCCTCGGGGCTTTCAAGGTCAAGAGGATAAAAGACAACGGTGGTAGCAGGAGAGCAACATCCAACTGCGGGAGGCTGGGATTTAAGGCTCGGGCCGCACCGGGGATTCAAGTGCTGAGGGGAAGCGGTCCGAACAAGCGCCGGGGAGGCCTCCTGGGGTTGGCCTTTTTACTGCTGTTCCTGCTCCCGGGCTGCGGGAATAATCCCTATCCTCCGGAAGGCCGAGCCTTAATCGGCTACGCCGCGCTGGGGGAGGATCCCCGGACCCTCGATCCGGCGCAGGTTTCCGACACCACCTCCGCCGAGATCCTCTGTCAGATTTACGACTCCCTTTACCAGAACGCCTACCTCGACCGGCCTTACAAAGTCGTTCCCGCGCTGGCGGCCGCTTATCCGCAGTCGCGCGTTTATTACGAGGATCTGTCCGAGAAAGGAGAGAAAGTCCGGAAGGCCCGCATGGAATATATCTTCACGCTGCGGAACGACATTTTTTTCCAGGATGATCCCTGCTTCCCCGGGGGGAAAGGCCGTCGCGTTACCGCCCAGGATGTGATCTATTCGATAAAAAGGCTGGCCGATCCCGCGGTCCAGGCCACCGGCTACTGGCTCGTGGCGGGCAAGATCAAGGGGCTCGACGATTTTTTTAACCGGGCGGCCGCGGCGGGAAAGGCGGATTACTCCCGGGAGATCGAGGGACTCCAGGCCCTCGACGACCACCGATTGAAAATCATCCTGACTGAACCCTATCCGGCCTTTATTTACATGATGAGCATGCCCTACACGGCACCCGTGGCCCGGGAGGCCGTGGTCTATTACAACGCGTCCGGACGGGGAGGGTTTTCCCGGCATCCGGTCGGGACCGGCGCCTTCCGGCTCAAGGCTTGGGAAAGGCAGCACCGGATAGTCCTGGAAAAAAGTGCCAGCTTCCGGAAGGAAACCTATCCCTTGACCGGCGCCCCTGGGGACCGGGAGAAAGGACTCCTGGCCGACGCCGGCAAACCGCTTCCTTTTCTGGACGAGGTCTGGTACACCATCATTTCGGCGGGGCAACCGGTCTGGCTTCTTTTCCTTCAAGGGTATCTCGATGCCTCCGGGATCCCTCAGGAGCAGTTCGAGAAGGTCGTCACCAAAAACCTGGAGCTTTCAAACCAATTCATCCAAAAGGGGATCTCGCTGGAGATTTCCAGTGAACTGTCCATCTTTTATCTGGCTTTTAATATGCGTGACCCGATCTTAGGCAAGAATAAGTACCTGCGACAGGCCCTATCCCTGGCCTATGATACCGACCTCTACAACCAGATCTTTTTGAACGGACGGGCGATCAACGCCCAAGGTCCTTTGCCCCCGGGGATCTTCGGCTATGATCCGAATTTAAAGAACCCCTACAAAACCCATGATCTGGTCCGGGCCCGGGAGCTTTTGGCCCGGGCCGGCTACCCCGGGGGAATTGATCCCAAAACGGGAAAACCCCTGGAACTGGTTTATGATATCGGTTCCGAATCCACCCGAGCCCGCGAGGTGGCCAGTTTTGACCTGCGCTGCTTCGAACAGCTTGGCCTGAAGATGAAGCTCCAGGTAAATACCTGGTCCCAGCAACTGGAAAGGAGCCACAAGGGGACCTTCCAGATGTTTTCCCTGGGCTGGAACGCCGATTATCCCGACCCGGAGAATTTTCTGCAATTGCTCTATGGGCCCAATGCCCCTCCCAACCCGAACAGTTCCGCCTTTGCCAATCCGGAATATGACCGGCTTTATGAAAAGATGAAGACCATGGAAGACACCCCGGAGCGGGAGTCGCTGATTCGGCGGATGGTGGCGATCGTCATTGAGGAATGTCCCTGGATATTCAATATTCATTCCCCTGCCTATGTGCTGCGCCACGATTGGGTGAAGAACGGCAAGTCCCACAGCATCTCCGGCAATTATCGGAAGTATGTGCGGATCGATCCGGAACGGCGGCGGGCCTACCGGGAGGCCGAGAACCGGCCTAACCTGGCTATTCTGGTTTATGCGGGGCTTCTCCTGCTGGCCCTCGTCACCCCGGCACTGGTGATCACCTATCGCCGAAGGAGAAGGTAGCTTGCTGAACTATTTGATACGTCGTCTGCTCCTGGCCATCCCCACCGTGATCGGGGTCTGTCTGGTGACCTTTCTGCTTTTCAATGTTTTTGCCTCGCCTGAGGCCATCGCCCGAAAACAGCTCGGGAAAAACCCGACCGAGAAGCAGGTCAAAGCCTGGGTCACGGCCCACGGTATGGATAAGCCCGTTTTTTTCAATTTCCAGCGGGGAAAAGATGGGGACCTCCATCCCTTCGATAGCCGTTTCTGGAACCACATGAGGGAGCTCCTGCTTTTCCAATTCCCCCAATCGGATTATCTGCACGAAAAGGTGAGCGATCTCCTCAAAGAAAAGATCGTCCCCTCGCTGACCATAACCGTTCCGGCTTTTCTGCTTTCCATTCTGGTGACCCTGCCCATAGCCCTTTTTATTGCCTATTACCGGGGCACGTACCTCGACCGCCTGGCCTTGTTCCTTTGCGTTATCCTGATGAGTATCGTCATCTTGAATTACATCATCGTCGGCCAATACCTTTTGGCTGTGGTTTTTAAATACTTTCCCATTTACGGCTATGCCTTCGGTTGGGGCGCCTGGAAGTTCGTGCTGCTGCCTATCATCCTGGCCGTGGCGGCCGGACTGGGGGGAGGGGTGCGCTTTTACCGGACCGTCATGCTCAACGAGGTGCGCGCCGACTATGTCCGCACGGCCCTGGCCAAGGGAGTCAGCGAGGAAGGGGTGCTTTTTCGACATGTGCTCAAAAACGCCATGATCCCCATACTGACGGTCACCGTGCTTTCTCTCCCTTTTCTCATCACCGGGAGCCTCCTGCTGGAAATGTATTTCGGCATACCCGGTATGGGCAACCTGATGCTCAACGCCATCAACAGCCACGATTATCCGGTCATCCGGACCCTGGTCTATATCTATTCCTTGCTCTATATTGCCGGCAGCATCCTGACGGACATCAGCTATACCCTGGTCGATCCCCGGGTGGGCTTCGAATAGGCACATCCATGGCCGAATCGCATCTGAAAATCGCCGTGAAACGGATCAGGAAGGACCGACTGGCTGTGTTTGGTTTCGGCGTCATCTGTCTCTTTGCCCTGGTGGCCCTGTTGGACTCGGTGCCCCTTCCCCGTCGGGACCGGGGGGGAGTTCAATGGAATCGGACCGTGCTGGACGCTCTCTGCCAGAAGGAGGTGGAACGGTCCTATTCACCGCCCCTGGCCGTAACGGGTGTCCTCAACCGCCAAAAGTTTTCCCTGAAGTCACGTCATCTGCTGGGCACCAATAATCTCGGCGAAGACGTGCTCTATAATGCCCTCAAGGGGGTCAGGACGGCCTTCATCATCGGGATCGTCCCGTCGGCCGTGGCCGTTTCCTTCGCCATCCTTCTCGGGCTCCTGGCCGGCTTTTACGGCGGCTGGGTGGATGACCTCATCCAGTATGTCTACCAGGTCCTTTCCTCCATTCCGGGCATCCTCCTGCTGATCGCCATGCTCATGGTCATGGAGCGGGGGCTCTGGCAACTGTGCGTCGCCCTGGGGGTCACCTCCTGGGTGGGGCTCTGCCGGCTGATCCGGGGGGAAACCCTCAAGGTCAAAAAAATGGAATATATTGAAGCGGCCCGGGCCCTGGGGGCCGGGGACCTGCGCATCTTGCTCCGACACATCCTGCCCAATGTGATGTACCTGGTCATCATTGAGATGACCCTGGATTTTTCTTCCCTGGTCATGTCCGAGACCGTACTGACCTATATCGGCATCGGGGTCGAGCCGGGGACCGGGAGTTGGGGGAGGATGATCATGATGGCCGATCGGGAACTGCCTAATGCCATCTGGTGGAATCTCACGGCCGCCTCGGTCTTTCTTTTTGTTCTGGTGCTGGCCTTCAACCTTTTTGCCGACGCCTTGCGCGACGCTCTGGATCCGCGTTTGAGACAGGCTTGAGTGGCTATGAGCTTTTGGTTGTTCGCCCTTTTCGGCGGGTGGCCGCAATATTCAGTAGGTCACTCTGTGATCGGGCCTTCGTGGCCGCCGGGTCTCGACGAAAAGGTTTTCCAGATTTCTTTTTCGGTTCTAACCCGGCCCCCATGTTTTCAAATTTTCCAGGAGGCAGGGCCGGCCAGGAAGGTGTCAAGCGTCTCGGAGTATGGGCCTGCTTTAAATAAATTTAGTCAGTTAGGCCAGGATTCGAAGTCCGGAGTATCTTTGGAAAACCTTTTCGTCGAGACCCGGCGGCCATACCGGATAGGGGGGATACTCCCAAAGGGGCGAAGGCGCATTTTTTGAAAGGCCAGGCTGAAATCAGTGGAACCCGTACTCGATATCGAAAATCTGAAAACGTATTTTTTCACCGATGAAGGGGTGGCCCGGGCCGTGGACGGGGTCTCGCTGCGCGTGGGGAAGAATCGGACCTTGGGAGTGGTCGGCGAATCCGGGTGCGGTAAATCCGTCACGGCCCTGTCCATTCTTCGGTTGATCCCTTCCCCTCCCGGCCGGATCGTCGGAGGCCGTCTGACGCTTTCCGGCCGGGAACTCCTGTCGCTGCCGGAAGTGGAAATGCGCCGTATCAGGGGACGCCTGGCTTCCATGATCTTTCAGGAGCCCATGACCAGCCTGAACCCGGTCTTAACCATCGGCCTGCAGATCGTGGAGGCCGTGCGTCTCCACACCAGGCGGGGAAAAGCGGAGGCCCGGGAGATCGCCGTGGAATATCTGGCCAAGGTCGGGATCCCCGCCCCGCGACAGCGGATGGGGCAATATCCCCATCAACTGTCGGGCGGCATGAAGCAGCGGGTGATGATCGCCATGGCCCTCTGCCTCAACCCCCGGTTACTGATCGCCGACGAGCCGACCACGGCCCTGGACGTCACCATCCAGGCCGGGATCTTGAGACTGATCAAAGACCTGCAAGCCGAGAGCGGCATGGCCGTGCTGCTGATTACCCATGACTTGGGGGTCGTGGCCGAGATGGCCGACGAAGTGGCCGTGATGTACGCCGGAAAAGTGGTGGAGTCCGGCCCCTGCCAGGCCATTTTTTCATCCTTTCGGCATCCTTATACGGAGGGGCTTTTCAAAAGTCTCCCCGGTCGGGCCGAGCGGGGCCAACGTCTCCAGACCATCGCCGGGACCGTGCCTTCGGCCACTAGATTTCCGTCCGGCTGCCGATTCCACACCCGTTGTCCCCTGGTCATCGAGCGCTGTCGGAGCGAAGAACCGCCGCTGAGTGAATTCGATCCGGGGCGGAAGTGTGCCTGTTGGGTCCGTTGCGGGGAGGGCTGAAGGTGCTGGAAATTCGAGATTTAAAAATGCATTTTCCGGTGAAGCAGGGGTTCCTGCGGCGCCCCGCGGGCCGGGTCAAGGCCGTGGACGGGGTTTCCTTCTCCATCGGCCGGGGAGAGACCCTGGGCCTGGTGGGAGAATCCGGCTGCGGCAAGACCACCGTGGGCAAATGCGTGGTCCGGCTCCTGCGCCCCAGCGGCGGGAGCATCCTCTTTGAGGGCCGGGATATTGCCGCGCTGGACCGGAAGGCGCTCAAGGAATATCGAAGGAGAATGCAGATCGTTTTCCAGGACCCCTTCGGTTCCCTTAATCCCCGGATGACGGTTTCCGACATCGTCGGAGAGGGACCGGCTATACTGGGAGATCCTTCGAGGGAGAAGCGGGTCCTGGAACTGCTTGAGATTGTCGGCCTCTCCCCGGAAGACGGGTCGCGTTATCCCCACGAATTTTCCGGGGGGCAGCGGCAGCGGATCGGCATCGCCCGGGCCCTGGCCGTAGGACCCTCCTTTCTCGTTTGTGATGAGCCCGTCTCGGCGCTGGACGTGTCCATCCAAGCCCAGATCCTGAACCTGCTGGAAGAGCTTCAGGAGAAATTCTCCCTCTCTTATCTGATCGTAGCCCACGACCTGTCGGTCGTGCGACACATAGCCGACAAAGTGGTGGTCATGTATGTAGGCCAGATCATGGAAGAGGCGCCCACGGAGGAGCTTTTCGCGCGACCCCTCCATCCCTACAGCCGGGTCCTTTTCTCTTCCATCCCTTCATTGGATCCTTCCCGGCGGGGCGGTCTGAAACCAATACCCGGTGAGCCCCCCTCGCCCGTGGATCCCCCACCGGGCTGCCGGTTCGCCTCCCGTTGCCCGCAGCGCATGGACATATGCCGGGAGGGGGAGATTGCGCTGATCGAGGTTTCCCCCCACCACCGGGTCCGCTGTCTGCTTTAATGTGAGATCAAATAGGCAATAAACTCCGCTTCCAACTGGTCAACCGTCCGGCTGAAAACCTGCTGAAAAGCATCAGCAAAAGGGATCCCCGAACCCACTTTGGTCAGCACCGCTTTTGCCTGGCTCACACCCTTCTGAGTAATCAGGTAATCCAGGACGACAGCCGCTTCGAGGTAAATCCAGTCTTTATTCGGAGTGGCCGTCTGGGCCGTCCATTGGGACTCGGTGGTCAGGGCCTGGAGAGAGATCCATTGCCCTGTCTGAACACCGGTCTTAACCTGGTTCCAAATCAGAGGTAGGTAGATGGTTGCGTGAGCGGAAGAAAACGAAACGGCTTCCATCATTAGAATAGATACAGGGAAAACAAGTAATATGCTCTTGGCTTTTTTTAATTGGTCTCCTTTGAGCATTTTCAGGCTTCGCGGCTGCCTTGAGGGGAATGGCGGTTTAATCGGAATATTCTTCGAGACGGGCCGAGTGTAGAATAGGGTGAAAGGGCGGTCAAGAAGAAAAAACGAAGAGAAAACAGTGAAGTATAAGGGTGTTAAGGGGTTTCGGGCGGGTCAGCCGGGTAGTAAAGAGGTCGGGTTTTGTCCACGGACCGGGTCTGGTTGACAATGATGTTAGCATCAGCTCCCAGATGGAAAACTGAACGTTCTCCTTGCCGGCGAAAAAAATTTGAATAAATTAGAATAATAAGTTAAATTAATAAATTGGGCTGAAAGGGATAGGGCCGTCCATTTTACTATCCCGGTCGTTCTTAAAAGATCGGATTTATTTAGCGTTATGTCTTTCACCGAAAAAATTTATACCGTTTCCGAGCTGACCCGGGAGATCAAGGAAATCCTGGAGGAGGAGTTCCCCTTCATCTGGGTGGAAGGGGAGATCTCCAATTTCCGGGTGCCGCCAAGCGGCCATTTTTATTTCACCCTCAAGGACGCGGCCAGCCAACTGCGGGCGGTTTTCTTTCGGTCCGGCCAGGGGAGCCTCAACTTCGTCCCGGAAGACGGGCTCCAGGTGTTGTGCCTGGGACGGGTCAGCGTCTACGCCGGGCGGGGTGAGTACCAGGTCATCCTGGAACGGATGGAGCTGAAGGGCTGGGGCGCTCTGCAGTTGGCTTTCGAGCGGCTCAAGGAAAAGCTGCAAAAGGAAGGACTTTTCGATCCGGAGCGGAAGAAGCCCCTACCGGTCCTGCCCCGGAAGGTGGCCGTGGTCACTTCACCGACGGGGGCGGCGGTCCGGGATTTCCTGAGGATCCTCTACCGGCGGTTTGAAAATATTCAAACCTTTATTTTTCCGGTTTTGGTTCAGGGGGAAAAGGCCTCGAATGAGATTGCCGAGGCGATAGCCAAAATAAACGATTCCGACCTGGGAATTGAAGTCATTATCCTGGCCAGGGGAGGGGGGTCGATCGAAGATTTGTGGGCTTTTAATGAAGAGCGGGTGGCCCGGGCCATGGCCGCCTCGGTCATCCCGATCATCTCCGCCGTGGGGCATGAGGTGGATTTTACCATCGCCGATTTTGTAGCCGACCTGCGGGCCTCCACGCCCTCGGCGGCGGCGGAAATCCTGGTCCGGCCTCAGGGGGAGCTGGAAACGGAACTGGATGATTTTCAGGCCCGTCTGGAATGGCTGTTGGCCCAAAAAGTGAGTCGTCTGCAGGAAAAACTTTTTCATCTGCGGAAACGCCTGGCTGACCCCCGCCGCCGCTGGCTGGAGGTAGCTCAACGTTTGGATGATGGAGCGGTCCGGCTGCGGCTGGCCTTGATGGGCGGTCTTCAGCAAAAAGCCAACCGCTTGGGGTGGACCGGAGAGCGGTTGTTCGGCCTCAGCCCCAGGGAAACCATAAATGTACGCGGGGCCCAGTTGGCCACCATGCTGTTCAAGCTCCAGGGGCACTCCCGACAACTGGTCCACCGCTGGGAACTGGAAATGAAACGGGCCGAAAATACGCTCCGGGCCTTGAGCCCTTGGGCCGTCCTCTCCCGGGGCTACGCCCTGGCCCGAACCCTGCCGGAACTGCGGGTTATTCGGGAAGTGGATCACCTCCGGCCGGGACAGGCCATCCGGGTCCAGGTGGCCCGGGGGGCAGTGGATTGCCGGGTCGAGGAAGTACTAACCAAAAATGAATGAAAGTTTGTCTCTAATAGAAACCACTGCATCAGATGAAGAAGTAGCCTTTTAATTTTTAGATTCTTACATCCATTGTTAGAGACAAATTCTCAGAACAATGGATGTAAGAATCTAACAGGGAGGAACAATCCGTTGGCTAAGGAAACCTTTGAGGATTCTTTTAAAAAGTTAGAGAAAATTATTGCTAAGATGGAGGGCGGGGACCTTCCCTTGGAGGAGACCCTTAAGCTATATGAAGAGGGGATGCGTCTCTACACTCATTGTTCCCAGAAATTGACTGAGGTTCAAAAAAAAGTGGAACTGCTCAGCCAGACCTCGGAAGGCAAGCTGGCGGGAAAGCCTTTTCCGATGGAGGAGGGAGAGGAGGATCGAGACGGGGGGATAACGGGTAGCTAAAACGAGGGGAAAACAGATTTCGAATTCATGGATTAAACCCCCAGGCACTTATGGATATTAACGTAAAAACCTTGCAATTAAGCTCGGGAGTGAGTCGATTGTTGGACGACTACCGGGAGCGGATAAACCTGGCCCTCCGGAGAAATCTGACGGACCCGAATCGCTTCACCCATCGGGTTTTTAAGGCCATGGAATACAGCTTGTTCGCCGGCGGAAAGCGGCTGCGGCCCATCCTCTGCCTGCTGGCCTGCCGGCTGGTGAAGGGCCGGGCGGTCCAGGCCCTGCCGTTCGCCTGTGCCCTGGAATATATCCACACCTATTCCCTGATCCATGATGATCTCCCGGCCCTGGATAACGACGATTTCCGTCGCGGGCGGCCCAGTTGCCATAGAAAGTTCGGAGAGGCCACGGCCATCCTGGCCGGAGATGCTTTACTGACCGAGGCCTTTTCCCTGCTGAGCAGCCTCCGGTATTTGAAGGCTGTCTCCCCGGAAATCCGGCTGCAGTTGATCCGGGAAATTGCCCTGGCCTCCGGCCTGTCCGGTATGATCGGCGGACAGGAAGCCGATCTGGCCGGGGAGAAAAAAAAGGTTTCTCTGGCCTACCTGCAGGACCTGCAGCAAAAGAAAACCGGGGCCCTGATAACGGCCTCTCTGGTTGGCGGCGGGCTGATCGGCGGGGCAGACTCGGAGACGCTGAGGACGTTGCGCCAATTTGGCCTAAGAATCGGCCTGGCTTTTCAAATCCGGGACGACCTTTTAAACGTGGAAGGCCTATTCCAGGTTACCGGTAAAGTCTCGGGAACCGACGCCCAGCGTAACAAAGCGACCTATCCGGCGAAGGTCGGGGTAGGGGTCTCCAGGGAAACGGCCCGAGGCCTGGTGGAGCAGGCGGTGGAAATCCTCCGGCCTTTTGGTCGAAAGGCTCGACCTCTGGCGGAAATAGGCTATTACATAATCTCCAGAAACCGATAGAACCGATGGAAACGAAGAATAGCGCAAACCAATCGATACTACCCTCCGGGGTATTAGCCACCCTCGCCGGTCCGGAGGAACTGAAACGGTTTTCTTTGACCCAATTAAAGGAACTGGCCGAAGAAATCAGGACGGTAATTATTCAAACCGTGGCCCGCAACGGCGGGCATCTGGCGCCCAATTTGGGGGTGGTGGAATTGACCCTGGCCCTTCATTATGTCTTCAACAGTCCGCGGGATAAGATCATCTGGGACGTTGGGCATCAATGTTATACCCATAAACTGTTGACCGGTCGGGCCGGCGTTTTTTCGACTTTGAGGACCTGCGGGGGTCTGAGCGGCTTCCCCAAAAGGGAGGAAAGTCCCCATGATGCCTTTAATACCGGTCACAGCGGGACTTCCATTTCCGCGGCCCTGGGGATTGCCACCGCCAAGGACTTGAAGCGCGAGGCCGCCAAAGTGGTGGCTGTTATCGGGGACGGTTCCCTGACCGCCGGAGAAGCCTTTGAAGGGTTGAATCAGGCCGGGCACTTGAATAAGGACCTGATCGTAGTCCTCAATGATAATGAGATGTCCATTTCCAATAATGTGGGCGCCCTTTCTTCCTTCCTGAGTAAACGCTTGACCGGCAAAGGTTTTGTTCAGTTCAAACGGGAAATGGAATCGTTTTTTAAGTCCCTGCCGGGGATTGGAGAATCGATCCTCCAGTGGGCCAAAAAAAGTGAGGATTCCCTCACCGGGTTTTTTACGCCGGGGATGCTTTTTTCGGCCCTCCATTTCGATTACGTGGGGCCGGTCAGAGGGCACCGACTGGAAGCCCTCATCGAGACCTTCGAAAATATCCGCCATTTGGAAGCCCCGGTTTTGGTCCATGTTCTGACCACTAAAGGGAAGGGCTATCCTCCGGCGGAAAAGGACCCCACCCGGTTCCACGGGGTCGGCCCTTTTGAGATTGAGAGCGGGGAGCCTCTCGGGCTGAAAAACGGCGCTCCGGTCACCTATACCCGGGTTTTCGGGGATACGGTAACGGCCCTGGCTGAGAAGGACTTCCGGGTGGTAGCCGTTACCGCCGCTATGACCGAAGGTACGGGGTTGGATGAATTTGCCCGGCGCTTTCCCCGGCGATTTTTTGACGTAGGGATCGCCGAGCAGCATGCCGTCACCTTTGCCGCCGGGTTGGCCTCCGAAGGGTTGAGACCCATCGTGGCCATTTACTCGACCTTTATGCAGCGGGCCTACGACCAGATCCTGCATGATGTCTGCCTGCCCGACTTGCCGGTTATATTGGCCCTGGACCGGAGTGGGATTGTGGGAGAGGATGGTCCCACCCACCAGGGACTGTTTGACCTTTCCTACCTTCGCCCGCTCCCCAACCTGACGGTGATGGCCCCCAAGGATGAAAGGGAGCTGCGGAACCTGTTGGCCTCGGCCCTGACCTATGATACTCCGGCGGCTATCCGCTACCCGCGGGGGGAAGGTCTGGGGGTCCCACTGGAAGGAGACCCGGACATCATTCCCCGGGGGCAGTGGGAATGGCTGGAAGCCGGGGAGCAGACTGCGATCCTGGCTGTGGGAAATATGGTCACCCCGGCCCTGCAGGCGTCTCGCCTGTTGAAGGACGAGGGGATTTCCGCGGCCGTGATCAATGCGCGTTTCATCAAACCCCTGGATGAGGCCCTGCTTCAGGAACTGGCCGCACGGTTCCCGCTGCTGTTTACGGTGGAGGAAAATGTCCTGCTCGGGGGATTTGGAAGTGCTGTGCTGGAGGCCCTGCAGCGTTTGGGAAGAACAGGGAACCGGATCCGGTCCCTGGGGGTCCCCGATCGCTTTATCACGCACGGCAGTCCCCGGGAACTACGACGACTCTGCGGTCTGGACACCGAGGGGATCATTCAAGCCATCCGGGAGGAATGGAGTGGCCCCTCCCGCGGCTAAACGACGATTGGACCACCTGCTGTTGGAAAGGGGGCTGGCCACTTCCCTGGAAAAAGCCAAGGCCTTGATTTATGCCGGGGCGGTCTGGATAGACCGGACCCCGTCGGTCAAGCCCGGCCGAGCGGTATCCCTGGACGTCACTCTGGTGGTCAAGGAGCCCGAACACCCCTATGTGAGCCGCGGCGGGGTCAAATTAGCCGGGGCCCTGGATCACTTTAACCTGCCTGTAGGAGGAAAAATCGCCCTGGACATAGGGGCCTCCACCGGAGGGTTCACCCATTGTTTACTCCTGCGGGGGGCCGTCCGGGTCCATGCCGTGGATGTCGGGTACGGTCAGTTGGCCTGGACGCTGAGACAGGACCCTCGGGTCCGGGTTCTGGAACGCCGCAATGCCAGGTACCTGAGCCTGGAGGATATCGGAGAAAGGGTGGATTTAATAGTGATCGACGCCTCATTTATTTCCCTGAAAATCATTATCCCCCCCCTGTTAGCCATCGTCAAGCCGGGAGGAGATATGCTCCCTCTGGTCAAACCCCAATTCGAAGTCGGCAAGGGCAAGGTGGGGAAGGGGGGAGTGGTTCGTAATCCGGAAGATCGGAAAGAGGTCCTCCAAGTCCTTGAAGGACCACTTTGAAGAATTAGGTCTCCGGGTGGCAGGACCACTGGAGTCCCCCATCTTAGGGGCTAAAGGAAACCAGGAGTATTTTTTTCATTTGAAGAAAGAGAATTGAACCGTGGTGAAATTGGCCGATAGGGTTTCCTGTATTAAACCCTCATTAACTACAGCCGTGGATACCAAGGCCAAGGCCATGGAAAAAGCTGGTCGGGATGTGGTCAACTTCGGGGTCGGCGAACCTGATTTTGACACTCCTGAACGCATTAAGGAAGCCGCGATTCAGGCTATTAATGAGGGGTTTACCAAATATACGCCGGTGGGAGGCATCGACGAACTCAAAGAGGCGATTCGAACCCGGTTTCAGGAAGACCTGGGTTTATCTTATCAGTTGAATGAAGTAGTCATATCCTGCGGCGGGAAGCACTCGCTGTATAATATTGCCCAGGTCCTTTGGGGCCCTGGGGACGAGGTTATTGTCCCGGCCCCCTACTGGGTCTCTTATCCCCCCATGATTCTTTTAGCGGGGGCCACTCCGGTGATCCTGCCCACTAAGGAAGAAAACGGTTTTAAGGCCACCCCGGAAGAATTGGCCTCGGTGGTCACCAGAAAGACCCGGGCCGTCATCATTAATAGCCCCTCCAACCCCACGGGTTCCGTCTATAATCGGGGAGAATTGGAAGCCTTGGGCCGCATCATTCTGGAAAAAGACCTCACCGTGGTCAGCGACGACCTTTATGACAAGATTATATTTAACGGCCGTTCTTTCGTAAATTTGGCCATGCTGGGGGAGGATTATAGAACCCGAACCCTCATCGTCAATGGGGTATCCAAGGCCTACGCCATGACCGGCTGGCGAATCGGATATGTCGCCGGTCCAAGGGAAGTCATTGCCGCCATTAACAAAATCCAAAGCCACAGTACTTCCAATCCGACCTCTATCGCTCAGAAAGCGGCACTGGCGGCGCTGGGGGGACCCCAGGATTTCGTTCAACATCTGCGGCAGGAATTCGACCGTCGCCGGACCTACATCGCGGAGCGATTAGCCGCTCTGCCGGAGGTCCGAACCTCCCTGCCGGACGGCGCTTTTTATATTTTCCCTAATTTTTCCGCCTATTATCACAAAAAAATAAGTGGGAAAACTATTAAAGATTCCCTTGAGTTGGCCGATTATCTATTAGAGAAGGCCCAGATCGCCGTAGTCCCCGGGGTGGCATTTGGAGAGGACCAATGCCTCCGTTTTTCATACGCCACTTCCCTGGCTTTGATTGAAAAGGGAATGGATCGGCTGGAAAAGGTCCTAAAGGGATGACCTCTAAGAAAAATATTATTAATTTTGGACAGAGGAAGATTCCAACTTCCGACGGCGGAGCCTTCTTGGGACCCAAGAAGGCTCCGGACCTCAGGGAAAAGGGTAAGGAATCCTAACGAGTGCTGCGTTTGGAGGCCTTCAAGGGATTAATTTTTTGAGCAGGTTTAGTCGGGGCCTTAGGCTTTATGTGGGTGGCCAGATTGCAGTTGCCGAATTTCCACTTCTGAGCCGGATCGGGGCAGGAGATGCAAAATTTGCCGCTGGGAAAGTCTTTCGCCCGATCACAGCCGTCGCATTGTTCACTAACCGTCAGGCAGCCGCCACCGGTAAAGGAGCAACCTTTGGTATTCATGAAAGTGCAGGCCGTCCCGGCCTTTAAGGTTGTACAGTCCATGGGTTTCACCCCCCTTCTTACTAAAATTTATCAATCTATAATATTTTTCTTATAAATGTCAATATTTTTTTTAATTATTAATAGCCATGTTTAAAAGTCGCCGCATCGGGGAACTGTTACTCCGGGAAAACAAGATCACTCCGCAACAACTGCAGGAGGCCCTGGAAGATCAGAAAAGACAGGGGGGGCAACAAAAAATCGGAGCCATCTTGGTCAAGAAAGGATTTGTCACCGAAGAAACGCTGACTTTCTTTTTGTCCAAGCACTTTGGTCTGCCTCAGATTCAATTGGAGGGGTTGGTCTTGGATCCGGCGTTGACCGAGGTCATCCCGGCCCAGGTGGCGCGAAAATATGAAATCTTGCCGATTGGCCGGGATGGGGCCAATTTAAAAATAGCCATCTCCGATCCCTCCAACATTTTTGCCCTGGATGACCTGAAATTTCTAACCGGAAGCAACATCCAGCTTTTTTTGGTGTCCGATCATAGTCTCAAGGAGGCCCTCGACAAATATTACACCATCACCGATACCATCTCCGATGTCCTGGAAGACATTAAAAACCTGGAGGTGGATGTCATTAAGCCCGAAGAGGACCAGGACGATCTGAGCCTGGAAATGGCCGCCGCGGAAGCCCCGGTGGTCAAACTGGCCAATTTGATCCTCATGGACGCCATCAAACGGGGGGCCAGCGATATCCATTTTGAGACCTACGATAAGGCCTTCCGGGTTCGTTACCGTATCGATGGCGTGCTTTATGAGGTGATGAATCCTCCCCTAAAATTGAAAAACGCGATCATCTCCCGGTTGAAAATCATGTCCAATCTCAATATCGCCGAAAGAAGGCTCCCGCAGGACGGACGACTGAAGTTGGGGTTCGGCCAGGGCAGAGAGATGGACTTCCGGGTCTCAACGCTACCGACCCTTTTTGGCGAAAAAGTGGTCCTCCGGCTGATGGATAACCGTGATTCTCGTTTCGACTTAAACCTTCTGGGATTTGAGCCGGAGGCCTTGAAAGAGTTCCAATCGGCCATTCATAAGCCTCATGGCATGGTACTGGTCACCGGACCGACGGGCAGCGGCAAAAGCACCACCCTTTACTCGGCCCTGAGAGAATTAAACCAGACCACCCAAAATATATCTACCGCTGAAGATCCGGTGGAAATGAATATTATGGGCATCAACCAGGTTCAGATCCACGAAGAGATAGGACTGACTTTCTCCCATACCTTAAGATCCTTCCTCCGTCAAGACCCGGATATCATTATGGTCGGTGAAATCCGGGATCGGGATACCGCCGAGATCGCTATCAAAGCGGCCCTCACCGGGCATTTGGTTCTGAGCACCCTGCATACCAACGATGCCCCTAATACCGTGACTCGCCTTTTGGATATGGGCGTCGAGCCTTTTTTGGTGTCCTCCTCCTTGAACCTGGTGGTGGCCCAACGTTTAATTCGAACCCTCTGTACCAAATGCAAACAGCGGATCGATGCACCGGAAGAATTGTTTCGAGAATTTAATCTGGATCCCGCGAGCGTGAGCTTATTCGGAGGCGCCGGTTGTCCGGAATGCAATTTTTCAGGCTATCGGGGCCGGATTGCCATCTATGAAGTGCTGCCTTTCCGCGACGAATTGAAAGAACTGATCTTCGAACGTTCCTCGGCGGCTGAAATCCGGAAAAAGGCTCGAACCTTAGGGATGATGACCCTTCGGGAAACCGGGATCAATAAGGTGATTGCCGGAGTGACGACCTTGGAAGAAGTATTACGAATAACCGAAAGGGAGTAGCCATGCGGACCTATAGCTGGGAAGGAAAATTGAAAACAGGAGAAGTAAAAAAGGGCGAGCTGGTGGCCGAAACCATTTCCATTGCCCGCATTCAATTGCGCAAGCTGCGTATCACCCCCATTCGGATTCGGGAGAAAAAAGACCAAACAAAGGCCGGCTTTTCCATCCGCCGTCGAATTCCCGAAAAGAACATCGTCGTCTTCACCCGCCAGTTTGCCACGATGATTAATGCCGGCCTGCCTTTGGTCCAATGTTTAAGCATCCTGGCCTCCCAGGAGGAAAACCCGGCCTTTTTAAAGGTCATCTCTCAGGTGAAAGGCGATGTGGAAAGCGGGCAGTCGTTGGCCGACGCCCTCAAGAAATTCCCAAAGGTTTTCAATGACTTGTATGTTAATCTGGTGGAGGCCGGGGAAGCAGGTGGAATCTTGGATGTTATTCTCAATCGACTCTCTGAGTATATTGAGAAGGTGCAAAAGTTGAAAAAAAAGGTCAAGGGGGCGATGGTTTATCCGGCCGTCGTGGTGAGCGTGGCCGTTCTGGTCGTGACCGTCATCTTAATTTTTGTCATTCCGGTTTTTGAAAAAATGTTCTCCGAGTCCGGCCAGGCCCTCCCGCTTCCAACTCAGATAGTCATTGAACTGAGCCGGTTCGTCAAAAAGAACATTCTCTTCCTGGGCGTCGGGTTCGGATTTATCCTCTTCCTGCTCAAAAAATTTCATCGAACCTCGGCCGGAAAATACCTGATGGACGATTTCTCTCTGCGCATGCCGATTTTCGGGCCTCTGCTGCGCAAGGTGGCCGTTGCCAAATTTGCCCGGACCTTCGGGACCATGGTCAGCAGCGGTGTGCCCATCCTGGAGGCGTTGGAAATCGTCGCCCGCTCGGCGGGAAACAAGGTCATTGAGAAGGCAATTATCAAAGCCCGCGGCAGCATCAGTCAGGGGAAAACCATTGCCGAGCCGTTGACCGAAAGCAAGGTTTTTCCGCCCATGGTTACCCAGATGATTCAGGTGGGGGAATCCTCGGGCGAACTGGATACCATGCTCGGAAAGATCGCTGACTTTTACGATGATGAAGTCGACGCGGCCGTGAGCACCTTGACCGCCATGCTGGAACCTCTAATGATGGTTCTTCTGGGAGGACTGGTTGGCGGTTTAGTGGTGGCTATGTATCTGCCCATCTTTAAAATGGCGGCGGTCATTTCCGGATAAGAAATGGAAGGGGATTCCTCTCTGCATCAATGGCTACAGGCTAAGTCGGACCTGCTCAGGAAAACCCAATGGCTGATCCTTTGGCGGTTGGTCTTCAGCTCCTTCATGCTGCTGTTGACCATTTTTTTTCATGAAAAAAAAGACTTCCCCGGAGCTTTCCCCCCGGGACCGCTTTACTTCTTAATCGCCCTGCAATTCTGTTTTTCCCTGGTCTATATCCTGGCCCTGCTCCGTCTCCAGGCCGTAAAACCCATTGCCGTAGCGCAGTTGTTAATCGACGGATTAATCGTCTCGGGCGTGGTGCTGGTCACCGGAGGCCTGGAAAGCCTTTGGTTCTACCTCTATTTTTTCGTGATTTTAACCTCCGGGATCCTCTTTTATCGCCGGGGAGGCGCTCTGATGGCCGCGTACCTCAGTTTATTGTACGGGCTCCTGCTTCTTTTCCAGTACCAGGGCATCCTGGCCGAATATCTGCCCGGGTATGAAGGGTTATCCTCCTACCGCTGGGGAACTTTTGTTTATCGGTATGGAATGGCCACCGCCGGTTTCTTTTTGGTCGGCTATTTGGGCAGTTTTTTCCCGGAGCAATCCTATCGCCAACGAATCGAGTTGGTTGCTCAACGTAAAAATATCGATCGGTTGGCGGAGTTTAACCACCTGATCCTTCACCATTTGGATATGGGCTTGATCACCTTGGATTCCGGGGAGCACATCCTGAGCATCAATCCGGCCGGGGAGGCGATTCTGGGGCAAGACACTTCCCGATTAAAAGCTCAACCGGTGCTGGAAATCCTCCCCGGACTTCAGCATATTCCCGGATGGCCTAATCTGCTCCAGGGGGAACGATTTGAAGTAGACTACCAGCACCCTGACGGCCAGACCCTCTATCTTGGTTTTTCGCTGACCTATCCCAGAGAAGGACAATCCACCGGCCTGGAAAAAATTATCACTTTTAAAGATTTGACCCAAATTCACGAGATGGAAGATCATCTCCGCCAAATGGACCGGTTGGCCATGATGGGGCAGATGGCCGCCGGGATCGTCCATGAGATTAAAAACCCGCTGGCCTCGATCAGCGGATCCATTCAAATGATCCGAGAGGAACTGAAAGAGGACGGGCCGGGTGACCGACTAATCAATCTGGTCTCCCGGGAAGTCGAGAAACTGGATGCCTTGCTCAATGATTTTATCACCTTTGCCCGCCCCTCTCAAACTTCCGAAAAAGGAGTGGATTTAGATGAAGTGATCCCTGGAACGATTGAAATGATCCAGAAAAACAAAGGGGTGGCCGGGACGATTCAGTGGGAGCTCAATCTGGAACCGAACCTGGTTTTGAAAATCCCGCCCAATGAACTTTCCCAAATACTCTGGAATCTGCTGACCAATGCCCTTCAGGCGGTTTCGGAAGGGGGGCATATTCGACTGGTCGGACGACGGCTCAAGGAAGGCCGTTTTCGGGACGGGGTGGAGATCCGGATAAGGGATGACGGCCCCGGTATCACGGAGGATCAAGGCAAACGAATTTTTGAACCTTTTTTCACCACCAAAGAAAAAGGCCTGGGCTTGGGATTAAGTATTGTTCAAAAACTGGTTTCCCAGCATCAGGGAATCATCAAAGTGAGTAGTCCCGTGGAAGGAGGGACCGAATTTATCCTGATTTTTCCCCCTGGGCAGGAAAAAGCGTTGACATTGTCCGAATAACTGCGTTATGGGAGAAGTTGAGAAAAGGGGATTGCTTCGTCGCTTCGCTCCTCGCAATGACAGTCCGAGGGGGGATTGGCGTGGAACTATCGGTTTTGAACTTTTGGGAAGGATAACCCTGATGACCGGGCCTGAAAATTTTTTCAATACCTCCGAATGGGCCTTTCAAGATCTGCTGGCCGGAGTGGACCACGTTTGGGAAGTCCTGCCGAAGATCAAAAATTATATCCGAGAAACAATCCATCCCAATCTGAAACCGCTTTTCCAAAAAGGCCCCTTCCTGGCCAAAACCGTAGTCCTCTATCAGGGGGATTTATTGGAAGATGGATTTACGCTGCTCCCCGGCGATGCCACCAAAGGCAATTTTCAGGTCAAATTTGGAGGGATGATACTAGCCGGGGCCACGGTCATTTACGGAGGCGTAACCCTGGCTGGGGAAGAAATCTCCATCGGAGAAGGGTCCGTGGTGGAATCCGGGGCCTTTATTCAGGGCCCGACCTTGATCGGCCGGCAAACGGAGGTACGGCAGGGGGCCTATATCCGCGGGGCCTGCTTAATCGGAGACCGCTGTGTCGTGGGCCACGTCACCGAAATGAAAAATTCGGTTATGCTGGACGGGGCCAAGGCCGGGCATTTTGCCTATATTGGGGACAGCATTCTGGGAAAGCAGTGCAATCTGGGCGCCGGGACCAAATGTGCCAATTTAAAAATGGTCAAAACCCCCATCACGATAAGGTGCGACCAAAAGATCTATGAGACGGGGCTGAGGAAATTCGGTGTGGTTATGGGCGACCGGACAGAGACCGGTTGCAACGCCGTGACCAGCCCGGGGACGCTGCTCGGACCCGGATGTCTGGTGGCCCCCAACGTGACGGTCAAAGGCGGCTACTACCCTCCCAAATCCGTTATTCGCTGAGGTTTTCCGGTATGGGTGGAGCGTGCATTGCTTTCAGTCATCGTTTTAAAGCCTGTCCCGACGTAGTCTTTATTCCCCCCCGTCCCAATTTTTCGGACTTTTCCCCGCGAGAAAAAGACCTGATCCGAACCGCAGAGAAGATTTATTATCCGAACCCGCTCTATGTGGACGTCTTTCTGACCCTGGGGAAATTGATTTTTCCCAGCCGGGAGACGTACGTTTATTCGGGGGATAAAATCAAACAGACCGTCCTTTTTCAACTCTTACGGATTCCCCATCCTCAAACCCGATTTTATTTTGGACGTCAAAAAGACCGGATCCCCGGAGAATTCCCCTTTCCTTTTATCGCTAAGATCCCTCGGGGGTCTTCCATGGGGGAGGGGGTTTATTTGATCACTAATGAAACCGAATTAGGGCACTATAAGGACCGAAACCCGGTGGCCTATATCCAGGAATACCTTCCTCTGGAAAGAGACCTGCGGGTTGTTCTGATCAATCACCAGGTGATCCTGGCCTATTGGAAGAAAGGCCGGCCGGGTGAATTTCGCCACAACCTGGCCCAGGGAGGCGAGCTGGATTTTGAGGAGATTCCTGGCGAGGCCTTGCGATTCGCCCAAGAGGTTACCCGGGCTTGCAATTTTAATGACGTGGGTTTGGATTTATGCCATACTGAAAAAGACGGCTGGATGGTCATGGAAGCCAATATGAACTACGGCCGGCAGGGCTTGGCCAGCCGGGGATTCATACTGTCGGAGGTCTACCGCTCTCTGGTGGAGAAAGGCGCTATCTAATTGAAGATCTTTAAATCCGAAATTCGAAGCACGAAATCCGAAACAAGCACGTCGGATTTCGAAATTCGGATTTCGAATTTGGACCAATAGTATTGGTTAGATTTTATGATCGCCATCGACTTGAAATGTTCTCAAGACCACTGCTTTGAGGGCTGGTTTGCCGGTCTTGAGGTCTTTTATCAGCAGCAGAAGGACGGGGAAATTCAATGCCCCATTTGTGACGACCATCAAATTTCCCGGATCCTCTCCCCGGTAGCCATTCGCCGGCATGGGGCTGCGCCGCCCCAAACCGTTCCGGAAGCTAAGCCGGGAGCCGCTCTGACCAAGCAATGGCAGGAGCTGAAAACGTACCTCCAAGAGCATTTCGAGGAGGTGGGAACGGATTTTGCCAAAGAAGCGTTGAAAATGCACTACGGGGCCACGGAAAAACGAAATATCAAGGGATCCTCCACGGCCCAGGAGGAAGAAGTCCTTCAAAAAGAAGGGGTAGAATTCTTCAAAATCCCGATGCTCAAAGAAGGGAACTGACCTTTATCTTTGCATAAAAATTTGGCGAAAGGCATGGATAAATTTATTTTTACCCTTCGGGAAAGCCGGGGAGGCCTCATCTCCTTTGTTCTCCAGGGCTTGCAGTATAAGGTATACCACTTCGCCCTGGACGCCTCGGATCTGCGGCCTCCGCGACTTTTGCAAAAATAAGGTCCGCGGATGGCCCTTAGCCGGCCGAAGCAAATTCAAATTTCCCTGGCGGCCAATTTGGCCTACGGCCTCTGTAAACTCTGGTTTTCCACCTGCCGCGTTAAAATTCTCCAGCCGGAAATCCATCAACAATGGGCGTTAGGACCTCGGCCCTACATCGGCGCCACCTGGCACCGAGGGGCCATCTTCTATTGCTATTACTACGGCCCGCAGCATCACCAGGTCATGTTCAGCCAGAGCGAGGATGGAGAATATTTGGCCCGCTTCGCCCAAAAATGCGGCATGATACCGGTGCGGGGCTCTTCCACCCGGGGCGGGGAGCGGGCGCTGGTCCAAATGATCCGGCACCTGCGCCAGGGTCGGGGGCACTGCGCCACGGTCCTGGATGGGCCCCAGGGGCCGCGCTTCGTCGCCAAAAAAGGGTTGCTGGTCCTGGCCAAAAATACCGGGGCCCCGCTTCTGCCGGGTAACTGGTCCGCTTCCCGGGCCATCACCCTGGAAAGAACCTGGGACCGGACCATGGTCCCGGCCCCTTTCAGCCGGATCGCCATCGCCTACGGAGAGCCCCTGTTCATCCCCCGGGATTGCTCCGAGGATGATCTGGAGGGTTTCCGTCTGGAACTCGAAACCCGTATGAATAATGCGATGCGGGAAGCGGATGATCATTGCGGGTACAGGACCCGCTGGCTGAATTCTTAGGGTTGCGTTTAGGGCTGTCTCCACCATTCCTGGGAACCGTGATTTATTATCGCCGCCATTTTCAACCGAGGGATATCATCACCCGTGTTGAAACTTGCTTCCTGTAATCGTTTAAGTTGCCAATTCATAGAAATGAAAGAGTACAAACGCAAATCGTTGAAAGATGCCCCCCAGTAAGGGTTCCCGCCATAGCGAAAAATCTCCCTATTTATTATTCTCGAAACCTTGAATAATGGGGGCCATTCAAAGGCCAGATCAATAAGGTAACCTGTCTTCCAGCAACGCCAATTTGGCTTAAAGGGGAGCCAGCAAATAGAGGAAATTAGGAAACCCCGTTTCTCAAGCGAGAGAGGGGGTTTTTGATTTTTCCCCTGATACAACAACGAAGGAAGCGAGTCCCTTTCTACGGAGATTCCTGGGCATTAAACAACAAAAAAGGAGGTTCGCAATGCGTAGCAGAGAACTATTGGCAGGATTCGTAATGGGCATTGTAATGGGGGTACTGTTTTCGGCGGCTGTGGTGCTGGCCGGGGGCCTGGAGCCGAGCGGAGGGCCGACTGCTGGCAGTTCGCAGATGTACACCCTGAATCAGATCTATAACCGGATCAACAACGGCACAGCCGCCACCAAGATGACCACGTTCACGGAGCCGAGCAGCGGGCCAGCGGCCGGGACCATGCACACGTTGGATGAGATCTACAACCTGGTGGGGTTACGCGCCCCAGTTCCCAAGACCGGGCAGACCAAAACGGTGCCCTTCGCCGCCCCCTCCGGGTCCGACGGCGACCTGCAGAAGGGGGTAGCCCGGCCGAACCCTCGATTTACGGATAACAACAACGGGACGGTGATGGACAATCTGACTGGGCTGATCTGGCTGACGAACGCCAACTGCGCCAACGCCACCAGAGACTGGCTGACCGCCTTGAGCGATGTGGTGATGCTTAATACCGCCGGCACAATGAACGGAATAAACTGCGGCGATATCAGCAACGGCGGCAGTCATCAAATCGACTGGCGCCTGCCCAATGTCAAGGAGCTTCAGAGTCTGATCGATTATGCCTTTTACAACCCTGCTTTATCGAATACGGCCGGGACCGCGCAGTGGAAGGCGGGTGATCCGTTCACCGGCGTCCAGTCGGCTTACTACTGGTCGAGCTCTACGTACGCGGGCGATACGGGCGTCGCGTGGTACGTGGCCCTGGTCAATGGCCTTGTGGGTGGCGACGTTAAGTCGAACGCGCTCTACGTTTGGCCCGTCCGTGGTGGACAATGAAGATCATTGGGGTTTTTGATTCTTTGGGTTATTTGATCTTCTATGGGGGTGCAGGGGGCTATGCCCCCGCGGAGCGGAAATTTTTGAGGTTCCGGGATGGTGTTCTCAAAAAAGTTAGCTGATCAGTATCGCAGCAAGGGAGGGATTTAGATGATCTACACAACGAAACCGATATTGGGTTTAGCATTGTTTGCGGCCGTTGTTCTGGCCCTGCTGGGTACGTACCAGACAGGTTCAGCAGCGGGAATGGACCCTGCGGCCAAATGGGCCTGGAGCACTAACGCCGGCTGGATCAATTTCAACCCGATCATCGGCGGAGATGTGGCCGTGTACGGGGATCACCTGGAAGGCTATATCTGGGCCGAGAATGTCGGCTGGATTCGATTGGGAACCCACACCGGCGGCAGCCCCTATACCTATGCCAACACCGATGCCACCAACTATGGGATCAACCGCGATCCCACTGGCATTTTGTCCGGCTATGCCTGGGGCGCCAACGTGGGCTGGATCAACTTTGCCCCCACCGGCGGCGGGGTGACCATTGACCCCCAGACCGGAGATTTTGCCGGTTACGCTTGGGGGGAGAATATGGGCTGGATCAGTCTCAAAGGAGGTAGCGGGCCCAAAGCCTACGGGGTGGTCACCGATTTTAGCCAAATCTTTCTGCCCCTGATCCTGAAGTCATCGTGAGGATTTAGCCGTTACCATCTTTCAAACCAAACAGAGAAGCAGGCAGGGGCACAAAAGGCCCTGCTTCGTCGCACAGTTCCATGCGTAATCGTTAGATCTCGGTAGCATACCGGCAAAACATTTGTAGGTGAATTCAATGAGGCCAGAAATATTATTTAAAATTGAAGAAATTATGTATTGGTCTCTGGAGGATACTTTTCTCATTTATTGGTTTATTTTCAGGTCCCTTTTCCCGACCATCCGGCAGACTTTTTATTTGCCTTTGAACTCTTCATAATGGGGGGACCCCCATTAACCTCCAATCCTACCAAGGAGGTACCGTATGAAGACCAAAGAGGCCATTACCTTGTTCCAAACCTATCAACGGTCCAGTCATCGAAAAAGGACCCTACAGAGCTATCTGCCGATGCTCAACCAGTTCAAGGCCCTGTACGGGGAAACGGTATTTGAAAATCTTGGGTCCGATGAGGTATACCGCTTCCTGGAGAAGCCTGACCCAGGGCTTGGCCCGATCAACCCGGAGACTACGGTATGCCCAGTTAAAATCCCTTTTCAATTTTGTGATCAACCGGTGCGATCTGGACATGAAAAACCCCTGCAATACCTCATTGCTCTCGAAAACCTTCCGGACCCCGAAACAAAGTCCCAGGAGAATTTTCGAAAAAGAGGCAATAGACGAGATCATCTACAACACCAAAAACCTCCGGGACCGGTTGATCCTGGAACTCCAGGCCGTGTGGGCTTCGGGTCGGGGAATCCTTAAAGATCAAGGTATCGGATATCTCGGAGAGGAAAATAGTCCTCCGGGAGCCGAAGTCCGGGAAGGAGGCCGAAGTGGCCTATATGCCGGAGCCTATTGCCAAGCGATTGGAGGAATATATCCGGAACAAAAAGCTGGGGCCGGATGATCGTCTTTTTCCGGTTTCTTATTCAACGGTCAGGTCAATGATAAAAAGTCTTGGTTCCCAGCTTAAAATTTCGATCAGGCCCCATGACCTCCGGCGGCATTCAGCCACTTATGCCAGCCGGAATGGGGTCCCCCTGGAGATCGTCTCCAAGGTGATCCTGAGGCACCAGGACCTGAAGACTACCCAGGCCTATTTGGGCAAGGTGAGCGAGACGGAAGCCATCCGGTGGATGGATATCATTCACGGAAAGTAGGCAGGTTAACCTTTGATTACCATTATAAATCTGGAGGTTTTGGGGGTATTTTTGGGGCGGTCTGGGAGAGGTTTTTAGGGAGACCGGGGGCTATCCGAAGAATAGCTTCCTGAAATCGTGACCTTTTTGCGATTTTAAAAATATCAGAAGAGTACAAGGCGTAATCGACGATAAATGGGTCTTGATCTTTATCGCCCTCGGAAATGGCAACAAGGCATGGGTTAAACCAAATTATTAACGGTCTCATAATTGTATTTACACGGGGTGTTCTTTTTATCTCTCGCCCGCTTGGCTCGAGTTCGCCGAGGGCGCAGAGAAAGACGAATTTCCTTTTTGAAAAATCGCGGAGACGCCGATTTTCCAAAAGAACTCACGCCTCAGGCGGGGTCTTATTCGCGGAGCGGGAGATTTTGTCTTTGGTTGTGGCTGGGCGGCGTTAAGAAATCCTGTCAATATTATTTTGAGACCGTTAATAAGTATATTGGGCAAAGTAGGCTAAATAAAAATTAGATATCAGCAAGAAAGGTATAATGTTCAGCCTTCCAAGCACAATAAACTTAAGTGGTTACGTTTAGGTGTATTTCCTAAATCCACCACCTAATTTTTGACAGATCGATATTCCTATTTTTAAATGCTATTTTTACTGGCGGTTAAAGCCTATGGCCCCGGAGGAGGCCCTGCTTGCTCAATTATTTATAAAAAAACAACCTCCATTAGCTCGGTGGGCACAAGAATGGGCGCATTTCATCCTTTTCCTGGAAAATTACCCTGACCATCACCAAACGAATCCTTTTAGGTTAATTGGGTGCCCAATTACCCTGAGGACACCGGATCAAGGGCCATGATCCGGCCTCTGGCCTCCAGAAGAAGATCAAACGCCGGATGTCCTTTCACCAACCGAATGATCAATTCTCGGGAACGTTCAACAATGCGCCCGGGTAGGTTAATAAACGAAAACCGAATCGCCTTCATTCGCTTGGATACCCAGGACTTCCCTAAAACCAACTGCTTCATGACGCTATTAAGGTTCAAGGCCAAAATCATGATCCAAAACCAGGCGGCATTCTCACCAAAATCACCAGAAGGTAATTGCCCTCCGGCCAAATCTCCTTTCATTACCGAATGGGCCTCCTCGGACTTCCCACAACGCTTTCGATGCCAGTCAATCAAGGCCCCCCCCATCCCAATTCATGTTCGTCACCACCCCGAAAAGCTTGTACCCTTGCCTGCCCATTTGCATCGTCGGAAAAGGTAACGACTGCTGTAATGCGGCCATCCCTGGCAGCGTCATCGACCCCATCCCCTCCCGGATGGCCAAGTACCGATACACCGGGGACTTCTTACTATAGCCCATCTTTCCGGGAACAAAACAAACCTCGGCCCATTCCTGATTCGTCTTGATCCGATACCCTTCCGACCTCCTTGTAAATCACCTTCCATTCTGATTCCTCTACTTCCAAAACCGCCCTCTTAAACTCCGGGGTCACATCACAGCCAATCGCAAACTCGATCCGACCAAATCGCTCCTCCTTCCCTTCTTCACAGTATCGGAGTAGCTCATGCTGATATCCCGCCGTGTCGGAACGTAATCGGACTTTCTCAACCCCTTCCGGCAGTAAAGCCAACGCCTCCTTCAATGACCCGCAATTGCTCATATCCCGCCGGAACATTCCCATCCCGAAACTCCGTATGCAAGACCATCTCCTGTTCCGCCCACCAGGTGTTCAATGGCTGGTAGGCTTTGTATCCTTTGTAGCCATATAAAGCCTCCCGCTTCGCCGTCTCCACCAAGGTCGCATCCTGATCCAGCGTCGCTACCTTTTGGGGATTCTGCTTCTGCATAAAATCAACCATTTCTCCGTTCACCTTCTCTAATCCCCTCAGAGCCTCATTCTTGACCGGTATGAACGCCTTCCCCTCCACTCGTTTCTTCTCTTGCTCCGCATCGTGAAATAATGACAAATATCGAAAAACTGCAGAGGCGGAAGGCACCGTTCGTCTCCGTTCCTTTCGCCAACGACGCTCCGCCTCCCGTCTCTCCTGTCGTTTCATCCCTTTGTGTTCTATTCGCCTTAATACCTGACAAAATCCATCATCCCCCTCCAACCGGCGTAAATCCTCCACACAATCCCCGCCCGCAAGATTCATCAATATCAACGAGAGTACCGTCTGGGCATCCGTCCAGCCTTGCTTCTTTAGGTGTAAATGCCTCTCTATGCTGCCCGCCTATCCCCATCACCGAAGCTAAATCCAGATAAACCGGCAATCCCCCCAACGCCGTCATCCCCGTCTCTTTCTTCTCTTCTTCGTACTTGAATGAGAGAACTCCTTGTGTCATACTGCCTTCACCTCGTTGATGATAGTTTTTTCTTGTAAAAAAACTCTATCACCTCGTTCCATCGAGATCAACGAGGTTTTATATTTTTTTGATGGTGAATTAAGGTATTTTTGCTTTTATTGAATATGCTGAAACTTTCTGATATTATCCAGGAAACCGTTCAATGAATTGGGCGTCGTTAACTAGAAAGGGAGTGAATCGTGATTCGTCAGACCATCCTTATCATCGCGTGGGTTCTCGTCAGCGCTGTCCCAGGATTGCTCGCTGCAGATTTGAACCCTCCAATTCTTCGTACTTCACAGTTCGATCAGCAATGGCTTGACACCGTCGTATCAATTGAACGACAGGTCGAAAAAAAAATGGTTCCGATCGGTACTGGCTTCATCGTAGCGACTGCTCGTAAGCACCTACTCCTTGTCACCGCGAAGCACGTCGTTAAAGACGAAAAGGGAGGATTTCGGGGTGATCTCTTTTATCGCCTAAATCGAGCTGGCGGCTCTAGCCAACAGCTAAAGGATGCTGATCTCGTCAAAGCTGGCATAGGCGCTTGGTTCGAGTCCCCCAAAATGATGTTGCAGTCCGCTTCTTGCCCATTGTCCAGGGCGCGTCGGTGAAAGCGATACCCCCTTGACCGCTTTATCGAACAAACACAGGTCGAGGCTGGGGCTCCGCTGGTGGCGCTTGGATTCCCAATGGGGCTACGCTCTCTGGATCATGCCTTGCCGATCGCCCGTCGGGGGATGATCGGGCCGCGCGGGCTCCAATTCGCTCCTGGCAGACCTCTTTATCTTTCCCGGAAACAGTGGCGGGCCTGTGCTGTATGTGCCAGCATTCAAGACCGGTGGGGTCTCCTTTGGCGAGGGGGTCGTTCATAACGAGATGCTCGTCGGCATTGTGTTGTCGTTCATCCCGTACCGAGATGTTGCGGTAAGCGAGCAAACTAAGCGTCCCAGGGTCGTGTTCGAAGAGAATTCGGGCTTGGCAAACCTGGTACCAGCGTGGGTCTTGAAACGGTTCATCACGACGGGATCTGTCGACTCTCTCGATCAGCAACTCGGCCTACCGAAGTAGGTCCCCCGCCAACCAGCAAATGAACCCGATAAGCAACCACGGGGCAAGTCTCCCGATTTTATCCCAAAGTTCTTAGCCGTGGTTGCTTGCGGGTTATCCGCCCGCTACTCTAACTTTCAAACCGCAATCATTAAATTTCAGTTCAGTTCCTGATCAACATTTGTAGGTGTGTAGGTGTACAGAGAAATTATGGGGTGAGGAGGCAGTTTTTTGAGGGATATCAAGATGTTCTTCCTGAAGTCATGTTTTTGATGAATGGGCCATTTTGGAAGACTTCAAACGAAAAGTGTTGCTCGAACTCCCACCTTGCTCTTCCCACCCAACGAAATTAAAGTCCTACTTACGAGGCAAAAAATAGTGTATACTTCTGTTCATTCTAAGTTCATAACAATCGAATAACCCTCTTCCAGTTTTGCCACTACACTTTTAGGGAGGGCACACAGATGAGAGATTTCTGGAAACCCCGTTTCTCAAACGAGAGGCGGGGTTTTTTGCTGGAGGGTTTATTTTGATTTGTCCCAAGTGTCGAACCGACCTTCCTGAGGGGGCAAATTTCTGCCTGAAGTGTGGGCATGACCTTAAGGCAGACACTGCTGCTCCCGAACCTCACCACGCTCCTGAAGCTGAGCGCAAGCACGTTACCGTCCTGTTCTCGGATCTCACCGGTTACACGGCCCTGACGGAGAAGTTTGACCCCGAGCAGGTCAAGCAAATAACCGGACACATCTTCACCAGGGTCAAAGAGATCGTTGCCAATTACGAGGGCTTCATTGATCGATTGATGGGTGACGGGGTGCTGGCCTTTTTCGGAATCCCGAAGGCCCACGAAGACGACCCGGGCCGGGCCGTTCAGGCCGCCATCGAGATCCATGCCTTCGTCAAAGGGCTCAGTCCCCAATACGAAAGCCGCATCGGGGTTCCCCTGTCCATGCACAGTGGGATCAATACTGGTCTGGTGGTGACGGCCGAGGTGGACCTTGAGAAAGGTTCCCAGGAGGTAACGGGGGAGGCGGTCAACCTGGCCGCGCGCCTCAGCGGTCTGGCCAAACCCGGTGAAATCCTGGCGGGTGAGGAGACGGTGCGGCGGACCAGAGGGCGGTTCGAGTTTCAGGACCTGGGGGCCAAACGGGTCAAAGGGAAGGCCGAACCGGTTATCGTATTTAGGCTGATTTCCGCCAGAGCTCAAACGCAAAGCCTGGATCGCCAAGTCTCTTCCGTCATGGTGGGTCGGGACCAGGAGTTGAACCGGCTTGAGTTGCAGGTGATGAAGTCCATCAACGGTGAAGGGTCGGTGGTGAATATCATAGGGGAAGCGGGCATCGGGAAATCCCGCCTCATGGCCGAGCTGCGCCAGCGCGAGGTTATACAAAAAGTCATCCTCCAGGAAGGCCGGGCCATCTCCATCGGCCGGAACCTGAGTTTTCACCCCTTCATCTATCTGTTGAAACAGTGGGCCAGGATCTCCGAAGAGGACTCGGAAGGCTGCCGCCTTCGACAAGCTGGACCGGACCATCCGGTCGATCCACCCGGAAGAGGCCGATGAAATACTGCCCTTCGTGGCCACCCTCATGAGCATGAAGCTGAAGGGGAAATACTGCTGAACGAGTCCGGGGAATCGAAGGCGAGGCCCTGGAGAAGCTGATCTTCAAAAACCTCCGCGAGTTGCTCATCCAGGGGAGCGAACAAACCCCGCTGGTCATCGTCATGGAGGACCTGCATTGGGCCGATACAAGCTCCCTTTTACTCCTGCAATCCCTCCTCCGCCTGACCGAGAAACATCGGATTCTCTTCATCAACCTGTTCCGGCCCGGCTACTGGCAGGGAGAGGACGGGTCCATGGAAAAGATCGGCGACCTGCTGCCCAAACACTACGTGGAGCTGAAAATCCAGCCCCTGGACCCGCAGGCCGGCGAGGCCCTCATTGCCAACCTGCTGAACATCCCGGGGCTGCCCTATTCCCTCCGACAGCAGATCATCGAACGGAGCGGCGGCAACCCCTTTTTTATCGAAGAAGTGGCCCGCTCCCTGATCGAAGACGGGGCCATCATCCGTTCCGGCGAGTCCTTTGAAGTGACTGATAAGATCACCTCGGTAGTGGTCCCCTCGACCATCAACGATGTGCTGATCGCTCGGATCGACCGCTTGGAAGAACAGACCCGGGAGTTGGTCAAAACGGCCGCGGTGATCGGACGGAGTTTCTTCGACCGGATCATCAGGGATGTGGCCGCTTCGATCGACGGGCTGGACCATCGACTGGGCTACCTCAAGGATACCCAACTGATCCGGGACCGGGTGCGGATGGAAGAGTTGGAGTATTTCTTCAAACACGCCCTTGCCCAGGAGGCGGCCTACGAATCCACCCTCATCCAGCAGCGCAAGGGCTTGCATCTCAAGGTGGCGAAGTCTATAGAAAAGGTCTTCCAAGAGAGACTCCACGAGTTCTACGGCCTGTTGGCCTTTCACTACGGGAAAGGGGAAGACCTGGAAAAGACGGAAGAATACATGGCCAAGGCCGGGGAGGAAGCCCTGTGGGCGTCCGCCTCCAGTGAGGCCCTGCACTACTACCAGGAGGCTTTGAGACTCTATGTGAACAAACAGGGCCAGGCCGCCGACCCGGAAAAGCTGGCCCAGTACGAGAAAAACATTGCCATTGCCCTGGCCAGTAAAGGGCAGCTTGTCGAATCCGTCAAATACTTCGAAAAGGTGCTGGACCGCTGGGGGGCGCCACTGCCAAAAAAAGGCCTGGCCGCTATGGTTAGACTCATCGGTGATTTTTTGGTTATTATCAAGGCGCTCTATATTGGTCAGCACCGAACCAGGAAGGCGCTTAACGAAAGGGAAAACGAAATATTAGAGTGCTCCTGGAGAGTCGCCACAGCGCTCAGCTATTTCGATGTTTTCCAGTATATGAAGGTTTCCATGGGCACTATGAAGAGACACATTAGAACCGGCATTTCAACCCTGCCTAATGGATGGAACGCTTGGGTGGCAATATCCGGGGCTTTTTTATGGCTTTCCTTTAAGCTCAGTAACCGGATGCTGGAGATCTCACAACGGCTTGGGAAGGCGGTAGATATCGGAGGCCGAATTCATTTTGCTTGCTGGAGCACTTTTAACCAGCACTGTCAGGGAACCTGGGACCAGATCAAGGAGATGGATAGAGATTTATTGGATTCTTCGCTTGGAATTGGAGAATTCTATAACTATGGAACCTATTTGTGGTCTTATGGCGTGGTTAAAGGGGAACAGGGGGAGTTTAAGGAGGTGCTGCAGATAATTGAAACTTTATTCAATAGCTGGTCAGTCCTATGACAAAAGCGAAATTACGTTAAATGCCATAGGCCTGAAAATAGATTTTTTGGTCCGGAAGAGGGTGGCCTATGATTTCCTGTATGGAAGCTGATCAGTTTTTTCTATATGCCCGCGAAAAAGGGACCGAACTCCATGAGCTTGGGGGGCATGGCATTCAAGGCTGAATCCCAGATACTACTCAGCGATTGGGACGGGGCCAACGAATCGCTGTCACAAGCCAAGGCGATTTATGATAGGCAGAAGCGGATCATCCCTGTTGCCGCTGCCCCTTATCTTGCGGCACATCTATTGTTTAATATCCATCGCTTGGAACAGGCTGTCCTTTCGGGGGATTCCTCGAACCTGGCTCCTATCCGCAAGCAGGCCTATCAGTCCGGCCAAGCAGCGGTCCGAAATTCACGCAAATACGCCCCTTACCGGACCAAGATCTTCAGACTGATGGGGCGCTACTACTGGCTGGTCGGCAAGCAGCGCCAGGCGCTTAAGTGGTGGGCGCGGACCATCCGGGAAGGCGAACGACTCGGGGCACGCCCCGATCTGGCCCGCACCTATTTTGAGGTGGGCAAATCCCTGATAGAACCTCAAAGCAACTACCGGGAACTCAACGGCCTCAGCGCCCAAGAATATCTGGACAAGGCCGAGAAGCTGTTCCGGGAGATGGACCTCCAATGGGACTTGGAGCAACTGGAACGGGTGGGCAGTGCGTGGTTAGACTTCGAGTCCGGCAGCAAACAGATTCTTGCACGCTGAAAAAGAATTGCGATTAATGAACCCTTAAGGATGATGAACATTTTTAACCGTAATCGTTGAATCTTGTGTTCGGTAAAAAACAACAGTTGTAGGTGCATTCAACGAAACCTTAAATATAAAGTAAAATTAGTTATTTAAGAAAATGACCTTTGAGGGATTCCCGTTTTTTAGGTTATATTTGCCGGGTCATTTTCAGACCATACCTCAGCCTTTTTATTTGCCTTTGAAATCCTCATAATGGGGGGACCCCCATTAACCTCCAACCCCACCGAGGAGGTGCCGTATGAAGACCAAAGAGGCTATTACCTTGTTCCAAACCTATCAGCGGTCCAGTCACCGGAAAAGGACCCTTCAGAGCTATCTGCCGATGCTCAACCAGTTCAAGGCCCTGTACGGGGATACGGTATTCGAAAATCTCGGGTCTGATGAGGTATACCGCTTCCTGGAGAGCCTGACCCAGGGTTTGGCCCGATCAACCCGTAGACTCCGGTATGCCCAGCTCAAGTCCCTTTTCAATTTTGTCATCAACCGGTGCGACCTGGACATGAAAAACCCCTGCAACACCTCGCTGCTCTCCAAGACCTTCCGGACCCCGAAACAGAGCCCCAGGAGAATTTTCGAAAAAGAGGCGATCCATGAGATTATCTACAACACCAAAAACCTCCGAGACCGGTTGATCCTGGAACTCCAGGCTCGCTGTGGGCTTCGGGTCGGGGAGTCTTTAAAGATCAAGGTATCGGATATCTCGGAGAGGAAAATAGTCCTCCGGGAGCCGAAGTCCGGGAAAGATGCCGAGGTGGCCTATATGCCGGAGCCGATTGCCAAGCGTTTGGAGGAATATGTCCGAACCCAAAAACTGGGGCCGGATGATCGTCTTTTCCCGGTTTCTTATTCAACGGTCAGGTCATTGATCAAAAGCCTTGGGTCCCAGCTTAAAATTTCGATCAGGCCCCATGACCTCCGGCGGCATTCGGCCACTTATGCCAGTCGAAATGGGGTCCCCTTGGAGATTGTCTCCAAGGTCATTTTGAGGCACCAGGACTTGAAGACCACCCAGGCCTATTTGGGCAGGGTGAGCGAGACGGAAGCCATCCGGTGGATGGACATCATTCACGGGAAGTAGGCAGGTTAACCTGTTGATTACCATTATAAATATGGAGGTTTTGGGGGTGTTTTTGAGGCGGCCTGGTGGAGGTTTTTAGGGAGACCGGGGGCTATCCGAAGAATAGCTTCCTGTAGTTTTGTTTTAGAATTATGGCCTGACCTGCCAGATTTCAAACGAAAATTATTAGTCATCACCCAAATAGACACGGTGAAGGTATCCCCAGCTTTTTTCCACGAGCCTATCCCTACCAGGATCAATAAAATACTCTTTTTGCCTTATTGACATTGAGTCTTTCCCGATCAATAATTCATTAATATTATGAAGATACTAATATTTCCAGGTTAGGGGTCCTGCTGTAAGTTTGAATAAACCACTATTGAGCGATGGAGGCCTGTCAGCGATGAAATTCATTCGAATCCTGATCCTCGGGATTGTTAGCCTATTTCCAGCTTTTATAATAGTTCCTTCATCTCAAGCGGTCGATGCCGTGGTCGGGGGGGCCTGTACGGATACAGAATTCAATACGGCTTTGAACACCGTTCAAAGCACGGGAGGCGGAACGATTACCTTCAACTGCGGCACGTCGCCGGTCATCATTACCGTAACCGGGGCCAAGCCCATCAGCAGCCAAACGACCATTGACGGTGGATCCCTGATCACTCTCAGCGGCGCGAATGCCTCTCGGGTTTTCTTGGTGAATCCGGGCATATCGCTAACGTTAAATAACCTGACCGTCACCAAGGGTTTGAGCAGTAGCGATGACGGCGGTGCGATTCGTAACGAGGGTACACTGAACATTAATAACTGTAAATTCATCAACAACCAAACCGGCTCGGCGTGGAGCGGCGGAGCCATCGTCAGTTATGGACCGCTGAATATTGCCGATAGCGAATTCGCGAACAACTCGGCCGGGAACGGTGGCGCGCTTTACCCTCGCTACGCGCCTGCCGTAACCACCATTACCCGCAGTACTTTTCACGACAACGTGGCTATAAACACGACCGACGGCTGGGGCGGGGCGATCCTGGCCTGGGATGGCGCGCCGGTGACGATTGAGGGCAGCGACATCTTCAACAACAGTAGTGCTAATTTTGGGGGGGTATCTACATCTCCCCCAATTCGTCGGTCACTTTCAACGGAAGCACGCTTCACGACAACACGGCCGGATTCACCGGCGGTGGTGTCTACAACAACAACGGCACGGCGACCCTGACCAACGTCACTCTCAGCGGCAACTCGACCAGTCTGGGCAGCGGCGGCGGAATCGGCAACAATAATAACGGCACGGCGACCCTGACCAACGTCACCCTCAGCGGCAACTCGGTCTCTTTTGGCGGGGGCGGATTTTCCAACTTAAACAACGGCACGGCGACCCTGACCAACGTCACCCTCAGCGGCAACTCGGCCGGATACGCCGGCGGTGGTGTCTACAACAACAACGGCACGGCGACCCTGACCAACGTCACTCTCAGCGGCAACTCGGTCTCTTATCACGGCGGCGGATTCTACAACATAGACGGCACGGCGACCCTGACCAACGTCACCCTCAGCGGCAACTCGGCCCCTTATGGCGGCGGTATCTACCAAATCGGTTCCCTCAGTGGCCAGATCGTGAAGCTGAAGAATTCCATCGTAGCCAACAGCCCTGAGGGTGGAAACTGTTTTCAAAGTCCAAGCAGTTCGACCAACATCACATCAAGCGGTTTCAATCTTTCCAGCGACAACTCCTGCACGTCATATTTCACTCAAGCCGGCGATCAAAATAACAAACCCGCGCAGCTCGGTCCTTTGGCGAACAACGGCGGATTTACGCTGACGCATCTGCCGCTGCCCCCCATCGCAGGAGGCACGGGTCCGATTGATAATGGCTCTTGCCTGGTCGGGTCATTTGACCAACGCGGCGTGATGCGCCCTCAAGGATTGGCATGCGATATCGGCGCGGTGGAGTACCGCCAGGGGGAGCTAACACCGTGGTTGTACCTGCCGCTGATCGAGAGATAGAAATCCGTTTTTTCTTAGAACATGAAGAAAATATTCCGAGTCCCCCCAAGGGGTACCAATTTGAATCCTGTCCCGTGTTTTACCGCTGATTAGCCGGTTTGGCTGAACACCTTCAATCGGTAATCCTTTATTCCTCAAGCTTATGGTGTTCAACAGTAGTAGGTGACATCCTCAAGCCCAGGGGAAGAAGCCGATTTTCAAGTAATATTGGGGGCTTCTTCCTGTAGTCTTGTTTTTGAATTTTGGCAATCCCTGCAAAATTGTGGCGGTAATCCTTAATGAGACGGTGGGAGATTTAACTTCCCGCAGGACTTCGCCTCAATCGGAATTCACCCTTAAGGTCTCGGATCTGCAACCTCCTCGGTTCAGGCAATGTTTTTGGAGATCCGCTACTTGGAAAAAATAAAAAAATACAGCCTTTCTCATCGTATAATACCTTGTTTACCCTATTCTTTTTTTAATTTCAAAATCATATTTCTTTAATAGAATGACAGAAAGGTGAAATCTGCCAATTTTTAGGGGATAGCCTCGGCCCTAGCCTCCTTCCTGGAGACAAAATTAAGAGGTCGTTTCCAATTATTTGCACTTTGCATTCCAGTTGATTTTTATCTGGCAGGGTATGAATTGAACGGAGGAAGGGGAAAAGATGAACATAAAAAAAGCAGATTCTTGCTGTTATTTTTAACTATTGGATTGATCATGGTCACGCTTTGGTCCGCCCATTCCCTCCAGGCCGCTACCAACATCAAATTGAGCGGCGTCATGCCGTCTTTCGGGGATGTTGATTCTTTCGGGATCAGTCCGGACGGCCGATATGCCGTATATTTGGCGGACCAAGACACCGACGGAGTTTTCGAGCTTTACAGCGTCCGCTTGGGGGGAGGGCCTCCAACTCGACTCAATCCCCTTCTCCCGTCTGGTAGAGGGGTATATTCGTACCGGATAAGTCCGGATAGCGGTCGGGTGGTCTATTTGGCCAACCAAGAGACAGCTTCTGCCTTCGAGTTGTTCAGCGTCCCGATTGGAGGCCCGGCAGCCGCCGGGGTCAAGCTCAACGGGGCACTGGTGTCTGGCGGAAATGTTTCTAATAATTTCCAGCTTAGTCCGGATAGCAACCGAGTGGTGTATGTAGCCGACCAGGAGTAGGTAACGTTAACCAACTTTACAGCGTCCCGATTGGAGGCCCGGCGGCGGACGGTGTCAAGCTCAACGGGACTTTAGTCCTTAATGGGAATGTAACTGGGTTTAGGATCAGCCCCGACAGCCGCCGGGTGGTTTATCTATCCGATCGGGACACCGCCGGGGTTGTCGAGATGTACAGCGTCCCGATCGGGGGACCAGCGATGGCCGGGGTAAAACTTAGCGTTCCCCTGGTTTCTCCCGGGAATATTAATGGATTTTTCTTTATCAGCTCGGACAGTAGTCGAGTGGTTTATGATGCCCAACCGACGGCTACTGTCTCTGAGCTGTACAGCGTCCCAATCTGGAGGTCCGGCGGCGGCCGGTGTCAGGCTCAACGACCCTCTGGGTTCCGGTAAGAATATTTTTGATTTTCGGATCAGCCCGGACAGTAGCCGAGTGGTTTATATCTCCGATCAACAGACGGCTACTGTTCTTGAGCTATACAGCGTCCCAATCGGAGGTCCGGCGGCGGCCAGGATTAAGCTAAATGGGGCCTTGGCCCTCAACGGGAATGTCACCGCTATTCAGATCAGCCCGGACAGCCGTCGGGTGGTTTATAACGCCGACCAGCAAACCGATCAAGTCTTTGAGTTGTACAGCGTTCCCATCACGGGTCCAGCGGCAGCCGGGGTCAAGCTCAACGGTCCCCTATCACCCGGCGGGGTCGTGGTGGCCGGATCAGCCCGGATAGCGGTCAGGTGGTTTATTACGCCACCCAACTTACGGATAATGTCCCTGGGCTTTACAGTGTCCCCATCACGGGTCCGGCGGCGAATGCGGTCAAAATCACACCCCCCCTGGTCCAGGTCAATGGGGGATGGTGGGAAATCAGTCCGGAGGGAAGCCGGGTGGTTTATATCGGGAACCAACAGATGACGACTGTCTCTGAGTTGTACAGCACCCCCGTAGGGACCGGCGGCGGCCGGGGTCAAGCTTAACGGTCCTTTAACCCTCAATGGGAATGTTACCATCTTCGAGATTAGTCCGGACAACGGACGGGTTCTCTATGTCGCTGATCAGGATACCGACGAGGTATTTGAGCTCTATATGACTTCCAATTATTTGATCTATTTGCCCCTGATTTTGAAGTAGGGCTAATGGGGATTCAAGTCTTTCTCTGCCCTCTCCAAGGGGAAAAATTGCAATCGGGAAAACCACTCTTCGGGAATAGGTTCTGAAGGAGGAATGCTTCCAGCAGCTTTTCTCTGTTTCCATAAAGACAAAGGCCTAGCCAAAAAATACCCAACCCCTTTTTTACTGATTTTGGTAATCCTTGAATACTAAAATCTAACGAGTCCTACATATTTGGAGGGTCTGCCGTGTAAAACATGTGACTAGTCGGTTAAAGTCCGACCATTGGAATTCGGTAGCTCGTCCACGTAGCTGGGGGGAGGGAGTCAAGGAGATCCGCTCATTAAAACAGTATAGGAGGATTAATCTCCTTCAAAATCGGTTGAAGAGTTCAAAGGATAATTACTGATTTCTGGAATGGTCTTGGTGAAAGACTTGTAGGTGTACATCGCCACGAAACCCCTCTGGAGATGGGGTAAGGCTTACATTTTCGGAGCGAAGATATCCTCTTTAATCCTGCCAGCCGTGATCGCCGATCAGGCTGACGAAACGCACCCCGCCCAAATCTTCTTGAATGACTCCCTGCTCCGTTTTGCTGAGGCGTAACAGGTTTTGGGAAAAACGGTCTCCCACCGGGATCACCAGGCGGCCTTGAGGAGCCAACTGCTGGAGATAGGCTTCCGGGACCCTGGGGGCCGCGGCGGTGACGATGATCCCGTCGAAGGGGCTTTCCTCCGGCCAGCCATAGGTGCCGTCAAAAACCTTGATCAGCACATTGTGATAGTGAAGCTGGTCCAGGATCTTTCGGGCCCTGATCACCAGGGGACGGACCCGTTCGATGGAATAGACCTTTTTGCAGGTTTCGGCCAGGACGGCGGTCTGGTAGCCTGAACCTGTCCCGATTTCCAGGATGTTTTCCTGACCGGTGAGCCCTAAGGATTGGGTCATGAGGGCCACGATATAGGGCTGAGAGATGGTCTGATGTTCACCGATCGGCAGGGGATAATCGTTGTAGGCTTCTCCCCAGAGGGCTTCTTCGATGAAGAGGTGACGGGGCACCCGGCCCATAGCCTTCAAGACCCCCGGGTCGGTAATGCCCCGGGGAAGGAGCTGTTCTTTGACCATCCGTTCCCGGGCTTTTTGAAAGTCCTGTGTCGGCTTCATTCCTCGTCTGCGGCGTTCAAACTATTTTATTTTTAAGAAGGTTTATGCTATATAAGGCTGAATAGCTAAAACTGTCAATGGGATTTTTGTTCTTCAAGGGGATATCAAAAATGAATCCAAGGTTCAAACGGATCGGGAAGAAAATGGGTATTCTCCTGGCAGGGATGGCTATTTTTTTGGCGGTTACTATGTGGCTCAAGGGGATGGAGTTCAAATTCCGGGTTTTCATGGCCATCTTTGCCGGTTTGTCGGCCTGGATGGGATTAATCACCATGGTGATCTGGCTGTGGCGGGACAGCGCGGCAGAGGAAGAAAAGGAGATCCCGGAAGGAAAATAACTTTCTCGAGAATGCCGGCTACCTTATTCTTGATTTTTCTTGGACCATCTCTTTTATTTTGTTAACAAAATCAGCCAACTCCTCCTCGGACAATTGACTGCTCAAGGGCGATTCCAACAGGGATTCCATCACTTCCAGATTCGTGATTTTTTCATCCATGGCTTAATTAATTTATCCGCTCCTTTATAGAATAGCAGCGCTCCCCCAAAATAGCTATTCTATAGTCCAGAAATTACAAAAAATCAAGCCTTCCATCCGTCAGGCCAAACATTTTTGACGCTTCGCCTATGGGAGTAGGGGCCACAGTAGGGGATAGATTGACCTGAAATTGGGTCTCCGTGGCCGACGGGTCTCGGCGAAAGGGTTTTCCAAAGGCACTCCGAACTCCGAATCCGCGCCTAAATTAATAATTCTTATTCGCCAGGTCCCGTCGGCCAGACCAGATTTTATGACGGGGTTTCATCCGGTTGATCGGGACCCAGAGCTTTTTTTAGTCGATAGACAAAATCGGAGATCCAGCTAATTCTATCTCTTATATGGCCTTTCGTAGAAAAGGCCGGCATTCCTGGGAAAAGGAGATCAATTGATCGAGTTTGTTTTTGGCCTGGCCGGAATCGATGGACTGCTCTCCCCGCCGAAGGCCTTCATTAAAATTGTTATCCAGCCCGGCGGCCATAAAAGCGGCCGCGGCATTCATTAAGACCATCTCCCGCTTCGCTCCCGGTTTTCCTTCCAGGATGGAGCGGATGATCCGGGCGTTGGCGGCGGCGTCCCCGCCGCGGATGCCCTCCGGGTCGGCCCGTTGGAATCCCAATTCCTCGGGGGTCAGTTCAAAGGTCCTGACCTGATTATTTTTAAGATGGGAAACCCGGGTCGGTCCGCAAATGCTGATTTCATCCAGGAACCCTTCCCCGCAGACCACGAAGGCTTCCCTGGAACCCAGCCTTTGGAGGACCTGGGCCATTTTTTCGGTCAACTCCGGAGCATAAACCCCCATCACCTGGGCCGAGGCCCCGGCCGGGTTGGTCAAGGGGCCGAGGAGGTTAAAGATGGTCCGCAGGCCGATCTCCTGACGAGGCCCAGCCGCATGCTTCATCGCCCCGTGGAAAAGCGGGGCGTATAGAAATCCGATCCCCAATTCCCGCAGGCATCGTTCCACATCGGAGCGGGTCAGCTCGAGATTGACTCCCAACTGTTCCAGGACGTCGGCACTGCCGCACTGGCTGGAGATGGCCCGGTTGCCGTGTTTGGCCACTTTGACCCCCGCGCCGGCCGTTACCAGGGCGGTGGCCGTGGAGACATTGAAGGTCCGCGTTCCGTCTCCGCCGGTCCCACAAGTGTCCAGGATGGTTTCCTCTTCGATGTTGATCTCGTCCCGGTCCAGGTTGATCGAATGGTTGTTCAGGTTCAAAGCGCCGGCCCGGGCCCGTAAGGCCCGGGCCGCGCCGGTGATCTCTTCGACCGTTTCCCCCTTGATGCGCAGAGCCGTGATGAAGGCCCCAATTTGGGCCGGGGTGGCCTGCCCGCCGATGATTTCGTCCATGGCCCTTTCCATTTCCTTCTCGCCCAGGTCTTCCCCTCGGACTACTTTGGCGATCATGTTTCTAATTTCCATTTGTTTTTCCTCCTTCAGTGGGTAGGGATTTAAAGAAATTCTTAATAAAAAAAGGCCGTGAGAGTTTCACGGCCTTTTTTTATAGATACCAAATAAAAAAGCCGTGGAGAACCGGAGCGGCTCTCCACGGCTTTTCAGTTAATGGCTTTGATTAGCGGTGGACGAACCCCTCCCTCAAATTCCGCCACCACCAATTGTTTTTTGAAGTAAAATAGGATTGCATAAAATTCCTTTAAAAAAATTGACACTAATTTTACCAAACCGACCTATCCGTGTCAATATTTTTTTTGACGAAAAATAATGCTTGACACGGATAGGAGTACCGTTTATAAAAAAAGAAAATCTATTTGAGGATTCAAAAAGACGTAACCACCATGATCAGTCAAAAATCCCAGCAAGACTTTTATTACTTTTATTACTGGCCGGGGACCCGTCTGCTTATGGTTTGATTTCATTTTTTCGAAATTCAAAAGCCGTGGGCGGATTGAAGCTCACGGCTTTTTTTTTGGTCCAAAATGGCCGGATGCTGAAGAAGGCTGACGGATTTGCAAAAAGTCGCTTTTTGACTTTTTGCGAGGTTTTCAAAATTGAATATTGTCTTAATCGGATATCGATGCTCGGGGAAAACCACGGTGGGAAGGCTTTTAGCCGAAAGAACCGGGAAAGACTTCCGGGATACGGACATCGTGGTGGAGGAAACAATGGGAATTTCCATTGAAGACCTGGTTTCATCCAAAGGCTGGAATACCTTCAGGGCCCTGGAGAGACAGGCGGTTCAGGCGGTTTCCGCTCAGGATAACCAGGTGATTGCCGTCGGCGGCGGGGCGGTCCTGGACGAAGAAAACGTTCGGAATCTGGGCCGGGGGGGCTTTGTCGTCTGGCTCGACGGCGCACCTGAAGTATTGCGAGGGCGAATGGCAGAAGAGCAACGGGTAGGTAAAATTCGGCCCTCCCTTACCGGAGAAGCTCCGTTGACGGAGATTCGGCAGGTTTTGAATTCCCGTCGGCCCGTTTATGAAAAGGCCTCCGCTTTGCGGGTGGATACCTCCGCCTTTGGACCGGAAGAAACGGCAACCCTTATTATCGAGGCCCTGTCTGAGAAAAGGGAGAAGCGACTTCATGGCCGGTAATTCCATCGGAGAACTGTTCAGGGTGACCACCTTTGGGGAATCCCATGGGGAGGGGATCGGGGCGGTGATCGACGGTTGTCCTTCCCGGATCGCTTTGTCTGCGGAGGATTTCGTTCCGGCCATGGCCCGTCGCCGCCCTGGGCGGACGCCTCTTGATACGCCGCGCCGGGAAGAGGACCGGGTGGAAATCCTTTCCGGGGTTTTCGAAGGCGAGACCACCGGCACACCTATCGCCCTTTTCATTCGCAACCGGGATGCCGACAGCCGGCCCTATGAAATCCTGCGCAACGCCTTTCGGCCCGGCCACGCCGACTACAGCTATTATCGGAAGTACGGCCACTTCGATTTCCGGGGCGGCGGCAGGTCGTCAGCCCGGGAAACGGCGGCTCGGGTGGCGTCCGGCGTGGTGGCCCAAAAGATCCTGGAGCCGGCAGGGATTCAGGTGTCCGCCTGGACCCTGGAATTAGGCGGTATTCGGGCCCGAAAAATTATTCCCGAAGCCGTTGGGAATAATCCTTTCTGCTGCCCTGATCCCGATGTGGTGCCGGAGGTGGAAGCGCTTCTAAAAAAAGCCCGGCTAGAAGACGACTCCCTGGGGGGTATCGTGGAGGTCCGGGTCCTGGGCTGTCCCCCCGGATTGGGAGAGCCGGTATTCGACAAACTGGATGCTGACCTGGCCCGGGCCGTCATGTCGGTGGGCGCGGTCAAGGGGGTTGAAATCGGGGCCGGTTTTGCGGCTGCCCGGCTTAGGGGGTCGGAAAACAACGATCCCCTGATTCCCGAGGGCTTCCGGACGAACCACGCCGGCGGTATTCTGGGAGGGATTTCCAACGGCGACGAAATTCTCCTGAGGGCGGCGATCAAGCCCATCCCTTCCATCAAAAGGGAACAGGATACCATCACCAGGGAAGGGGCGGCCGTTAAACTCCATCTGGAAGGCCGGTACGATATATCGGCTGTCCCCCGAGTGGTCCCGGTCCTGGAGGCGATGATCCGGATCGTCCTGGCGGATCACCTGTTGCGCTTCCGGGCTGTGAAAGCGGAAGATTCTTTCCTGGACCGCAGACCAATACGGACAACTAGCGATGGAGAATGAAGCGATGAAAATCTATTTCAATAGCCGCCGTTATTATTGGTACTACTTTTTTAACTGGACAGGTCCGCCCCGGCAAACTGCTTTGATTTTCAATGGCCGTGGGGGGATCGAAACCCACGGCCTTTCTTATTTCAAACGGAGATAAAATCATGGATAACCTGAAACTCAGCATTAAAAACGGCAACCCGGATAAAAGGACGGTGGTCACTGTCGGCCCGGTTAGAGTCGGCGAGGACTTTGTCGTCATCGCGGGACCCTGCAGCGTGGAAAGCGAAGAACAGGCCCTTCAAACCGCCCGGGCGGTAAAAAAGGCGGGGGCCAACATGCTTAGGGGCGGGGCCTTCAAGCCCAGGACCTCTCCGTATGATTTCCAGGGGTTGGGGCTCAAGGGCCTGAAGATTTTGGAAAAGGCCAAGAAGGAGACCGGCCTGCCGGTGGTTACCGAAGTGACCGACCCCCGGGATGTTTCCTGGGTCAGCGAATACGCGGACGTCCTCCAGATCGGAACCCGAAACATGCAGAATTTTTCACTGCTTAAGGAAGTAGGCAAGATGAATAAACCGGTGCTCTTGAAAAGAGGCATGTACTCCACCCTGAAGGAATGGCTGAGCTGTGCCGAGTATATCCTGGCGGGTGGGAACTCCCAGGTCATCCTCTGTGAACGCGGGATCCGAACCTTCGAAACCTATACCCGCAACACGCTGGATCTGAGCATCGTACCGGCGGTCAAAGAGATCTCCCACCTGCCCATTATCGTCGATCCCTCCCACGGGACCGGCCGATTAAGCCTGATTGAACCCATGAGCCTGGCGGCCCTGGCCGCCGGAGCCGACGGGATCATCGTGGAAGTGCATTACAATCCGGCCGAGGCGCTGTGCGACAAGGACCAGGCCATGTCGCCCGTCCTGTTTACCGTAATGATGAACAAGCTCCGGGGCCTGAAAGTGGCGCTGGGCTACAGAATCTCCGCAGGTGCGGGAGGGGAGGTCGAGCCCCTTCCGCTGATCGCGGCGGGACGCTAAAGGAAACCGATGCCGGTATTGACTATCCAGGGCCGGACGGGAAATTCGACCGTCCGGATCGGGGAAAGCCTCCAGAGCCTGCCCCGTTATCTTTCCCTCGGGAAAACCATTATCATCACCGATGCCAATGTCCGGGAAGCGTACGGGCGGTTCTTCCCTTCGGCGGAAGTCATCGAGATTGGCACCGGGGAGGAAATAAAGAACCTCGAGACGGTGGGCAGGATATATGCAGCCCTGATCCGCTACGAAGCCGATCGGGCTTCTTTCATCGTGGGTATCGGGGGCGGGATCGTCTGTGACGTAACCGGCTATGCCGCTTCGACCTATCTGCGTGGCCTGAAATTCGGCTTCGTGGCCACCACGCTGTTGGCCCAGGTCGATGCCGCCGTGGGCGGGAAAAACGGCGTCAATTGGGAGGGCTATAAAAATATGATCGGGGTGTTCAGCCAACCCGATTTTGTGATTTGTGATCCGGTCTTGCTCCGGACCCTCCCCCGAAGAGAAGTCCTTTCCGGGATGGCAGAGGTCATTAAACACGCGCTGATCGCCGATGCCGATCTATTTTTCTATCTGGAAGAAAACGGCCCGGCGGTGTTGGATCTCAGGCCGGAGGTGGTGGAAAGGCTGGTGGAAGATTCCGTAGGGATTAAATCCTCCATTGTCAACCGGGATGAGCGGGAGCAGGGGGAAAGGCGGGTGCTGAATTTCGGGCACACCTTCGGTCATGCCCTGGAAAGGGCCGTCGGGGTTTCCCATGGGGAGGCGGTCAGTGCCGGTATGGTCTTGGCGGCGGCGATTTCCGAACAAAAAGGCTATCTGCCGGGCCATGACCGGGAAAGGATTGAGAAGCTGCTTTCCTCCCTGGGGCTGCCGCGCCGACTTCCCTGCCCGAGAGAGCGGCTGCTGGAGGCCTTGCGAAAAGACAAAAAGCGGGAAGGGGAGAGGCTCCATTTTGTCTTGTTGAAGGCCCTGGGCCGGGCCGTGGTGGAAGAGATGTCTTTCGAAGAATTGGAAAAGTTTCTTTCTCGAGCTTAAGGGGTGCAGCGATTCATACGAAGATAAACTCGGGCTCACTGAAAAGTTGAACATCGAACATCGAACGTCCAACATCGAAAGTTGAATACGAAACAAGGAAACCCATAATGACCCTAGAAGAGATTAGAAAGAATATCGACCGACTGGATACCAGGATATTGAAACTCCTGAACGACCGGATGGAGCAGGCCCTGATGGTCCGAAAGTTAAAGCAGCGGATCGAGGATCCCGAAAGGGAACAGCAGGTCCTGGAGCAGATACGGCGCAGTGCCACGGAATTGATCCATCCGGAATTCATCGAGCGGATCTATTTGGACATCATTCAGGAAAGCAAGACGCTGCAGCAAAAAAACCGGGAGCTGATTGCCTTCCAGGGCGAACACGGGGCCTACAGCGAGGTCGCCGCCCGGGCCTGGGATCCGAACCTGGTTCCGATTCCCTGTCCGGAGTTTACCGATCTCTTTGAGGGGCTGGAGAGCGGTCTCTTTGACTATGGGCTGGTTCCAGTGGAGAATACGCTGGGGGGGATGGTCGGCCCGGTGAATGACCTGCTTATCGCAACGGAACTTAAGGTGGTGGGAGCGGTGGAATGGCCTGTCCATCACTGCCTGCTGGCCCCGCCGGAAATGGACCACCGGGAAATCCGATCGGTTTTTTCCCACCCCCAGGCCCTGGCCCAATGCCGCCGTTTCCTGGCGCGGAATAAACTGGAGCCGGTTCGCTACCACGATACCGCTGGCGCGGCCCGGATGGTAGCCGATACAAGGCCGACCGGAGCGGCCGCCATCGCCAGCGCGATATGCGCCAAGCTGTATGGCCTGAAAATCATCAAGGAGGGGATTGAAGATCATGAGAGAAACCTGACCCGGTTCCTGGTCCTTTCCCAAAGGGAGGCCCGGGAGGAGGGAGATAAATGCTCGGCCCTCTTCTCCACCGCCCACAAAGCCGGGACCCTCTTCCGGGTCTTGGAGGTCTTCGCCCGGGAGGGTCTCAATCTAACCCGGATCGAATCGGTTCCCGAAGAGCCGGGTGCTTATGCCTTTTTCCTGGATTTTATGGGGTCGATCCGGGATCCGCAGGTCCAGAAAGCCATTGAAGAAATCAAAGGGATAACGACCCGTTTCAAACTGCTGGGCTGTTACCTGGAAAAGAGGGGTTCATGAGGATAGTTGTCGTCGGGGCCGGACGGATGGGAACCTGGCTGGTGGAGGCGCTCAGCCCGAATCACGAGGTGTCGGTTTATGATCAGGATCCCCGGAAATTGCAGTATTTTTTTCAGGCGAAGAAATTATCCTCCCTGGCGGAGATTCAGGATCTGGCGCCCGAATTGATGATCAATGCCGTCGATCTGGTTCATACCCGGCAGGCCTTCGAAGAGGTCCTCTCCTATCTGCCGGAGGACTGTCTGCTGGCCGATATTGCTTCGGTCAAGACCGGCTTGGCGGACCTCTACCGGACCCTGGGGAAACGGTTTGTCTCCACCCATCCCATGTTCGGACCGACCTTTGCCGATGTGCGCGACCTCAAGGGTGAGCATGCCATCCTGATCGGAGAATCCGATCCCGTCGGGAAGGAATTTTTTCGGGATTTTTACCAGGGGCTCCACCTTATGGTCCATGAATATTCCTTTGAAGAGCATGATCGAACCATCGCTTATTCCTTGTCGGTCCCCTTTGTTTCGACCCTGGTCTTTGCGGCCTGTATGAAAAGACAGGAGGCCCCCGGGACCACCTTTCGCAAGCATATGGACATCGCCCGGGGATTGTTCTCCGAGGACGATCAATTGTTGACCGAAGTCCTGTTCAATCCGGCCACCATCCGCCAGATCGAGCGGATCAATTCGCGGCTATCTTTCTTAACCCATATCATCCGGGAACGGGACACCGAGGAAATGCAGAAATTCCTGGGCAAATTAAGAAGGAATATCGCTTGAAGATCTGCATACCCATCGGCGCTACCACTACCGAAGGGGCGACCGAAAAGATCATTCGGGCCAATGAACTCGCGGACCTGCTGGAATTTCGTCTGGATCTCTTGGGTCCCGTCCGTCTGGAAGAATTGCGGCGGGCTGCCGTCAGACCGGTGATCGCCACCTGCCGGTCCAAAAGGCAGGGGGGGCAGGGGCCGGACGACGGCGAGAGGCAGGCCCGGGCTTTACGCCGGGCCAGGGAAGCCGGGGCCGATCTGGTGGACCTGGAGTACGATCTGGCCCCTCGAATTCGGGAGGACTTGCTGAGGGTCTTTGGATCGGAGCGGGTTATTCTTTCCACCCATCTGCTCACCGGGACCCCGTCCTGGAGGTCCCTGCAGGGCCTGCTGAAACGAATGGCGGCTGTCGGTTCCTCCCTGGTCAAGATTGTCACTCGGGCAGAGACGATTGAAGACAATCTCCGGGTGCTCCGATTAATCCCTGAGGCCGGAAGAATGGGCTTGGAAATTATCGCCTTCTGCCTCGGTCCGCTGGGACGAATCAGCCGGATCGCTTCTCCTTTGCTGGGAGGATATCTAACCTTCGCCGCACTGGAACCCGGGGAGGGATCCGCCCCGGGGCAGATTCCGGCCGAGGAGATGAGGAGGGTGTTAACGCTAATGAGCTCAGAAGGATATTCAAGTTCTCATAATGAGACTGGCTGATAATTTCTTTATGAGGTTAACCCCCATGATCGACCGAAAAACACAAATCTATGGCGTCATTGGATATCCCTTGGGACACACCTTGAGCCCGGTGATGCACAATGCCGCCTTCAAAGCCAATGACCTCAACGCCGTTTACCTTTCCTTTGAGACCCGGGATCTCCCCGGGGCCCTGGCCGGGATGCGGGCCCTGGGAATCCGGGGAATGAGCGTCACCCTTCCCCATAAAACAGCCGTAATTTCTTTGCTGGACGGGGTGGATGACCTGGCCAAAAAGATCGGGGCCGTCAATACCATCATCAATAAAGAAGGACGGCTGACCGGAACCAACACGGATGCCCTGGGCGCTTTAAGGGCCTTGGAAGAGAAAACGAAACTTACCGGGAAGACCGCTCTTATAGTCGGCGCCGGAGGCGCGGCCCGGGCCATAGGTTATCTGTTAAAGGAACAGGGGGTGCGCCTGACCCTGACCAACCGTTCCCGGGAGAAGGGAGAAGCGTTGGCCGATTGCTTGAATTGCCCTTTCCTGCCTCTGGAGAAAATTTCGAGGGTGGATTCCGACCTGCTGGTTCAGACCACACCGGTAGGAATGGTTCCCCATGAGGATCAATGCCTTTTGGAACCCGAAAATCTTAAAAAAGGGATGATCGTCATGGATGTGATTTACAACCCCCTGGAGACCCGCCTGATTCGAATGGCCCGGGACCGGGGCTGTACGGCCATCAATGGACTGACCATGTTTATCCATCAGGGTGCGGAGCAGTTCCGGCATTGGACCGGTCTTCATCCCCCGCTTACGGAAATGATCGCAGCGGTCAAATCGGCCCTGGGAGCATTCCAATGAAAGAAATCAAACCACGAGAGACCATCGCGGCCACCGTACCCATCCCTGGGTCCAAGAGCCTGAGCCACCGGGCCTTGATCGCCGCCAGTCTGGCGAACGGTGAGAGCCGGATCACCAATCTGCTGGAATGCGAGGATACAGACTATACCCTCAAGGCCCTGCAGGGCTTGGGGATAGCTATAAAAACCGATAAAGGAACAACGACTATTGCTGGAAAGGGGGGGCGGTTCCCTGTTGCGCCCGGAACCAGATCTCTGTTTCTGGGAAATTCAGGAACTTCCCTGCGCTTTCTGCTTTCTACGGCGGCCCTGGTCCGAGGGGAAACGATCCTGACCGGTTCTTCGCGCCTGCAGGAAAGGCCGGTCGGTGAACTGGTCAGGGCCTTGCGCGAACTGGGAGTGGAAGACATCTCGGCCGGTGGAGACGAATACCCGCCGGTGCGTGTCCGTTCCGGAGGAATAAAGGGGGGAAAGACCCAGTTGACCGGCCGGGAAAGCAGTCAGTATCTTTCCTCGCTTCTGCTGGCGGCCCCCTATGCCGGTACGGAGGTGGAGATCGAGGTGGACGGATCGATCGTTTCCCGTCCCTACGTGGACCTGACCCTGAAGGTGATGGACCGTTTTGGGGTGAGGGTCCAGCGGGAAGGGTATAGCCGATTCAAGATCCCTGCGGGACCGGGCTACTGCCCCGCAGACTACCAAGTGGAAGGGGATGCCTCCAGCGCTTCGTATTTTTGGGCCGCCGCCGCTGTCACCGGTGGCACCGTGGCTACGGAGAACCTGTTCCCGGAAAGTTCGTTGCAAGGGGATATGTCCTTTCTGGATCTCTTGGGAACAATGGGGGCAGTGGTAAGAAAAGAAGCCCGCCGGGCGGTCGTTAAGGGAGGGACGCTGGCCGGCATCGAAGCGGATATGAGCAGGATGCCGGACATGGTGCCGACACTGGCCGCCCTGGCCCTGTTCGCCAAAGGAAGAACGGTGATTCGTAACGTCGCTCACCTCCGGCACAAGGAGAGCGATCGCCTCCAAGCCCTTCGGGAGGAATGGACCCGGCTGGGGGCGCGGATCGAAGAGCTTCCCGACGGACTGATTATCGAAGGTTCAGTACCTTTAACCGGCGTGCTGTGCGACCCCCACAACGACCATCGCTTGGCCATGAGCCTGGCCGTCATCGGCTTAAAGGTCCCGGGGATCCAGATCCGTCAGCCCGAATGCGTCAGTAAATCCTTTCCCTTGTTTTGGGATTTTTGGAACCGCCTCTAGTCCCGCTAGAAAAATCGGAAGAGAATTGGGAGTTGATGAAGGGGCGGTTAGTAGGAGAATCAAAAAATGATTACTATTTGAAAGTGGCTTTTATTCTTATTTCGAAATCGCTGTGGTTTCAAATCCATAGTCTCTCAGTATCTTTTGGCCCTGGGGCGACAAAATATACATGGCGAGTCTCCAGGCCTCATTCGGCGCTCCATCCCTGACTAAAAGGCCGTAGTCGGCTTCTACAGAAAGGTCTTCAGGTATCCTGATGATCTTAAGGGCTGGTACTTCTTTTCGAGCCAATACAGCGTTGGTGCAGTAGGTAAGGAAGACGTCAGCCTTCTTCTCGCTCATCACCCATCCGTATTGGTTGCGTCCTTCGGGAGCCTTATCACTGTCTGGCCCGCCAGTGAGTTGAAGTGCCTTCCCGGAAAGCGTCGTAAAGCTCCCTTTCTTGATCGCATCTGCTTTTCTAAAAAGTTCCCAGGCATAGTCTCCGCTTGGATCTGCTTTTGGTGTCGAAATCCCCACTCGGACGTTCTTATTCATAAGGGTGTTAAAGAGATTTTCTGTTGTACCCTCTACATCAGACTGAGCTAATGCACAAAGCTGATTACGGGCAAACAAGACTACGGGACTTCCCCATCCGCTGGACGCGAGTTTTTCGGGGTGAGCCATATCCGCGGAAGCGAAAACATCGCAATTTTCACCTCCTTCAATGGCCTTTCTCAAAAGGCCGCTGGGGCCGAATTGTTTAGTAACTTTCGTCCCATAGGTTTTTTCATAGGAAGCCGCCACATCGTCGAGGGCTGTCTTCAAGCTTCCTGCTGCATAAAGTTTTAAGGATTCGGCCGATACGGACAAAGGCGTCGAAAGGACAAGAAGCGCAACAAAAACCAAGTATTTTCGATAGATCTTCACAATGGCCTCCTTTCTTTTGTGACAACAATATAGTTAAGTGGATTTCCCGGAATGTCCCCGAAAATGAATTTATTTATAAAAAAATACTGAAAACTGGATACAATCTCTTTAATCTTCTAACTGCCACAAGAAAAGCTGTTTAAATTACTTGAGATTTCCTACCCCCTAATAGCAATAAAGTCAATAAACAGTAATCCCCTCTTGTTGACTTCCCTTTGAAGAAATAGATAATCTATCAGAAGGTCTCTGGACGCCCAAGCCTTCATAATCAGACGGTCCAAACGGCCCGGATAGAAAGTTCCCTACTCGACAACAACGGTTACCACGTAATTTGAGCCTCCCTGGAGACGCGCCTCGATTTCGGCAACGCCCGGCGTCGGTCCACCTGTAACGTGAATGCGCACGACTCCTAAACGGGCGAAACCCGGCCCAAAGGGCTCCGGTTTAAGCGTGACCGGGACGCCGCGCCGGGTGATCGTTCCGATCGGTTTCCCGTCGCTCAAGATATCCATGTCGCCTCCCGCTGTCGAGCGAAGCATCATAGATGAACGACAATCATTCGGCAACGTTATTAAGAGATCAATGGGCAGCGTGGCGGTTTGGCCTGTCTTCACATGCTGCCAATTCTCGTTGAGGCCTTCATGAAGTTGATTGTAGGCGGCGATATTCGGTAACGGTTTGGCGGTGATGTGTGCGATGGCCTGGGTCGTCCCGGAAAATTCCCCAGCATCCGAGAGCTGGATCGTGATTGGGTAATCCCCTGCCTCCTTGGGGTTAAGTGGTCCCCACCGTAGGTGTATCGACTTCAGACCAGGCCTTTCCGGCGGGAAGGCAGGAAAGGACGCCGATATTTTGAGAACAATTGTTCGCATGTCCTGCGGATCCAACGCGATGGTGAATGGCACGGGCGCGGCCTTTTGCGGCCAATTGTAAAGAAGAACAGCCTGCGGGGCATGTCCGGTCTGCGGCGTAAAGGCCGCCGGGAAAGTGAAACGGAATGTCGCCCCGGCCGGTAGAGACATGCCCGGTACGGTCGGGTTCGGCGACATATTAAAAACGACCCATGACTCAAACGGATAACCGGCCGCAAGACCGCTGCTCGTCATGGGTTGATATTCGATGGTCGAGCCGAGTGGAGCCGCCACAACAGGCGCGGCCAAAAGTGCTAAAATCAGCGCAACTGGGGTGATTAGCCGTAGCGTTCGAAACCCTATAAATGCGCTCGGATCTGGCCTACTTATCTGCCTACGAGAAAATCCACCAAATACTTTCCACATTTTAAACCTCCAGGATATGTTTATTGCTATCTTTGGTGCCAGTTGAGGCGCATAGGCGCCAGCCCCTGGCGCCTGGAAGATCTGGAATGCATGGTTAGCGGTAAGGAAGGGAAAATCTCGACAAGGTGTTTCCGCCCATCCATTTTTACGAGACTCTCATTTTTCCATTGATCGGTATTACTTTAATCGCCTAAGACGCCGGGAAGTTTTTAGCGATAGCCTTACCTTCTATAAGGTCTTTTCATATCCCTCCCCTGAGTCTTGAAAATAGCGAACCGGCGGCCTTCTCGAAACTCGGGGGTTAGAGGGGAATATTCCCATGTCGCCGAAAGGGGACCGGTCTTTTCTTGTTTCGCAGCATACGCAGGGCCTTGATTAACTGAGGACGGGTTTCGCTCGGTTTGATGACCTGGTCTACCAGCATGTTGGAAGCCGCATGAAAGGGATTTGAAAACTTGTAGTCGTATTGATCGATCTTTTCCTGCCGGAAAGCCGGGGCATCGTCGGCCTTGGCGATCTCCTGGCGGAAGATCAGGTCCACCGCCGTGGCCGTATCCAGCACCACCAGTTGGGCAATGGGCCAGGCCAGCATGAGATCCACTCCCATGCCGACGCAGCACATGGCCATGACGGCGCCGCCGTACTCTTTTCTCAGGGCCAGGGTGATTTTGGGGACCGTGGCTTCGGCATAGGCATAGAGCATCTTGGCCCCGTGGCGGATGATGCCCGAGTGTTCCTGCTTAACCCCGGGGAGGTAGCCGGGAACATCCACAAAATTGAGGAGAGGAATATTGAAGGAATCGCAGAAGCGAATAAAACGGGCCGCCTTGTCGGCCGAGTCCGAGTCCAGGCTTCCGGCCCAGATCTTGGGCTGGTTGGCCACGATGCCTACCGTCCGACCTTCCATTCGTCCGAAGCCGACGATAATATTCTTGGCGAATTTGGGAAGGATCTCAAAGAAATCGTTGTGGTCCACTATCCGGAGAACCACCTCCCGCATGTCGTAGGCCTTTCGAAAGTCGGCCGGGACGATTTGTTCCAGGGTCTCATCGGTTCTTTCCGGGTCATCCGTGCATTCCCGCACCGGAGCTTCCGCTTCATGGCTGGATGGAAGGTAGCCCAGTAACTTTTTTATCAGTTGGAGGCAATCTTCATCGTTCTTGGCCACAAAATGGGCGGTACCGGTGACCTGGCTGTGCACCTTGGACCCCCCTAATTCCTCCATGGAGACTTCCTCACCGGTCACCGATTTGATCACCGCCGGCCCGGTGATGATCATGTGGCCGGTCTTCTCGACCATGATGATAAAGTCGGTGATGGCCGGGGAGTAGACGGCCACCCCGGCGCAGCTCCCCATGATGGCGGAGATCTGGGGAATAACTCCCGAGGCGGCGGTGTTGCGAAAGAACATGCCGGCCACGCTTTTGGAGGCAAAAAAACCTTCGTTCAATCGACCCCCGCCGGAATCGTTCAAACCCACCAGGGGGGCTTTGACTTTCAGGGCCTCCTCCATGATGCGGCAGATCTTTTCGCCGTGGATGGCGCCCACCGACCCGCCCAGGACCGTGGCGTCCTGGGCATAGGCAAAGGTCAGACGTCCGTCGACGTTTCCGTAACCGATGACCACGCCGTCGCCCGGGACTTTCTTTTCCTGCATGCCGAAATCGCGCGACTGGGTTTCCGCCAGACCGTTCATTTCCACGAAGGTTCCCGGGTCGAACAGGAGTTCCAATCGTTCGCGGGCCGTCAATTTGCCCTGGGCGTGACGTTTTTCAATGGCCTTGGTCCCGCCGCCCAGGCGGGCTTTTTCCTGCAGCCGCTCCAGACGTTCCAATTCGCTCCGGTGTGATTTTTCCACGTGGTATCTCCTCATTTTTACTTGAAATATGCTTCCGCAAGACCAAAGTATAGAGAAAGGGGAGAAGGGGAGTCAAGGGCAAAATGGGAGAGGGAGGCTGGAGGTAGTCCGTTTTTAGTCTAGACAGCCCTAGTTTATGCGATTGACATTCTCCCTCTATTTTTACTATGTTAGATCAGTAAACTATCCTCTGGAACAAATGAAAGGGCACGCTTATGGATTTTGAATTTACGGAAGAGCAAAACGAATTTCGACGACAGATTGCCCGGTTTGTCGATGAACGGGTGATTCCGCGAGCGGAAGCCTATGACCAAAGCGGGGAATTCCCTCGGGACATCATGCTGGAATTAGGGGAATTGGGGTATCTGGGGATCAAATATCCGGAAGCCTATGGCGGCTCCGGCCTGGAGGAACCTCATGTGTATCATACCATATTCTGTGAAGAGCTGGCCCGGGGGTCACTGGGCATCGCGGCCGGCATCGCCATGCAAACCTCCACCGCCACCTACGGGGTCAATAAATGGGGGACCGAAGAACTGAAACAGAAATACCTGGTCCCCGCCCTGCAGGGGAAAATGATCGCGGCCTTCGGTCTGACCGAACCCAACGCCGGTTCGGATGCGGCCGCGATCCGAACCAAAGCCGAACGCGACGGCGATCACTACATCCTCAATGGGACCAAGATATTCACTACCAATGGAACGGTGGCCTCCTTCATAACCATTGCGGCCCGGACCACTCCGGGGAAAGGCTTTAAAGGAATCTCCCTTTTTTTGTTGGATACGAGCACTCCAGGGTTTTCCGTGGGCCGGAAATTGGAAAAATTCACTATTCATTGCTCCGATACCGCGGAACTGGTACTGGACAACGTTCGCATTCCGGCGGAGTGCCTGTTGGGCGAAGAGGATATGGGCTTGCTCAATATCAACCAATCCTTGGTGGACGATCGGGTCATGACCGCCGGCCTGTCTTTGGGTGTGGCCCGGGCCGCCTACCAGGCGGCGCTCAAGTATGCTCAGGAACGGGAACAATTCGGGAAAACCATTGGTAGTTTTCAAGCCGTACGCTTTCGCCTGGTGGATATGCTGGCCCGTTTGAAGACGGCTGAATTGATTACCTACTATGCGGCCTGGAAGGCGGATCGAGGCGATAAAATTATCCAAGAGGCCGCCCTGGCCAAACTGGTAGCCTCGGAAGCGGCCAACTATATCTGCCGAAAGGCCCTCTCCGTCTTCGGGGGGTATGGGCTGATGATGGAATACCCGGCCCAGCGTTTTCTGCGGGATTCTTTTTTTCCGCTGGTAGGCGGAGGCACCTCCGATATCATGAAGGTGGTGATTTCGAAGGAAATGGGGCTATAATCCTCAAAGGAGGACGATCCATTAAAACGATTTTGACGGTTGCCCTGCTGGTCGGCCTTTTTCTATTGACTCCGGGGAGCGGTTTGTCCTCGCTCTGGGCTATGGGCGGTAAACCGCAGGCCCCTCCGGTTCCGGTTTCCAGGAAAAAGGAGGTCAGCGCGCCCGCACCCTCCGTTCCGGAAACCATGCTAGTCAGCCTTCCGGTGGGGAGCCCGATTCGCGTCCAGCTTAATCAGACCCTCCGGGTCTCCCTCCTCCGGGTCGGATCCGCGTTCTCCGGCACGCTGAAGGAACCCCTGGCGGTGGGGGGGCAGGTGATCGTCCCCCGAGGATCGTTTCTGGAGGGCTTCGTTTCCAGGGCGGTCCCGAAGAACCGCTTCTGGGGAGGAGGTTTATTGGAACTGAAACTAACTCGACTGGTACTGCCGGACCGAAAGGGTTATTTCATTAGTACGGAACCGTTCATCAAGGCCGGGAAATCCAGCCTCTTTCGAAACATCAGCCTGATCGCTGGAGGCGGGATTGTGGGGGTTGGACTGGGTTCCCTCCTGGGACAAACGGCCGGGACTCTGATCGGAATGGGGATCGGGGGCGGAACCGGAGGGATTTTAGCCTGGGTCACCGGCCAATCCGATATTACCTTGCCCGCCGAGTCGGAGGCGGTGTTTATCTTATCAATCCCCGTAGCCATGACGATCAAAACGCCAGTCCCCAGCCGGATCTTGGGACCGAAATAGCCGCAGAGCGGATCAGATGATACGGGTTTACCCAATAAATCGTCATTCCCGCAGCGTTTTTGAGCGGGAATCCAGACTTTTCTCGGGGGGTACCGGATCCCCGATAAAAGTAGTCGGGGATGACGATAAATTGCCTTTCGGTAAGGGTGCAATCGGGAGTTTTTTTAGGCTACCACGTTATACTTCTTCTTTTTTTTCCAGAGGGTGACCCGGCTCAGGCCCAGTCGCCGGGCGGCCTCGGCTTTTTTCTCCTGGGACTGTTCCAGGGCCAGCAGGATTTTTTCCAGCTCTCCCGGGCCCCGTGGTCTTTCCCCCCTCGGCTTTTCTCCTTGGTATTTTCGGGGTCGTTCATGGATCATGTAGCCGGGCAGGTGTTTGCTGCGAATCCATTTTTCCTTGCAGACACCAAAGGCATACTCCAGCACGTTGATCAGTTCTCGGATATTCCCAGGCCAGTGATAATTCATCAAGTGGTCCATGGCCTCCGGGCTTAACCCCTGTATATCTTTCAATCCCCGGAGGCGGATTTTAACCATGACCGATTCGGTCAAGCGGGGGATATCCTCTTTTCGCTCCCGAAGGGGCGGGATGCGGATGGGGATGACGTTCAAGCGGTAAAACAAGTCTTCCCGAAAAGCCTCACGGTCGACCAGATCCTTTAAATCCCGGTTAGTGGCCGAGATAAGCCGAACGTCGGTTGCTATAAATAATTACTTCCCTCGCAGTAACCCCCCTAAACCCCCGGACCGCTTTCTCAGGGTCCGGGGTCCCCCCGAATTATCCCTGCTTATAGAGAACGCCGATGACCTCTTCGAGTCCCAGTCGGGTCAACCGCTCCCGGTCGGGTCTACCGGTCTCCCGATCCCAGCCCAGGGCCTGGTAAAAACCGTCGGTCAAGGCTTCCACCTCCAGGGTAATCCCCTTGGCCGGCCCCTGGGAAGCGGGCGGTTCGCCGAATAGTCGGGGGTGGGGTCGAAAATCCTTTTTGGGATTCAAACCTTCCCGGAGGTTAAAGGCCTGGCGGAGCTGTTCGATCCGCTCGCCGATGATCAGATACTCCTCCGGAGGATTTTCCCAGCCGGTGGCCGCGTTAAGCCACTCGCAAAGCGGAAAACTTCCTCCTATCTGGGTGCCGAACAGACAGGCCCCAGCCCCGTCGATGAGCATTTTGTAAAAACTATCCACGGCCTGAGCCTCCCCCTTGTTGTCGGTCCGATATTTTTGCCTGCGGGTGGTGAAAAAGGGGATTTTTTTCGCCCGGGGGAATTTTTTTTCCAAAAATTGCAGGTCCAGATAGGTGTAGGAGGAAACGGTGTGGCGGCCCGGCGCCGGTTCGCAGGCATAGGCCATTCCAAACCCGGGGTCGAATTTGGGGTCATGCATGGGAGGTTCTACCCCGCCGCAATGGACGGCAAATTGTTCCGAACCGCGCCCCAGCTTTTCCGCGGCCCTTTTTACTCCGTCGGCCAGGAGATCCCCCAGCCCCTCGCGCCGGATGATTTTTTCGGTCAAGGCCAGAATAGCCGAGGCGTTGCCCCAGCGTAATTCCAGCCCTTCCGTGTCTTCCGGTTTCAGTATTCCCTTTTCATAACACTCGATGGCGAAAGCGACGGTTCCGCCGCAGGAGATGGAGTCCATTCCGGCCCGGTTCAGCAGGTCGTTGATTTTGAAAATGGTAAACAAGTCATCGTTGAGCAGCAGGCTCCCGAAGGCGCAGAGCGTTTCATATTCAATTTTATGCATTTCCGGGATAGGGAAAGGGCCTTCTTCGATTTTCATCAATCCGCCGCAATGAAGCGGACAGGAAAAACAGCCGTATTTTTTGGTTTCGTAACGGCGCACGGCTTCGGCCCCGATTTTCTGGGACCGGGAAAGAGGAAAATCGCGGGTTCCCACTCCGCTCCAGTTTTTGATTGGGCTATCCCCGTTCTCGGCGCTCATGGCGGTCAGGGCCGTGGTGCCGAATTTTTTCAGCAGGAGACGCCAGAGGTCGGCCGGTTGGCGGGGATAGATCCGGCTGCGGCGGGTGATTTTCCCCATCGTTCCCAGAAGCCCGTCGGTCAAAAACCGTTCCAGCCACTTCTTGGCGGAAAGCTGTTTCTGGAAGTCCCGGCTGAGGCGGTTGATCCGGGGGCGGTCAAAGACCTCCACCCGCCGGGTCCCGGCGGCGACGACGGCCTTCAGCTTTTTGGAGCCCATGACCGCCCCCAGTCCGCTCCGGGCGGCTATCCTTCCCCGATCGGTTACGATTCCGGAAATGAGACTCACTCTTTCCCCGGCCGGCCCGATGCAGGCCACCTGAGCCCGGCTTCCGTGCCGCTCCTGCAAGCGAGTTTCCGTTTCGATAGCGTCCAGACCCCAGAGATTCGCGGCGTCTTTCAGCTCGGCGGTTTGGTCATCCAGATAAAGGTACTGGGGCTGTTCGCCGACACCGGTAAAAAAGAGGGCATCCAGGCCGCAGCGTTTCAACCAGGGTGAAAAATAGCCGCCGCAATTGGCATCTCCCCAACCCCCGGAAAGAGGGGATTTCCCCACGACGGTGAACCGTCCGGTAAAAAGGCTCCCCGTGTCGGTCAACAGCCCGGTGGTGAATCCCAGGATATTTTCGGGACCCAGCGGATCACTCCCGGCCGGCATCCGGTCCCAGAGGACCTTGGCCCCCAGCCCTACCCCGCAAAGGAATTTTTGATAATGGGCATCCGCCAATTCCTCAACGGTTATTTTCCCGGCGGAGAGGTCCACCCAAAGTATCCGTCCCCAGTACCCTTTTTCCTTCGGCAAAATTTCGGGCATAATATGCCTCCCCTATAGACCTTGAGTTAAACTGTTTCGAATTTCGATATTCGAATTTCGGATTTGAAGTTATACTACTCTTTTAAACTTACCCGGAATGGCCCCGCAAACCGGGCAGTTTTCAGGAGCGCGACTTTCACTGATATACCCGCAGACCTGGCAGACATAGTAATCTTCATCCGGGGCGGTGAGGTTTTCCAGTAAGGCTCTTTCCAGGAGGGCGGCCTGAAGCGGCTCCACTTCCCGGCTTTGGGAAAAGGCCATCCGGGCGCTTTTTAGCCCTTCCTCTTCCGCTTCCCGAATCATGGGGGGATATTCCTGTTCATAGGCCCGCTGGTTACGGGTGAGAGCGGATTCCAGGTTTTCTCGACTGCCGCCGATTTTTCCCCGCAGCAAGAGCAGAAAGCGGTGGGCCTGAACGGACTCGGATTCGGCCAGTGCCCGGAAAAGGCGGGCCAGCGAGGGGTTGGCCTCGTGGTCGGCTTTCTGGGCAAAGGCCGTATCGCGGGCCGAAGCTTGCGATTCGGCGGCCAAAGCCCAGGACAAATTCCTCTCTGTTTTTTCTGACATAAAAGCGCTCCCTATTTCCGCTGAGTATGGTATACTGCAACGTATTATGCCCATGGGGTCGGGGCGCTGTCAAGCAAAGCCAAAGCGGCCCAAAGCCTTTCCGACTCCTTCGGCTTGGAGGATGAAGAGGATAAAAATGAGTAGCGGCAGGACGGTTTTTTGTTTTTTAATCGGATTCGTGATCCTGGCCTGCGGGTGGCTGGTCCCGGGAGACGGGCAGGCTTCACTGTGGAGAAACCTGTCTGCCGACGGCCGGACGAATACAATGCCGGTGCTCTGGGATCAGGTTTCCCGGAAAATCATCCCCCGCCTCGACCTGAAAAGGCTGGAACGGGGGGAGGTGATCTCCGAAATTAAAATACTAGATTCCCAGACCGTGGCGGCCGAGAGTGTGGGACTGATCAAGGCCACTCCCGAGGCCTGTTTTAAGGTGGTTCGTTCCTATAATCGGTATACGCAGATCATGCCCTGCACAGTGGAAAACCGGGTGATTCGGGCTTTTAAGTTGGAGGGAGCCTATGCCGGGGCTGAAGCGGTTGACTTTTGGACCCGGGTGAGCGTTCTGGGGTTTGACACCCGGTATCTGCTCCGTATCGCCCATCTCTCCGACCTGCAAAACCGGCGGTTTCGCAGCTTCTGGACCCTGGTAGGTAACCCTTCCCAGGTGGCCGGGGTTTGCGATTCGGGAAAAACGCCCTGCGAGAATGATTTGGCCCTCAATCTGGGGTCACACCAATTTGAGCCCTATCCTGGAAATCCGAACTATACCCTGCATACCTACACCTTAACCCTCGAAGGCAAAAACTGGCTCCAGCAGACGGCCATTCGGCTGGGTGGCCTAAAAACTATGGAAGAGGTCACTGAGGGTATCCGCAAGGCCCTGAAGGTCAAGGAGTAAAAAGAGGGGAAGAAGTCTCCCGCTCATCCTTTGGAGCAGGTCTTCACCGCAGAAAATCGTTCGCTGCGAGGGAGGGGCTTCCCTGCCAGCGTAAGAAGCACCGGGTTTCGTTCGGGGGTATAAAGGCCCGCACTTCCACCATCCGCGTAGCCGTATCAATGGAAACATAGCGCAGGGAATCCGGCGCACAGGCCCCCGAGTTCACGTAGACACCCTGGCCTATGGGGATACAGGCCATCTGATGGGAGTGCCCCATGACAATCACATCGTTTTTCCCGAGATGGAGGGCCTTGTTGGCGGCCATTTCCAGGGCTTTGAAAAACCGCTGGCCCCAGTCATAGAAGGGGCCCTCGAGAAAATCCGCCAGACGGCTGAAGCCCAAACGGCGCAGTCCGCCGATCATCCAGGTGACAAAAAAGGGCAGTCGTCCGTGATCGCCGATAAAGGGGTCAAATTGATGCCCATGGGTCAACCAGATACGCCAATTATCCTGTTTTAAGCGAATCTGGTTTAACGTTCCCAAAAATTTTTGAGTGATCAGGTCGTGATTTCCAAAAATGGAAGAATAGTAACTTTCCCGCCAGCGACTGACAATCCGGGAATAGCGTTTCAGAATGGCTTCCAACACCTCGGATCGGGAACCGGGATAGCTCCCGTAGTCCGTCTGATAGATATCCCCCATCAAAATAATCCGCTCATGGGTCCGGTGGAGATGATCATCCAAGCGTAGTAAACGGCCTTCTTCCCCTAAAAATTTGTCCAAAAGCGGGGTATGACCCAGGTGAAGGTCCCCAAAAGTGGCAATGCGCATCAGTGGCCTTTCTGACCTTATTATCGTTTCGAGGGCAAAAAGATTTTCAACATACCTTTTTTTTGCCGAAATGGGGACATTTTTTTGCCGGAAAACAAAATATTTTTCAGCTATCAGGTTTTGAATAAAAGTCTGTTTGTTAAGGAAATGGTGGAAATAGCCAAAACCAAGGGAGGGGGTTGGGTAAACTATAGTTGGACCAATCCGGCGACCAAGAAGGTGTAACCCAAAAAGACCTGGGTACAGCGGGTCGAAGGCATGGACATTTATGTCGGTTGCGGGATCTTCCAATAAAAGTATTCGGAAGAGCCGCCGGAGTTATTCGGGGACGGCTTGATCCGTCTTAGTGGCAACTACCAGAGGGGCGACCGGTGTCGGTCGCCCCTCTTTTGTTATGATGGGATGGTCATTGGCTTACCGTTCAGTCTGATAAATCCATGGGCAGTCATCCAATCAATCATCGGTGGACCGAGTGGACTTGGTGGACGGAGTAAACGACTGCTTTTGTCCGCTCCACTCATTTATAACTCCATCAGGTCCCGGCCGGCGATGATCCGGCCGCTGAAATGCTTCCGCGCCCCTTCGATCCAGATTTCATCCGTCAAGGTGGGATCGTCTACTGCCTGCTCCTTTCATTCGTTTAAGTATCAATCGCCGAGCCTTATCTGAGGCGGCCAATTGGTATCAATTCCGTCTTCGCTGAGGATAGCAAAAACAATTTTATTTTGCTATGTTAACCCCATCGGTCCGACCCTCATTCACCATGGGGCAGAATCATATAATAATATCGGCTTAAAAAGTATACGGAAATCAATTATGACCGGATTAATACACCTGGCGATCTGGGTTCTCTGTTTGACCGGAATTTTACTTTCCCTGTTTTCCCTTTCCGGGACCTGGCTGGTAGTCGGAGCCGCCATTCTGGCCTTTTTTCTACCCGGAGCGAATGCCCCGGGGATTTGGACGGTACTGTCCTTCCTGGTACTGGCCTTATTGATGGAGGTGTTGGAATGGGTGGCCGGCGCCTGGGGTGTCATTAAAAGGGGCGGCTCCAGGTTGGGTTCCCTGATGGCCCTGATCGGGGGGGTGCTGGGGTTCTTTTTGGGTTTTGCGATCCCGATTCCGCTGATCGGCAATTTTGTTGGCATGCTCCTGCTCAGTTTCCTGCTGGTTTTTTGGGTGGAACGGCAGCGCCTGGGTGATGACCGCCAGGCGGGTCATATTGCCCTGGGGGCGGTGCTGGCTCAAGTCTATATGGTGCTGGTGAAAACCGGGGCCGCGCTGGGGATGAGTATTTGGCTTCTTTGGAACCTGTATTCTTAGACAGGCAATTCCTAATTCTCTGAAAATTGGGTGTAGAGTTCTCGGGCTAAGGCCCGCAGCCCTTCATCCGCCTTCCCGCCGCTGATGTTGGTGGCGGTGACGATGGCCAAATCGCGGTTGCGGTCGATCCAGATGTGGGCCAGGTTCATGCCGTTCGAGCCGCCGTGATACAGCAGCGGACCGGGCGCCCAGGGGACGGTGAGTTCTCCCCAGCCCAGGGCATACCGGCCCTGGGCTGGCGTGCCGGGCGCGGCCTCCTTTTTCTCCGCCATGGTGATGACCGGCGTATGGAGCCGGCGCAGGGTTTCCGGCCTGACCAGCTTCGGTTCCCGCTTTCCCTCGCCGGCGTTCCAGCCGGCCCAGCGGGCGAAGTCCAGGATCGACATATGGGCGATCCCGGCCGGACCGATAATGGCCGGGTTATCGCCGTTCGGGCCGGCGAGGAAGGCTTTCACCTTCCCATTGATCAGGGCATGACCCAGGGGAGCATCTATCCGACCGAGGGAGGCCTGGGAACCGAGGCCGGCTGTTTTTAAATTCAGCGGCCTGAAGATCTGCTCGGTAATCAACTCATCCCAGGTCTTCTTGCTGACCCGTTCGATCATGGCCCCCACAATCGTGTAGCCCATGTTCGAATAGGTAAAAGTAGTACCCGGTTTGGAGGCCAGCGGCAACCGACTCCAGCGGCCAACCAGCCAATAACGTAGTTCATCCAGGTTTCCCTCCTGGGAGATCGATTCTTTGAGCAAATTTCCAAAGGTTTCGTTGTCAACCGGCAGGCCGCCGGTGTGGGAAAGAAGCTGGGCGAGGGTCACCTTCCGGAACCCCGGGTCCATCGTTTCCGCCAATTCGGGAAAGACACCGGCCGTGGTGGAATCCCAATGAAGCTTTCCCTCTTCCACCAGCCGGGCCGCCAGCAGGGCGGTCATGGCCTTGGTATCCGAACCCAGATGGAAGCGGTCGTTTATGGTCACCGGAATATTCATCCCGGCCCGGCGTGTCCCCACCGCCCCGGCGGCCAGGATTTCTCCGTTCTTAACCACGGCCGCGGCCAGGGCCGGCAGGTCGTACCGGGAGAGGTATGGGGTGAGCGTCGTGTCGAGGGATGTTTGCGCCGGCAGAGGCCAGGGAACCGGTAAGATGAGAAGCAGGGTGAACAAAATCAATCGAAGGCATTTCATTTTAGTTCTAACTCCATTCATTATTGACTCAGCGCTTTGATCAGGTGGGGAAGCAGAAAACCGATCAAAAACAAGGCCATGACCGGACGCAGTAAGTTGACCGTTTTCAGGTTCCTTTCCCTGATGGCGGTGGCGGCATGATTGGCCGCCGAAAAAGTGAAGAACAGCAACATGGCGGTGACGATGGTAGCCTCCGCATAGCGTCCCCAATCCAGCAGATAAACGAGCAAAGCCGTGATGGCTGTGGCCGCATTGGCCAGACCCGATTGAATTTGATAGGCCCGATTGGGTTTATAGCCAATCTTTTCGGAGGCGGCTTCCCCTAAGAACAGGGATTCAAAGGCCACTGTGCCGGACATGAACATGACGATGAAGGGCCCGATAATGTGAAATCGGGCTATCGCGTCCCGCCCCCAATAGTAGGCGAAAAAAATGGCCAGCCCGATGCCGGCCGGCCGGAGCCACTCCATCAGCATTGCCAGGTTTTTCTTAGTCATTCCGCTTCGCTTTCTCGATCATCGCTACCCTTTAGTAATTTATGTTGTTAGACCCGGTCTCGTCTTCCAAATTTATCTTATCCTACTTAAACCATTTTTTATGTCAACAACGGAAGAGGGTTTGCCCGTTCCGCAAAGATTTTCTTGCCTTGCCTTTGAGCAAGCAAGAAGGTAAGATTTTTCCCGAGATTAATCCGAGGATTCAGCGCCACCATTTAAACAAAGGGAACTTTAAATTCGAAATCCGGACTTCGAATTCAATCCAATAGTTCAAACAAGCCGGAATCTTAAAAAGGCTCTAATTGAAACCCAGGCGGACCTATAGCCACCAGTCGAAATAACCCTCAAAAATGATTTCATCGGATCTGGAAGTCCTCTCCGAAGAGGCGAAAAAAAAATCTTCCCGTTCTCTGCCCACTGCAACGATAGCAGGCCTTCTGTTGGCGACAGTCCTGCTGATCCTGCTGTCGGTCGGGGTGGAAAAGAAGACCGTTCTCCTCTGGCAAATCGGGAAGCCGGATCAAGACAACCGGGAATTCGCGCTGGCCGCCAAGGATTACGGCCGTTATCAGGAAGACGGGCTATTTGTCGTCGGCCAGTCCGACAGCCGGACCGACTGGCCTTATGTCCAGCCCGGTCCCGGAGACGATTTCGGGGGAAGGCACCCCCACACGTTTTCCATCTGGTTTGGCGTCAAGAATCCGGAGGCGGCGGGTTCGTGTAAACTCAAGTTCAGGTTGCTGGACCGGGCGAGGGTCAACCCGCCGAGGCTCCGGGTGGAAATTAATGGCTGGGGTTATGAAATCCTCCTGCCTCCCGGCGCCGGAGACCTGTCCATCAACGGCCGGCCCGAGCAGGGTTATCTTTACCTGTTTGAAATCCCCTTTGCTGCCGGCCGGCTTCAAGTCGGCGACAATGTCATTCGGATCACCACGGTCTCCGGGAGTTGGTTGCTCTATGACTGGATCGGGTTGGAGGCGTCCCCGCAACTCCAATCCATCCCGGTGGCCAACCGCACCTGGATTAAGGCGGTCCAGCCCCTGCCCGTCCTGCAGGAACGGAACGGCCGGTCCTGGCAACGGATCCGTCTTCAGGTCCGGCATTTCGGTAATCCCCTGGAGACCCTCATCCGGGTGGAGGGAAACGAACCCCAAGCGGCATTGTTCCGGAAGGTGTCCGAAACGGTAGAAGTGCCGGTCGCGGCCGTCAAACGGGAAACGAGTCTGCGGGTGGGTATCGAAGCCGCCGGACGGCTGTTAGCTACGGCCGGGGTGATCCTGAAACCGGTTCGCCCGCTGACGATTTACCTTCTGCCCCATTCCCATACCGATATCGGCTATACCGCCCTTCAGACCGAGATCGAAGCTCGACAGGTGAACAACCTCCGTCAGGGGATGGAAACCGCGCGAAAAACAGCCTCCTATCCTCCCGGTGCCCGGTTCATCTGGAATGTGGAGGTCCTCTGGGCCGCGGATTTGTATCTCCGCCGGATGAATTTCTCCCAAAAGGCTGCTTTTGAGGAAGCGGTCAGGAAAGGGCAGGTGGCCCTCAACGGGATGTACCTGAACGAATTGACCGGGCTCTGCCGACCGGAGGAACTGCTGCGGCTGTTTCGCTTTTCCACCCAATTGGCCGCCCGCTGCGGCGTTCGGATTGATTCGGCCATGACCAGCGATGTCCCCGGTCAAACCTGGGGAACGGTAACCGCCATGGCTCAGGCCGGCATCAAGTATTTTTCCACGGCCCCCAACTATTTCGACCGCATCGGGAATATTTTGGAGCAGTGGGAAGACCGCCCCTTCTATTGGGTTTCCCCCTCGGGGAAGGAGAAGGTCCTGGTCTGGATCCCCTATGAGGGCTATGCCCTATCCCACCTGGAAGAAAAAATGAGCCCGAAATTTGTCGAGAGGTATCTGGCTCATCTGGAAAAAACGGGCTATCCTTATGAACTGGCCCACTTGCGCTGGAGCGGGCTGGGCGATAACGCTCCCCCCGACGCCTCCATCTGCGATTTTGTGAAAGACTGGAATGCCAGGAACACCTGGCCCCGATTCGTTATCGCCTCAACCCGGGAGGCCTTTAAGAACTTTGAGCGGCGCTACGGCAACCAAATCCCTCGACTAGCTGGGGACTGGACCCCTTATTGGGAAGACGGCGCCGGCTCTTCCGCCCTGGAAACGGCGCTTAACCGCAATAGTTCCGACCGCCTCACTCAGGCCGAGGCCTTGTGGGCTCTTTCCCATCCTCGAGGATATCCGGTCGTTGACTTCGAAGAGGCCTGGCGCCAGGTCTTACTTTACTCCGAACACTCCTGGGGCGCCATGGACAGCGTGACCGCTCCGGAGGCCCCCATGACCCGGGAGCAGTGGAGGATCAAACAATCCTACGCGCGTCAGGCCGACCGACAATCCAGGGACTTGTTGGCGCGAGCCCTGGAAAAGAGGGGAGGCGAAATTCGGCCCAACGACTCGAAGAGGCCGCAGTTCGCGGAGAATTCCAAAATGGTCGGGCCGGAAGTCGATGTCTTCAACACCACCTCCTGGCCGCGTACGGAACTGGTTTTCCTGCCCCGGGAAATTTCCGCCGGCGGGGACCGGGTTTCCGATCTCCAAGGACGGCCGGTTCCTTCCCAACGGCTGACCAACGGTGATCTGGCCTTTCTCGCCCGCGAGGTGCCAGCTTTCGGGGGAAAACGGTTTCGGCTTTCGGCGGGGGCCCCCTTTCGGGAGGGAAAGGTCACAGCGGAGGGGACGGTCCTGGACAATGGCATTTTACGCCTTCGAGTCGATGAACGAACCGGGGGGATCGTGGATTTGAGGACCCCTTCGATCTTAGGCAACCTGGTTGATACCGCTTCCGGTCAGGCCCTGAACGACTACCTCTACCTTAGAGGAAACAATCTTGCCGACTTGAAGCGTAACGGGTCGGTCAAAATAACCGTCAAGGAACCCGGACCGCTCCTGGCTTCCCTGCTGATCGAGTCCGAGGCCCCGGGATGTAACAGGTTGCTCCGGGAAATACGCTTGAGCGCCGGCTCGGATAATCTGGAGTTGATCAACACGGTAGACAAAAAGCGTCTGGAGGCCAAGAATTATCTGGAACCCCGGGGGAAGGAGAGCGTCAATTTCGCCTTCCCCTTTAACGTTCCCCAGGGGCAGATGCGGATCGATTTGCCTCTGGCGGTCATGAGACCGGAAATCGATCAGTTGGCCGGATCCTGCAAGAACTGGCTCACCGTGGGCCGATGGGTGGATATTTCCAACAGTCAATACGGGATCACCTGGGTTACCCGAGACGCCCCGCTGATCCAGGTGGGCGGTCTGACCGCGACCTTACTCAACTCCCAGACCAATCCCCGAGTCTGGCGGAAGAAGATCGAGCCTACCCAGAAATTTTACGCCTGGGTGATGAATAATCACTGGGGTACGAATTACCGCGCCTATCAGGAAGGACCGGTGACCTTTCGTTTCCTCCTCCGCCCCCACGGGCCTTCCAATCCGGCCGAGTCCTCCCGCCTGGCCATCGGCTTCAGTCAGCCCCTCCTGGTCACTCTGTCCCGGAGCGATACCCCTCCGGAGCGCGCGCCCTTACTCCAGGCGTCCTCCAAGGAAGTGCTGATCACGTCCTTGAAACCGAGCGACGACGGCCGGGCATTGATGGTCCGGCTTTTCGGGGCCGCCGGTCGGACAGTCAGGACGACCCTGGTCTGGGCCCGGGGGAGACCGGAAAAACTCTGGCTGAGCGATAGCAGCGAAAAACCCGGGAGGCGCATGGAAGGCCCGATTGAGGTACCCGGCTATGGCTTAGTAACCCTAAGGGCGGAGTGGCGGTCTTATCTAAAATAAACGAAGGTCGAACGGCTATTCTGAAATGCGAAAAAGGGGTTAGCGTTTTAGGCTAACCCCTTGATTACTTGGTTGGCGATGAGAGATTTGAACTCTTGACTTCCGCTGTGTGAGCTTGAAAAGGGCACTTAACTAGGGGGAACTGGAGGCACCAAAAGGCAAAGAATGCAGAGGCCAAGGAAACGACAAGACGAGGAGTACGGTGAAGAAGATCAATCGCCGGCCATTCATTGGATGCTTACCTCCATCATTATTGGTTCAGCGCTTTGATCAGGTGGGGAAGCAGAAAACCGATCAAAAACAACGCCATGACCGGACGCAGTAAGTTGACCGGTTTCAGGTTCTTTTCCCTGATGGCTGTGGCGGCATGATTGGCCGCCGAAAAAGTGAAGAACAGCAACATGGCGGTGACGATGGTAGCTTCCGCATAGCGTCCCCAATCCAGCAGATAAACGAGCAAAGCCGTGATGGCTGTGGCCGCATTGGCCAGACCCGATTGAATTTGATAGGCCCGATTGGGTTTGTAGCCAATCTTTTCGGAGGCGGCTTCCCCTAAGAACAGCGATTCAAAGGCCACCGTGCCGGACATGAACATGACGATGAAGGGCCCGATAATGTGAAATCGGGCTATCGCGTCCCGCCCCCAATAGTAAGCGAAAAAAATGGCCAGCCCGATGCCGGCCGGCCGGAGCCACTCCATCAGCATTGCCAGGTTTTTCTTAGTCATTCCGCTTCGCTTTCTCGATCATCGCTACTCTTTGGTAATTTATGTTGTTAGACCCGGTCTCGTCTTCCAAATTTATCATATCCTACTTAAACCATTTTTTATGTCAACAACGGAAGAGGGTTTGCCCGTTCCGCAAAGATTTTCTTGCCTTGCCTTTGAGCAAGCAAGAAGGTAAGATTTTTCCCAAGATTAATCCGAGGATTCAGCGCCCCCATTTAAACAAAGGGAACTTTAAATTCGAAATCCGGACTTCGAATTCAATCCAATAGTTCAAACAAGCCAGAATCTTAAAAAGGCTCTAATTGAAACCCAGGCGGACCTATAGCCACCAGCCGAGATAACCCTCAATAATGATTTCATCGGATCTGGAAGTCCTCTCCGGAGAGGCGAAAGAAAAATCTTCCCGTTCTCTGCCCACTGCAACGATAGTAGGCCTTCTGTTGGCGGCAGTCCTGCTGATTCTGCTGTCGGTAGGGGTGGAAGAGAAGACCGTCCTGCTCTGGCAAATCGGAAAGCCGGATCAGGACGACCGGGAATTCGCGCTGGCCGCCAATGATTACAGGCGTTATCAGGAAGACGGGTTATTTGTCGTCGGCCAGTCCGACAGCAGGATTGACTGGCCCTATGTCCAGCCCGGTCCCGGAGATGATTTCGGGGGGAGGCGGTCCCATACCTTTTCCATCTGGTTTGGCGTCAAGAATCCGGTGTCCGCGGGTTCGTGCAAACTCAAATTCAGGTTGCTGGACCGGGCGAGGGTCAACCCCCCGAGGCTCCGGGTAGAAATTAATGGCCGGGGCTATGAAGAGATCCTGCCTCCCGGCGCCGGAGACCTGTCCATCAACGGCCGGCCCGAGCAGGGCTATCCCTACCTATTTGAAATCCCCTTTAAGGCCGACCGGCTTCAAGCCGGCGACAATGTTATCCGGATCACTACCGTCTCCGGAAGCTGGCTGCTCTATGACTGGATCGGCCTGGAAGCTCCCCGGCAAATTCAATCCATCCCGGTGGCCAACCGCACCTGGATTGAGGCGGTCCAGCCCCTGCCCGTCCTACAGGAACGGAACGGCCGGTCCTGGCAACGGATCCGTTTTCATGTCCGGCACTTCGGGAATCCCCTGGAGACTCTCATCCGGGCGGAGGGAAACGAACCCCACCCAGCGCTTCTCCGGAAGGTGTCTGAAACGGTGGAAGTGCCGGTCGCGGCCGTCAAACGGGAAACGAAGCTGCGGGTGGGTATCGAAGCTGCCGGACGGCCGTTAGACTCGGCCGGGGTAATCCTGAAACCGGTTCGCCCGCTGACGATTTACCTTCTGCCCCACTCGCATACCGATATCGGTTACACCGCCCTTCAGACCGAAATCGAAGCCCGTCAGGTGAACAACCTCCGCCTGGGGATTGAAACCGCTCGAAAAACGGCTCATTATCCTCCCGGTGCCCGGTTTATCTGGAATGTGGAGGTCCTCTGGGCCGCGGATTTGTATCTCCGCAGGATGAATTCCTCCCAAAAGGCTGTTTTTGAGGAAGGGGTCAGGAAAGGGCAGGTGGCCCTCAACGGGATGTACCTGAACGAATTGACCGGGCTCTGCCGACCGGAGGAACTACTGCGGCTGTTTCGTTTTTCCACCCAATTGGCCGCCCGCTGCGGCGTTCGGATTGATTCGGCCATGACCAGCGATGTCCCCGGTCAGACCTGGGGAACGGTAACCGCCATGGCTCAGGCCGGCATCAAGTATTTTTCCACGGCCCCCAATTATTTCGACCGTATCGGGAATATGTTGGAGCAGTGGGAAGACCGGCCCTTCTATTGGGTTTCCCCCTCGGGGAAGGAGAAGGTCCTGGTCTGGATCCCCTATGAGGGCTATGCCCTATCCCACCTGGAAGAAAAAATGAGCCCGAAATTTGTCGAGAGGTATCTGGCTCACCTGGAAAAAACGGACTATCCTTATGAACTGGCTTACCTGCGCTGGAGCGGGCTGGGCGATAACGCTCCCCCCGACGCCTCCATCTGCGATTTTGTGAAAGACTGGAATGCCAGAAACACCTGGCCCCGATTCGTTATCGCCTCAACCCGGGAGGCCTTTAAGAACTTTGAGCGGCGCTACGGCAACCAAATCCCTCGACTAGCTGGGGACTGGACCCCTTATTGGGAAGACGGCGCCGGCTCTTCCGCCCTGGAAACGGCTCTTAACCGCAATAGTTCCGACCGCCTCACTCAGGCCGAGGCCTTGTGGGCCCTTTTCCATCCTCGAGGATATCCGGTCGTTGACTTCGAAGAGGCCTGGCGCCAGGTCTTGCTTTACTCCGAACACTCCTGGGGCGCCATGGACAGCGTGACCGCTCCGGAGGCCCCCATGACCCGGGAGCAGTGGAGGATCAAACAATCCTACGCGCGTCAGGCCGACCGACAATCCAGGGACTTGTTGGCGCGAGCCCTGGAAAAGAGGGGAGGCGAAATTCGGCCCAACGACTCGAAGAGGCCGCAGTTCGCGGAGAATTCCAAAATGGTCGGGCCGGAAGTCGATGTCTTCAACACCACCTCCTGGCCGCGCACGGAACTGGTTTTCCTGCCCCGGGAAATTTCCGCCGGCGGGGACCGGGTCTCCGATCTCCAAGGACGGCCGGTTCCTTCCCAACGGCTGACCAACGGTGATCTGGCCTTTCTCGCCCGCGAGGTGCCGGCCTTCGGGGGAAAACGGTTTCGGCTTTCGGCGGGGGCCCCCTTTCGGGAGGGAAAGGTCACGGCGGAGGGGACGGTCCTGGACAATGGCATTTTACGCCTTCGAGTCGATGAACGAACCGGGGGGATCGTGGATTTGAGGACCCCTTCGATCGAAGGCAACCTGGTCGATACCGCTTCCGGTCAGGCCCTGAACGACTACCTCTACCTTAGAGGAAACAATCTTGCCGACTTGAAGCGTAACGGGTCGGTCAAGATAACCGTCAAGGAACCCGGACCGCTCCTGGCTTCCCTGCTGATCGAGTCCGAGGCCCCGGGATGTAACAGGTTGCTCCGGGAGATACGCTTGAGCGCCGGATCGGATGATCTGGAGTTGATCAATACGGTGGACAAAAAGCGTCTGGAGGCCAAGAATTATCTGGAACCCCAGGGGAAGGAGAGCGTCAATTTCGCCTTCCCCTTTAACGTTCCCCGGGGCAGATGCGGATCGATTTGCCTCTGGCGGTCATGAGGCCGGAAATCGATCAGTTGCCCGGCTCCTGCAAGAACTGGCTCACCGTGGGCCGGTGGGTGGACATTTCCAACAGTCAATACGGGATCACCTGGGTTACCCGGGACGCCCCGCTGATCCAGGTGGGCGGTCTGACCGCGACCTTGCTCAACTCCCAGACCAATCCCCAGGTCTGGCGAAAGAAAATCGAGCCTACCCAAAAATTTTACGCCTGGGTGATGAATAATCACTGGGGCACGAATTACCGCGCCTATCAGGAAGGACCGGTGACCTTTCGTTTCCTCCTCCGCCCCCATGGACCTTCCAATCCGGCCGAGGCCTCCCGCCTGGCCATCGGCTTCAGTCAGCCCCTCCTGGTCACTCTGTCCCGGAGCGATACCCCTCCGGAGTCGCGGGCCCTTAGTCCAGGCTTCCTCCAAGGAAGTTCTGATCACGTCCTTGAAACCCAGCGACGACGGCCGGGCTTTGATGGTCCGGCTTTTCGGGTCCGCCGGCCGGACAGTCAGGACGACCCTGGTCTGGGCCCGGGGAGACCGGAAAAACTCTGGCTGAGCGATACCAGCGAAAAACCCGGGAGGCGCATGGAAGGCCCGATTGAGGTACCCGGCTATGGCTTAGTAACCCTGCGGGCGGAGTGGCGGCCTTATCGAAAATAAAACGAATCTCGAATAAGGTATCTCCAAATTAAAACTTGGTGGCGGTAAGAGGCATGTGTTTTGTCGGAGAATGCCAATACTCAATAAAATCGATATCCAAATCGCCCGTTGCTATTACCACATTATAATAAGGTCGGGCAAGGATAAAATAGGCCTGGGAGGAAATAGTATTCACCGCCGGCTGAGGGTTTTCCTTACCGTTCGTTAAGCTTGCCGGTTCCTAAGCTGAAACTCCTGAACGCGCTGATTTTCGCCTTCAGCTCCTGAAGATCCGATGGTTGCTGGTGGGTGTTGGTCGGGTCACTTTCTGGGAGATGGATCTCTGCTCCGGGTTTTTCGACTGTCTGGTTGAATGGGCCTGACTTGGTTAAGGATAAAGCCGGACCGCGTCTTTCAAAAAATAAAAGGGGCCCCTCCCCATATAGCGAGAGGGGCCCTTTTTATTTTTTTGGTGGGCGGTGAGAGATTTGAACTCTCGACTTCCACCGTGTGAGGATGGCACTCTAACCGCTGAGTTAACCGCCCGGAAATAACGCTGAGCGCTTAGCGCTTAGCGGAAAAACTGAAAGAAAAGTCAATTTAACTAAAACCGTAGAAAAATTCAAGTAAAAAGAGGATCCCCGGTTGGTCTTGAATCACCTCGCAAAAAGGCCAAAAGTGGTTTTTCGCTCGGCGGGTGATCCCATCAGGGAGGACTGGATTTGCCCCCGGCTCGGGAACGGACTTTTGGCGAGTCCGCCATCTGCCGCAATTCCTGAATTTCTTCCTGGGTCAAGGCCCGGATTTTCCCCACCGGAAGCCGGCCCAGCTTCAGGGGCCCCAGAGACACCCGCTTCAAGGTCAGTACCAGGTGCCCGACGGCCTCAAACATCTTCTTGACCTGATGCTTTTCTCCTTCCCGGATAGTCACCAACAGCCAGGCTCGGTCCTCGCCGGTCTTGATCAGTTCAACGTCAGCGCGGTGTCTTCCCCCTTCCGGGAGTTGAACCCCTTCCCCCAAGCGTTCCAAGGCTTCCTTGGTGGGGAGTCCACTAACCTTAACCCGGTAGGTCTTGGGGACCTGAAAACGGGGGTGTTGAAGAATCTGGGCCAGCCGTCCGTCATTGGTCAGCAATATCAGGCCGTCGGCGTCCCAATCGAGCCGACCGACCGGGAAGACCCGCTCCTTGATCCGGGCCCCTTTAAGAAAGTCTTTCAAGGTAGGGCGTCCCTGGGGGTCGTACAGCGTGGACAATACCAGCCGGGGTTTATGCAGCAGATAATAGACCCTGGATTCCCGAAAAGCCAGGGGTTGGCCGTCCACCTCGATCATCTGGAGGTCGGGATCGACCTTGACTCCGAGCTGGGTGACGACCTTTCCGTCAACGGAGACCCGCCCGGCCTGGATCAGGTCCTCGGCTTTGCGACGCGAGGCCAGTCCGGCCTGAGCCAGGACCCGCTGCAGTCGCTGCTCATTCGACTTCGGTTTCGGCTTCGGTTTCATCGGGGTCTTCGCTTAAGCTTTTGATTTCTTCCAAAGAGGGCAGGGCCGACAAGTCTTTAAGCTCGAACAGCTCCAGGAAGCGCTTGGTGGTGCCGTAAAGGATGGGTCGTCCGGGAATTTCCTTGCGCCCCAGGATCCGTATGAGGTTTTTCTCCAGCAGGGTGCGCAGGATGCCGTCCACTTCCACCCCTCTCAGCAGGGCGATGTCGCCCTTCACTACCGGCTGCTTGTAGGCAATGATGGCCAGGGTCTCCAGGGACGCCTTGCTCAGGCGGGTGGGGGCGGCTTTTTTCATCAGCTTGATCCACTCGCTGTAGCGGGGTTTGGTCCGGAACTGAAGCCCCTCCGCCACTTCCTGTAAATAGAGGCCCCGGTCCGGGGAGTCGTAATCGGCTTTCAAGGCCTGCAGGGCCTCTTCCACGGCCTTGGCGGTGAAGCCTTCCCCTAAAACCTCCTGAACCCTTTTGGGCGTCAGCGGGGTAGGGGAGACAAATATCAGGCATTCCAATAAGGGTTTTAATTCATCCATAGTTTATTAGGAGAGTTGCGCCGGAGGCTCGGCCTTGAAAATGTGGACTTTCTCCCCGTGCACCTGCTGGTAAATGAGAATTTTATGCTGGCGGACCAACTCCAGTAAGGCCAGGAAGACGACGATGATTTCGGCCCGGGTGAAGGGGGAAGGCAGAAGCCCTTCCAACAAGATCTGCCCCGAGGCATCCAACCGGGTTAAAATCTCCTCCATCTTCATTTCCAGGGGGACCAGCGGGCTGGGGGCCTGGAAGAACGATTCCTGCTCGACCGTCTGCAGGATCTTCCGGATGGCGTCGATCAATTCAAACAGGCCGACCCGGATCAGGCCCTCTTCCTTGCCTTCCATTTCCGGCGCCAAAAAATCACGGACAAAGACATCCCGATAAAGCAGGGGGCGCTGGCCCAGTTGCAAGGCGGCCTCTTTGAGCTGCAGGTATTCAATCAACGGTCGGGTGATCTCTTCTAAGGGGTCATCCTCCTCGCTTTCTTCCGCAGGGCGGGGAAGCAGCATCTTGGACTTGATATGCACCAACGTGGCGGCCATGACCAGGAAGTTTCCGGCCAGGTTGATATCCAGGTCTTTCATCAAATCCAGATATTCCAGGTATTGTTCGGTAATCACGGCGATGCGGATATCGTAGATATCCATCTCGTTTTTTTTAATCAGGTGCAGGAGCAGGTCCATAGGACCCTCGAAAATATCCAGTTTAACGGTGTAGTCCATGACAGTCGCGGGGCGCAGAGCGCAGAGTGCAGAGCGCGAAGCGTAAAAAACAATTCATTTCACGATCCCAAAAAAAAAGGGGGTTATTAGAATAAGCTCACGCTCAGCGCTTCGCGCTCCGCGGCATTTCTAAAAGCCAATCAATTCCCGCACGCCGGCCAGGGTCCGCTCGGCAAAGGCCCTGGACTTGCGATTACCGTCCTCCAAAATCTGGCGCACCTCGTCGAGGTTTCGGCTCAGGTACTCCCGCTTGGTCCGGACCGGTTCCAAGGCCTCGATCACCCTTTTGATCAGCCGTTTTTTACAGTCCACACAACCGATGCCCGCTTTTCGGCATTCCCGGTTGATTTCGGCAATGGTTTCCGGAGGGGAATAAATCTTATGGAAAGGAAACAGGACGCAGACCTCGGGATCACCCGGATCATTTCGCCGAGCCCGCTGGGGGTCGGTGACCATCTGGGAGAGTTTGCGGCGGACCTCCTCCAAAGAGTCGGACAGGAAAACGGAATTATTGTAGCTTTTGCTCATTTTCCGGCCATCGATACCCAGCAGTTTGGGTACCTCGGTGAGCAACAACTCCGGTACCGGGAAGAACTCGCCGTAGAGGAAATTAAAGCGTCGGGCGATTTCCCGGGTCAATTCCACGTGCGGCGCCTGGTCGATGCCCACCGGCACGGCATGGGCCTGGTACATGAGGATATCCGCGGCTTGCAGCACCGGGTAGCCCAGAAAGCCGTAGGTGGCGATGTCCTTACTTTCCAGTTCCTGCTGCTGTTCCTTGTAGGTGGGATTCCGTTCCAGCCAGGCCAGGGGGGTGATCATGGACAGGATCAGGTGGAGCTCCGCGTGTTCCTTAACGGCCGATTGGAGAAAAAAAGTGCAGATTTCGGGATCGAGCCCGACGCTGATCCAATCGATGACCATCTCCAGGATATGGGCCTGGATCCCCTTGGGGTCCTTATATTCGGTGGTCAGGGCGTGCCAGTCGGCAATGAAAAAGAAACACTGATATTCATACTGGAGTTCTTTCCAGTTGGCCAGGGCGCCGTGCAGATTGCCCAAATGCAGGTTCCCGGTCGGGCGCATGCCGCTTAATATTCTCTTTTTAGTGGGTTTTTCCATGAATTTCCTAATACTCCCTTAATACGAAAATAGAATTGATCACCGCTTTTTAGGCGTTTTGTTTTTGCCGTCATCCCGGACTCGATCCGGGATCCAGGTAACCCAGGACCTTCACTGCCCTGGATTCCGGCGTTCGCCGGAATGACGACCTAACAAATTGAATAAACATAAATTTTCATGCTTCGGGGTGCCCGCCCCCGGGCATGGGGGTTTGATACAGAAAATTGGACTTGGCGCCACCCGGGCATTCATCAATAATTAATAATTAACAATTGAT
>CAWJJC010000003.1:0-181461 GCA_963843145.1 uncultured delta proteobacterium
AATTATCACCGATAGAGGAACCCCCGTTGCCGTAATGCATAGCCTGGATCAGGTGGAGCCGGAAGCCCCGGTTGAGGAACGATTAGCCGTGTTAGCGCGTGAAGGGCTGATCAGACTGCCAAAGTCCGCCGGTCGGCTGAAAGAAATTTCGGGAATAGAAATTCCCGGAAAACCGGCTTCCGAGTGGATCATTGAAGACCGGCGATGATCTTCATTGACAGCAGCGCCCTGGTTAAAAGGTATCTTAGAGAGAAGGGCAGTGAGCGGGTCCAGAAGACACTGTGCAGTGAAAACCTGTTGGCCGTCTCAAAGTTGGCTTACCCGGAAGTACTCTCAGCGTTTATGCGGAAGTAGCGGGCCGGAGAGCTGGGTGAAGGCCCGTTGGAAAAAGTGATCGATTGGTTCCTTTCGGATTGGGACAGGTTGATCATCGTTGAACTAAATGACGGACTGCTTCCGATTATAAAAACACTCGTCCATAATTACCCTCTGAAAGGGGCTGATGCCGTGCACCTTGCTTCGGCCCTATGGCTCGCCCGGTCTTTAAAAGTGAATCTAGTCTTCATGGCCTCCGACCAAATGCTACTGAAAGCCGCCCTCTCCGAAAATTTATTAGTGCTGGACCCCGCCGCCGGGTGATAAAAAGCATATTAAAGTGCCAGGTCTTGACCTGTGACAAAAGAGGCTCCTCTGGGTGGGCTTCTGGTTTGGTGAGGATCTTGAGCCTTCCCTTGTAAGATTATACCTAAATATATTTAGGCATTACTTAGCGATGCAAAAAATACTTAAGAAGTATTTCAAAGATTCCGATCTTACACCAGAGATTCAATAGATAGATCTCGGTGTTGCCGAGGTTTTAGTGCCCGAAGGGCCTGACGGTTAGGATGGCGGCAGGTCGTCCCGCTGCAAGCGGGATCTGTAGTGTCGGTGGCGAAAAAAAGTTTTTAAAGAAAGGAGTCTTTATGGCAGAGAAGAAGATTAGTACTTCGAAGGGCGGTTTTGTCGGGAAAAGGGGCTACGGCTGGGTGCCGGATATTCCGGATCAGCGGGATTATCTGTTGAGCGCGGTGCTCAAGGTGCCGGCCAGGCTGCCGGCCAAGGTGGATTTGCGGCCGCTCTGCTCCAAGGTGGAGGACCAGGGGCAGCTCGGAAGCTGCACGGCCAATGCCCTGGCGGGGGCCCTCGAGTTCCTGGAACGGAAAGACAAGGTCCGTTATCAGGATTTCAGCCGGCTCTTTATTTATTATAACGAACGGGTCCTGGAACACTCCGTAAACTCCGATTCGGGGGCCATGATCCGGGATGGAATCAAGACCCTGGCCAAACAAGGGGCCTGCTCCGAGAAAAGCTGGCCCTATATTGTCTCCAAGTTCAAAACCAAACCGGCAGCGGCCTGCTACCAGGAGGCCCTGGAGCATCAAATCACCTCCTATCGCCGTATTCTGACCCTGGACCAGATGCGGACCTGTCTGGCCGAAGGGTTCCCTTTTGTCTTCGGTTTTGCCGTCTACGAGAGCTTTGAATCCCAGGAGGTGGCCCGGACGGGTATCGTGCCCATGCCTAAAGCGAAAGAGCAGTGCCTCGGCGGGCACGCTGTTCTCGGCGTGGGCTACGATGATTCCAAGGAGCGCTTTATTGTCCGCAATTCCTGGGGGACCGATTGGGGGATGAAGGGCTATTTCACCATGCCCTATAAATATCTCAGTAACCGCAACCTTTCCGACGATTTCTGGACCATCCGCCGGGGGGAGTTGATGGTTCCGAAAAGGAAAGTGAAGGACAAAGACGATCTCTCACAGAGCGCGCAGAGAACGCAGAGAATAAATATTTTTTCATTGCCGGTGAGGGGCCGGCAATAAAAAACAATTCTGCCGCTGGCGCGCTGCCGTTACAAATCGCCAAGTGAATCAGCCCCGCAGGATGGCGAGTTTCAGGGAAATCGTCCTTTTCTTTTGGGTTATCTGATATAATGATTAAAAACGAGCTTAGGGGAGTCCTGAACCCTGGCCGGAGTTTATCCCGCACTTAAAGCGGGACCGGAGTAATGGCTTGGAGGATTCGTAAGGAAGAGGAGAATTATGGAGATGAAAGGCAAGCCGCTCTTTATTAGAGCCGAATGGGACGATGAAGCGAGGGTTTGGGTAGCCAGCAGCGACGATGTGCCTGGATTGGCAACTGAAGGGGATACACTGGAAGGCTTGGTTGAAAAGCTGAAAGTCCTGATCCCTGAGCTGCTGGAAGCCAATGGAACAGCCGGGGAGAAAGAGATTCCCTTCGAAATTTTAACCCGCCGCTTTGAAACTGCGCAAATGACGAGTCGTTGATGGCTGATTATGCCCCAGCGTTGAAGCAGATACTTCGGGAAGCTGGGTGCCACTTCGATCGACAAAGTAAAGGGGACCACGAAATGTGGTTCAGTCCGATTACCGGGATAAAATTTGTCGTTGACGGTACTATTAAATCTCGCCATACAGCCAACGCGGTTCTCAAGCAAGCCGGATTACCTAAAAAGTTTTAAACTGACCCAAGAAAATGGGCAAGAGAAACGTTTTTCAGGTCTTTTCGCTCTGCGCCCTGCGCTTCGCGCTCAGCAACCAGAACCTTAACCGTGGAATCCCAGCCGAAATGTTATTCATAGTGGCCTCCTTCCCTCCGTGGTGGATAAGCCTTGAAGGCGTTGTATTGCCGCAGAAAAGGCAGACAAGGGGAGAAGGGGGAGGGAAGATGGGAGATGGAAGCGACTATTCGCCACTGGCCGCTCCAAAAGGTTGACACTTCATAGGTGATAGTGTACACTTTGATTCATTGCCTGGTTAGAGGTGCTCCGAATGATAGAGATCAACGCCAAAAAGGCCCGAGGGGAATGGAGTTCCCTGCTCAAAAGGGTAGAAGAGGGGGATGAGGTGGTCATCTCCCGAAGGGGAGTAAGGGTGGCGAAGCTGGTTTCCTTAAAGGAAATCCCCAAGCGCTTACCCAGCCTGAAGGCTTTCCGGACGGGGGTTAGGATCAAGGGGGAACCCCTGAGCCAAACGGTGATCCAGTCCCGTGAAAAAGAACGCTACTAAAGGCTGTTATATTGATACCAGCTTGTTGGCCGCCTACTACACACCGGAACCGCTCAGCGATGCGGTGGAAAAATTTCTGATCAAACAAGAACGCCCGGCCGTCAGCAGTCTGATCGAATTGGAGCTATTTTCTTCCCTGTCGCGCAAAGTGCGGGAGGAAGGACTCGACCCGGCGGATGCCCGTAAGGTGGGCGCCCGTTTTCTCGCCCACCTGGAGAGCGGGTTTTTTACCCGGCTTCCGGTGGAGGCCGGCCATTATCGTCTGGCTCGTGATTGGCTGGGCCTTTTTAACACCAGCCTGCGGAGTTTGGATGCGCTGCATTTGGCCATTGCCTCAAACGCCGGATTGGTCGTGGCCACCGCGGACATGGGACTGGCCAAAGCAGCCCGGGCTCTTGGCCTGGATGTGTTGCCCTTAACCGGGTAAGCGGCAGAAGGGCCTGAAAAAAGCAGACAGGGAAGATGCAAGATGGTAGGGAGAAGCAACTACCAGGAAGAGGGAATCCGATCCCAGGAATAGTGGGGAATGATGGGATAATGAAATATTGGAAGGAGGGGCGCTTAGAAGAAAAACGCGAAATGCAAATTTTAAACGGGAGAAATTTTTTGCTTTCTGTCATTCCAGTCCAGGCCGGTAGTCTTTCGTTTCCATCTTCTATCTTCCATCTTTGATCTTGGCACCCCTCGCCAGCCCAATCCCGATTAGCGTCCCCAGAATGTTGCATGCCAGGTCGCTGGCCTGGGAGTTTCGGCTCGGCAGATAGACTTGGGTCAGTTCAATGGCCAGGCTGATGCCGGTGCCCAGGACCAGGGTGGCGATCCCGGCACGGAGGAAAGACTGGCGGGTGAAGCGCCGCAGCCAGAGGACGAAGAAAAAACCCAGGGGAATAAAGCCCAGGATATTGACGGCTACGTCCTGGTAGAAACTCAGGCGTTTCAACTGCTCTTTCGTCGGCCATTCCAGGATGATCTTCTGCAAGGGATGAAAAATAGCAGGTTTCAGGAGAGGGTGCGCGCCGCCTGCCAGGTTGCGGACCCTGTCCCCTTTTCCCTCGGTGAAGGGGTAGAGCCCGATCAGCCCCGAGCCGCTTTTCAGGCAGGAGTAGTCCCTGCGGACCCAGCAGGTATGATTTTCCCGGACCTCTCGGTCCGAAAGTGCCCGGTTATACAAGGCCAGCCCCTGCAGGTCCCCTTCCCAAAAGCTTTTCCCGATGGCCGAGTTGCCGAGGACCAGAACGCTCGGGCCGGTCGGCCCGTCTTCCAGGAGCGGGAAACCGGGGAATGTGTTTTCCTTAGCCCCATCCACATACAGGGTCGTCCCCTCCGGCGAAGAGGTCAGGGTTACAAAAACCTTCCGGTTTTTGACCAGGACTTGGGCTTGGCCCCTTTCCCGATATCCCCGGGGGACGTCCGCATGGGCGGTCCGGACCCGGATAGCCGGCGAATCCTTCCACTGGCCGATCAGAAAGACCTCCTGCCGACGGCCGTCCCAAAAGGAAAGGATCTGGGCCAGCCGGTTGTTCGGCTCGGCGGCCGGACACAACTCCATCTCCAAACTGATACTCCGTCCCGAAAAGGCCCCCGCCAGATCTCCGCCGGTATAGAGGTGGCCCGGCCCGCTGAAGCGGACGCCCGGTTCCCCTTTCAACCAAAAAACTTGATTAAAAGGGTTCAGGTTAAAGGGGAAGAGGCCGAATAATAACAAAAGGATAAAAATGGAACAGCAAATGAAACTCAGGAGCTTTTTATTTATTTCGGTCACTGTCGTCATTAGTCTGCTGCTCTTTTTTCCATTGAAGGACCTGCTGTTCTCGAAGGCCGGCGGGATGTACTATGAGTATTATTCCCATATCTACCTGATCCCCCTGGTAAGCGCCTACCTGCTCGCCATCCGCCGGGATGAAATCTGGTCTCACGGTAACTTATGGCTTCCCCCTGGGGTTGCCGGTCGTCGCGATCGGCATTATAGGCTATGGGGCCGCCTTGGTACAAGGGACAAGTCTGGATTTCATCGATGGGATTGCCTGGCGGATCGCCTCCCTGCTGGTGGCCTGGCTGGGGGCCTTCCTGCTCTTTTTCGGGACCCGGGCCTTCCGCACCGCCCTTTTCCCGCTATTCTTTCTGTTTTTCTTAGTCCCTTTCCCCACGGACCTGATGGGCACTTTTATCTATCTGCTCCAGGTGGGCTCCGTCTGGTCCACGGCCCAGATCTTCAACCTTTTGGGCACCTCCTACTTCCAGGAGGGCTTCGTTTTCCAGATGGGCCAGGTGACCATCGAGGTGGCCAAGCAGTGCAGCGGCATCCGCTCCACCATGGCTATGATCATCACCGGCGTCCTGGCCGCCCACCTCTTCCTGCGGCGTCCCTGGAGCAAGTGTATTCTCATGCTCACCATCCTGCCCATCACCGTCTTCAAGAACGGCCTGCGCATCGTCATCCTCACCCTCCTGGCCATCCACGTGGACGAACGCTTCCTGACCGGCGGGTTTTTACATAAGTCGGGCGGGTTTTTGTTCTATATACCGGGGTTGATTATTTTTGGGGCGATTTTGCTTCTTTTAAGAAAAATGGAGGGCAAGGAAACGCGATAAAGGAAATGGTGAAGGACCTTTACCTAATTCTTCTGCAGCACTTGATGAGGAAGAACCTATTGGAACAAAAGGATTTATTTAACACAGAGGCACGGAGAATACAGAGAGAATAATTTTTTTCATTGCCGGGAGATACCGGCAATGAAAAACCACTCGGCCTCCGGCAGTTGTCCATCGGCACTTAGTATCGGGTCGGTAACAAATGTTGTTTTGTCTTACGCTATGTGCTCATCGCCCATCTGGCCATTAAACGTGCCTGCCGCGTCGAAATGTTATTCCTGCACCGCAGGCTGCGAGATCTTTCCTAAAATCGGAAGATGCTGATTTTAGGAAAATTTAGTTTCTCTTTGAATTTTGAACTGCCGGTATAGGCTTTCCCCTTGGGCCTAAAGGAGTCAACCTCGGCGCTACCCCCCGATCTCCTGATTGCCCAACCAATCAACTCCGACTATCCCCTCCAGTTTTTTAAACTCAGGGTCCCCGGTGACCACGGGGGCTTTTTCCCTGACAGCCGTGGCCGCGGCGAAGCAATCGGCATAGGAAACGGCGTATCGGGCTTTGATCCTGGCCGCCTCCATGACATCCTGGAAGGTATTGCCCACTTTTTGAAGGGGAAGACTGGGATAAATGGTGTTCAAAAAGTATTCGGCCTGGTCCAGGCCCCGTGCCCGGGCGAGTATATAAAAAACCTCCCCCAGATTTATTTCGTTGATGAAGACCACGGTTTCTTCCGAAGAAAGGAGATCCTTGACCTCCCGGTAGCCACCCTCCATGTTGAGGTAAAGCAACAGCGCAAAAGAATCAAATACTTTTCTTGTTTTCACGCTCCCGTTCCTCCTTGCGATCCCTTAGCAGGGCTTTGGTAAGGGATGCCCCCCCCTTGAAAAATCCGCAGAAATATTCCACCGGATCCTCCGGAAGAGGACGTATCTCGATATGGTCGTCGATCGCCTCTACCACTACCCGCAACCCCGGTTTAATGCCAATTTTTTCTCTTTCCTTTTTGGGTATGACGATCTGACATTTCGCCGAAGTAGTAACGGTCGGCATTCGTAAAACCTCCAATTTTCTTGTTGAACCAATTATGGATCAGTATAACGAATATGGAGGGTTTGTCAAGCGTTACCGAGTAGGAAGAGGGAAGCAAAAAAGAGGGAGAGAGAGGAGAGGAAAGATGTAAAGAAAGGGAGAGGGAAAGAAACTGGCTCTTATTGGTGACGGGCTGGATTCCAGTTCTCCCTTTTCTTTCAGGCTACCCGAGAGGGTAAATCGGTCACTTCTTTGACCGGTCTCCGGATCGGTTTCCGCGTACCGTAGGAACTTGACGAGCGCGTAAGCTACTAGTTGCGTCTACAGATTGAACCTGTGACCGGCGAGCAGCTTTATTCTCTCCGGGTCACACGGAGCGCCAGAGCCATACCGTGCATTGGTAACGGTACCACCCTGGTGCTGGTCAGCCTCCAGCACCAGCACGACAAGGCCTACCGCCGGCCCTGAAGGTTTCCAGGTCGGACTATTCCCGAACGGAAGCAAATGGGGGAGAACTCGGTGGGATAATACCCTATAAACAACTTCAATGGCTACACCGACGTCCCCGGCTATTTTTTTCTCAATTCCCGCTCAGTTTTATCGGGAGCGTCGGTAGAGATCGTCGCGATCAAGGACGCGCAACAGGGTGAGTGAGGCCGACCAGTCAGGGTTTCCCGCAGGCAGGTAGGCCCCCGGGTCAAAAGAAAGCCGATATCGCCGATCGATCCGTATGGACCAGGCCGTGGGATCATTGATGATACGCTCAAGCCGGAGGCCGGGATGCAGAGGGTTCGTTTCGAGAAGGCGAAGCGTTTTAACCAGCTTAGTCCCGAGGGCGGGGTCGCGGCGAAAAACCTCCGCATCTTCAAGAAACTTCCGGGTCGGGACCAGATTCGGCATCTTTCGATCTCCTCGGCCAGCCACGTCGGCAGGGGAGCGGTACCGCTCTGACGCGCCTCGTCCAGTTTGATAAGCCCCTGCTTGGCAAGGCGTACCGTTCCGAATATTTCTACGGGCTGGAGCAAGACCGCGCCCCCCTCGATCACTTGTATATCCAGATAGTCGCCGTTCGAAAGGCCAAGATCTCTGCGAATGGTAGCGGGAAGATTGATGCTCTCCTCGTTTATCTATGGCGATCAGCATATTCTTAACCATATCCCCTCAAAAAATTTTTAGAAAAAATATAATGTCAATTTGTCATTATGTCAATAAATAAAATTCGCAACCCCACCTCCGCTTTTAAGGAAGACGACCCTATCCTTCGTTCCGCGTTCAGAACGACTCGGTCTCTGAATCCTTAACCGTTATTCCCGCAGCGCTTCTGAGCGGGAATCCAGCCTTATAAAAGATTGTCCCTTCAAGACAAAGACGATCTCTCACAGAGCACAGAGAACGCAGAGAGTAGATATTTTTTTCATTGCCGGTGAGTCACTGGCAATGAAAAACCAACTCGGCCTCCGGCGGTTGTCCCTCGACGGTTTTTATTGGTTCATAATAATCGTCTTTATCTAGCGTCTCGCTAATGAGCGTTGCGTCTGAGGGATTCGTTTTATGGTGCCTTTTGGCAAGGTACGCTGGATCCCCGATAAAGGCACTCGGGGATGACGAGAAATGAATGAATATTGTCAAAATTAAAAGTGCAAATTTTATATTATTCAGCTAGTTCGCTTTGTCTGGTCTCGTTTTGGCCGTCTCGTTCCATTTCCGCCTCAAATTGATCCAGGCCCGCCCGGCCAGGGCGCTTCTATCCTTCTCGGTGATACCCAGTTCTGAGGCCCGAAGGGCCGAACGGTTTATCCGTGACTCTTCTATTTCCCTTTTCTTTTTTACGCTCGCGCCGCGCTAGCGCTCTGCGATATTCATTGCGGTCTTTTCAGATTAATTATTCTTAAGCAAGAAAGAAAGAATCGATCAAGAAATTTTCTGAATAAATGATAAATGGCGGTAGATATATACTCATTCCTCCTTTCCCGATGCGACTTTCTTCTCTCTTCCGCTTCTCATTAGTTTGTATGTCGGATTTTTTCAGTTGCTTCTTTTTATTTATACTGTTGAGATATTAATTATTTATTATTTTTTCCAAACCCCCGGTGGAAAATAAATTATGTCGGAGACTTAGATTCGATTGTTTGAGCGATTGGGCTGATTTATAAATTCTTATACTTTCAATAAATTTACATGTTATTTAAAGAAGTGATATTAAATTGTTCGAAATATAGATTCGCCAGTTTTGCTGTTGGAACATAATTTGATTAGCTCCAGTAAATCGAAAGTATATACATCATATAAGAATTTAAGGAGAAAAAGAAAATGAAAAAATTATTTTTGATGGCAATCATGGCGGTCGCATTCTGTCAGCAGCTCCCGTGGTACTAGCCCTTCCTTTATGGACGTAGGTGACACTATAGCTACACATTGTCTACTCTGTGTGGCCACTGTTATGGGTACGGCGGACTTTTCACGATACCGATACATACTGGGCCGTCAGTAGTCCTTCTGTATTGAGTTGACCGAGCTATCGATATGTGATATCTTGGATCTTTCTATGCGCATATGGGCGGGTAGGTGGACCGTCTGCATTATTAGTTCACAAACAGATTGGCTGTATTCACAGTATATACAAGGCAATTCGTCATATAGCAACGTCCAAGCACTGCAAATTGCATTTTGGATCTTGGAAGAGGGAGTAACTGACATAGAGGCTAACAGTTGGTTCGGTTCGGCATTGACTGGCACTGCCAAAGACTATATAAATGCTGCGCCAACAACCGGCAGCTATGGCACACAGGTTTTAAATTTAGTCGGTTCTGACCGTACCCAACATCAGAGCCAGCTATTTCAAGGTGTTCCCGAACCTGGAACTCTGCTTCTTTTAGGGTTTGGGTTGGTGGGATTGGCAGGAGTGAGGAGGAAGTTCCGGAAATAGATCGAGTTCTATTGCTTTCTCAAACGTTGGTTCTAATTATCGATGAGGAAGGAGGGGTCAATTTGGCCCTGCCTTCCTCATTGCCTATTCCACGCAATCCGGCCACCTAATCCATGATTATCCAGCCAGCCATTCCATGGGCATCTGGCCAGTTGCCGGAGCGAAGCGATGCGGGTAAATTCATGGTTACTCCAAAGCCGCACAAGTCAACGAAGATTCAAGTTTTCGCATCGAGTCTCCATTCAAGGGTATTTTATGGGCGTAGTGGATCAGGCGATCCAGGATGGCATCGGCCAGGGTGGGATCCCCGATTTGGGTGTGCCATTTATCCACCGAGGAGGAAAAGGGGTCACCCATTAAAAGGCCTCTATCAAGAGAAAAGACAACCCCCGGCTGCAAGAAAGAGCATTTTCTTCTTACAGAGACTGGACATGATAGAACTACGCCGAGGTCTTCAACGCCTTTACCAATGCTGAAATTTCAAAGGTCGTGTTGTGGCGGCAGCATTTTTCTTCACTGCACCGGTCACCCATCAGGATCAAGGTCAAAGGATTCAATTTGGTAAGAAGGCATCAGGCCCGATCTTTAGGAGTCCAGTATCCTGGGTCGGTATACCACTATCTGCTGGAGCAATGAGCGGCGGGACAGCTTCCGGGAGGATGAAGACCGTGGGGTATTCCTGAAGGTCCTGGCTGGGTCCCAAACCATTTACAGCGTGAAGCTTTGTGCCGTCAGTTTCCCGATTCCTATAAAAATTGCATCCTGATCGCTTCTCGGTTTGACCGATTTGAGCCCGGTTTGACAACAGGACGACGGTACTCAAACGGCTAAATGTGAATGGGCGCAAACCGATGAATGCGCGACAAAACATCTGACAGGGTGTCTTTGACCCGCGCCGTATCGTAATCGGTTTGCAATCCGACCCAGAAACCATCACTGGTGCCGAAAAAGCTAGAAGTCACAGGCCTGTATCGGCGGTTATGGACCGCTTGCCGGCTATTATTTCACTGATACGTCGTTGAGACACCCCGATTTCTTTGGAGAGCCGGTACTGAGTAATTCCCATTGTTCATTCAGTAGCCCAATTGTTCTCAAAAGTTGAACGGGGAGATCTCCGGGGTTACCTCTGTGCGACCACGATCACCACTCTTTATTATCTGGCTTCCAAAGCGGTGGGGAGAAAAAAGGCCCAGAAAGAAATTAAAAAGTTACAGATGTTATTTGAAATGACGGTGAATCTGTCTTGTCTTCAGGCATCTCCACGGGTTTTCCGATTTTGAACCGAAATATGGTCCTCGTCCTCCAATTCCTTTGTTAAGCAATCAGGAATATAGTCTAGAATCTCGTTTGGCCCCTGCGGCAATCAATCCCAATCCCAGCAGCTCAAGATAGTCTTTCCAAGAATCCTCATAGGCCGCTTGCAGGGGCTTCAGCCCGACATGATTGAAATCCGCCGCGCGCATTAGAACAAATCCAATTAGGATGACCAGACCCAGGGTAACCAGACGGTTTCTCTTCAGGAAAACACGACGGCGCCAGGCTGCCAGCGAAACGAACAGAAGAAATCCGAATGCAAATAGTCCGAAAAATACCCTTTGGACCAGCCGCCGGTAGGCATACCAGCCTTCCGTTTCGGCCAACGCGCGGCCGCTTTGGATGAGGAGGGTTTGCAGATCCAGTTGCTGATTGATGCCTAAAAGGAGGATAAACAGGGCCAGACTCCCCCATATCCGACTGAATTCCAGCGACCGGTCTGGGGCCTGGAGAGGTCCTTCGTTGTGGGGCCGGGGGCGCTTGATTTCCTTTAGGTCGGGTACCACACTGGGGATAGGGGTCTTTAGGGCATCTTGGCGTCTCCGGCTTTTTTGGGCGGCGACAAAACAGCAGAGCACCGCAACCAGATAGGCCGTTGTAACCAGCCAGAATGAAAAATAATTTTCAATTAAAGACGGCCGCCAGGATAAAGCTGAAAAGATGGGGGAAAGGATAACGATTTTCTTCATTGCTTTTTATTTATAGTGGGTATGCAGTTTACTCAACCGTCTACCATATATTGTGTTTGGCCACCTATAATCATTTTGCGTGGCACGGGACGACAATCTATGGCCTGCTCCATCAGACGATAGAAGAGTAGGCCACGGGCCTTGGATGTCCGCCTGTTAAATCTGAACGTAAATTCATCGAGATAGTAATCCAGATGCACCGGTCTGATCGCACCGTGATGAATGCCAAGCCACCATCGGTCAAGCAAGTATGCCACCCGATGAACACGCGGCATAACAACATGAGCAGGATTTTCGCTATCCGAGATATTTGTGACAGTATGATTGTAGCCCATACCCTCTATACCGTTATATCCAGATACAAGGCACCCGAAATTCGAATATCGGCATCCCTCTTGCACGTTATCCCTGACGAATCGTCGAAGGCTTGGTGCCGACAAATCAGGAATTGTTGCCATACGAATTCTACCCGGACCACGCCCACGCACTTCCGCCGCTATGGCAACGAGTGTCTTTCGTTCCGCACCTCGCCCACGAATCTTCTTCCCGACTCCCCCGACGTAGGTTTCATCTACTTCGACTTCTCCGGTCAACTGATCCCGTCCGGGGCGCACCATCGCCCGACGCAGTTTATGAAGCCAGGTCCAGGCCGTATTATAACTGCCAAGACCAAGGACCCTTTTCAATCCGAGAGCACTGGCTTCATGTTTTTAACTCGTCACAAACCACATAGCCAGAAACCATGTCCGAAGTGGTTTGTGACCCCCATGAAACAAAGTTCCCGGAGAACTGAATGTTTGCCGTTTACATTTTCGGCAAAGGAAAAGACCACGCCCCATTACGGACGGCTGGTCAGCCTTTTCGGCACAGCCCGGGCAAACAAAGCCTTGAGGCCATCGAAGTTTAGCAATATATTCAAGGCAAGCATTTTCGCTGCTAAACCATTTATCAAAGTCCTGGATTGTTCCAGGATAATCAATGCCCAAAACGGGGTGCCTTGGCTCTTCCATGACCACATTCTACATCTTGTGGTCGGTTGAGTAAAGTGCATACCCACTTTATTTATAACCGTTGTTGACGAATTGATAATATCAAATTAGGATGAAAAGAGCTTTGGAGTTCCTTTAACCCCACGCCTGCGGACATCCCCACGGGGGGAGCGGGAGCTTGTGGGAAGCCCAAGATATTCAACTTCCTACCGGTCTGCGACGAATCCAAGCAGCGGAGGAGACCTCGGGGAGGAAGTTTTTCATGATTCGCGGCTTGGGGGGGGTTTATTAGTAAATAGCATTCGAGTAGCTGCTTTTAAGCCTTTCCTCTTCGTTATCCCGGACTTGATCCGGTATCCAGGGCCTACGAAGCTTAATCCGAGGCTGGATTCCGGATCACGCTACGCTTGTCCGGAATGACGGCCTTATTTCCTGCGATAAGTTCCTTTGGAATAATCCCATGGCAAAGAAGAAAAAACATTATTTTTGGCTGGTTCCGTTAATTCTTTTTATTATTCTGGTTTTAATTCACGAGCCGGTATTGAACGGTCTGGGGGCCTTCCTGGCGCCGGCGGGGGAGAGGGAAGGGGACGCCGTGGTCCTGGAGGGGACCCAGGTGCCTCATCACCAGGGCGTGAAGGAAGGGATCGCCTTGCTCAAAGAAGGACGTGTTAAACGGATGTATTTAGTCCTTCACCTCCTCCCCGGGAGAGCAGCTTTTTGCCATCCAGGAGGAATATGCCGGAATCCTGGGGAAAGAACTTGAACACCTGGGCGTTAAAAGAGGGCAATACCGAATCCTTCTGGCCCCGATCGACGACCACCCGATCACCCTGACCGAAGCCCGTTACGTGGTCCCTTATTTATTCCGAGACGGGGTCAAGAAGGCCATTCTCCTGGCCGAGGGGTTTCATACCCGAAGGAGTCTCTGGGCCTACCAGCGAATGGGGAACTCCCTGGGCATCCGGTTTGTTCCGGTTCCCTACTTCCCGTCTTATTCTAAGGAGAAGTGGTGGGAAGATCTCGAGGGGATCAAAGACTTCACGGCGGAAAGCGCAAAATTGGGATACTACCTGATTAGGGGATATCTGCCGGTTAGTTCTTTTTGGAACAGATAAGGAGAGGGTGTAGGGTGTAGGGTGGGCAAAGGGAGAGGGAAGAAAGAAATATAAGATGGAAGATGGAAGCAAAAAACAATTGACCGGATTAAAATACATGATAACTTGAGGTCAAGGCTGCCGATTAGGGGAAAAACGAAAGACGATAGATGGAAGAAGGAAGCAACTGCCCTATACCCTATACCCTATACCCGATCCCCTACACCCTTTTTGATAGCTTGTCTTTACGCTCCGTGCTCCGCACCTGGCGCTCTGCGTTTTTTTAATGAACGGTACCTCGCATGCTGCTTATTCTAACCACCGTTGCGGTTCTTTTTGTCCTGATGATTGCGGTCTGGGTTTTTTTTCGGGATCCGCGTTCTCGGCTACATCAGGTCTTCGCCTTAGGTCTGCTCAGTCTGGGGGCCGAGGCTGTTCTGGCTTATCTGGCGGTCAACTCAGCCGGGGAGGAGGAGGCCCTCTGGTGGATGACGCTTCGGCACGAGGCCATGGCTTGCGGTCTCGGGGCCTGGATTCTTTTTTCTTTTACCTTCGGCCGGCCGCATCGCCAGGCCTTTGCCGAGCGGTGGAAATGGGGGCTGCTGGCCATCGCCGCGGCCCCTTTGGTGGTAGTAGTCCTGCTGCAAGGGTCTTTTTTTGGAGAAGGCCCTCTGCTCACCCCGAACGGGGACTGGCTGATCCCCTTGGGCCGAGGGGGCTATTATTTCTATCTCCTTTTTCTGATGGGGGCGGTGCTGATCCTGATGAACCTGGAACGGGTCTTCCGCCATTCCCTGGGTCACGTGCGCTGGCGGCTCAAGTTCCTCGTTTTGGGACTGGGCAGCCTCTACGCCCTGCGGATATACACCGGGAGTCAAGCGGTCCTTTTCCGAGTCCTTGACCCCAGCCTGGAGTATTCCAATTTAGCCGCCCTGCTGGCAGGCGGGCTCCTGATGCTGATTTCCCTGCGCCGGACCCGCATGCTGGAGGTGAATGTACAGGTATCCCAAACCGTTATTTTCCATTCCCTGACCGTCCTGATGGTCGGGATTTATTTTTTGGCGGTGGGCGTGCTGGTCAAGGTTATCCAGACCTACCGCCTGGGAATGGAATTTTCCCTGCATATTTTGGTGGTCCTGCTTTCCCTCTTGGCCTTGAGCATCCTGCTCCTGTCCGACCGGGTGCGCCGGGGAGTGAAGGAATTCGCCAGCCGGCATTTCAAACGACCCTTATATAATTATCGTAAAGAGTGGATGGCCTTTACCGAGGTCACCACTTCGGTCACCGAACCCCGTGAACTCTGTCAGCCCGTGGTGGAACGGGTTTCCCGGATACTGGATGCCCTGTCGGTCACCATCTGGCTTATGGAAGATACACCGGAAAAAATCCAAATGGCCGGTTCCACCCTTTTTAACCAGAAGGAAGGCCAACAGGAAGCGGTCCAGTCTCCAGTGAAGGCCCTGCTCCGGGAGCTGGTTTCCGGGGAGTTGCCCCGGGACCTGGGCGGCATGGAAACCCGCTGGTCAAAGGATACTTGGTCTTCGACTGCTGAGGTTTACCAGAAAAAGGAATCCTTTTACTGGACGGCGTTGGAGGCCGGAAACCGGCTGCTGGGTGTGATGGCCTTAGGCGACCGGGTCGGCGGGCAAGGGTTTTCCATTGAAGACCAGGACCTGCTCAAAACCATCTGCAGCCAGACGGCCTCCAGTTTGCTTAATCTCCGGCTTTCCGAAAACCTCCGCCAGGCCAAGGAGGTCGAAGCCCTGCAGACCATGTCGGCCTTCATGATCCATGACCTGAAGAACCTGGGCAATACCCTCTCCCTGACCATGGAGAACCTGCCGGTCCACTTTGAGAACCCGGAGTTTCGGGCCGAGGCCCTGCGCATCATCCACCAGAGTGTCGAAAAGATCAACAGCATTTGCCGGGGGCTGTCGTTGTTGCGGCAAAAAATCGAGCTGCACCCGGTGAAAACAGACCTGAACCAATTGGTGCGGCAGACCCTCGCTTCTCTCGCCGTAAACCTGGGAAGGGTTGCTTTGAAGGAAGACTTCCAGCCCCTGCCCTTAATCTCCCTGGACCCGGAGCAGATCCAAAAGGTTTTGGTCAATCTGCTTCTTAATGCCCGGGAGGCTGCCGGAGAGCAGGGGGAGATTCGGGTAGCTACCCGGGGGGATAAAGGCTGGGTGACCGTTTCGGTGCGCGACAATGGGGCCGGCATGTCTCCAGAATTTTTGGCGTCTTCCCTTTTCCGGCCCTTCAAAACCACCAAAAAACAGGGCATGGGGATCGGCCTCTTCCATTCCAAGATGATCGTCGAAGCCCACGGCGGCCGGATCGAAGTGGAGAGCGAGGAGGGGCGGGGGACGGAGTTCAGGGTGATAATCAGGGGGTAGGGGATAAAAGAGAGGGTGTAGGGAGTAGGGTTTAGGGGCTAGGGATAGAATTCAAGGGGTAGGTTTAAAGGAATAAAATAAAGGATGGCGAAATGGCTGAACTTAAGAGGATTCAAAGTTATAAAGACTTAATCGTGTATCAAAAGGGATATAAATTGGCCTTGGAAATCTATAGGGCGACCAAGAAATTTCCCAAAGAAGAAATTTTCGGCTTGGTTTCACAAATGAGAAGGAGCACCGTCTCTATCCCTTGCAACATCGCAGAAGGGTACCGGAGGAATCATCGAAAAGAATACATCCAATTTCTTTATATTGCTTCGGGTTCTTGCGGAGAGCTGGAAACACTTGTTTCTTTATCCCAGGACTTGAATTTGGTTGATAATGATGACTTTAATAATCTATATTGCCTACAGGATGAAATATCTCGTCTATTACAAGGACTAATAAACTCGTTATCACGGACTAAAAGGTAAAACCTCCGGTGAATAAAATAAATCAAAGCGCAACCACCGGCCCTCAATTCTCTTCCCCTGATATGGCGAGCCCTACCCCCTACCCCCTACCCCCTGCCCCCTCAAGCCAAAAGCTCAAGCTATTGATCGTCGATGACGACGAGTCCATTCGAAGTCAGATGAAATGGGCGTTGATCGGGGAGTACGAGGTGCTGACCGCCGAGGATCGGCCCTCAGCCCTGGAGGTGCTTCGCCGGGAACATCCGACCGTGGTGACCCTGGACCTGGGCCTGCCGCCCAAACCCGCCGAAACGGACGAAGGTTTTCAGACCCTGGCTGAAATAATGGCGTCTTCTTCGGGGACCAAGGTGATTGTGATCACCGGACAGGATGATAAAAAAAACGCCCTGAAGGCCATCGGGATGGGAGCCTATGACTTTTTCTGCAAACCGATTAAGATCGACGAACTGAAAATCGTCCTTACCCGGGCCTTTTACCTTTCCCAACTGGAGGCCGAGAATCGACTCCTTCAGGACCGCATACCGGTGGATTCTTTCCAAGGGATGATGGGCACCAGCAAGGCGATTCTGGAGATCTTCAGTTCCTTGCGCAAGGTGGCCCCTTCGGATGTTCCTGTTTTGGTAACCGGGGAAAGCGGCACCGGCAAGGAGCTGGCTGCCAAGGCCATCCACGGCTTGAGCACCCGCAAGGAAGGGCCCTTTATTGTGATCAACTGCGGCGCCATACCGGAGAACCTGCTGGAAAGCGAACTGTTCGGCCACGAGAAGGGGGCCTTCACCGGGGCGCATATCCAACGCAAGGGGCGCATCGAGTTGTCCCAGGGCGGCTCCTTGTTCCTGGACGAGATCGCCGAGCTGCCCCTTTCCCTTCAAGTAAAGCTGCTGCGGTTCCTCCAGGAGCAGACCATCGAGCGGGTCGGGGGAAGGGAGCCGATCGTGGTGGACGCCAGGATCGTGGCCGCTACCCACCGAGACCTGAAAAAGGAAATTCAGGAGGGTCGATTCCGGGAAGACCTGTTCTACCGGATCGGGGTGATCCTAATCAATATCCCACCCCTGCGGGAGCGTCCGGGAGACACTCTCCTGCTGGCCCAGGCCTTCTTAAAAAAGATCGCCGCGGAAAACCGAAAAAAGGTGGCCGGTTTCACCCCCCAGGCCATCAGGGTTTTGGAAAAACATCCCTGGCCGGGCAATGTCCGGGAGCTGGAAAACCGCGTCAAGCGGGCGGTCATCATGGCCGAGGGGGCCCGGGTCACCCCTGCCGATCTGGAGATGGAGGTCCTCTACAAGTATGCCGGACAGACCTTGAAGGAGGCCCGGGACGACATGGAAAAGGAGTTGATCCAGGCTACGCTGACCCGGAACAAGGGGAACATCACCAAGGCCGCCGAGGAGTTGGCGGTGAGCCGGCCGACGTTGTATGAACTGATGGAGAGGCTGGGGGTGAGTAAGTAAGAGGGAAGTAAGAGATAAAGAGAGGGAAGATGGGAGAGGGAGGAGGGAAGCAAAAGAAAAGGGGAGGAAGAATGGAATAATGGAAAAATGGAAGGCTACGCCGAGTGCGGGGCGGTGTAGTCAGCCAGGTGAGATATTAACGGTTTCAAAATACTATTGACAGGGTACCTTAACGCCGTCCAGTCGCAACCAAAGACAAAAGACGAACTCTCACAGAGCACACAGAGATCGCAGAGAATAAATAATTTTTGATTGCCGTTGACCCCACTGTAGGCGGGGCGGCAATCAAAAAAAATATCTTGGCCTTTCTCTGCGCTCCCTGCGAACTCGAGCGAAGGGGGAGAGAGATAAAAAAAACACTCCGTGTAAATACAATTATGAGACTGTTATTACCCGTCATATAATAGAACCGACTATTCCCTGGCCTTCCTATTGTCATTCCCGCAGCGATTTTGGGCGGGAATCCAGTCCCTGCCTGGTGCGATGCTGGATCCCCGATTAAAAAACTCGGGGATGATGGTCGGTGGTTGTACAGACTATTGTGAGACCCTTAATAATAAGGGCGCTGCAAGGATTTCGTAAAGTCTTCCGGCAGCCCCTTCATTCTCTCTGGAATTCGGACTTTCCATTTAACTTAAAATTCCCCGCTATTGGTAGTTTCGCAAAAAGTCCTTGGGGTTGTTATTGACGACGAAGCAATCCCCCAGTTGACTTATGTTGCTCCCCAAGTTCAACCAAGGGATTGCTTCGCCTCGCTCGCAATGACAGGAGGGCGTGGCTTTATTTTCGTACTAAACCAAAAATCCCCACTTTTGAGGGGTTGTTTTTCCTGCTTTTACCCTGTAGTATTCCGCAAAAAATATTTCTTCCGCAGTACGGATTTAGAAGATGAAGGGTGGACCGCATGGTTCGTTCATGGCTGCTTCGCTTCGTTTGTCTGGCTATTTCCTTCAATGCATGTATTTTCCCGTCGTTTACCTGGGGACAGAGCGATCAGACTCTGTCTGTTCTGGGTAAGATTTTCACTGATAGAATCATTGACCAGATTGCCCTTTCTTCGGGCACCGTCCTGGCCTATGGGATCTCCTAAATAGGCAAACTCCTGTACGTGCTGGACCTGGAGTCCTTCCAAATCAGAAAAAAAGTCGGCCTTCCTCAAAGACCTGTCAGGTTGGCGGTCAACCCCCGAAATAATCAGGCGTACGTGATTACCTGTGGGCCGATCCCAAGCGATTCGCTGTATGTATTGAACCCCGAGGGGGAAATCCTAAGAGACGGTCACTGCCCAGAAACCCTCAGGGGATCGCTATAATTCCGGAGCGAACTAAAGGAGCCAGGTCTTGACTTGTGACAAAAGGGGATCCTCTGGGCGGCCGGGCTTGTGTGTAAAGTGGTACAGTGGTGCGGAGAGTTCCGAGATGATTGCGATGAGATCACCAGGCGTTTTGCACCAACACAAAAGGGTGCCAGGTTCTGGCCTGTGACCAATATAAAGCCGTTTCTTGGGTAGCTTTTCTATACGGGGAAGATTTGAAGCCCTTCTCAGTGCGGCGCACGGGCCAACCTCAAATCGAACCGTGCAACTAGGAAGTCTTGTTTAAAAAGTCAGAGACGGCTTCATCTCCAAAGGAAATATTGCCGTAGGTAAGGGTTTTTTTGCATAAATTGGTTTTGCTTGCGGCAATAAGTCCTCTTTAAATTTTTTGCGGTGGGTCTTTGTGTCTCAGTAAATCATTGTAGGATTCAACCTTAAATGAAAAAACTATTCAAGAAGTTTTAATGACCATCCGATCTTACGCTATGGAGTTAAAAACAGGATAAAAGACATCCGGGAGGTTCATATGGCTCAACGTGCTTTGTTGGTGGGGATCAATAAATACAAAATGGCCAATTCGAATCTGAGCGGGTGCGTAAATGACGTGACCAATGTGCGGGATAGCTTGATTAAGTTTTTTGGGTTCAAGATTGAGGACATCCGGGTGTTGACCGACGAGCGGGCCACGAAAAAGGCCATCATGGAGCGGCTGAATTGGCTGGTCAAAGGGGTCCAGGCCGGAGACCGGATGCTGTTCCACTTTTCCGGGCACGGCTCCCAGGTTCGGGACCGGGACGGGGACGAGCTGAAGGATAAAATGGACGAGATCCTCTGCCCCCACGACATGGATTGGGATGGCACCTATATCGTGGACGACGAACTGCGGAAAATATTCTCCGGCCTGTCCAAGGGGTGCGCCCTGGAGGTGCTGCTGGACTCCTGCCACTCCGGCACCGGCACTCGGGAGCTCCTGGCTCTGGAAAAGCAGCCACCCGAGTTCTCCTTCAAGCCCCGCTTCCTCCCTCCCCCCGCCGACATCCTCTGCCGCGTCGATGACGACCTCCCCATCCAACATCTATTCGGCAACCTGATAACTGAGTCTTTGCGCCCCGCGCCCGGCGCTCAGCGTTCCGCGAACACCCCTATCCCCGAGCATTTGTCTTTATTCAGCGGGTGCGCCGACAACCAGACCTCTGCCGACGCCCTGATCGGCGGGAAATACAACGGGGCCTTTACCTATTACTTCTGCAAGCATTTGAGAGACGTGAAGGGGAAAATCAGCCGAAATGAGCTGTTGAAGCGGGTAAGAGCATCTTTAAAGCACGAGGATTTCGACCAAGTGCCTCAATTGGAGACCTCGAAGTCCAAGAAAAGCAAAATTTGCTGGAGTAGGGAAAGGGGCAGATTTATTTTGCCACAGACAAGACAGACAAAGACTGACGATAATTTTCAGCCGGGCGATCCCGGTTCAAAGACATCACCGGGGCAGGCTTTGCCCGGCTAAAACCGGTCATCGCTTCGCGAAATAGCCCCTCGGTGACATCATAGATCTTGGTGTTGCCGAGGTTTTAGTGCCCGAAAGTCCTGGCGGGTAAGGAAGCGATAGGTCGCCGCTGCAAGCTGGATCTGTCTTGTCGGTGGCGAAAAAAAGTCTTTAAAGAAAGGAGTCTTTATGGCAGAGAAGAAGATTAGTACTTCGAAGGGCGGTTTTGTCGGGAAAAGGGTCTACGGCTGGGTGCCGGATATTCCGGATCAGCGGGATTATCTCTTGAGCGCGGTGCTCAAGGTGCCGGCCAGGCTTCCGGCGAAGGTGGATTTGCGGCCGCTCTGCTCCAAGGTAGAGGACCAGGGGCAGCTCGGGAGCTGCACGGCCAATGCCCTGGCGGGAGCCCTTGAGTTCCTGGAACGCAAAGACAAGGTCCCTTATCTGGATTTCAGCCGGCTCTTTATTTACTACAACGAACGGGTCCTGGAACACAGCGTAAACTCCGATTCAGGGGCCATGATCCGGGATGGAATCAAGACCCTGGCCAAACAGGGGGCCTGCTCCGAGAAGAGCTGGCCCTACGTGGTGTCCAAGTTCAAAACCAAACCGGCAGCGGCCTGCTACCAGGAGGCCCTGGAGCATCAAATCACCTCCTATCGCCGTATTCTGACCCTGGACCAGATGCGGACCTGTCTGGCCGAGGGGTTCCCTTTTGTCTTCGGCTTTGCCGTCTATGAGAGCTTTGAATCCCAGGAAGTGGCCCGGACCGGTATCGTGCCCCTGCCCAAAGCGAAAGAGCAGTGCCTCGGCGGGCACGCCGTTCTCGGCGTGGGCTACGATGATTCTAAAGAGCGCTTTATCGTCCGCAATTCCTGGGGAACCGCTTGGGGGATGAAGGGCTATTTTACCATGCCTTACAAGTATTTAAGCAACCGGAACCTTTCCGATGACTTCTGGACCATCCGCCGGGGGGAGTTGATGGTGCCGAGGAAGAAGAGAAGATAATTTTTTTTGCCACAGACAAGACAGACAGGGGGAGAAGGGAGAAGACAGAGGAGAGAGAGAGAAGCGAGCGAAAGAGGGAAGAGGGGAGAGGGAAGCAACTGCGCTGCACCCAACACCCTTAAGATCAGTAGTGCCAAGAATAAGTGCCCTAAGTATATGACGGTTAGGATGGCGGCAAGTCGCCGCCATCTTATCTGTCTTGTCGGTGGCAAAGAAGGTTTTGAGGTAATAGAAACGGCTTAAGAAGAAATCTTGAGAGGAGGGGATATGGCAGCAATTGAAAAGACTAAGAGCAATCTTTAAAAGGGCAGGCCAGAAAATGGCTGGTGACCGGGGTAGCCGGGTTTATCGGGTCGGCTCTGTTGGAGGAATTGCTGAAATTGGGACAGGAAGTAGTCGGCCTGGATAATTTTTTCACCGGAAAGCAGGAAAACCTGGAGGATGTGCGCCGAACGGTGACCCCGGAACAGTGGGGTCGGTTCCGCTTCCACGAAGCGGACATCCGGGACCTCGAATCCTGCCGGCGTCTCTGTACGGGTATCGATTTCGTGTTGCACCAAGCCGCCTTGGGCAGCGTTCCCCGCTCGCTCGATGATCCGATCACTACCAACCAGGCCAATGTCGATGGGTTTATCTACATGCTTCTGGCCGCCCGCGACCAGGGGGTGAAGCGGTTCGTCTACGCCGCCTCTTCGTCCACCTACGGGGATGAGCCCACGCTGCCCAAGGTGGAGGACAAGATCGGCCGCCCCCTGTCCCCCTATGCCGTCACCAAATACGTCAATGAACTCTATGCCGATGTTTTTTCCCGGGCTTACGGGATGGAGACCATCGGCCTGCGCTATTTTAATGTCTTCGGCCGGCGCCAGGACCCCCAGGGGGCCTATGCCGCGGTCATCCCCCGGTGGATTGAAACCTTTCTACGCCTGGAGCGGCCCGTTATCAACGGGGACGGGTCGACCAGCCGGGATTTCTGCTACGTGGACAATGCCGTCCAGGCCAATCTGCTGGCGGCCCTGGCGGAAGGGAAGGAGGCCTTAAACACAGTTTACAACGTGGCCTGCGGGCAACGAACCAGCCTGAATGACCTCTGGCGGATTATTCGCGGCCACTTGGCCGAAAACAACCCGGCGATCGGCCGGATTGAACCGGTCTACGGGCCCTTTCGACAGGGAGACGTGCTTCATTCCCTGGCGGACATCAATAAAGCCAAGTCCCTGCTGGGGTATAATCCGATTTTTAATAGCGAAGAGGGGCTTAAAGAAACGGTGACCTGGTTTTTAAACAACCAGCCAAGCGGGGGATATTAAATAGTCATAAGGGATTAGGCCGGGAAGCGCCGCGCGGCGAATGGCGTTTTCCTAGGGCGGAGGGATATCCCCCCCCCGCACCGGAAGACAATCGTTAGATTTAGATAGTTATTTCAGACCCTTCCGTCTGGTAAAACCGGCAACTCCGATCAATCCGATACCCAGAAGAAGCATGGTTGTCGGTTCCGGGACCGGATTGGTCCCTTGGGCCAGCACTACGTCGTTGGCGCAGTTGATGGTAAACCCGAACTGAAAATCCCCTGGGCCGATGTATAGGCCACCGCCGGCAAGCTCGGGAAAAATCAAAGTAGGTAGATTGTCCCCGTAGCCGAGTAGTGCCAGCCACGAAGTTAAAAAGGACATTCGTATCGGTCCCATCCCGCTATTAATAGCCACAGGATGATCATTCCGAACAGTACCCGGCTCACCCGGCCAGGCTAATTGGACAATAAATAATTTATCTTTATCCGATGATGGAAAGATTGTTTAATGAGTAAAGACCTACATCGCTTCCCGGAGTTGTAATCCTCATAGGATTTAACCGCATAGTCCCAGCCGTCTGTCATTTCCTAAGTCAGGAACAAATCGCCCGGGTTTTACAATTGTTATACAACGAGTAAAGCTGATCTTTATCGGTCAACACACCGCCGTCATAGTTAAAGGTAATCTTGGTCAAAAGGCCAGTGGTGTCATTGATGTTATAGGATCCACCGTAAAACTGTGGATATCCAATGGTGTCACTTGAATCCTGATGGAGAAACACGTTGCCAACCCGGCCCAATGAATTACTGCGTTGGTCCAACATCGTGAAAAGTGAACCACTCCAAAGCCGAGGATGACAAAACAAAAATAAAAAATAGTGTGAGTATTTTTTTCATGTTATATCTCCTTAATAGCGGATAACCTGTCGGGATAATAAAGTTAACTTTTTCCAGACGATAATAAAATGTTACAACTTAACCTTAGAGATTTAGCATCTATATACAAATCAAGTACTATTAACAATCCCTCGAAAGTGGGGATTTTAGCCTTAATCTAAGGGTTTTAGGTAAAAGTGGCAGATACAGCCTATTTGGATCGACGATCAATACACGTTCACTACTTGCAGGGGTATTCATCGCCCCGAGAGAGGTAACGGTGATGGTTTTGGTATAGTTCCCGGGGAGCAAGCCGGCGCTATCAACCGCTATCGTCAAGGTATCATTGCCCGTGCCGCTCCCCGGGTTTGCGGACAACCACGGCTGGCACTCCGGCTTCGCGAGGCCGTCCAGTCCAGGGTGCCCATCCCCGCCGTTGGAGAGGCGATTGTTTTACTCGCCCGGTTTGATTCCCCTGGGTCGTGGCAAAGGATAAATGCAACCGGATTTAAGTACAAGGGCGGGGAAATTGGCCTGAAAAATCATTACCCGGTTATTGCTGTCGTCCGCCACCAGTAACAGGTTGTTTCTCATAATCGATGGCTAATCCGCCTCCCGCATGAATCCAAATCCAGCCGATTTTGAGCGGTGCCCGGGTTGGAGCTGGTAAAATCACGCTGACCGAGGACAAAGTCCGCAGGGCCCCGTTGGGCTTGTTGGCACCATTCGTAAAAATCAAGTACCCGGTTTGCCCCCAAACCTTCACTGACGTACAATCCCCCACTCGGGTCAACCGCGACTCTACCCGGAAGAACCATGCCGTTTTGAGTAAGTGAAGGAGTATTGGTAATAAAATTGGGTTGTCCCAGGACCCCGTCGGCATCGGCCCCGTGGATTTTTTCCGGGGGCGTTGTCAAACGCAAAACTCGTCGGTTATTCTTTCGGCAACATACAAGGTCGTATCCTGCAGGGCTACACCGCTAGGGTTGTCCATCCCATTTTGGGTCACGGCGTTTCCACTGGATGTAAAGTCGGATTGCCCCAGGACTCCGTCGGCATTGGCGCCATTTGCCTTTAGCGGGGGCATTATCGAAGCGTAAAACCCGATGATTGCCTGTGCCACCGCAGTCGGGGGATTACCGTCCGTACAAATAGAGTGTTATTCGAGGATACGGCTATTCCATAAGGCTCACATAACCCATTTTGTGAGACGACACAGCCCTTGCTGACGAAATCAGGCTGACCCAGGACCCCGTCGGCGTTCGGCTTGGTTGGCCCCGATGGAGTAAGCCTGATTGAACCAGACCACGCGATTGTTGCCAAGGTCAGAAACCCATAAGCGTCCGGTGTTGATCAACGGCTATTCCCTCGGGTCCATCAAAGGTATTCTGCGAGTGCCTATTCCACTGGAAATGGTATCAGGTTGCCCGAAAACCAGTTCTGCAGTCGGCTGATTTCCGGATACCGGGTAGGTAAAACGAAGTACCCGGTTATTATGCCCATCCACCACATATAATTTGCCGTGGGCTGCATCGACGGCCACGTCTTTAGGGTTAAGGAGGGTCGTGGCGGAAGTGCCCGAAGCGCTGCTGGTAAAATCGGGTTGGCCGATCACCAGCAAGGCATTTTGCCCGTTGGTCCATTGGGCCTGGCCGGGGGAGGTAAGGAGGCCTACCGAAGTAATAAGCACGAAGAGCGAAAGAAAAAGTTTTTTCATGTAAGCCACTCCTAAATATTTATATTTGAACGGAGACATGAAATATTAGCCTGTTCTTAATGTTAGAAGCCAAATAGTTCAAAAACAATCCCCCGAAAGTGGGGTTTTTCATAGAGTGTAGTGTTTGTTGTGCCGGATGTGGTAACAAATTAGGATGAGATGGCCTCTCTATTTTGGCTAGCCTCTCCCCTCAATAGTTCCCCCAATTCTCATTTCCAACTAAGGGCGTCAATCTCTCTTTTTTATTTAATTTTATATAGTTACAAGCGATTGCTTCGTTGCTTTATTCCTCGCAATGACAGCTTGGTACAAATCTAATTTTACAATTTAGAATAAAATCACAGTTAAGTAGAAAAGTCAATCAATAACAATAACAATAAATTATAAACTTATTTCTTTCACCTGGCCGAAAACAACGTGGCGATCGACTGGATCGAATCAGTCTGCGGCCCCTTTCGCCAGGAGTATGTGCTCCATTCCCTGGCGGACAACGGTAAGTCCAAATACTCTCTGGGTATGATCTGATTATTAATTAATAGGAAGTAAGTACGGGTTTAAAGAAACGGTAAGAAAGACGCCCTCACTTTGCTGTAAAGCCAGATTCATCAATGGGTTTAGTTCGTATCCTCCACGACGGATACAGATCAATGGGCGGACTTGTGGAGAGTGAATTCATCGACGAAGCCCAGAAACTTAGTGGGGAGGTGGTCAAAGAGCTATTTTCCCTTTTTGATAGGGAGACCTGGATTCCGGAAGTTTTCCAGTCGGAAATCTCGAAGGTCCGGGCGTGAAAAGAATTATGCGGGGGAGGGTTTCCAGAGAGGGACCTTCGCGCCGGGCATTAGCACTACCTGTTTTCCGGCACGGGCTGATCGGGTTAGCTGGTTTGGCGGTGGGGGTTTTCCTCTATTGGGCGGGTCCCGATCTGGCAAACCGGATGATCCCGGCGGAAGGTCCCGGGGAAATAAAAAAATCATCCGATCAAAGGGAACCTTCGATCGATTTGGGTCCTTCCCCCAGAGTTGCGCCGACAGATAAACAGGAGGGCCCGACGGCTGCACCGGACACCGATAAGAACGCGACCCAAACGGGATCCCAGGAAGGGAGTGGCCCCAAGTCCGGGGAGACGATACTCCAGACGATAAAGGTAGCCAAAGGGCAGACCCTGTCTAAACTGGCCATTCAGTATTACGGCAAATCCAATGAATCCCTGGTCGATTTGATCTTGACCCACAATCCTTCGATTACCGACGCCGACCTCATTCTCGTCGACCAGGAAATCCGCCTCCCGCAACTGAAGGAAGAGGCTCTGCTTTTCCCGGCGTCGGACCATACGTTCAGCCTACATTTAGGGACCTTTCCCAGCCTAAAAAAAGCCTCCCAATTCAGAAACGGTCTCGCTCTGCCCGGAAAAAGAATAGCCGTCCAACCTAGAGAATTTTCCCCCCGAAAACGCTGGTACCGTGTGGAAGTCGTACCGTACCAAACAGACAAAGAAGCATTGGCGGCCATCAGAATGCTCCGAGAAAAGGGACTTCTACCTTTCTTTTAGCCTGAAACCCCAGATTACTTGTCAGAGCTTACAACTTTAAAAAGGCGGGGAAGACATCCTCTAGTAAACCTGCCCGGGGGGGAAGCCGCCATTCAATACTTTTGATTGTTTCGCAAGAAGTCCTCTGGGTTGTCCTTGCGAGGAGTCATGCCTTAGGCGAGACGACGAAGCAATCCCCCCTTTGGTTTGCAATGCTCCCCAAGTTCAATCAGGGGATTGCTTCGCCTCCCTCGCAATGACAGGATGGCGTGGCTTTATCCTCGTACTAAAACCAAAATCCCTACTTTTGAGGGATTGATTTTCCATCTTTCACGCGGTAACATCCCACAAAAAAATACCTTCTGCAGTACGGATTTAGAAGATGAAGGGTGGACCGCATGGTTCGTTCATGGCTGTTTCGCTTCGTTTGTCTGGCTATCTTCTTCAATTCATGTTTCTTCACGCCGATTACCTGGGGCCAGGACGATCCGACCCTCGCTGTCCTGGGTAAGATTTCCACCGATAGAATCATCGATCAACTGGCCCTTTCCCCGGGCACCGGCCTGGCTTACGGAATCTCCAAGATAGGCAGACTCCTGTATGTGCTGGACCTGGAGTCCTCCCGGGTCAGAAAAAAAGTCGGCCTTCCTCAAAGACCTACCGGGTTGGCGGTCAACCCCCAAAATAATCAGGCCTATGTCATTGCCCGGGGGCCGTTCCCCGGCGATTCGCTGTTTGTCTTGAACGCCGACGGGGAAATCCTCAGCAGGCGGTCGATGCCCAAAAACCCCCAGGGGATCGCCATAAACCCCGAGAAGGGGATAGCCGTCGTGGCCTCGGCGGATGAAAATAAGCTCCTTCTACTATCAACGGAGACCCTGGAAAAGATCAAGGAAATACCCCTGGCCTACCGGCCGAAGCGTATCGCCCTCGATCCCGGGTCCGATCGAGCGGTGGTTTCCGCCAAAGAACACTGGGGGTCGATCGAAGCCAACCTGCTTTTGATTGTTGACTTGAACACCGGGGCCCTGCTCCGGGAAATGAAATTTGAGGAAGGGATCCTGGGGCTGGCCGCAGCGAAGGATATGGATCGGGCCGTGGTCGTGGGCCGGGAGGCCATCCATTTGATTGATATCCAGTTGGGAACCCTGGTTTCCACCATCCGGCCATTGATTTCACTTACCGGCGAAGTGAAAACCGGAGCGGGAGGCGCAGAGGGGGAAGACTACGTGGGCGTGGATATCAACCCGGCTACCCAGACGGCGGTGGTTATCGGGGAAGGGGGCTTTGTCCTGATAGACCTCTCCACTCTCCTGGCCCGGGACTATCCCCTGAACAATGACCCGGTGATGAAGGCGGTGGCCTTGGACCGTTTCAGGAATACCTTCCTGGGGTCCTATTGGATATCGCCAGCTCCGCTGGTGCTGGAAAGAGGCGTGCTGGAAGTCCAGTTGCCCAATCCGGCGCCCGAGATAACCTCCCTGACGCCCGCGGAGGCCGCTCGCGGGGAAGACGGGCGAACCATCACCCTGGAGGGGAAAGGATTCATTAAAGCCTCGGAAGGGTACTTCAGCGACCGGCCCCTGGCCACCACCCTCTTGGACAACTGCCATCTGGAGTTGCTCATTCCCAAAGAACTGTTTTCCCAGGGGGGCCTCTTCCCCCTGAAGGTTTTCAATCCCGAGCCGCAAGGGGGGCCATCCAACAGCAAAGATTTCGCGGTCAAAAACCCTCCGCCCCTACTCACGGCCCTGAATCCGGCAACGGTCTTGGCCGGGACTCAAGATTTCTTGCTTGAGGTCTATGGCTCGGGATTTATCGCCGAGACCCTTTTGACCGTCGGGGGACAGGCCAAAGCCTATACCCTGATGAACGGCACGCGTCTCCACGTCGGCCTGACTGCGGGCGACTTGGAAACGGCCGGAGATCCGGCAGTGGCGGTTATTAATCCCGGACCGGGAGGCGGGCCGTCGAACACGATTTCCCTTTCCATTTTGAATCCGCTCCCGCTGCTGGCCTCGATTAACCCGCAGGCCGTAAAGGCCGGAGGGCCTGAATTCACTTTAACCCTGATCGGCACCAACTTCACCCGGGCGTCGACGGTCCTCTTCGGCCAGACGCCGGTCCCGGTAATTTTTCTGGACAGCGGGCGACTGGAAGTCGTGATCCCGGCGGAGGCCGTCAAGGATCCCGGGACCTATTCGGTAACGGTAGGCAACCCGGCACCGGGCGGCGGCCGGTCGGAGGCGCAGGATTTTTCGGTGACGGCGGTCTCCAGCGTGGCCCCCCTGCCAGGCGGGTCCTACGGAAAGCCCTATGAAGATCTCTTTCCCCCGGATGCCACCATTCCCAGCTATGACCCGAAACGGTTTTCGCTGATTACCGGACTGGTGCATGATGTTAATGGGATTCCCTTTTCCGGGGTGACCGTATCCGTCTTGGGACACCCCGAATACGGGACCGCCTCAACCGACACCGGGGGAAGGTTTTCCCTGCCGCTGGATGGAGGTGCCACCTTCACGATTGCTTATCAGAAGACCGGCTTCCTGACGGCGTACCGCCCGATCGAGGCGGATTGGAACACTATCGCTACAGCGGAGACGCTGGTCATGATCGCTGAAGATTCGGCGGCGACCGCCATAACCTTTGACGGCAATGCCGCTACGATACACAGGCATACCAGCTCCCTGATCTCCGATGCCTTCGGCAGCCGGTCCCTGACTATGGTTTTCTCCGGAGATAACCGGGCCTGGGTGAAGGACGCGCAGGGCAACGACCAGGCCCTGACGCAGATCACCGTTCGGGCTACGGAGTTCACCACTCCGGAGTCCATGCCGGCTAAGCTCCCGCCCACCTCGGCCTTTACCTATTGCGCCGAGCTTTCCGTGGACGGGGCTAAAAACGTGCGTTTTGAAAAACCCGTGGTGGTCTGGGTGGACAACTTCCTCGGCTTCAATGTGGGGGAGGTGGTGCCGGTCGGATTCTACGACCGGGATCGGGCGGTGTGGGTGCCGTCCAATAATGGGGTGGTTGTGCGGATTTTGGATACGAATGGGGACGGGATCGTTGATGCCTACACGGACGGTCAAAACCAATATTCGGTAGAGGGCTTAAACGACCGGGATCGTTTTGTCCCCGGCAGCACCTTCTGGCGTTTGGAGATCAACCACTTTACACCCTGGGATTGTAATTGGCCCTACGGGCCGCCCGCGGGGGCCATTGGCCCCAATCCGCCTAGTCCGCCAGTCACCGCCATCAAAGGGATGGATTGTGAGCTGACGCACCTCAGTTCTTATGTGGAGAACCAAGAGTGCACTTTTCATGAAGATCTTCCGCTTCCTGGCACGGATCTGTTCCTCCATTACGCCAGCAATCGGACGCCGGGCTTCAAGCCCCGGGTCACCATCCCGGCGAGCGGTTCCAGCGTGCCGGCCAGTCTGCTGGGGATTATCGTCAAAATGGAGGTGGCCGGGCGGGTTTATGAAGTTACCCTCCCGCCTCAACCCAACCAGCAGGCGGAATTTATCTGGGATGGCCGGGATTACCTGGGCCGGGAAGTGGTCGGCTCAGCCCGGGCGCGGGTCCGCATTGGATTTGAATATCCGCCGGTCTACTATTCCGGCTCCAGTATTTCCGCGCAGGCTTTCGCCCAGCCCGGGACCGAGGCCACCTGGGTCCAGGCCCGGGAGACGATCATCGCTTGGAAGGAAAGTACGTTAACCCTCTACCGGGGGAAAGGTGATTTGGCCGAGGGCTGGACCCTATCGGCACACCATCTCCTGAATCCGAGCGATCCGAATACCTTACACCAAGGGGATGGCGCCACGCTGCGGAACAATATCCGGACCATCACCACCGCGGCTTTCGCCGCCCCGGGGGTGGATGGCTTCAGTTATTTCCGAGGGGTCGTCGTGGATCGAGCCGGGAATGTCTATTCCGCCGATAGATACAACTATCGCTATATGAAGGTGGATCCCAGCGGGCTGATTACTTATTACTCGACGCTGAATACCAATATCGGCCCGGTAAGACCTTCCGGACTGGCTTTGGACGGGGCCGGCAATTTTTATTTTACCAACCCGGATGCGTATTTCGGGGGCTTTGTCGGGAAAATAGATCCGATGGGCCATTTTGCGATCATCGCCGGAAATAGGCAACAGGGGTACAGCGGCGACGGCGGGCCGGCTACCGAAGCCCGGTTGAACTATCCGGAAGACCTGGCGCTGGACGCCTATGGGAATGTCTATATTACGGACACCTGGAATAACCGGATCAGAAAAGTGGATCCGAATGGGATCATAACCACCATCGCCGGCAATGGGCAAATGGGGTACAGCGGCGACGGGGGACCGGCTATCCAGGCCGAGTTGGGATTTCCCAGCAGTCTAACGGTGGACTCCCAGGGGAATATTTATTTTACCGATACCTACAACGGCCGGGTCAGAAAAGTGGATCCCGGTGGGATGATCACCACCATAGCGGGCAACGGCCAACCGGGGTTCAGCGGCGATGGCGGTCCGGCCACCCAGGCCAGTCTAGCTAACCCCGAAGGCCTGGCGGTAGACCGGACCGGGAATCTTTATGTGGTCGATGCCTACAATTACCGGATACGGATGGTGGATACGGCTGGAATTATCACCACTATTGCCGGTAATGGCGAACGGGAAAATAATAATGGGGACGGGGGGCCGGCCACGCAAGCCACAGTCCATGATCCCGAGGGCCTGGCGGTGGATGGCGCCGGAAATATCTATGTGACCATTTCGGCTTATGGAAAGATCAAGAAGATCTCCTGGCCCGGAGCGTTTCAATCCCAGGGATTTGCCGGAGATACTGTTTTTACCGATGATAACGCCCAAGGGTATATTTTAGATAGCACCGGGACCCATCGGACGACCTATGATTTGGCCACTGGAAAGACTTTAATCGCCTTTGGCTATGATCAGGACAACAAACTGATTTCCATCACCGACCGGTTCAGTAATCAAACGGTCATTCAAAGGGATGGAAGCGGAGTTCCTCTTTCCATCACCTCGCCGGACGGGCAGGTTACCCGATTAACGGTGGATGGGAGGAATCATCTCACGGCTGTTGCCTATCCGGACAATGCGGTCTACACCTTCGCGTATACTCCCGAAGGATTGCTGACCGAGAAAGTGGATTCCCGGGGTAATCGCTACGGACATGGATACGATGCCTCCGGCCTGATCACCCAGGTTTTTGACCCGGAAGGAGGGAATTGGAGCTTTTCCCGAACGATGGATAACGCCGGTACCGTTTCCATTGCCATCCAAACCGCCGAAGGAAACGCCGCCACCTATGAGGATCGGACCGACTTTGGCGGCAATTATACCTCGCAGAAAACGGATCCCTCGGGCTCGGTTTCCTCCTTTTTCCGTTCATACGACGGTCTCAGCGAAACGGAACAATCCTCCTGCGGCCTGGGCCTAACGATGAAATACGACATTGATTCGATCTTTCGCTACCGCTACCTTAAAGAATTTAGCCAACGCTCACCGGCAGGGCTCACGCGGGTCGCGACGGATGCGAAAACCTATGAGGATACCAATAGAGATACCCTTCCGGATCGCATCACGAAAACACTGAGCCTGAATGGAAAAACCTGGATCTCAACCCATAATACCCTCTCCGGTACCTTGACTTCCACTTCTCCGCTGGGGCGGACCGCCACTCGGACCTATAACCCGGCGAATCTCCTGACCCAGAACATCTCGGTAGCCGGACTCCTTCCCCTGAGCTATGCGTACGATGAGCGGGGGAGAATAACCGGCAGCACGTGGGGGAGCAGGACCTCGACGATTGCCTATGATGAGCAAGGGAATATCGAGAGTCTGGTAACCCCGGATCAAAAGACCTATCATTTTATCTACGACCCCGTGGGCCGGCCTCAGGCCCAGGTCTTTCCCGATAACACCCTCCTCCTTTACCACTATGATCTAAACGGTAATCTGGACCTCTTAACCAATCCCAATAACTTGGGCTACGGCTTCGATTACACCAAGGTCAATCTGCGAAAAAGCATGTCCCTGCCCGTTTCGGGAAGCTATCTATATAGCTATGACAAAGATCGGAACCTGAAGTCCATTGTCTTCCCTTCAAATAAAGAAATCACCAATACTTACACTTCAGGTCGGTTATCCAAGGTGACCACCCCGGAAGGGGAGATAACCTATAGTTACCTCTGCGGTCCCTTGCTTGCCGCGGCGGAAAAGGGTCCGGAAAAGATCGACTATGGCTACGATGGGTCCTTGCTGAAAACCGATAGCCGTACCGGCCTGCTTAACCAGACCATCTCCTATACCTATGACAACGACTTTCGGTTGGTTTCGATGACTTATGGGGGGGCCTCACAGGCCTTGACCTATGACCTCGACGGATTGTTGACGGGAGCCGGCACTTTTGCCATCACCCGGAATGCCCAGAACGGGCTACCGGTGGAGATTTCGGACGGCGTTTTTAGTGCCGCCCGAACCTTCAACGGATACGGGGAGTTGGAAGGGATCACCTATAGCTTGGGCGGCGTTAACCCCTACAGGTACAGCCTGACCCGTGACATTGCCGGCAGGGTCACGAACAAGGTTGAGGTCTTCGGAAGCGAGAGCCGCAGCTTTGGCTATACCTACGATAGCAACGGGCGTCTGGTTGAGGTCAGGGAAAACGGTAATGTCGTCGAGGCTTATACCTATGACGCCAATGGCAACCGGCTTTCGGAGACGAACCAGTATCGGGGGATTAATCAACGGGCTTATTCTCATTCCCTTGAAGATCATCTGGTTTCGGCCGGAAACGACACCTATCACTTTGATGCCGATGGGTTCTTGACCGGGAGGACAACCGCTCAGGGTGCATTGGCCACCGTCTACTCCTCGCGGGGCGAACTGCTGTCAGCCTCCCTGCCGGACACCACGGCCATCACTTACGACCATGACCCGTTGGGAAGAAGGATCGCCAAAAAGGTGAATGGGACGGTAGTAGAGAAATATCTCTGGAAGGATACGACTACCCTCCTGGCGGTTCACGATGGGAACGACAACCTGGTTACGCGGTTTAATTACGGGGATAATCGCCTGCCGGTTTCCATGACCCAAAATGGATCCACTTATTATCTCTTGGTCGACCAGATAGGCTCCCTTCGGGCGGTGACCGATCCTTCCGGAAATATTATCAAACGGGTCGATTACGATACCTTCGGGAACATAATCGTTGACACCAATACCGCCCTTTCGGTACCCTTCGGCTTTGCCGGAGGTTTGCACGAAAGGGCTACCGGCTTAGTCCGCTTCGGCGCCCGTGACTACGACCCCGCCATCGGCCGCTGGACCGCCAAGGACCCCATCGATTTCGCCGGTGGAGATGCGAATTTGTATGGGTATGTGATGAATGACCCGGTGAATTGGGTGGATTCGGAGGGGCGGGCTGACGGAATGTACCAGAATTCGCCCTACGTAATTCCTTATGCACATCACTGTTTCATTACGCTTTAACGGAGACAAAAAGGACACATTAAGCTTTGATCCATCTGGGGTCCATTCGGACACCAGCTCCAGATTGGTGGCCGAGGAAATGCCAAGCTTACCAGGGCAATCAAAATGAGATTGCGTTAGGAGGGAGATGAAAAAATGCACAGGAGACCAATACAACTTTACAGGTTTCAACTGCTGTCACTGCGCAGAGCAAGCAATGAAAGGTTGTGGCATTACAATACCGGTCAATAATTGGCCAAATTGGCCGGTCAATCCTGGGCCACAACCTGGTGAAGCGGGGTACAGGCCATAGTTGGACTAAGAGTCAATGAGGAAAGTCTTATATGGTAAGAGCTTGGGTTTTAGGAATCGTAATCCTCATTGTTTCAAACGGGGTTTGGCTGCTTGCTCTACAGTCTGCTGTTTTCATCCGTAGTATTAGTAATCTTGATGCAGATCTCTCCTTTTATCGCGGCTTTCATTTCGGCGAACATTGCGCCACGCAAGAAGATCTACTTGGCATTATCCTTAGCAATGCCAGGGCTTTTTTGATATTATAATGAATTTCATATGCGAAATATTTGGCAAAGGTGTGGACTTACCAGGTTTCGAGGTGGGCTAGTTCTTTTCACAATTACATTGATATATAGTGCTGTCCTCTGCATATTGGGCGGTGCTGCGGGTTATTTTATCAGCAGAAATGAAGGAGGGAAAGTGGGATAGATGTTATTGAAGGTTAACATTCGGAAATGGGTTCTCTACAATTTGTAACAGTTTAATCCCTACTTTACCCGGCACTCATTGAGACTTCAGCTTGAGTTATTATACAAGGCGGCCTGAGCAGAGCCGTATCGGCGGTGAGGAGCGTTTGGAGGAATTCCCTGGAGGGACGCCCTGTCTTCTGGCGGTTTGGACCAAACTGGGAAGAATGCTGTGGGTTTTTGATCCGCTATCCGCGAGTACATTGTGCCAGGTCTTGACATTTGACAAAGGAAGGGGACGATGAAAGTAAAATGGGAAGGCCGATTAGAATAGAATATCCTGGGGCGCTGTATCATATAACCAGCCGGGGGAATGAGCGGAAGGATATTTTCCAGGATGGGGCCGATCGGGAGAAGTTTCTCGAAATCGTGGCGGATTACCACGATCGGTTTGGTATCTTAGTCCATGCCTATGTGTTGATGGACAATCATTACCATCTGGTGCTGGAGACCCCTCAGGGGAATCTGGTTAAGATTATGCACGGGATCAATGGCGCCTACACGAGTTGGTATAATCGGAAATATAATCGGGTCGGTCACCTCTTCCAGGGGAGGTATCGGGCAATCTTGGTCGATAAGGATTCTTACCTGGTCGAATTAAGCCGGTATGTTCATTTGAATCCCGTCAGGGCTGGGATGAGCAAGCGCCCGGAGCGGTATGCCTGGAGCAGTTTCCCCGGGTACGTCTGGAAAGAAAAGGTGGTTGCTTGGGTGGAATACGCCTGGGTCCTTTCCCAATTTGGAACCCGCCAAGATCGCAGTCGAAAGAAATACCGGGAATATGTGCACCAAGGGATAGTAAAGGAGGGAAACTCGATATCTAAGGAATTGGTCGGACAGGCCATCCTGGGCCAAGAGAAATTCATAGAGGAGATTAAGGGCCTAATTCAGGGAAAGGTGCTGGACCGAGAAATTACCGAACGGAAACGGCTGAAGCAATATCCTTCGCCCGAGGACATTCTGACGGCGGTGGCCGCGGTTATGGAAACGCAGGAAAAAGCCATTACGCGGCGAGGGTCCCGGCAGCCTTTAGCCAGGAAGATGGCGATCTATTTGATGAAGCGTTATTCGGGGTTAAGCAACCAGGAGGTTGGTGAGGTGTTTGGGGGATTGCATTACAGCGCCGTTAGTCAGGCCTCCATCCGATTTGGAAAAATAGTTGAAGGGGACAGACAGTTGAAAAATCAACTTGAAACTGTTATGTCAAAAGTCAAGACCTGACACCAAGAGGGGGGTTGACAGGTTCAAGGGGATGATTATTTTTTTATTAAAAATTAGGCAAAGGAGGGATCGACCATGACGATTTGGCGCTGGGGTGCACCGGTTGTGAACCGGGGAAATTTCCCCGAAGTGAACCGACTGCAGCAAGAGATGGATCGTCTTTGGAATGTGGTATCGGGGGCCGGGACGGGGCTCGAAGCCTCTCGGGTCTTTCCACCGATCAATATTTCGGAGGACGAAAATCAGGTGGTGGTGCAGGCCGAACTTCCCGGGATTTCCGGGGAGCAAATAGAATTGTCGCTGACCGGAGACCAATTGATCCTGCGGGGGGAACGCCGGACCACTCAATCGGGGGAAAAAATTAATTATCATCGCAAGGAACGGGAAGAGGGCGTATTTAGGCGCATCATCAACCTGCCGTCCCGGGTGGATTCCCAAAAGGTGGAAGCCCTTTCCAAAAACGGTATTTTAACTATTAAAATCGCCAAGGCTGAAGAGGTGAAACCTCGCCAGGTTTCCATCCAGACGGCCTAAGGAAAGAAGGGGGGGGCATTCACCATGAGCGAAAAAGAGATTCAGTTTAGAGGCAAACAGGAAGTCCAAGGTTCGGGCGAGCCGACCAAAACCGGGATCACTTTCGTGCCGGCCGTGGATATTTACGAGACCGAGGAGGCCCTGACCCTGGAAGCCGATATGCCCGGGGTCAGCCCGGAGGGCATACGGATTGATTTGAAGGACGATCAACTGACTGTCAGCGGGGAGGTTCTTGAATCGAAAGGAAACCAGGAAAGGGTTTTGCTGAAGGAATATGAAACCGGAAATTATTTTCGGCAGTTTGCCCTGGGGGAAGTGATCGATCAGTCCAAGATCACGGCCCAACTGAAAAACGGGGTTTTAACGCTGGTGTTGCCCAAAGTGGAGAAGGCGAAACCCCGGCGGATTGAAATCAAAGTAGAACAATAAACGATACCCACAAAGGTTATTGCTTGGGCGCGGGCCTGGTTGCCGGGGATGAGGGTGCCGGGCCCGTGGCTTTTTTGGGGGCCTGACTTCTCAGGTATTGTCGTACCTTTTTGTCGGCTTCAATGACTTCCTCCAGTTCCGGTCCGGAGATCATGTAAGAATAGCCCTTTTTGGCATCATGGGAAAGCCGAATCTGAAGACTGGTGGCCGCCAGCAGGAAAAGCAAACATAGGCCGAGGATTTTCTTCATAGGAGGTCCTTCACGGTGCGGCATAGCCGCAACCAAAGACAAAAGACGATCTCTCGCAGAGCGCGCAGAGATCGCAGAGAAATGACATTTTTTTTGTTCATCATATCTGGGCGCTGAAGCGTTTCCGGGCCAGATGACAGACCTCGTTCAATAAGTGTAATAAATCGGCGGCCGTTTCTTCATCCAACGTCCCCAGCCCGCAGGCTGGGGTCAACAGGGCCTGAGAGTGCAGTCGGTTCGAATCGATCCCCTGGCGGATCAAGGAATCAAAATACCCCTGCAGTCGCTCCAGTAACCCTTCCGCAGTCTCCCGGCCGGTATAATCGTTGGTGGGGACGATTCCCCAGGCGATGGCCCGGTCCTGTTCCAGGAAAGCTCGGATATCCCGGGGGTAGAGCAGAAAGGCCTCCCCGAAGGCAAAGGCATCCAGGTTGATCAAATCGAGATCCAGGGAAAGCAGCAGAGACCAATCCGTATTGCCGCAACAGTGGAGCCCGATCAGGGCGTTGCTTTTTTCTCGGATCAACCGAATGGTTTCCCCCAGGATATCCAAAACCTCCGAGCGGGACAAAGGGGTAAAGGCCGACCCATAGCCGGAGAGGGACGGCTCGTCGATAAACAGCAAGGCCTTTTTCCCCAGGGCCGCTATCTGTTCAATTTGACTCAGACCCTGGCAGGCCAAACCCTTGATTACCGCATCCAGCAGTTCGGGATCGTGGATCAGAAAGCGGTCGCGCTCATCCTTCAGGCTCAAGCCCAGAGTGACCGGTCCGACAATCTGCCCCTTGAGGTAAGGAGCGGAGGCCTTCCGGGTCTGAATTTCGTGGAGCAGAGTAAAAAAGCCCGAGGCGAAATCGGGCCGTAAAGCAAAAAAATCCAAGTTCCCGGACATGAATTTTTCATAAAAATCCAGCAGCGTCTGGGACCGGTTGCAGGAGGGATCAATCCGCACCGTTCGATTCTCAAGGTCCGGCTGCAGGCAAGGCAGGGGAGGGCTGAATTGAATCAGCATTTCCTCCCGGGGGCTGACCCGGACCATTTGGGGCCAGAAAGGGATCAGAAAGTCCAGGTCCAGAATCACCTGGCAGGCCCGCTGAGGGGAAAGGAAGGGGACGCTCCCGATCCCGGCCCCGGAAAAAGAAGGCAGACCTCTCCAGTTCAGGGAGGAGGCGCTCATTTGGCCCGTTCGATGTAGGCCCCGGTTCGGGTATCGATCCGCAATTTGTCCCCTTCCGCGATAAACAGCGGGACCTGGATCACGAACCCGGTTTCCAGGGTGGCCGGTTTGTTCCCCCCGCTGGCCGTGTCGCCCTTGAAACCGGGATCGGTAGCGGTCACCGTCAGTTCCACAAAGGTCGGCAATTCCAGACCGATGGGTTCCTGGCGGTAATTCAGGATTTTGAGGTTAATGTTTTCCTGAAGGAACTGGGCCTGTTCGCCCACTTGTTCCGCGGTCAGTTCCACCTGATCATAGCTCACGTTATCCATAAAAACGAATTTGTCCCCTTCTCGGTAGAGGAACTGCATGTCTTTTTCCTCCAGGTCGGGGCGGTCCACTTTTTCGCCGGATCGAAAGGTCTGGTCGGTCACTCGCCCATTGAGCAAATTTTTTAACTTGGTCCGGATGAAGGCCCCGCCTTTCCCCGGTTTGACATGCTGGAAATCAACGATCAAATAGGGCTTGTTCTCTATTTCGATTCGCAACCCTTTGCGAAAGTCGGCAGTGGAATACATAGGTTTAAAATAATCCTCCTTAATTCAAAGTTGATGTGTTTGCAAAAAGTCCGTCAGAGCGTGTTTGTCATTTCAGAAACCGGAAGGTGAAAGAGAACCCTCTACTGGCCGGCCTTCTGCAATTGTTCCAGCCATTTTTTAAGGGTGGGCACCACCAGAGAATCCGAAGCACTGGTACTCTTTTCCTCTCTGGGGACTTCCTGTCCCCGGCCGATATCCTCCGGAAAATTGTCCACTACTCCGGCCAGGAGAACGGCCCACTCGGAAAAAGATTCCTGCCCTTGAACCCTCAAGGATTCCCCCAATTCTTTCAGAACTCCGGATAGCGGTTTGAATCCCGAGGCAAATGTTTTTATTTCTGCCAGGGCCCCGGCCGTTTCCCCGAGATCCAATTGGCATAAAGCCCGAAGTAGTCGAATTTCGTTCTGATTGGGAAAAAAATCAAGACCTATCCGGCAGATTTCCACCGCCTGCCGGGTTTGACCCTGGCTGCGAAACAAACGGATCATGGCCGTCAATAGGGGGATCGAGGGATCAATTTTAACGGCGAACTCTTCAGTGCCTTGTTCGTTTTTACCGGCGATGATCAGTTGCGGGGGATTTGGCATGCGCTGGGGCCTCCTTTTTATTTTCGTCGTCTATAAAAAATATAATTTCATTCGGTCTGACCAATCCAAATTCCTTTCGGGCCACTTCTTCCAAATAGAGGGGGTCCTGTTTTAACCGGGTGATTTCCCGATAGAGAGTTTCATTTTTTTTGTTTAATTCCTGGTTATCCCTAATTAAACTCTCACGTTTTTCGGCCAGTTGATGGATTTGCCGCATGCCCTCGTAGCCATGTACGGTGAGGAAGAAAAAACCGGAGACCAAGACCAGCAGCATCAGCCAAAAGACCCAGCGAGAAGGCAACCTAAGAGGGGACATTTCGCCGTGGTTCCTTTATATTCCAGTGGAGTCCGGTGAAACGCCGCACTCTTTTCTTGAATTCCCGGAAAAAACCGCCATAGCTTTCCTGCCCTTGCAAGATTTGGAAGTAAATATGCATAATACCTGGATGTCTTTTCAAAAGCCACCAAAAAAGTCGGGGCCAGGCATAGACCCAGAAGGCCAATCGCAAGGCATAGCCGAATTCCGGCACCAGGGTTTGGGCCAGGGCCTGATCGTAGCCACCCAACTCCGGCCGACTTTTCCCCAGGGCCTGATGGATGGTTTGGGCTCCCAGTTGGCCGCTCCACAAAGCGTAATAAATGCCTTCCCCTAAAAAGGGGTCAACTAACCGGGCCGCGTCGCCGGCCCAGAGTACTCTTCCGCGGGAGTAGGCCCTTGGCCGGCCATCGAAACAGGGGATAGGATGGCCTTTCAAACGAGGACGATCCTGGGGACCGGGGGACATCGTTCGAAATTTACGGATACCGGATTGGGGGTCTTTTTCCTTTTTCGGCCAAAAACTGAGCCCAACGGAGAGGCTGTCCTCGCAGGGAAAGATCCAGCCATACCCGAAGTTCAGTGAACCCAAATAGATGGCCACGGTATCTTTCGGCCAGTGCCCGATCTGGTCGGAGTCCTTCAGCCGGCCTTCCAGGGCCTGGTAGGTCAAAAAACTTCGCCTGGCCCGCTGCCCAGGGGGCAGGGTATCATAAGCTCCCTGGGCCAAGATCAAAAACCGGGCCCGAAAACTTTGGCCGGGAGTAAAGGCCTCTATGGATTCGGCGTCTTCCCGAAAGGCGGTCAAGGGGGTTTGAAACCGAATCTCCGCTCCGGCCTGAACGGCTTCCCGGGCCAGCAAGAGGTCGAATCTCTCCCGGCGGATCATGTAGGCGACCGGTTGGTCGGAGGCGTATTCCCATTTTTGGTTCGGATGAAAATGGAATACGACCCGGTTGATCGTCCCTTCCACGACTTCATCCAGGAAAGGCCGGGAAAGGAAACGCTCCACTCGCTTGGAGATGCAGCCCCCGCAAGGTTTAGACCGCGGGAAAACCTTTTTCTCCAGGACTAAGACCTTTCGACCCGCCCGGCTCAGGGTGATTGCGGCCTGAGAACCCGCCGGGCCGGCACCGACAATAATTACATCGTAATCGATGGGGGGAAGCATAGAGTCACCCTACTGATTTCCCGTGGAAAAATCAAAATTTATTTATCTGCGGCCACGGTATCCCTATCAAAATATTTGAAATAAAGCTTTTCTTCGGTTAAGATAGAATATCGAACACCACATAGGGAGGAACCGATGAGAAGAATGGTAACCGCGACGTTAGTCTGCCTGTTATTTATTATTTCCGGGGGAAGCCTGGCCCAGGAGTCCATTTATTGGGTCGATCGGTTTTCGACGGATAAGGTTAAGGATGGGGTACCGGAAGGGTGGGAATTGGAAATCAAGGAAGGTGAGCCGGAACTCCAGGTGAAGAAGGAAGGGGATGGCGCTTTCGTTCGCTTTAAGTCCGACAAGTCCTCTTTCGGGATTCGCAAGGAGTTTGACCTGGATATTAAAGAGTTCCCCTATTTGAATTGGAAATGGAAAGCCGTCCAACTGCCTGAAAAAGGTGATTTTCATAAGAAAGACAGCGACGATCAGGCGGCCCAGGTTTATGTCATTTTCCCACGTTTTCCAGCCAAATTGAATAGCGAGTTCGTCTGTTACTATTGGGAGACCAATCCCAAAAACAAGGGACTGGAAGGCCCCAGCGTGGCCTGGTCCAAGGCCCGGGTCATCGTCTTGGAGGCCGGGAAAGAGAAATTGAATCAGTGGGTGACGGAAAAAAGGAACGTCTACGAGGATTACAAACGGCTGTTCAAGAAGGACCCGCCCAAGGCCGGGGGAGTCGCTTTCTATATCAACTCGCAACATACGCAGAGTTCGGCCGAATCTTTTCTGGGCGATATCTATTTTTCCAAGAAGTAGCGCCGATCTGAGGAGTGCCCGCCAGTTTGCGAGTTTATCAGGTGATAAGTTCGCAAAAAGTCCCGAATTGTCATCCTGAACGAAGTGAAGGATCTCGGAACTAGCTGAAAGAACGAGATTCTTCGTCCCGCGTTATCGCGGGACTCAGAATGACAAACTCTCTCTGACAGACTTTTTGCGAGACCATCAGGTGTTGCCCTGCTGAAAAATCGCTTCGGCCATATGTTTAAAGGCCAACGCGGTGGCGGTGGTTTCATGCCCCTGGAAATAGGGATGACCGCTGTCCGCTTCGGCCACCAATCCGGGCTCCAATGGAATCCGGCCAAGGAAAGGGGCGCTCCATTCCCGGGCCAGGGCTTCTCCTCCCCCTTTTTTAAACAGGTCAATTTCCTGACCACAGTGGGGGCAGGTTAAACCGCTCATATTCTCAACGATACCCAGGATGGGGAGGTTGACTTTTTTGAGAAACTGAAGGGATCGCCGGACATCTTCCACGGAAACCTCCTGTGGGGTGGTTACCACCAAGGCCTTGACTTCGGGTATAGTCTGGGCGATCGACAGGGGTTCGTCGCCCGTTCCCGGCGGGGCGTCGACCACCAGGTAATCCAGGGGACCCCAGAGCACATCGGAAAGCAGTTGGCGAATAGCTCCTCCCTTTCGGGGTCCGCGCCAAATGACGGCGGTATCCGTTCCTTCCAGGACAAAGGGAATGGAGAAGACTTTTAAGTTGGGGCTATACGCAATCGGGATTAACGCCCCGTCTTTGACTTCCGCCCGTCTACCGGCCAGTCCCAACATGTGAGGGATGCTGGGCCCGTGCAGGTCCACGTCCAGGAGGCCCACCTGCAGCCCCCGGTCCGCCAGGGCCACGGAAAGATGGACGGCCACGGTGCTTTTCCCCACCCCGCCTTTCCCGCTCAGAACCAATATCTTGTTTTTTATCGGCGCCATACCCTGCCGAATTTTGGCTTTGAGGGCGGCGCGATCAAATAGATCCATAGGTTCTCCTTCCCTACGAAAATCAAAAACTTCCTTAGATAAAGCCTATGATTCTCGAAATTAGGTTATGATCCCTAAATTCGAAATTCGAAGCACGAAATCCGAAACAAATTCAAACGATCAAATTTCAAAACAAAAAACTCTTTGTTTGGATCATTTGGATTTTGGACCTTCGTGCCTGTTTCGGATTTCGTGCTTCGAATTTCGAATTTGAACCAAAAATTCAAGAATTTTTGGTGAGGACGGCGTTCATACTGCCGGAGCGCAGGCCTTGCAGGTCCAGGGTGATATAGGTGAATCCCAAGGACGTCAGGGTTTGCTCCAGGGCCGCCTTGGTCCTTTTATTCATTATCTTCGGGAAATCCTTTTCTCGGACTTCTATCCGAGCTATCGGTCCGTGGACCCGCAGGCGGCATTCTCTAAAACCCAGCGACCGGAGGGCCGCTTCCGCCTGACCGATCCGGGATAATTGCTCTTTTTTTATGGGGGTCCCGAAGGGGATGCGGGTGGCCAGGCAGGCGGACGAAGGCTGGTTCCAGGTGGGCAGTCCCAGGCGTCGGCTCGCCCGGCGGATTTCTTCCTTGCGCCAGCCCAGCAGGGCGAAGGGGCTGACGACCTGGAACTCCCGGTTGGCCTGGAGTCCCGGCCGATAATCACGGAGGTCGTCCGCATTGGTTCCATCCAGGAGGTAAGGGACCCCTTTGGTTTTCAAAAAGTGCCGGGCCAGCCGGAAACGGTATTGTTTGCAATAATAACAGCGGTTGGGAGGGTTTTCTGTAAATTCCGGGAGCAGGTATTCCCGGCTGACCATTTTTTTTAGAGGAATTCCCAGAGATCCGGTTATTTCCAGGACCCGTTCTTTTTCTTCCACGGTCATCAGGGGGGACAGGAAACAGACAGCCAGGGGAGGGAGATCCCAGGCCTCCAGGGCCAGGTGCAGCAAGAGCGTGCTGTCCACCCCCCCGGAAAAGGCGATGGCCCCGGGCTGCCAGCGCCGGAGGGCGGCCATCAGATCTTTAATGGGGGGCGAAGCCACTTACGGATTTCGAATTTCTAACCACAGGCTGATTTATTCCATGGAAGAAAGGACCCGGTGCCCTTTTTTCTCCAGGGCTCGGATGATCGGATCCAGGGGAGCCTTTTCCAGACGGAAAAAATGCGTTTTTCTTTGGCCCTTGCCGGTCATACCGACGCTGATGATCTGGCCGCCGTTCTTTTGAATGATCCCGGAGGCCTCTTCAAAGGCCTTGGGCCGGTCGGCCAGGTGAAGGTCCAGACGGGAACTTGACTTCAAAAAACCCATGAGTTCAATGAAGGCGGCTAAAATATCCGGAGTGGTCAGGATCCCGACCAATTTCCCTTTATCCAGGACGGGCAGTCCGCCGATTTTATTTCGGTAGATAATTCGGGCGGCTTCTTCCAGGGAGTCATTGGGCCCCACGGTGATCGGGTTCTCAATCATAATCTGTTCTACCGGTATGTCCCGCACCAGTGAGGGGAGCATCACCTCCCGGAGATCACTCTCAGTGATCAGGCCCACAAACAGAGGGCCATCAACCACGGGCAGGTGACGGACGGAGTATTTTTTCATCAGGGAAAGGGCCTCTACCACGGTGCAGTTCCGGTCTATGGTGATTAATTTTTTAACCATCCGATTTTTGATTAACATGGGGAGCTCCTTTCACTCGGGAATATGTCCGTCTATTCTATTTTTAGCAGATATGCTAATATTTTTCAAGCTATCATAAAGAGTTGACTAATTAAGGCAGATTTTTTAGTATAGCCCTAAACAAAAGTTATCTAATTTTTGTTTAGAAAAGGAGCACATCTTGCGCTACCTCAACGAGATCGATATCAAGAATAAAAAATTGTTGATCCGGGTGGACATGAATGTCCCCCTCGACAAAAATCAGAATATTACCGATGATAACCGCATCCGCAGCGTCCTGCCGACCATCAATTATGCCTTGGATGAAAATGCCAAGGTCATCCTCTGTTCCCACGTGGGACGGCCGAAAGGCAAGGTGGTGCCCGAATTGAGCCTGGCCCCGGTGGCCCGGCGTCTATCCCGGCTGCTGCAGAAAGAAGTCCAATTAGCGCCCGATTGCGTGGGACCGGAAGTGGAAAAAATGATTGCCCGCATGAAACCCGGCGGCATCCTGCTACTGGAAAATTTACGGTTTCATCCCGAAGAAACAAAAAATAACGATACGTTCGGGAAAGAACTGGCCGCTCTGGCCGACATCTACGTGAATGACGCCTTCGCCGTGGCCCATCGGGCCCATGCCTCGGTAGTGGCCGTGGCCAAGTATGCCCGGGAGGTGGCCGCCGGCTTCTTGATGAAAGACGAATTGAAGTTTTTCCACCAGTCCCTGGAGAGCCCGGCACGGCCGCTGGTGGCGGTTATCGGCGGCTCCAAGGTCAGCGGCAAATTGGAGGCCCTGGAGAATTTACTGGATCACGTGGACAAAATGGTTATCGGCGGGGCTATGGCCAATACCTTTCTCAAAGGGGTGAATTATTACGTGGGCAATTCTCTGGTCGAGGAGGACCTGGTCAGTGTGGCGAATTGCCTGATGCGCAAGGCCAAGGATAAGGGGGTGAAATTGTACGTCCCGGTGGATTGCGTGGTGGCCGCCGTCATGGACCCTCAGGCCGAGACCAAGATCACTCCGGTTCAGGAAGTCCCCAAAGACTGGATGATCCTGGATATCGGGCCGGCCACCTCCCTGCTCTATTCCGAAGTCCTGCAGAACGCTAAAACCATCATTTGGAACGGACCTATGGGGGCCTTTGAGATGGACGCCTTCTCCCGGGGGACCATGGCCATGGTTCACTCGGTGGCCAATTCCTACGCCCTGACCATCGTCGGAGGCGGCGACACGGATGTAGCCGTTCACAAGGCCGGGGAGACGTCGAAAATATCTTACATCTCCACTGGCGGGGGGGCTTTTTTAGCCCTACTCGAGGGCAGCCAGTTGCCCGGGGTGGCGGCCCTGGAAGGAAAATTTGTTTTGGAACCCCAGGAACGGCTGGATTCCTGTCTCCCCGAGGCCTTGGGGTAAGGAGGGGATTATGCGTCGGAAATGGATTGGCGGCAACTGGAAGATGCACAAGACGATCGGCGAGGCCCTGGCCCTGGTCCAATCGTTGAAAGACGGACTCCCCCACTCCGACGCCGTGGAGGTGCTGATCGCCCCAGCCTTCACCGCCTTGCCGGCGGTGGGGACGGCCCTCCGGGGGACTGCGATTCAGTTAGCGGGCCAAAATCTCCATTGGGCTGACCAAGGGGCCTATACCGGCGAAATTTCTCCGGGAATGCTCAGGGATGTGGGGTGTACCCACGTCCTCATCGGCCATTCCGAGCGCCGCCACTGGTTCAAGGAAACCGATTCGATCATCAATCAGAAAATGCAGGCCAGCCTGAGGGCCGGCCTCCAACCGGTCTTTTGCGTTGGGGAAACCCTGGAGGAGCGGGAAGCCGACCGGGTGGAAGCCGTCTTGTCCCGGCAGATCCGGGAGGGGCTCCTGGGGCTCAGCGCTGAACAGGCGGCTTCCGGGGTAATCGCCTATGAGCCGGTCTGGGCCATCGGGACCGGGAAAATGGCCACCCCGGAAATGGCCCAAGCGGTGCATTTCTTTATCCGGGGGCTGCTGGCCGATCTGTTCGATAAAAGGGTTGCATCCGACAAGAGAATTGTGTATGGTGGAAGTGTTACTCCGGAAACGACCCGGGGCTTGCTGGCCCAGGCAGATATCGACGGGGGGTTGGTCGGCGGAGCCAGTTTGAAAGCGGAGCCTTTTATCGCCATCATTCAGGAGAGCATAAAATAGACTATGACTGTATTTATTGTGATTATCCACATTATCGTCTGCATCGGGCTGATTCTGATCGTTTTGCTCCAGACCGGCAAAGGGGCCAGCATGGGGGCGGCTTTTGGAGGATCGAGCCAGACGATCTTCGGAAGTTCCGGCGCCACGACTTTCTTAGGCAAATTGACCACGGGAGTAGCGGTAGTCTTCATGGTCACTTCCCTGATCTTAGCCTTCATCTCCGGCCCCCGCACCGGGTCCTCGGTGGTTGGTTCCTCCACGGCCCCGGTTCGCCAATCGGCTCCGGCCGTGCCGGCAACCGGCAAGACCGCCACTCCGACCGCTCCAGTGCCCCCAACGACGCCGACCGCCAAATAGAAAGTTTTCCTAATGCCGAAGTGGTGGAACCTGGTAGACACACCATCTTGAGGGGGTGGCGGGTAACTCCGTGCGGGTTCAAATCCCGCCTTCGGCACCACTGAAATAAAAAACGGCCAAGAAAAGCGCTTGGCCGTTTTTTATTTATAAAAAGCTCAAATCGCTGTTTATTGACTTCTTCTTTTCAAATTGATATTATTTTTAAATAAAGAAAACGTGCTCCCCTCGCGGAGATTGTCCTGAGTGAGAGACCAGATTATTCGCGGAGTTTGCCCTGAGCCGATAGACGAGATCCTTCGTTTCTCTCGGGATGACAGGAAGGCCAAGGACGCGAGAGAAAAGCAGGTAAGGGGCTCAGGATGACCAGCGCGGGGCTGAGCCTGAAAGGCGCAAGGAACAGAATGACGGTTTGGGACTTTTTGAGGGGTCATTATTTCAGCTAACCATTTGATCTTTTAAGAGCTTAAGGGGTGCATTATGGCGCGAGTCGAGGTGTTTGAAAATAAAAAACCCGTCATTGGGATTAACGGGTTAGGGCGGATTGGTAAGCTGACCCTCTGGCATCACCTGGGACGAAAATATTTCCAGGAGATCGTGGTCAATACCGGGCGGGAGGTGGGTACGGGCTTACAGGCCATCGCGCAGCGGATTGAAACCGATTCCACCTACGGCCTGCTGCACCGGTTTCTCTACGGGATCAAAGCCAAACGCTTCATCGAGATCGTGGACGAGAAAGCCGGAAAGATGTTGATTGACGGTATCCCGGTGACCGTCCTCCGGGAGTCGCGGGTTCCGGCGGAGATCAAATGGCGGGATTACGGGGTGGATCTGGTCGTGGAAACCACCGGAAAATTCAAGGACCCCACGATTGCTCCCGACGACTCCGGAGGCTCCCTCCGAGGGCATCTGGCGGCCGGGGCCCGGATCGCCATCAATTCTTCTCCTTTCAAGATCAAGAACAAGGCCCTCTCCGTTCCGGATGACGCGATCATGCTGGTCTACGGTATTAATCACACGGCCTTCGATAGAAAAGCCCACCAGGTGTTGTCGGGCGCTTCCTGCACGACCACCGGTTTGGCCCATATGGTCAAGCCCCTGCTGGAAAACGAGGCCACCAATAAGATCCTGACCGCCTCCATGTCCACGGTGCATGCCGTAACCAATACCCAGGCGGTCCTCGATTCCATGCCGAAGGCGGGGGAGAAGGACTTGAGGAAAAATCGAAGCATCCTGAACAATATCATTCTTACTTCCACCGGCGCGGCCGTGGCTCTGGCCGAGGTCATCCCCGAGGTCAAGAACATCGGCTTCATGGCCGATTCCATCCGGGTCCCTACCAACACGGAGTCCCTGATCGTCCTGAATCTCACCTTCCAGAGCAAGATGAAGGCAGACGGGTCGCCCCTGGAACTGGACACGAACACCATCAACCGGATTTACCAGGATGCCGGGGAGCGGGACCCGGAAAACCTGCTGGTCTTTTCGATGGAACAGAATGTCTCCAGCGATCTCATCGGGCTGGATGCCGCCGTGGTGATCGAAGGACAGTTGAACCATACCCGGACCTCATTCATCGACATTGACTGCGCTTGGATCCCCGGCCTGCCTCCGCAGGTCATCCCCACGCTGCCTGAGAGTTGCCTCCGGGTGCCCGTGGTCCACGCCAAGATTTTCGGCTGGTACGACAATGAATACGGGAGCTATACCAACCGGTTGGGGGACCTGGCGGTTTACGTGCACAAGCAGTTGGCCTAATAAAAAAGGGCGGGTTCAAACCCGCCCTTTTTTATAGCGTCACCCGATTGGACTCCAGGGCCTCCCGCTCGTGGCGGCCCTGGTAAACGGCGCCGCTCCAGCCGTCGATGGAAATGAAGTCTCCCCCGGTGATGGTTTGGCCGTCCACGGTGCTGTAGCCTTTGGTTTCGTAGACGCTTAATTTAGTGAACCCCACCACGCCGACCTTGTTGAGTTGGGGGATGGTGACCGCGGCATGGGAGGTGCTGCCCCCCCTGGCCGTCAGGAGCCCCTCCACCTGAAGCAAAACTCCCACATCGTCGGGTACGGAATCGGGACGAATCAGGATCAACGGCGTATCCGGTTCGCTTTCCCGGTACTGCCGGATCTCCTCCTCGGAATAGACCGCCCGGCCCGCCAGCGCCCCTCCGCTCACCCCGATGCCGTTTCCCAGCAGACTTTTTTTCAAGGCCGGGGAATCCTTAAAAATGGGCAGCTTGGTGGTTTCCCGCTGGACCATTTCCCGGGTCTGGAGGATATGGAGGCCCTCCCGGGTGGCCTGCTCAAAGGTAAATTCGATCTCCTGGTGATTGAACCGTTTCTCATAGATCAGGATTTCACAGAGACGAAGCAGTTGCCCAAATATTTCGGGAAAATTGGCCTCCAGGGAAATGGCCGTGTCCTTCCGTTCGTTCAACCGTTGTTTCTCCGAAATGGGATAGGTGGCGACCAGGCCGGAGACTATGTCGTCTCCCTGAACCCCGAAAATGAAGTCGCCGTACAAATTGATGCCGGGGGCGGAGCTTTTCGGGTCCCGGGTGAAGATCACCCCCGACCCGGATTGGCTGTTCAGGTTGCCAAAAATCATGGTTTGGACAATGACCGCCGTTCCCCACTCATCGGAGAGGTGCATCTGACGGCGGTAAATGCGGGCCTGCTCGGAATTCCAGGAATCGATGACCCGAAGAATGGCGTCCTGGAGCTGGTCCCAGGGACGTTCGGGCACCTCCAAACCCTTATCCTCCAAGGCCCTTTTATAGGCTAGCGCAACCAGCCGCATCTGGTCCGGAGAGAACTGGATCTTACGGCTGACCCCGTAGCGTTGTTTGAAGGTGTCGATCAGGGAATCAAAAAAATTCCGATCCAGGCCCCGCAGCATCCCGTAGCTCTGCAGGTAGCGCCGGTAGGAATCCCAGGCCGCCCAGGAGAATCCTTTTTTTTGACTGAGTCCCTCGGCAATCCTTTCGTTGATGCCCACGTTCAAGATCGATTGCATCATGCCCGGCAGCGAGATAGTGGCGCCGCTGCGGACGCTTAACAGCAGCGGATTCTTGAGGTCTCCGAAATGGCGTCCGACCATCCTTTCCAGGTGCCGGATCTCCCGGAGGATGCGGACGTTCAGATCATCCATGATGTACTGGTAGCCCAGCAGGGCTTCAATCCGGCGGAAGACCTCGGTAGTCAGCACAAAACCGGGGGGCACGGGGAACCCCATGGAAGCCAATTCCTTGAGAAAGTAACCCTTGTTGCCGAGGCGGATCTGGTTGTCTAATTTTTTATCGCGCCGGTACAGGGGGGTGATGGCGGTCTCCGGTTCATAGGCCATGACCAGGGTCAAAATCTGCTTGTTCTCTTTAAATTTTTCCAGTTCGGCCTGCAGGGTGCGCAGGATACGGTTGATGAAATTATCCAGCACCTGGAGGCCGAAGGCCGACGAGATGGCCATGCGGATAAAATTCTCGGAGAGTTGATAAAAGAGTTCTTCCTCCCGACCGGAGGCCCGCCCTCCCAACGTGGAGCCGTCCTCCTTCGAAATTTGAGCAATGATCAGCGGCAGGTTGGGCTGGTGCACCTCGATGTAATATTCCCGAATAATGTCCTGAATGCCTTTGGAGATGAACTGGAAGATGTCGATATACTGGTCGATGGAGAATTGTTTAATTTCCAGGGCGTGGCTGACATACTTCATCTTGGCTGAAAGTCCCTCAACGGCCACCCCTTCCAGGTCGAGGGCCTTGATATAGAGCCAGAGGTAGCGGTGGATGCGCACCAAGGTGCTTTTGGTGATGAATTTCAGATTAAGGGACTGGATCAGTTCTTCAAAGAGGAGCGTGGCCAGACTTTCCAGGCGCAGGGAAAGCCCCAGGGCTTCAAATTTCTTTTCCCGATAGGTGCCGTACATGGAGGGGATGCCGGCGGCAATATGGCGCTTGCGGTAGATGTTCTCCACGTACTCGCTTTTCTCGGGAGAGAGGATTACTTCCTTTAGTTGGACAAGAAAGTCCAGAATGACGGCCAGGCTCTTGTCCTGTTTCTTTTTTTGGAGATGGCGACGGAGGTCCCGGACTTTCGTCGCCTCAAAGAGGTAGGAGGTCTCCAGGTCCTTAAGGAGGTCAATATGCTGCGGGTTGTATTTCTTATAGAGCAGTTGATAGAAACGGATGAGCAGCCTGGCCCGTTCCCGGTCCTGCTCCGGGGTTTCGGTCACTCCCTGGATCTCTTTGGCTATTCGAGGACCGTCCCAATTCAGGAAACCTTGGGGATCGGAGCGCACCTTTTCCAGCAGCGTGCGGAAGATCGTCTGCAGCCCTCGTGTCTTCCGGGCGCCTTCGGGGGTCTGGGCATAAACCTCCTCCGGAAGATGAGCCCGGAGGAAGGATTTTTTCCCGGTGGCCCAATAACGAAAAGCGTCCTCGAGGAAGGAGACCAATAGGCTATTGCTCTCCACATGCGATTGTTTGCGGAGGAAATGGACGACCGGGTCCTGCCGGAAGGCAATCTCGTCCACCTCGGTGGATATCTCTCGCAGCTCCCCTTCCGCTCCGATTTCGCTGTAGTAGATGGGGAACAACCGCAGGAGTTGTTTGACCAGATTGAAAGCCGGGCCGATAGAGGTGTTGAGCAGGGCCGAGATGTTCTTCTGGAGCAGGTCCGTATCTCGGATGAAGACCCCTCCCAACTTCAGGTTGATGATCAGCGCCGAGAGCAGCCTCCGGGTCCATCTCGGTTTCAGAGCGATGATTTCCAGCCAGGAGCGGATATTCTCGATATGGGCCGGGTTGACCCGGATCTGCCAGTCCGCATTGGCGCCGGCGAGCTGCGGATGCTGAAACCCGAAGGCGATCAGCTCATCGATAAAGGTGTCCGCCAGCGGGTGATAGTTCAATTTGAAGACTTCTCGGGCCACGGTGGTAATGCAATTCAGGACGGTGCTGCGGTACTGAAAACAAGTTGCACATTTCTTTAGGAGCTGGAATACGTTTCGGACAAAATCGGTCAGATTCTCCGGCGTCTTCTCCCGAAACACCAGGGCCAGACAGCGGTTGATCTCGATCAGCGTCCGGCCGTGGATATCGGCCAGGGCCGGGACGTTGATGATGTGAAAGAGAAAATCCAGCTTGATCAGGTACTCCCGACCGGCATAGAGGCCGGACCGTTCCAGTTCGTCGGCCACCAATAGATAGCCTTCGACAATCTGGGCGTAATCGGGCCGGGTCAGGTAGCCTTCCGTTCCCGCACCGGCCTCCGGCCCGGGCCTTTCCGGCAGCGACTTTAGCTCCTCCCGCAGGGCGGCCAGCGATCGATGGGTCAGAGGCTTGACGATGGCATCGTAGCCGAAAAGGGCGGAAGCCTCCTCCCCCTCCCGGTTGAACCAATCCCGGGGATCGGGTTGTTCCAGCCAGAAAGAATATGTCGCCTGGAAGACCTGACGAAGAAATTGACCCAGGGGGAGGCCGTCGAACGAAAACGACTGCTCTCGAGCCGCCTGAAGGAGCTTTTTCCCATAGGTCGAACCTTTCCGGAAAAGGAAAGCCTCCTCTCGGGATAAATCAAGAAGGTTGTCGAGGAGGCCGGGGAAAAGGGTTCGATTCCGTTCGATCAATCCGCCGCTCTTGGACAGGATCAGGTCCAGAAAATCAAAGAGGTATCGGAGGGCTGTTTCCCGGGTTTCTTCTCCGGCGCGGGAACGGATCACCTCGAGGTAAATCCCGACAAAAGTCTCCAACGCTTCCAGCCCTTTTTCATGGCGGTTAAAGTCATGGAGGTCGCCCAGGGAGAGGGTGCGGAGTTGCTTCAAGACGATCTCCCAGTTCACGAAGGGATGATTCATTTCCGTCAGGAGTTCCTGGGTCCGCTTGAAAACACCGTAGTGCTCCCGGGTAATGTCGAGCAGGACCCGGTATTTTTCGGGTATTTCCACCGTGGCGGCGGTTCGTTCCAGATTGGCCTGCAGGGCGGTGGAGACGAAGGTGGTTTCTGTATCTTTCATAAGTTTAGGCTATTTTTTTTTGCCGCAGACCCACGCGGACAAGGCAGACCATTTTTTTGCCCGGAGGACTTCTCCGGGCAAAACCCGCCATCGCTTTCGCGAGTCAAACGCATTCCATTAATAATTCCGTCCTGGTCACAATCGGTTTTATTGCCCGAAGGGCCGGACGGAAGCCTGGCGGCAGGTCGCCGCCAGGCTGTCTGCGCAAGTCGGCGGCAAAAAGGGGTTTGCCTTATCCAGCTATTTCATAATGAAGGACAAGAGCTCCAGCATTCGGTTGGAAAAGCCCCATTCATTGTCATACCAGGAGAGGACCTTGACCAGGGTGCCGCCGATCACGCTGGTGTTGGGCAGGTCCACGATCGAGGAATGCGGGTCCCCGTTGAAATCCAGGGACACCAATTCTTCTTCGGAACAGCGAAGGATGCCCTTCAGCGGGCCGTCGGCGTACTCCCTGAACTTGGAATTGACTTCGTCCTTGCTGGTGGCTCGGGATAAGGTGGCCACGAAATCGACCAGGGAGACGTTCGGTACGGGTACCCTGACGGACAGGCCGTCCAATTTCCCTTTCATCTCCGGGATGACTTCCGCGATCGCTTTGGCCGCTCCGGTGGTGGTGGGGATCATGGACAGGGCGGCCGCCCGGGACCGGCGCAGATCCTTGTGCGGCTCGTCCTGGATGACCTGATCGTTGGTATAGGCATGGATCGTGGTCATCAGGCCGTATTCCACCCCGAATTCCCTCTGCAGGATCTTGACCACCGGAGCCAGGCAGTTGGTGGTGCAGGAGCCCATGGAGATGACGTGGTGTTTGGTTTTGTCGTACTGCTCCGGGTTAATTCCAAAGACGACCGTAACGTCCGGGTTTTTGGCCGGCGCGGAAATGACCACTTTTTTTGCCCCGGCCAGGAGGTGCCTTTCGGCGCCCGCCCGGTCGGTAAATTTGCCGGTGCTCTCCAGGACCACATCGACCTCCAGGGCTTTCCAGGGCAGGGACGCCGGATCCTTCATAGCGAAGGCCTTGATTTCCTTTCCGTCCACCCAAATGGCGTTTTCTCCGGCCTTGACTTCCGCCTGCAGGACCCCATGGACTGAATCGTATTTCAGCAGATGGGCCATTGTCCGGGCATCGGCCAGATCATTGACGGCCACGAATTCAACCGCGTTGCTCCTGAAACCCGCCCGAAATACCAGCCTCCCGATCCTCCCAAAACCATTTATAGCGACCTTAATGGACATGATTATTTCCTCTTTCTGAAAAGGGTTAGGGGACTATGGAAATTGAGAACTTAGTGAAATGCTATCCGAAAGAAGGGGGCTTGTCAACTTATTGCGCCGGGGTTCAGGGACCCCGGTATGCGGGAAGCACCTTTTATGTCAATACGTTGGAGGGAAAAGGCCGGGGAGACTATTTTACATATTAACGTCGAACATTGAACATCGAACGTCCAACCTCGAATGAAATACAAACCCCCCGTTCAAAATTCGATGTTGGGCGTTCGATGTTCAATGTTCATCCTTTTCAGTTATCCTCCCCCACCTTGTCTGCGGGTTATTCTTCCTCTTCCTTGGCCTTCAGTTCCTCGGGGATGTACATGATCTCCTCGAAAATTTCCTTGAAGGACATGACCTTGATTCCCAGGTCGTATTCCTTTCCCAGGTCGCGGACCTGGTCGTAGCAGTTGTGGCAGGGGCAGATGACGATCTTGGCACCGGTGGCCCTGATCTGGTCGGCCTTGGCCTTGCCGGCTTCCATGCGGCGCCGTTTAAAGGGCGGTCCCATGGGGATGGCTCCGCCGCCGCCCGAGCAACAATAGTTGTAATTCCCGTGGGGATTCATTTCCCGGAAATCCTCGGCGATGTGGCTGACGATGAACCGGGCCTCGTCGGCCAGGCCGCCGTTCCGGGAGACATTGCACGGGTCCTGAAAGGTAATGGGATCTTTGATTTTATGGGTGAACTTCAGCCGCCCTTCGCGGATGTATTCGGCGAAAAGTTTTACGCTGTGGATGACCTCAAAATTATGCTCACGCCCCAACCAGATCGGCCCTTCAAACTGAACGGCCCGAAGTGCGTGGCCTCACTCGGTGATGACGACGCGCTGGACCTGCAGCTCTTCGGCGGCGTCGCGGATCAGCTTAACAATGTAACCGGCGGTCTTCAGGTCACCGGCAAACATGGCCAAGTTGGTGTCGTCCCAACCCATCTTGCTGGGAACGGTCCAGTCCTCTCCGACCACATGAAAGACTTTGGCCGCCAATTGGATGTCCTGGGGATAATACTTAGGCTCCCGGGCATTGACGGTATACATGATCTTGGCGCCTTTCTTGTCGATCGGAATGGTAGCGCCGGGAAGCTCCTCTTGCAATTCCTCCTCCATCCACTTCACGGTTTCCACCCAGTCTTCTTCGGAGACGGCCATCTGGTTGCCGGTCTCGAGATAGTTCTTGATGGCGGCCTTCAACCCTTCCGGGGCCATGCCCTGGGAGGTCAGAATTCCCCGCAGCGTGGCCACCATGGTGGCCATGTCGATGCCGAAGGGGCAGAACATGGTGCAGCGGCGACAAATGGTGCAGTCGCCGTAAGCGATGTCATAGATTTCCCGGAGGTATTTTTCGTCCACCTTCCCTTTTTTTTTGACGAATTCTTTCAGCTTCTGGGCCTTGTAGGAGGGGACCATCTTGGGGTCTTTGTTCTTGGAGACATAAAAATGACAGGTGTCGGCACACAAGCCGCAATGGGCGCAGATCCGCATCCACATCTTCAGGCGGGCGTTCATCCGGGTGTCGATGGCCTGGCGGATGGACTCGGGATCGATGGTGACTTCGGGATACTTTCGTTGGGCTTCAGCCATTGGAGTACTCCTCTTGATGACGGGTTAAACGGAATAGTTCCTTCGCCCGAATTCGACGCCGATAACCGAGCGGGAAACAAAGAACAGGATCCAGTGGGACAATTTGGAAAAGGGGACCAGTATCAGCATCAGTTCACCGGTCAGGATGTGGAGGGTAGTGGTATACTGCCCATAGAAGGGTAGCACCGAGGTCGTCCAGGCGTATACGCTGCCGTCCGGGTGGGTGTTGATGTATCCGGTGATGAAAGGCAGGGCGCAAACGATTAAAAGCAGATAATCCGAGGCGGTGGTGATGATCCGGACTTCAGCCAGAACTATTCGTCGCACGATAAAGAAAAGGGTGATGGCGATCAAGGTCAGGGTCATCCAATCCGCCCAGTTGTCCGGCATTTGCCACCAACTCCAGCCAAAGCGGCTTTCCTGCCAGAGCGTGACATGGGCGCTGAAGAAGATAGGAACGGCCAGGAGACAAATATGAAAGACATATCCCAGAATGGTAAAGACGGGGGTTTTTTTAAGGTCCACATTTAAGGGGAGTAACCAACGCAGGATGGAAAGACTCATCCATTTAAAACTGAAATAACGATAAACGGGTTTGTCTTTTTTGGTACTCAGGGTGATGAAAAAAAGTAAGCGCAAGGCGCTTCCGACCAGGAAGGTTAGAAAGGCGATCCATAACAGGGGTCCTTCGACAAAAGAAGTAAACGTCATGACGACCTCCTTGAGATACAGAGATGGGTTTTTGAAGGGCTTAATTATTCACTATAACACAAGGCCCTATTTTCTTACTGAAAATAATATCCCCTGTCAATAAGTAATCTCTTCGGATGAAAAGAATATATTCGCCAGGGAAAATATTAGTCAAAATAAATTAGTTAGTTATGGAATGCATGGGTTATTGACGGGCAGGGCCTGATCTCGGATTGCCAGGGGGTAATCCCGGAATCAGGGGACTATGTGAAATTTAGAACAATATTCTCTTTCGAGTAGCGGATTTAAAACGAAAATTCAATTACCCTGGGCTAGGCCGGTTTTTTGAATTTCTTAAAAAGATCGGCCATGGTCCCGAGGGCTCCGGATCCCTGATCCTGTCCCAAGTAGTGTTTCAATTCGGCTCGTTCCTGGTTTTCAATGACCGATTTCCTAGAGAGGGAGATCCGGCCCTGATCGTCGATCTTGATGACCTCCACTTCCAATTCCTCTCCTTCCTTCAATCCTTTGGGGGAAGAACCGGACCCGGCGGCCAGGTTACTTTGGTGAAGCAGGCCGCGAACCCGGGAGCCCAATTCGGGCAGATCCAGAAAGAGGCCGTAGGGTTTGACGCTGCTGATGACGCCTCTGGTGATCAGGCCGACTCGGGGCTTCAGGGGGGAAAACGGAAGAGCAGGGACCGACCGGTCCTCCGGAATTTCGACTCCGGCGGAAGACAGGGGAGATGAATGCGAATCCCCGGCCTCTAATTCATCCAACCTCCGACCGCGGCGGATCACATCGCCGGTACGGGTCTCGGAAAGTTCGCCGGTCGAGTGCTCCGCCGGGGGAGCGGCTGCCTTCAGCGAGAGAGATACCCGTTGACGATCCCGGTCGATTTCCAGAATCATGACCGTTACGGTTTCCCCGGGGCTGAGCACCTGTTTGGGATGGGCAATCCGCCGGTCGGATATCTCTGAAATATGAATCAATCCTTCCAGGCCCGGGCTCAACTCCACAAAGGCGCCGTAAGGGGTTAAATGGCTGACCTGGCCGGAGACCAGGGTCCCTTCCTGAAAGGGGAGTTCCGCCTGCCAGGGATCCGGTTCCAAGGATTTCATGGATAGACTGATTCGTTCTTCCCCTTTTTCCCCCTGCTCCAGTCGCAGGACTTGGACTCTGACCGCCTGCCCGGTTTGGAGGCGGTCGGCGGGGTCGGCGACCTGCTGCCTCGAAATTTCGGAAATGTGCAGCAAACCCTCTAGTCCGCCCAGATCCACAAAGGCGCCGAAGGGGGTTAAGCGCGTTATCACGCCGTCCAGAACGGCCCCTATGGCCAGGGTCTCTCTCACCTTGGCGGCCTGCGCTTCCCGTTCGGCCTGCAACACGGCCCTGCGGGAGAGGAGCACGTTCCGTCCTTCCTCCTCAATTCTCAGCACCTGGAATTTTTGGTTGGTCCCCACCAGGACTTCCGGATTTTCGCAGTAATGAAGGTCAATCTGGGAAAGGGGGCAAAAGGCCCGAGCGCCGCCAATCTCCACTTCCAATCCCCCTTTGTTGACCTTAAGGACCAGCCCTTCTACCGGGAGGTCCGCCTCATAGGCCCTCTGGAGCAATTCCCGTCCGGGCGTTCCGAGGGCTTTCCGCAGGCTCGTCCCCAGGTGGACTCCATGAGGAGTAAATTCGATCACGGTGAGGGAAACCTCGGAGCCAACGGCGATGGTGGACCGGCCTTCGGCGTCTACAAAATTATCGATCGAGGCCCAGCCCTCGGCTTTATACCCGAAATCGACAAACACCGTATCTTTAGTGATTAGGACGACCTGGCCTTGTACCATGTCTCCGGGTTGGATTTTCTTTCGGGAGGTCATGGAAGGTCGGGATTCGAAGAGTTCCGCAAAACTGGTTTCTTCCGGTTGTCTTTCGGAAGGGTCTGAGGTTAATTCCGCTTCGTCTGGCGAAGGCTGGTCTTTCAGATCTGTTGAGTCCATTGGGATCCTTTACTATTACATGAATACGAAATTTCGAATTTGAACCAAAAATTTAAATATTTTTGGTTAGGTTTTTCCCTGGCCGCCGGCGGAAGGTGGGGATACCGGGCTGTAATGTGAAAAATGCATGGAAAAGGTTGCCCGACCTTGGCTGGCCGACCGCAGGGCCGTTGAATAGCCGAACATCAGCGAAAGGGGGGCGATGGCTCGAACCTGTTGGATCTTTTTGCGGGAGCTGATTTTTTCGATTTTCCCTTTGCGGCCGTTTAAGTCCCCGATCACTTCTCCTAGGAATTCGTCGGGCACGATGATTTCCATCCGCATGATGGGTTCCAGGAGTACCGGGTGGGCTTTCTGGCAGCCGTTACGAAAAGCCAGAGCGGCCGCCACCCGAAAGGCCATCTCCGAAAATTGGCTTTCCGTGGTCTGTGCTTTGGTCAGGACTACCTTGACATCGACTACCGGGTATCCCTGAACCACCCCGGAAGTGCAGGATTCGTTCACGGCCGACTCAATGGCATCAACGATGGCGGCGGGGACCGTTTCCTCCGGGACCAGGCTCATAAAGAGATTTCCTTCCCCGCGGGAGTTAGGGATCAATTGGAGGTTGACCTGAGCCTGATGATGGACCCCTGCCAGTTCCCGATCAAAGATTTCTTCCACCTCGGCGGCCTGCCGAATGGTTTCCCGGTAGACGACCTGGGGTTTTCCGGTGTTGACCGACAGGTTATATTCCCTTTCCAAGCGGTGAACCAGCACCTCCAGATGCAGTTCCCCCATGCCGGAAATGACCGTCTGGCCGGAATCCTCGTCCATTCGAAAATGAAAGGTGGGGTCCTCCTCGGCCATTTTCCCTAGCACGTCGAGGATCTTTTCCTGCTGGCCGGAGGTCTTAGGCTCAATAGCCAGAGAGAGGACCGGTTCGTAAGTGTCAATGGCTTCCAGGATGATGGGGTGTTCAGGATCGGTCAAGGTATCGCCGGTAGCGGAGCTTTTTAAGCCGATGACCCCGATGATGTCCCCCGCCCGGGCCTGTTCGATCCGCTCCCGCTTGTTGGCATGCATGCGCAGGATGCGGGCCACCCGTTCCCGGGTTTTTTTAAGGGGGCTATAGACCTCCTGGCCCACATTCAGGATGCCTGAATAGATCCTCAAATAGGTGAGCTTCCGTCCCTGATCCATGCTGATCTTAAAGGCCAGGCCGGCAAAGGGAGCGTCGTCCCGAGGGGGGCGGTTTTCCAGGATTTTGGTGTTTGGATTCTGGCCGCTTACCGGCGGAATATCGAGAGGATTCGGAAGAAAATGCACAATACCGTCCAACAGCGGCTGGACGCCTTTGTTCCTTAGGGCGGCTCCGCAGAAGACCGGAACGATTTTTAAATCGATGGTCCCTTGACGGATTACCGGAAGCAGGGATTCCGCTTCGATGGTTTCGCCGCCCAAATAACGCTCCAGAAGGGTTTCATCCAAGTCGGCCAGTATTTCCAATAATTTTTCCCGGTACAAGGCCGCTTCCTCCTGCAGTTCTGCCGGGATGGGCTGCACATCAAACTCGGCCCCCATGTTGTCCTCGTTCCATTTAAGGGCGTTAAAATGGAGCAGGTCGATGGTCCCCTGGAAATTTTCTTCCTTCCCCCAAGGCAGATGGAGGATTAGGGGCTGGGCCCCCAATTTATCTTTGATCTGGGAAACGGTCCCCTGGAAATCCGCGCCTACCCGGTCGAGTTTGTTGATAAAGGCGATTCGGGGCACATGGTACTTGTCCGCCTGGTGCCAGACGGTCTCCGACTGGGGCTCCACCCCGCCCACGGCGCAGAAAACAGCCACGGCCCCGTCCAAAATACGCAAGGAACGCTCCACTTCTATGGTGAAATCCACGTGACCGGGGGTGTCGATTATGTTGATGGTCTGGTTCAACCAATGGCAGGTGGTCACGGCCGAGGTGATGGTGATGCCCCGTTCCTGTTCTTCAGGCATCCAGTCCATGACCGCCTCCCCGTCATGGACCTCCCCGATTTTGTAGGATTTGCCGGTATAAAAAAGGATGCGCTCGGTCAAAGTGGTCTTGCCGGCATCGATGTGGGCCATAATGCCGATGTTTCGTATCTTGCGCAGTCGTGAATCTTTGGCCGTCATACCGGGAACCCCGATTCCTCCGTTAGGTAGGGGGAACTGTAGGCTATTTTCCATCATTCGTCAAGGGGGCAAAGCAAAAGGTGCCCGTCGCGAGGGGAAGGATCCTCACGGGTAAGGCGTTGTTAATTTCAGGGACCTTTGCTATAATGAACGCTATGTTTTCGGTTGCGCGATCCCAATTACTGGCGATCTACAAACGCCTCCAGGCTGCCTTAGGGCCGAGCGGTTGGTGGCCGGGGGAAACCCCGTTGGAGATTATCGTCGGGGCTATTCTAACCCAAAACACCTCCTGGCGCAATGTGGAGCAGGCTTTGGCCCGACTGAAAGAGGAGGGGGCTCTCTCGGTTGAGCGGCTAACGCGAATGGGGGAAGCACAATTGGCCGAGTGGATTCGGCCGGCCGGATATTATCGGATCAAGGCCCGGCGCCTCAAAAATTTTTTTCATTTTCTCCAAGAGGAGTATCAGGGCCAAATCGGGGCACTGGTTGAGCAGCCTCTGGAAAAAGTCCGGGATCAACTGTTGGGTGTTCGGGGCGTTGGGCCGGAAACGGCGGACAGTATACTATTGTACGCCCTGGGCAAGCCCACATTTGTGGTGGACGCCTACACCCATCGGATCTTTTCCCGTCACCGACTGGTTCCCGAGGAATCCGACTATGAGGGCTTGCGCTCTTTTTTTATGGAGTCCTTGCCGGAGGAAGCCCCCCTGTTCAACGAATTTCATGCCCTCATTGTTCGGACGGCCAAGACCTATTGCAAGAAAAAGGCGCCGCTTTGCGGGGAGTGTCCCTTGCGGGACCTGGAGCCGGCTTGACCTAAATCAGCCGGTTTTTTTCTCTCGGGCCTTATGCGGACAGCCGAGGCAGGAAAATATAAAGGGGCGAGAAAACTAGCTAATTGGATACCATAATAATCAATAGTCAATTGTTAATTATCAATTGACTATTGATTATTGAACATGTTGCAAGTTAAAGAGGCTATTTACGTCTTAAGGATGGAAACATGAAGAAAAAAATTATCGTTTTTTTGACTGCCGGGTTTTGGATCTTGGTACTGTTCAGCGGCTGCCTTCCGCCCAAGCAGGTTATCGGCGGGTATGAGGATCCGGCCAAGAGGATTCAGCCCGAGGAGGTCGAGAAATCGGGCGAGCGAGCGGAAGAAAAGAAGAAAATGGAAGCCTTGATCCGAAAGTTGGAGGAAACCGAAAAGCGGCTTTTGGAGATGCAGCGGAAAACCCAGGAGACCTACCAGCGGCTGGAAGAGGCCTCGAAAAAAACCGAAAGGTCGTTGGAACGCATCGAAAGGGCCGGGGAAAAGATTGAAGCCGTGGGTAAAAAAGAAGCTCCATGAGATCAAAAACACGCACACCCCGAAAATCGCGGGGATGGTTCCAAAAACTGGATCAGGATAATATCTTTTTTTTAGCCTCCGGGCTGGCCTTTGATTTCCTGATCTGCTTTATCCCTTTGATCTTGGTCATCCTCTCTTTACTGGGATTTTTTCTTAATTCCTCCCAGGAGATTCTGAATTACGTTCGAACCTATCTGGTCCGGATGCTTCCCCAGGCCTCACCTAAATTGACCGCCAATATCCTGAATCTGGTCAAGGATCGCCAGATCGTCGGGCTAGTGGGTTTTATAGGGTTGATTTGGGCGGCCATGCGCCTCTTCGGTTCCATTCGGACCGTCCTGAACAAGACCTTGGAAATCGTCTCCCATCATAGCTACCTGCGGGAGAAACTCCATGACCTGCTTTATGTATTAATTACCGGAATCCTATTCCTCTTCTCCATCCTCCTGAACAGCATTTTCGATCTGATCCGGACGATCCCGGCCAAGCTGGGGCTGCCTCCTTTGTTGGACCTGAAATGGTGGGGCTGGACGGCCGGCATCCTGGTGGCCTATTTTTTTTCGGTGTTGATGTTTTTTGTCCTCTTTCGTTTTTTACCCACTCGAAAACCATCCACCCGGGCCGCCTTTCTTGCGGCCCTGCTCATTGCCGGCCTCTGGGAAGTGGCCAAACACCTTTTTCGTATTTATGTGAATTTTATCAATTCCTTTGCCGCGGTCTACGGGTCGTTGGGCCTGCTGGTCGTTTTTATCCTTTGGATTTATTATTCTTGCCTGCTTTTTGTCCTGGGCGGGGAGATCATGTGGCTTTTCTCCAGAGAGCGGTCATGACCGGGGCGGGGTTGGTTCAGCAAGTTATCAATGGCCTCAACCTGGGATGCCTCTATGCTTTGATCGCCATCGGCTACACCCTGGTCTACGGGATACTACGTCTGATCAATTTTGCCCACGGGGATGTCTTAATGGTGGCCACTTACTTTTCCTATTACGGGGTAGTGCAGTTTGCCCTGCCCTGGTGGCTGGCTGCTCTGGTGGCCCTACCGCTGACCGCGTTGCTGGGAGTGGCTATCGACCGGGGGGCCTACCTGCCCGTACGCCGGGCCCCCAGGATTTCGGCCTTGATCGCGGCCATCGCTGTTTCCTTTTTTCTGGAAAATTTGGGACTGGTAATTTTTGGCGGCCGGCCCAAAGCATTTTACCGCCCGCCCGTGCTGGGAGAAATCGTCGAGTGGGGCGGGGTCCGAATTCTCAGCCTGAGCTTCTGGACCCTGGCGATCACCTTGGTCATCCTGGGCCTGGTTTTCGTTTTCATCTATAAGACGCGGATCGGTCTGGCCATGCGAGCGGTTTCCCGGGATATGGAAACCGTATCGCTGATGGGCGTTCCGGTAAACCGGGTCATCAGCCTGACTTTTGCACTGGGTTCGGCTCTGGCAGCCGCCGGTGGGATTCTCTGGGCTATGAAATATCCCCAAATCAATCCCCTGATGGGGATTATCCCCGGTCTGAAGGCCTTTGTGGCAGCGGTCCTGGGGGGGATTGGGAACGTTTTCGGCGCCGTGGCCGGAGGGCTGATTCTGGGAATCCTGGAAATACTCCTGGTCGCCTGGTTGCCTTCCCTGGCGGGTTACCGGGATGCCCTGGCCTTTTTCCTTTTGATTACCATTCTCCTCCTTCGGCCGACGGGTCTTTTCGGCGAAAAGTCATCCGGTTAGATTTTTTTGGCTAGAGTTTATCGGAGATTACCCTTGCTTTCCTCCCGCCGGGATACTATTTTCACCCTCTTAAGTGTGCCCGTCCTGCTGGCCGTCCTGTTTTTTTTCAGCCGCTACAGTTCCGAGTACCAAATCCGGATCCTGAGCCTGGTCGGTATTTTCATTTCATTGGCGGTGAGTTACAACCTGATCAATGGGGTCACCGGACAGTTTTCCCTGGCCCCCAACGCCTTCATCGCTCTGGGGGCTTATACCGCCGCCCTGCTGACCATGGCCCCGGAAGAAAAAAGGATTTCTTTTATTATCGAGCCTTTGATCTGGCCGCTCAATCAGGTCTGCCTGCCTTTTCCCCTGGCCCTGCTGTCGGGGGGGGTGGTGGCGGCTTTGTTTGGTTTTCTGATCGGGTTTCCCGTCTTCCGGGTCAAAGGGGATTATCTGGCCATCGTCACCCTGGGGTTCGGGGAAGTGGTCCGGGTAGCGGCCAATAACCTCCAATCAATTACCAACGGCCCTTTGGGCCTCAAGGGCCTTCCCCCCTATACCAATCTGTGGTGGTCCTGGGGGGTGGCGCTCCTGACCGTCGTTTTTGTGGCCCGGCTGGTTAGGGGCAGCTACGGCCGGGCGCTGAAGGCCGTTCGCCAGGACGAGCTGGCGGCGGCGGCCATGGGAATCAATGTCTTCTGGCATAAGATGCTGGCCTTCGTCATCAGCGCCTTTTTCGGCGGTCTGGGCGGTGGGCTCTTGGCCCATCTCATCACCACTATTTCACCGACCCTGTTTTCCTTCTTCCTGACCTTTAACCTCCTGATCATGATTGTGGTGGGGGGGTTGGGGAGCATCACCGGATCGGTCATCGCGGCGGCCCTGATCACCTGGGGCGGGGAATGGCTCCGCTGGGTGGAGGAGCCGATGCACCTTGGGCCTTGGCAGGTGCCGGGAATTCCCGGGATGCGCATGGTCTTGTTTTCCTTTATTCTATTAGTGGTCATCCTCTTCGCCCGGGAAGGGCTCATGGGCCGGAGGGAATTTTCCTGGGATAAGGTGTTACGCCGAAGGCCATGACTCTGCTGGAGATCCGCCACCTGACGTTATTTTTTGAAGGGCTGATGGCCGTCAACGATTTTTCCTGGCAGGTAGGGCCGGGGAAGATCATGGGCCTGATCGGGCCGAACGGGGCCGGAAAGACAACGGTTTTCAATCTGATTACCGGGGTGTTGAAACCCCGGGAGGGGCGGATTCGTTTCAACGACCGGGAGATTACCGGCTGGCCGCCCCACGCCGTTTGCCGGGAGGGCATCGGCCGCACCTTTCAGAACATCCGGCTGCTGCCCGAGATGACCGTGCTGGAAAACGTTCTGGTGGCCTTTCACGTCCGCCTGCGATCCTCTTTCTGGGGCGCGGTTTTCCAATTTCCCCGCTATCGGCAGGAAGAGCGGTCCATGCAGCGCGAGGCGCGGGCTATTCTGGAACGGATGGGACTGGCAGAAAAGGCGGAGGCCTCGGCCCACTCCCTGACCTACGGCCAGCAGCGGAAGCTGGAGATCGCCCGGGCCCTGGCGACCCGGCCGCAACTGTTGTTGCTGGACGAACCGGCCGCGGGCATGAATCCCCGGGAAACCGTAGAGTTGATGGCGCTTATCCGGCAAATCCGCTCTGATTTTAAGCTGTCTCTCCTGGTGATTGAACACGATATGCGCTTTGTGGCCGGACTCTGTGATGGGGTGAAGGTACTTGACTACGGGGCCACGATTGCCGAAGGAACCCCCCAGGAAATTCAGCATGACCCCCGGGTGATCGAAGCCTATCTGGGGAAGAAGCAAGAGGGGATGCCGGAATAGAGGCTTCAAAATGAACATCGAACAAAGAACTTTCAACATGTTAAAAGTCACTGATCTTCAGGTCCGCTATCAGGGTATCGAAGCGCTGAAAGGTATTTCCTTCCAAGTTCCCCAGGGCCGTATTGTCTCCCTGATCGGGGCCAACGGAGCCGGGAAAAGCACGGCCCTGCGGACGGTGGCCGGCCTGGCGCGCCCGGCGGGAGGGAAGATATTCTTCCAGGGACAGGAAATATCCCGGAGGCCGGTCCATGACATCACCCGGCTGGGCATCAGCCTAGTACCGGAGGGCCGCAAGATTTTTTCCAATCTTTCGGTCCTGGAAAACCTCTACCTGGGGGCTTACACCCGACCGAGGGATGCCGCCTTCATCAAAGATCTGGAGTGGGTTTACTCGGTGTTTCCCCGGTTGGAAGACCGGAAGCGTCAGCGGGCCGGGACCCTTTCCGGAGGGGAACAGCAGATGCTGGCCCTAGGTCGGGCACTGATGGCCTCCCCCAAGCTCCTGATGATGGATGAACCTTCGCTGGGACTGGCGCCCCAGTTGGTAGCCGAGGTCTTTGGGGTGATCCGGAAAATACATGAGGCGGGGACCACCATTCTGCTCATCGAGCAGAATGCCTGGGGGGCGCTGGAAGTGGCCGATTACGCGTATGTGTTGGAGATCGGCCGCATTGTCCTGCAAGGAAAGGGGTCGGATCTGCTGGCCGATGATGCCATTCGCCGGGCCTATTTGGGGGAAGGATAGGGCTGAGGAGGGGAGATGGAAGAGGGAAGAGGGAAGAAAAGAATAGAAGACAGAGGAGAGAAGGGAGAAGACAGAAAGATGGAAGATGGAAGATGGAAGCGGAAGGCAGAAGAGAAAAGAAGACAGCAGGGAGATAGTTGGTTGGGAATAGGATTGTGATGAGTAGGGACCTATCAGCATCTGAAGAAACGAAAGGCCGAGAAAACGTACCCCTAGCCGAGCGGATGCGACCCCGCAGGCTGGAAGAATTTATCGGGCAAAACCATTTGTTAGGCCCGGGGAAATTTCTGCGGAGCATGCTGGAGAGCGGCCGGATTTTTTCCATCCTCTTGTGGGGGCCGCCAGGATCCGGGAAAACGACCTTGGCCCGGATGGTCGCCCACTACGCCCAAGCCCATTTCGTCCAGTTCTCCGCGGTGCTTTCCGGGGTCAAGGAGATTCGGGAAGTGGTCAAGGAGGCCGAAGAGCGGCTGCGGGTTGAAAATCGGAAAACCATTCTTTTCGTGGATGAAATCCACCGTTTCAACAAAGCCCAGCAGGACGCCTTTCTGCCGCATGTCGAACGGGGGCTGATTACGCTGGTCGGGGCGACTACCGAGAATCCGTCTTTTGAGGTGATCGCCCCGCTGCTCTCCCGGACCAAGGTTTTAGTGCTGAAACGTCTGGCCGCCGAAGACCTGGGAAAGATTATCGACCAGGCCCTGACTGATCCGGAGCGGGGGTTGGGGCACTCTCCCTTAGCTCTCGATTCCGAGGCCCTGGAGTTGTTGAAGTGGAAGGCGGATGGCGATGCCCGGGTCGCCCTGAACACCCTGGAACAGGCCTGGGCTTTAACCAACGCGGATGCGGCGAAAGGTTCCCGGATTACCCTGACGGTCATGGAGGAGGCCATCCAGAAGAAAGCCCTGCAATACGACCAGGGCGGGGAAGAGCATTATAACCTCATCTCGGCCCTTCATAAAAGCCTGCGAGGCGGAGACCCCGATGCCGCCCTCTACTGGCTGGCCCGCATGCTGACCGCCGGGGAAGATCCCTTGTTCATCGTCCGCCGATTGATTCGTTTCGCCACGGAAGATGTGGGACTGGCCGATCCCCAGGCTTTGCCCCAGGCCCTGGCGGCTAAAGAGGCCTACCATTTTTTGGGATCGCCCGAGGGGGAACTGGCCCTGGTCCAGGCCACGATCTATCTGGCCACCGCTCCCAAGAGCAACACCCTCTACCGGGCCTATGGCGCGGTGCGGGAGGATGTGGAAAAATTTCAATCTCTGCCGGTACCGTTTCACCTCCGCAATGCCCCGACCAAACTGATGAAAGGGCTGGGATACGGTCGGGGATACCGTTATGCTCATGATTATCCTCAGGCTCTGGTACCTCAAGAGTATCTGCCGGACCCGTTACGAGGCCGGACCTATTACCAGCCCACGGACCGCGGGTATGAAAAAACAGTGCGGGAACGATTGGCGGTTTGGAGAAAGAGGTTGAATCCAGGGAAGGGGTAGGGTATTTAAAGTGTTAATAATCAATTGTCAATTATTAATTAAGAGCGGATAAAAGGCCGGGAATGAAAATTGGAAAACGGGTAGGTGCCGCGGTCTTTTTGCTGCTGCTTCTGGCCGGCTGCGGAGACCAACCCGGGATTGAAGGCCCCGGCCGCTTGCGGATCAATAGAAAGGGAGTGTGTTTTCCATGAAACGATGGCAGGATCCCAGTTGGGTGGAAGAAATGAAATTGGAATTGGATTTTAACCTGATGATGGCCCCGCCGCTGGACCCAGGGTCGGGAATCGTTGACCAAGATATCCAGGACTTGGTCCCCCTATTCCGAGAAATTCATCAGGGCCTGTCAAATCAGAGGACCGCGGGCCAGCTTCCTTTTCTGACGATACCCTTTCATCCTTCCCTGGTCCAGGAGATCAAGAAATATGCCCGCCAGGTTAAGGGCTGGGTTGAAAATTTTGTAGTACTGGGGATAGGCGGGTCGGCTCTAGGGGCCAGGGCCCTGCAAACCGCCTTAAACCACCCCTACCACAACCTGCTTTCGCGAACCATGCGCAAAGGATTCCCCCGCCTCTTCGTCCTAGACAATGTGGATCCCGACGGCTTCAAGGCCCTAGTGGATATGATCGATGTTCGAAAAACCCTTTTCAACGTGATCAGCAAATCCGGCGGGACGGCGGAAACCATGAGTCAGTTCCTGATCGTCCGCGAGATCCTTAAGAAACGGTTGGGAAATCGGAAAGAAACGGACCATCTGGCGATTACCACCGACCCGGTCAAGGGAATATTGCGGAAAATCGCCCAGGAGGAACAAATCGCCAGTTTTTCAATCCCGCCTTTGCTGGGTGGAAGGTTTTCGGTCCTCTCCGCGGTTGGTTTGTTGCCGGCGGCCATGGTGGGCATCGACATCAGTGAACTTTTGGCTGGGGCCCGGGAAATGGAACAACGCTGTCGATTCGAAGAGGTCCTGCAAAATCCCGCCTACCTTTGCGCTGCCTTGGCCTACCTGGCTTTTCAAAAGAAGCAAAAATCAATCCGGGTCTTTATGCCCTATGTGGATGCCTTGAAAGGCGTCGGGGAATGGTTTGTCCAGCTTTGGGCCGAGAGTCTGGGAAAACGGTTTAACCAGAAGGGCCAGGAGGTCTGGGTTGGGCAGACCCCCATCGTGGCTTTAGGCGCCACGGACCAGCATTCTCAATTGCAACTTTATATGGAAGGGCCTCCCGACAAAGTGTTGACCCTGGTGGGGGTTAGAAATTACACCGGGATGCAGCCCATTCCCAAGATGTATCCCGAGGCCGAAGCCCTGGCCTACTTGGGCGGCCACTCTTTAAACGAGTTGATCCAAGCCGAATTACAAGCAACCCGAATGAGCCTGGCAAAAAATGGCCGTCCCAGTCTATTGATTACCCTCCCGAGGATCAACCCCTTCACCGTCGGGCAGTTGTTGTTCCTTTTAGAACTCGAAACCTATCTTTGTGGACAACTTCTATCCATCGACCCCCTGGATCAACCCGGAGTGGAACAGGGAAAGGTGCTGGCCTATGCCTTGTTAGGCCGAAAGGGTTTTGAGAATCAAGTTCAGGGTTGGGACCCTTTTATGATAAGCGAAGCCCAATATAAGCGTTAGCCAAAAATTCTTGCAATTTTTGGTTCAGAATAGTCAAGGTACGGTTCAAGAAAGGAATTCCGCATCAAATCCCTTGAGGCAAATCCGGACAGGGTAAAACCTTTCAAGCTGGTCAAATACTTCTTCCTGAGCAGCTTCCTGGTGATGCTGATCTTTGCCTTTTCCCTGGCCTATCTCATCACCCAGCGCTCGGAAAAGACGTTGCTAAAAAAAACCGAGGACTTCGCTTTACTCCTGGCGGAGAATTTGAACCATCAGGTTTTTTTCAATTTCGTGCTGCCCGTGACTGTCAAGTTCGGGCAGGTTCAATTGCGGAACACGGACCAATTTAATCTCCTCGATCAGATCATCCGTAATACCCTGTACAGTTTCAAGATCGAAACCGTGAATATCTACGACCCCCGAAATGTTCTGGCTTATAGCACCGACCGAAGTATGGTGGGGAAAAAAGAGGCGGGCGGCACCGACTATAAGAAAGCCATGAAAGGTAAATACAGTTCTCGTTTGATCAGCGAAGATGTGTTTATGGAGATCTGGCCCCGGAAGCTCCCACCGACTAAAAAGTTGATCACCACTATTCCTTTCCGGGTGGAAAGCCCGACGGCCAAACGGACCGGGCAGATTTTGGGGGTCTTTGAGATCACCCAGGACATCTCCGGGGATTATCAGGATATCCTCTGGGATCAATACCTCCTGGTCCTGATTTCCGTCGTCCTGATTCTTTTGTTGTTTGTCGTCCTGCTTTTTATTGTCAAACGGGGGGAAACGATCATCGATAAAAGAGCGGAGGAGCGTAAGAAATTAGTGGAAAAATTGCACCAATCCGAAAGAATGGCCAGCCTGGGAGCGATGATCGCTTCGGTTTCCCATGAAATTAAAAACCCCTTGGGAATCATCCGCAGCACCGCCGACCTGCTGGAAAAGAAGATCAGGCAATACGAACCGGAAAACCAATTGGCCTCCGTGATCGGTGAGGAGTCGGTACGTTTAAACCGGATCGTTACTGAATTCCTGGATTTTGCCCGTCCGCAGGTAGTGCAATATCTGCCGCTAGAAATAGAGGCACTTTTAGAAAAAAATCTGCAATTCCTGGATCCGGAGATTCAAAAGCAGGGAGTAACGGTCACCAAGTTCTTTTCCCCCTCGGCCCAGCCCCTTTTCGGGGACCCGGACTTGCTCTACCGGACCTTCCTGAATATCCTCCTCAACGCGTTGCAAGCCATGCCGGAAGGCGGAATCTTGAGCCTGACTGTCCGCCACCAGCCCCAGGAAGTGGAAGTGGAGATCAGTGATACCGGATCGGGTTTTTCCCCAGAGGCCCTGGAAAAGGCCTTCGATCCCTTCTTTACTACTAAAGAAAAAGGAAGCGGACTGGGCCTGGCGATCGTTAAAAATACTATCGAGGCCCATCAGGGCAGGATTAGTCTGGAGAATGGAGTCCACGGAGGTGTAGCGGTCCGTATCGTTTTGCCCAGGGGGGCCACGGCCTGAACGCCCTTTAACAAGAACCTATAAATCCGAAATCCGAAAATGGAAACTCTATTAGTTGTCGATGACGAAAAAAACTATCTCCTGGTGTTGAAGGAATTGCTGGCCGACGAGGGCTATGAGGTGTTGACGGCCCAATCCGGCGCCGACGCCTTGGCCATTCTTAACGAAACGGAATTGGACCTGGTCGTCACCGATATGAAAATGCCAGGAATGAGCGGTTTGGAGTTGTTGGAAAAATTGAAACAGAAAGACCCTCAATTGCCGGTGGTCATGATGACCGCCTTCGGTACCGTAGAAAAAGCGGTTGAGGCCATGAAAAAAGGGGCGTTTGATTATATTTCCAAACCGTTTGATAACGAAAGTCTGAAAAAAACCGTAGCCACGGCTTTGAATATGTGGCGGGTGATCAAGGAGAACCGTTTTCTTTCCCAGGAATTAAAGGCAAAATTTGGACCCTCCGATTTAATTGGAAACAGTCTGGCCATTCGACAGGTTCGTGAACTTATTCAAAAAGTCGCTGCAACCAAGGCGACGGTCCTGGTGACCGGTGAGTCCGGCACCGGCAAGGAATTGGTGGCCCGGGCCATTCACGCGCAGAGCCCGCGGAGAGACAAGCCCCTGATTTCGGTCAACTGCTCGGCCTTGGCCGAAACCTTGCTAGAGAGTGAATTATTCGGTCATGAACGGGGGTCCTTCACCGGGGCCACGAGTCAGCGGAAAGGCCGATTCGAAATCGCCGATGGGGGAACCCTGTTCTTGGATGAAGTTGGGGAAATGGCCCCTAGCGTTCAGGTCACCCTGCTGCGGGTTTTGCAAAACCGGGAATTTGAACGGGTGGGCGGCAACAAAACCATCAAGGTGGATGTACGCTTGATAGCCGCCTCCAACCGGGATTTGAAGGAGGAAATACCCAGAGGAACTTTTCGAGAGGACTTATATTATCGATTGAATGTAGTCCACATCGAGGTTCCTCCCTTAAGAGACCGGCGGGACGATTTGCCTCTACTGATTCGCTACTTTCTGGAGCGTTTTTCCAAAGAACTGAATAAGGAGACCCCCACCCTGAGTTCCGAGGCGATGACCGTCATCAGGGATTACTCCTGGCCGGGGAATATCCGGGAATTAGAGAATATGCTGGAGCGAGCGGTTATCCTGGCCTCCAGTTCATTGATCCACGCGGAGGACCTTCCCATTCATCCCAAGGGCCGGACGAGCCAGGACTGGTCGGCCGACGAGGTTATTCCCCCGGGTTTAAAGCTGAATGAGGTCCTGGAGATGGTGGAAAAGAAAATGATCCTCAATGCCTTAGCCAAAACAGGCCATGTCCAGTCCCATGCGGCGGAACTCTTGGGGATTGAGAAAAATTTATTTAAATATAAAATGCGAAAATACGGGTTGGTAATCCTGAGATTAAGTAGACGAAGATCAATGGTTGCCTTTGGGCTTAAAAAGGGAGCAGTAAAAAAAATTTTACCAAAATAATTTAATTAATTTAGATGGTTATATTTATGACCGCGTAGGAATTTCTCTTGCAGGTAAAAAAAATTTTACTTTTATGGGCATTGAGGCCAAGACGGTTTGGGGGGAGGCAAAAGGGTCTTATTTAATATATTTAATAATATCATATAATTAAATAGATTATGGAATGCCCTCCCCCTCGTTGGTATGAGGCTTGCATTACCAAAAGCCAAGTAAACAATCTCTTTTCTCCTTTCCCCATAAAGCCAACTCCATAAGGGTTGGCTTTATAATTTTTAGCCGATTAAAAAGCCTTTTTGCCTGCCCGGCATCATTTTATTCTGGACAATAAATAAAATTATATGTAATTATAGTATGTTATAAGGAGACTGGGAATGCCCGGGCGATTCAAACAGCAAAAATCAAAAGAGGGAAGAAAGAAAGATCCTGCCTTCCAGGGAAAAGTGGATTATTGCCTTCAACGACTGGAGTCTTATCGGGGGGAAACCGATATCCTCCCGCGGGTTATTGAGGAATTGCTTCCCGGTCTGGAAGCCGATCCCACACTGGCTGAAGCTTTCCTTGTCCAGGCTACGGCTCGAAAAGATGAGCTTCTGGCGTCATTTCTAAGCCGGTTAAAAGACCGGACGGGGAGTTCAGCCCTGCGGCGGAGAATCAAAGGCGCGCTGTATCAGTTAAGCCAGCGGGGTCTTGAAATTCCGGAAGAGGCAAAAAACAAAGAGACCGGTCCAGCTATTCTGAGGCCATCCGAATCCCTGCCGCTGGAGTGCTACGTGTCGGACTTTGACCCCCTGGGTAGCCGAATGCTCACTTTGGTGATCCCCCGGGTCCCTCAGGGAAGAATTTTGGTCTTTGCCCTGGCAAACTGGGATCAGGGTCTGGAAGACTTGACGGCCTTGGAGGTTTCCAAAAAACAGGTAAAATCCCTTTTGGAGGAAAGCCAGGAGAGCTCCGGCTACCCGTTATATCCGTCCGACCCGAACCAGGTTGTCTTTCTGCTCCGGGAGGCCTATGACCGATCCCCGGCGTTGAAAACCGAGGATAAAAAGGTGTACGCGGTATTAATGACTTATCTGGAAACCATGGGTCCTTTCACCCAGCGGCCGATCATCAAGGACTTGATCCCCAGCGATGAACAGGAAAATCAAAGCGGCGGGGATTGGGAATCCCTGAAATCGATACCGGAGCTGATGGCCTTTCAACTGCCTTCCGACCTTTTGTCTTCCTGTGCTCGGCAACTTGAGGAGATTAACAGCAGTCCCCTGGTCCTCGACGCCGGGCAGCAGAAAGAGCGTCTTCAGAGGGTCATCCAGCAGGCGGCCACGGATATTTTTACCCCGGCGCGGATTGAGAATTTTCATCGGCACCTGGAGGAGATAGCCTATCTTTACTGGCTGAAATCGGCACCCGAACTGTCCTGGGACCTGGTTGCAGCGGCAGCCAGGCTGGAAGGCGAACCTTTAGACCGGGAAAAGCGGGGAAGCCCCCTTCTGGCCTGGTTGATTGAAAAGGAATTCCAGGAAAATGAAGAAACAACGAGCGGGTCCGTCGAAGAGTCTGAAACTCGAACCGAAGGGGGGCTCATCCTCCCCCATTGGGTAAAAAAGTAGGAAGGTCTCATGACCTCTTTATCCGTAGCCACCAGCAGAAGGACCGAGTTCATCGACATCACCCCGGAGGTCCAAAAAGCCCTGGACCAGTCCGGCTTCAAGGAGGGCCTGCTGACCATCTTTGTCCCCCATACTACGGCCGGGGTTACCATCAACGAGGGGGCCGATCCCAGCGTCCAGGAGGACCTCCTCAACTCTTTGAATCAGGTGATCCCCTTTAAGGGGGCCTATCAACATAGGGAGGGAAACTCCCCGGCCCATATCAAGGCCAGTCTGCTGGGCTCTTCAGTGACGGTCCTGGTGGAAAAAGGGCGGATGGTTCTGGGAACCTGGCAGGCCATATTCTTCTGCGAGTTTGACGGTCCGCGGAACAGAAAGGTATATCTCCAGGCGGTGGCGGTTTCCTAAACTCCGGAATTAGGTCGCTAAGATATAAATTCGAAACTCGAATGGGGTGCTCAAAAAGTTGCGGTCCTGATAAATTCCTTCAGGGTATCCAGTTGATCCAGGGAGAGCGATTTTTTTAGCAGCCGCTGTCCAACCAAAATTGGGATTTTTTGATGCAGGGCCAGGGCGATGGCGTCACTGGGGCGGGATTCGGCGCTGATTACTTCCTGGTTCAACCGATAAACCACCTTGGCGAAATAGGTCTGGTCCTTAAAGTCATAAATCTCGACCCGGACGAATTCGATACCCGACCTATCCAGGATAGATAAATAGAGTTCATGGGTTAAGGGTCGCGGGGTTTGGACCAGCCCTTTTTCTTTCGCAATGGCCAAAATTTCAGGTTCTCCCACGAACATGATCAAAGAGGATTCGGCCAGGGCGTGTTCTTTTAAGATGAGCAGGTTGCCGTTTTCCTTTTCACTCTTCAGGATGATTTCGTGGATCGGGATAAAGATGGGATCTTCCATAAGGGATTCTTTTTTCGTCAGGGGTTTGAAGACGGACTTCTTACCAATTTTTCTTAGGTGATCCGCCGGAAAAGGTCAAGCTTTATTGAAGGAGTCAGACGATGCATTCGGGGATAGAATTAAAAGATTGCTTTAAATCATACACTTATGATCAGGAAAAGGCGAATTCCCCCCGGGAAACCATCGAACGGGTGCGTGCCCGGTTAAAGGAGATTGACCTGGATATCCTGAAAGAAACGGTCCGGATCGATACGGGGCGTCTGGGAATCCCGATTTATATCAGCCGCTGCGGGTCGGACGCGGTACAGGTTATCGGTACCCAAAAGCAAATGGGGAAGGGGGGGACCGCGGAACAGTCCGAGGCCAGCGCTTTAATGGAACTGGTGGAGCGGTTCAGTTTTTTTTCCTTTATCCGGGAGAGGGATTTTATCATCGAGACCTGTCAAAACATCAAAGGACAGGCCATCTCCTTTGAATCCCTGGCCCGGTGCTTTTACGATCAATCTTCGGATCTGGAGCAAATCCGGTCGCTCTGGGAGACTATCCCCCTGGCTTGGGTCTGGGCCCGCAATTTGACCGCCCAGAAAGACGTTTTGGTACCCATCGACTGGTTTTACCTCATCCATGAATACAACGGCCCTTCGGCCGGAAACACCCAGGAGGAGGCCATTCTTCAGGGGCTCTGCGAAGTCCTGGAACGCCATGTTTCCTCGGTGATCAGCCATGATTTCCTGCTCACGCCCTCCATCGATCCGGGATCGGTTACGGACCCGGCGGCCCGGGAACTCATCGAAAAATTTGACCGACTAGGCATTAAATTATTTTTGAAGGATTTCAGCCTGGACACGGGGATTCCCACCGTAGGTTCCTTGGCGTATGACCCGACCACCTTCCCGGAAAAAAGCGAGATCGTTTTTACCGCCGGAACCACTCCCAACCCGGAGAAATCCCTGATTCGGGCGGTAACCGAGATCGCTCAATTAGCAGGCGACTTTGTCAACCGGACTCAATACCGTCCCACCCTGCCCAAGTTCCAGCGGCTTGAGGAGGCCCAATACGTAATGGCCAACCCCGGAACGGTCTCCATCCAGGAACTGCCGAATTTAACCCAAGACAATATCCGGTTGGAAATCGAGGCCTGCGCCCAGGCCTTAAGCCGGGTGGGGCTGGAAGTTTATATCGTGAATACCACGCACCTACGGTTGGGAATACCGGCGGTCTACACGATCATCCCGGGGGCCCATTTTCGAGATCGTACCCGGCACACCGGTGTATTGTTTCATTTGTCCAAACTGGTTTCCATGATGGAAGACCCGGGGGAGGCGGTCCGGGAACTCCGGAAGATTCACCAGGTCTTTCCGAACCGATACGAAGTCAATTTCTTCATGGGGTTCGCCCTGGAGCGGAATGAACAGCCGGAAGAGGCCCTGGTTCATCTACAGCAAGCCCTTGGCCAACATCCCAGGGATATTGATCTTAGCAGCATCCACTGTCATGTCGGCGTCTGTCTGAAGGACCTGGAACGTTTTGAGGAGGCTATCGAGTCCTTGAAAAAGGCCAAATCACACAATGATGCCCAAAAAGAGATTTATAACACCCTGGGTTTCTGCTATTTTAAAATCAAGGAACATCATCAGGCCATCGAGGCCTTTGAACGAGCCATTGAAATTGACCCCGGATCAGGGATCGATTACGCCAATATCGGGTCCAATTTGCGGGAATTGGGGCATATTCAGGAGGCCATCCATTGTTACCGGATCGCCCTGGAACTGGACCCGACCCTTGATTTTGCCCGAACGAATATTGAACGGCTATCGGCAGGGGGGAGTTAAAGCCCCCCTTTGGCCACGCTACGGCAAGGAAGGCGGCGAGGGACATTAACACTCCCCCCTAAGACCCCGCTGACATAAATTTACGCAAACGAAAGCCTTTTTTATGTTCGATTATTTATCCGTTTTTGAAAAATACGAAGCCCTGGTCCAGGAGGTGGACCGGGCCATCGGCCGGGTTCAGGAGACCCATCCGGACCAGATCCGCTGTCACCGGGGTTGTTCGGACTGTTGTTCCGCGGTGTTCGATCTGACCCTGGTCGAGGCCTTTTATTTAAATGCGCATTATCATTGGGAATTGCCCGAGGAGCAGCGTCTGGCTATCACCGAGCGCGCGGAGACGGCCGACCGGCAGTTCTATCAGATCAAGCACAAGCTGCACCGGATGCGGCTGCGGGAAGGGAAAACGGATCAGGAATTGCTTTGGTACCTGGCGGAGCAACGGGTCCGCTGTCCTTTGCTGAACACCGCGGAAGGCTGCGATCTCTATGCCTATCCGGCCGATCACCTGCCGGGTATACGGGATCCCCACGGCTATTCAGGGGGAACCCCGCATTTGCGAGCTTTCTGGATTTGAATCCGGCCACTCTTATCCTACCATCCATCTCGACCGGATCAACGATCGGCTTTTTTCGCTCTCCCGTTATTTGCTGGGGGAAGCCGGGATAGCAGACCCGGACCAGAAATTGAACGGGCTGCTGGTCCCGGCCTCCGAGGCCTTAATGACTGAATATCATGAGGATTATTTTCGTCTTTTAGCTAAAAGGAGCCTCCAGGATGCCGTTGTCAACGCTTGAAGTGGAAACAAGGAAGAAAGCCATTTTTGACCAGATGTCGCCCCGGCAGCAAAAGGTGGTTCTGAGGAAGGGTTACGAACGCTGGGATCCTTTTGTCGAACCCAATGATCCCATCGATTTGCGCAAAGGTAAAATGAAGGCCACGGCCACTGAATTGGCCAAGGCTTTCTTAGTCAGTTGCTCGCCGGAGGCCTATAGTAATTCTTTCGGCCAAGGGGTTTGGGAGATCTGCCTGGGATTGGTCAATGACGATGAAAAGTATCGCGGGATGTACGAGTTTGCCGTCTGGCATGCGCAGCAATTGAAGGCCAGGAACAAAGAGGATCTATAAATTCGTAATTCGAAGCACGAAATCCGAAGCGTCAACTATTTTTGGCCAACAACTTGATAAAAATAAAGGCCCCCCGGCCGGTTTTGTAGGTCCACTTCCCTCCCAGGACCCGGTGTTCGAAGGGGTTATAGCCTTCCAGATGCTTGATCGAGTAGTCTTGGTCCGCTTCCAGGGCCAGGGCCTTGTCCCAGTCGTCCTGGCTGGCTAAAACCAGGCCTTCCATCAGGGCCGCGCCCAGATTGTTCCCGGTGGAATCATACACCGCGATGGCTTCACAGGAGCAGGTCCATTTAAAAAAGTCGCCCTGGCTTCTGGACAATTTGGCCGGGGGCCGACCGAAAGCTTGCTGGCAGAAAGGGCAGCGGGGAATCTCGGATTCCCGTCGTCTGAATTGCTGGTGCATAGTTTGCCTTTATTGTTTTGTGCTTAGTTGATAGAATAAGAACCGGCCCCGGCCTTGTCAATCCATTCCGGAAGGCCATAGAAAGGAACGTATTATGAACAAACCCTTGGTGCTGACCCAGACCCAGAACACGGATGACTATATCGAGGAACTTAAGCTCGCCCTGGCCAAGAATATGGACTGCGGGACCACCCATTACAACCTGGCGGTGGCCCTGGTCAGCAAGGGTTTGTGGGAGGAAGCCAAAGGAGAATTCAAGGCCGCCATTGAAGGCAGTCCCTCCCTGGCCGAGGCCTATGTGGATTTAGGCGGTCTTTATTTCCAAGAGGGCGATGTGGAGAACTGCATCCGTCTTAATCTTGAGGCCATTAAGGTGCGGCCCAAGTTTTCCGTTCCTTATGGAAACGTGGGCTTCGCCTACCTGCAAAAAGGAGACGTGGATGCGGCCATCGACATCCTGGAAAAAGCGATGGAAATCAACCCCCAATTTGTCCAGGCCCTGACAACCCTGGCCAGCGCGTACTTCATGAAAGGCCGGTTAGAGGACAGTATTACGACCTCTTTGAAGGCCCTGGAACTGGCGCCAAATTTTGGGGTCGCCCATAACAACCTGGCCTTAGGCTACCTGGAAAAGGGGGAACACCGGAAAGCGATCCAGCACCTTGACCTGGCGGCGGCCAACGGGTTCGCCGTTGATCCTGAATTCCTTAAAGAACTGGAACCGTATCGGGAGTAGTATGTAAATAGCCTCAGCCCTGGTCATTGCGAGCGGAGCGAAGCAATCCCCCGATTGAGCTTGGGGAGCGTTGTGAGCCAACTGGGGGATTGCTTCGTCACTTCGTTCCTCTAATTTAATAACAGAAACGAGTTCTGAATGTCGAACGCCCAACATCGAATGTCGAAAGGGCGTTTCGTGATGGTACCCGGAGGAACAGACTGCTTTTGCCTTATTCCCCTCCCATCCGCTTCCTGGGGTCCTCCTTATTAGGAAAAATCCCGCTTACGGGACTCGATCCGCAGACGATCATTCCCCTGGAGCGCCCGGGGACTGGAAAGGCCTCCGGGTTTCCCCTGGCCGTCTACTTCCAGGCCATCCAGCAGGTTATCGAGAAAGGGGAGTATGGGGGACTGCTGGGCGCATTAAGCACCCGATTGGACCGTAAGGTAACCATCCAAGAAATAAAGGAAATCCTGCTTTTTTCCGAAAAGCACGGCAGCGATTACCACCCGGCCCGGGTCGAGGTGTGCCTCTCTGATCAAGTGATCCCCCTGGTCATGAACGTGGCCCTCACCGACAGGGGGCGGTTGGTTTTAGCCCACGAGTTTGGAGTGTTGGATGAACTCAACCGGAAACCTGCCCGGTCTTACCTTCCCCAGGCGTATTTTTGGGATGAAGCGGAGGTCGCTTCCGTTCAAGAGGGCCAACTTTCTCTGCCAATGTACCTGGCCGAGTGGCTGGAGGGATTTCATGAATTCCACCTTTCCCGGGACCCGGCCGACGGTGAACAGAAGTTGGTCTTGTGGGATTCGGCCCGCTCCGACCATTACCTGCCCGACCGGACTGTTAAAGATATCTTTAGAGAAATCGCTTATATAGTAACTTCTTATTATGACCTGGAGACCTTTGCCCAGATCCATCCCTGGCATCTGGCGGCCGGGGATTTCATTGCCCGCCTAGCAGAGGACAGCGTCGAGGTCCGGCTGGTGGCTGCCCGGCAGTACGGACCCCTGATCGGTCCCCCGGATTTGCCCCGAGAGGAAGCCTTGCTGTTTTTCCTGCTGAATTTAAGTGTTCGGATCCGCTTGGATCGGGTGGACGGGGTAGGGGAGGTAGCCTGGGCGACGGATCATTGCCTGCGCCCGATGCTTGAAGGCTTCTTCCTAGCCCTGAAGGAAAAATCAGGAAGAGGAGAAATACCCGACGAATTTTTGTCCTATTCCCGGGGCTACTTGAAATCCCAAACCTTGGAGGACCTGGAGGGGCTTTTCCCCGCCCTGGTGGACTCAGTCAATCCCTCCGCCCCGGACCTTCCGGTTATCCGGATGCATTTGGATGAGCATATCAGGGATGTTTTTAGCCAGCTCAGCGCTTTGTGATCCGGAATGGAAACCCCCCGTCTTTAAGGGGGGGGTTGGGTCTAATTCCGCCCTCTTTGGATGGAAAAGGGTATTCCACCATTGGTAACCGTTGCGCAATCTTGTTTTTTTGTTGACAAAAAGGGAGATATGGGACTATAGAACGCAGTTATATTTAAATGGCTAAATTCTTTTTCTTTTTCGGTCCCCTTTTTCTAGATAACAACATAACAACCGGTGAGTTACCTAATTATATGTTTTTGAAATCATGTGAAAAAGGAGACAATATAACGAGGGAACAAGGTAGATTTTTGAAAGGAGGTGAACCGGTTTCCATTCCATCTATAAAGGCAAGGCTATATTTCTTTTATATAAATTTGAAATAAAACCAAAAAAGGGAGGTTTAACGAATGAAACACAAAACACCCCTGCTGGATCAGTTAGAAAGCGGGCCCTGGCCAAGCTTTGTTTCGGACATCAAGCGGGAGGCCGAAGCGCGGGCCAAGAACGAAAAAGGCGTGGATTTTCAGATCCCGGTCGAGGTTTGTGATGATATTCTGGGCGTGATGGAGCTGACTTACGAGCAGAAGGAGACCCACTGGAAACACGGCGGTATCGTCGGAGTTTTCGGGTATGGCGGCGGGGTTATCGGCCGTTATTGCGACCAGCCGGAGATGTTTCCCGGCGTGGCCCACTTCCACACCATTCGGGTCAATCAACCGGGCGGGAAATATTATTCCACAGACTATTTAAAGAAGTTATGCGACATGTGGGATAGGCGGGGCAGCGGGCTGACCAACATGCACGGTTCCACCGGGGACATCATCCTCTTGGGAACCTATACCCACCAACTGGAAGAGGTCTTTTATGAATTAACCCATGACTTTAACCAGGACCTGGGCGGGTCGGGCTCTAACCTGCGGACCCCTTCGGATTGCCTGGGCATGTCCCGCTGTGAGTACGCCTGCTACGATACCATGGCCCTGTGTTATGATCTGACCAATGAGTATCAGGATTTTCTACACCGGCCGGCCTTCCCCTATAAGTTCAAGTTTAAATTCGACGGTTGCCCCAATTGCTGCGTGGCCTCCATTGCCCGATCCGATATGTCCTTTATCGGGACCTGGCGGGACGACATCCGGATTGACCAGAAGGCGGTCCAGGCCTACGTGGGCGGGGAAATTCCGCCCAACGCCGGCGCCTTCAAGGGAAGGGATTGGGGGGCTTTTGATATCAACGCCGAGGTCATCGATCTCTGCCCCACCAAATGCATGTCCTGGGACGGTAAGCAACTGAAAATCTACACCCCGGAATGCACCCGTTGCATGCATTGCATCAATGTCATGCCCCAGGCCCTGCGGATCGGTGAAGACCGCGGCGTGGCCATCCTTTGCGGGGCCAAGGCCCCCATCCTGGACGGCGCCCAGATGGGCTCGCTGCTGGTGCCCTTCATGAAGGTGGAGCCGCCTTATACCGAGATCAAAGATCTGATTGAGAAGATCTGGGATTGGTGGATGGAAGAAGGGAAAAACCGGGAACGACTGGGCGAGCTGATGAAACGTCAGGGTTTCCAAAAACTCCTGGAGGCCACCGGTCTGGAACCGATTCCCCAAATGGTCAAGGAACCCCGGACCAATCCCTATATTTTCTGGCGGGCGGATGAAGTTCCCGGCGGGTTTGAACGCGACATTAATGAATATCGCAAGCACCATCTGCGTTAGGAGGTGAGCACTCATGCCATACGATCCGAAAGAACCTTTAAAAGACAGAATCACGGACCTGGGACCGAGACATTACGAAGAGTTTCTTCCCCAGGTGATCAAAAACAACTACGGTAAATGGGTTTCCCATGAAATCCTGGAGCCCGGGGTACTGGTGCACCTGGCTGAAAACGGCGACAAGGTCTTCACCGTCCGCGTCGGCGGAGCCCGGCTGATGAGCATTTCCCATATCCGGGAGATCTGCGAAATCGCCGACAAGCACTGCGACGGGCATCTGCGCTTCACCACCCGGAACAACATCGAGTTCATGGTGGATGACCTGGCCAAGGTCGAACCCCTGAAAAAAGAACTGCTCGGCCGCAAGCAGCCCGGCGGGGGCTTCAAGTTTCCCATCGGCGGGACCGGCGCCGGAATTACCAACATCATTCACACCCAGGGCTGGATCCACTGCCACACCCCGGCCACCGACGCCTCCGGCGTCGTCAAGGCGGTCATGGACGAACTGTTCGAGGAATTTACCCACATGCGCATGCCGGCCCAGGTGCGGATCTCCCTGGCCTGCTGCCTCAACATGTGCGGGGCCGTGCATTGCTCGGACATCGCCATCTTGGGCTATCACCGCAAGCCGCCCATGGTCGATTGGGAAGTGATCGACAAGGTTTGCGAGATTCCTTTGGCTATTGCCGCCTGCCCGACCGCGGCCATTAAACCGGGCAAGTTCACCCGGGAAGACGGGACCACGGCCCAGGGCGTGCAGGTGAATGCCGACCGCTGCATGTTTTGCGGTAACTGCTACACCATGTGCCCGGCCCTGCCTTTGGCCGACGACGCGGGCGACGGCATCGTGATCATGGCCGGCGGCAAGGTCTCCAACCGGATCAGCCCGCCCAAGTTCTCCAAGGTGGTGGTGGCTTTCTTGCCCAATACCCCGCCCCGCTGGAAGGAGACCGTTGACTGCATCAAAAATCTGGTGGAAGTCTACGCCAAGGACGCCCGAAAGTACGAGCGGGTGGGCGATTGGGCCGAGCGGATCGGCTGGGAGCGGTTCTTCGAAAAGACCGGCCTGCCTTTCACCCATCACCTGATCGATGACTTTCGGGATCCGGCTTATTACACCTGGAGGCAGACCAGTCAGTACCGCTTCACTAATTCCTAAACTTAACTCCATACCTAATTTCCCCTCCCTCTTCCTCCCCCCGGGAAAAGGAGGGGGGAGGGGACAGCCAGCGGAGATAGTTTTTCCTTCCCTTGGGCTGGAAACCAAGAAATGAGGGACATCATGGACGACGCCGAAGCCAAAAAGTACATTGCCGAAGAACTGGAAAAGAAGAAGGGTAAGTCGAAATTCTATCTAAAGGATTTTTACGCGATGCTGCCCGACCGGAAGGCCAGGGAGGTGAACAAACTGGTCAATAATATGGTTATGGAAGGGGTCCTGGAGTATTGGTCCAGCGGGAGCACCACCTTGTACGGGTTGAAAGGTGCCGGAAAGCAGCAGTCCGCCGAAGGGGAGTAATCGGGTCTTTCCGAAAACCTGAAATCCGTTGATCGGTTTTTTTTGCAGTTAAGACAATGAATTCGCCCCGATTGGTAATGGCCGCCCTCCGTGGGGGAGCCGGGAAGACCGTGCTGACCATGGGCCTTCTGGCCGCCTGGCACGATCGGGGGATCAAGGTAGTACCTTTTAAGAAGGGTCCGGATTATATCGACGCCGGGTGGCTGGCCAAGGCGGCCGGCCACCCCTGCTATAATCTGGACCCTTTTTTAATGGGGAAAAAGACCCTGGTGGCTTCATTCAAAAAAAGGTTCCTGGAAGGGGAGCTGGCCTTGATTGAAGGCAACCGGGGGGTTTTCGATGGGATCGACGCCCAGGGCACCTACAGCACGGCCCAGTTGGCCAAGTGGCTCAAGGCCCCGGTGGTCCTGATCCTCGACTGTACCAAGGCCACCCGGACCGTGGGGGCCATGGTTTTAGGCTGCCTGGCCTTTGATCCCGACCTACCCCTTAAAGGGGTAATTTTAAACCATATCGTCCGCAGCCGGCACGAGGCGGTGATCCGCAGGACCATTGAACAGATCTGCGACCTTCCCATTCTAGGGGTGATCCCCCGGATGGGCCCCGGCCGTCTGCCTGAAAGGCATCTGGGTCTGGTGCCTTTTCAAGAACACCCCGAGGTGGAGCAGACCGTACAATTCACCCGGGGAATGGCTGAAAAATACCTGGATTTGACCGGCTTGCAGGCCCTGGCCGGCCAGGCGCCACCGTTGCTTTCGGAGGCCTCCCCTTGGACTGAAAAGGGTCGGAAGGGTAGGGAAGGCCGTCCCCGGATCGGGGTGATTCAGGATACGGCTTTTCAGTTCTACTACCCGGAAAATCTGGAGGCTTTAGAAAACGCCGGGGCCGAGTTGGTTTTTCTGAACGCCCTTTCCGGGCAATTTCCGCCGGGCCTGCAAGCCCTGTACATCGGCGGCGGTTTCCCCGAAACCCAGGCCCCGCAGCTTTCCCAAAATGAACCTTTTCGACGAGACCTGGCCGCGGCCATCGAAGCCGGTCTCCCGGTTTATGCCGAGTGCGGCGGTTTGATGTACCTGGGGAAAACGCTGGTTTATCGGGGTGACGCCTTTCCCATGGTGGGGGTTTTTCCGTTTACCTTTGGTTTGGAAAGAAAGCCCCAGGGGCATGGCTATACTCGGATCAAGGTGGTGGAAACCAATCCCTATTTCCCGGTGGGGACGACCTTGAAGGGCCATGAATTCCATTATTCCCGGGTGATCGAGGGCGATTTGAAGGTCTGGAAAATGGCTTTTCAGATGACCAAGGGGGAGGGCTTGGATGGCCGCCGGGATGGGGTGGTCTATAAGAATACCCTGGCCACCTATACCCATCTCCATGCTCTGGGAAGTCCGGAATGGGCCCGGGGGTTGGTAGCCCGGGCCGGGGAAACCCGGAGGAAGAAAAGCGGGAGAGCCCGCAATTGAGTTTATTTTTCCTTGAGAAATTGTGGATTTTCCCCTTGACATTTTATTTAAAATAAGTCATGTATGGGCCACAAAATTTATTAACCCATTAACACCATTGAGGAGGATGAAGGCATGGCAAACATTGAATTTAGGGGAACAACCTTTAGTGTGGATGAAGACGGATTCATCGACGATTTCAATAGCTGGACCCGTGACTGGGTGGATTATGTAAAGGAATCCGAGGGAATTAAGGAACTGACCGAAGAACACTGGAAGATTATCAATATCCTGCAGGACTATTACAAGAAAAACGGGATCGCCCCCATGGTGCGGATCCTTTCCAAGGTGACCGGTTTCAAACTGAAATACATCTATGAATTGTTTCCGTCCGGACCGGGTAAAGGGGCCTGTAAGATGGCGGGACTGCCCAAGCCCACCGGTTGCGTGTAATTGTTGAGATTAGGATCACGGGGCAGGTGACGAGTAGCGGATTGAAGACATTGTGATTGAATTCCTGACCCGTTACTCGTCACCCGGCCGATGGACCTGAATAAATTATTAATAGAAAAAAAGCCCGCTTTCCTTAAACGGTGGTTTACTCTCATCGTGGAAACCTACCCCGATGAGTCCACGCGTTTTCTAAAATATCAAAAAGATCGTTTTGCCAATCCGGTCGGTCATGCCTTTTCGCAGGCCATCGACCGACTATATGAAGAGGTTGTTTCCGGGGTGGATCCCCAACGGGCCGCTCCGGCCTTGGATCAGATCATACGGATTCGAGCCATACAAAACTTTTCCCCCTCCCAGGCGGTCGCCTTCGTCCTCTTTTTGAAAACCGTCATCCGCGAAGCCCTGGAGGAGGATATTAGACGATTCGGGATCAAGGAAGAACTGCTGGTCATCGAGACCCGTATTGACCAATTGGCTTTGCTGGCCTTTGATCAGTATGTAGCCTGCCGGGAAAAGCTCTACGATTTAAAGGCCAACGAACTTCGCCGGCAGACCTATCGATTGTTGCAGCGGGCCAAAATTATCGGGGAGCCCCCCGCCTCCGACCTGAACTCCGAAGAAAGCAACGAGGGAAAGGCTTAATAAGAAGGAGAGGAAAGGTCCATGAATTTCATACTCAGCTTAATCATAACACTGGTGATTGTCCACCTTTTGGTCGTAATCCCCCTGGTAGGGATACTGGCGGCCAATTTGCAGTTCCTGTTCGGGGTCATCATCCCCTATGCGGCGGTGCTGGTCTTTTTGATCGGGATGATCTGGCGGGTGACCGACTGGGCCAAATCCGCGGTTCCTTTTCGGATTCCCACCACGGCCGGACAGCAGAAATCGCTGCCCTGGATCAAGGACAGCAAATTAGACAACCCCACCACTACAGCCGGGGTGGTGGGCCGGATGCTCCTGGAAATCTTGCTCTTTCGATCCCTGTTCCGGAACACCCGGATGGAATACCGCGAAGGTCCCCGGGTGACCTATGAATGGGAAAAATGGTTGTGGCTGTTCGCGTTGGTTTTTCATTATGCCTTTCTGGTGGTTTTGCTCAGGCATCTTCGTTTTTTTACCGATCCCGTGCCGGGCTTCGTTCAACTTCTGGAATCGCTGGACGGGTTTATGCAGATGGGGATCGCCCCCCTGGCCGGATTGGGACTGCCGGTGCTGCAGCTCAGCGGAGTAGTCCTGCCGGCGGCCGTCACTTTTCTTTTGCTTCGCCGTCTGCTGATCCCTAATGTCCGTTACATTTCGCTGCCGGCTGATTTCTTCCCCCTGTTGCTGATCCTGGGCATCGCCACCACCGGCATCCTGATGCGTTATATACTCAAATTGGACATCGTCGGCGTCAAGGAGTTGATGATCGGCCTGGTGACCTTCAGGCCTGTGGTGCCCCCGGGGATCGGGGTCCTTTTCTACATCCATCTTTTCCTGGTCAGCACCCTTTTTGCCTATTTCCCCTTCAGCAAGCTGGTCCATCTGGGCGGCATCTTTCTCAGCCCGACCCGGAACCTGGCCAACAATAACCGGATGGTTCGGCACATCAATCCCTGGAGCTATCCGGTGAAGGTCCACACCTATGAAGCCTACGAGGATGAATTCCGCGAAAAAATGATTGAGGCTGGAATCCCAGTGGAAAAGGAGTAATCATGGCCTTTAAGAATATACCCAAGCCCAATGAATTAGCCGATATTGGTCATAAACCGCCCTTGATGAAGGGCTGGCTGGATACGCCGGTGGATATTCGAACCGGGGTATTTTGCTACGCCGGCCAGCCTAAGAATCTGGAGGTGGTGGGCCTGCCCAATCCCCGGAAATGGGCTCCTTTAGACGAGGACTGGCAACTGCCCGACAACTGGAAAGAGATCTTTCTGGAGGGGATGCGGGAACGATTGAGCAAATACCGAACCTTTCATGTCTTTATGGATATCTGCGTGCGCTGCGGTGCCTGCGCGGACAAATGTCATTTTTTCATCGGCTCCGGGGATCCCAAGAACATGCCGGTCTTGCGGGCCGAACTGCTGCGCTCCATCTACCGCCGGGAATTCACTTTTGCCGGCAAAATGTTGGGGAAGATGGCCGGGGCCCGGGACTTGACCCCCGAAGTGCTCAAGGAAATCTGGTATTATCTGTTTCAGTGCACCGAATGCCGCCGTTGTTCCCTCTTCTGCCCCTATGGGATCGATACCGCCGAGATCACGATTATCGGGCGGGAATTGCTCAACCTGCTGGGTTTGAACATCGACTGGATCGCCGGGCCGGTGGCCAACTGTTACCGCAAGGGGAATCATCTGGGGATCGAGCCCCATGCCTTTAAGGACATGATTGAGTTTTTTCTGGATGAAGTCGAGGGGGTCTGCGGAATCCGACCGGAGCCGACCTTTAACCGCAAAGGGGCGGAAATTCTCTTCGTCACCCCCTCAGGCGATGTCTTTGCCGATCCCGGCACCTATACCGCCATGGGGTACCTGATGCTCTTCCACCAACTGGGCCTGGATTACACCTGGAGCACCTACGCTTCCGAAGGAGGGAATTTCGGGTTTTTTACCTCCATGGAAATGGCCAAACGGCTCAATTACAAGATTTATGCCGAGGCCAAACGGCTGGGGGTCAAGTGGATCCTGGGCGGTGAATGCGGCCATATGTGGCGGGTGGTCAACCAGTACATGGATACCTACAACGGTCCGGCGGATTTTCTGGAAGAGCCCGTTTCCCCGATCACCGGGACTAAATTCGAAAATGCCAAGTCCACCAAAATGGTCCATATCGTTGAGTTCACGGCTGATCTGATCCGGAACGGTAAGCTCAAGTTGGATGCCAGCCGCAACGACAATCTGCGGGTCACCTTCCACGACTCCTGCAACACCGCCCGGGGGATGGGAATTTTGGAGGAGCCCCGCTATGTCCTCAAACACGTCTGTAATAATTTTTTTGAAATGCCGGAAAACACGATTCGAGAGCAAACCTTCTGCTGCGGCAGCGGCTCGGGACTGAACGCCGGGGAAGATATGGAGTTGCGCATGCGGGGCGGGTTTCCCCGGGCCAACGCCGTCCGTTTTGTCCACGATCGATTCGGGGTCAATATGCTGGCCAATATCTGCGCCATCGATCGGGCGGCCTTGTCTACATCCATGGAATACTGGGTGCCGGAAGTCGGGGTTACCGGGCTGCACGAGATGGTGGCTAATGCGCTGATCATGGATGGCGAGGGGGAGCGCACCACCGACCTGCGCGGGGAACCCTTGCCCGGATTCGAAGAGAAGGAGGAGGGCGAAGAAGATGCATGACAGCGGTAAGATTATCACGGGGATAGTCATTTTCGTCATTCTGGTGACTTTTCCGATCTGGTACAACCTGGGTCGGGCCACGCCGCCACCGGATCCTAAAATCGACACACCGGTGATTCAGGCCTTGGCGGTAAAGAAGTGTATCGAACCTAAAAACCAGATGAAATACACCCATATGGAGATTCTGGATCAATGGCGGCAGACGGTTGTGCGGACCGGGGAACGGATTTATACGGCCGGAGACGGGAAGCAGTACGATATGAGCCTCCAAAATACCTGCCTGAAATGCCATTCCAACAAGAGTCAGTTCTGTGATCAGTGCCACAATTACCTGCAAGTCAAACCCTATTGCTGGGACTGCCACCTTGCGCCAAAGGAGAAAAAGTAATGGGCCTCAATCGAAGAGATTTCCTGAAAATAGCCGGTATTTCCGGCCTCATGGGGCTGGGAGGAAAAGCGGCGCTGGAGGTCCTCCGGCCGGGGGAGTTGGAGGCGGCGCTGCCTCAGGCCCCTCCAATCGTAGCCAAGCATTGGGCCATGGTCATCGATACCCGGAAGTTTAAAACGGAGGAAGATTTTCAGCGCTGTATCGATGCCTGCCACCGGTGGCACAATGTGCCTAAGATCCCCAGTGCCAAGGAAGAAGTCAAGTGGATCTGGACAGACACGTACAATCACGCTTTTCCCGACGATGAACACGAATACCTGTCCGATTCGGTGGAAAACAAGAAGTTCTTGATTTTTTGTAACCACTGCACCAATCCCCCCTGTGTCCGGGTTTGTCCCACCCAGGCCACGTTTAAACGGGCCGACGGGATCGTCATGATGGATTTTCACCGCTGCATCGGCTGCCGGTTCTGCATGGCCGGCTGTCCCTACGGTTCCCGGAGTTTCAACTGGGGGGATCCGCGCCGTTACCTCAAGGAACCCACCAATCCGGACTTTCCGACCCGCTCCAAGGGGGTGGTGGAGAAATGTAATTTCTGTGAGGATCGATTGGCCAAAGGACTGCATCCGGCCTGCGTGGAGGCCTCCCAGGGGGCGTTGGTTTTCGGCGATTTGGCCGACCCGAATTCCGAGGTCAGAAAACTGCTGAAAGCCAATTACGCGATTCGTCGTAAACCCGGTCTGGGAACGTATCCCAACCTTTTTTATCTGGTATGAGGTGGTTATGTTCGAGAAAGCGCTTAGAGGAAGCAAGGGATATTTTACGTGGTTGGCCTTCTTGGGGGTTTTTATCGCCACCGGGGTGGCCTGCTACCTCTATCAATTTAACGAGGGGTTGCGCATTACCGGTATGAGCCGGGACGTGTCCTGGGGGTTCTACATCTCCCAATTTACCTTCCTGGTCGGGGTGGCGGCCTCGGCCGTCATGTTGGTGCTGCCTTATTATCTCCATGACGTCAAGGTCTTCGGCAAGATCACCATCCTGGGTGAATTCCTGGCCATCGCTTCGGTGACCATGTGTCTGCTCTTTATCTTTGTGGACCTCGGCAATCCCGTCCGGATCTTAAACGTGATCCTCTATCCGACGCCCAATTCCATCCTCTTCTGGGATATGATTGTGCTGAACGTCTATCTCATCCTGAATATCCTGATCGGTTGGAATATCCTGGCCGCCGAACGCAAAGCCGTGGCCCCGCCCCGCTGGGTCACCCCCCTGATTTACCTTTCCATCCCCTGGGCGATCAGCATTCACACGGTCACGGCCTTCCTGTATGCCGGCCTGCCGGGGCGCCATTTTTGGCTTACGGCCATCATGGCAGTCCGCTTTCTGGGCTCGGCCTTTGCCGCCGGCCCGGCCCTGCTGGTGCTCCTGGCCCTGATCGTCCGCCGGGTCACCGGGTTCGACGCCGGTAATGAGGCCCTGAAAAAACTGATCAACATCATCACCTACGCCATGCTGGCCAGCATCTTCTTCGTCATCCTGGAAATTTTCACCGCCTTTTATAGCCAGATCCCGGGCCATATGTATGCCTTCCAGTATCTTTTTTGGGGATTGGAAGGCCATAACAAATACACTACCTGGACCTGGGTCTCCGTGTGTATGGGGCTAACCTCGGCCCTGTTGCTGGTCATCCCCTGGACCCGGAACAAGATGGGCATAGCTGCCCTGGCCTGCGTCGGTGTGTTTGGCTCCCTCTGGATTGAAAAAGGGCTCACCCTGGTGGTCACCGGTTTTATCCCCAACCCGCTGGAACACGTGGTCGAATACGCCCCCACCGCCCCGGAGATTTTTATCGCCCTGGGGGTTTGGGCCACCGGTTTCCTGGTGCTGACCCTCCTGTATAAGATCGCCATCACCGTGAAGCTGGATCCCAACAGCGCTTCCGTACATTAAGTAATCCGACTAGAACAAAAAAGGCCCATCCGGTATCCGGATGGGCCTTTTTTTCGTCTTCGACGGGATGAACCCAACCATTGCGAAAGACAGGGAGGCCGGTATTATTCCTTCTTTATCCCATGAAACAGCTCGCTTCCCACTCCGGGATAGACTTTTCTTTTTTCCGGCAGGGTGGGATGAACTGCTGGAGGCCAGACGTCTCGGTTAGGCTCGGCTCCCTCCCGGGTGATGGCGGAGGGGGCCGTATCTTTCATCACCGGCTGGAGGCGCACCTCGATCCCTTCCACCGCATGACTAAATTCAATGGGGATTCCATTGGGGTCATAGGTGTAAATGGAATGGATGAATCCGTGGTCGATGACCTCCGAGACTTCGAAACCGCCGACCTCTAATTTATCCTTCAATTCCCAGAGTTGCGCTTCCTGTTCAAGGCCGAAGGAAACGTGATCGAAGATAAAGGGACCTTTGACCGGGTAGCCGTGCTCCTTTTCCTCCACCGGCCCCACCCCCGGCCATTCAAAAAAAGCGATCAGGTCCTGGGGGGAGATTTCGAAGAAATAGTGGCGGTATCCGGGATGACCCAAACCGGCCACCAGCCGCATCCCCAGCAGATCACGCCAAAAGCGGATGGTTCTGTCCATGTCGCCGGTGACCAGGGCCAAATGATTGATACCGGTATAGCGGATCAAGTTTTCCTCCAAAGATTAAGGTTATCTTTTTGTATTTTATATCCGAAATCAAAATCGTCAACCCCCTTTCGATCTCCGTTAGAAACTTGACAGAAAAGATAATTTTTATTAGATTACCGGATTACCTAATCTAGAGAAGGAGGAGCGCATGAAAAAGAGCATGGTGTTTTGCCTGGTTTTTTCCCTCATGATCCTGCTGGCGGTGGGGCTGGCCTCGGCCAATACCATCAAGATCGGGGTGATCTACCCCCTGACCGGCGGGGCGGCGGCGGAGGGACGGGAACTGCGAGCCGGCGCTGAACTGGCGGCGGAGATCGTCAATAATTCCAACCCGGCCATGGCCATGAGTATGGCCAAGAATGCCGGCATCAAGAGCCAGGGCGGGGCCAAGATCGAGCTGATTTTCAAAGATCACGAAGGCAACCCGACCCTGGGGGCCGACCTGGCCAAGAAGCTCATCCTGGACGATAAGGTGGTGGGACTCCTGGGCTGCTATCATAGCGCCGTCACCAAAACCGTCAGCGCCGTGGCCGAACAGTACGGCATCCCCATGATCAACGATTCCTCCACTTCTCCCGATCTGACCAAACGGGGCTTCAAATGGTTCTGGCGGACCACCCCTCATGACGGCACCTTCACCCGGGATCTCTTTGAGTTTATGAAGGGGCTGACCCAAGGGAAGGCCAAAGGCGTCAAGGCCGTCCCCAAGGAGGAAATCAAAGATCTGGCTTCCGCCTGTGAAAAAACGGAGTGGGGTTCCCATGTCTCTGAGTTGATCGAACTCTACAGCAAGGAATACGGGTTCAACGTCAAGAAGTCGATCCTCTATGCCGCCAAATCCGCCGACCTGTCGAGCGAAGTGGGATCCTTGAAAGCGGTGAAGCCGGACGTCATGCTCTTTGCCTCCTATGCCTCCGATGCCATTCTGATGATGAAAACCCTGAAGTCCCAGAAGGCCCAGCCCAAGATTCTCTGGGGGCAGGACGCCGGCTTTGAGGCCCCGGAGTTCCGGACCAGTCTGGGGGACGATGTGGCCGGGATCTTGACCCGAACCGTTTTCTCACCCAAGATCGCCGAGGTGAAGAAGGTGGCCGGACAGGTCAACGACCTCTACAAGAAGAAACACAACCGGGATCTGAGCGGGGCTTCGGCCCGGGCCTTTACCGGGGTTCAAGCCTGGGTGGAGGTGCTGGAAAAGGCCGGTTCCACCAAACCGGCGGACATCCAGAAGGCCGCCAACGCCATCAACATACCCGGAAATCAGTTGATCGTTCCCTGGGCCGGGATCAAGTTCGCCACCAGCGGAGACGACCTGGGCCAGAATGTCCTGGGATCGGGCATGATCGGTCAATATCAGAAGGGGAAGGACGGTCAGATCGTCCTGGAAATCGCTTATCCCTTTGATGTGGCCACGGCTAATTTAATTTATCCGTTTAAAGGTTTCTAAGGATGTCCCATGATCGACGGGCCATCGACGTCCGGCGATAAAAAAACTGAAGGCTTAAATGGGGGAGGGCCGAGGATGCTGCTTCCCCATTTTCAATAATTCAGAATCGGTTTTTTCGATCTTTATGGAAATATTACTCAGCGCCCTGGTTTCCGGTCTCATGCTGGGCCTGGTCCTGGCCGTCATGGCCCTGGGGTTGACCATTATTTTCGGAGTCATGGACATGGTCAATTTCGCCCACGGGGAATTTTTGATGATCGGCATGTATACCGGGTTGCTGACCGCCCAGTTCACCGGGGTCGACCCCTTGTTCGGCCTGCCCGTGGCGGCCGTGGTGGGCTTTCTTTTAGGGGTACTCTGTTATTACGGCCTGGCCAGATACCTGCTGCGCGGTCCGATGCTGGCCCAACTTTTGGGCACTTTTGGTCTGATGCTTTTTTTGCGTAATTTGGCGCTCCTGGTCATGGGTTCTGAAGACCGGGCCCTTCATGAAGGTCTTCTGGTGGGCAAGAGCCTGGAAATCGGAATGGGGATTATCATCCCGGCCACCAAGCTGGCGGCGGCTGTTCTGGGGATCACGGCTTTTGTCTCCGTCTGGCTGTTGATGAACAAAACCAAGGTGGGGCAGGCCCTGACCGCCACCTCGCTGAACGCCGAGGGGGCCCGTTATATGGGCATCCAGACGGAAAAGATGAACGCCCTGGCCTGGGGATTGGGGGGGGCTACGGCCACCTTGTCCGGGGCGCTCCTGGTCAATTTCTGGTCGGTCAACCCTTTCGTGGGTCTGCTTTTTACCATGATCGCCTTTACGGTGGTGGCCCTGGGAGGATTCGGCAGCGTGCCCGGGGCTTTTTTTGCCGGACTGGTGGTGGGATTGATTACCGAACTGCCCGGGATCTGGGACTTCTTCACTTATACCTTTCATATTCAGTGGATGCAAAAAGTCCCCATGACTTCCTTTAAATACACCTTCGTTTATTTGGCCTATTTCCTGATCATGGTTTTTCGACCCCGGGGACTGTTCGGATGGAAGCAGTAAAGAGCGCGTTCGATTTTTCCGATTTTCCCCGCCTGGACCGGACCCTGGCCGTTTTGGGCGCGGCCGGCCTGTTCCTGTTCCCTTTAATGCCCCACTCTTCCTTTGCCATGGTCACCCTGATCCAGTTTCTAATGTTCAGCACCTACGGGATGGGTTGGAATACCATCGGCGGCTACGGCGGACAGGTGGATCTGGGCAAGGCCCAATACGTGGGCATCGGGGCCTATACGACGGCGGTGATGCTGATCCGCTGGGATGTCCCCTTTTGGGTCTCCATGCCTATCGGCCTGGGTCTTTCGGTGGCCTGGTCCTTCCTGATCGGGTATCCGTTGTTTCGGCTGAAGGGACATTATTTCGCCATCGCCACCATCGCCACCTCTCTGGTCTTGAAGGATGTTTTCGAGGTCTGGAATTTTGTGGGGGCCTCCCGGGGTCTGGAGATTTCCCCCATCAAATACCAACCCCCCGACTTCCTGCGGCTGATTTTCCGAAGCGATGTTCCCTACTACTACACCATGTTGGGGATTTTCTTTTTGGGGCTCCTGATCATCAACTGGTTCAGGAAATCACGTTTGGGATTTCAACTGCGATCGATCAAAGACAATGAGGATATTGCCCGCTCTTTGGGCATTGATGTCCACTGGGCCAAGATCAAAACCTATGCCGTGGCTACGGCTTTTGTCAGCGTGGTCGGTTCGTTTCATGCCTGTTATATTAAGAACATTGAGCCCGAAGATACGATGAGCCTGGATATTTCGGTACTTATCGCCCTGATGGCCATGTTGGGTGGAGCCGGCTCTCTCTGGGGCCCGGTTATCGGAGCGGCCATTCTGATCCCCATGAAAAGCTATTTGAAGGAGTGGCTGGGAGCACAGGCCGGGTTGGTGGGGTTGGACCTGATCCTTTACAGCGCCATTATCATGCTGGTGGCCGCCGTGGAGCCCCGGGGGATCTGGGGCTTTGTGGAGAAGGCCCGGCGAAAAAAAAGAAGCGGTCGATGAGTTTGTTGGAGGTCAAAGAAGTCAGCAAAGATTTCGGCGGCTTGCGGGCCAACGACCGCGTTTCTTTCCGGGTGGATCCAGGAGAGGTCGTCGGCCTTATCGGCCCCAACGGGGCCGGGAAGACCACCCTGTTCAACTGCATCGCCGGCTTTCACAGCCTGAGTGAGGGGAATGTTTTTTTCGATGGCCGGGACATCTCCCGGCTGAAGGATTTTCAGATTGCTCGTCTGGGCCTGGCCAGGACCTTCCAGGTCTATACGGCCGCCGGGGATCTGAATGTGCTGGAAAATATCATGATCGGCGCTTTTCTGAAGACCCGGTCCAGGAGAGAGGCCCTTCACAAAAGCCGGGAGGTCATGGTTTTCATGGGCATCGAGGACCAGAGGAAGAACCTGATGACCGAACTGCCGGTGGCCGCCCAAAAAAGAGTTACCCTCGCCACCACCCTGGCCGCGGATCCCAAAATGATTCTCCTCGATGAAGTGGCCGCGGGCCTTAATCCCTTTGAGATCGAAGAATTTATCGGTCTCTTAGAGGAAATCAACCGGGGAAAGGGGATCACCCTGTTGCTCACCGAACACGTGATGGAATTGGTCATGCGCCTGAGCCATCGGGTCGTGGTTTTGGAGAGCGGCAGGAAGATCGCGGAAGGGGAACCCCGGGAAGTGATCAAAAGTGAGGCCGTGATCAGGGCCTACCTGGGGGAAAACTACGTCAGTAAAAGGACGTCGGGCGCAGAGCGCTAAGCGCAGGGATAACAGAAAGATAGAAGATAGAAGAGGGAAGAGGGAAGAATTTTTGAAACTCCAGGCTGAAGGCCAGGAGACCAATTGATTGAAGTATTTTAACGCTTGGCGCTACGCGCTCAGCGCTCGGCCGACGCGATGCTGGAAGTACAAAACATAGAGGTTCGTTATTCCGGTTTGCCGGTGATCCAGGGTGTTTCTCTGGAAGTAAAGAAAGGCGAACTGGTTTCGGTAATCGGAGGCAACGGGGCCGGGAAATCCACTCTTTTTAAAGCCATCATGGGGGTTTTGCGGCCTTCGCGGGGAGGAATCACTTTTCAGGGTAGGCAGTTGCCCGGGCTGACCACGGCGGCCATTGTCCGTCTGGGGGTCGTCTGCATTCCGGAGGACCGGAAACTTTTTCGGCCGCTCTCCGTGGAAGAAAATCTGCACTTGGGGGCCTATATTCTTAAGGATCAGCAGAAGATACGAACCCTGCTGAAGGAGGTCTTTACTCTATTCCCCCGTCTAAAGGAAAGACGGGATCAGCCGGCGGCCACCCTGTCCGGCGGGGAACAGCAGATGCTGGCCATTGGACGGGGACTGATGGCCGATCCCCAACTTTTGCTCCTGGATGAACCCTCCCTGGGGTTGGCCCCCTTGCTGGTGGACGAGGTCTTTCGCGTGGTGGAGACGCTGAAGGAGCGGGGCATGACCATTTTGCTGGTAGAACAAAATGTCCGGGAGGCACTGGAGATTTGCAGCCGAGGCTATATTCTGCAGACCGGGAGGATTATTCAGGAAGGAACCGGAGCCGAACTTCTTCAGAGCGACGCCGTCCGGAAGGCTTTTCTCGGGTTGTAAGGGCCTGGGTTTGGAATACGAGGTCCCAAAAATTCTTCTCTGCGGCGATCAGGCCGTGAGTATTGAATTCGGGGACGGCATCGAGCCGAAAATTAACCGGAAAGTCCTCCAACTCTTTGACCGGTTCCGAACCCGGCCGGTTCCGGGGATTAAGGATCTCATCCCCAGCTATCGATCCCTCCTGATACAGTATGACCCGCTCAAACTTTCCCTGGAGGAATTGAAGGCCATCGTCCGGTTGCAGTTGCCCTGCCTGGGACAGGTGGATTCCTCCGAGGGAAGAATCGTTACGATTCCGGTCCGCTACGGCGGGTCCAGTGGACCGGACCTTACGGAGGTGGCCGAATACCACGGATTGACTCCTGCGGAAGTCATCGCTCTTCATTCGGCAATCACCTACCGGGTCTATATGATAGGTTTTAGCCCGGGCTTTCCTTTTTTGGGGGGGTTGGATCCACGCCTACATACACCCAGAAAAAAATCTCCCCGGGAAAAGGTGCCGGCCGGCAGCGTGGGTATTGCCGATCAACAGACCGGGATCTATTCCCTGGACAGCCCCGGAGGCTGGCGGTTGATCGGCCGAACACCGGTAAAGCTTTTTGATCTCTCCAGGGAAGAACCGCTACTCCTCGGGGCCGGAGATCGTGTTCTTTTCCGGCCGATTACGGGAAAAGAATTTGAAAATTGTTAGGATCATCAAGCCCGGTCCACTGACGACGGTCCAGGATTTAGGCCGCTTGGGCTACCAGGACCGGGGCGTGCCGGTCTCCGGAGCCGTCGATCAATACGCCTTGCGACTGGGCAACCTGCTCGTCGGGAATTGGGAAGGGGAGGCGGCGTTGGAAATTACCCTGGGGGGATTGGAGGTCGAATTTGTTCAGAATGGTTTTTTTGCCTTGACCGGGGCAGAATCCGCCGCCCGACTGAACGAAGTAAACGTTTCCTTCTGGAGAGGAATCGCCGTTTCCAAAGGAGATCGTCTGATCATTGACCACAGCCGGACCGGGGCCCGGATTTACCTGGCTCTGGCCGGAGGGGTCCAAGTTCCTCCTATTATGGGAAGCAAATCCACCTACCTTCGCGGCGGGTTTGGGGGATACCGGGGGAGGGCCTTGACCAAAGGAGATCAACTTGAATGCGGGCCGGCGCGGGAGGCCGTCCTCCCCGAAATTCCCTTCGAATTAAGGCCGCCCTATTCAGACGCCCCCAGGCTGCGCGTGGTGTTGGGGCCCCAGGATGAAGAAATTACGGACCAGGGACTTTTTACCTTTTGGTCTTCCTCTTATGTCCTAACCCGGCAGATGGATCGCATGGGTTGCAGGCTTCAAGGTCCAAGGATAACGCACCGAAGAGGTCCGGATATCATTTCCGACGGCACCAGCTTCGGTTCCATCCAGATCCCTGGAAACGGCCAGCCCATCATACTCCTGGCGGACCGCCAGACCACCGGCGGCTATGTTAAAATTGCCGCGGTCATTGCCCTGGACTGGCCCTTGATCGCCCAGGCTTTGCCCGGTTGGGCCATTCGTTTTGAAGCCGCCACTTTGGAGGAGGCCCAGAAAAGCTATTTTCAAAGAGAATCTGCCCTGGCCCGCTTATTAAAGGCATAAGGGGATTGACCTTTGATCGGTTTGGGAGCATATTGGAAAAATTGGGGTCGAGGTTCAGGATCGGGTATTTTTGACGCTTCGCCCTTTTGGGTAGGTACCCCCAATATAAGGGTATGGGCCACCCGGGTCTCTTGGAAAGGGTTTTCCAAAGGCCATCCGGACTCCGAATTCGGGCCTAAGCAACTAACTTGATTCAAAAGCAGGCCCAAACCCGGAGACCTTAAAAGCCTTCCCTGTTGGCCCTGCCTCCAGTGCGATTTGAGGATACAGGGGCCGGGTTAGAACCGAAGAAGAAGTGTGGAAAACCCTTTCCAAGAGACCCGGGTGGCCAGGGAGGCCTTGGGTTCGGAGCGATCGACTATGGTGCAACCACCCACCCAGAAGGGCGGAGAACCAAATTTATTACTATAGAACAGGAGTGAGAGATAACGATGGTGGATATCAAATTGCTTGAAAAAGTCTTGAAGGAATTTGAGCAGGAGAACGAAGAAGATCCGATCGAGGATCCCGAATATATCAAGGGGATCAATTTTATGGCCGATGAAATGCGGACCCTGGACGAAAATTATTTCGCCAAGGGAATCATTGATTTCATCCGGGAGTATGATCGGCGAAGGAAGAAAAAGATGGGGAAGTCTTGATTAAACTTTTTAACTAAATTATAAGGAGTCATTTTATGAAAATTGCGTTTCCGGTCACGGAAGATCGAGGGATGGAGAGTCCGGTGTATGGTCATTTTGGTTCAGCTCCCCTCTTTATGGTTTTAGACAGTGCCAACGACGCACTCGAATCCATTGGGAATTCGGATGCTCATCATGCCCACGGTCAATGCCAACCGATCAAGGCCTTGGGGGGGACCTCCGTGGACCTGGTAGTCGTAGGCGGCATCGGGGGCGGGGCTTTACTGAAACTCCAAGGTTTGGGAATCAAGGTGTTCAGGGCCGTGGAAGGCAGCGTGCTGGAAAATCTGGAATTGTTGAAATCCGGCAAATTGCCTGAATTCGCGGTGAATATGACCTGTGCCGGACACCAGGGCGGCCAGAGTTGCCATCACTAAAGCGGAGTGAATCCATGGAGCAGGATGCAATTACCCAGCCCGGCGACCTGTCGACTATCCGGGAGATGCTGCGAAGTTCGGGGTACGCCGAAAAAGCGATTGACTATTACCTGACCAAACCCAACCAAGGTCCCTTGGAGGGCGCCGACCAGATTTCCGAATTGACCGGTCCCTGCGGGGATACCATGAAGTGTTATCTGAAGGTCGACCGGGGAACTATCCAAGAGGCCAGGTTCCAGGTTTTAGGTTGTCCGGGGGCGATTGCCGCCGCCATGGCCCTGGCCGACCTGGTCAAGGGGAAAAAATTCCAGAAGGCCCTGGAAGTCAAAGACGGGGACGTTTTCAGGGAATTGGTCCAGATCCCCGATCAGAAACAGCATTGTATCCGTCTGGCGGTTAAAACGCTGGAAAAAACCATTGCGGATTTTCAAAAGGAGAAAAACCATGCCGCTGTTTGATTACCTCTGCCTGGATTGTGGCCGGGTAAGTGAAATGCTTTTGATCGGTTCGAGCGAAGAACCGGGATGCCCCGACTGCGGGAGCAGAAACGTGAAACGGATGCTTTCCGCACCCTCCTCTTTATCCGGGGTGGCCCAGCACAGCCTGCCGGGGGTAAAGGATACGGCCTGCTGTGGATCGGCCCCCGGCCAGGGAGCGGGCTGTGCCGGCCCGGGGAGTTGTTGCGGCCACGGGCACTAAAGGGTATTCCCTATTCCGGAGTACCGTTGGAAAACCCTTGCGCCGGTACCCGGCGGCCAGACCAGCTAGGGGGGGGTATCCACCCCCAAGGGCGAAGGGTCAAATATTGTAGGAGGTGGCTATGTCTGGGCACTCTAAGTGGAGCACGATAAAACGGAAAAAAGGGGCCGCCGATGCCAAGCGGGGAAAGGTTTTTTCCAAACTAATCAAGGAAATTACCGTGTCGGCCCGCATGGGGGGGGCGGACCAAAGCGGCAATCCCCGCCTGCGGGCGGCCATTCTGGCCGCCAAAGCGGAAAACATGCCGAAGGATAATATCGATCGGGCCGTTAAGAAAGGCACCGGGGATTTGGAGGGAGCGGCTTACGAAGAAACCGCCTATGAGGGCTATGGGCCGGGCGGGGTGGCGATCCTGGTTCAAGTATTGACCGACAACAAAAACCGTACGGTTTCCGATGTCCGACATATTTTCACGAAAAACGGAGGCAATATGGGGGAAGCCGGCTCCGTGGCCTGGTTGTTCGATAAAAAGGGCTTCGTGGTTTTTGAAAAGGGAAAGGTGGATGAAGAGGCCTTGATGGAATGGGCCCTGGAGGCCGGGGTAGACGATATCCGGGAACAGGAAAACGAGTGGGAAGTGATCACCACCCCTGAAATTTTTGAACAGGTGCGAACGACTTTGGAGGAAAAACAGTGGATCCCCCAAGTGGCCGAAGTAACCATGCTGCCCAAGAATACCATTACCCTGGACGCCAAACAGGCGGAGCAGATGCTGCGCATGATGGAGGCCCTGGAAGATCACGAAGATGTTCAAAATGTGTACGCCAATTTTGATATCCCGGATCAGGTCATGGAGGCCTTAGGCTGATTCATGGGCGTCCGGCAACCGGGGCGGACCTTGGGGATCGACCCGGGATCGCAAGTCACCGGAGTGGGGATTCTGGAAAGAGACGGGTCGCGGTTTCGGCATATTTACAGCGGCGCCATTCGCCTTTCGACCTTGCCGACCCTGGTCCTGCGGTTGGAAAAAATTCATCAGCGGCTGCAGGAAATCATCCAGGAATTCCTGCCCACCGAGATGGCGGTGGAAAAAGTTTTTTTAGCCAAAAACGTTCACAGCGCCCTGATCCTGGGGCAGGTTCGGGGGGTGGCCCTGCTGGCGGCCGTGGAAGCGGGGCTGGAACTTTTTGAATATAGCGCCTTAGAGATCAAAAAAGCGGTCACCGGCTACGGTCGGGCGGAAAAAACGCAAGTCCACTCCATGGTCGGGAATTTATTGGGACTGACGATTCCTCGAAACCGGGACATCTCCGATGCCCTGGCCGTAGCCATCTGTCACCTGAATTGGTTCCGGCCCCTTTGACGCCGGAGGCGCAGCGATGATTGCCTTTTTAACCGGTCAATTACGATTCAAATCTCCTGAATACAGCATCATCGATGTACAGGGCGTCGGCTATCAGGTGGTTTTACCGCTCTCCTCCTTTTATGAATTGCCTCCTTTGAAAGAAGAGATTCAGTTGCACATCCATACCCACGTTCGGGAGGATGCGCTCAGCCTGTTCGGATTTTTGACCCTTTTGGAAAAGAAGCTTTTTTTATTGCTTCTGGAGGTGACCGGTATCGGCGCCAAGCTAGCCTTGAATATCCTCTCCGGCATTTCGGCGCCGGAGCTTTATCAGGCTTTAGTGACGGCCGACAGCCAACGGGTCCAGCGCGTGCCGGGAGTGGGAAAAAAGACGTCCGAACGCATCATCCTGGAACTAAAGGACCGGGTAAAAAAGATTGAAATTATAGCCCCGCCGCCGCCCGAGAGGGGAACCTGGGACCGGACTTGGGAAGATGCCCTTTCGGCCCTGCTCAACCTGGGCTATGGTCGTCCTTTGGCCGAAAAGGCCCTGGAATCCATCCGCCGACGAATCGGACTCCGGCGTAACCCTGGAAGAACTGCTGCGTCGAAGTTTACGGTCTTTATCGCAATGACGACTCCTCGCCTTCTGGATCTCGATAATCTGGAAGGGGAAGGGCAACTCGAAGTCGGGTTGCGGCCCCGGAGCCTGGATGAGTTTGTCGGGCAGGGCAAGGTGAAAGAAAATCTGAGGATTTTCATCGAAGCCGCCAAGGCCCGCTCTGAAGCGCTGGATCACGTTTTGGTCCACGGTTTTCCGGGATTGGGCAAGACCACCTTGGCCTATATCATTTCCCAGGAATTGCAGGTCAACCTGAAGACCACCTCCGGTCCGGTTATCGAGCGGCCGGGCGACCTGGCGGCGCTACTGACCAATCTACAACCTAAGGAAGTCTTATTTATCGACGAAATCCATCGGCTTAACCATGTGGTCGAGGAGATTTTGTACCCGGCCATGGAAGATTTTCAGTTGGACCTCCTGATCGGGCAAGGGCCGAGCGCCCGATCCGTCAAGCTGGATCTGCCCAAGTTCACCCTGGTGGGGGCCACCACCAGGGCCGGGCTGTTGACCCCGCCCTTGCGCGATCGTTTTGGAGTCATCCTCCGCGTGGATTTTTATTCGCCGGAGGAATTACAGACTATTCTGACCCGCTCGGCGGCCATTATGAAGATCGCCGCGGAAGAGGAGGGGCTGTTGGAGATCGCCCGACGCTCCCGGGGTACGCCGCGGGTGGCGAATCGTTTGCTGCGGCGGGTTCGGGATTACGCCCAGGTCAGGGCGGAGGGCTGCATCTCGCTGCCCGTGGCCCGGGAGGCCTTGCAGATGCTGGAAGTGGATCGTTTGGGTCTGGACCGGATGGATCGGAAGATTCTGTTGACCATCATGGAGAAATTCAGCGGCGGTCCGGTGGGGGTGGATGCTCTTTCCGTGGGCTTGTCTGAAGAAAGGGATACCCTGGAGGATGTCTACGAACCCTTCCTTATTCAACTGGGTTTTTTAAACCGGACCCCCAGGGGTCGGATGGCCACCCCTTTGGCCTATAGACATTTTGGAAAAAAAGCGCCCGTGGAACTCCAGGGACTATTATTTGAGTCCGAGGAGGAAGAGCGTTCTTCGGCGTTTTAAAAAACGGCAGAAACGATAACTCTTCAGGAGAACTGGCAATGCATTCGCTGGCGGTGTTCAGTTTAAAGGGGGGGACCGGTAAAACCACCTTGAGCGTTTCCTTGGGCTGGATTTTAGCCGAAGAGGGGCTCCGGGTCCTGCTGGTCGATCTGGACCCCCAGGGACACTTGACGCATTATTTGAAGGCCGGACCCGCAAAAGATCAGCCGACCCTTTTTCAAGCGTTGATTCATGATCAGCCGATCAGCGGGGCCGTGGTCTCCACAAAAAATCCCGGGTTGCATCTTCTGCCGGCCAGTGAAGAGAATTTGTATTTAAACGAGGCCCTCATATCCAGACCCTGGAGGGAATGGAAATTAAGGGATGCCCTGGAGGCCGCCCAGCCCTTCCCCTATGATTTGGTGCTGCTGGACGTGGGGGGCAACTTGAACCTCATCACCTACAATGCCTTGCTGGCGGCTAACGCGCTGGTGATCCCTGTATTGCCCGATCTATTTTCCTACTTAAGCCTGAAGACCCTGTTTACCTTCCTGAAACGGACCGCCGGCCAGTATCAATATGCCTTTCAAATGATCTGGGTCCTGATCAATAAAATTAATAATCATCGCCCGCTGGATCGGGAAAACCGGGACGCGTTACGGAAATATTACGGCAAGTTCTTGATGCCCGAAATGATACGGGAGGATCCTAAGCTGGTTCAGGCCTTGCGCCGGCAGGAGCTGATTACCCAATACGCCCCCGAGTCTATTGCGGCCAGGGACTTGAAAAAGGTGGCGCAATTCATTCAAAAGTCCTTTCTGCCGGATGTCGGCCGCTGAAATTTATTAATAAGTTCATCCAATACAATCCAAACCTATCTTGATAAGGAGGTACTTCTATGAACGACGTCTATGAAACCAATGCCCCCCGGGAATTCCCAAACCCTAAGGCCCAGCCGGAAATCGACGAAAAAAAAGCCATCAAATTGGAAGGGATGAAAGTCTCCGAGCTTAAGGAAACGGTGGAACGCTGGAAGAAGGATATCTTAGATCGTATTCAGTTCCTGAAGGAAAATTATGACCAGGCCTTACAAGACAAGGAGGCCTTGACTTTGGAAGTGGATAAAGGGAAGGCCGAACTGGCCGCTTCGGATTTCCGGGTCCAGGAACTGGAAAGACAGTTGGCCGATGTCTTGGAAACGTATAATAATTTACTCAAAGAAGTGTCCGGCGCTTTGCAGGATTAGCGGGCGGCCTTCCGGAAGGAACTTTTCATTTTTAAGAAATAGTTCCAGGACAAATCTAACCTGTTGGACGCTTCGCCCTTTTGGGTGGGCACCCCCTTACAATCCCATCATCTTGGCCACGATGGTCTTCATGATTTCGTTGGTGCCGGCGAAGATGGACATGACCCGCATGTCCCGCCAGGCCCGGGCTATGGGGTATTCCTCGCAGTAGCCGTAACCGCCGTGGAGTTGGAGGCATCCGTCGGCCACCCGCTGGGCCATTTCGGTGGTCCAGTACTTGGCCATGGAGACTTCGGTGACCACATTCTTGCCCTCCAGGTGGTCGGCGATCAGCTTATCGAGAAAGGTGCGCCCCAGCTTGATCTCGGTGGCCATCTCCACGATCTTGAACTGGCTGACCTGGAATTTGGAGATAGGCTTACCGAAGGCGGTGCGGTCCTTCGTATATTTAATGGTTAAATCCAACATATATTCCGCCCCGGCGACGGCGCCGATGGCGCACATCAGCCGCTCCTGCTGGAGCTTCTGCATGAGCATGATGAACCCGGTGCCCTTGTATCCCAGCCGGTTGGCCTTGGGGATGCGGCAGTCGGTGAAGTACAATTCGGCCGTGTCCTGGCTATGCCAGCCGATTTTTTTGATCTTCTTCCCTTTTTCAAATCCGGGGGTACCGGCTTCCACCAGGTAGAGGTCGATGGCCTCATACGGGTTTTCGACCGCCGGGTCCCGGGCTACCAGCACCAACAAATCGCAGTTGATGCCGTTGCTGATAAAGGTCTTCTGGCCGTTCAGGACCAGTTCCTCCCCTTCTTCGACCGCCGTGGTCCGGATGGCCGCCAGATCGCTTCCCGTGTTGGGCTCGGTCATGGCGATGGCGGTGATGAGGTCCCCGGAACAGCAGCCGGGCAGGTATTTTCTTTTTAATTCCTCCGTGCCGAATTCGGTAATGTAGGGGACGACCACGTCGCTGTGCAGGGGGGCGGCCAATCCGCCGTGATTGGTCTTGGTCAATTCCTCACAGACGATGACGGAATAGAGAAAGTCCGCCCCGGCCCCGCCGTATTCCTCCGGGACCATGGGGCAGAGAAAGCCCTGGTCGCCCATCTTTTTCCAGGCGCTTCGCGGGACGATCCCCGCCTCCTCCCATTCGTCAACATAGGGGATGACCTCTTTTTCAAAAAACTTCCGCAGGGCGTCGCGAAAGATGCGATGCTCTGCGGTGTATTGTAAGATGTCCATAGGCCCTCCTATTTCGAAAAATCAGAGAAAAATTTAATGCCGCTCTCAAGAATTACGCCCCCTCCCTTGATGAGAGGGGGGGCTGGGGGGGGTGGGTGAAACCCGGTTATTCTCCAGCCTGGTTGATAATAACCGGATACCGGTTCCCCTCCCGGTCATAAAAAACAACCTTCCCCGCTTTGTTCCAGAGGTTCTCATCCATACAGCAATAAAAGGCCTTGATTTCCCCCGGTTCGATGCGCAGGTCCCCCGATGGCATGAGCTGGGCGAAGCGCTGGGTCCCCTCGGCCGTCTCCAGATCGAAGAAACTGGGCACGGAAACCGGCTCCCGGCCGAGGTTGGTGACGTGGATCTCGAGGTTCTGGTCAAACATCTTCAGGCCGCAGCAGGTTTTGAAGCTCAGGATGTCTTCGGCGGCCGAGTTCATGATGAGGCGGAATTTGAGCATAGCCTACAGGTACTTTTCGAGTATCGGCCGGTCTTCCTTCAGGTCATTGCGAGGAGTGAAGCGACGAAGCAATCCCCCTGGTAACTTCCGACTTCCCCCAAGCGTATTCGGGGGATTGCTTCGCTTTGCTCGCAATGACGGGAGTGATGGCGGTTTTATTTCCACCCGTAGGCCTCAATTTTCATATTTTCCCACGATGGCGATGCTGCAGACGTTCATGAAGGGCACCCCGCCCAGATTGTGGGTCAGACCGAAGCGGGGATTTTCGATCTGCCGCTCCCCGGCCCGGCCGTGAAGCTGGAGGTACATCTCATAGAGCATGCGCAGACCCGAGGCCCCGATGGGATGGCCGAAGCATTTCAGCCCCCCATCCACCTGGCAGGGAACCCCACCCCCGTCCCGATTGTAGAAACCGTCCAAGGCGTCCTGGACGGCCCGTCCCCGCTCGGAGATATGGAGGTCTTCGTAGGTGACCAGTTCGGTGATGGAGAAGCAGTCGTGAAGTTCCATCATGCTGATTTCCCGACGGGGATCGGTAATCCCGGCTTCCTGATAGGCCCGCCGGCTGCAGACGTCGGTGGTCACAAAGTGGTCCCCATCCCATTGGTTGAAGCCCATTTCGGCTCCGCCGCTTAAGGCCAGTTGCAGGGCCTTGACGGTAATAAAATCTTTTCTCCCCAGCTCCTTGGCCTTTTCCACGGTGGTGACGATGGCGCAGGCCGCTCCGTCGCTCACCCCGCAGCAGTCGAAAAGCCCCAGCGGATGGGCGATGATGGGGGCGGCCATGATCTGTTCCACGGTCACGGCCTTGCGCAGGTGGGCCTTAGGGTTCAGGACCCCGTTGGCGTGACTCTTGGCCGAGACCTGGGCCAGCGCGCGTTTCAGCTCCTGATCGGGAATCTGGTATTTAGCCGCGTAGGCGCTGGCTAATTGGGCAAAGGCCCCGGGGGCGGAGATGTTGGGAAACCAGAGCCAGTTCAAGGAGCCCAGTCCGGACCCCGGATTGGGGAGCCCCCCGTAACCCGTGTCTTTGAGCTTTTCCACGCCCATGGCCAGACAGATATCGTAGGCCCCGGAGGCCACGGCATAGACCGCCCCGCGGAAGGACTCGGTCCCGCTGGCGCAAAAGTTTTCCGTCCGGGTGGCGGGGATCAACGGCAGGCGGAGGGTCATGGATAAAGGGAGGGCGCTCTTGCCCACGTTGATCTCCTCCATGCAGGTGCCCAGCCAGGCGGCTTGAATATCATCAGGCGTTATTCCGGAATCCTCCAGACACTCGGCGAAGGCCTCCACCATCAGTTCTTCGGCCCCCACATCCCAGCGTTCTCCAAAGCGGGTGCAGCCCATGCCGAGGATGGCAACTTTATCTTTGATACCGGTAGCCATAAAACCCTCCTAATAAATTCTGGTTAAGAATAGTTTACTTCCCGGGCTAAATCCGAATTCCGAAATTCGAAATCCGAAACAAATTCAAATGACCCAAATTCAAAATTCAAAACATTCCTGCGTTAGCGATGGACAATTTAGGTTAGGTAATGTTTTTAAGTCCGGTTTAAAATTTGAACAATTTTTCAATGAGCTGGGACTTCATCAAATCCCCTTCAATCTTCAACTTGCCGCCGGTGAAAGCCTGCATGGCCGGGAGCTTGCCGGACATCAGGTTCAGGAAGTCGCCGTCGGCCATCTTGATGGTGGTCGTGGGTTTCTCAGAGAGCCCACGGCTGACCTGGCAGGTGTTGTCTTTGATGGCGGCCACCCAATCCCCGCCGCCCGGACCGGAGATCCGGAACTGAAAGACCACGTCCACCCCGGCGGCCTTTTCGACCTGAAAAGCCTGGGGGAGGCCGTCGAAGACCGACTGGACGGTCGGCCCTTCAGGCGCCGCGGTCGGGGCCTCCGGCTGGGAACCTCCGCCCATAAGCATGTCGCCGAAGGCCAGCGTGGTGTTATAGAATTCCTTGGCCCCCTCCAGGGAGTGGATGGCCTTCCAGTTTTTGTCAATATCCTCGATCGTCGGCAGGGATCGTCCCTCGCCGATCAGGATTCCCGGGCCGGTAACGACGGCGGCCTGGTTGAAATAACCCAAGCCGGCGTTGAAGACCCGGCCGGTCTCCCGGCACTGTTCGGAAGACAGGTAGAGAACCAGGGGGGCGACGAATTCGGGTTTAAGCCTTTCGAAGAGATCGGGGGGCAGGATGTCTTCCGTCAACCGGGTGGCGGCCACCGGGGCCACGGTGTTGACCCTGATGTTGTATTTTTCCCCTTCCAGCTTCAGGGTGTTCATCATCCCCAGCAGGGCCAGCTTGGCCGCCGAGTAATTGGACTTGGCCGAAGTTGCCGAACAGACCGGCAGCGGAGGTGGTGAGGATGATCCGCCCGTATTTCTGCTCCCGCATTTGCCGGAAGGCCGGCCGGGTGACGTAATAAGCCCCATCCAAATGGACGGAGAGGACCTGATTCCAGTCCTCAGGACCCATTTTAAGCAGGGTCTTATCCCGCAGGATCCCGGCATTGTTGATGACGATATCCACCCGGCCGAAGGCCTCGACGGCTTGCCGGATGAGGGCCTCCCCGCCCTCGGGAGTGGAAACGGAGTCGCAGTTGGCCACGGCCTCCCCCCCGGCCGCCCGGATCTCCTCGACCACCCGGTCGGCCGGGCCGGCGGAACCGGCGCCGGAACCGTCCCGGGCCCCGCCCAAATCATTGACAACCACCTTGGCCCCCCGGGCAGCCAGCTCCAGGGCGTAGGTCCGACCCAAACCGGCCCCGGCCCCGGTCACGACGGCCACCTGACCGTCAAAGCGGATGCCGGCCGGTTTTTCTTCTTTTACCGGTGGCTTAACCGGCAGAGGCACGGCCTTCCAGAAATAACCGGAGAACCCGCGGTCCTTGTCGGTGTACCTCTTCCGGAAAGAGAGCCGGACCGGCTGGCCGACCCAGACCTCGGCCAGTTCGCAATCGGTAAAATCGGCCATGAATCGTCCCCCGTCATCGAACTGGATCATGCCGTAGACCGCCGGCGGGTCGAGGGAAACCGTCAGCAGGTCTCCGGTAAAGGTCTTGATAAAGGCTGATTTTTGGGCAAACTCGTAATCTTCCTGGGTGTAGAATTTACGGCAGTCCGGGTTGACGCAGATATCCATTTTAGGAAACTGAGGGGTGCCGCAAGCCGTGCACCGGCCGCCCACCAGCCCGAGGATCATCTGCCGCTTCCGGTAGAGGACGGTCATGGCCGTCTGGGTGGGGGCCTCGGCCCGGATCCCCATCTCGGTCTGAATCAGGTCCCGGAACTTCAGGAACTTGGGATAATTGTCGACCGTCTTTTTGTGCTTTAAGGACCCTTCAATCCCCTTTCGGGGGGGCAGTTTTTTGATGTTCTCGGTCACCCGGAAATACAGCGCGTCGCACCCCTGTCCGAAGCCCGCCAGCAGGATCCGCTCTCCGGGCTTGGCCTGTTCCAGGGCCTGGGTGAACAGGACCAGGGGATGCGCGGCGCCGGTCTCCCCGCAGACCTCGTGGAGGTTGTCCTGGACTTTTTCCGGAGGGGCCCCTAGTTTCTTGGCGATGTTGCGGTGTTCGGCCTTGAAGAAGCAGGGAAAGACCAGCTTGTCCACCTCGTCCATGGTGATGGACAGCTTTTGAAAAAGACCGTTGACCGCCCTGGGAATGATCTTGGCATACCCTTCGTCCCGGACCCAACGTTCCTCCCACATATAATCATATTTATTTTGAGCGCCGCGATAATGATCGACAAAATCCAGGGAGAGGGTCTCGGAACCTAAGAATTCGGCAATCACCCCGGTGCTGCCCACCAGGAGCGAAGCGGCCCCGTCGCCGAACCACATCTCATAAAAATAGGCGGCCTTGGCCTCCCGCTTGTCGGCCGCGGTTACCAGGATACTTTTTGGGTTCCCTTCCCGGAGGGAATTCAAGGCGGTAAGGAGCGCGCTGGTGCCGGAACGGAGGGAGGCGGTGATATCCTGGGCCTGGATGTCATCCCGAAGGTTCAGGGCCGTTTTGACAATGCCGGCGTTGAGGCGGTCGCTAAAGGGCAGGGTGGTGGAGCACAGGTAGATCGCCTCCACAGTCGATTTATCCATTCCCGTCAGACAGTCCTGCGAGGCGGCTACGGCCATGGTCAGGCTGTCTTCATCCCAGTTGCAGAAAGACCGTTCCCCCTGGGCGACCATGACGATGGCCGGGGCAAGCCAGCCCATTTCCTGAAAGATGCTCATGCGGTTAAGACGGAGCCGGGGAAGGTAGCCGCCGTAGGATATGATGCCGATCATGGGACCTCCTTAAAATTCAAATTCGAAATTCGAAGCACGAAGCACGAAACAGAAAACAATATTCAAGATTCAAATGACCGAAACAATTTCACCTCCCGATCAGAAATAGGGCGAATTTCATATTTCTAATGGTGGCCGCGGTGGTTTAAGATCCGGGGGTTTCGGATTTCGAATTTTGGTCATTTGAATTTGTTTCGAATTTCGAATTTCGAATTTCGAGTTTAGCTAAAGAATCTAAAGCCTGGTTTAGAACTTAAACAGTTTTTCTATGAGCTGTGATTTCATTAAATCGCCTTCGATCTTCAGTTTGCCCGAGGTATAGGCCTGCATGGCCGGAAGCTTTCCGGACATGAGATTCAAAAAGTCTTCTGCGGACATCTTGATCGTGGTTGTCGGCTTTTCATGGAGGCCCGGGGTTACCGTGCAGGCGCCGTCCTTGATGGCGGTCGACCAATCCCCCCCGCTTTCTCCGGTGATGTGGAACTGAAAAACCACCTCCACCCCGGCGGCCTTTTCCGCCTGGAAAGATCCGGGCATCCGGTCAAACACCGATTGGACGGTGGCCTCGGGGGGCGGGGCCGGGGCGGTCTTAGATTGGGGTTCGGGTCCGGTGAGCATGACTCCCAAGGCCTCGGTGGCATTGTAAAATTCCCGGGCGTCCTCCATTCGGAGGATGTCCGCCAGACGGCCGACCACGGTTTCCGGGGTGGGCACGGTCGACCCGTCGCTGAGCATGGCCCCCGGCCCGGAGACTACCGCCGCCCGATTGAAATACCCCATCCCGGCGTTATAGACGGCGCCGCTGACCGGGCATTGTTCGGAACAGAGGTAGAGGACCAGGGGAGCGACAAATTCAGGTTTGAGTTTCTCGAACAGGTCCGGCGGCAGGATATCCTCGGTCAGCCGGGTGGCGGCTATGGGGGCTACGGTATTGACCTTGACGTCATATTTTTCGCCTTCCAGCTTCAGGGTATTCATCAGCCCCACCAGTCCCATTTTGGCGGCCGAGTAGTTGGTTTGCCCGAAATTGCCGTACAGCCCGGCGGCCGAGGTGGTCATAATAATCCGTCCGTATTTGTTTTCCTTCATCTGCCGGAAGGCCGGACGGGTCACGTAATAGGCCCCGTCCAGGTGGACGGACTTGACCGCCTCCCAATCCGGCGGATCCATCTTCAGGAAAGTTTTATCCCTGAGGATCCCGGCATTGTTGATCAGGATATCCACCCGGCCGAAGGCCTCCAGTGCCCGGGCGACAATGGCTTCGCCGCCTTCCGGCGTGGAGACGGAGTCGAAGCTGGCCACGGCCTCGCCGCCCAGGGCCTTGATCTCTTCCACCACCCGATCGGCCGGGTTGGCGGAACCGGTCCCGGATCCATCCCGGGCGCCGCCCAGGTCGTTGACCACCACCCGGGCGCCCCGTTTGGCCAGCTCCAGGGCATAGACCCGGCCCAAACCGGCCCCGGCCCCGGTCACGATGGCTACGCGGCCGTCGAAGCGAATCGCCTCCTGGGGGACTTCCCCGTATTCAAAGACCCCATTGTCGATAATCACCTCGCCCGTGTCCGCTTGAATGACCCGCCAGAAGGCCTGGCCCCCATTCATTTTCCAGATCAGGGTTTTGATCGGGTTTCCCGGGATCAGGGGACTGCGGAAGCGGTTGACCATCCGGCGTGCCTTTTCCGGGGCCCCGGGGATAAGCTGCTGGATCAAGGCCCGGCAGGCATACCCGTGAGTGCAGAGTCCGTGCATAATGGGCCGGGAGAACCCGGCCATTTTGGCGAATTCCGCGTCCACATGGAGGGCGAAGATATCACCGGAAAGGCGATAAATCAGCGGTTGATCGACCGAGGGGCTGGCCGAAATCTCATAATCCGGGGGCCGGTCCGGAAAGGAAAACGTCCGCTGCGGGGCCTCCTCCCCCCCGAAACCCCCGTCCCGGCGCGCGAAGACTGTTACGATACTGGTGAAAAGCTTCCGGCCGCCTTCATCACGGGTGTCAAACTCGGCCAGGATCAGGGCGCCCTTGCCCGGGCCTTTGTCGTAAAAGTGGGTTATGGACCCCTCGGTGATCAGCTTCCCCTCCGGGGGGATGGGGTGGTGAAAGATCAACTCCTGCTCTCCATGGAGGACGCCGGCCAGATTGACGTTGCTTAGTGCCGCCAGTTCGGGCATGAAATCGTAAAGGGTCACAATGCCGAAACTCGGCAGGACTTTGAGCTCTTTTTCGTAACAGTACTCCAGATCGGAAAAGCCTGCTCCCACGCCCAAGGCGTAGAGGACCGTGTCCTTCCAGGTGTAGTCTTTGGAAAAGGGGCCGATCTTTTTTCCTATGCCGTCCAAGTTAAGGGCCATCTTTTTTCCTCCAGGTTAATGTCTTTCAACTTAGGAATTAGGCGGATGGAGACTGCCGGCCCGGTTTTCTGCCCCCTCGGTCGAAAGCCGGGATCAAGATAAATTTCAAAGTCTCCTTGGCCAGCGAAATGTATTCCGGGCGTTCGATTTTGAGAAGGGATCGGAAAAAGTTTTCGCCGGAAATAAAATTATGTATGGCATTCATGATGACCAGGACCTGCATTTTAACGGAGGCGGAGACGTTTTCCTTATCCCGGCTGAGACCCATGGAGCGGGCAATATCGGAAATGAATTCCGGGACCCTGAAATCCAGGCTGGTTTCGGGGCGGGTTTTGCCGAAGTAGCGGAACAGGACCAGGTTGGATATCTCCGGATGGCGGAAGAGAAAGTCCACTATCCGGTCGATGGATAGCTCCATCCGCCGGGCCAGGGGCCGCCCGTGGATTACTTTTTCCACCGCCACCAGTTGCTGCCGCAGGTCCTCGTTGATATCTAAAACCACGGCCTCGTACAGGTCCCCCTTTTCACCCCAATGATAATAAAGAGTGGAAATGTCGATACCCACCCGTTGGGCGATCATTCGGGTGGTCGTTCCGTGATAGCCGTATTCTCCGAAAAGCTGCCGAGCTATCTTGAGGATCCGGGCCTTCATGGATTCCGGATCTCGACGAGCTTTTTCCAACGGGGTGCTCACGGCCATTCTCCATATAATGTTTCCATCGATTGATGGAGAAAGCGTAGCATGATCAGGGATAAAGTCAAGGGAATATTTTTTCTGGAAAGGTGATTTCCAGCTCATTGAGCAGCAAATGCTCAAAAAACAGGGGATCACGAACCCGCCACCAAGGGAAACTGGGCGGCCCGAAATGGGTTGATCAAATTAAATGGTAGCAAAATTACAACGTTCGATAATACCGGAGGCCAGATCCCCTGCTCCGAACCGTAACTTGCCGGGTGCCCGATGTTGGCATCGGTCTTGCAAAATAACCTATCCTAGAAAGGGGTATAGGGTAGATTGACCTTAGAGCAGGCCTTGGAGGCCGTCGGGGCTCGGCGGGCCTAGCGGTCAGGGAGGGGTACCCACGCCAAAGGGCGAAGCGTTTAAAAAAGGGAAGGCATCATGGGAATAAAACGCCATTCAGGTTCATCTCCAAAACCGGATGGGTTTACTCTGTTGGAAACGGTGATCGCTTTGGGCCTTTTCACCTTGGTCCTTTTATTTTCCACCAATACCTTGATAACCGTCATCAAGACCAATGCCCTCAGCCAAAATCGAACGGGGGCCTTGGCCCTGGCTCAGGGGAAAATGGAGTCTCTGAAGTCGCAACCGGTGTCGCTCCTCAGGGGGGAAACAGAGCCTCAGGTGACCAATGGAAACCTGCCGGTGCTATACCGTCGAGAAACCTCCATTAGTCCGGGGACACCCATGGGCTGTGTCCTGGTGACCGTGAAGGTTACTTGGCCTTCGGAAACGGCGTCCAACCCCCACAAGGTAGAATTGGCTACCCTGATAGCGGAGTGAGAAAAACGGCCGCTTCGCCGGAAGGGGCACTGAAAAAGATGAACGTCGAACATCGAACTTCCAACATCGAACATCGAATGCTCAGTGGGGAAAGATGAAGAAACAGACTTATGATCTGGAAGAAAGGCTGCTCGAGTTTTCGGTCAGAATAATAAAAATCGTTGAACGGCTTCCCAATACCAGAACAATCGGCCATGTTGCGGGCCAATTGTTAAAATCGGGGACTTCACCTTATCCAAACCATGGGGAAGCCCAAGCAGCGGAGTCCCCAAAGGACTTTATCCATAAGCTTCGTATCTCATTAAAGGAACTTAGGGAGACCCAGAGATGGTTAAAACTTATTCAGCGTTGGACGTTCGATGTTCAATGTTCGATGTTGATCTCGTCGAAAGCAATTGACACCTGGAATGGATTCTTAGAGAATACCGACTGATTGCGAGGGCATCTTGTTGAAAAACCAAAAGACCAAACCGCGAACTTCCCCATCCCCCGTAAAACCAAAAGGGAGCGGGAAGCCCAAAGTTTCTCTCCGTAAAGATCCGCCCGGACGTCAGGGAGTTCTGCGTCAACTCCAGGTGGCTGAGGAAAAACTGCGACGGACCGAGCACCGCTACCGGACCCTGATCGAAAGTATACCGGACATTATCTACACCCTCGAATTGGATGGGTCCTTGAGTTATATCAGCCCCCGCTGGAAAAAAATCCTCGGTCACGACGAGTCCGAAGTGTTGGGTCGGTTTTTTATTGAATTTGCCCCTCCGGAGGATCATCCTTTTTTGGTTCGAGTATTTAAGGATGTCCGGAACCACAAAAAAAACGTGGAGAACGTCCATTGGCATTATTTAAAGAAGGATGGGACCAGTCGGTTTTTCTTAGGCAGCGCGGCTCCACTTTACGATGAGGAAGGACGGGTGACCGGGATGATCGGCATGGCCCGGGACGTAACCGACCATAAAAGGGTGGAGGAACAGCTCCTGCAGTCGCAAAAAATGGAATCTATCGGCAACCTGGCTGGGGGGATTGCCCATGGCTTCAACAACCTCCTGGGGGGTATTTTAGGTTACGCGACCTTTGTAAAAAGAAAACTTTCAACCCGGGATAAAATCTATCAGTCGGTCGAGGCAATTGAGCGATCGGCCCAAAGAGCGGCGGAGTTGACCAAACAGTTATTGGGGTTCGCCCGCCGGGGGAAATACCAGGTCAGGCCCATCGACTGTAACGCCTTAATCCAGGAAATTGTCCTCATCCTCCAGCGAACCATTGATCCCCGGATTGCCATAGAGGTGGACCCCGACCCTCGGCTAGCCCTTATTGAGGGGGACGAGACCCAAGTCCAGCAGGCCCTGATGAATATCTGCCTTAATGCCCGAGATGCCATGCCCAAAGGGGGGACTTTAAAGATTGCCAGCCGGAATCAGCGGATGATCCCGGATCAGGCTTCCCGTCAGCGGGGAATGAAGGAAGGGAGTTATATCCGCCTGACCCTTGCGGATACCGGGACCGGCATGAGTCCTGAGGTCCGGAACCGAATTTTTGAGCCTTTCTTCACCACCAAGGCCAAAGGTCAGGGGACCGGACTGGGGCTTTCCATGGTCTACGGCATCATCCAGAACCATGGGGGAACGATTGAAGTGCAAAGTCACACCGGGACAGGCAGCACCTTTACGGTATTCCTCCCGGCCGTAGCTCCCGTCGCCTTGAATGGTGAAGAGGTTCCCCCGGTTCCGGATACGCATCAGGGGAAGGAAACCATTCTTTTAGTGGATGACGAGGAAATCATTCGGGATTTGGGGGTCGACCTTTTGGAAGACCGCGGGTATCGAGTCTTTTCAACATCTGAGGGAAGGGAGGCGGTCAGGATTTACCGGAAACGGGCTCGCGAAATCGACTTAGTTATTCTGGACGTGATGATGCCCGGGATCGGGGGAAAGGAAACCTATAGGCAATTAAGGGCGATAAATCCGCAGGTTAAAGTGTTGCTTTCTTCCGGGTACAGTACCGAAGGTGAAGTAGGCGAGATCCTTAAACAGGGCGTTTCCGGTTTCGTTCAAAAGCCCTATCGGGAGGAAGAGCTGGCCGCCAAGGTTCGGGAAGTTTTAGACGCTCCATAAATTCCTTGATTATCCCTGGGCATTGCGTTAAATTTTCTTGATGCTAATTGAAGCCTTGACCATGCCGGAGTTTCATGAGCGGCTTCGGAGCAGCCGGACGGTTTTGATCCCGGTGGGCTCCGTGGAAGAACACGGCAATCATCTCCCCCTCGGTACCGATACTATCCACGCCTTTGAGGTCTGCCGCCTGGCCGGTGAACGAACCGGGGCCTTTGTCGCCCCGCCCGTCTATTACGGGGTTTGTCGCAGTACCAGCCAGCATCCGGGGACCCTGACCATCTCCGGAGATACTTTAAGGGCGTTGATTAAAGATATCGGAGCGGCTCTTTATCAGCAAGGGTTGCGCAATATAATCATCCTTTCAGGCCATGCCGGGGGGACCCACACCTCGGCCTTGGTTGAAGCGGGGGAAGCTCTTCTGGAAAGGCTTCCTGAGGCTCGAGTCGCGGCCTTGAACATTTTGGACTTAGGGGCGGCCGTTTGGGAACCGATCATTGAAACCAAAGGGGATGCCCACGCGGGGGAACTGGAAACGTCGGTCATGATGGCCTTAAGACCAGGTTGGGTTAAGGGAAGTAGTCCGGAGGAGTACCCCAGCTTTCCAAAGGCCATTTTGGTCCGGAACAAAAGGAAATTCTGGCCGGGAGGAGTTTGGGGTGATCCGGCCAAGGCCTCGCTGGAAAAAGGCGCGGCTCTTTTGGAAGCAACTACCGGGGCGCTGGTGGAATTAATCAACCTACTGGAGCACGGAGAGAGTTAATAACGATATGAAAGTTAATAAAAAAATAGCATGTATGGCCCTGTTTTTTTTGAGCGCCCTTTGGTTTTCCTGGCCCTGGGAACAAGCAGCCTCAGGGACTCAAGGGTTGAAGGCTGTGCCCGACTTTATCCTGAAGGACCTCAGCCAAAAAAAAGTAAAATTAACCGATTTTAAGGGCAAAGTGGTTATTTTGAATTTTTTTGCCACCTGGTGCCCCCCCTGCCGGCTGGAAATTCCCGAGCTGGTTAAATTATACCGTTTGAATAAAGAGAAGGGGTTGGTGGTCCTCGGGATCTCCCTGGATGAGGACGTGCCTCCCCAAGATCTGATGACCTTCGTCAAGAATATGAAAATTACCTACCCGATCTTGATGGGAACCAAGGATGTGCTGGAAAAGTATGAGATCGGCGGGGTACCTACCACTATACTTATCAATCGGGAGGGTAAGGCCTTTACTCGCTATGACGGTTTGGTGCCGGCCAGCCGGTTCGAAAAAGATCTTAGTAAATTGCTGTAATTTATACTAAAGGAGCTTTTCACGCCGGAGGATTTGTTCAACCCGTTTTTTAACCTCAAAAGGTTGATCCAGGCCAAACCACCAAAGATCCGGCGATCCAGCCGTCGCGGGTTGGAATTGCAGATGGCCGATCCCGACCAGACGGTGTACCACGCCCCGGCGGACGATCACGGAATCAATCTCAGCCAGAGGCATTTTTTTTACCTGAACCAGTCCCCCCCACCCGAATTCCCGGCTAAATATGCCGGCCCCGTATTTATAGGAAGAATATTGTCTGATCAGGATTATAAACGCAACCAATAGGGCGGCAATTACTCCCCCGATCTCGCGACTTATGGGTGCTTCGGGGTTTAAGAGCGGTCCGAGTCCAAAGATAACGATAGCCGCGTAAAAAACGAAATAACTTTTCCAGGACGGTTTCAGGCTTAATTCCTCCCGGGAGGAAGGGGCGGGTGCTGGTTCCATGGCTGGGAATACTCCTTAGCCGGCATATAATCATAACCCCGAAAATTATGCAATTTTTTTATTGATTTTTTAGAAAAATATTATTATACTTATTGTTTTACATGCCCTGGAATAACGGGGAGATGGACAAATTATACGTAAATAGAAGGAGTTAAAAAGCCAGCGTAGCTCAGCAGGTAGAGCGACTGATTTGTAATCAGTTGGTCGGGGGTTCGAATCCCTTCGCTGGCTCCAGGTAGCGGGGCGGCAGGAGAATGTTCCTGCTGTGTCTTCCCTTGCTTTATTACCTTAAGTCCCTAATTTAAGGAGGGGTTCCCGAGCGGCCAAAGGGAACAGACTGTAAATCTGTCGGCCATGCCTTCGGAGGTTCGAATCCTCCCCCCTCCACCAGCCCGTTAGGATATGGTTTCCATTGGCAGGTTTTCCCGTCCAATGAAAGGTGTAGGAGATTAGGTTCGTTTAACTAAATTGGTTTGACTACAGCCATAAAATCCAGGTCTACGAAATTTTTCCAAATTAGGCGGGAGTAGCTCAGTTGGCTAGAGCGTCAGCCTTCCAAGCTGAGGGTCGCGGGTTCGAATCCCGTTTCCCGCTCCATTAATCAGCGCCGCCGCCCTGGTTTTTTTCGGGCGGCCTGAGGCGAATCAAATATAAGGGAAAAGCCCACGTAGCTCAGTCGGTAGAGCACTTCCTTGGTAAGGAAGAGGTCACCGGTTCAATCCCGGTCGTGGGCTCCAGAAGGTATGAATCTTTCAACTCTTGATCAATTAACAAGAACAGATTGAAAACTTAACGAAGGGGGACGAGACTGATGGCCAAGAAGAAATTTGAACGGACGAAGCCGCATGTGAATGTGGGGACGATCGGGCATATTGATCATGGGAAGACGACCTTGACGGCGGCGATCACGCTTTGTTTATCGAAGACCGGGTTTGCGAATTACATACCCTTTGACGAGATCGACAAGGCGCCGGAGGAGAAGGAGCGGGGCATTACGATCGCCACGGCCCACGTGGAGTACGAGACCAAGAAGCGGCATTATGCGCACGTGGACTGTCCGGGGCACGCGGACTATATCAAGAACATGATCACCGGGGCGGCGCAGATGGACGGGGCGATTCTGGTGGTGGGGGCGGATGACGGGCCGATGCCGCAGACGCGGGAGCATATTTTATTGGGACGCCAGGTGGGCGTGCCGTACATTGTGGTTTTTTTGAACAAGGTGGACATGGTGGATGATCCGGAGTTGATTGAGCTGGTGGAGCTGGAACTGCGGGAACTCTTGAGCAAGTATGAGTATCCGGGGGACGATATCCCGATCATCAAGGGATCGGCGCTGAAAGCGCTGGAGTGCGGCTGCGGGAAAGGGGACTGTCCCAGTTGCCAGCCCATCCTGGAGCTGATGGAGGCGATCGACAATTATGTACCGGAGCCGGTGCGGGATATTGAGAAGCCGTTTTTGATGCCGGTGGAGGACGTGTTCAGCATTTCGGGCCGGGGGACGGTAGTCACGGGCCGGGTGGAACGCGGGATGATCAAGGTCGGTGAGGAAGTGGAGATCGTGGGGATTCGGCCGACGGTGAAGACGATCTGTACCGGGGTGGAGATGTTTCGGAAGACCTTGGATCAGGGCCAGGCGGGAGACAACGTGGGGTTGCTGCTGCGGGGGACCAAGCGGGACGATGTGGAGCGGGGTCAGGTGGTAGCCAAGACGGGATCGATCACGCCGCACACCAAGTTCAAGGCGGAGTCGTACATTCTGTCGAAGGAGGAAGGCGGGCGGCACACGCCGTTTTTCAACGGCTACCGGCCGCAGTTTTATTTTCGGACCACCGACGTGACGGGGGTGGTGACCCTGCCGGAAGGGGTGGAGATGGTGATGCCGGGAGACAACGTCTCGATGACGGTGTCCTTGATCATGCCCATTGCCATGGAGAAGGAACTCCGCTTTGCCATTCGTGAGGGAGGTCGGACCGTAGGCGCCGGCGTGATCTCCGAAATCTTGGAATAACAGCCAGGTCGAGAAGGAATCCTCGCCTGTCGGGATCAGGGAACGAATATGCGCGATATTATTAATTTATCTTGTACGACCTGTAAGCAGAAGAATTATACCACCACCAAAAACAAGCGGAAGACCCCGGATAAGTTGGAATTAAAAAAGTATTGCCGCTTCTGTCAGACCCACACGGTCCACAAGGAAACCAAATAACGAACCGATCGTTATTCACCGGAGTTAATCCGCAGGCCAGTAGCTCCAACGGTTAGAGCACCGGACTCCAAATCCGGGTGTTGGGGGTTCGAATCCCTCCTGGCCTGCCAAATTTGTTCAAAGGGACTGGGAACCCGGGGGAGATGAAGAAACTAAAACCGAAAAAAAAGAGCGGGGCGGGCGAAATTGACAAAACGGTCGAGGAAAAACCAACCAGAGACCCCCAATCCGCTATGGCTCCTAAGGAAACTAAGGTCAGCCTGAGAAAACCCCCCTCGGACGAAGCCGTCTCCGAGGGGCTGGTTGCCGGGTGGACCAAAAAACTACAATTTATTGAGCCGACCAAGACTTTTTTCCGGGAAGTTCGGATGGAGCTGAAAAAGGTCACCTGGCCGACCCGCAAAGAGACCTTGGCCGCCACCGCCATGGTCATTATTCTTTCGGTGATCGTAGCCTTTTTCTTGGGGATACTGGATGTGGCCTTAGCCAAATTGGTTGGTTCCATTATGGGGCGCTGAACGGTTCCTTTCAGAGGAGCGGCGGCGTAAGGATTTATCGGTTTACCCAGGAAGGGGTAACGGGGTTGGGCCATGGCGCATAAATGGTATATCGTACACACCTATTCGGGATTTGAACTTAAGGTCAAATTGGCCTTGGAGGAGCAAGTAAAATCCCAGGGCCTGGAAGCTCTTTTTTCGCAAGTCTTGGTTCCAACGGAACAAGTAGTGGAACTGGTCAAGGGCGAGCGAAAGACCTCCTCCCGCAAGTTTTATCCTGGGTATGTGCTGATTAAAATGGAGTTGAATGACGATACCTGGCACTTGGTTAAAGATACCCCCAAGGTGACCGGGTTTATCGGCGAAAAGAACAAGCCGGCTATTATACCGGACGAGGAAGCCGAAAAGGTCATTGAACAAATGGCCGAAGGGGCGATCCGTCCGAAACCCAAGTTTTACTTTGAGGAGGGGGATGAAGTTCAGGTGATCGATGGCCCTTTCTCCAATTTTAACGGGGTAGTGGATGAGGTCAAACCGGATAAGTGCAAGCTGAAAGTACTGATCAGTATTTTTGGTCGCTCTACGCCGGTGGAATTGGATTTTGTCCAGGTGGCCAAGTCATAGTCGGCGGCCCATAAAGGTCCCCGGTTTGGTCGGATCGAGATAAGCAAACGGCCGATCACCGGAAAGTGTTGAATAACCCCTTGGCCATTCATAAGAATGGCCTTCCGTAGGGGAAAGGCATTTAAGACGAAGGAGAACCGTTGAAATGGCTAAGAAAATCATTGCCTATATAAAACTGCAGGTGCCGGCGGGACAGGCGAATCCTTCTCCCCCCATTGGACCGGCGCTAGGCCAGCACGGCGTCAATATCATGGAGTTCTGCAAGGCCTTCAATGCCCGCACTCAGGGCCAGGAAGGGATGATCATCCCCGTGGTTTTGACTGTTTTTGCCGACCGTTCCTTCACTTTTATAACCAAAACCCCGCCGGCCTCGGTGCTTTTGAAAAAAGCGGCCCAGATTGCTAAAGGATCCAGTGTGCCGAATCGGGATAAGGTGGGACGGGTTTCACCGGCCCAGGTGGAAGAGATCGCCAAGTTAAAAATGCCGGATTTAAATGCCGCCAGTTTAAACGCTGCGATTAAGATCATCGAAGGCACGGCGCGCAGCATGGGCATTGACATCGGCTGAGTTAACTATCAGGAAAAGAGGTAGGAAATACGCTATGCCAAAGAATGGGAAGAACTATAATCAGGCTCGTGAGCAAGTGGATCGGACCAAGCGCTATCCCTTGGAAGAAGCGGTTCAATTGGCCGTTAAAGCCTCCTATGTCAAATTTGACGAGACGGTGGATATGGCGGTCCGATTGGGGGTGGACCCTAGGCATGCCGACCAGATGGTTCGGGGGGCCGTTGTCCTCCCCAACGGCACCGGAAAAACCACCCGGGTGTTGGTTTTTGCCAAAGGGGAAAAAGAAAAAGAGGCCTTGGATTCAGGTGCCGACGTGGCGGGATCGGAAGAATTGATTGAAAAGATCAAAGGCGGCTGGCTGGAATTCGATAAGGCCGTCGCTACTCCCGACCTGATGGGCCAGGTGGGAAAAATCGGAAAAATTTTAGGGCCCCGGGGGCTGATGCCTAACGCCAAGACCGGCACCGTAACCTTTGACGTGGCCAAAGCCATTCGGGAGATCAAGGCCGGTAAAATCGAATTTCGCGTGGAAAAAAACGGCATCGTCCATGCCCCGATGGGACGGGTTTCCTTCGGGCTGGATAAATTGATCCCCAATATTTTATCTTTTTTCGACACTATTCTGCGTCTTAAACCATCCAGTGCCAAAGGAACGTATCTCAAAAGCATAACTATTTCGACTACCATGGGTCCAGGAATCAAAATCGACCCTTCTTTTATCAAAGAAATCGGGAAGTAGCCCAACCGGTCCCTTTTGAACCCCTGGAGAGATTTATTCTTGACCGGGGGGCGACGTGAAAAAGAGACTTTCGGGCCTTCTTCTGGAACTGGAAGGCCCGGCGAACCGATCGATTTGTTCCCTGGATATTAATGATCAACCAAAGCCAACCGTTCCACGAGTTAAAGACCGTAGGTGCCTGCCAGGCTTTAAATGATTTTTTCAGCCTACCGAGACTCGGATATTCCGACTGAACTCAGCTGTCGGCCCCACGGATTTGACCGCCGAAGAACGAATGGTAAGAAAGGAGGGGTGCATTCTTGAAAAAGACGGATAAGGAAAAGATCGTGGTCGATCTTCGCCAACGTCTGACCAGATCTCAGGCCGTTTTTGTTACCGATTTTACAGGGTTGAATGTCGAATCGATCAACAAATTGCGCCGGGATCTGAAGCAGCGGGGAGATGAATACCAGGTCGTGAAGAAAACCCTGCTGCGGCGGGCCTCTCAGGAGACCCCGGTCTCGGCGATCGAGGACATTCTGGTGGGTCCCTGCGGGATTACCATCAGTTATGGGGATCCGGTGGCTTCGGCCAAACTGCTGGCGGACTTCGCCAAGGACCGGGATAAATTTGCCTTTAAGGGCGGGGTTCTTCAGGGAAGGCCGATTTCGGCAGAGGACGTAGGTCAACTGGCCAAGATGCCGTCCCGGGAAATTCTCCTGGGGCAGTTGTTGTCCGCGTTGGTGGCCGTGCCTACCGGATTGGTTTCTACCCTGTCCGCTATCATTCAGAAATTTTTACTAACCTTGAAGGCCGTGGAAGACCAAAAAGCCCAGGCTTAAGATCAATTATCAGGAGGAAGATTAACGATGGCTGAGAAAATCACTAAAGCAGAGGTAATCGAGTTCATTTCCAATATGACCGTCTTGGAGCTTTCCGAATTGGTCAAGGAGTTAGAAGATACCTTCGGCGTTAAGGCCTCGGCCCCGGTCATGGCCATGGCCGGCCCGATGCCGGGGGCCGGAGAAGCTGTGGTGCAGGAAGAGCAAACCGAATTCGCCGTTATCCTGACCGGAGTGGGAGACAAAAAGATCCAAGTGATCAAGGAGGTCCGGGCCATTACGAATTTAGGGCTGAAGGAGGCCAAGGACGCCGTCGAGACTCTGCCCAGCACCATTAAGGAAGGCATCCCGAAAGAGGAAGCGGAAAATGTAAAAAAGCAGTTGGAAGCCGCTGGGGCCGCCGTGGAAATTAAGTAGCTTGGCGGCTGATCGAGGCGGGCACCCGCTGCAACAAATGCTTGTCATGTAAAGGAGACGGGATGAAAGATCGTTCTTTCCTCAACGTTCGGTTTCGAAAGAATTTCGGACACATCGAAAAGATTATCGATATTCCCAATTTGATGGACATGCAGAAGCAATCCTACGAACGTTTTCTGCAATACCATAGGGATCCCGATCAACGGGAAAATACCGGCCTGCAAGGGGTCTTTAAAAGCGTTTTTCCCATTCGGGATTTTAGCGGGTTATCTTCTCTGGAGTTTGTTCGATACAGTTTCGGTGAGGTAAAATACGATGAGGCGGAATGCCTGCAAAGGGGCATGACGTATGACGTGCCGATGAAAATCACCGTCCGCCTCATCGTTAACGATCTGGACAAAGATACCGGGAGCCAAACGATTCGGGACATCAAGGAACAGGATATTTATTTCGGGACGATTCCCTTGATGACCGATAAGGGAACGTTCATCGTCAACGGCACCGAGCGGGTAGTGGTCAGTCAGTTGCATCGGTCGCCGGGGGTGTTCTTTGCCCATGATAAGGGGAAGACCCACAGCAGTGGCCGCCTTTTATATTCAGCGCGGGTCATTCCTTTGCGCGGCTCCTGGATTGATCTGGAGTTTGATCCGAAAAATATCCTTTTTGTCCGCATCGACCGACGGAGGAAATTTCCGGTAACCATCCTGTTGAAGGCTTTAGGGTATTCCAATCAGGAGTTACTGAATTATTTTTACGAACGGGAGCGGATCACCCTGGAGGATGGGAAAATACGCCGGGAAGTCAATCCGGATTTCCTTTTGGGTAAAAAGGCCCCCCGGGACATTGTGAATCCCCTGACGGGAGAAGTGATCGTCCGCAAAAATCGAAAGATCAATAAGCGGATTATCAAATTGCTTCAGGACGCGGAAATCCGGTCGTTGCCGGCCAGGGCCGAAGACCTTGAGGGGTATTTCCTGGCGCAGGAAGTGGTGGATCCCGAGACCGGAGAGATCCTGATCGAAAGCAACGAGGAATTGACCCGGGAGAAACTAAACCTTCTGCTGCAAAAGAAGACGCCTTTTGTGGATTTGCTGTTTATCGATGGGGTCAATGTCAGTTCTTCTCTGCGGGATACCTTGATTATGGATAAGGTGCCGGGCAGCGAAGAGGCCATCCTGGAGATCTATAAGAAGTTGCGCCCCAGCAACCCGCCAACCCTGGAAGTGGCCACCAACTTTTTTTACAACCTGTTTTTCAATCCGGACAACTACGATCTCTCGTCGGTGGGTCGGCTCAAGCTGAATCACCGCCTAGGCCTGGAGGTTCCCCTGGAGGATCGGACCCTGCGCAAAGAGGATATCCTGCTGACGGTGAAGAAGCTGATTGAGCTGAAGGATACCAACGGCGCGGTGGACGATATCGATCATTTGGGCAATCGCCGGGTCCGGGCCGTCGGCGAACTTTTGGAAAACCAGTATCGAATAGGGCTGGTGCGGATGGAACGGGCCATCAAGGAGCGAATGACCCTGCAGGAGATCGAGACCCTGATGCCCCATGACCTGATCAATCCCAAACCGGTGGCCGCCGTGGTGAAGGAATTTTTCGGGACCAGCCAGCTTTCTCAATTCATGGACCAGACCAATCCGCTCTCCGAAATCACCCACAAGAGGCGGTTGAGCGCTTTGGGTCCGGGCGGGCTTACCCGGGAGCGGGCCGGGTTTGAGGTGCGGGACGTGCATCCCACCCATTACGGGCGGATCTGTCCGATTGAAACACCCGAAGGCCCCAATATCGGCCTCATTGTTTCCCTGAGTACCTATGCCCGGGTAAATGAATTCGGTTTTATCGAAACCCCTTACCGGGTGGTCGAAGAGGGTACGGCTACTCAGGAAGTGAGATTTTTAAGCGCGCTGGATGAGCAAGGGTTTAATATCGCTCAGGCCAATATCCCTTTGGACCGGGCCGGGCGTCTGGTCGATTCCATGGTTTCGGCCAGAAAGGACGGGGAATTTGTGATGGTCAATCGGGAGGAAGAGGGCATTGACCTCATGGACGTTTCTCCCAACCAGTTGGTCAGCGTGGCCGCCTCTCTGATCCCTTTCTTGGAAAATGACGACGCCAACCGGGCTTTGATGGGTTCCAATATGCAGCGGCAGGCCGTCCCGTTGCTCTCCTGTCGCGCCCCGATCATCGGTACCGGGATCGAAGAGGTGGTGGCCCGGGATTCCGGGGTAACCGTGGTAGCCAAAAATAATGGCGTGGTGGAAGACGTGGACGCCGACCGGATTGTGGTTCGGTATATCACGGAGGAAACGAAAGCCCGTCCTTTGGGGGCCGGGGTGGAACTGTACAAATTAAATAAATTTCAGCGGTCCAACCAGAATACCTGTTTCAGTCAAAAACCGATCGTGCGTAAAGGGGACCCGATTCAAAAAGGACAGGTTATCGCCGATGGTCCCTCCACCGAGAAAGGAGAGTTGGCCTTAGGGCGTAACGTGTTGGTGGCCTTCATGTCCTGGGGCGGTTATAATTTTGAAGACTCCATCCTGGTGGGGGAGCATCTGGTTAAGGACGATGTTTTCACCTCGATTCATATCGAAGAATTCGAACTGGTGGCCCGGGATACCAAACTGGGCCGGGAGGAAATCACCCGGGATATTCCCAACCTGGGGGATGAGTCCTTAAAAAATTTGGACGAAAGCGGCATCATTCGCATCGGAGCGGAAGTGAAAGCCGGCGATATTTTGGTCGGGAAGGTTACCCCGAAAGGAGAAACCCAACTTTCCCCGGAGGAGAAACTGCTCCGGGCGATCTTCGGAGAAAAGGCCGGGGACGTGAAGGACTCTTCCCTCCGGGTTCCGCCGGGGATCGAGGGCGTCGTTATCGAAGCCAAGGTTTTTTCCCGTAAAGGGGTGGAGCGGGATGCCCGGTCCAAGGCCATTGAAGAGGAAGAAGTGGCCCGGATCATGAAGGATCAAAACGACGAGATTCAGATTTTACATCGGGAGGCGCTGCAGCGCTTGAAGGCCTTGGTGGCCGGAAAAATATCGAGCAATACCATCAAAGAAGATCGCAGCGAAAAGGTCCTGATCGCCCGGGGGGAAAAAATTTCTCTGGAAAAATTGACCAAACTTCCGGTCAAAAAATGGAAAGACCTGGCGGTGTCCAAAGGTAAGGACCTCAAGGAAGAATTGGAAGGGATTATCAGGGATTATCAGGAAAAGGTGTCCTTGATCAAAGGGACTTTTGAGGGGAAGGTAGCCAAGTTGAAAAAAGGGGATGAACTCCCTCCCGGGGTGGTCAAAATGGTTAAAATCTACCTGGCCGTTAAGCGAAAGCTGGCGGTGGGAGATAAGATGGCCGGCCGGCACGGGAACAAGGGCGTGGTTTCCCGGATTCTCCCCAGGGAGGATTTGCCTTATTTTGCCGACGGCACCTCGGTGGATATCGTCCTCAATCCTTTAGGGGTTCCCTCACGTATGAATGTGGGGCAGGTTTTGGAGACTCACTTGGGTTGGGCCTCTCGAGAGTTGGGCAAAAAGGTCGCCGATCTGGTCGGCGAGTTCCAGCGAGTCGCCGAAGCCCGAAAGCTGCTCAAAAAGGTCTACGAGTCGAAAAAAATAGACAGCTATTTCGATGCCATTCCGGATGAGGGCCTGCTCCTCTTAGAAGATCAGTTCCGGGAGGGGATTCACATGGCCACCCCGGTTTTCGATGGGGCCGACGAGGCGGATATCCAACGGCTGCTGAAGCTGGCCGGGATTTCGGAAACCGGGAAGTCCGTCCTTTTCGACGGCCGGACCGGGGAACCTTTTGACCGACCGGTGACGGTGGGGGTCATGTATATGCTCAAGCTGCATCATCTGGTCGATGACAAGATTCATGCCCGGTCCATAGGCCCTTATTCACTGGTGACCCAGCAACCCCTGGGTGGAAAGGCTCAATTCGGCGGGCAGCGTCTGGGAGAAATGGAAGTCTGGGCCATGGAGGCTTACGGAGCCGCCTATACCCTTCAGGAATTCCTGACCGTCAAATCCGACGACGTAGCCGGCCGGACGCGGATGTACGAAAAAATCGTTAAAGGGGACAACGTGCTGGAGGCCGGGCTACCGGAATCCTTTAATGTCCTGATGAAAGAATTGCAGAGTCTGGGCTTGAATATTGAGCTCCTGGAGGGTGGGTCACCGGACCCCTCGCCGAACGCCTAAGGCCGAAGTTTTTTTAGAGGAGTGTTGCCGTGGAAGATCTGTTCAGTTATTTTGCCAAACCGAAAGACCCGTTGAACTATTATGCGGTCAGGATTTCCCTGGCTTCCCCGCAAAAGATCCGAGAGTGGTCATTTGGGGAGGTTAAGAAGCCGGAGACCATCAACTACCGGACCTTTAAGCCCGAACGGGAAGGCCTTTTCTGCGCCAAAATATTTGGCCCCACCAAGGATTACGAGTGTAACTGCGGGAAATACAAGCGAATGAAGCACCGCGGGGTGGTCTGCGAAAAATGCGGCGTGGAGGTCATCCAGTCCAAGGTCCGGCGGGAACGAATGGGTCACATCGAGCTGGCCACCCCGGTGGCCCACATCTGGTTTTTGAAGAGTTTGCCCAGCAAGATCGGCAATCTGCTGGACCTGACCCTTAAGGAATTGGAAAAAATACTTTATTTTGAGTCCTATATCGTCCTGGAATCCGAGGAGGCCTCGTTGCCTCCCAAAACCCTGCTTCCGGAAGAACGGTACCGGCAGGCCCGCGAAGAATTCGGGGATAAGTTCAAGGCCGGGATCGGCGCCGAGGCCATCCAAATTCTGCTCCAGGCCCAGGACCTGGAGGGGGAATCCAAAACCTTGCGGGAGGAAGTTCGGACCACCCATTCTGAGGCCAAAAAGAAAAAGTACATCAAACGCCTGAAGGTTATTGAGGCCTTCAAGGATTCCGGAAACCGGCCCGAGTGGATGGTCATGGACGTTATCCCGGTGCTGCCGCCGGACTTGCGGCCCTTGGTGCCCTTGGATGGGGGACGGTTCGCCACCTCGGATCTCAACGATCTCTATCGCCGGGTGATTAATCGCAATAATCGGCTTAAAAGGCTTCTGGAACTCAACGCCCCCGATATCATTATTCGCAACGAGAAAAGGATGCTCCAGGAAGCGGTGGACGTCCTGTTCGATAACGGCCGGAGGGGTAAGGTCATCACCGGTACCAATAAACGTCCCCTGAAATCCCTGAGCGACATGCTCAAAGGGAAACAGGGGCGGTTCCGTCAAAATCTTTTAGGAAAACGGGTGGACTATTCCGGTCGTACGGTTATCGTCATCGGCCCCAATCTGCGTTTGCACCAGTGCGGCTTGCCCAAAAAGATGGCCTTGGAGCTTTTTAAACCCTTCATCTATAACAAATTGGAGGAAAAAGGGTTCGTCAGCACCATCAAAACCGCCAAACGGATGGTGGAAAAAGAAACCCCCGAAGTTTGGGATACCCTGGATGAAGTGGTTCGGGAATATCCCATCCTGCTCAACCGGGCGCCCACCTTGCATCGTTTGGGTATCCAGGCTTTTGAACCCATCTTAGTCGAAGGCAAGGCCATTCAGCTTCACCCCCTGGTCTGCGCGGCGTTCAACGCCGACTTTGACGGGGATCAGATGGCCGTCCATGTCCCTCTCTCCATCCAGGCCCAAATCGAGGCCCGGGTGCTGATGATGTCCACCAACAACATCCTTTCTCCGGCCAACGGGGAACCGATTATCGTGCCTTCCCAGGATATCGTCCTGGGGCTGTATTACCTGACCCGGGACCGCTTTTTTCAAAAAGGGGAGGGCAAGATTTTTTCCGGGCCGGAGGAAGTCCGCCGGGCCTATGACGCCAAAGAAGCGGACCTGCATGCCCGTATCCGGATGCGCCTGAACGGCCAGTTGCTGGATACCACCGTGGGACGGGTCTTGCTGTTCGAAGTGATTCCGCCCATGATCCCCTTCAAGCGGGTCAACCGGGTCATGACCAAAAAGGAAATCCGGAAGCTGATCGACGATTGCTACCGGAAGGCCGGGATCAAGGAGACGGTTATTTTGGCCGACCGGTTAAAGGATGTCGGTTTTCACTATGCCACCTTATCCGGGATTTCCATTTCCGTGGCCGACATGAAGGTTCCCCCCGAGAAAAAAGAGATTTTGCGCAAGGCCGAAGACGAAGTCCGCCGGGTGGAGAAGCAGTACGTCGACGGACTGATCACCGACGGAGAAAAATACAACAAACTGGTGGATATCTGGGCCAAGGCCAGTGAGGACGTGGCCCAGGAGATGATGGAAGTGATGGGCACCGAAATGGTGGCCGGTCCCCAGGACAGCCAGGTTATGGTGCCCAGTTTTAACCCCATTTTTATGATGTCCGATTCCGGTTCCCGGGGTAGCAAAGACCAGATGCGCCAGTTGGCCGGCATGCGGGGACTGATGGCCAAACCTTCCGGGGAGATCATCGAGACGCCGATCCGAGCCAATTTCAGAGAAGGCCTGAGCGTGTTGGAATACTTCATTTCCACCCACGGGGCCCGGAAAGGGCTGGCCGATACGGCCTTGAAGACCGCCAATTCCGGCTATTTAACCCGCCGCTTAGTGGATGTCTCCCAGGACATGATTATCCACGAGGAAGACTGCGGCACCATCGACGGGATTATCGTGGAGGCCCTGCGGGAAGCCGGGGAGGTGATCCAGCCCATCGGGGAGCGGGTTTTGGGCCGGGTGGCCCTGACGGATATCAAAGACCCTTACAGTGAAGAAGTGCTGGTCCAGTCTAATACCGAGATCGACGAGGCGGCGGTGGAGCGACTGGAAGAGGCCGGTATCGAACGGGTCTCTATCCGGTCGGTGTTGACCTGTCAGAGCGTTCGCGGGGTGTGCGCCCGTTGCTATGGCCGTGATTTGGCCTACGGGAAACCGGTCAATATCGGAGAGGCCATCGGTATCATTGCCGCCCAATCCATTGGTGAACCGGGAACCCAGCTCACCATGCGGACCTTTCATATCGGCGGCGTGGCCAAACAGCGCAGTGAACAATCGACGCTCCACGCCCGGACCGACGGGCGGGTGCGCTTCGTTCAATTGAATACGGTAGTGAATCGCGACGGCGACCCGGTGGTGATGAACCGTAACGGCCAGATGGCCATCGAGGATGATAAAGGTCGGGAACGGGAGCGTTATCCCCTGATTTACGGGACCCAGTTGAAAATCAAGGAAGGACAAGCGGTTAAGGCCGGAGACTTGCTGGCCAATTGGGACCCCTTTACCATTCCGATCATTACCGCCGTATCCGGGAAAGTGAAATTTGGAGACGTCAACGAAGGGATGACCATGGAAGAGCGGCGGGATGTGGTGACCGGAAAATCCAGTAAGGTCATCGTGGAATACCGGGATGCGGAAATGCGGCCTCGAATTTCCATCAAGGATGACCAGGGCCGGACGGCCAAGTTGCCCCAATCCAATGCCTGGGCCCGGTATCTGCTCCCCTTGGGGGCGATTATCCTGGTCACCGAGGGTGATGCGATTTTAGCCGGCGACGTCGTGGCTAAGATCCCCCGCGAAACCACCAAGACCAAAGACATCACCGGCGGTCTGCCCCGGGTGGCCGAGTTATTTGAAGTTCGCAAACCCAAAGAGCACGCCGTGATCACCGAAATCGACGGGCTGGTGACTTTTGGGAAGCACAGCAAAGGGAAACGAAAGGTGGTGGTCACCCCGGAAGTGGGCGAGCCTCGAGAATACCTCATTCCCAAAGGCAAACACGTGAGCGTGCAGGAAGGGGACGTCATCCTGGCCGGCGAGGCCCTGATGGACGGGTCGGCCAACCCCCACGACATCCTGAGCGTCAGCGGGATCAAGGAATTGGCCAAATACCTGGTCAATGAAGTCCAGGAAGTCTACCGCCTTCAGGGGGTGAAAATCAACGACAAGCACATCGAGGTCATTGTTCGCCAGATGCTCCGCAAGGTCAAGATCAAGGATCCGGGAGACAGCGATTATTTGGTGGGGGATCAGGTGGAGTGGCAGGTCTTCACTCAGAAAAACCGGGAAGTCCTGGCCGAGGGAGGAAGACCGGCCCAGGCCGAGCCGCTCCTTCAGGGGATTACCAAGGCCTCCCTGTCGACCGACAGTTTCATTTCCGCGGCCTCCTTCCAGGAGACGACCAAGGTCCTGACCGACGCCAGCATCGGCGGAGAAAAAGACTATTTACGGGGCTTGAAGGAAAATGTCATCCTGGGGCGCATCATTCCGGCCGGCACCGGGATGGCGGTCTACCGGAATATTCTTTTGCCCCAACCGGGTAAGGCCGTGGCGGAACGGAGCGAACCGTAATTCCTGGAAACTGGGCCAAAAAAGAGTTGACAAGTCGCAAAAAATAAGATAATAATATAAATTTTTTAAAAATAGTCAAATATTTGCGACCGACAGCCTTCGGGGAAGGTCGGTCAACGGGGTGTTTCAAAAAAGGAGCGGTATGGCCACCATTAATCAACTCATTCGTCAGGGCAGGACCAAGGTTAAAGGAAAAGTATCCACGCCGGCCTTAAAGGCCTGCCCTCAGAAACGAGGCGTCTGTATCCGGGTTTATACCTCAACGCCCAAAAAGCCTAACTCCGCGCTGCGGAAGGTGGCCCGGGTTCGTTTGACGAACGGCATGGAGGTGACCACCTATATTCCGGGGGTCGGGCATAACCTCCAGGAGCATTCCGTGGTCCTGATCCGGGGGGGACGGGTGAAAGACCTGCCCGGGGTCCGCTATCATATCATCCGCGGCACCCTGGACTCCATCGGGGTAGCCGATCGCAAAAAGAGTCGGTCCAAATACGGGGCCAAAAGGCCTAAGTAGCCCGGTTCCGGAAAAAGCGGGGCGCAGCGGAGCCTGCGTTCTCAGCCCAAAAAAAACAAACGTCACTCAGCTAGAGGTCACCATGCCGCGCAAAAGAGAAGTTCAGAAAAGGGAGATCCTGCCCGACCCGAAATATCATAGCCCTTTGGCGGCCAAATTCGTCAACAGCCTGATGGGCCGCGGGAAAAAAAGCACCGCCGAATCCATCCTCTATCGGGCCCTGGAGATCATCGGGAAGAAAAGTGAAGAGGAACCGCTGAAGATTTTTGAGAAGGCCTTGGATAACGTCAAACCGGTCATCGAAGTAAAATCCCGGCGGGTCGGGGGGTCCACCTATCAGGTCCCGGTGGAAGTTCGGGCCAATCGCCGTCTTTCGCTCAGTATCCGCTGGCTGATCGCCTATTCCCAGGCCCGTTCGGAAAAGACCATGGAGGCCAAACTGGCCGGAGAGTTCCTGGATGCCGCTAATAACCGCGGGGCGGCCATCAAGAAAAAAGAGGATACCCATAAAATGGCGGAAGCCAACAAGGCCTTCGCCCATTACCGCTGGTAGTCGGATCAGACCGGGCCAGAAGCCGATGTGGTCGGGAGAATTAGAAATTGGTCGAAAAACAAGCGCTAACACGAATCCGGAACATTGGTATTATGGCCCATATCGATGCCGGGAAAACCACGACTACCGAGCGCATCCTCTATTATACCGGGGTATCCTATAAAATGGGTGAAGTTCACGAGGGCTCAGCGGTCATGGACTGGATGGAACAGGAGCAGGAGAGGGGCATCACCATCACCTCGGCCGCGACCACCTGTTATTGGCAGGATCACCGCATCAATATCATTGATACCCCCGGGCATGTGGATTTTACCATGGAAGTGGAACGCGCCCTGAGGGTCTTGGATGGGGCGATAGCCGTCTTTGACGCCGTAGCCGGCGTGGAACCGCAGTCCGAAACGGTTTGGCGGCAGGCCGATCGCTACGGGATCCCGCGGCTGGCCTTTATCAACAAGATGGACCGCGTGGGGGCGGATCCGGAGCGTTGCCTGCGGATGATGGCAGAACGATTGGGGGCCAAACCGGTTTTTATCCAATTACCGCTGGGCCTGGAAGAAAAATTCACCGGGTTGATTGATTTGATCCGGGAGGAAGCGGTCTTTTTTGATGAAGACTCTCTGGGACGGCAACTGGTTCGCGGGCCGGTGCCGGAAAGCCTGCGTCCCGCGGCCCTCGAACAGCGACAGCGACTGATCGAATCTTTGGCCGAACACGACGATAATCTGATGGAGAAGTACGTGGAGGGACAACCCATTTCCCCGGTGGAGATCCGGGAGGCCTTGCGCCTGGCTACCTTGAGCCAGGCCGTAGTCCCCGTCCTCTGCGGTTCGGCCTTTAAGAATAAGGGGATTCAACCTTTATTGGACGCCATTGTGGACTACCTGCCGGCGCCCACCGACGTGCCGCCCATCACCGGAATCAATCCTCGGGGACAGGTCGAACCCCGGTCCGCCGACGAAAAAGGACCCTTTACGGCCTTGGCTTTTAAAATCATGTCCGATCCTTACGTAGGGCACTTGACCTTCCTGAGGGTCTACTCGGGCCGGGTGATTTCCGGGGGGACCGTGGTCAATGTCAATAAAGGGAAAAAAGAGAAGATCGGGCGACTGCTGAAAATGCACGCCAACCAGCGGGAAGACATCAAGGAAATACAGGCGGGGGATATCGTGGCGGTCGTGGGCCTGAAAAATACCACCACCGGGGACAGCCTCTGTTCTCCGGAAGCGCCGCTGCTCTTGGAATCGCTTCAGGTTCCCATCCCGGTTATCTCCATTGCCGTGGAACCTCGGACCAAGGCCGACATGGACAAATTGGGCCTCTCCCTGCAGCGGATCGTGGCCGAAGACCCTTCCTTCCTGGTGCACACCGACGAGGAAACCGGCCAGACGCTGTTATCCGGAATGGGCGAACTCCATTTAGAGATCATCGTCGATCGCTTGACCAGGGAATTTAAGGTGGATGCCAATATCGGCCAACCCCAGGTGGCCTATAAGGAAACGATTACCCAGCAGGTTAAGCAGGAGGGCAAATATATTCGGCAGAGCGGCGGTCGCGGGCAATACGGCCATGTGGTGCTGGAAATTTACCCCCGGGAAGCCGGCAGCGGGTTTCTATTTGAGAATAAGATTTTCGGCGGCGTCGTCCCCAAGGAATATATCCCGGCGATTGAGAAGGGGGTCCGCGAGGCCATGGCCGGAGGGGTTCTGGCCGGGTATCCCCTGATTGATTTGGGGGTCCGGTTGCTGGACGGTTCGTACCATGAGGTGGATTCTTCGGAGCGGGCCTTCCATTTTGCCGCTTCCATCGCCCTCAAGGAAGCGGTGGCCAAGGCCCGGTTGGTTTTGCTGGAACCGGTCATGGGGCTGGAGATCGTCACCCCGGAGGAGTTTGTCGGCGATGTGATGGGAGACATTACCGGCCGCCGGGGAAAAATCCTGGGACTGGAGTCCCGGGGTCAGGCCCGGATCATTGAGGCCCAGGCCCCCATGGCGGAGATGTTTGGGTATTCCACCTCCATCCGGTCGTCGACCCAGGGCCGGGCGACGTTCACCCTCCAATTTTCTCATTACGAAAAAGTACCGCAATCTATATTGGAAGGCCTGTTAGCCGGCCGGAAAAAGAAATAATCGTCTTCGGACTGCAACCCAAAAAGGGATTGGACCACATTTAACCAAGGGGGACGAGACTGATGGCCAAGAAGAAATTTGAACGGACGAAGCCGCATGTGAATGTGGGGACGATCGGGCATATTGATCATGGGAAGACGACCTTGACGGCGGCGATCACGCTTTGTTTATCGAAGACCGGGTTTGCGAATTACATACCCTTTGACGAGATCGACAAGGCGCCGGAGGAGAAGGAGCGGGGCATTACGATCGCCACGGCCCACGTGGAGTACGAGACCAAGAAGCGGCATTATGCGCACGTGGACTGTCCGGGGCACGCGGACTATATCAAGAACATGATCACCGGGGCGGCGCAGATGGACGGGGCGATTCTGGTGGTGGGGGCGGATGACGGGCCGATGCCGCAGACGCGGGAGCATATTTTATTGGGACGCCAGGTGGGCGTGCCGTACATTGTGGTTTTTTTGAACAAGGTGGACATGGTGGATGATCCGGAGTTGATCGAGCTGGTGGAGCTGGAACTGCGGGAACTCTTGAGCAAGTATGAGTATCCGGGGGACGATATCCCGATCATCAAGGGATCGGCGCTGAAAGCGCTGGAGTGCGGCTGCGGGAAAGGGGACTGTCCCAGTTGCCAGCCCATCCTGGAGCTGATGGAGGCGATCGACAATTATGTACCGGAGCCGGTGCGGGATATTGAGAAGCCGTTTTTGATGCCGGTGGAGGACGTGTTCAGCATTTCGGGCCGGGGGACGGTAGTCACGGGCCGGGTGGAACGCGGGATGATCAAGGTCGGTGAGGAAGTGGAGATCGTGGGGATTCGGCCGACGGTGAAGACGATCTGTACCGGGGTGGAGATGTTTCGGAAGACCTTGGATCAGGGCCAGGCGGGAGACAACGTGGGGTTGCTGCTGCGGGGGACCAAGCGGGACGATGTGGAGCGGGGTCAGGTGGTAGCCAAGACGGGATCGATCACGCCGCACACCAAGTTCAAGGCGGAGTCGTACATTCTGTCGAAGGAGGAAGGCGGGCGGCACACGCCGTTTTTCAACGGCTACCGGCCGCAGTTTTATTTTCGGACCACCGACGTGACGGGGGTGGTGACCCTGCCGGAAGGGGTGGAGATGGTGATGCCGGGAGACAACGTCTCGATGACGGTGTCCTTGATCATGCCCATTGCCATGGAGAAGGAACTCCGCTTTGCCATTCGTGAGGGAGGTCGGACCGTAGGCGCCGGCGTGATCTCCGAAATCTTGGAATAACGGAATTGCTAAAGGATTAGATTATGATGACCAGTCAGAAGATCCGAATTCAACTCAGGGCCTTTGATCATAGACTCCTGGACCAGTCAGCGGCCGAAATCGTGGAGACGGCCAAGCGGACCGGTGCGCGAATCGCCGGACCGATTCCCTTGCCGACCCGAATCAAGAAGTTTTGCGTCCTGCGGTCACCCCACGTGGATAAGAAATCGCGTGAACAGTTTGAAATTCGGACGCACAAACGGTTACTGGATATTCTGGAACCTACCCAAGCCACAGTGGATGCTTTAATGAAGTTAGACCTCTCCGCCGGTGTGGACGTGGAGATAAAATTGTAGAGAGGCCTGGAAGGGGCGAGAACAGATGGTGCAAGGAATACTAGGAAAAAAAATCGGGATGACCCGCCTGTTTGTCGAGGAAGGTAAGTCTGTGCCCGTTACGCTGATCGAGGTCGGACCCTGTCAGGTGGTTCGAGTCAAGCCGGAAACGGCCACCCAGCGGCTCGCCCTGCAGTTAGGGTACCAGTTAAGGAAAAAAAAGGCCGTCAACAAACCCCAGGCCGGATATTTTAAGAAGCAGGGGCTGGAACCCTACGTCCACTTGAAGGAATTTTCAGCCGATCCCGAACCCCCTTATCAGATCGGGGATGAAATCAGGGTAGATATTTTTGCCATTGGAGAACAGGTTAAGGTTCAGGGGGTGTCCAAGGGGAAGGGATTTGCCGGGGTGGTCAAGCGCTGGGGGTTTGCCGGCGGGAAAGCCACCCACGGCTGTACCTCGCACGCGGTCCCCGGTTCCATCGGGTCGAGCGCCTATCCGTCCCGGGTGATCAAAGGGAAGAAAATGCCCGGTCATTTGGGCCATCGTCAAGTCACCGTAAAAAACCTGTCGGTGGTGGATATTCGACCGGAATTGAATTTGATTATCATCAAAGGGGCCATCCCCGGGGCTCGCAACTCCATGGTCGCCGTTTACAAACAGTAAGCGAGCCTCTGCCGGGGTCGGAAAAGGCCAATCCGCGCGGGACCTAGGAAAGACAAGGAATTCGTTATGCCAACGGTTAGTGTTTATAATATAAGCAAAGAAAAAGTGGGCGAGCTGACCCTCAACGAAGCCATTTTCAATCGCCCGGTTGATACGCATCTGCTCCACCGGGTGGTGACCATGCAGTTGACCAACCGCCGCTCCGGCACATCGGCGACCAAAGGCCGGTCCGAAGTTAGAGGGGGCGGCAAAAAACCTTTTCGCCAGAAAGGCGGCGGTCGGGCCAGGGCCGGGGCGATTACTTCACCTCTGATGCGCAAAGGCGGGGTTGTTTTTGGCCCCCAACCCCGGGTGTACCAGGTGAGGGTGCCCAAAAAAATGAAAAAACTGGCCTTACGGATGGCCCTCTCCTCCAAGTGGCAGAGCGATCGGCTCCTGGTTCTGGAGGATTTCAACCTGGACGAAATCAAAACCAAGAAATTTTGCCAGCTTCTGGATCGCTTTGACTTAAAAAAGACCTTATTTATTATGGATCAGGACCATCTGAATTTTGAAAAGTCCGCGCACAACCTGCCTTTCGTCAAGACGTTGCGGGTCGAAGGCCTCAACGTCTACGATATCCTGAAATTCGAACATTTGGTGCTGAACCAGCCCAGCGTGTTGCGTCTTGAGGAGACCTTAAGCCAATGAAAGATATCTATCAAGTCATCAAGCGCCCCTTGGTCACTGAGAAAAACACCCGGCAGAAGGAAGCTTTCAACCAGCTTTCCTTTGAAGTGGATCGGCGGGCCAACCGGTCGGAGGTTAAGCAGGCCGTTGAAAAATTATTTAAAGTCAAGGTGTTACGGGTCAATCTGATGCAGATGGAAGGCAAGAAGAAAAAAGTTGGACGCTTCCTCGGTCAGAAGGCCGATTGGAAGAAAGCCCTGGTCCGCCTGGCGCCCGGGGAAATGATTGAGAACTTATAGGCTGGGATCGTTTCCGATCCGTTAAGCATCAGGAGAAAAACCTATGGCCATCAAAACCTGTACCCCGACCTCCGCCGGCCGTCGGTGGCAAACCTTCGATACCTTTGAAGGAATAAGCTCCGAACGACCGGTTCGCGGATTGGTGGAGCCGCTACACAAAACCGGCGGTCGAAACGCCTACGGGCGGATAACCAGCCGGCATCGCGGTGGGGGACATAAACGTCTTTATCGCCTGATCGATTTTAAGCGGGATAAATTGGAGATCCCCGCCCGGGTGGCCCGGATTGAATATGATCCCAACCGGACTACCCGTATTGCCCTGTTGACTTATGCCGACGGGGAAAAAAGGTACATCCTGGCCCCAACAAAACTTAAGGTCGGTGACTTGGTCGTCAGCAGTCCCCACGCGGACATCAAACCGGGAAACACCTTGCCCCTGGCCAATATTCCTTTGGGAACGCATGTGCACAACCTCGAACTCCAGCCCGGCAAGGGGGGACAATTGGTGCGCAGCGCCGGTACGTACGCTCAGTTGATGGCCAAGGAAGGAAAATATGCCCAGATCAAAATGCCTTCCGGGGAAGTGCGCAAGGTCCTTTTGACTTGTAAGGCCACTATCGGACAGAACGGCAATTTGGAACAGGAAAATATCACCATCGGCAAAGCCGGCCGGAGCCGCTGGTTGGGAAAACGTCCCCAATCTCGAGGGGTGGCCATGAATCCGGTGGATCACCCGCACGGCGGCGGGGAAGGAAAGAGTTCGGGCGGCCGCCATCCGGTGACTCCCTGGGGGGTCCCGACCAAGGGCTATCGGACTCGAAAAAACAAGGCCAGTGATCGGTTGATTGTTAAACGCCGGAAATCTTAAAGGAGAAGGATAGGGGGAAGACGTGGCGCGCTCAATAAAAAAAGGACCCTTTGTCGATGATCATCTCGTTCGAAAAGTACAAGAGGCCCAGGATAACAAAAGCCGAAAAGTCATAAAAACGTGGTCTCGCCGGTCAACGATCCTTCCGGAATTTGTCGGCGCCACCTTTGCCGTCCATAACGGCAAGAAATTCATTCCGGTTTTCGTCAGCGAGAACATGGTCGGCCACAAATTGGGAGAATTTTCCCCCACCCGTATTTTTTATGCCCATGCGGGGAGTAAAAAAACGGCGGTGAAGGGGAAAGGGAAATAAAAAAGGGAACAACGCATGGAGACGAAAGCACAAGCCAAATATATCCGGATTGCTTCCCGAAAGGTCCAGGTCATCATCCCGGCCATTAAAGGGAAAAAAGTGGAAGAAGCCATCGCCTTGCTGGGATTTATTCCCCGGAAAGGCGCTCGGATACTGAACCGGGTGCTGCACTCCGCGGTAGCCAATGCCGGCCAGAACAAGGTGGATATTGATACCTTGGTAGTCAAAAAAATATTGGTGGACCAGGGCCCCACGTTGAAACGATTTATGCCCCGGGCCATGGGCCGGGCCACACCCATTTTGAAACGAACCAGCCACATTACGGTCATTTTAGACGAAAATTAAGCCAAGGAGGATAGCTTGGGACAAAAAGTACATCCGGTCGGGTTTCGCTTAGGGTATAACAAGGCCTGGAATTCCAGGTGGTTTGCCGATAAAGACTTTTCAAAATTCCTTCGGGAAGATAAGACCATCAGGGAATTTCTGAAGAAGCGACTCTATGAGGCCGGTATTGCCCGCCTCGATATTGAAAGGGCCGCCAATAAGGTCAAGATCATTATCTTTACCGCGCGGCCCGGGATTGTCATCGGAAAAAAAGGGGCCCAGATTGAAAGTTTAAAAAAGGAACTGGAAGGCATCATTCAGCGCGAAGTGATTATTGATATCCAGGAAGTTCGAAAACCGGAGATCGAGGCGCAGTTGGTGGCTGAAAACGTAGCCCAGCAATTGGAAAGAAGGGTAGCTTTCCGGCGGGCCATGAAAAAAGCGGTAAATTCCGCGCTGAAGTTCGGCGCCAAAGGCATAAAGATTTCCTGTGCCGGTCGGTTGGGGGGGGCGGAAATGGCCCGCTCCGAATGGTACCGGGAGGGACGGGTTCCGTTGCACACCTTGCGGGCCGACATCGATTACGGATTCGCCGAAGCGGCCACCACCTACGGACTCATTGGAGTAAAAGTGATTATGTTCAAAGGGGAAAGCCTGCCTGAGAAAAAAGGTCGGAACCTATAAAAGGAATTAGAGACCATGCTTAGTCCAAAAAAAGTCAAATACCGCAAACAATTCAAGGGACGGATGCGGGGGGCCGCCTATCGAGGATCGGACCTCTCCTTCGGAGATTTCGGGTTACAGGCGCTGGAATGCGGCCGAATCACGGCTCAGCAGATTGAGGCCGCTCGAATTGCCATGACCCGCTCCATCAAAAGGGGGGGGAAAATCTGGATTCGGGTTTTTCCGGATAAACCCGTGACCAAGAAGCCGGCCGAAACCCGGATGGGAAAAGGAAAAGGAGCCCCGGAGGGCTGGGTGGCGGTAATCCGCCCCGGGCGGATTATTTACGAGATGGAAGGGGTTTCCAAGGAAACAGCGGATGAGGCCCTCCGTTTAGCCGCTCACAAACTTCCGATCAAGACCAAGATCATATTCAGGAGTGCAGTGTGAAACCAACCGAATTGCGGGATCTACCCTTGGAGGAATTGCGGTCCAAAGAAAAGGAAACCCAGGAGTCCCTGTTTAACCTTCGATTCCAGCAGGCCACGGGTTTATTGGAGAACAGCATGCGGCTTTCAACCACTAAAAGAGATTTGGCCCGGATTAAAACAATCCTCCGGGAAAAAATCGCAGCCCAACAAAATCGTTAAGAGGCGACAAGATGAAGACCAGGGGCATTCGCAGGGATTTAACCGGTACGGTGGTTTCCAACAAGATGGAAAAAACGGTAGTGGTGGCCGTGGAACGATTGGTCCGCCATCCGGTGTATCAGAAATACATTCACCGCAAGACCAAATATTTGGCCCACGATGAAAGCAACCAGTGCCGGATCGGGGATCGAGTGCTGATCAAGGAGACTCGGCCCTTGAGCCGTCTGAAACGGTTCGCGGTAAATAAGATTTTAGAAAAAACGAGCTAAAATTAGGGTGGGCTTATGATTCAGACACAAACACAATTGGAAGTAGCCGACAATTCAGGGGCTAAAAGACTATTTTGTATCCGAGTCTTGGGCGGTACGCGACGGCGCTATGCCCGGGTGGGGGATATTATCGTGGTTTCGGTTAAAGAAGCCATCCCCAACGCCAAGGTCAAGAAGGGGGATGTGGTCAAAGCCGTGGTGGTTCGGACCAAGAAGGAGATCTCCCGGTCCGATGGGTCCTATATTAAATTCGATGACAACTCGGCCGTCTTAATCAATCAGCAACGGGAACCGATCGGCACCCGGATTTTTGGTCCGGTCGCCCGGGAATTGCGGGGGAAGAATTTTATGAAGATCATCTCCCTGGCCCCGGAAGTCCTCTAGGGCGGGAAAGGAAAGCGTTCATGAACGGGCAAAAGATAGGGTTCAAGAAAAACGACAAAGTGATGGTCATGGCCGGAAAAGAAAAAGGGAAAGTGGGAAAAATTTTAATAGTCTATCCGGAAAAAGACCGGGCCGTAGTCGAAAAATTGAACTATATCAAAAAACATACCCGTCCGGGAGGGAAAACCAGCAAGGGGGGAATCATCGAGAAGGAAGCTCCGATTCATGTCTCCAACCTGATGCTGATCTGCGCCAAGTGCACCGATCCGGTCCGTGTGGGTCGCCGGCGGTTGGATGACGGCAAAACCGTCCGGGTCTGTAAAAAATGCGGGGAGATCTTGGAGAATAAATAGCCAAAAGGAAGCAGCCTCATGTCCAGATTACGGAAAATATATCAAGAAGAAGTTCGGCCGGCGCTGCAGCAGCAGTTTAGTTATAAAAATATTATGCAGGTTCCCCGACTGGAAAAAGTGATTTTGAATATGGGCCTGGGAGAAGCGATCCAAAATATTAAAATTCTGGATACCGCCTCGGAAGAGATGACCTTGATCGCCGGTCAGAAACCGGTAATCACCCGGGCCAAAAAATCAATCGCTTCCTTCAAACTGCGGGAAAACATGCCCATCGGTTGCCGGGTCACCTTGCGCCAGGAGCGGATGTATGACTTTCTGGATAAACTGATGCATATTACCCTGCCTCGGGTTCGCGATTTTCGCGGCGTTTCCGCCAAATCCTTTGATGGGAGAGGAAATTACACCCTGGGGATCAAGGAACATATCATCTTTCCGGAAATAAACTACGATAAAATTGATAAGATTAAAGGACTGAATATAACCCTGGTAACCACCGCTCGGACCGACGAAGAAGGGCGCACCCTCCTCCGGTTGTTGGGAATGCCCTTCCGAAATTAGCATTTGAGGATTTATTTTCCGTTTGGGGATCCCACGCTTCCGGCGGGATAAGGAGGAAGATTCATTGGCGAAAAAATCTATGTTGTTAAAGTCGCAGCGGACACCGAAGTTTAAGGTGCGTGGCTATAACCGCTGCCCTTTTTGCGGCCGGCCACGGGCTTTTATCCGTAAGTTCGGAATTTGCCGAATCTGTTTCCGGACCATGGCCCTTCAGGGAAATATTCCCGGGGTTATCAAGTCCAGTTGGTAGTCCGGGTTTAATCGAGGAACAAAAGGAGATGCACAAATGGGTATGACCGATCCGGTGGCCGATATGCTGACACGCGTCCGGAATGCCAGTGGCGCCAAATTTGCCAAAGTGGACATCCCGTCGTCGAAGCTGAAAGTCCAGATTGCCCGGATTTTTAAGGACGAGGGCTACATCAAGAATTTTAAAGTCATTAAAGACAATCGCCAGGGAATCCTGCGGATCTATTTACGGTATGATGAGAAAAACCGAGGTGTTATTCAACGGTTGGTTCGGGTCAGTCGGCCGAGCCGACGGGTCTATGCCGGGAACGATGCCATTCCCAAGATCTTAAACGGGCTGGGGATTTCCGTTCTCTCCACCTCCAAAGGGATCCTCACCGATCGAGAAGCCCGCAAACAAGGCGTAGGCGGCGAAATAATGTGTTCCCTTTGGTAATCTGGAAAGAAGGTAGAGGAGGAAGTTTATATGTCCCGGGTTGGTAAAAAGCCCATTCCTGTTCCAAGTCAAGTGACGATCACCATCCAGGATGGGGAGGTGAGGGTCCAGGGGCCCAAGGGCTCCCTGAATCGTTCGATTCCACCGGAGTTGGAAGTATCGATTCAGGGGGATCAACTGATAGTTAAAACCTTGGCTGAATCGAAAAAAATCCAAGCCCAATTCGGGTTGATCCGATCCCTGCTGGCCAACATGGTCAAAGGGGTGTCCGAAGGCTTCGAAAGGATTCTGGACATTCAGGGTGTCGGCTATCGGGCTGAACTGCAAGGCGAGCAACTGGTGATGAATTTGGGCTACTCCCATCCGGTGATCTATCCGCTGCCGTTAGGGGTATCGGCCCAAGTTGAAAAACAGAATCGAATTATCATCCGGGGAATTGACCGTGATCTCCTGGGACTGACTGCGGCTCATATCCGCAAGTTCAGACCACCGGAACCCTATAAGGGTAAAGGGATTCGCTATGCCGAAGAAACCGTCCGCCGTAAGGTGGGGAAAACCGGCTCCAAGTAAGGGAACCATTGCTTATGGAAACGTCTGAAAAGAAAAAATTGGCTCATTTGAAGCGTAAAAAAAGGGTGCGGAAGAAAATCCGAGGAATCGAGGACCGTCCGCGGCTATCGGTCTTTCGAAGCGCCCGCCATATTTATCTCCAGATCATTGTGGATACATCCGGCCGCACCTTGTTGCAGGTATCCAGTTTAAGTCCGGAGCTCAAAGGGGTGCCGGCCGGAAAGAAGACGGATATGGCCAAGAAGGTGGGAGCCCTGCTGGCCCAAAAGGCCGCCGCCCAGGGGATTAAGAAGGTAGTCTTTGATCGGAATGGTTTTCTCTATCACGGACGGGTAAAGGCCGTTTCCGAGGCCGCTCGAGAGGCCGGATTAGAATTTTAGGGGGGAGGGACGATTGTCAGACTTCAATACGACCGAAAAATTATTGATTAATAAGGTGGTGCATATCAATCGGGTCGCCAAAGTGGTCAAAGGCGGACGCCGCTTCAGTTTTAGTGCCCTAGCCGTGGTCGGGGACGGCAACGGGAAAGTGGGCAGCGGCTTGGGAAAGGCCAATGAAGTGCCGGAGGCCATCCGCAAGGCCATGGAAAAGGCCAAAAGGGATATGAAGGATTTTCCTTTGGTGGACCAGACCATCCCCCATGAAGTCATCGGGCGTTTCGGCGCCGGCCGGGTATTACTGAAACCGGCTTCCAAGGGGACAGGGATTATTGCCGGGGGAGCGGTCCGGGCGGTTATGGAGGCTGGGGGGGTTCAAAACATCCTGACTAAGTGTCTAGGATCACACAACCCCCATAATGTCATCAAGGCCGCCTTGGAAGGCCTGAAAAATCTTTACAGCCCGGAGATGATCGCTCAGAAACGGGGCAAATCCGTAGCGGAAATCAGGTAAGGATCATGGAAGATAAATTAATTCAAATTATTTTACGCAAAAGCGGGAGCGGTCGACCCCCTAAACACCGGCGGACCTTGATGAGTTTGGGTTTGCGAAAAATAAACCAGGTCATTCTTCGCCGGGACACTCCGGAAATCCGGGGGATGGTCCGCCAAGTTTCCCACCTGGTGGAAGTGAAGGAGGACGGACTGGCCTTAAGTCCGTCCACAGGCCGCGGGTGATTTAACCCCGGCCTGGGGTGAGGGTGGTACCATTTGAATTCACTTCAAATGGCGGGAGAGGGGGGAGCCCTCGCCCGCCGAGAAAAAAGGCGAGGTTAGCCTTTTTTCGAGGTCATCAAGGACATCAAGGAACGGAAACGGAGAAAGCATGGAATCGGGACAGCAAAGCAAGGTGATCGGATTAGACCAGTTATCCCCGGCCCCGGGTTCGAAAAAGAAACCCAAACGGGTCGGTCGGGGGCCCGGATCGGGGCATGGACAAACGGCTACTCGGGGGATGAAGGGCCAAAAATCGCGGTCAGGAGCCCATATCCGACCGAGCTTTGAAGGGGGGCAGATGCCCCTGCAGCGACGTCTCCCCAAACGGGGCTTTAAGCCCTTGCAGAAAATGGATTATTGCCTGGTCAATATTCGGGATTTAAAACCCTTTGCCGGGGGGGCCACGGTCGATATCCCTATCCTCTTGAAGGAGGGGGTCATCCGGCGTCTGAAAGACGGCGTGAAATTGCTCGGTCATGGGGATATTCAATCCCCCCTGTTTATCAAAGTGACCAAATGCAGTCAGGGGGCCCGTCAAAAAATTGAGGCCGCCGGAGGCACGGTAGAGGAGATCTAAGTGCTCAGCGGTTTTCAGAATATCACCAAGATCCCGGAACTGAAAAAGAAGATTTGGTTTACTTTGGCCATGCTGGCCGTTTACCGGGTCGGGGTGCATATCCCCTCGCCCGGGATCGACACGGTAGCCTTGGCGGCTTTTTTCAAGCGGGCGCAGGGCACCCTCTTCGGCCTGTTTGATATGTTCTCCGGCGGGGCCCTGGAGCATATGTCCGTCTTCGCCTTGGGCATAATGCCTTACATCAGCGCCTCCATTATTCTGGATTTGCTGACGGTGGTCATTCCCTACCTGGAGAAACTCAAGAAGGAAGGGGAAGCCGGCCGAAAGAAGATCACCCAGTACGCCCGCTATGGGACCGTGGTCTTATCGATCTTTCAGGGCTTGGGCATTGCCGTCGGCATGGAAAGCATGGGCAGTCCCGGCGGGGGCAGCGTGGTGATCGACCCGGGCTGGGCCTTTCGTTTGATGACCATGATCACCTTGACCTCGGGAACGGCTTTTATTATGTGGCTGGGTGAGCAGATCACCGAGCGGGGGATCGGCAACGGCATCTCCTTGATCATTTTTGCCGGCATTGTGGCCCGTATGCCCACGGCGCTGGCCAACACCGGACAATTGGTGCGAACCGGGGAATTGAATTTTATCTTTATCGTTCTGCTGATCCTGCTGATGGTCAGCGTGGTGGGGTTTATTGTTTTTGTAGAGCGCGGCCAGCGAAGGATTCCGGTACAGTATGCCAAGCGGGTAGTGGGCCGGCGGGTCTATGGAGGGCAAAGCACCCATTTGCCCTTAAAAATAAATACCTCGGGCGTCATTCCCCCGATCTTTGCCTCCTCGATTCTCATGTTTCCGGCCACCATCACCCAGTTCATTCAGATTCAATGGTTGAGCGGTTTCGTCCGGAATTATATGGGAGTGGGCGGTTTGCTGTACTCCCTTGTTTATGTGGGGCTCATTTTTTTCTTTTGCTATTTTTACACGGCCGTTACCTTCAACCCCGTGGATGTGGCCGATAATATGAAGAAGTACGGCGGGTATATCCCCGGGATTCGCCCGGGGAAATGGACGGCCGATTATATCGATCACGTGCTGACCCGCATCACTTTCGGCGGGGCCCTTTACGTTTCGATCGTCTGTGTGCTGCCCACGGTGTTGATTTATCGTTTTAAAGTCCCCTTTTATTTTGGCGGCACCGCCTTACTAATCGTCATCGGGGTAGCCATCGATACCATGGCTCAGATCGAATCGCATATGTTGACCCGCCACTACGAAGGTTTCATGAAAAAAGGGATGGGTCGCGTTAAACGGTAATTTCTATCCACTAAGGGAGGAAGATCAGCGTATGAATATGATACTTTTAGGACCGCCGGGCGCCGGTAAGGGGACCCAGGCCAAAATGTTGATTGAGAAGTATAAGATTCCTCAAATCTCCACCGGGGACATCCTCCGGGCGAATTTAAAGGAACGGACACCTCTGGGATTGAAGGCCAAAGAATATATGGACAAGGGGCTCTTGGTTCCCGATGAAGTCGTTATTGAGATAACCCGGGAGCGGCTCAAACAACCGGATTGCCAGAAGGGCTACATCTTGGACGGCTTCCCCCGAACCGTGGCCCAGGCGCAAGCCCTGGATAAGGTGCTGGCGGAAATGAATTCCCAGATCGACCATGTGATTTCCGTGGAGGTGGATCAGAACGAATTGCTTAAAAGGCTGACCGGACGCCGGACCTGTCGGCAATGCGGCGCGATGTATCATGTCATTTTTAATCCTTCGCTGAATAAAGATCTCTGTGACAAATGCCAGGGCGAACTCTATCTGCGGGACGACGACAATGAGGATACGGTGCGCAATCGTCTGGAAGTCTATGCTTCCCAAACTTTTCCGCTGATCCAGTATTATCAGCAAAAGGGATTGGTTCGCAAGATTGAGGGGATCGGCAGCATTCAGCAGATTTTTGAGCGGATCGTCCAGACCTTGTCCTAGAGGATGGGGATGATTGTCATCAGATCTCCCTGGGAACTGGAACGATTGTCCGTGGCCGGGAGAGTGGTGGCCGAAATACTACAGGCCGTGAAAGAACGATTGGTGCCGGGGGTGACTACCCAAGAATTGGACGAGCTGGCGCACCGGCACTGTCTGAAAAAAAAGGTGACCCCGGCTTTTAAAGGGTATCACGGGTATCCTTATAGTTTATGTGTGTCCGTAAACGAAGAGGTCGTTCATGGCTTTCCTTCGGGCCGTAAATTGGCGGCCGGGGATATTGTCAGCATCGATTTTGGAGTGTGTTCCGAAGGCTATTACGGGGATGCGGCCTTGACCGAGGCCATCGGGGCGGTACCCCCGCTGACTGAGAATCTCATTCGGGTCACTCGGGAGTCCCTGTTTCTGGGCCTGGAACAGGTTAAGGCCGGAAATCGTTTAGGCGATGTCTCGGCGGCCATTCAGACGCATGTGGAAAACCAGGGGTTTTCCGTGGTCCGTCATTTTGTAGGCCACGGGATCGGGAAGGCCCTTCACGAAGATCCTCAAATTCCGAATTTCGGCGTCGCGGGTCGAGGCCCGGTTTTAAAGCCGGGGATGGTCCTGGCCATTGAACCCATGGTCAACGCCGGCGGGTCTGAGGTGGAGATCCTTTCCGACGGCTGGACTGCGGTGACCAAAGATCGCAGCTTGTCGGCTCATTTTGAGCACACGGTGGCCGTAACCGAAAACGGCTGCCGGATCTTAAGTGAGTCCGGTTCCCAGAACCGACTTTTTTAAAGGGATTTATGGCAAAAGAAGAGGCCATCGAAGTTGAGGGTACGGTAGTCGAAACCCTGCCGAACGCCATGTTCCGGGTGGAATTGCCCAACGGACACCGGCTTCTGGCCCACATCTCGGGGAAGATGCGCATGCATTTTATCAAGATTCTTCCGGGGGATAAAGTCACCGTCGGGGTTTCCCCCTATGATTTCAACCGGGGGCGGATTATCTACCGCTCTAAATAACCTAACCCAGCCACCCACGAGGAAAACATGAAGGTTAAAGCGTCCGTTAAGAAAATCTGCTCCAAATGTAAGATCATCCAGCGTAAAGGCGTGGTCCGGGTGATTTGCGAGAATCCCAAACATAAGCAGCGCCAAGGATAAAGGGGGAAAGCCAATTGGCCAGAATAGCCGGAATTGATTTGCCTAAAAATAAGAGGATCGAAGTGGCCTTGACCTACATCTACGGAATAGGCCGATCCGTTTCACGTAAAATATTAACCGCAGCGCAGGTGTCGCCGGATATCAAAACCGACCGGCTATCGGAAGCCCAGGTTACCAGCATCCGCAAGGTGGTGGATGCGGACTATCAGGTGGAGGGCGATTTGCGCCGGGAAGTTTCCATGAGCATCAAACGGCTGATGGATTTAGGGACCTACCGGGGGCTAAGGCACCGGAAATCCCTGCCCGTGAACGGACAAAGGACCCATACCAACGCCCGGACACGCAAGGGCCCGCGCCGAACCTTAGCGGGCAAAAAGAAGAAATAACGATCGGGGGAACCGCATGGCCAAGGAAGTCAAAAAGACCGCTAAAAAGAAAAAAGAGAAAAAGAATATCCCCATGGGCATCGCCCATATCCAATCCACCTTTAATAATACCATCGTGACCATTACCGATCCGATGGGCAACGTGGTGTCTTGGGCCAGTGCCGGGACGAAAGGCTTCAAAGGCTCCCGCAAAAGCACCCCCTTTGCGGCCCAGTTGGCGGCGGAAGATGCGGCCAAAAGGGCCATGGAGCATGGAATGCGAACCATCGACGTTTTTGTGAAGGGACCGGGCGCGGGCCGGGAAGCGGCTTTGCGGGCTCTACAGGCCGCCGGATTCACGGTTCAACTGATTCGCGATGTGACCCCCATCCCCCATAACGGATGCCGTCCGCCCAAACGCCGGCGGGTGTAACCAGTAGTATGAATCGAATAAGCCTTAAGGAGGAAAAGGTTGGCCAGATATAGGGATTCAGTCTGTCGGTTATGCCGCAGAGAAAACATGAAGATGTTTCTGAAAGGGGACCGTTGTTATTCCGACAAGTGCGCCATCGATCGACGGAATTATCCGCCCGGGCAGCATGGCCAGGGCCGGACCAAACACTCCGAATATGCCGTTCAGTTGCGGGAAAAACAAAAGGTCAAGTGGATGTACGGGCTTCTGGAAAATCAATTTCGGGGGACCTTTAAACATGCGGAGCGGATGAAGGGCATTACCGGAACCAACCTGTTGGTCCTTTTGGAACGCAGACTGGACAACGCAATTTATCGCTTGGGGTTCAGCAATTCTCGAAATCAAGCCCGCCAAATGGTTCGACACCAGCATTTCCTGGTCAACGGTCGAAAGACCGATATCCCTTCTTTCCAGATCCGGGTGGGCGATACCATAACGGTCAGGGAAAAAAGCCGGGGGATCGCTTCGATTCTGGAATCCATGGAAGCGGTGGCCCGTAGAGGGGTTCCCCAGTGGCTGGAATTGGACAAAGCCGGTTTTGCCGGGACGGTTAAATCGTACCCGGAGCGGGAAGAATTAACGTCACCCATGCAAGAGCAATTGATTGTCGAACTCTATTCCAAATAGTTTTAGCCAAAAATATTTGACAAATTCTCAGAACATTGGATGAAAGAATCTAACCTTACCCGAGAGGGAATAAGGAGAAGCAATGCAGCGTAACTGGAGAGAATTGATAAGGCCAAAAAAGCTGGAAGTGGATCCCGACGACCATAGCCGGTTCTACGGCAAATTTGTCTGCGAACCCCTGGAACGGGGATATGGGGTGACTATCGGGAATTCCCTGCGGCGGGTGTTGATCTCGTCACTCCAGGGGGCGGCCATCGTCTCGGCTAAAATCGAAGGCGTTTTGCATGAGTTTTCCACCATCCCCGGGGTGGTGGAGGATGTAACCGATATTCTTTTAAATCTCAAAGAAGTGCGTTGTCGGCTGCGGGGCGAAGAGCCGCGGACGATTAAAATCAATAAGAGCGGGGAGGGTTTGGTCAAGGGCAAGGATATCCTGACGGATCCTCAGGTGGAGATTTTAAATCCCGAGCAACACATTGCCACCCTGTCGATCGACGGGCAGTTCAAGGCCGAGATGCAGGTCCGACCGGGTAAGGGCTATGTTCCGTCCGAGCGGAATAAGACGGAAGATGCCCCGGTGGGGACGATTTTTCTGGACGCTGCCTTTTCACCGATCGTCAAAGTGAATTATGTGGTCAGTAACGCCCGTGTCGGGCAGATAACCGATTATGACAAACTGACCCTGGAGATCTGGACCGACGGCAGTATTACCCCGGAAGACGCTATCGCGGTAGCCGCCAAAATTCTCAAAGAACAGTTGAGTATCTTTATCAATTTTGAAGAGGAAAAAGAAGAACCGACCGGCGAGGATGAAAAGCCCGCGGAGGAGCAGATCAACTCCAATTTATACAAGAGTGTTGAGGAATTGGAGCTTTCGGTTCGTTCGGCGAATTGCTTAAAAAATGCCCATATTCGGTTTATTTGGGAATTGGTCCAGAAGACGGAATCCGAGATGCTGAAAACCAAGAATTTTGGACGCAAATCCTTAAATGAAATCAAGGCTATTTTGGAAGAAATGGGGCTGAATTTGGGCATAAAAATTGATGGCTTTATGCCTCCATCCGTTGAAGAGATCAAGGAAGAAGAACATGCGACATAATTGTGCCGGAAGAAAATTGGGTCGAACCAGCAGTCACCGGTTGGCCATGATGCGTAATATGGTGACCTCGCTCATTGAGCATGAGCGCATCGAAACCACGTCGGCCAAGGCCAAAGAACTTCGCCTGGAAGCGGAAAAAATGATTACCCTGGCTAAGAAGGGGGATCTCCATGCCCGGCGCCAGGCTCTGGCCTTTATCCGGGACAAGGACGTGGTTCATAAACTGTTTGATGAAATCAAGAATCGTTATTTAGATCGTAACGGCGGCTACACCAAAATCAGCAAACTGCGCTATCGCCTGGGGGACGCCGCTCTGATTTCGGTGATTGAATTGGTCGGACGGAAAGAGGAACAGAAGACCAAAAAGAAAAAAGGGAAGGCTCAGGAGGCCATGGACAAAGTCAAAGGCCTCATTTCCCGGGATAAAGAACCCAAGGAAGAGGCCGTAAAGTCAGAGTAATTTGGTCGCCACGCCGGATCCTCGGAGCGACCCGTGGCCAACTTGAAAATTGAACATCGAACATCGAACGTCCAACATTGAATGAAAAGGCTATAAATCCAAAACCGAAAACTCGGTCCCACTTCGGCGGGATTTCTTCCTCCTTTTCTATCCCCTATTCGATGTTTGATGTTCGACGTTCGATGTTGGGCGTTTATTTTTATCAGTAATCCTTCCAATGGAACCCGCAGCCGATGCCCCGGACGAAGCCCGTATCCGCCAGGTCCGCCGGATATTCTCCAGCATCACCGACCGCTACGATTTTCTTAATCACTTACTGAGCGCCGGGCGGGACATCTCCTGGCGACGGTTTATGGTCCGGCGACTTCGCTTTTTCCGGACCCGGCGCCTGCTGGACCTGGCCACCGGGACCGGCGATGTGGCCATTGAGGCCGCGCGAATCCATCCCCGCCTTCAGGTCTATGGGCTGGACTTTGCGGTGCCCATGCTGGAGGCGGCCCGGCCTAAAATCCGGCACCGGGGCCTGTCCGACCGCGTCAAACTCCTGCAGGGGGACGCCCTGAATCTGCCTTTTCCCGCTGAACACTTTGACGCCGTCACCGTAGCTTTCGGCATCCGCAACATGCCGGATCGGGCCCGGGTACTCCAGGAAATAATGCGGGTCCTGGTCCCCGGCGGCGGCCTGTCCATCCTGGAGTTTACCACTCCCCAGGGAAAAGTTTTCCGCAAACTGTATTTTTCTTACCTGAACCGGCTATTGCCTCGTTTGGCCCAGCTTTTTACCAAAAACCCGGAAGCCTACCAGTACCTGGCCGAATCGATCATGCGCTTTCCCTATCCGGATGATTTTGTTCGGGAGATCCGGCAGGCCCATTTCTCGGAGGGGAAAAAATTCGCCTTAACCGGGGGGATAACTTATTTGTATGAGGGGCGGAAGCTTTTAAATAATAAGAAGTCCTAAAGGAAACTATGCGCTATTCAACAGCCCAAATGGGCCGTATTTTTGTTATCCGGCTGGAAGATGGAGAAGTCCTGCACGAAACGATCGAACAGTTCGCCCAGGAAGAGGGAATCCGGGCGGCGGCATTGGTCCTGGTGGGCGGGGCGGATGAAGGGAGCAAACTGGTGGTGGGGCCCGAAGAGGGGAGGGCCGACCCGGTCAATCCCCTGACCCGGGTTCTGGCCGGTGTCCACGAAATCACCGGGACCGGGACGCTCTTCCCGGATGAGGAAGGGAAATCGGTGTTGCACCTGCATATCGCCGCCGGGCGGGAGGAGGCCACGATGACCGGCTGCGTCCGGAGCGGGGTGAAGATCTGGCATATCGGCGAAGTCATTTTGTTTGAGCTGACCGACACCCCGGCCATTCGAAAATTGGATCCCCGGTTGGGATTCAAACTGCTTTGCCCCGAAGGGAGTAACAGCACCGAGGGGAGAAGAATGGAATAATGGAATGATGGATACTATGAAAAACATACGCAACTTCAGCATCATCGCCCACATTGACCACGGCAAGTCCACCTTGGCCGACCGCTTGATCCAGTATGCCGGTCTGGTGGAGGCCCGCCAGTTCCGGGATCAGATCCTGGACACCATGGATATTGAGCGGGAGCGGGGGATCACCATCAAGAGCCAGACCGTCAGCCTGCCCTATACCAGTCTGAAAAGGGAGGATTATATCCTCAACCTGATTGACACTCCCGGTCATGTGGATTTTTCCTATGAAGTTTCCCGGGCTTTGGCTTCTTGCGAAGGAGTGTTGTTGCTGATCGATGCCGCCCAGGGGGTCCAGGCCCAGACCCTGGCCAATATGTACGCGGCCCTGGAGCAGGATCTGACCATCATTCCGGTGATCAATAAGATCGACCTGCCCTCGGCCGATATCGAGCGGGTGAAAGAGCAGATCGAGATCGATCTGGGCCTGGATTCCGACCAGGCCCTGCTCTGTTCGGCTAAGGAAGGGATGGGTATCCGGGAAATACTGGAAGCCATAGTGGAGCGTATTCCGCCGCCCCAGGGGAGCCCGGAAGCGCCCTTGAGCGCCTTGATCTTCGACGCCCATTACGATCCCTTCCGGGGGACCATCGTGAGCTGCCGGGTCTTCGACGGGGAGGTCAAACCCGGCCAGGTCATACGACTCATGTATAACGGAGCGTCCTATCAGGTGGAAGAAACGGGGATCTTTCGTCTGCCCCGGGAGCCTCGTCCGCGTCTCTCCGCCGGCGAGGTAGGTTACCTCATCGCCGGGATCAAAACCGTGAGTGATACCCGGATCGGCGACACGATCACCCTGGAGGCCCGTCCCGCGCCCGGCCCGCTTCCGGGCTTCAAGGAGGTGAAGCCCGTGGTCTTTTCCTCGGTCTATCCGATCTCCTCTGAAGACTACCAGTCTCTGGCCGAGGCCCTGGAAAAATATAAGCTGAACGACGCGGCCCTGATTTATGAAAAAGATTCCTCGGCCGCCCTGGGCCAAGGGTTTCGCTGCGGTTTTTTAGGGTTGCTGCACCTGGAAATCGTCCAGGAACGGCTGGAGCGGGAGTATGACCAGAACATCATCATGACCGTGCCCAGCGTCCAGTATCGCTACACGCTCAAAGGCGGGAAGACGCTGTTGGTCGACAATCCCCAGTATTACCCGGACCCCATGGACATCGCCCTCTCCGAGGAGCCCTATATCCGGGCCAGCATCCTGATCCCAGATACCTACCTGGGGAATATCATGGCCCTCTGCCGGGAGCGGCGGGGGGATACGCCCCACTTCAACTATCCCACCCCGGGTCGCGTGGAGATCCTGGTGGATCTGCCCCTGGCCGAGGTCATCTATGATTTTTATGACAAGCTGAAAAGCCAGACCCGGGGCTACGGCTCTTTTGATTATGATTTCCTCGATTACCGGCCCAGCGACCTGGTCAAACTAGATATTCTGGTCAACAGCCAGAAGGTGGATGCCCTGTCGCTGATGGTCCATAAGGATCGGGCCCGAATCAGGGCCGTGCAAATCTGTGATCGTCTCAAGGAAGAGATCCCCAAACAAATGTTTAAGATCGCCATCCAAGGGGCCATCGGCGGCACGATCATTGCCCGTTCCACCGTCTCCGCCTTTCGGAAAGACGTGACGGCCAAATGCTACGGGGGGGATATCACCCGGAAAAGAAAGCTCCTGGAAAAACAGAAGGCCGGCAAGAAAAGGATGAAGATGGTGGGAGCCGTGGAAATTCCCCAGGGCGCCTTCGTGGCGGTCCTGAAGAGCGATACCGATTAGGGGCCGGCCTAGGAAAATCCGAAATTCGAAGCAGGAAATCGACTCGGCTGAGCGGCTCGACCTGAGCCTTTTCGGCAAGCGCAAGACCTTGAGCGACTAGACTGAGCTCGCCGAAGTCCTGTCGCAGGGCTCGCCGACAGGCCTCGTTGCCGGTCGAAACAAGCGGAAGGTCCAAAATCCAAATTGGGGAAGGGTTGAGGTCGGAGGGGTAAACCTAGTGAAGGTGATCATCGTCGGTGCGGGTGAAGTGGGTTTTCACCTGGCCCAGTGGCTGGAATCGGAACGGAAAGAGATCGTGATGATCGACAAGAATCCGGAGGTGCTCAAATGGGTGATCGAGCATCTGGACGTGATGATCATCCGGGGGTCAGGCTCCGATCCGCGCGTACTGGAAGAAGCCGGCCTGAAACAGGCGGATGTTCTCTTAGCCGCCACGGACAGCGATGAGGTCAACCTGACCTGTTGCTATTTCGCCAACCTGATGGCGCCGGATATTCAAAAGATCCTGCTGGTGCGCAACGAGGAGTATACCCGTTACCATGATAAGTTGACTAGGGATTTGAAGATCAAAACCATCATCAATCCCGACGCCGAAGTGATCCAATCCATTGAGCGGATTATTCATGCGCCGGAAGTGGAAGAGATCAATGATTTTGTCGGTGGGCAGATCAAAATGGTGGGGAAACATCTTTCCGCCTCCAGCCCGCTCAATGGAATTAAGATTTCTAAATTGCCTGAAAAATACAAAAACCACCCGGTCATCATTGCCGCCATCGTTCGGGATGAACGACTAATCGTTCCCAAGGGAAATGATTCCTTACTTGCCGAAGACCTGGTCTATTTTGTTTTTGAAGAAAGATACTTTGACGAGATCGTGAAGTCTTTCGGCTGGCAAAGCAGGGTCCTCAAAAATATTCTGATTTTCGGAGGAGGAAACATTGGTTTTGGACTGGCCCAATCCCTGGAGGGCCATCGCTACAACGTCAAACTGATCGAAAAAGACTTGGAACGTTGTCAGACCCTATCCCGGCAACTCCAACGGACTATTGTGTTGCAGGGAAATGCTACCGACCAGGTTTTCCTGGAGCAGGAGAATATCGGCCGTATGGACCTGGTGGTAGCCATGACTCGGGACGAAGAAATGAATATCCTCTCCTGCCTGCTGGCCAAACGGCTGGGGGCTCAAAAGACCGTGGCCCGGGTCAACAATATCGGCTACATGCCTCTGGTGGAGGCGATCGGGATCGACCATATTGTCAGTCCCCGAATGGCGGCCATGAACTCGATCTTCCCCTACCTGCACCGGGGACGGGTGCTTTCCACCGTTTCCATTAAAGGGATTAACGCGGAGGTTTTGGAGGCCGTAGCGCTGGAAAGTTCGGATATTACCGGTAAGGCCCTGAAGTACCTTCGTTTTCCCAAAGAGGCCCTGGTTCTGTGTATTTTCCGGGACCGGGAGGTCATCATCCCCGACGGGAATTCGGTTATTTACCCTGATGACCGGGTCATCATTCTTTCCACGCGAGAAAGCATCACCCGCGTGGAACAAATCCTGGCCCACCGGGGAACCTGGTAGTCATGCGCTGGAAGTTTATCTTGAATACCCTGGGGGGGCTGCTGGTGTGCATCGGACTATGCATGGCCCTAGCCTTGGGCTTTTCCATCTATTACCGGGATTCGGGTTTCTGGCCGCTGCTGGAATCCACGGGTTTAACCGTCGGGGTGGGGTTGGCCCTTTATCTCGCCTTTCGGCAGTCCAATTCCCAGAAGGCGATTAACCATCGCGAAGGCATGGCCATTACCACCCTCTGCTGGGTGGCCGCCACCCTCTTCGGAGGACTGCCCTTTTATCTGGGACATGTGCTTCAGACACCGGTGGATTGCATCTTTGAAACCGTTTCCGGTTTCACGACCACCGGGGCCTCGGTCATCAAGGATGTGGAGATTGTGGCCCCTGGTTTGCTTTTTTGGCGCAGCCTGACCCATTGGTTGGGAGGGATGGGGATTGTGCTTCTGGGGCTGGCTATTCTACCCTTTTTGGGGGTCGGGGGGATGCAGCTCTATAAGGCGGAAGTTCCGGGGCCGGTGATGGACAAGCTCAAACCCCGGGTGAAAGACACGGCCAAGATTTTGTGGAAAGTCTACTGCTTGTTCACGGTGATCGAAGTGTTGCTTTTGTTCGGCGGAGGGATGTCTTTTTTTGATTCCCTCTGCCACACCTTCGGGACCATCGCCACCGGCGGATTTTCCACCAAAAACGCCTCGATCGCCCACTACAAGAGCCTTTACATCGATACCGTCATTACCATTTTTATGATCATCGGCGGAATTAATTTCTCGCTGCATTTCCAACTTTTTCGCGGAAAGCCTTTGGCCCTCTGGCGGGATCGCGAGGCCCGTTTCTTCCTGGGCCTTCTGGGGTTCTTCACGGCAGCCATCACCGTTTACACCTATGGAAAAAATTACCACTCTCTCGGGCAGGCCTTTCGATACGCCTCTTTCCAGACCGCTTCGATCATGACCACCACCGGCTATTCCACGGCAGACTATGAGCTCTGGCCGGCGTTGCCGCAATGCCTGCTGTTGCTCTTGATGCTGGTCGGCGGGTCAGTCGGTTCCACCGGCGGAGGGGTGAAATGCATGCGCGTTCTGGTCCTGTTGAAACAGTCGTACAATGAACTCCTGAGATTGATCCACCCCCGGGCCGTCTTTCGTCTTAAATTGGGCGGTGAGGCCTTATCCACCGGTGTGCTGGACGGGATTATCGGTTTCTTCGTTCTCTACCTGTTTCTCCTGGTGGGTTCCACGTTTTTCGTGGCCGCCGCGGGAGTGGATGTGGTTACCGCCTTTACCTCGGCCTTGGCCTGCATCGGTAACGTAGGCCCGGGTATCGGAGCGGTGGGGCCCATGGACAATTACGCCGGACTGCCCTCTCTGGCCAAATGGGTTTTGTCTCTGGACATGTTGCTGGGGAGACTGGAAATCTATACGGTATTGATTCTATTGGTTCCCAGGTTTTACCAGAAATAAGGATTTCCTAATGGCCCCCCTTCGGGAAACCGCCGTCGGTTTATATATTCATGTTCCGTTTTGCCGAAGCAAATGCCCTTATTGCCATTTTTATTCCACAACCTCCTTGGACCTGATACCGGACTGGCTGGAGGCGGTTAAAAAGGAGGCGCTTCTTTATCGAAGCCTTTTCACTTCCTTTGATACCGTCTATTTCGGCGGCGGAACCCCTTCTCTGCTTTCTCCACCCGCCCTGGGCGATTTGCTGGAGTTCTTTCGAAACCGGTTTTGCCTTTCCGAGGATTGTGAGATTACCCTGGAGGCCAACCCGGGGGACCTGGATCGGGAAACAACCCGGGATTTCCGAAAAACCGGCATCAACCGTCTCAGCCTGGGCGTACAGTCCTTCTCCGATGAAGAGCTGACCTTTCTGGGCCGCCGACACGGGGTTCCGGACGCCGTCCGGGCGATCGAGGCCGCCCGGTCGGCCGGTTTTGACAATTTGGGGATAGATTTGATTTTTGGGATTCCAGGACAAACAGGGAGCCGGTGGCAGGATGCGTTGACTTCGGCCCTTTCTTTTCAGCCGGAACACCTCTCCGCCTACCAGTTGACCCCGGAAGAGGGGACTCCCTTCGGGAACGAAGTAACCCAGGGCCGGCTCCGCTTGTGGGAGGAAGAGGAATTTGTCCAATCGTACCTGGAAGCCTCCCGAATCCTTGAAAGCCGGGGGTACCTCCACTATGAAGTTTCGAACTTCGCCCGGGGTGAAAATCGAATCTCCCGGCACAACCGGAAATATTGGCAACAGGTCCCTTATTTGGGTCTGGGACCTTCCGCCCATTCATTCCTCAACCAGCGGCGATGGTGGAACCCGGCTTCCTTGGAGGAATACCTGGACCGGCTCCGGGGAGGACAAAAGCCGGTTGGTGGTGAAGAGGTTTTATCTCCCGATCAAATGCGCCTGGAATCGTTACTATTGGGCTTCCGAAACCGGGAAGGGGTAGCGGTGGACCAACTGCGATTAAACCCGGCCGGCCGGACCGTACTGTCCGAGCTGGAGGCTTCCAAAAAATTAAATCGGCATAAAAAACGGCTGATCCCTACCCCTTTGGGGTACCTGCTGGCGGACCGCCTGCCTTTATTTTTTTATTGAGGTCGGCCGAAGAAAAACGTACTCTATAGTTGGCACCCCCGAAGCATGAAAAGGTAGTTAAAAGTTATTCTTATATTTAAAGGGATAAACATGAAAAAGATTCGATCAAGATTATGGCTGCTTACTTTCCTTTACTTGATCTCTTGCCTCTGGATAAAGACCGGGGAGGCTGCCGGGATTGAACCTCTCCATTGGGGTATGACCCTCGGGGACTTGACCCAGGCCCTATCGAAGGAGGGATCGACTGATGTCATTTTACGGGAAGATCCCAGCCGTTCAAGTATGGTTTTGCCTTATACCCCCTTGAAATCCCTTAAAATCTCCGGGGGGCGGATAACGGCCCTGGTTGAGGTAAAAAAATCCGCCGCTCCGGAAAGCCTGGGTCGGATTTTCGGTTATGCGTACGAGGGCCGATTCTTTGGTCGGGTGGAATCATTTAAACAAACCCCTTGGTCATCTCTCCAGGAGATCATCCGGAAATTAAAGGAAAAATTTCCCGAGGGGAAAGTTGTTCGCACCTTAAGCGGCGCGAAGACCTTCAGCTATTTTGAGTACCGGGGGAAGGACCTTTATGTCTTCACCAATGAGGAGGGGGTCTATTATTTTGATCCCTTGACCTTAAATACGGTAGTCCGTGAAGAACAGAAGGCCTTGGGGGAAAAGGAATCCAAATATCAAGAAGAAACCCGTGACTCTTTTAGGACCCCCTAAACTCCAACTAGTGGTATTTTGAAAGGCGATTCATGCTATTCGGTGGCCGGGAAAATGCGGTTTTTGGACGGGTAGAAAGTCGTTCCTGGAATCTCTGCCAGGTTTGCATCGTTGTCGGCCTACTCCTTTTCCCTGCGATGGGATTTGGTGAAGACCTGAGTCTGTTACCCTTGCGCTGGGGGCTAAACCTGGAGGAGTTGAATCGTTTGTACCAGGAAAAGGTCAACCCCCGCGGGGAATTGAAGACGGATCTACAAAGGTTCGAGATCGACCTCCAGATTCAGCCTCGCCAGTCGGTTAAAATTCCTAAGGGGGATCTGGTGGCCCTGGTGGAAATCCCTAAGGGCGCCGGACCTTCCAGCCTGGGCCGTCTGTTCGGCTACCTCTGGGAAGGAAAGTTTTTCGGACGGGTCCTTCTATTTAGAGACTATGCGCCTTTGACTTTGCCCGAAGCCGCGCAGCGTCTCAAGACTCTGTACCCGGAGGGAAGACTTTTTCGCCAATTTACCGGCACGATCATGTCCTATCAATTTGAATTGGACTCCGCGCGGATGCGCATCTTTTTGAACGATCAAGGGGTCTTCTATTACGATCCCGCGGTGCTGAAGAAAGTCCTCCGAGAAACAGAAAGAGAAAAACAGGACCTGTTGGAGAAGAGAGGGGAGAGGCTATTTTTAGAGCATGGAAAGGGTACGTATTGAAAAAAACGGGCCGATTACGACGATTATTCTGAACCGGCCGGAGGTGCGCAACGCCGTTGATCGGCCCACAGCGGAGGCCCTGGTGGAGGCCTTTCAGATCTTTGAGCTGGATGGAGGTGCCCGGGTGGCGGTCCTGACGGGTGCCGGGGGCTGTTTTTGCGCCGGGGCCGACCTGAAGGCCATCAGCCAAGGCCGGGCCAATCGTTTCGAAGAAGACGGCGACGGCCCCCTGGGTCCCTCCCGGATGTCTCTGTCCAAGCCGGTGATCGCGGCCGTGGCCGGGTATGCCGTCGCCGGGGGACTCGAACTATCCCTGTGGTGTGACCTCCGGGTGGTCGAGCGAGATGCCGTCCTGGGAGTCTTTTGCCGTCGCTGGGGGGTCCCGCTCATTGACGGCGGCACGATCCGTCTGCCCCGTTTGATCGGGTTGTCCCGAGCACTGGACCTGATCCTTACCGGCCGTCCGGTCGGGGCCGAAGAGGCCTTGCGGATCGGCTTGGCCAACCGCGTCGTGGAAACCGGAACGGCTCGCCAGGCTGCCGAATCCCTGGCCGAGGAGATCGCCCGCTTCCCCCAGCGCTGCCTGCTCAGCGACCGACGGTCGGCCTACGAACAATTTGACCTGACTTGGGAAAAGGCTCTGAAAAATGAATTTCGATTGGGCCTGGAGACTATTCAAAGCGGGGAGACCGGGAAGGGGGCTGAGCGTTTCAGACAAGGAGCAGGCAGGCATGGGATCTTTGAGGATGTTTCCGATTGATTTAGGATTTTGGCCAATGGACAGGATCGCAAAAACGGTGACCCCGGCCTTCAAGGCGATTCGTCTTCTTTCGCCCGGTGATTTGTCGGGAGTGAGTAACAGAAAAACCGGTATGGCCCCCAAGGGATCAATGACCGCTCCTACGAAAAACAAACCCTAACAACCTATGGGTGCTTTTAAAATTCGTATTTTGCATTCATTTTCCACTCGAGGTTCCCATGTTCCCCCAACTCACAGCCATGCTTTCCCGGATCCAGGCCGAATATGCCGATCTCCGCTATGAAATAAAAAGTGAAACGAGCATCACTTTCAACGGCCGGGAGCTGACCCAGGTCGGCACCAACACCACCGACGGGTTCGTCCTGCGGGTCCTGAAAGGGGGCGGGTTTTCCTCGGTGACCTTCACCCGGGAGGACCAGGCCGAGTGGGCCATCCGCACGGCCCTGGAGAATGCCGGGCTTCTGGCCCGCCATCTGTCCCAACCGGTTTCCCTGGCGCCGGTTCCGGCCCTGGAAGACACTTTTTCTCCATCTCTCCAAGAAGACCCCCGCCGGGTCCCCTTCGAAGAAAAGCTGGATCTGACCCGTCATTACAATGAACTTCCCTACCGATCGACCGGGATAGCCACCACCCAGACCCAGTATGCCGAGATCATCCGGGGAAAATATTTTATCAGCTCGGAAGGGTCCCGCATCCGGGAGGACCTGATCACCACCCGGCTGGGCGGTACCATAAGCAGCCGTGAAGGGGCTTTGACCCAGACGGTACGGGTCGGCGGCGGGGGCAGCGACGGATTTGCCCGGCTGCGCAACCAGGAGGGGGAATTCGAGGAAAAAACCAAGATCGCCCTGGATTTGCTGAAGGCGGCCCCGCTGGAAGCCGGCACCTACAACGTGATCCTCAATCCCGACCTGACCGGCGTCTTTACCCACGAGGCCTTCGGTCATTTCTCGGAGGCCGATCTGATCGAGGACGCCCCCAGCATGCGGGAGCGTTTGACCATGGGGGCCGCGCTGGGCAGCGAACAGGTCAGCATCACTGACGACCCGACCCCGCACGGGCAGTTGGGGTATTACCGCTACGATGACGAAGGGGTGGCCGTCCGGCCTACCCCCCTTTTGCGCCAGGGGGTATTGGTCGGCCGCCTGCATTCCCGACGGACCGCGGCGGCCTTCGGGGAGCCGGTGAGCGGCCACTGTGTGGCCGAAGATTACCGGTATTCGCCTATCATCCGCATGGGGACCATCTACCTGGAGCCGGGGAAAAAGTCCTTTCAGGAACTGCTCGTCGACCTGGGGGACGGCCTGTACCTGCTCAATGCCCTGGGCGGACAGACCAGCGGCGAAAATTTCACCTTCGGGGCCGAATACGGGTATCGGGTCCGGGGCGGCCGGATGCGGGAAATGGTGCGGGACATCAATATCTCCGGGAACCTCTACCAGACCCTGCAGCGGATACGCTGGGCGGGTAATGACCTGACCCTGAGCCGGACCGGTGGCTGCGGCAAAGGCCAGTTGAATGTGCGCTCCTGCCACGGGGGGCCTCATGTCCTGATGGAACACATGGTGATCGGAGGCCGCTGATGGAACAACTGCTCGAACAGGCCCGCCGGGTCAGCGACCAAAGCGAGGTCTTTTTTCAGGAACAAAGGTCGGACCGCGTCTCTTTCGAAAACGGTCTGCTGAAAAACTTCGAAAGCCGGGACCAGAGCGGGGTCAGTCTGCGCCTGATCCAGGATGATCAACTGGGATTTGCCTACACCCGTAACCTGCGCCGTCCGGAAGAACTCGTTCAAAATGCCCTGGCCACGCTGCCGGCCGGGGTGGAGGCCCGTTACGCCTTGCCGGAGCGGTTTACTCCGCCGGACGGTCGGGCCTATGATCCGGCCATCGAAAACCTGACGAATACCGGGATGGTTGAAGAGGGGCAGCGTCTGGCCGCCTATTTGGGAGAAAGGGCCGACGGTCAGGTGAACCTGGTGGTCTACCGGTCCGTGACCCGGGTTCGGCTGATCAACAGCCGCGGGAGCGATCTGGATTGGCGGACCTCCAATTACGGTATACACCTTTCCCTGATGTATCCGGGTTCGTACAATGCCGTGGAACGAAGCTGGACGGCTAAAAAATTTGAGCCGGTCCCGGAAGCCCTACCCCAGTTCATCCTGAGCCTGTATAACCGCTCCCGCAGAAAGGTGCGTCCGTCTGGGGGCCGTATGCAATGCCTGTTCCTCCCGGAAACGATCTATCCCCTCATCTGGCGGATTCAAAGCGCCGCCGGCGGGAAGAACATCTTTGAAAACATTTCACCGCTGAAGGACCGGATCGACGAGAAGATCTTCGCCGACTGCCTGACCCTGGTCGACGATCCCCAGGAGAGCACGCGTCCCAACGCCCGTGGATTTGACGACGAGGGCACCCCCTGCGCCCGTTATCCGGTTATCGAAAAGGGGGTCCTGCGCAACTATTATTTTGACCTGACTTATGCGGAAAAAATGGGGGTCCGGCCATCCGGGCACGGGTATCGGACGGCCCCCTGGGGCGGAGAGGCCATCGCCACCAGGCCCCGGCCGGCCCTGGAATATCTGGTCCTGGAACCGGGCCGGCGGAGCTTCGCTGAACTGCTGCGGTCCATTGACCGGGGAGTCCTGGTGGCCGGGGCCCTGGGGGCACACAGCGGCAATATTCCCAACGGAGACTTTTCCTTCGGCCTGGCCCCCGGCATCTACGTGGAAGCCGGGGAAATTCGGGGCGTCCTGGAAGAGACCATGGTGGCCGGGAACATTTACGAAGCGCTGCAAAACGTAGTGGACTTGGAGGACCGGGTCTATCCGGCGTCGGAGGGGTATTATCCGGCCCTGCTGTTGGACGACGTCAGCGTGGCCATTGGGTGAGAGGGGGAAAAGATAGAAGAGGGAAGATGGAAGAAGGAAGCAAAAGAACAAAGAAGGGGGAGGAGAGAGGAGAGAAATGAAAGAGGGAAGCGGGAAGGTTCGGGGAATAATGGAAAAATGGAATATTGGATTGATGGGGAAAGACATGGCTTATGGGGTTTTCATTATTCCAATATTCCATCATTCCCCGGTAGCTAAGGGATGATTGAGGAGAAGGGGACGAGATTCGCATGGCGAAGATGATTGAGGATCTGGAAGGATATTTTGGGAACCTGGTGCCGGGTCGGGATGAGCTGCTGCTGGGACTGGAACAAGAAGCCCGAGAGGAAGGCATCCCGATCGTGGGGCCCGTGGTGGGGTACTTGCTTTACTTATTGGCTCGAGGCGCCAATGCCCGGAGGGTGTTGGAATTGGGTACCGCCAGCGGTTATTCGGCCATTTTTCTGGGGCGGGCCTGCCGGGAGACCGGAGGTCGGCTGGTCACTCTGGAATGGGATCCCGGGATGGCCGAGCGGGCCAGGGCTAACCTGCAGCGGGCCGAATTATCGCCCCTCGCGGAAGTGCGGATGGGTAGTGCCCTGGAGCTGATGGATTCCATGGAAGGATCGTACGACCTGATTTTCATGGATCTGGACAAGGAATACTACCTGCCGGCCCTTTTTTCTTGTCAGCGCCTGCTTCGGTCCGGGGGGCTTTTGCTGGTCGACAACGTGGGTTTTCAGGGGGCCGAACCTTTTAACCGGAAAATATTCTCCGATCCCGACTGGCTGGCCATCCCCTGGCTGGCCTTTCTTCCCGGACACTCCCCGGAAAGGGATGGGTTGATGATCGCCCTGCGCCGATAAATTTTTTCAGCCATTGTTCTGAGAATTTGTCTCCAACAATGGCTGAAAAAATTTATAATGCCTTTTTCTTTAAGAGCACTTCCCAAAAACCCCTTTCGGATCCGGAATAAATTTTTCGGAGGTTGGGCAGATGCTGAAAAAATAAGAGGGACATAATAGCCACGGTCAGACCCAGTCGGATCAGGGAGGGATCGAAATGGTAGGCAATAAAAGGCAGGAGAATAAAGACGGCGATGGAACCGACGGCCACATAATTGCTGATCAGGGTGATCACGGATTGAATCCCGAAGGCGAGCAGGCCGACCCGCCAATCGGCCGCCAGCAGCACACCGTACAGTGTGGCCACCCCTTTTCCCCCTCGAAACCCCAGAAAAAATGGGTAAATATGTCCCAGGATGGCGAAAATGCCGGCTAATAGGGCCATCGTCGGCTCAGTGGTCCAATAATACCTGACCAGGAAAACCGCCAAAAAACCTTTAGCCGCATCGACCAAGAAAGTAACTATTCCATACCCTAAACCCAGCGTTATGGTAACATTGGAAGCCCCGGCGTTGGTGGTGCCATAGTCCCGAATATCGATTTTGCTGGTCCATTTCCCCAAGAAGTAGGCGGTCTGGATATTTCCGAACAGGTACCCCAGACCAATGGAAATAATCAAGGCGGTCATGCGCTTATTATTAACAAAGCGAAACGAATCCTTCCATGAAAAAAAACGGCAGCGATTTAATCAGTAGAAAGAGGGATTTCCCGGGATCACCGCCAGCGTTGTCCCGAATAATCCCCGAGGGAGAAGGGAAAGGGGTCTGGGACCAGGTCCATAACCTTTCCGATATTCTCGACAGCTTGGGGGAAGGGATTATTGCCCACGATCTGGATCGCAGGGTTCTTTACTTCAACCGGGCGGCCGAGGCGGTCACCGGGTATTTCCGGGAGGAGGTACTGGGCCGGGATTGTCATCAAGTCTTCGGAGTCCCATTTTGCGGGGAGCTTTGTCTTTTTTGCGGTCAGCAGGTTCACCAGGATCTGGAAAAAAAAGAATATTCTCTGCAGATTCTGGATCGGAAAGGGATTAGCCACCGCTTGGAGATGACCGTGGTGGGCATGAAAAACAGCGAAGGGCGGTTGATCGGGGTCCTGGCCTCCTTCCGGGATGTGACGGACATTCTGGACAAACGCAGCGCCCAATCTCAGGCCAATAGTTTTGCCGGCCTGGTGGGCGCCCACTCCAGCATGAGGGAAATTTTTCAGTTGATCCGAGACCTGGCCCACAGCGAGGTGAGCGTCTGTATTACCGGTGAAACGGGAACCGGCAAGGAACTGGTGGCTACGGCCATTCACCGGGAAAGCTGGCGGGGGGACGGGCCCTTTGTCCCCATCAATTGTGGGGCGCTGCCCGAGGGGGTTTTAGAGAGTGAGCTTTTCGGTCACGTTAAAGGGGCCTTTACCGGAGCGATACATAACCGGAAGGGACGCTTCGAATTGGCCAACCAGGGGACTCTTTTCCTGGATGAAGTGGCCGAGCTCCCGGCCGGGTTGCAGGTGAAGCTCCTGCGGGTGTTGCAGGAAGGCTGTTTTGAGCCGGTGGGCAGCGAAAAGACCATCCGGGTGGATGTCCGGGTGATCAGCGCCACCAACCGGGATTTGAAGGAGATGGTTCAGCGGGGTACTTTCCGTCAGGATTTATTCTACCGCCTCAATGTCATTCCGGTTCAGGTCCCCAGTCTACGGCAGAGGGTTTCCGATATCCCCCTGCTGATCGACCATTTCCTGAGCCTGTTTACGCGGCAAGGCAAAAAAACGGTACAGCTCCATCCGGATACCCATCACTTGTTGCTGAATTATCCCTGGCCGGGAAATGTTCGTGAACTGCATAACGCCCTGGAATATGCCCTGATCCGCAGCAAGGGCCAGGTGATCCTCCCCCAAGACCTGCCGCCCGAAGTGCAACAGGATAAAGAGGAAAAAATAACCGCAAAAGGGAGGCCGATGGCCTTGAATGCCTCGATGGTGCGCGAAGCCCTGAGCCTTTCCGCGGGCAACCGCAGCCTGGCGGCGCGACACCTGGGGGTAGGCCGGGCCACCCTGTACCGCTTTTTGAAAGACAACCCTGATGTCTCATGATACACATTTGTCTCGAAATAATATTGATACAACCTCTGGTAAGTAAATTTATTATTAAAACGATAAGTTGAATAGAAAAGAGGGGGTAGTCGATCGGGAGTATCCATATGAAGTGAGACAATAAGCGCCTTTCCCCTGCACGAAGATATATTATTCAATATATTGATTTCATTTTAAAAATTAAAATATATCGGGTTTGGAACGGTGCTTGCATTTGTCCCATCGAAAGACCGGGGTATCCGGTCTTACCTTGAAAGGGGGTATTTCTATGGATGCCGTCTTTTTGTCACGATTGCAGTTTGCCGCCGCCACTTTCTTCCACTTTTTATTCGTCCCGCTGACCCTGGGACTATCCATCCTCATCGCCATCCTGGAAACCCGCTATGCCCGAACCGGGGACCAGGAGCTGTACCGGGCGGCCCGGTTCTGGGGAAAAATCTTTCTGATCAATTTCGCGGTCGGGGTGGTGACCGGGATCACGCTCGAATTCCAGTTCGGCACCAACTGGTCACGGTACTCGACCTACGTGGGGGACATTTTCGGGTCCCTGCTGGCCATCGAGGCCTCGGTGGCCTTCTTCCTGGAGTCGACCTTTATCGGCGTCTGGATTTATGGCTGGAAACGGTTCACGCCGAAAACCCACGCGGTGGCCATTTGGCTGGTAGCCGGCGCCTCTAATGTGTCCGCCTTCTGGATCCTGATCGCCAACGCCTGGATGCAGCACCCGGTGGGGTATGCCATCCGCAACGGCCGGGCCGAACTGACCGATTTCATGGCTGTGGTTACCCAGCCCTTTGCCTGGCACACTATTCTGCATACCCTGTCCGGCGCCTATATCCTGTCGGCCTTTTTCATGATGGGCATCAGCGCCTGGTTCCTGCTGCGCAAGAAAGAGGTTTCCCTGTTCACCCGGTCCTTCAAACTCGCCCTGACCTTCGGCGTGATCTTCAGCCTGGTGGCGGTGATCCACGGTCATTATAACGGGGGTGAAGTAGCCGCCACCCAACCGACCAAACTGGCGGCCATGGAAGCCAACTGGGAAACCCAGAAAAACGCTCCGATTTACCTGCTGGCCATACCGGATCCGGATAACGAACGGAATGCCGTGCAAATCGGGCCCCTCCCGGGACTGCTCAGTTTTATGGCCTACCACTCTACCTCGGCTGAAGTGAAGGGCTTAAAGGCCTGGCCCAAGGAGGAGCGTCCGCCGGTCCTGCTGGTCTTTACGGCCTTCAAGATCATGGTCGGGTTGGGATTTCTCTTCATACTGCTGATGATCATCGGCTGGTTCCTCCGCAACCGATTGCTGGAAGCTCCCTGGTATTTAAAGATCATGCTCTACGCCATCCCATTGCCGTATATCGCCAATCAAGCGGGATGGGCCGTCACGGAGGTGGGCCGGCAACCCTGGATTGTTTATGGGATGTTGAAAACGTCCCAGGCCGCTTCGCCGGTGTCCGCTTCCCAGGTGGGGATTTCCCTGGCTGCCTTCATCGTGGTTTACGGTACTATCGCCTTGTTTTATCTCTATTTGCTGCGCCGGACCGTGATCAACGGGCCGGAGACGGCACGTTCTTAAAGGGAAGGAGGGGATCTTTATGTTAGCGACTATCTGGTTTTTACTCTGGGGAATCCTGTGGGCGGTCTATTTTATTTTGGATGGGTTTGATCTGGGGTTGGGTGCCCTGAGCCCCTTTCTGGCTCGGAATGAAATGGAGAAAAAGGCCGTCTATCACGCGCTAGGGCCCGTGTGGAGCGGCAACGAGGTCTGGCTGATCACCGCCGGCGGGGTAACTTTTGCGGCTTTTCCGACCACCTATGCCGTCATGTTTTCTTCCCTCTATTCAGCCCTCATGCTGGTCCTTTTCGCCCTGATCGTCCGAGGGGTTTCCGTGGAGTTCCGGGGCCTGGTGGCGTCTCCCGGCTGGCGGCGGTTCTGGGACTGGGGCTTCTTTATCGGCAGCTTTCTGCCGGCCCTGCTTTTCGGGGTGGCCTTCGCCAATCTTTTTATGGGTCTTCCGCTCAATGCCGAGGGGATCAACCAGGGCGGGCTATTCGACCTGTTGAACCCCTACGGTTTGTTGGGTGGACTCCTTTTCCTGTCCCTTTTCCTGCAACACGGCGCCCTTTGGCTGGCCCTGCGGACCGAAGGGGACCTGTCCCGAAGGGCGGGCGGGCTGGCCACCGGGCTCTGGATCCCGGTCCTGGTCCTGGCCGTTTTGTTCCTGGCGGCCACCTACGGCTATACCGGGCTCTGGAATAATTATTTCCATAACCCGGTTCTATTGATCCTGCCGGTCCTGGCTGTGGTCTGCCTGCTGCTGACCCGGCTTAAGATGGCCGGAAAATCCTGGGGCGGGGCCTGGGTCTTTTCAGCCGGAACCATTGCCCTGGCCACCTTATTCGGGGTCGTCGGACTATATCCCAACCTGATTCCTTCCAGTCTGAATTCGGCTTGGTCCTTGACCGTCAGCAACTCCGCTTCCTCGGCCTTGACGCTGAAAATCATGCTCGGAGTGGCCCTGGTTTTTGTCCCCATTGTGATTATTTACCAGTCCCTGGTGTATCGGGCTTTTTTCTATAAGATTACCGCGGAGCATTTGAAGGAGGAGGTGTACTAGGTCTTATGGTTGATAATAAACAAGGGTTAATAATTAATAATCAATTGTTAATTATTAAGTGTTAATGATGGCTTAATTTGATTTAATTTACAAAAAAACTTATCCCGAATAAAAAAGAAAAGGAGAAAGCCATGAGTGAATTAGTCATTGAGAACCTGGTGGGAGTGACCAAAGACACCCCCGTGGAAAAGGATGTGATGGACAATTTCCGTGGTGAGACCGCCGAAGTGGGTCTCTATTTGGCCATGGCCCGGGTGGCCGAACGGGAAGGGTTCCCGGAAGTCTCCCGGTCATTGAAGGATATTGCCTGGGACGAGGCCAACCACGCCGCCCAGTTTGCCGAGTTGAACGGTCTGGTCAGCACCAGCACCAAGGAAAACATGGAGCGGATGCTGAAGGGCGAACGGATGGCCAACAAGGGCAAGCGGGAGGCCGCCCTGCGTTCCAAGGAATGCAATTGCGACCCGGCCCACGACTTCTTCGATGAATCCGCCCGGGACGAAGGACGCCACGCCCGGGCACTGGAAGGACTGCTGAAACGCTATTTCTCCTAGGCCTCCCCTCCCTCCTCCCGGCCGGCAGCCGATGTTGATCAATCTCCTGTCGGCCGGATTTTTTTTCAGATTCCTTCGCGCGGTTCCAGATAAATCCGTTCGAAATTTTGCAGGAATTCTCCGGGAGTAACTATTTTGAACTGACCTCGTTTGCCGGTTTTTCCAGAGAAGAAATGTTTTTTGTCCAGTGTAATTAAAAAGTCCACTTGTGCTTTTTTCGCAGCGGCCAGGATGGGAGCATCTTTTACATGGATCACCAAGGCGGCCGCTTGGATTTCCGCCGGGGAAGGGTCGTCTACAATTATAGGGGAGAGCTGTCGCAAAAAACGACGAAATCGATCCACCATTTTAGGAAGCTTTGCCGTCACGTTTCGATCAGCCTCGACCAATACTTGCCGACTGATAACCAATTTAATTATCCCCGCTTCGCCAAGGTCCAGAACGGAGGCTGACGCACCGGTAACCGAGGCCAAACCGGCAATTAGAACACTGGTATCAATAAATACCTTATTCCCGGGGAAGTGCCTCTGAGGCATATCGTTTCCGCTGAGTTTTCAGATCGGCAATTAAATCTTCTAGAGATAACCCTTCCTTTTCCAACTCTTTTTCCATCTCCCTGGCCAGAAAAGCCCGTTCCAGGCGTCGGGGGGTCATAATCAATACCTTTCCCACCCGCAAAACATTCAGGCCCGTTGTTTCATCTATCTTCAAGGCTACTCGCAGCTCTTGCGGTATGGTAATTTGCCCTCGCGATCGCATTCGGATGAGCTTAGGTAAGGTTCCATATTCTTCCATTTACTATTCCTCCTATTCAGATAATCAGAATATATCTGATTACTTTATTTTTCTCAATGGAAATTAATATTATTTCAAGAAAAACCTTGAGGAAGGATGAAATATCTTTAATAATCACGGATCGGGTTGGCCCTTATTAGGCGGGAGGAGCCTTCCAGACTAAAAATATTTCAAAAACAAATGGAGATTTCAAGAAAATCTGAAAACCATGCCGGAAGAAAAAATCCCGGGGAGACCCCCTGGGGAAAGGTCTTTCTGCTGGTTGGGGCCGGGGTGGTCGCCTCCTTTCAGATCGGCAAGGTACCGCCGGTTTTGCCGGGGATCCGGGCCGACCTGCAGATGAGCCTGTTTCTGGTCAGTTGGGTCCTCGCCATTTTTAACCTCACCGGGCTGTTCCTCGGCCCGGTGGCCGGGGCCCTGGCCGATCGTCTGGGGCACCGCCGGCTGCTGGTCTGGGGTCTGGTGATCCAGGCGGGTGGCAGCCTGGTCGGCGCCTGGGCGGGAAGTCCGGCTGTGTTGCTGGGGACCCGCGTCCTGGAGGGGCTCGGGTTTTTGATCATCGCCACAGCGGCCCCGGCCTTGATTTTTAAGATCGTCCGGTCGGATCAAATCCGGTTGGCCTTGGGCTTCTGGAGCGCCTTCGTACCCATCGGAATGACCCTGATCATGTTCGGGTCCCCTTTAGTCCTCGGTTTTTCCGGGTGGCGGGGGCTCTGGCGGGCCAATGCGTTGATCCTTTTGGCTTACGCCCTGGTGCTGTCTATCCGGACGCGGGGCTTGAGCCGGAACGCCAAAGGTCCGAAGGCCGGCTGGAGGCTCATCCTGGAGGATGTTGTTAAAACAGCCTCGGCCCCCGGCCCGATTGTGCTGGCCCTGATTTTTTCCACTTATGCCCTGGAGTGGGTAACGGTCATGGGCTTCTTCCCCACGTTGCTGATGGAGAACCGCGGGTTCCAGGCTGGGTCCTCCTCTTTACTGACGGCGATTATGGTGGCCGTGAATATTCCCGGGAATCTTACGGGGGGCTGGCTCCTGCAAAGGGGCCTGCCGCGTTGGCGGATCATCGCCTTTTCCAGTCTGGTCATGGCGGCGTGCAGCTTGTTTATATTTAATTCCGGAGCTTCCTTCGCACTCCAGTACTTGTCCTGTCTGATTTTCAGCGGAGTGGGGGGGATGATCCCGGCCGCGCTCTTCGGGGGTGCCCCGGTTTTTGCCCCCAGCCTTAAGCTGGTGGCCACCACCAACGGTTTGATCGTCCAGGGTTCCCAGTTGGGTCAGGTTATTGGGCCGCCGCTGCTGGCCTGGATGGTGTCCGCCACCGGCACCTGGCAGACGGCCCCCTGGCTGTTGGTCACTTCGGCTTTGTCTGGGGACATCCCTGTCCCTGGTCCTGGCCGTTTTAGAAGAAGAAATCCCGTCCCGACTGATTCCTACGTTTTCTATTCGTTGACAAGAATATATGACTATAGTACCATGACTATGGTTATTATTGAAAAGGTTCATATCAGGAGGATGACCATGGAACAAACGGTTTCCAAATCTAAATTTAAACCCCAGGCGCTGGAATACTTCCGCCTGGTGGAAAAAAGTGGGGAACCCCTGATTATTACGGATCGAGGCAAACCAGTACTCAAGATTTTGCCTTATTCCCAGCAAGTTTTTAAAGGACTGGGGAGCTTGCGGGATTCGGTGATTAAATACGAAAACCCCTTGGAGCCGGTCGGGCTGGAAGATTGGGAGCATCTCAAATGATCGTTCTAGACACGCACGTCTGGATCTGGTGGGTGAGCAACCCTGATTTGCTTTCTTCGGGGGCCAGGATTTTGATAGACAAGGCCGTGGTGGAAAAAAAATCTATATTTCCTCCATGAGCGTCTGGGAAGTGGCCATGCTGGTCGCGAAAGGTCGGTTGCAGTTGGCCATGGAGTTAGGGGACTGGATCCGAGCCTCTGAAGCCCTGTCTTTTATCCAATTTGTCCCAGTCACCAATGCCATCGCCCTTAAAGCGGTCCGCCTGCCCCTGAAATCACTGATCGATCCGGTAGACCGAATTATTGTTGCCACTGCCCTGGCTTTAGATCTGGTCTTGCTCACCAAAGATAAGAAAATTCAAAAAGAGGCCCCTGTAAAAACGGCCTGGTAGAATCATAGACCTAAGGGGAAGATGGAAATAATACTAATTGACACGAAAATCGTGAATTAATAAAATAGTGTTATGAAAAATGTCACTATCGCGCTGGATGAAAAAGTGGCCCGCTGGGCACGGGTCCGAGCGGCTGAACAGGATACCAGCCTTTCCCGTCTGATTGGGGAAATGCTTCGCCTGAAAATGGTCGAGGAGGAAAATTATCTGAACGCCAAAGAAAAATATTTCTCCCAGCCTTCGGGAAATCTGAAGAAACCCGGCGCCAAATACCCCCGACGAGAAGAACTTCATGTCCGATAATATTTTTGTGGACAGGATCGATACCGGCTCTCCTGGTGGGATTCCTTAATCGTGGCCGCAGCCCGGGTAGCCGGATGCCGCTTTCTCCTTACTGAAGATCTCCAGGAATTCCAAAAATTCGATAAATTGCAGGTGATCAACCCTTTCTCACAGGAACCGGGTTCCCTCCCGTTGTCTCAATAAGAGGTTAATGTCATTGAAGGGGACCTGGCGGCATTAAAAGCTGAAGAGTGAATGGTGAGATGAAAAATAGAGAGGCGGTTCAAATAGAACTGCTTGGCGAGGGCCATCTTCCGGCGGCGCTGCGGCTTACGGAACAGTCCCAGTGGAATCAGACCGAGCGCGACTGGCGGAGGCTGCTTCAATTCTCGCCCGGAGGTGGCTTCGGGGTCTTCCGACCGGCGGTTTGCGCCTTCGATCGTCTGGCCTTCGGCGCTGATCGAAGTTGCCTTCTGGCTTCGTTGATAGCCGATTCCCCGGTGGCGCCGTTGGTCGCCATGACCCCGGAAGGTCAACTGGAGGGCTTTGCCCTGGCCCGGCCGGGCCGCCGGGCCTTCTATATCGGTCCGGTAGCGGCGCGGGGCCGAGAGACGGCCCTCGTCCTTTTAGACGGAATGCTGGGACAACTGGCCGGCGAAAAGGTCTACCTGGATTTCAATATCGGCTTCGGACTGAGTCCCGAAGTGCTGGCCGAACGGGAGTTGGTTAAGCAGCGGGATTTGACGCAGATGGCCTTCGGCCCGGAAAGCCGAGCGGGAATATCGAAGCGGATTTTTGGCCTGACCGGGCCGGAGATGGGCTGAACCGGTGGCGAAAGATCTAATCCTTAAAGACCGACTCCAACTGGATGACCAGTCCCTCTAATAATCCAACAGGGAGACTATCTTCTTCCGTGTAAACTTCGGGGCGGCCGTACCGGCCGTCATTTCCCAAGATAAATACCACCACGGTCTTGGCCGCCGGATCGACGATCCAATATTCTCGGACCCCGAATTCCTCGTATAACGAAAATTTATCTTTCCAGTCCCGGCGGCTGGTGCCCGGGGAGAGGATTTCAATAATCAGATCCGGGGCCCCGAGGCACCCCCTTTCATCCAAGCGGACCGGGTCGCAAATCACTGAAATGTCAGGCTGAACGACCGTGAGTATATCCTCATCCTTTTCGGTTGAATCGCCCAGCCGAATATCAAAAGGCGCGGCATAGACCCGGCAGGCTTTGCCTAAAAGGAAATTGGAGAACTGGCGGGTCAGTTCGACACTGATTTCCTGGTGTCTCCGGGGAGGTGCGGGAGTCATCAGATACGCTTCCCCCCTAAAGATTTCCCATCGTTGGTCCTTATCCCAGGTTTGGTAATCCCGGTAGGAAAAACCGGTTTTTTTCACCCCGATGGCCGGTCCCATATTTCTCCTTTTCCCAGACGGTTAAAAAGATTGGGATGATAGAAAGTATAACAACTCGGCGGGCAATTATCAATTTTCTTTTTTGAAAAAATCGATCACCTGCCGATTGAATTTGGAGGCAAATTCCATAGCGATATATCTTCCCATGGAAATACCGAGCACATGGGCGGAGGACAGGCCTAAGCCTTTCATCAAGGCGGCCGTGTCGTCGGCAAAGAGGGGAATGGAATAGTCCGTGGCCGGCTGGTCCGAGCGACCCGCGCCCCGGTTGTCGAATACCGGCACTTGAAATTGTTCCGACAACGTAGGGATCTGGCAGTACCACCACTCGGCGTTCCGCCGAAGCCCCATGATCAGGACCAGCGGTTCGCCTTTTCCGTGGATTTCATAATGGAGGTCAATTCCGTTGGCTTTTATTTTCGGCATAGGAATAAAGGACACCCCTTCCAGCCAAACCATTCGACTTTACTATTTTCCCGGCCGCCCGGGCCATATTCTTTTTCGTCTTCCCCGAGGTTTGAATGGTTATATTTGGCAAAGGTTGGTACTGATTTTTTTAAGAATCACCAGTTGATCATGGATTGATAGTTCTTCGAAATCCTCCAATAACCTTTCCACGGGTGAAGCGCTGAGGCTTTTATTGAATTGGTCAAATTTTGACAATTGGGCCTGATTTAGACGCCCTTCTCTTAATAAAACATTTTCATTTTGAAACGTAGGATCGCAAAACAAGTCCAGCGAGAGGGTTATGATATCTCCTTCCGGGTTGACCAGTAGGGCCGAATGTATCTTCGTTGTATTCAATTACGATAAATTCTCTCCCCGGATCTTTTATTTCTTAATACCTCCATGGTCTTCGCTATCATCGCCTTCCTCCAATTACCAAAATTTTCACGACCACCACCGGCAGCGCCACGGCCATCGCGCTGATCTATCCCGATCTCAAGGGCAAGCTGAACGGCCATGCCGTGCGCGCGCCGGTGCTGAACGCCAGCCTCACCGATTGCGTGTTCGAACTGAAGCGCAAGACGACGGAGGCCGAGGTCAACGGGCTGTTCGCCGCCGCCGCCGCGCGGGGCGCTGGCCGGCATCCTGGGCTTCGAGGCGCGGCCGCTGGTCTCGGTCGACTACTGCAACGATACGCGCAGCGCGATCGTCGACGGGCCCAGCACGATGGTGACGGACGGCACGCTGCTCAAGGTCTACGCCTGGTACGACAACGAGATCGGCTATGCCTGCCGCATGGTCGATCTCGCCAACCTCGTGATCGGCGGAGGCGTGATGGCACGCGAGCGACCCGCCACTATCTGATCGTCACGGCGTCCTACTGGGGCTTCACCCTGGTCGACGGCGCGCTGCGCATGCTGGTGCTGCTGCATTTCTTCAAGCTCGGCTATTCGCCGTTCACGCTGGCCTTCCTGTTCCTGCTCTACGAATTCGCCGGCATCGTCGCCAATCTGGGCGGCGGCTGGCTGGCGACGCGCTTCGGCATCCCGCGCATGCTGGCGGTCGGCCAGGCGCTGCAGGTCGCGGGCCTCGTCATGCTGTCGGCGCTCGATCCGGGCTGGACCGCCGCGGCGTCCGTCGCCTGGGTGGTGGCGGCCCAGGGCATCGCCGGCCTCGCGAAGGACTTCACCAAGACCGCCTCGAAGTCGGCGATCAAGGCGACGTCGGCCGAGGGCGCCGGGCCAGCTCTTCAAGTGGGTCGCCTATTTCACCGGCTCGAAGAACGCGATGAAGGGCATCGGCTTCTTCTTCGGCGGCCTGCTGCTCGACGTCGTGGGCTTTCGGCCGCGCGCTGTGGCTGATGGCGGCGGTGATCGGCGTCATCTTCGCTGGCCGGGCTGCCGCTCCTGCCGCGCGAGCTCGGCAAGGCGAAGCCGTCGAGGACGATGCGCGAGTTCTTCGCCAAGTCGCGCGGCGTCAATCTGCTGGCGGCGGCGCGCGTGTTCATGTTCGGCGCGCGCGAAGTGTGGTTCGTCGTCGGCCTGCCGGTGTTCCTCTACGCCGCCGGCTGGCGCTTCGTCGAGGTCGGCGGCTTCCTCGCGGCCTGGACGATCGGCTACGGCGTCGATCCAGGCGGTCGCGCCCCTCGCTCGTCGCGCGCAGCCCGGACGGCCTCAGCCGGGAGGTGCCGCATGCGCGGCTGTGGGCCGGCCTGCTGACCGCCGTGCCGCTCGTTCTGGCGCTGCTGCTCGCGACCGAACCTGTGGCGGCCCGACCTCGTGGTGGTCGCCGGCCTGGCGCTGTTCGGCCTGCCGTTCGCGGTCAATTCCTCGCTGCATTCCTACCTGATCCTGGCCTATGCCGGCTCGGAGAAGGCGGCCGAGGATGTCGGCTTCTACTACGCCGCGAACGCCGCCGGCCGCCTGGTCGGCATCCTGCTGTCCGGCGCGCTCTATCAGGTGGGCGGCATGTCGGCCTGCCTCGCCGGGTCGGCCGCGATGCTCGCCGCCTGCTGGGCGATCACGTTCCTGTTGCCGGTGCGCCTCGCGGAAGCCGCCGCGCCGGCTGACCGACGACCGCAACGGCTGAGCACTACGATTGCTGCCCGAAGGAAGTACTGAGGCGCACGCTGTGCGGCGGATCGCCATCGCCGACGAACCAGCCCCGGTCGATCGCGCGCTGCACGGCGACTTCGGCGACATCGTCGTCAAGGCCGAGGCGATGGGCGATGTCGTGCACAGTGACCCAGCGCATGGGCCGGCCGCCCGTTACCCGCACGATATCGTCCCGAATGGCGACGGCCGCGCGCTCCGATCCTTGCTTGTGCTCGCGATGATTTTATCGAGCATCCCCGGAAGCGTCCATCCTAACAACGCCGGGGCTCGTGTCGGGAGTTGCGCGACGATGGCGTCCCCAACGGGACCGGGCGAAGGCGAAGCGGAAAGCCCGCATATTACATGATCTATTGAGTTTTGCGGCGGGGTGATGTACCCCAAACACGTACTCCAAAACAGCGAGCCTAATCTGTGTCCACCGCCAAGCCCACCGGCACCCGCTATCTGTACATCCAACGCCGCAAGTACTGGGCTCGCTTCGGTATCCCTGCCGATGTGCGCGAGGCCTTTGGGGGCCGCTCGGAGCACTGGGAAAATCTGAATACGGACCACTTACGCACCGCCAAGCTCGCGTCCACCGCGCCGCCTCCGACTTCCACTCGACGGTCCGCGAGGCTCGCGGTCGAGGTGACGCTGTCGTCGAAGATGCCCTGCACTGGCGCAAGATGATCGAAGAGGTTCGCCAGAAGGGAAGCGACCCCGACGAGATGGGCCCGGGCGACATGGTCGACTTCGCAGTCCAGGCTGCGGCCGACAAATACGTGCCTGGAGGGTTCAAGGCCGTGGCGCGGGCCGCCTATCTGTTCCACGAGGGCTCCGAGGGTGACGCCCTGCTGGCGCTAGGTGGGCCCAAGGCCAAGGCTTTCGTGGACATTGCCTTGGGCGGCCAGAAGCCCCTCGCCCCCTTTGTCACCCCTTGGGCCGCCGTTCGCGTGACCGAGGTTGAGCCTAAGACCGCAGCCATGGATAAAGCCGCCGTCCTTCGCTTCGTGGGGACCTTCCCGCTGGCCAGCGACGTGACCAAGGCCGCCGTGGCCGATTGGATCGAGCGTCGCAAGGGCGACGTGTCCGCCGCCTCGGTGCAGCGGGAAGTCACGGGCATACGGTCCTTCTGGTCCTACTTGCAGACGCGGTCGGAAGTCTCCGAGGACCTCGCCCCATTCGCAGGGCTCCGCTTCAAGGACAGGCGCAAGGACCGGGCCAGCGCCCGCCGTGTGGCCTTCAAGGGTCCTGAAGTGTCCGCGCTGTACGCCGCAGCACTCAGGGCCGAGGACCAACAACTCGCCGACCTCATCGCCCTTGCCGCGTATACCGGGGCTCGACGGGAGGAGCTGGCGGCACTCAGGGTCGACAACGTATCGTGGACTGGCGGCGGCTGGATCGCCATCAAGGGGGCCAAGACCGACGCGGGCAACAGAGAGGTGCCAATCCACAATGCCGCCGCCCCGATCCTAAGGCGTCTCATGGGCAAGCGGTCGAGCGGCTTGGTATTCGACGGACTTGAGGGGGACCAATGGGGCCGCCGAGGGGACGTGCTGGGAAGCGGTTCACGAGGCTCAAGGCGTCGCTGGGGCATGGGCCTGACAAGACCTTCCATTCCATCCGTCACACGTTCTCGCAACTCATGCGCGGTCACGACGTGAGCGAGGACCTGATCGCGGACCTCATGGGGCACAAGATCGCGACGATGACCGGCGGGAGGTACGGGAGCCCGGCTGCGCGGCGTAAACTGTTGCCGAGTGCGCTGGCGAGGTTGAAGTATCCGAGGCCGCTATAATGGGCGTCGAAAGATGGGCCAAGCCAAGAACCGCTTGAAGCGAATGCAGAGTGAGCAGCCCTGGTGCGTCTACTGCGGAGCAACAACGCTCGGCACATCGGTTGACCACATGCCGCCCATCGCCATCTTCGACAACCGCCAACGCTACGGCGACATGGTCTATCTCGCTTGTAAGGCCTGCCACACCGGCACCCGTCCGCTTGACCACGTCGCCAGTTTCTTCTCCAGAGTGTATCCCGACCCCAATACCCCGGAGACACGTCAGGAGATGGTCGAGGTAGTTCACAGCATTGAGAACAATTTCCCTGGCCTTCTAGCCGAGTTGCGGCCAACCCCTGAGCAGATAGCAGAGGCCAGCCACCCTCCCAGTCCGTTCGGCCAAGACGATAGGCCATTGAACCTCAGCGAGCGGGCTCACGACTTCCTGTTGCAGTTTGGCGCGAGGGCAGCGTTGGCCCTGCACTACGAGCTGGCGTCGAGAGGTCCTTCCCAAAGGCGGCGGCGTGTTTGTTAGCCTGTTCACCAATCAGGTCCTCTTCACAGACACATTCCCCAACGACTTCGCGGCGTTGCTGGGCCCTCCGCAGACCCTGAGGCAGGGCGGCAAGTCCCTAGAGGGGCAATTCCGGTATTCAAGCCGAGCCACAGAAGAAGGACGTATGTCGGCACACCTCGTTACGTTCAGACAG
>CAWJJC010000004.1:0-61674 GCA_963843145.1 uncultured delta proteobacterium
ACGGACGACGGATGACGGATGACGGATGACGGATGACGGAAGACAGATAAAGACCGGACGACGAAAGACCGGATGACGGATGACATAAGACCTGATGACGGACGACTTAAGACCGGATGGCAGACGACGAAAGACCGGATGACGGATGACGGATGACAGATGACGGATAAAAACCAACTGTACTTGGCCTTCTTATATATTCGCTCCCGCGAACCAATGATAGTCTTTCTGCAACTCCTTCAAACTGACTAACTTATTCCCGGCTTCTTTATCCCCTTTGGCCCCCTCGCCCCTCCGGTTTACATAGCGGACAAACCATTCATCTTCTTTGTGCTTTAAATACTAAACAAAATCGATGACTTCTTTAATCTTCCCCTCCGGCAGACCGCGGATATCGTCCATAAGCCTTTGTTTTAAAGAGAACGCCATGGCTTAATCCTCCTTAAAGAAGTTATTAGGACAGTCTCTTAATTATCCGTTTGGCAAGTTCATCCTCTATCTCAGTATGTCTCGCTATGGGCTGACTTACGCCGGACTGAGGATTTCTATACCAATCGTGATTTCCGCCATGCCGCACAAGCACACAGCCGTTTTCTCTTATAATTCTGAGCAATTCTTTTCTTTTCAAACCGCAACTTCCATTAACTGGAAAGGTTCAGCGTCCGGGACCAAGCCTTTATTAATGTCATTATAGATCTCTATTAGATTTTCTCTCAATTCGTCCAAGGATTTACCCTGGCTTTCATAATCCGGATATTCTTGGATATGGCCGATGTACCAGCCGCTTTTCTTTTTATAAAAGATGTTGAATTCCATGGTTCCCTCCTAAATTATGTCCTTGATCGGTAAATTCTGGGTCGGACCCAATGTCGTTAACTTAACAGGAACAGTCTGTTATTGCTATCTTTAATTGTTTCGTATGGTAATCTTATTAGGGGCCGCTGGTACTTTTGTTACCTTATGTGGCTATATCTTTCAAGTCCACATACTGGTCAAGGACTTCTTTTCCGCGATCCGCACAACGCCCAACATTTACCCGACTAATGCCTAACGACCGTCCCACCTCGGATGCATTATTGACAGACGACAGATGACGAATAAAGACCAGATGACAGACGACAGATGACAGATTAAAACCAGATGACGGATGACAGAGGACATAAGACCTGATGACGGACGACGAAAGACCAGAGGACAGATGACGGAAGACAGATGACAGAAAGAACAAATCATCTTGAAAAGTGCCGGCGAAAGGAGGAGTGTTTGTTGATCTGCGCATAGCTCATGGCAAATAACGCCAGTTAGGCTGCCCCCGACCCTCTTAGGGCCGCAGGTATTGTCAATATGAGAATCTTGAGATCCAGCCAGAATGACCATTGATCAATATATTGCATGTCCATTTTCATCCATTCGGAGAAAGACCAGATGACGGATGACAGACGACGGAGGACGGAAAAAGAACGGGGGACTCTGTGTAAAAAAAATAAGAAATCATGAGGTTAGACGGCTCCCGACCCTTTTAGGGCCGCGGGGATTGTTAATATTAGAATTTTCACGTCTAACCAGAACGACCATTCGTCGATATACTGCATATCAAGCTTCATCCATTCGGAGAAGGAGACGTTGCTGCGGCCATTGACTTGCCAGAGGCAGGTCATGCCGGGTTTAACGCTGAAGCGGCGGCGGTGCCAGTCGCGGTCGAAGCCGTTGTAGTCCCGGATGGGGAGGGGGCGCGGGCCGACGAGGCTCATCTCCCCCTTTAAGCACGTTGATCAACTGGGGAAGCTCATCGATGCTGGTCTTCCGCAGGAATTTGCCGATGCCGGTGATCCGGGGATCGTTTTTGATCTTGAAGGCCGGGCCGTCCACCTCGTTCAGCCCCTCCAGGGCCGCTATTTTCGCCTCCGCGTCAGCCACCATGGTCCGGAACTTATACAGCCGGAAGACCCGCTTGTGGAGCCCGACCCGGTCCTGGATGAAAAAGACGGGTCCCGGGGAGGTGATTTTAATCAGGAGGGCCACGACCAAAAAAGGTAGGGATAAGAGAACCAGCAGGATCAGCGAAGCGATGAAATCCATCCCGTACTTGACCAGCAGGGGGAGCCCTTCCATCCGCCCGGTGGAAACGGTGATAAAGCCCCCTTCGTCGAACTCCTCCGGTTTGATCCGGCCCAGCTTCAAGTTAAAGATGTCCGACAGAAAGCGGACCATGATGCCCTGCTTCTCGCAGTCAGAGACGATCTGGGAAATCTGCTGGTAATAGGACTTGATGGGCAGGCAGATCGCCACTTCGTCGATGACCGCGGTCCGGAGCAGGGCCGGCAGGCTGTTGAAGTCGGCCACCAGGCGGTGGCCCGATTTTTCGAAACCTTTCATACCCTGGTCTTCATCCACAAAGCCCATGACCAGGTAACCGAACTCCGGTTTCCTCAAGATCCGGTCCACCATCCGCAGGGCCCGGCTGTTGGTGCCGACGATGAGGATGTTCCGCAGGTTCCGTCCCCGGGTCCGAATCTTTTCCAGGACCTTTTTCAGTACCAGGCGGGAGGCCGTCGTCCCGGCGGTAACGGTGCCCCAGAAAACAACCAGGAATAGCCCGTTGATCAGCCGGATATTGAAAACCAGAGCCACCACCCAGAGCAGGGAAGTCCCCATGGTGACGGCCTTGAGGATCTGCAGCATATCTTCCGGGAGGGAGGTCAGCCGCCGGGAATGGTAGAGCTTGAAAAATACAAAAAGGCCATGCCAGGCCAACAGGAAGACCAGGAAGATCATTAGGTTGGAGACCTTGATCCGCATGGACAGCACCTGTCCGAAAGTGACCCCCTTCATTTCGTGGGAGGTGACCCAGGTGGCGAAAAGGAAATAGCCGACCAGGGCGGCCAGGTCGAATAGCTTGAGGGCATCGAGGAGGATTTTACGGCGGAAAGGGACCATGGTTATAGCAGATGACGGAGGACAGAGAAAGACCGGATGACGGACGACCGGAGGACAGAGGACGGAGAAAGACTGGATGACAGATGACGGAGGACAGGAGGACGGAGAAAGACAGCTGGATGACAGATGACGGAGGACGGAGGACGGAGAAAGACTGGATGACAGATGACGGAGGACGGAGGACGGAGAAAGACTGGATGACAGATGACGGAGGACGGAGGACGGAGAAAGACTGGATGACAGATGACGGAGGACGGAGGACGGAGAAAGACTGGATGACAGATGACGGAGGACGGAGGACGGAGAAAGACTGGATGACAGATGACGGAGGACGGAGAACGGCAAAGACCAAAGAACAGAAGGCAGAGAAAGACCGGAGGACGGAGGACAGATGACGGATGACAGATAACAGAATATCATTTTGAAAAGTTCCGGCAGAAGGAGGAGGGTTTGTCGATCATAGTGCCGAGCATGCGGCCAAAGACCGGATGACAGATGACGGACGACAGATGGCAGAAAAGACGGGTCATTTTGAGAATTGGCGACAGAAGGAGGAGGGTTTGTTAATCATGGTGCCGAGCATGCGGCCGATTTCTCGGCATTTTTCGAGGAGGCCGGCGTGAATCTCCGGTTTGATGTATTTGCAGTTCAAGGCGGTATCCAGCCAGTGCTGGGTTTCAGCCTGTTCGGCGTCCGAATCGCTCAGCTTGCTGACAAAATGAGCTTCATACCGTCTTTTCTGCCAGGCCTCTGCCAAATTTGCCCCGATGGCCCGGGTTGACCGCCTGATCTGATCCGTTAGAGAGAACATTTCTTCTTTTGGAAAGGCCTTGGAAATTTCAAAAATTTCCTGTTGCAGCTCAAAGGCTGCCTGATAGACCCGTAAATCCCTATAGCTCTTAATCTGCTCCGTCATCTGTTATCTGTCATCTGGTCTTTCGTCTTCTGGTCTTTTTCTGCCATCTGTCATCTGTTATCCGTCATCCGGCCTTTATCCGTCCTCCGGTCTTTCGTCATCCGTCATCTAAAGTCTTTTATAAATAATCTTTGGAATATAAAACTTCCTCTTATTGAAGACCACCCCCAGGATATTCCCCCCGTTCTTCTGGATCTGCTCTTTGGCCCTTTCGGCTACCGGACCCCGGGTGCGCTCGGCTTCCAGGACCAGGACGACGCCTTCCGCCCGGCGGCAGAAGGCCAGGCCGGCCGCGGAGGTCGATAGGGGCGGGGAATCGATCACCACCAGGTCGAATTGCTCTTTCAGGCGCTCCCAGACCGAAGCCCGGTCTTCGGATTCCAGGAAGTGGATCAGGGATCCCTCCTCCCGGGCCACCAGGCCGACGGCCAAGCCGGTTTCCTTAGACTGGGCAAAGGCCTTATCGACCTCCTCCCCCCGGAGGACCGTTTCTTCCAGGCTGACCATCCGGCCTCCGCCGGAAAAAGGCTGAAAGGAGTCGGCCGGGTCTCCCTCCAGGAAAAGCACCTTTTTCCCCAGCCGGGAGGCCGAGAACCGGGCGAAGTCCCGGGCTATGGTGGAAGTGCCCTCCCCCGGGTGAGAACCGATAAACTGGATGATCTTTTTCCGGGACTGGCCCACGAGAGCCTCGATATTCTGGTACAGCGTGGCCATCTCTTTCTCCGCCTCGAGTTCCAGGGTCAGGGGAAGGAACGTTTCCTCCGGGAAGGCTGCCGGGACCGGTGCCGCTTCCGGGGGGGCCGGGGCCGGGACCGGCTTGAACATTGATAGGATTTGGGGGTCTTCGCGCTTCGGGATCGACGCCGCTCCCGGGGGGGCAGGGACCGCCTCCCGTACTCCGACCACGACCTCGAGGTTATTCCGGGTTTTTTTGGCTTCCTGAAGGGCCTGATAAATTTTACCCATAAAATCTCCTAAATTAGCTCATTGCTCTTAGTAAATACTAATATCACCGCTCGCTTCGCTCAAGGCGCAAAGATCGCAAAGATTTATTTATGTTTCATCCTTCTCCCTTTTTCGCCATCTTCTTCCATTCCGGGAAGACTATCTTCTGCCCGACTATGATCTTCAGGTCTTCCTTGATCCGCGGGTTGCGCTTCCGGACCAGGCCCCACAATTCCGGGTTGCTGGCGCCGTAGACTTCCAGGATCATGCGGTAGAGGTTCTCTCCTTTCCGGACCTTCCGGGTGAAGGGGAACCCGGGTGCAGGCTGCTCTTCGGCGGCGGCCGGCTGTTGTTCCGGGGACGGGGCGACCTCCACCTTTCGTTTAGAGGGAATGACCGGGTTTTCTTTTTCGGGCGTCGGTTTTTTTTCGGTGGCCACCGGTTCTTTTCCCTGGTTGCCCGGGGTCGGGGTTTCCAGTCCGCGGGAGGCCTCGGTTTTCCCAAGGGCCAGCCCTTTCGGGACCGCGAGGTTCATGACTTCCCCCTCTCTGACCGACTGAATCCCGATGGCCGGCAGGGGATCCTCCTGGAGCGGAACCTTCACGGCGGCGGCCTGATCCGCCCGGTCCTTCTCCCGCAGGATAATGGAGACCTTGGGGCCCGAGTCTGACTGCTGATAATAGATGGACACCCCCAATACCACCAGGCCGACCAGCAGGGCGGCCTGGGAAGCCGGGACCCAGCGGCGGAAAAACGATTTCTTGCGACCCTCCAGGTCGGCCGAAACCTCATTGACCACCTTGACGGAAATGGGTTTCCGGAGATAGCCGAACCCGGTCACCAGGGCATTGTCGGCCAGGATGTTGAGGGCTCGGGGAATCCCCCTGGCCCGGCGGACGATCATTTCCAGTGCCCGGGGGGTAAAAATGTCTTCCGCTCGCCCACCGGCCTTTTCCAGCCGGAACCGGAGGTATTCCCGGCTTTCCTTCCGGGTCAACGGGGACAGGACGGCCTGGACGGCGATCCGCTGCTTGAGCTGGCGCAGCTCATAGCGGTCGAGCTTGGCGGTCAGTTCGGGCTGGCCCACCAGCACGATCTGGAGCAGCTTATCGGTGGGGGTCTCCAGGTTGGAGATCTGCCTGAGCCCCTCCAGGGTCTCCACCGGCAGGCCCTGGGCCTCGTCGATCAGGAGGACGACCGTGTTCCCCTGGGCGTATTCCCGGATCAGGGCCTGGTAAATACGATCCAGGAGCGCTTCGGGTTCCTCGTAGGCCGCCTCCAAGTCCAGCTCCCGGGCCAAGGCCCGGAGCAGTCCGGCGTAGGAAAAGCGGCTATTGAAGAGATAGATGACCTTTTCTTTGACCCCAAGCCGCTCCTGCAAGAAGGCCTGCAGCAGAGTCGTCTTCCCCAGGCCCACCTCGCCCACCAGGGCCATGAACCCCTTGCCCTGCTCCACCGCGTAGATGATGGTTGCCAGAGCCTCCCGGTGGCTGGGGCTCAGGTACAGGAATTCCGGGTCGGGTGTGATCCGGAAGGGCTCGGTCTTGAGATTATAAAACTCAAGGTACATGGGTTAGCTCATAGAGACCAGAGGACGGAGGACGGAGAAAGACTGGATGACAGATGACGGAGGACAGAGACGGAGACAGATAACAGATAACAGAATATCATTTTGAGAATTGGCGACAAAAAGATGAGGGTTTGTTGATCATGGTGCCGAGCATTCGGCCGATCTCTTGGCATCTTTCAAGAAGGCCGGCATGAACTTCCGGCTTGATATACTTACAATTCAGGGCCGTGTCCAGCCAGTGTTGGGTTTCGGCCTGTTCAGCGTCCGAATCGCTCAGTTTGCTGACAAAATGCGCTTCATAACGTCTTTTTTGCCAGGCCTCTGCCAAATTTGCCCCGAGGGCCCTCGATGAACGCCGGATCTGATCCGTCAAAGAGAACATTTCTTCTTTTGGAAAGGACTTGGAAACTTCGAAAATTTCCTGCTGCAAGTCAAAGGCTGCCTGATAAACCCTCAAATCCCTATAGCTTTTGATCTGTTCCGTCATCTGTCATCTGTCTTCTGTCATCTGGTCTTTCGTCATCTGGTCTTTTGTCATCTGGTCTTTCGTCATCTGGTCTTCTGTCATCTGGTCTGTTCGTCATCTGGTCTTCTGTCATCTGGTCTTTCGTCATCTGGTCTTTCGTCATCCGGTCTTTCGTTCCGTCATCTGCCATCTGTCATCTGTCGTCTGGTCTTTACCGTCATCCGAGTTTTAACCTCGTCACTCTTTAAGCGGTATGGTTACCAGAACCGGCAGCCCCAAGCGCTGCTCCACGCTGTCCGGGGTGGTGAAGCGCTGACTGGTGTATTCGGACAAGAAGGCGAAACCCAGGCCGGAGACGGCGCCCAGGATGATGCTCAGCAGGATGTTCAAGGCCTTTTTAGGCTTGATGGGCTTGGAGGGGACCACGGCGGCCTGGATGACGCTGATGTTGGCCAGCTTCTGACGGTTCATCTCGTCGGAGATCCGGGCCTCCTCCTTCTTTTCCAGGTAGGTCCGGTAATTCTTGTCGTTGGTGCTGACCTCCCGCTTCAGTCCCTGGAGGTCCTTTTCCTGGAGGTCCAGGGTCTTGATCTCACCGTCCAACTGGGCGATCTGCGTCTGCAGGGTGGCGGCCTTGGCCCGCATGGAGGCCTCCTCGGCCTCGGCCGTTACGGCCTCCTTTTCCGCCCCCTGGTAGACCGGGTTGGCAGTTTTCACCTTGCCGCCGATGGCCTCCTCCTGCTCCTTGAGGAAATCCTTGACGATCTGGATCTCCTTACGGACATTGACCAGGAGCCGGTTGTTGTCCGGATACTTGGAGGAGAGGTCCTGCTCGCTCAACTGCAGGGTGAGGAGCTTGGCCCGGGCCTCGACGATGATCTTGTCCCGCTCGGTCAGGGTGTAGAGGTGCGGGTCGGACAGGATGCCTTTCATCTGGCCCCTCAGGGAGCCGAGCTTCTTGCTTAGTTCATCGATCCGGTTCCGAGTGCTTTTGAGCGAGGTGTCCAGATCGGTCCGCTGTTTCAGGAGCAGGCTCCGCTGCTCGTCCAGGGAATAGACCCGGTTCTTCTGCCGGAAGGCCTCCAGGCGGTTTTCCGAGTTCTTCAGCTCCTTATCGTACAGGTCGGTCTGATTCTCCATAAAATTCGATTCCGTCCCGCTGTGGACCGCCAGGTGCTTCTCCTTGAAGAAGTCCACCAGCAGGTTGACCGCCCGGGCGGCCACCTGGGGATCTTTGTGCTGAAAAGAGACCTCGATGACGCTGGACTTCTTGACCCCCTCGACCGTCAGCTTCTTCTGAAAGATGCTCACCGCGGCTTCCAGGGGCGTCATCCGGGAAGGGGGATTGGCCACCAGGTCAGGGTAGATGTTTTCCAGTTTCATGGTCTTGATCACCCGCTCGACGAGGTCCCGGCTGGTGAGGATGTTGATCTCCGAGTTGATGGCCTCTTCCTGGTTGAAGGCGATCATGGGGGTCTTGTCCCCCACCTCGGGCCGGTACATGAACTCCCGCCCGAATTTGATCAGCAGGCTGGACTCGGCTTCGTAGGTGGGCGCCATCAGGAAGGAGCCCACGGTCACCGTGACGACCGTGGCCAGGAAGATGGTCAGGATGGCGACCTTCCGCTTGAAGAGGATAGCCAGGAAATCGCGCAGGCTACCGCCCGACGACTCCGGATTACTTTGGTAAGTCGTTGTTTCCATTGGTGCTCCTTAAACTGCAAATACAGGGTTCAAGGGTCTTCGGCGGGCTCAGCCGAGTCGTTCGAGGGGTCGAGGATTCAAGTGAAAGACCTCAATAGGTATGACTGTCAAGGGGTGGCTAACTTTCTCCTTATAAACCCTCGACCCCTTCTTTTTCGCCATGAGCTAAATCCCCGCGGCCCTGAAAGGCCCAGGTGCTGTCTAACTTCATGATTTGTTCCATTTTTTACAATGAGTCACCGGATCTTTTTCCGTCATCCGTCATCCGGTCTTTATCCGTCATCTGCCATCTGTCATCCGTCATCTGTCATCTGCCATCCGTCATCCGGTCTTTATCCGTCATCCGGTCTTTCCCCTCGAACCCTTCTTTTCCCTACTGCGCCAAATTATAATAAAACCCGGAGCCAATCGGGATATTCTTCCGGATATACTGGTCCACCCACAAATTGACGTTGGCGATGGGGGACTTGGGGACATAGACGATGTCCGCCGGCAACAGCGGGATGTCCTGGGACGGGTCGCTGCCGTCGATCGCCTTTTCCACGTTGACCAGCATCGAGGCCGGGCGGTTATCCGGACCCCGGCGGACGATGATGATCTCGTTGACCCGGGCCGAGTCTTTCATCCCCCCGGCCGAGGCCAGGGACTGGAGAAGCGTCATCGGCCCGTTCAAGGGGACCAGGCCGGGTTTGGCCACTTCGCCGTCCACATACACCTTCTGGGCGGTGAAGGACCGGACGATGACGGCGATCTCCGGCTGGCTGATCTGGGGCGCGTATTTATCCCGGAGTTGCTGGCGCAGTTCTTCCGGGGTCAGGCCCGAGGCCTGGACCTCGTGGACCAATTGCAGGGAAATCCGCCCGTCCGGCCGGACAATCACCGACTCGTTCAACTCGGGGTGGTAGAAGAGCTTGATGTCCAAGGCATCACCCACCTGGATCTGGTAATCCCGCGGCGGGTCAGGCCGGGCGTTTAGCGCTCCCGACGTTTTGACCGCCGCCGCGCAGGAGGTGAACTGCAGAAAAATACCGAGTATCCAGAGCAGAACAAAGATCTTTTTCATGCGTTGTCCTTTACTTTAGAAATGAGGAATTCTTAGATAATACCCTGATGCCCTCTATTTTCGCCATGGTCTGTGGGATGACCTGCCATGGGCCATAACTTGTCAGGCTTATAGACTAATCGAACAAATAAATATTATACTTTAATATTTCTTGTTAATTCAATAAAAATCTTAGGCTTATCCCTACCTGGCCAATAACGACAGAGAACGGATAAAGAACTGAGGACAGAGGACGGAGGACAGAGGACGGAGGACGGAGGACGGAGGACGGAGGACGGAGGACGGAGGACGGAGGACGGAGGACGGAGGACAGGAGGACGGAGGACGGAGGACGGAGGACGGAGGACGGAGGACGGAGGACGGAGGACAGAGGACGGAGGACAGAGGACGGAGGACAGAGGACGGAGGACAGAGGACAGAGGACAGAGGACGGAGGACGGAGGGCAGAGGACAGAGGACGGAGGACGGAGGACGGAGGACGGAGGACAGAGGACGGAGGACGGAGGACGGAGGACGGAGGACGGAGGACGGAGGACAGAGGACGGAGGACAGACAGAAATCGGGGCCTCAGAATTCATCGGTCCCTGTTTGTAAATTATTCTATTAAAGTGCCTTTATATTCGTCCGATAATAAAAAAGCGAAGCCCTTAGAGGAAGAAAATAAAAAGGGTAGCCGGTAAAGGGTTGCCTTTTGGCACTCTTTAGGCTACCTTCTTATAAATTTTTGATCTGGGAGGTTATATGAAAAGATTCATTATCGGGTTGATCACTTTATCGGCTGTTCTTTCCTTTGGCTTGGCCGAGGCTCAGGATAAGCCCCGCCTCGGGGTGCTGCGGTTCACCAACCAGACCCATGCCGGCTGGTGGCGGGGGAACATGGGCTACGACCTCCAGGACATGCTGGTGAATGAACTGGCCTCCACCAAGGCCTTTCAGGTGCTGGAACGGAAAGAGATCAATGCCGTCATCGGAGAGCAGGATCTGGGGGCTTCCGGGCGGATCGATCCCCGGACCAGGGCCAAGATCGGTAAGATTAAGGGAGCCAAATATCTGGTGGCAGCCACCGTGTCCGCTTACGAGGAGGACACCAAGGGCACCGGCGGTGGGATCGGCATCATGGGTTTTCGGGTAGGAGGAAAACAGGAAAAGGCCTATATGGCCGTGGACCTGAAAATAATCGACACCGATACCGGGGAAATCGCCGACAGCCGGACCGTGGAGGCCACCTCGGAGTCCAGCGGATTCACCCTGGGGGCACACCTCGGTATCTTATCCGGCGACCTGGGGAAATACGAGAAAACCCCTGCGGGCAAAGCGATCCGAGCCTGCATCATCGAAATTTCGGATTATCTGGTCTGCTCGCTGACCAAGGGAAAAAATGATCCCTGCCTGGACGCCTACAACCAGAAGGAGTCCAACCGACGGGAAAAGACCAAGGATTCGATCAAATTGGAGTAACAGAAGCAAGGGCTATACCGGGCACTGGATAGAGGACCAATAAATCCGAAATCAGAAACAAGCACGAAGGTCCAAAATTCAAATGATCAAAACAATTTCTTTCGATGTAAAAATTTGATGAGTTCGCAAAAAGTCGTCACCCCGGTGAAAACCGGGGTCCAGTGAATTGATAACTACCTGAATCTACTGGATTCCGACTTTCGTCGGAATGACGTAAACGGTCTTTCGGTGACTATTTGCGAAACCATCAATTTGATGGTTTCGCAAATAGTCAAAAAACAGTCATTGCGAGGAGCGAAGCGAAGCAATCCCCCCCATGGTAACCGGCTGATTCTTGGGGATTGCTTAGACCCTTCGAAATCCTCCACGCGGCCTGATGACCTTCACCGAACATAGCAGGCTTGATCATTCCGAGTCTGATTTCGGGCGATGGCCCTTAGAAAATCAGAAACAGGGGCCGTCAGGCTAATAGCCGAGATCGCCGGCCTCGACCACCTCTTTTGGAAATTGCTGGTCTTTCTGATGGACCCGGCTCCACAGTAATCTGCTTAATCTTTTTTGTTTGTTTAAACACTTCGTAATCGCAAGGCCACCCAAATCATTCCGGCAACCGGGGTGTCGTTTAGTCGGGCTTCAAGGGACAGGTCCCCGAGGCGAATCCGAATCCGCTTCTCCATCGTCTCTTCCTTCCAAGATGTCCGGGTTATGTCCGGCTAAACCCAGGGCCAAACGGGTGTCTCCGATTTCTGCCAGTTCTTTCTTCCAACCCTGCTGGCGAATAAAATTCCGGTGGGGTTTAAAGGGCCGACCTAATCCCTGAGGGGAGTCCCCCGCGAAAGAAATCTTTTCCTTGGGTAGGGCACTCCGGGCTTCGGTCAGAAAGGTCAAGTAGCCGATATCCTCCGGATTAAACCCCATCAGTCGGGCGGTTACCCGGTCGACCATCAAAGGGTTCACCCCGGCTAAAGCCCAATCCAGGGAAATGGAATCGCCGTGAACCGGCCCGTCTCCCTCCATCCCTTCAAAACCATCGATAACGGCCAAGTGGGGCGGGATCAAGGCGGATAACTGGAACAGGAACAAGTTAAGATTTAAATATCCTTGGTGCAGTTTGACCTTGTCACTTCCCAAAAATCGGGTCCCGAAGAGCCGGTTCAGGTTCTCAAAGGAAAAGAGGTCCCGGAATCTCCCCGGCATCCATTGAGTCAGCCAGTGGAAGGGTCTCCAGAAAACGGCTAAGGAGGAAAGGCGGGGGCTGCGAATCAAGCTCCCGACCAGCATATTTTTTATGGCCAGGGTGACCCCCACCGTATCATGGGTTTTGGGAGGGGTGACCGAGATCCGCAGATCACTCCGTAAGATGGTCTGGGCGATACGGAAAGGGTGACTGTTACCGTTCTTATCTTTCAGCGAGACGGTCTCAAAGATGTCCCGGTTCAGATCTACGAATTCTAAATTAGAGTATTCCTTTTTCAGGTCCAGATAGCCGAAGTTCCGGAATCCCTCGAAGGTATCCCCCAGGGCCGCGCCTTCGGCGATCTTAATGGTGGCTTTCGACCGTTCCTGCAGGAAATCAATGACCGCCCGAACCGCGTCGACATGGGTGGCGGCCGGTTGATTAGTGGTAGACACAAAATTAGGTTTGATGACTATTCGATTTCCCGAGGGAAATTCGTCCTCCAGGGCTTCCAGGGCGGCCCGGATATTTTCATACCGGCCCCGGCCTTGGATTAATCCGATCTTAACAGGCACTGTTTTCCCCCCCCTCCCCCCGCAAGTGGCCCGGGGGAGGTAACATCCCGCTCAAAGTCCAGGTATCCTGTCCCGGACGATAGCCTAAAAGATAAATTCTTTGATCATCGGCCAATACTTTGAAATAATGCGTATCTTCCCCATACCAGCGATCTATCATTTTTTCTACCCGGTAGTTCTTTCCTCTGATTTGAAAACCCAGGGGTCGTTCCGGGTACCGGTAACCGGCATAACATTCAACGACAATTTGAATTTCGGACATAGGTCTTGGGAAAGGGAAAACCCTTGACTTACCTTTTTAAGTTATGTTAAGGATACAAGGCAACATAAAATTGCTAATCTATATTTAACTTATTGAATTAAATACATAATAAGAAAAGAATCATTCCCGTCAAGAAAGGAGTATTTTATGTCAATAACCCCCTTTATGGAAGTCAACCAGGCTATCGCGGCCATGGGTGGAGATACCTTAAACCAATGCATGCAGTGCGGCCTGTGCGCCGGATTATGCCCCTGGGGACGCGTGGTGGAAGGCTCCCCTTTCGTGGTCCGCAAGCTGATCCGCATGGGTCAACTGGGCATGGAGGGCTTCGAGTCGGATGAAATTTTGTATGCCTGCACGACCTGCAACCTCTGTGTGCGCAATTGTCCCCGTCAGGTGAAGATCATCGATGTGATCCGTTCCATGCGGGCCATGATCGCCGAAACCGGGGCCATCCCTCAGAACCTGCGCCCCATTCTGGGCAGCGTGCACGCCAACGGCAATCCCTGGGCGGAGGACAAAGAGAAACGAATGAACTGGACTCAGGGCCTGGAGGTGCCCACATTCGGGCCGGATACGGAATATTTCCTCTTTGTCTGCTGCACCTCGGCCTATGACCAACGAAGCCAGAAAATCGCTCGGGCAATCGTGGAGCTTTTAAAGGCTGCCGGGGTCAGTTTTGGAATCATCGGCAATGAGGAATCCTGCTGCGGGGAATCGGTCCGCAAGATCGGGGACGAGACCCTGTTTTCCAAACTGGCCGAGAAGAACATTGCCTTGTTTCAAGGAAAAGGGGTAAAAAAAATCATCACTACTTCCCCACACTGCTTCACTACTTTCACCAAAGATTACAAGGAGCTGGGAGCAGAATTTGAAGTGCAGCATTATTCCCTCTTCTTGAACCAATTGGTCAAGGAAGGAAAACTGACCCCCAAAAACGCCCTCAATAAAAAAGTAGTTTATCACGACCCCTGCTACCTGGGCCGGCACAACGAAGTGTTCGAACAACCCCGGGAGCTCATCCAAGCCATCCCCGGCGCGGAATTAGTCGAATTTGGACAAAATAGAGGGACCAGCCTCTGCTGCGGCGGGGGCGGAGGCCGCCTGTGGATGGAGACCAAGCCCGAACAGCGCTTCTCGGATATAAAAGTGAGGGAGGCCGCTGAAAAAGGGGCGGATATCTTAGCCACCGCCTGTCCCTACTGCATCTCGCTTTTCGAAGACAGCCGCAAGGGCACCGGCCATGAGGAACAACTGGAAATAAAGGATATTACCGAACTGCTCCAGGCGGCATTGTAAGTTATTAGCAGTCTCATAATCGGAGCAACATTTTTCCTCATCCCTGATTAATGTCTGGACCCCGGCTTTCGCCGGGGTGACGACCTCTGGGAGGCTCTTTTTGACCGTCATTCCGGCGAACGCCGGAATCCAGACCTCAAGATGTAGTTTCTAGAATGAGACTCTTAATTATAATAAGTCCCCCTTACAAAAAGGCCAAATCGGGTGATCCCGATTTGGCCTTTTTTTTCGGTTGGTATTCGGACGATTTATTCACAAATTTTTTTGATCTCCTCCCGCGCCAGGGTCCCATCCTGATAAACGCGTTCCTGCACCAGGGAACAACGATCTTTTTCTTCCTCTTTCAAAACCTGAACCTCCAGACGCTGAAAGCCGTCGGTGGTCAAATAAACCATGGGCGTCTTATTGCGGATGGCCTCTTCGGCAGCGCGCCGACCGATATCGCCGACGTTTCCTTTTATCGGCGCTCCGAAGGCGCCGCCCAGGGCCATACCCCGCCAGCTTTTTTCCTGATCCAGCAGGTTCCCGGTATCCAGGGTTACCCCCGGGCCTTTAGGGGAATGGTCCCCCTCCATTCCGGCGCAACCACTAAAAAAAAGGGATATCCCCATTAGCAGCGGGAGCCAGAAATGACGGATTCGCCGGACGTCCGCCAGGCTGTCAGGACGAGGAATGAAGCGAATCTGCGAACACCTCAAGAGGTGCCGACTGTCTGTCTTTTTGTTCATTGAACCTGCCGGACCTATTGCTTAGGTATCCTGCCTTTCTGAAACTGCTTCATCATGTTCCGCACGTCGCCGCCCATACCGATCAATTCCGGCATACTGTTGACTTTCTTGTAGTCCTTGGGCACTTCAAACATGGCCGCCGTGGCCCCGCCTACCTTAATCTCCTTCATTTCACTGACCATCTTACCGCTCCCCCCCGCCTTTTGCATGGCCTCGACCAAGATCTCGGTCCGGATCGGCAACCCCCCTAAATCCTGGGCTTCCCAGATAGTCCCCTTGAATTTCTGGGTGGGGGTTTCTTTATGATAAAAAGTCATCTCCGACTTAATACAGGGATGCCCGTCCACCGTTTCAGATCCCAGTTTCTTTTTCTCCATGACCACATTGGGATCATAAACGGACGGAGCTTCGTTCCGCTTTGTTTGGACTTGCTCGTAATAGCTTTTGGACTGGGGATTAATCATGAAGGTCTTGTGGGTCCCTGCATCGGTGACCGTGTAAACATCCTGCAGCATCCCTGTCTGAATCCGGCTTTTAAGACCCATTTTGGCCATCGGCATGGCCAGGCCGTTGACCACCATCTTGGTGGTGAAGTTGTCCGGCGGCGCCGCCAAAACGGAACCGCTGAAAAGAACGACGGTTAAAAAACAAAATGCCGTTACCGTGAAAACGTATTTCTTCATAACTGTGTTTTCCTCCTTAATTTTAGTAACCATTGTCAGAGACAAATTCTCAGAACATATGGATGTAAGAATCTGAGTTGATGCCTTTAGGGCTGGTTTTGCGGATCCCGGTGCTGTCCGCTTTCGATCCGTTCGCTCAGGGCCTGCCATAATTCCCGCTGGCCCTGTTGGCTGCGGGTGGAAAAATAAAGCGCCGCCTGTTCCCCCCAATCCATTTGTCGATTTATTGCTTTAGCGGCCTCCCCCCATTTCCCCCGAGTGATCTTATCCGCTTTGGTGAGCACCACCAGGGGACCAATCCCTAATTTTTTGGCCAAATGAAAAAAAAACTGATCCTCTTCACTGGGCGAACGGCGGATATCCAACAACAACACCAAAAGAATTATGTTCCGTCGGAATTGCAGATAATCCATCATGGCCTGCTGATAGGCCCGGATGACGGTCTTGGAGGCCTGGGAATACCCATAGCCCGGTAAATCCACGAAGACCAGGTCCTCATTAATCAAGAAAAAATTCAAGGTCTGGGTCTGACCGGGGGTCCGGCTGGTTCGGACTAAATGCTTTCGACCCAGCAAGGTATTGATCAGGGACGATTTGCCCACATTGGAACGTCCGGCAAAGGCAATTTCCGGATGGGGAAGAAGGGGGAAATCTTCCGCTTTTAGTCCGCTTTTGAGAAAAACCGCCGAACGGATGATCATGACATCTCCAGGTAGCGCTTCTCGCCCACATAATCGGCCAGACGCCGCAGGCCTTCTTCGATCTGCTCCAGGGAATTGGCGTAGGTAAAACGCAGGTAGCCTTCACCGCCCGATCCGAAATCAATCCCCGGGGACACCCCGACTTTGGCTTTATGCAGGATATCAAAGGCCAGGCGATAGGAATCCGTTTGGAACTTCTTGGCGTTGGCCAGGACATAAAAAGCTCCGGTAGGTTCCACTGCCAACCCGAAGCCGATTTCCTTCAGCCGGCGGATCATGAACTTTCGGCGGACGTCATAGGTTTCCCGCATTCGAGCCACATCCGCCTGGGCCTGGGTCAAGGCGGCGATCCCGGCCCATTGGGCCATGGCGTTGGCCGAGATAAAAAAGTTTTGATGGATCTTCTGGAGCGGCCGCACGAAGGCCTTGGGGGCAATCAGGTACCCCAGCCGCCAACCGGTCATGGCGTAAAGCTTGGAAAAACCGTTAAGGACGAAGGCCCGGTCGGTAAACTCCAGGATGGAATGCTCCTGCCCTTCGTAGACCAGGCCGTGATAGATTTCATCGGAAACGATGACGGGAGTGAACCGGGCCAATTCCTCCATTCGGGAGGCTGAAAGCAAGGTGCCCGTAGGGTTGGCCGGAGAATTAATAAAGATCCCCTTGGTTTTGGGTCCGATCCGTTTCTTCACCTCTTCCGGATAAAACTGAAATCCCTCTTCCTCCCGGACCGGGACCAGGATCGGCTGCCCTTGGGCAAAACGGATGAAATTGGGATAACAGGCATAGTGGGGGTTGGAGACAATCACCTCTTCCCCCGGTTCCAGCAGCGCTGAAAAAACCATGAACATGGCCGGTGAAGTGCCGGAAGTCACGATCACCTGTTCCGGCGACACTTCCACTCGGTACCGTTGCCGGTAATGGGCGCAGATGGCCTCCCGCAATTCCAGCAACCCCAGGCTGTGGGTGTAATGGGTCTTGCCTTCCCTGATCGCCCGGATACCGGCTTCCTTGATACACTCCGGGGTATCAAAATCCGGTTCTCCCACTTCCAGATGGATGATCTGTTCGCCCGACCTTTCCAGGGCCTGGGCGGCTTCCAGAACATCCATGACGATAAAGGGCGTGATTTCCCGGGCCCGCAGTGAAACCGAATCGGGGGCGGAGTGTTTCGAACTCATTCTAACTCCTTCAAACGCTCGTTGGCTTTCCTGGCCAGTTCCGAACCGGGGACCAGTTGGACCACCTCCTGGAAGGCCAGTCGGGCCAGCGATTTTTCGTTCAAACGGACCAGAACTTCCCCGAATTCAAAGTGCCCCGGGGCATAGCGGGGGGCATATTCGATGGCCTTTTTTAAGGCCTCGGCCGCCTGCTTCCAGTTCTCCACCGCTTTCCAGGTCAGACCCATACCATAATAGGCCAAGCTATATCGAGGAGATAGTTTCAGGGCCTCGGTGTAATTGGCCCGGGCCTTCTCATAATCCTTAAGCGCCAGGTAGGCCTGCCCCAAATTATAATAGGCAAACTGCGGGGTGGTATAAACCGGACTTTCGAGCGCCCGGTTGAACTCCCGGATAGCCTCCTGGATTTTACCGGTTCTCAAATAGGCGATCCCCAGATTATTTCGGACCTCGACGTATTTAGGATCCAGGGACAAGGCCTTCTGAAACTGTTCGGCGGCCTGAACCGCCATGCCCTTCTCCAAATAAACCACCCCCAGAAGATTATGGATCCGCGGCTCATCCGGATCCAATTCCGCGGCTTTCAACAGTTCCCCCAGGGCCTGGGTGGGCTTGCCTTCCTGAATCAGGGAATCCCCCAGACGCATATGGCTCACGGCTTCTTCTTTTCGCTGGGGAGAGCTCTGGCATCCTAAACAGAGCACTCCGACCAGCAACCAAAGCATCCCGCTGGACCAGCCGCTGCGGATCTTCTTTATCGCCTTCGACATCGTTTTATTCTTTTTAAAAAGCAGGATCAAATCACTTTGTTCAGGGGGTACTCGATGATCCCCTGGGCCCCTCTTTTGATCAATACCGGAATCAATTCCCGCACCCGCGCTTCCTCGATCACCGTTTCCACGGAAAACCAGTCGGACTGATACAAATTGGCGACGGTCGGAGCATTCAAACTCGGCAATTGTTGAACCACCTCTTTAAGTTTTTCTTTGGGGACATTCATCTTGATGCCCACCATCTTCTCGGCCCGCATGGCCCCCTGAAGCAGGAGGACAACCTGTTTGATTTTTTCCTTCTTCCAGGGATCCTTCCAGGAGTCCCGGTTGGCAATCACCTGGGTATTGGATTGCATCAATTCCTCGATGATTTTCAAACCATGGGCGTGAATGGTGCTCCCGGTTTCCGTGACTTCCACCACGGCATCAGCCAATCCCGAGGCGATCTTGGCCTCCGTGGCCCCCCAGGAAAATTCCACCCGCACCGGTATTTCCCGCTCGGCAAAGTAGCGCCGGGTGAAGTTGACCAATTCCGTGGCGATTTTTTTCCCCCGCAGGTCCTCCGGTTTTTTATATTTGGAATCATTGGCCACCGCCAGCACCCAGCGGGCCGGACGCTGGCTGACCTTGGAATACACCAAGTCGGCCACCATTTTGACTTTGGAATTGTTTTCCAGGGTCCAATCCCTCCCGGTCAAGCCCACATCCAAGGTTCCGCTCTCCACGTACCGGGACATTTCCTGGGCCCGGCAAATGGAACATTGAATTTCCTCGTCGTCTATTTCCGGAAAATAATTCCGGCTGTTCACATCGATCTTCCAGCCGGACTTTCGGAACAGTTTGATGGTCGCCTCCTGGAGACTCCCTTTCGGAATACCTAATTTTAACAAGGGCTTCACTTTTTATAAACCTCCCCGGGATCAAAGGCCTGCTCCCCTCGCACTTCCAGGCTGCCGTCAGACTGCACCTGCTGAAAAAAACAGCTCCGGTATCCGGTATGACAGGCCCCACCCCCCAGTTGTTCCACTTTAAGCAAGATGGTGTCGTGGTCGCAATCGATCCAGATTTCCTTAACTTCCTGGACATGACCGGAAGTGCCCCCCTTCAACCAGAGTTCATTCCGGCTCCGGCTCCAGTAATGGGCCTTCCGGGTCTCCAGGGTCTTTTCCCAGGCTGTTGGATTCATAAAAGCCAGCATCAGGACCTGCCCGGTCTGCCAATCCTGGGCGATGGCCGGCAGCAGCCCCCGTCCTTTTTCAAAATCCGGTTTCTTTTCTTCCAAAATTTCCTCTTCAGCCTACCGAGACAATGGAGATCTCTACAACCCGAATCTTTTATTATAACTTATATTTATCAATAAAGTCAACCCAGGTCAAAAAAAACGAAAAAATAGTGGGATGGATTTAGCGGTTTAAAGGGGGAACTGTAAAAAATTCCAGGGTTTTAACAGGGTAATGTTTCCGGTTATAGGTTACCAACGTCAGATTGTTTAGCAAACAGGTGCCGGCGATAATGGCATCCCCCAGTCCCAGGGTCAGCCCTTTCGATTTCTGGTCCCGGGCGATTTTAGCGGCTTGCGAAGCCACTTCTCGGTCAACTTCGAAAACCTTAAGGGCCTTCAGAAACCGGCTCGTTTTTTCCTCCTCGCTTTTCTTCATACCCATTTCCACTTGAAGTGAATTCAAATGGTCCCACCCCCACCCCAGCCCGGCACTTATTCGCGCTCGGGCTGCTGACGGACTTTTTGCGAGTCCGTCAGCCTTTACCCTGCCCGTCCAGGCGCTCCCACCGCTTTTGCAAGGAAGCCCTTTGCTTACCCAAATAGGCTTCCATGTCCCGGGAACTCCGGAGATCCAGGTGCCGTTTCTCGTCCCAGGCCCCCCGCGTTTCCTCCAATATTTTCAGGAAACGTTCCCGCTCTAATTTTTCGAGGGCCGCCTCGGCGATGAATAGGCTCCGGCCCCTTTTACCGGCAACTTGATCGACCTCTTCCAGGATTTCTTTCGGGAGAACCAGATGCGCCTTTACTTTCATGGATCACTTCCTATGGCCCTGATTAGTACCATAGATTATAGAACTTTTTATGGAACTGGTAAATAGCACTCTTTTTGACCGAAATACATTTCCCAATCCGGCAGGTTGCGTCACGCGCCCAATAATCGCCGCTGCAGCAGTAATTGCAGGTCACTGGCCATCGGCGATCAGCGAAACGAACCGGTTGGGCAGCTTTCTGTTTTTAAGGGGAGCTGACCCTATGGCCCATCTTACTGTTTGACCAGTTCTACCCGACGGTTTTTCGCCCTACCGGCCTCGGTGTCGTTGGGCGCCACTGGAGCCAGAGAGGCGACTCCAAAAGGCTTCAGACGGGCGGCGGCTATCCCGTATTTGCCAACCAGGGCATTCATTACCGCCTTTTGCGTGCAACCGTGAATCCAGGAACCCGGCATCCGGGTGAAGAGCGGGTGGTCCTGGCAGCCGGCTTGGTCGTTGTTGCCGGCCACGGCACTCCCGGAGAGCAACAGCAAGAGACCTACAATACTGAGCGACATCCTAGTCATTCTTTTCATAAAAGTTTCCTCCTATTTATTAAGGGTCTCACAATAGCTTTTAGATACACCGACCGTCATCCCCGAGTGTTTTAATCGGGGATCCAGCATCGCACTTCTATTTCTTCGTTGAAGCTCATGATGCCTGCGGCAAACTGTGCCACCAGATGCGGCACTGCCTGCACAAGCCGCCCTCGAACTCGGCTTTCAACACGCCGTCGAGGACCATCCGAGGCAGCGGATCGCCCGGCTTTCGGGCCACGAGGTTCGTACCGGTGGATTTGGCCCAGATTTGGAAGAGCTCTTCGGACGCCACCTGGTAGGTGACATGCCAGTGAGCGATGCCACCGGCAGGTGTGGACGCCAGGACCTCGTAAGTGACGTGCACGTCCTCTTGTAGTTTCACGCGCCGCCAGTACTCGGCAAGCTGCGTATGGCCACGCTGAACGGCAAAGGGAGTGTTGTAGTATTCGCCATCTTCAGCGAAGAGGGCGACGAACATGGACTCATCGCCTTGCTCCCAGGCGGCCTTGTAATCTTGCATGAACTGCTCGATATTCATAGCGCTCCTTTCGTGTTCTGCGGCGCCTAACGCGGCGTTGACCTTTGGGGCGCAGCTTGCGTGGCCGAAGGCCCAGGCAAGCCTGTGACATCGGTGTCAAATAGCCTGGTTAGTGCCGTCTGGGGGCGACGCCGCAGGCGGTGGCAACACCCAGGTTCAACGGTTCGCAGGCTCGCATTGGAGTTGGGGAATAGGAAACCGCTTTCATCAACGACCATGTTGGGGAACTCCGCGGGCCGCCAATCCGTTTGCAGCCGGTTGTTCTGCGCTGCCCCGCATCAGGCGTACTGGAGCCGGCGGCCCTTCGGCTCCGGGATTGGTCGGGCAAATTCCCTTGCAGTGTCGATCCATAGCTCCATAGCCTCTTTGCAGTTCTCCAGTGCCTCGTCTGGACTCTTTCCATGTGCGGCACACCCCGGAAGTTCCGGGACCTCGGAGATGAAGGCTTGGTCGTCGTTGCTCCAGTAAATAATGATCTCGTACCTATGCATTAATCGTCCTCCTCGGCGGCGAGGCCATGGGTCGTAATCACTGCCCTGACCTGGCGCACCTGATATGGTTTCGCGAGTCGTCCTTCGCGTTGAAGGTTGACCATGTCTTCGACCCCTGACCTTACGAATAGGTGATGGCTGCCCCGAATGCGCTCGACAAACCCCAAGTGCCCAAGAAGCCGCCGCAGGTCATCGAAGTCGATGTTCGAGTCGGACCGGCCGTTCAGAACCCTGGCAAACAATTTGCTGTATTTCGTCATATCTTTATGCCCTTCTCAAGGCTCCACGCGCAGAAGTTTACCCCATGACTGTGCCCGGGGTCTATACCGAACATTTCGACAACAGATCCTCAAATAGTTTTTAAGGCCGCGTCATCCCCCATTCGGGAAGTCAACCTTATCCTTTCCTGACTTTCCTTATCAGCCCCAGATGTCCCTGTTCATATCGTCTCTCAGGTTGTCCCGCCGCTGGCCGAAGAGCGCTCGGCGCCGGTCCATTGGGCGTGGAGCTGGCCGCAGGCGGCGGAGATGTCGGCCCCTTTGCTCCGGCGGACCATGACGGTAAAATGCCTTTGAATCAAGATTTCCTGGAAGGCCGCGATGTGCTTTTCCGAGGGAGGCCGGAAATCGATCCCCGGGTGGGGATTGAAGGGGATCAGATTGATCTTGGCCTTGACCCCCTGAAGCTGCTCGGTCAACAGCCGGGCCGCAGCCGGAGAATCATTGACTCCTTTAATCAATATATATTCAAAGGTGATCCGTCGGCCCCGGGGCAAGGGATAACGGCGACAGGCCTCGATCAGGGGCGAAATCGGGTAGCGGCGGTTCACCGGCATGAGGTGATCCCGGGTGGCGTCATCCGCGGCATTGAGGGAAACCGCCAGGTTTACCGGGGAAGACCGGCCCAATAGATTCATTTGGGGGACCAGCCCCGCGGTGGAAAGGGTCAGATGGCGAGGGGAAAGCTGGAGTCCTTGAGGCGAAAGGAGGTTGTTCAACGCTTTGAGGGTGTTCTCAAAATTAGCCAAAGGTTCGCCCATACCCATGAAGACCACATTGGTCAGCGGCATGTCTCCTTCGGGCAGGGCGGCCCTGACGGCCAAGACCTGATTGACAATCTCCGCGGCCTTCAAGTCGCGGCGAAACCCCATCCGGCCGGTATAACAAAAGCGGCATTGCTGCGCGCAACCCACCTGGGAGGAGATGCAGAGGGTATAGTGCCCCTTTTCCGGGATCAGGACGCTTTCGATCCGTTCCCCGTCTTCCAGCCCGAATAAAAACTTGAGGGTCCCATCTTGGGAGGTTTCCCTGGCCAGGATTTCCAACCGGCTGAGGTAGGCGACTTCGTTCAATCGGTCGCGCCACCGTTGAGCGATATTGGTCATCTGGTCAATCGACTCCACGCCGGGCTTGAAGATCCAGCGAAAGAGCTGTTCCCCGCGGTAGGGTTCCAGGCCCCATTCAGCCGCCCAACCCTTTACTTCCTCCAGGGTCAGATTTCGCAGATCCACCTTGCCCGGCCCCTGAGCTGCGCCGCGCCGCGCCGAAGAGGTCGGGACGGATTTCATGCCCTGATCGCCTGAGCGGCCTGGGTACCGGCTACCCAGCCGGTGGAAAAAGCCGCTTGCAGATTAAACCCGCCGGTCCGGCCTTGAATATCCAGGACCTCCCCGCAGAGAAATAAATTCTTTATCTTTTTGGATTCCAGTGTGCGGGGATCCACTTCTTTCAGGGCAATTCCCCCGGCGGTAATAATAGCCTCGTCCAGGGGACGATGCCCCTGGATGGTGAGACGGAAATCAGACAATAAATTCTTGATCCGGTTCCGTTCAGCGGCGGTGATTTGATTACCTTTCTTCTCCGCCGGAACATCCGCCCGGGATAAAAAAACCGGGATCATCCGCGAGGGAAGCAGGTTTTTCATGACCGATCCGGCCCCCTTTAAGGAATTTTCCTGAAATTCTTTTCTTAATCTCAGGTCGATCTGTTCCGCAGTTAAGGCCGCTTTCAAATTCAAGGAAACTTCCACTTTCCCTTTGGGCAGGCCATCAACGGCCCGGCCGCTCAGGGTCAGGATAATCGGGCCCGACAGGCCGAAATGGGTAAAAATCATCTCCCCGAATTCCGATTGATCTTTCACCCCCTTAAAATAAAGAGTGGCTTGGACATTCTTTAAGGACAGGCCCTGTAGTCCGGGGACCCAATCTTCTCCCGTGACCAGGGGAATGAGATAAGGTCTGACGGGAATAATGGCGTGGCCCAGCGACTTCGCCAGGCGATAGCCGTCTCCGCTGGAACCGGTCTGGGGATAGGAGGCCCCTCCGGTGGCCAGGACCACCGCCTGGGCTTCAATAAACCGCCCCCGGGACCAGACCCCCTTAACCGCTCCGTCCTCAATCTCGATTTTCTCCACCGGGTGTTCTTTGCTGATCCTGACCCCGCCCTGTTGCCCGTAACGCAGGAGGGCGGAAACCAGGTCCAGGGCCCGGTCCGAGACCGGAAAGACCCGCTGACCCCGCTCCACGGTCAAGGGGACACCCAGGCCTTCAAAAAAGTCCATCAGGTCCTGATTGAAAAACCGGGCGAAACAATTGCGCAGGAATTTTCCATCCGGGAAATAACTCTCGATGAAGGTTTGGATATCTCCCTGGTTGGTCAGGTTCCCCCGCCCTTTCCCGGCAATACCCAACTTCAGTCCCAGGCGAGGCATTTTTTCCAGCAGGAGCACACGGGCGCCCATTTCCGCCGCCCGCCCGGCGGCCATCAGCCCCGAAGCGCCCCCGCCGATAACAATCACCCGGGGAGGTAACATGGCGCAACTCGCCCGGCGAATTGAAAGATTTGAATTTTGAACATTGTTGTTTGTTTCGAATTTCGTGCTTCGGATTTCGAATTTATAAATGCCGTTACCTGACTGTGCGAGATAACTTCTCAGAGACCCGTTTAACAGAATTATTCCCAATTTATTTCTTGAGGGTGCGGAGTTTGGCTAATTCCCAGACATAATCGTAGAGATGCAACCCTTTGCTGGCGGCGACGATCTGGCCGTCCTCCACCCCGATCTCCTGGGCCATATATTCCTTCAGCATTTGTATGGCGGCCAGATTGGCCGGGAAACCGTTCCAGAGATCCCAGGAGCGGAAATAAACAAAAAAATGGAGCCGCCCGTCACGGATGCGGGTGTCGATCCCCCGGAGGCAGGGAGGGTCTTTTAAATAGATGGCCTGGGGATTTCCCACGGTCATGTAGGCCTGGTTGGTTCCGTAGCCGTCCTCTTTATACATGCGGATGACTTCCTGAATCTGGGACTCCAGATACTGGCCATACGTGTAATCCTCATTGTCCTGTTTGACGGCCGTCATCAAATAGGGCAGATATTGTTCCACATAGCCCTCGGCCACCGGGTTGGGGATCCCCAGATTCGGCGGGATGTCGGGAATCAACGGCCGGGTTCCCGGGTGCTTGATCTGAACGGTCAGGTAATCGAATTCCAACCTTTTTTGTCCTTCGCAGCTTCCCCGGTCGATCACGTATTCCCGGCCGTGTTCCAGAATCTCATATACGGATTGAAACCAGGCATCCGGTAGGTCGCGGGCCTTAATAAAATTCAGCTTCATAATAAAACCTCTTCTATTCTTAGTTGGTGCCGGCCGATCCGGTCAGGAACGGAGAGGCTGCAACCGTTTTTGCGCATACATGCGATCATCGGCTATTTTCAGAATCTCCTCATAATCGCTGTTTTGGGAGGCCACCCCGATCGAAAGGCCGAGCAGGGGGTTATGGGGCGGTATCATAACCTCTCTGGCCTTTTGCTGTATGCGCTCGGCAATCTTCAGGGCTTCGGGTTCCGTGGTTTCGATCAAAATGACTAGAAATTCATCCCCCCCGTACCGTCCGACGATATCAATATTCCGACAACTTCTTTGAATTAACCCGGCCAATTCTTTTAAGACCCGATCCCCGACGCCATGACCGAAGGTATCGTTGATTTGCTTGAAATGATCCACGTCGATCATCATCAATCCCAGATAGCCCCCATGTCTACGACAACGGTTGATCTCTTCACTCAACCGTTCTTCCAGATAGCGCCGGTTGAAGGCCCCGGTCAAGCCATCCATCCGGCTTAATTCGACCAGGGCCTGGTTTAAATGTTGGGTCTCCTGGTAAATCCGGGCATTATTGATAGCCCCGGCCAGGATCGGCGCCAGTTGCTGAAAAAAATCGATTTCATCCGGAGAAAAGGCCTGGGGCTCCGGGTCGGCGATATTGAGGATACCGATGACCCGTTCCTGTATTTTTAAGGGAAAAACCGCCATGGACCCGATCTCTCTTTTTTCTGGGGAGGACAGGAGGGCCTGGGGATAGCTACGGTAGTCCGGGATAAGCAGGGATTCCCCGGTCCGGGCCGCCTCACCGGAGGCGCCCTGACCCAGGGGGATTCTATTATGATCCCGGATATGGTCAGGCGGGTAGCCAACTTGCACCAGGTACTCCAGTTCCCGGGTTCCTTCATTCAAAATCAAGATGCCGATCATGGGGACCTGGGATTTTCGCGTGATCATCTCGACCGCCCGGTTGAGCAAGTTGTTCAAATCCAGAGACCGGTTGACCTCCTCGGAGAGGGCATAATGAAATTCCAACCGCTCCTTCTTCTCCTGGAGATCCGTTTCGATTCGGCGTCTCTCGCTGATATCCAGCAAAGCCCCGTGCATCGCCGGTTCATTCCGGTAGTTGATCCCGGTCCCGATGACTTCCACTTGGATCGAGCGTCCGTCTTTTCTGATCCCCTCCCAGATGAAGTGGGCCATTTCACCGGGTTCCGATTCCAGGTTCCCAATGAGGTCACGAACCCTTTCCCGCTCCTTCGGCGCCACCAATTCATAGACATCTTTCAGGGAAGTCAATTCCTCGGGGCTGTAACCGAAGATCTCCCCCAGACGGGGATTGACGAAGGCAAACCGGTCCTTCTGAATCAAAAATACCCCCACCAATGATCCTTCGACCAGGGCCCGGTACTTCCCTTCCGACTCGCCCAAAGAATGGAGGGTTTCATTCAGCTTGCCGCTCATTTCCCTGAAATTCCGGCCCAATTCTCCAATTTCATCCGACCGGGTCAGGATGCCGGGGGGTTCCTCCCAAGTTTCCCCTTTGAATTGTCGGATACTTTGGCTGAGGGCCTGAATAGGCCTTACCAATATGCCCATCCCCCAGATCCCTAACCCGATAGCGGCAATCAGGGCCAGCAGCAGGGCCAGGGCAACCTCCTGTCGCAAGGACTTCAAAGGGGCTAAAATTTCCCGGGATTCCGTCTGAAGGGCCACGATCCAGTCGACGCCCTCCATTCGGTAAAAGGAAATCCAGACCTCATTCCCATCCCGATTGGGGCGGCAAATCGTTCCTACTCCCTTTTGGGGAAACAGTTCGGGAGAGATTTGATATCCAGACAACCGGGCCTGATTCATGATAATTCCCGGGTCGGGGTGAAAAATCAGTTGGCCCCTTGAATCGTAAATCAATATTTTTCCGGTTTGGCCGATACGGTTCCCCTTGAAAATGCCGAACATGTTATCCCGCAGCAAATTCACGGACCCGGCCATCAGGCCAAAAAAATTCCCGTCATAACTCCTGAGGGGAGCAGTAAAGGTAATCACCGGCGCCCCGGTGCGTTTGGAAATATACGTCTTGGAAATGACCGGACATTTTTCATCCCGGGTCTTTTGAAAATATTCCCGGAAGGAAAAATCATGCCCCAAAAAATCCATTCCGGCCGGATAGTCCGCCAATCCCTGGCCTTGGGCGTTAAGGATAAAAAAACCATTGTCAAAATTAGAATTATGATTAAAAGCGGATTCCAGATAGGACTCGAGCCGGTCGTGTTTCTTTTCCTTGATCCAGGAAAAATCCAGATGAGCGGCAATATTCAATAGATCGGTTTGGGCGGTGCGAATACCGGCATCGAGACGTTCACCGAGCAGACTGACAATTTCTTCCTGCCGCTGTTGGGTCTGAATCAACAGGGCCTTCTCCAGAAAATAATAGAAATAGATGACCTGTCCTAAAAAAACAGCGACCAGGAGGATCGATAAAAAAAGGGAGGCTTTGGTTCTTAGTTTCATTGCATCCTTGACGTAAGAATCTTTTGACTGAACGCCGGCCGGAAGTGGGACCAATCGATAAATTTCTATTATGATTCCTGTAACTTGTCAATCTATTTGTTCCCGGGAACCGAAAGGCATTGACAACTCGGAAAGGCTCTTCCATAATTTATCATTATGGCCAAGGATTTTAGCCACCCCGGCCTTTACCTGCCGGCCTTCGAGATTGAACGTCGCCTGCAAGGATTTCAGGAAACGATGGTTCAGGATGGGTTCGAGGGGGCCCTTCTGTTCCAGAACCTGGATCGCTTTTACTTTTCCGGGACCATGCAGCCGGGGGTGCTTTTTCTCCAACCCCAGGGAGAACCGATCCTTTTTGTCCGAAAGAATATCGATCGGGCCCGAGAGGAATCCTCCCTGGAAAGAATTGTGCCCCTGACTTCCCTGCGGGACCTTCCGGCCACCCTGCTGGAAATGGACATTCCCCTTCCCCAGTCCCTGGGATTAGAACTGGATATCTTACCGGCCCAGACCTACCTGCAACTTGAAACCCTTTTCCCTGCGGTCCCCCTGCTGGACCTCAGCATCCAGCTCCGTCGTTGCCGGATGATTAAATCCTCCTGGGAGATTGAAAACCTGAGGAAAGCAGGGGAAATGATCGCCGACCTGGTCCAGGCCATGCCCTCCTTATTAAAACCCCGCCTGACTGAACTGGAATTAGCCGGACGCCTGGAATCTTTCCTGCGGCATCGAGGGCATCAGGGCTTCATTCGAACCCGGGGGTTCAACCAGGAAGTGTTTTATGGGCATATACTTTCCGGCACGGAAGGCACCCGGGCTTCCTACATCGATTCCCCTTCCGGAGGCTTGGGAACCGGTCCGGCTTTCAGCCAGGGGGCGGGATTCAAGGTCCTCCGTCCCCAGGAACCGATCAGTATCGATTACTGCGGCTGTTTTAACGGATACATCGTCGACCAAACCCGCATGTTTTCCCTGGGGGAACCTTCGGCAGCGGTCCGGGAAGCCTATCAGGCCATGCTGGAAGTCCAGGAATTAATTAAAAAAAGAACTTATCCGGGAATAACCGGGGAACAAGTCTACCATTGGGCGCTGGAAGCTGCCTCCCAATTGGGATACCGGGACTTTTTTATGGGTTCCGGCGCCGACCGAGCCGCCTACGTGGGGCACGGAGTCGGTCTGGAACTGGATGAATTACCTTTACTGGCCCCCAAATTTAATTGGCCTCTGCTGGAAAACATGGTTTTCGCTTTTGAACCTAAAGTCATTTTGCCGGAGGTGGGACTGGTCGGGATTGAGAATACCTTCCTCCTGACCCAACAAGGTCTTGAGCCCCTGACCACGGCACCCGAGAACTTCCAAGTCCTAACCAATACTAATTGATTTTTTGCTTAGAAATCCGAAATGAATGCTCGTCGAGTTCGAGAACTGATATTAACGGCCCAGGGTCGAAAAAAGGCCGATGTGGTCATCGAGAACATCCAATTAGTCAATGTGTATTCACGGGAAATCCACCCCTCGTTCTCAGTCGGACTCTCTCAAGACCGCATCGCCTATGTGGGCCCCGAGCCCGACCATCTTAAGGGACCCAAAACACGGGTAGTGCCCGGGGGGGGGCAATACCTTCTTCCGGGGTTTATCGACGCCCATACCCATTTGGACAGCATCTTTACCTTGGAAGCCTACGCCCCTTATGCCTTGGCCACGGGAAATACCACAGCAGTAACGGAAATGGCCATGATCGCCAATGTTCAGGGGAAAACCGGAGTGGATTGGTTCATGGAAGAGGCCGGCCGCCACCCCCTGCGGATCTTCTTTTTAGCCCCGGCCTTGACCCCTCCCTATCCCGAATTGGAAACCAGCCAGGGGTTATCCCGGGAAGCCTATAGCCGGATTATGAAAATGCCTCAGGTCCTGGGAGTCGGAGAGGCCTACTGGCCCCGGGTAACCGGTCTGGACCCCCGGGTCATGGCCGCTTATGCGCTGGCCCAGCGTCTTAATAAAACCCGGGAGGGCCATGCCGCCGGGGCTCGCGAGGGAAACCTCATGGCCTATACGGCCGCCGGCACGACCTCCTGCCATGAGGCGACGACCCTGGAAGAGGCCTTGGAGCGGCTCCGCCTGGGTCTGGCGGTCATGATTCGGGAAGGATTTGTCCGCCGGGAATTTGAGGCGATTGCCCCGATTGCCCGGCAAGGAGTGGATCTGCACCGCGTGATGATCGTCTCGGATCTGTTTGACCCGGCCGACCTGGTGCAAGGTCGGGGAATGAATGCCCTGCTGGCCCGGGCCGTGAAATTGGGGGTAGATCCCCTGGTGGCGCTGCAAATGGTCACTCGAAACGTGGCCGATTATTACGGTCTGCGGGATCTGGGCGGGGTGGCCCCGGGAAAGAAAGCCGATCTGGTGCTGGTGGAAGATCTGCGCGACTTTGAATGCCGCCAAGTGTGGGTGGGGGGCCGGCTGGCCGTGGACCAGGGGCGGCCGCTGCTTTCTTCGGCCCCCTATGTCTACCCGCCCGAGGCCCGCCGTTCTTTTTCCCTCTCCCGAATCGAACCGGGAATATTGGCCTTGCCGGCACCGCACCCGGAAACTATCGTCCGGGTAGTCAAAGCCGTGGGCGCCACCATCACCCGGGAAACCCGCGTTCGGCTGGCGAGTCAAGAAGGTTTTCTGGAAGCGGATCCGCGGCAGGACGTTTTGAAGATGGCGGTCTTTCAGCGATTTGAGGCGCGGCCCCGTCCGGCGTTGGGTTTTGCCCAGGGGATCGGTCTGAAAAAGGGGGCGGTGGCTACCAGTCTGGGTTGGGACGCCAATAACCTCCTGGTGATCGGGGTCAGTGACCGGGAAATGGCCTTGGCGGTGAACCGTCTGTTGGATTTAAACGGCGGCTGGGTGGTGGCCGCCGGGGAACAGGTGCTGGCGGAGATGCCGCTGCCGATCATGGGCCTGATTTCCGAGGAGCCCTTGCCCGCCTTGCAACGGCAGATCCAAGACCTGGAGCAGGCCTTTCGAACCTTAGGCTCCGACCTGGAACGCCCTTTCCTGACGCTGCAAACCTTCTGTTTTACCGGCCTGCCCTTTATCCGTCCGACCGACAAAGGCCTGGCGGATATACGGGGGAAAAAATTGATGAACCTGTTCGTAGAGGAATAATTTCCTAGCGGTCTACAAATTATCTATTCTTCTCCCTTGTTTTTTCTTCTATCTTCCCTCTTCTTTTCGTTTCACTCCACTCCTTGCAATATTTTCAATTCTTCCTCGCCGACCACTTCCAGCAACACCTCTCCCACCGCCTGGGCGCACTCCCCCACGAAACGGGTACACTCGTCCCGTCGGCCGTCCACCCGGCGGGCTTTCACATCTTCCGGGTCATACCAGTTACAATTCGATATGGTTCGGCAACTGGTATCGCCGTATTTTTTTTCCGCCGTCGTCTTCAACCGGTCATACACTTTCCTGACCGTGGACGCCAGCCGGGCATCCTCCATTTCATCCAGGCTGGCCCTTCCAAAAAGACAGCCGACGACTTGGGCCGCTCCGGCAATGGCCCCGCAAAAGTCTCCCCGATAGCAGCCGCCGGTCAATCCGGCCATGGCCCGGATAGCCGCATCCTTTTCCTCTTCGCCGATCATTTCCAGACCCACGGTCAGGATGGCCTGGGCTCAATAAATGTCCCGGGCAAACAGATCCATGGCTTTTTCTCGCATAGCTTCCGGCGTTACCATACCCATTGATCTTCCTCCGAAAAAAGGCGCCGGAAGCATACTCCCGGCGCCCTGCTTTATAATGAATCAGTTTCTTTCGCTTATTGGAGGACTTTCAGTATCCATTCTTCCATTTCTTCCATTTCCCGCCCGAATAGTTGCCGCAAATTTTGGAAAATGCGCTCGTAGCCGGCGACCTGTCTCTCCAATTCTTCCACCTGTTGAGTCAACTGTTGAACATACAAAAAGGAACTCCGGCCCATAGCCAACAAGTCGTCCTTTTGGCCTGGTTGGACCGTACGTTGGGCCGCCGCCTTTTTAACGGTCTTTTTCAGGCTCTTTTTTTCAACCGGCCCCGGTTTTCGTCCCCGTGCCTTTCTGGCCGACTTTTTTTCAGCCGTGATTTTCTTTTTGGATCTCGGTATCTTAATTTTTCCCGCCGGGGCCGGGGCTTCTAATTGGGCCGCCAGGTCGCTTTCCGTGATCTGCACCTTGCCGAAATCCCGAGTTAAACATTTATCCAAAACGGGCAGCGTAATCTCTTTAACGATGGGCAGGACCGCACCGACAAAGGTCTTCCCTTTTTTGCCTTCAATGTAGCCATTTCCCAAAAGATTGGCCAGCAGGGTGGAATTATACCGTTTCAAGGTGGGCGGCAAATAAGCCCCTTTCAATTTTCTTTCCAAAAATAGCGCCAGCGCTTTAGTATCAATTTCGGTTTTCCCCTTCAGGTAATCCAACCAGAACTTCAAGTACTGTCGGCGATAATTTTTTTTCATCCCTCCATCCTCCCCATTAAAGGTGTGTTCCAATTCGCCCAGGTCTCTTCCGACTGAAGCCGAGAAAACCAGGAGGTTTCAACTTTTCAACAGGTTATGTGAGCAGAAAAAAAAAGTCAAAGGTTTTTTCTTCAAACGCTTTGGTCCACCAGTTCATTCAGAAAGGAGTCTACCCCCTGCGGATGGGTGGTCCGCACCTCCTCCACGGCTCGTTCAATTTTGTTACGCAGCACCAGGTCCTTCATGTCTTTCACCGAGCGGTAGGCGCCTCCCCGCCGTCCGAAGCGGTAAATCAATTTATCTTCCGGCGAAAGAAAACGGTAGGCGTCTATAGCCGCCAGCATCTTTCCCTTGTCCTGAGGGAGCGTGCCGGAAACATCCTCCAACAGATTCATGATATGGTCGGAAGTGACGGTACTCGAAATTCCTTCCAAGTGGTCGATCAGCAGACGAAGTTCTTCAGCCGCTTCGTCGTCGGTCAAGGGGACGAAGGAGCCTTCGGCCACACGGGCGTAAAGGGGTACTCGGGGCGGAACCCGCAGCGACCGGATTCGGATAAAATCCGGGTCAATGGCATTCAACACCCGGGCCGTCTCCAAAGCGTGGTCCCGCCACAGTTCTTTTCCCCCCAACCCCGGCATGATATATTCGGATAAGGAGATCCCGGCCGCCTTGACCTTTTGTCCCGCCTCGATATGCTCGGCGGCGGTGACCCCTTTCTTCATCAGGGCCAAAACGGCGTCGGAACCGCTTTCCAATCCGATGTGGACCCGATCCAGGCCGGCCAGACGCAGGGTCTTCAGTTCCTCCAACGATTTCCGGTTTACCGTCTTGGACCGGGCATAGGTGGTAATACGGTTGACCGGTGAAAGCTCCTGGCGTAGGAATTCCAGGATCTCTTTCAGTTCTTTCGTGCCCAGAACCAGATTGTTGGCATCTTGGAGAAAAACATTATACTCCTGATAATACAGCCAGGCGGCCACGTTGCGATAGGCGTGGCTGTATTCGGGTTGATGAAAGACGTGCCCGATCACCTGATCATCCACTTCCCCGCCGGCCCCCAGCCGCCAGGAAAGCGAAGCCAAATCCTCTTTGATTTTTTTGATGGTCCTGATATCTTCCTTGACTTCCTCTACCCCGCGTCGGGAAAATTCCTTTCCTTTGTATACCGGACAAAACAGGCACTTATTCCAGGAACAGTTTCGAGTAACCCGAATTAAGAGGCTTTTGGCCTCATTGGGCGGACGAATAGGCCCTTGTTCAAAATCCAATTGGTTTGATTCTGCCATGATGGCTCCTTTTTTTGACGCTTTGCCCTTTGGGTGAGTCTCCCCAATAGCCGGCCTGGCCGCCCCGGGTCTCTGGAAAAGGGTTTTCCAAAGACCCTCCGACCCCGAATCAGGCCGAAGACATCCGCCCAAGAGTGTGAAAAACTATATAAATATACTAATCACTTATTCCCATTTTGACAACCGTGTTATACTATCTCGCATGCCACGCCGCTCGCTACTCTTTTTGATTACTCTCTCGGCGCTCTTCCTCACTTTTCTGGCGGTTCAATACCGCGAGAGCCGGCTTCCCTGGAAAAAAATCCAGGGTCTATCCCAGAAGTCCCCTCAAGTCCGGGAGCTTTATCTACCCCACTGGAAAATTCGGGAACGGTGTCTGACCTGTCATTTGGGTATTGAAGAGATTTCCTCCTCCCATCCCATCTCCACCTTCGGTTGCACCATCTGCCACGGGGGAAACGGCCTGGCCCTGGAAAAGGATCTAGCGCATCAGAATCTTCGGGGAGGATCCAATCCCGCGGATTTTCGAGTGGTCCAGTTGACCTGTGGACGCCGGGCCCCGGATGGAACCCGCTGCCATGCCGGTCATCCGGAAAAGGAAAAAAACCCGGCCTTTAACGCTCCCAGGACCCTGATGGCCACCATGGCCGGGGTTATCGCCGGGCTTCGATACACCTGGGGGGCTCAGGAACGGCCCGAGGCCCGGTATGGTTCCCTGGGCGTCGAAGGAGAAAATAAGAGCCTGGAAACCATTCCCGTCTTTGACCGTTTTTCTTTTCGCCTGGATCCGCGTGGAAAACCATGGACACTGGATGATCGGGGACGCCCCATCAAAACCTCAGGCCAACTGGCCGACGATCACTGGCGAAAATTATGCAGCCACTGCCATCTTTACAGTCAAAGGGATTCGGGTCCCAGCGCCCACGGAGGCGGATGTGTTTCCTGTCACGTGGCCCGCAACACCCACGGTACTTACGAGGGTCGGGATCGGACCTTGTCCCGGAATAAACCCGGATACGGACGGGTCCATCGCTTCCAGACCGCCATCCCCTCTTCCCAGTGTCTGCATTGCCACAACCGGAGCGGGCGCATCGGAATGACCTATACCGGCCTGATGGAATCCGATCAATACGGGACCCCCTACCAAGCTGGAAATTTGAATGCCGCGCGGCTGAGCGGAGATCGGTTCGTCCTGCACCTGACCCCGGATATTCACTTTGAAAAGGGAATGCACTGCCTCGATTGCCATCTGGCCCGGGAGATAATGGGGGAGGGGAAAGTCTATTCCCGGATGAACCAGCAGGTGGAGGTCCGCTGTCAGGACTGTCACGGCACCGAAAAAGCCCCCCCGCGAACCTACACCCTCCGTTCCCCGACAGACCCGCTGATCTGGGCTGCGGCCTATACCCGGATTCCTCCTTTGAAACCGGGAGATCGCCTCTTGGTTTCATCCCGGGGCCAACCATTCTCCAATATACGGCAGGAAAAGGGGGAATGGGTGCTCTACGGCAAGGTGGATGGCCGGCGGCATCCCCTCAAAATCATTACCGCCCGACCCGGGGTCCACACCCTCCCCGGCCACAGTTCCTCCCGCTTCGAGTGCTTTGGTTGTCATTCCCGCTGGGCGCCTCAATGTTACGGCTGCCACGACTATCGCCGGGCCAACGAAAAACAGACCGATGTCATGCAGCGAACGGCCACGCCCGGATTATGGCAGGAGACTCGCGATTATTATCGTTTTGAAGATCCGCCCTTGGGGATCAACCAGCGGTCCAAGGTTTCCCCTTTCATGCCCGGCTGCCAGGTCCTGTTAACCCAATTGGGGCCGGATAACCGGCCTTTACCCGGCTGGGAACGGCGGATCTACCGCCAGGAGGGTTTTTCCGGGATTGTTTCCGGCCCCATCAATCCTCACTCCACCCGAAAGGAGGTCCGGTCCTGCCCGGAATGCCACCAGAACCCCAAGGCCTTAGGGTTGGGGAACGGCCTCTTCAGCCCGGGGCCCCGATTCCGGGATAACCGGCATCAGCCTCTTTTGGGGGGCGAAAAGGGCTTTCCCCATTCCTGGGAGTCTCTAATTACCCCGAACGGCCGCCCGCTGCAATCCACCTCCCGGCCGGGTGCCCGGCCTTTTCTTCCGGAAGAGCTAGACAAGATTCTGCGGGTGAGCCCCTGCTTGCCCTGCCATGATTCCTATGGGGACCCCATTTACCAAGACCTGGAAAAAAGTTATCGGCTCGACCGGGAGGAAAAACATCGGGCGGTGATCCGCCAATACCAACAGGACCTGCCGAAATGAAACGCTGGATTCCCATAGCCCTGGCCTTGCTGTCCTTCCTTTTTATAAGTACCGGGCGGCCCTTGACGACCGGATCCGGCTGTCTCTCCTGCCACCAGGGGATCGAATCTCCGGGGAAAGAGCACCAATTTCCCTGCGGGCGGTGCCACGGGGGAGACGCCAAGGCCGACAGCAAAAAAGGCGCCCATCAGGGCTTGATACCCAACCCTTCCTCCCTGGATCAGGCCCCGCAACGCTGCGGCCCCTGCCATCGGGACCAGGTCCGGCGGGTTCGAGGCTCCCTGATGGCCACCTCGGCCGGGGAAATCAATCCGACCCGGTATCTTTGGGGAGCCCAGCCCAAGGGGCGGAAACCCTATTTGAATCACCCCCTGGAGGGCTACGCGGGGATCCCTGATCCCGAACAAAGCCGCCAAGGGGTTGATGACCTCCTCCGTCGCCGCTGCCTGCGCTGTCACTTGAATACCCGGGGGTTGGGCCGCTACGGAGACTGGCGGGCCGAAGGGTGCGCCGCCTGCCACCTGCCCTATGGGCCGGATGGCCTCAGCCAGAGCCGGGACCGGGCCGTCCAGTCCCTGATGAATGAAATCCGTCAGGGAAAACGGCCTCAGCCTAGGGGGTATCCCCTGAAGCACCAGTTTTCCCGGACCATCCCGACCACCCAATGCCTGACCTGTCACAACGGCCATCGCGTAGGCATGGATTATGTCGGCCTGGCGGAGCGGGATTACGAAGCCAGCTACCGCTTCAATGCCCTGGACGGCGAATCCCCTTCCCTGATCTACGGTTTCGACCCCCGCCGGATGCCTCCCGATATTCACCATGAGCGGGGCTTAGGCTGCATCGATTGCCACAACGGTCGAGAGGTCATGGGGCACGGAGGGGTGGCTCGGCAGTCAGGAGATCAGACAACTATCCGCTGTCAGGATTGTCACGGCACACCCGACAGCGGACCGAAAACGAAAAAGACCCTATCTGCGGCAGGGGGAAAGGGAGGAAGCGGCGGGGAGATAGTGGTGGATTCCGGGGGGCAGCCTTTGTCCCACATACGCCGGGAAGCGAATGAAACGATCCTGATCTCCAAGTTGACCGGGCAGCGACATCGGATTCCCACCCTGAACGACCCGACCATCCCGGTGGAGCACCGCATCCCCGAGCATATCCAAAAAATGGAATGCCATAGTTGCCACGCCTTTTGGAGCTACCAGGATTTTGGCTTTCATTTAATCCGGGAGGAGCGGACCGATTATCAGAAATGGGCCGCTCTCTGGATGCAAAACGATCCCCAGGTCCAAGCCTTGTTGCAGCGCAACCTGCCGCTGAAACCGGAACAGCGGACCGCCCCCCAAGCCAGAGACTTCATCGACCATTCCCTTCGGCCGGGCATCTGGTTTGCCGGATACTCTTACCGACGCCTGGAATCTCCCATCTACGGCCTCAACCCCAGAGGCCTGACCAGCGTTTTTCGCCCTTTCCAACAGTATGTGGTCAGTCAGGTGGATGCCGCCGGGAAGGTCCTGATGGACAGCCGAATTATGCGAACCCGGGATGGGAAGCCCGGCTTGGGTTTTAACCCCTACGCCCCCCATACCATTCGCCGGGCCACCCGTCCCTGCGAAGCCTGCCACTTGAATCCCCGAGCCATCGGACTGGGGAACCGAATCGCACCGGCTAAGAACGGTAAAGAAAATAAATGGTCCCTCCCGCTGACCTTCCCCCGAAAGGACGGCGTGCCCATCGATTTTGAGTGGGAGGCGCTGGTCGACCCGGACGGAAAACCCTTACAGACCCAGACCCGAGCCGGCGCCCGGCCCTATAATCAACGGGAGATCAAAGGACTGCTGACGAAATCCAAGGCCTATAAAGGCTGGTACACCCGGTATTACCAGGAGAAGGGTCTGTATTGAGACACCGGTCTGAGGGCGGGAACCAGCGAGGCATGAAAATAAAAGGGGCGAGAAAATTCCCGAAACGGATGGTATTAATAATCAATAATCAATTGAAAATTGGCAATTGATTATTGGCCATTTTGAAGGTCAAGGAGGCTATTTTCGTACTAAACCCCCATGCCCCGCAGGCCTTCCCCCATTGGAGATTATCATCTCAGAAATCCGTATAATGTGAGGGCCACGGCCGATGTCAATAGCAGGATAAACAGGATGGTGGCAACCCGGCTAGAAGAACCCGACAGCCGTTCCTCCAGGGGCAGCAGGGCCAAAAAGGCCACGGCCGCCAGCGGCAGGACTACCCCGCCCCAAAGGGGAGAGATATATTGCAGCAGCACCTGGAGACCCACAAAGATCCAGGGGGCTTTGACGGCCACCCCGGCCGGGGTCAACTCGCCGCCGGGAGCGGACAGGGGCGCGGTCAGGATCAAGCTCGCCCAGGAAAGGACCGCCAGGGCGATCAGGCCGGCAATAAATTCCTTGAATAAAAGCCGGTCCCGGGGTACCCTTTCAACATTCTTTTCCATGGTAGATCATTATACCTTACTGACCGCCCGGTGAACAGCCCATTGTCGGCCCCCGATTCTCAACCGTCGCCTTCCCGGCGCCTTTTTCTAGGCCTCAGCGTCTTATTGGGAGGCGGCTCTCTTTATCTGCTGGCCAATGGCCTGATCGCTTTCCTCGGCGCTCCGGGCTCGTCCGATCCCCCGGCCCGCTTTGTCGCCGCTACCCGGCAGGAATTGGCCCGCCTTAAAACCCCCTGGAAATATCAACGGGGCGTCTGGTTGGTGAAGGATGAAAGAGGCTGGTATGCGTTAAACAATCGCTGTACCCATCTGGGCTGCCAGCCGGCCCTGGACCCAAAATCCGGGGAACTGCGCTGCCCCTGTCATGGCAGCCGTTTCAACCTGCAGGGTCAGGTGCTGCACGGGCCGGCAGTCAAACCCTTGTCCCGCTGGCTGCTGGTGCTGGGCCCCCGGGAAGAAATCTGGGTCGATACCCGGACCGAAGTGGACTCCGCTTTTCGCCTGCGCCTATGAGTAAGAAGCCCTGGTCGGACAGTTTCTGGAAACACCTCCATCCCTCCTATTTGACGGCGGAGATGATCCGCTTTACCCATACCTTTTGTCTGGGCGGACTGACTTTTTTCCTGTTTTTGATTTTAAATGTCACCGGGTTGCTGTTGCTCTTTTATTACTTGCCTCTGGCCGATAAGGCCTACCTGTCCGTTTCCAACGTGACCTTCGTGATTCCCTTCGGCGGATTCATTCGCAGCCTTCATTACTGGGCCGGACAAACGATGGTCGTCACCCTCTTACTGCATATGATCCGGGTGTTCTATTCTCGGGCCTATCGTCCCCCCCGATCTTTGAACTGGCTGGTCGGGGTGGGTCTTTTACTCCTGACCCTGATCCTGGATTTTACCGGTTATGCTTTGCGCTGGGACGTGGACACCTATTCCGCCACGGTAGTGGGGACTCAGATCGTCAAACAGATCCCCTGGGCCGGTTCGGCCCTTTTTCACCTGCTGGTCGGCGGGGAGCAGTTTGGAGAAACCACGGTGCTCCGCTTCTATGTGCTCCATTGTTTCTTCCTGCCGGGGGGGGTGTTCGCTCTGATTTTTTATCATTTCTGGCGGGTCAGGAAAGACGGTATGGCGCAGCAGCCGCTTTAACACCCCCCGGATGTACGAAAGGGCGTATAAACTTGAATTACTTATTCGCCAGGACGGGGATTTTTTTCGATTGGATGAGGGCTTCGTCCGCCGTCACCAGAGTCAGATGATACACCAAGGCCGTAGCCCCCAGGAATCGATCCACCGGGTCCTGGTGGGGCAAATCCAACTGCCGACTTTGAATGGCCACCTGGTGATTGAAGGGGGCTTCCAAGAAAGGCAGTTTCTTAAAAACCTGATCCAGCCATTCGTCAGGATCGGGCCGCAATTGAATCCGCCCCTTTTCATTCAAAATCAGCGCTTCCCAGGTACTGAAGGGTGAAAGCCAAAGTTCGTTCGTCTGGTCTTCCAGGGCCTGGGCCACTTTTTTTGTCAGCCGATTAGGCTCCAAAAGACTCCATAGCCAGATATGGGTATCCAGTAGCAGCTTCATTGCTTCAAGGCTTCCCAGTCCGCTTCAGACACTATGGGGGAAACGATATCCCCAGTGATTTTCCCGGTAGATTTGAAAGACCCCAACCAGGTGGCCGGCTTTTTTGGTTTGGGAGGAGGGACCACCTGGGCAATCGGCTTCCCCTTTTTCGTCACCAGGATCGGCTGACCGGTCTTGTTCACTTTCTCCAGTAGGGAAAGGCAGGTGGCCTTGAATTTGGATATGGATACAATTTCTTCCACAGGCAGACTCCCTTCCGAATTCTTTACCATAATTTACCATGGTCATTGTCCATGGTCAATACGAAAATATTTAGAACATTCTTTTAGATAAAAAAAGGGGAGAGTTCAGCCGAACTCTCCCCTGGGACAATCACCTAAAGACGGTTGCCCGGGCTATTTCCGCCCTTTCTTCTTTCCGCCCCTGGCCTTCTCCGGCGGTTTGGGCTTTTCGATTTTTACAGCCAACGGTTTCTCGGGCTCCGCTTTTTCCTTGATGACGGCCGGTTTTTCTCCGACCGGTTTCCGGGCTCTCCCTTTCTTCCCCGGCCAAAGGTAGACGATGGGCGAGGCCACGAAGACCGAAGAATACGTACCCACCACCACCCCGATCAGCAGGGCCAGGGCGAAATCGTGGATCACCACCCCGCCCAGGAAGAAGAGCGCGAGCAGGACCAGGAAAACCGTCATGGAGGTGATAATGGTCCGCGACAGTACTTCATTGATGCTGAGGTTAATGATCGCCCCGAAATTTCGCCGCCCCAGACGATTCATGGTCTCCCGGATCCGGTCAAAGACCACTACCGTGTCAGTCAGGGAGTAGCCGGCCAAGGTCAAAAGGGCCGTGACGATCAGCAGGGTAATCTCCTTGTCCAGGAGATAAAATATGCCCAGGACCGCCAGGACATCGTGGAAGGTAGCGATGGCCGCCGCTACGCCGAAACGGAATTCAAAACGCCAGGCCAGATAAAGGATAATCCCGACCAGGGAAATGAGGATGGCGATTAAAGCGGCTTTTTTCAGGGCGGCGCTTACCGAGGACCCGATTTCCGCCTTGCTCTCCAGAACGAATTTGAGTTCGGGAAAATCCTCCTGCAGGGCCTTCCCGATGGCGTCCGCTTCCTTGGTCACCATTTTTTCCGTTTTTTTGACCCGCACCATGAGGATATTTTCGTTGGCCACCTGCTGCAGTTCGAAATCTTTGAACCCCCGCTGGATCAGGGCACTTCGGACCTTGTCCAGGCGGAAAGACTGCTGGGCCTTGAATTGGGCCATGGTGCCGCCTCCGAATTCCACACCCAGGTTGGCTTCCCCGCGGTTGATCTGCACAAAGGCAATCAGCCCCAGGAGGACCAATATTCCGGAAACGATAAAGGCGTACTTCCTCCAAGCGATAAAATCAAACTTGGATTTTTTTATGAATTCCACAAAATGCAGCGGCTTGAGGCGCCGTTTGAGGCTCAAATAATCGTAAATGACCCGGGTACAAAAAAGTGCCGTAAAAAGGTTAAAAATAACACCGATGCTTAAGGTGACGGCAAACCCTTTGATGGGACCGGACCCGAAAAGGAACAAGGCGAAAGCGGTGATCAGGGTGGTCACGTGCGAGTCGATAATGGTCCAGAAGGCCTTATCGTAGCCCCCGTCCACGCCCGATTTGACCGGTTTGCCGGCCTTAAACTCCTCCCGCATCCGCTCGAAGATCAGGACGTTGGAGTCCACGGCCATACCGATGGAGAGGATGACCCCGGCGATCCCGGGCAAGGTCAGGGTGGCCCGGAAAAGGCTCATGGCCGCCATCATAAACACGACGTTGAAAATCATCGCCAGGTTGGCCACAATCCCTGAAAATCGGTAATAATACATCATGAACAGTACCACCAGGGCCGTGCCCACCAGGCCGGAAAGGAGCCCCTTCTGGATCGAGTCCAGTCCCAGGGAAGGCCCGACGGTCACGTTCTGGACGATTTGCACCGGCGCCGGCAAGGCCCCGGCCCGCAGGACAATGGCCAGATCCGCGGCTTCATCGGGGGTGAAGGAACCGGTGATCTGAGCCTGACCGCCGGATATCCGCTCCTGAATGACCGGCGCCGATTGAACAATCTGGTCCAGGATGATGGCCAACTGGCGGTGCACGTTGTCCTTGGTCACCTGGTCAAAAACCCGGGTTCCGTGGGCATTCAGCTCCACGCTCACGTGAGGCTCATTAAAATTACCGCCGAACTGGACCGAAGCGGTTTTAATGGCCGCCCCGGTCATCAGGGACTTGCTGAACAGCAGCACCGGTTGCTTGCTGACCCGGCCCGTTTCCTTGTCGAGTTCTTTCCGGATATATATTTCCCGTTCCGGAGGAATTCGATCAGCTAAAACCTGATTCAATTCGGCATGGGAATAATCCTTCTTCAATCGTCCGTTGTTGACGGCCTCGTCAATCAAGGCCCGGAGATCCAGTTTGGTCTCCGAGTCCACCAGCTTAAATTCCAACTGCGCGGTCTTGCCGATCAGGTCCAAGGCCCGCTGCGGGTCCTTGACCCCCGGCAACTGAACCACCATCTCATCCGCTCCCTGGCGGACAATGACCGGTTCGGTAACCCCAAACTGATCGATTCGGTTGCGGATAATTTCCAGACTCTGGGAGAGGGCGTTCTCCCGAATGGAACTGATTTCCTTGTCCTTCAAGGAGAATTCAACCTGGAGACCCGCCGGCTGCTGGCCGGTGGACTGGATGGTGATTCCGGGGAATTCCTCCTTAATGGCGCTCTGGAGGTTCGGCAGTTGCTCCGGGTTGGGCAGGATAAAGACCATGCGGTTGAATCCCCGGGTCTCTCCTTTACTGATCGGAATCTGTTTCTTCCGTAACGTTTCCCGAAGGTCCTGCTGCATCAAATCCAGTTGGTTGCTGACCGCCTTGTCCAGGTCCACCTTGAGAATCAGGTGCATGCCGCCCTGGAGGTCCAGGCCTAAACGAAGTCCCTCGGCGGGCAGGACCTTCCCCCACCAGGAGGGAAGGTTCTTGGTAACCAAAGGCAGCAAGATAAGAACGGACAGCCCGAGGAGAACGGCGATGAGGGTGAATTTCCAGCGAATCTTTCTTAGCATAGCATCAACCTTTTACTCTTGGATTTTATTAGAACCTCGTTCAGAAGAACTTCTATTTTGTTTGATTTAAAACTTTTTTTTTTGACACTAATCAGTTGAAAAGTCAAGCGTTTATTTTCTTTTGCCGGCTAACCTTGAAAACGGCTTGGGTTTAAGCGGATTTAAGGTTCAAAAATACAAAATTCGCCTGTTTTACCGCGGTCGGGCCACGGCGGTGAAACTTTGTTGGACAAATGGCCGTTTTTTTGTTAATTTATAATGTTTAAGCTTGGATTCTCAATCCTCGCGGGTGCCCGGCGAAGCTTGAGAATATTTTGGTTAGCCAACGGTTCGTCATTCCGGCGAACGCCGGAATCCAGGGCAATGAAAGTCCTTTTGTTACCTGGATCCCGGATCGAGTCCGGGATGACGGCAAAAACAAAACGCCTAAAAAGCGGTGATCCATTCCATTCTCGTATTAAGACTAAGAATCTGCCAGGTAATTGCCCATGGCCCTTCAAGCGTTAAAAGGATTTAAGGATGTGCTTCCCGGGGAAAGCGAGAAATGGGCTTTTCTGGAACAGACCGCCCGAAAAATCTTTCAAAATTACGGATACGCGGAAATAAAGACTCCCATTCTGGAAAAAACGGAGCTCTTCGCCCGGACCATTGGGGCGGCCACCGACATCGTCGAAAAGGAGATGTACACCTTCGCCGACCGCAGCGGGGAATCGGTCACTCTGCGGCCGGAGGCCACCGCCTCAGTCCTGCGGGCCTTTATCGAGCACCATCTCCATACCCGGCAGAGCCTGCAGAAGCTCTTCAGCGTCGGCCCCATGTTCCGTCACGAGCGCCCCCAGAAAGGGCGCCTGCGGCAGTTTCATCAAATTAACGCCGAATGCCTGGGCTCGGCCGGACCCTATACCGATGCCGAGATTATCTTGCTGCTGATCCAAATCCTCAAAGCCTTCGGGTTGGCCGATCTTCGCCTGCGCTTGAATTCCCTGGGCTGCCCGGCCTGCCGGCCCTCCTTCAGTTCCGCGCTCCAGAATTTCTTCGAGGACCGAAAAGGGTCCTTTTGCGAGGACTGCCGACGCCGGATCGCGACCAATCCTCTGCGGGTCTTCGACTGCAAGGTGGAGCGCTGCCAGAATTTTTTGCAGGAGGCGCCGATCCTCCCGGACTTCTGCTGCCCGGACTGCCGAGACCACTTTGCGCGCGTACAAGAATTGATATCCCCCTGGGACGTCCCGGTCCAACTCGACCCCAGGCTGGTCCGGGGCTTGGATTATTACTGCCGAACCACTTTTGAAGTCAGCGCCGTTCACCTCGGCGCCCAGGATGCCGTGGCCGGCGGCGGACGCTATGACGGACTCTTGAAGACCCTGGGCGGGCCGGATCTTCCGGCCATTGGTTTCGCCATCGGGGTGGAGCGGGCGGCGCTCCTCCTCGGAGGGGATCAACAATGGGAGACCGATCCCTTTGTTTTTTTCGCCGCCCTGGGGGAAGACGCCCGCCGCCAGGCCTTCCAATGGGTGCAGTCCCTGCGTGATACAAGGGATCTCCGCCGAGATGGAACCGGAGGAGAAAAGCCTTAAAAGCCAGTTTCGCCGAGCGGACAAATTGCGGGCCCGCTTTGTAGTCATCCTGGGAACGGAAGAACTGGAAAAAAGCCTGGCCATTGTGCGGATCATGGAAAATAAATCCCAGGAGGAAGTGCCCTTAAGCGAATTGGTGGATTATTTTACCCTTAAGCACAAAAAGGAGAGAAATTTTGCCCCATCAGGATCACCCCTGGCGGCGGACCCATGATTGCGGGTCCCTGAGCCTTAAAGACATTGGACAAAACGTAACCCTGGCCGGCTGGGTGGATACCCGCCGCGACCACGGGGGCTTAATATTTATCGATCTCCGCGACCGGGCCGGGATTACCCAGGTAGTTTTTAATCCCGAGACCAATCCCCAGGCCCACCAGGAGGCCCATCAACTGCGGAACGAATTTGTCCTGACCATCCGGGGCCTGGTCCGCGGAAGGCCGGAGGGGATGACCAACTCCAATTTAAAAACCGGTGAAATCGAGGTGCTGGTTCAGGAATACCGCCTGCTCAATACCTCCAAAACCCCGCCTTTTTCTTTAGAGGACTCGGCCGAGGTTTCCGAGGCCGTCCGCCTGCGCTACCGGTATCTGGACCTGCGGCGGCCGTCCCTGCAAAAAAATTTCCTTTTCCGCCACCGGGTTATTCAATTCGTGCGCCAATTTCTGAACCAGCGGGGTTTGGTGGATATCGAGACTCCCTTCCTGACCAAAAGCACCCCTGAAGGCGCCCGGGATTATCTGGTACCCAGCCGGGTGCAAGCGGGAAAATTTTACGCCCTGCCCCAGTCCCCCCAACTGTTCAAACAGCTCCTGATGGTGGCCGGTTTTGACCGCTATTACCAGGTGGTGCGCTGTTTTCGGGATGAAGACCTGCGGGCCGACCGGCAGCCGGAATTCACCCAGTTGGATATGGAGTTTTCCTTTATCGAGGAAGAAGAAATTATTGAGTTAATTGAGGAGCTGATCGTTCAGCTCTTCACCGAAACCCTGGGAATCACGGTTAACCGCCCCTTCGGGCGTCTTTCTTACCACCAGGCCATGAACCTTTACGGAACGGATCGCCCGGACCTGCGCTTCGGGCTGCCCCTGAAGGACCTGACCCCCCTGGTTAAGGATTCAGGGGCCAAGGTTTTTGCCGAGGCCGCCCAGAAGGGCGGGTGCGTGAAAGCCATCCGGGTACCGGGTGGCGGGGCCTTCTCCCGGAAGGAACTGGACGACCTGGTGGCCCTGGCCATGAGCTGGGGGGCCAAGGGATTGGCCTGGTCCAAGATCAACCCCGAGGGCTGGCAATCCCCTCTGGCAAAATTCTTAACCGAGGAGGAACGCCGGGCCATCAATCAGGCCCTGGAAGCCGAGCCGGGAGACTTGCTCCTCTTCCAGGCCGATATTCCGGCCGTGGTGCACGAGGTGCTGGGAAAAGTCCGCTTGCACCTGGGCCCCAAAATCACCCCGCCGCGTCCGGATCAGTATGAATTCACCTGGGTCGATCAATTCCCCCTGGTGGAATACCGGACGGAGGAAGGCCGCTATGGAGCCGTCCATCATCCGTTCACCGCCCCGCTGGAAGAAGATCTTCTCCGGCTGGAAACCAGCCCGGAGACCGTCCGCTCCCGAGCTTATGACCTGGTGCTGAACGGCAGCGAAATCGGGGGCGGCAGCATCCGAATCCACCAGCGTGCCCTGCAGGAACGTGTTTTCAAGGTATTGAATATTTCTTCTGAGGAAGCGGAGGAAAAGTTCGGTTTTCTCCTGGAAGCCCTGGAACTGGGGGCACCGCCCCACGGGGGCATTGCCTTCGGCCTGGACCGGCTGGTCATGCTGATGACCGGGGCCGGCTCCCTGAGGGAAGTCATCGCCTTTCCCAAAACCCAGAAGGCCGTCTGTCTGTTGACCAACGCCCCCTCGACCGTCGACCGGATCCAGTTGAATGAACTGGGACTCCGGTTGGACGTGAAGTGATCTTTACCTCCGAAATTTGAAAAAGGTAATTTCTCGTCATCCCCGAGGCCTTAGTCGGGGATCCATTGTTCCTCAAGAAAAGCATGGATTCCCGCTCAGAAACGCTGCGGGAATGACGATTTGTGATTTATGACCATTTATGACCAAAAATACATTAGGAGTAAATTATGGCCCGCTGGAATCCCATCAAAAAGGTCCTGGACCACGAACATACCCGCTTCTGGCAGTATGATCTGAAAAATATTTCCGAGCCCAACCTCCAAAGGGATGTTTTCCCCTACGAGGAAGTCTGCCGGATTGACTTCGATCACAAGTTCATACCCATCGACCCGCCCGATGAGCTCTGGATCACCGACACCACCTTTCGGGACGGCCAGCAGGCCCGGCCCCCTTATTCGGTGGAACAGATCCTTCATATTTTTGATTTCCTCAGCCGCCTTTCCGGCCCCCGGGGGGTAATCCGCCAAACCGAATTTTTCCTGTACAGCGATCGGGATAAGGCAGCGGTTCGGCGTTGCCAGGAAAGAGACGTCCCCTATCCGGAGATTACCGGCTGGATCCGGGCCCACCCCAAAGACCTGGAACTGGTTCAGGAGATGGGCCTCAAGGAAACCGGGATCCTGACCTCGGTCTCCGATTATCATATTTTTTACAAGCTCAACCTCGACCGGCCCAAGGCGCTGGACCAATACCTGGAAATCGTCAACCGGGCACTGGACCTGGGGATAGCCCCCCGCTGCCACTTTGAAGACATCACCCGGGCCGATATCTACGGTTTTTGCATTCCCTTTGCTATCGAGCTCATGAAACTGCGGGAGTCCTCGGGCATCGACATCAAGATCCGCCTCTGTGACACCATGGGCTACGGGGTTACCTATCCCGGGACCGCCCTGCCCCGGAGCGTGCCCCGACTGGTCCGGGCCATGATCGAAGATGCCGGGGTGCCCGGCAACCTGCTGGAATGGCACGGGCATAACGATTTTCACAAGGGTTTTATCAACGCCACCACCGCCTGGCTCTACGGCTGTGCCGCCATCAACGGCGCCCTGTTGGGATTCGGGGAACGGACCGGCAATACCCCCATCGAAGGGCTGCTGATCGAATATATCAGCCTCCTGGGCCGGAATAACGGCATCAACACCCGGGTGATCACCGAGATGGCGGATTATTTTGAAAAAGAAATCCATTTCCAGATTCCCCCCAATTATCCCTTTGTGGGGACGGATTTCAATGCCACCAGCGCCGGGATCCACGCCGACGGTCTGATCAAGAACGAGGAGATATACAATATCTTTAACACCGCGAAGATCTTAGACCGCCCGATCAGTATCATTATTACCGATAAATCCGGAACCGCGGGGATCGTCCACTGGCTCAACAAGCACCTCAACCTGACCGGTTCCAAAACGATTTCCAAGAACCATCCGGGGGTTCATAGAATATACAAGTGGGTCATGCGGCAATACGAAGAAGGCCGGGTAACCTCCCTCTCCTCTCAGGAAATGATGCGGGCCAGCCGGAAATACCTGCCCGAATATTTCCTGTCGGAATTTGATGCCCTGAAACAGAAGGCCTACCAACTGGCCTATCACATCGTGGAAGAGATCCTGGAACAGGAGGCGGTCCGGTCTCTGAATCCCGTTCAGCAGGAACCGGTGATGGAAAATTTTATCGAGCTCAATCCCTTCATCCAGTTTATTTATGTCATCGACCTGGAAGGGAAAAAGATCACGAAAAACATCACCCGCATCGTGGACCGGGCCAAGTATCAGGTGATCAAAGTGGATGAGGATTTTTCCGGGCGTTCCTGGTTCACCCAGCCCATCAAGGACGGCAAGATTTTTGTCTCCGATTTCTATACCTCCCGCATCACCGGGGCACTGTGCATCACCGTTTCCGGCCCGATTCGTAACCCGGAGGAGGATATCGTCGGGATACTGGGGATCGATCTCAAATTCGAAGACCTGGTCAAAATGGAACAGGAAGGGGAAATCTAAATAACTTTCTTCTTGACAAGGGTTCGAAAATCCCGCTAAATGTCCCTGATATCTACCCAAAAAAGGATTGAAGCCCCGTGCGCCAAAAGGCCGGGCCCCTTCAATCACCAAAGTTTTTTCGAGTCCGCCGAACCGACCATCCGCCAAAAGCGGAGGAGGCGCGGCGCTCGAACCCTGATTTTCAACTGCCTATAAATAAACTAAACTAAAGGAGGATGGTATTGTGGCGGAAATAACAGCCCCCATGGCGGGGAAAGTGATTGATATTAAAGTGAGTATCGGTGATGCGGTCCAGGAGGACGACGAAGTGGCCATCATCGAGGCCATGAAAATGGAAATGCCGATTTTAACCTACACCGGCGGCACGGTAAAAGAGATCAAAGTGGAAAAAGGGTCCTCAGTGGAGGCCGATCAGGTCATCATAATTATCGAGTGAAATTCCCCTGCGAAAGGGTTGAGATGAAGGCTATCTCAACCCTTTTTTGTTTTATCATAAGCCAAAAATTGTTGAAATTTTTGGCTGAAATAAAAGACCCATAATCAGAAGTAACGATGGTTCCGGTTTAATTGTTTCAGATAAACTCTCAGAAAAAATGGATATACGCATCTAATTAAAGTTAAAGTCCGGGGTGGTCGCTATGACGGTAGAGGATCGAATTAAAGAATTGATCGCGTTGAATGCTCAGGCGGAATTGGCCGGCGGTCAGGACAAGATCGATGCCCAGCATAAGAAGGGTAAATTGACGGCCCGAGAACGGGTTGAACACCTTCTGGATAAAGGGAGCTTTGAGGAATTCGATAAATTCGTAGTTCACCGTTGTACGGATTTCGGTATGGAAAACCAGAAGATTTTCGGGGACGGGGTGGTAACCGGATACGGACGGATCAACGGACGGCTGGTTTATGTCTTCTCCCAGGACTTCACTGTTTTTGGCGGGAGTCTGAGCGGACCTTTTGGTGAAAAGGTCTGCAAAGTCATGGACCTGGCCGAGCGTAACGGGGCGCCCATTATCGGCCTCAATGATTCCGGCGGCGCCCGGATCCAGGAAGGGGTAGTCAGTCTGGGCAGCTACGGGGAGATCTTCCGCCGGAATGTCCAGTGTTCCGGAATCATTCCCCAGATATCCGTAATCATGGGACCCTGCGCCGGCGGGGCGGTCTATTCCCCGGCCATCACCGATTTTATTATCATGGTGGAAAAAACCAGCCACATGTTCATCACCGGGCCCCAGGTCATCAAGGCCGTCACCCACGAAGAAGTGGAACCGGAAGCGCTGGGCGGCGCCATCCGGCACAACTCCACCAGCGGGGTGGCCCACCTGTTGGCCAAGGATGATCGGGCCGCCCTGGACAAGGTCCGGGAACTGCTTTCCTTCCTGCCCCAGAACTGCAACGAGAAACCTCCGAAACTGCCTACCCGGGACGATCCCAACCGGATCGATCGGGAACTCCGGAATATCATCCCGGAAAATCCTCGAACGCCTTACGATATAAAAAAGATCATCCTCACTGTCGTGGATGACCGAAAATTCTTTGAAACCCAAAAAATGTACGCTCCCAACATGGTGGTCGGTTTCGCCCGGCTGAACGGGACGCCGGTGGGGATCGTGGCCAATCAACCCCGGGCACTGGCCGGGTGTCTGGATATCAACGCCTCGGATAAATGCGCCCGGTTTGTGCGCTTCTGCGACTGTTTCAACCTGCCCATCATCACCTTTGTGGATGTACCGGGGTTTCTGCCCGGTGTGGCTCAGGAACACGGGGGCATCATCCGCCATGGGGCCAAGATCATCTATGCCTACTGTGACGCCATGGTGCCCAAGATCACCCTGATCACCCGCAAGGCTTACGGGGGCGCGTACGACGTCATGGGCAGCAAACACCACGGCGGGGACATCAATTTCGCCTATCCCATGGCCGAAATCGCCGTCATGGGACCGGACGGCGCGGTGCCCATCGTCTTTCGCAACCAGATCAAGGAATCGTCGGACCCGGAAAAGACCCGCCAGGAACTGGTCGAGGAATACCGGCGCACTTTCGCCAGCCCCTACAAGGCGGCTGAATTGGGGTATATCGATGAAATCATCCTGCCGGAATACACCCGGCCCAAGCTGATTCGCGCGCTGGAATCCTTAGAAACCAAATTCGATGTCCGCCGACTTCCCCGGCGGCACGGGAATATTCCCTTATGACTCGCTAAACTCGAAATTCGAAGCACGCACGAAGGATCAAAATCCAAATATTCAAAACAACCAACTCTTCGAATTTCGGATTAAGAAATCACACCGCTAAGAGGAGCCCCTCCATGTTTGATCCCCTCAAACTTGAAGCCTTTAGACAGCAACAGGAAAAATGGAACCGGAAAGTTGAGGCCAAGCTGGCCAAGACCCCGGAGCGAAAGAAATCCTTCACCACCCTTTCCGAAATTCCGCTGGAACGTTTGTACACGCCGGCCGAAGTGCCCGACCTGGATTATGAACGGGACCTGGGGTTCCCGGGTGAATATCCTTACACCCGAGGGGTCCAGCCCACCATGTACCGGGGAAGGTTCTGGACCATGCGTCAGTATGCCGGCTTTGCCAGCGCCGAGGAATCCAACCAACGGTACAAGTACCTCCTGGACCAGGGACAAACCGGCCTGTCGGTGGCCTTCGATCTCCCCACTCAGATAGGCTACGATTCCGACCATCCCCTGTCCCAGGGGGAGGTAGGCAAAGTGGGGGTGGCCATTGACTCCCTGGAAGATATGGAACTGCTCTTTGACGGGATCCCCCTGGACAAGGTCAGCACCTCCATGACCATCAACGCTCCGGCGGCCATTTTATTGGCCATGTATATCGGGGTGGCCGAAAAGCAGGGCGTTTCTTCAGAGGTCCTGAACGGGACCATTCAGAACGATATTTTAAAAGAATATTCCTCCCGGGGCACGTATATCTTTCCGCCCCAGCCCTCGCTCCGGATCATCACTAATATTTTTGAATTCTGCTCCAAACAGGTCCCCAAGTGGAATACCATCAGTATCAGCGGCTATCATATCCGGGAAGCGGGATCCACGGCCGTTCAGGAGGTGGCCTTCACCCTGGCCAACGGCATCGCTTACGTGGAAGCGGCCCGGAAGGCCGGGCTGGGGGTGGATGTGATCGGGCCCCGGCTGTCCTTCTTTTTCAACGCCCATCAGGATTTCCTGGAAGAAGTGGCCAAGTACCGGGCCGCCCGGAGGCTTTGGGCCCGGATCATGAAGGAACGCTTCGGGGCCCAGGACCCCCGTTCGCTGATGGTCCGTTTTCATACTCAAACCGCCGGCTGTACGCTGACCGCCCAGCAGACCAAGAACAATATCGTCCGGGTGGCTTTCCAGGCCCTGTCGGCGGTTTTAGGCGGGACCCAGTCCCTCCATACCAATTCCATGGATGAGGCCCTGGCCCTGCCCTCCCAGGAAGCCGTGCAGATCGCCTTGCGCACGCAGCAATTGATCGCCTATGAAACCGGCGTGACCGAAACGGTCGACCCCCTGGCCGGTTCCTACTACATCGAACACCTGACCAATACCATTGAAAGCCAGGCCGCGGACTACATCCGTCGCATCGATGAACTGGGGGGAGCGGCTGCGGCCATTGAACAAGGCTTCGTCCAGCGGGAGATCCAGGAAAGCGCTTACAAATATCAAAAGGCCGTTGAGCGGGGCGAGCGGATCGTGGTGGGCCTGAACAAATTCCAGGTCCAGGAGCCCAGGCCCACCGGACTGCTGCGGGTGGACCCGGCGGTGCGGGAACAGCAAATGAAGAAATTGCAGCGGCTCAAGGGAAAACGGGATAACGGGGCGGTACAGACCTCGCTGGCCGGCCTTAAGCAGGGGGCCCAGGGCGAAGACAACCTCCTGCCGCTGATCCTGCAAGCCGTCCGGGCTTACGCCACGCTGGGGGAAATCTGCGATACCCTGCGGGAGGTCTTCGGCGAATACACCGCGGTTTCAACCCTCTAGGAGGTGCGATCATGACGGCAGCGAAAAAGATAAGGGTACTGGCGGCCAAGCCCGGCCTGGACGGGCACGACCGGGGCATTAAGGTGATTTGCTACGCGCTGCGGGATGCGGGGATGGAAGTGGTCTATACCGGTCTGCGGCAGACCCCGGAGCAGATTGTGACCACGGCCATGCAGGAAGACGTGGATGTCATTGCCCTGAGTGTCCTCTCCGGGGCACACGAATACCTTTTTCCGCGGGTCATGGAACTGGTCCGGGAAAAAGGGATCCCCGATGTCCTGGTCGTGGGAGGCGGGATCATCCCCGATGAAGATATCCCGGCCATGAAAGCCGCGGGCATCGCCGCAATCTTCGGACCGGGTACCTACACCGCGGATATCATAAAGTACATCCGGGATAATGTCAGGAATTAAGCCCTAACCCGATAAATTCGAATTTTTCTCTCGCTCGTTCCCTTCGGTCACTTGAGCACGCAGAGATCTCAGAGAGAATCCATTTTTTGGCTGCCGTTGAGAGGGACGGCAGCCAAAAACTACTTCAGGCCTTCGGCCTTAACGTCTTTTCCGCAAAGCGGCAGACTGCTTTTTCATTGCCGGCCCCTCACCGGCAATGAAAATAACATGTATTCTCTTCGAGCCTCTGTGAGAGCGGTGTATAGTGCTTTTGTCCCGGATGCCGGATTTCGAGTTTCAGATTTATGACCCGGTATCGGTTTTTTACTACTGATCGTGAAAGCGCTACCGCTCCTGCCAGACCGGCTTTCGTTTCTCCAAGAAAGCCTTGAGCCCCTCCTCCGCGTCGTGGGTCTTCATCATCTCCTGCAGGTAGATCTTTTCAATGGCCAGAAGCCCCTGATCGGCCGGATCCATCAATCCGGCGTTGAAGGCCTTCTTGGTCAGGGCCAGTACCAGCCCGCTTAAGCCGGAAAACTTCCCCAAAAATTTTTGCAGTTCCTCTTCCAGAGCCTCGGCCGGCACCACTTTGTTGATCAGCCCCAGGGAGAGCGCCTCCTGGGCCGGGATGATATCTCCCGAAAGGATCAGTTCCAGAGCCTTCTTGCGGGCCGTCAAGCGGGGCATAATCAGGGCGGCAATGGGCGGGAAAACGCCCACCTGGATCTCCGGCTGCCCGAACTTGGCCTTTTCCGAGGCGATGACCAGGTCGCAGTAGAGGGCCAGCTCACAGCCCCCCCCAGGGCCGCCCCCTGGACCGAAGCGATGGAAACGGCCGGCAGGCTGTCCATCCGCCGGAAGATGCCGTGAAAGACCTCGATCATCTCGTTGACCTGGTCTCCCAGGTGTTCGCCCACGTCCACCCCGGCTGAAAAGGCCTTGCCGGCCGCCTTGAACAGGAGGAGTTTAAACGATTGCCCTTTCAGTGTATCGAGGGCCGCATTGATCTCTTTCATCATGGCAATATTCAGTACATTCAGGGGCTCCCGTTTTAAGGTGATCGTGGCCAGCCCCTCTTTCACTTCCAATTGAATAAACTGATAACTCATACTGTTTCCTTTCTTCAATAATAATAATCCTCAGTCGACGCGAATTGGACGGCTCGGAGAGGATTTTTCGGATTAGGGAATAGACAGGGCAAATTTCAGCGCTCTGTCTACTTGTTCAATCTTTTCGACCTTAAGTTGACAAATTCTCTCTTTTAACAGATTCTTTCGAATGGTCGCCACCGTATCCAAATTGACCACGCAGTTTTTCGGGAGTCCATCCTCCGGCCCGAGGGAGACTTCAACGGGTATCTCCCTTATCCGGGTGGTAATTTCCGCAATAGTTATGGCATTTCTAACTCTGTAGGCTTCATCCCGGCTGAGGAGGAGCACCGGCCTGCGGCCCAGGGGTAACGGCAATTCGGCCCACCATACTTCACCCCTTTTCATCCTTAACAACCTCGCAAAAAGTCAAAAAAGCAAATCTCCAAAGGTCCTGCGACCACCCCAACCCGATGCTAAATCGCGCTCAGGTCGGACTCGGACTTACGGCAAGTCCATCACCAATCGCCCTCTGAAAAAACCTCAAGAGAAACCTTTTCCCAGTCGCTGCACTCAGAAACTTTCTCGGGGTGTCGACGATACCCCTCCTCATATACGCGTACCAACTTTTCCTTCTCTTTGGAAGATTTCCAAAAGGTAATAGCTTCCAATACCAGACGACTCCGCGTCAATCCTTCTTTCTTTCTGATTTTTTCCAGTTCACGAAACTCGCGCTCCGGGATACTAATGGCAAATTTAACGGAAGGGTTCATAGGTTCACCACGGTATGAAAAAAAATCATAATAAAGTATGGCCGAAAGAATACCCATTGTCAATTTTTAATTTTGTTGCGAATTGGAGGGTAATAATCCTTCCGGCCTATGGCCCGGACCACAACCGCTACCTGGACTTATATTTTAAGAGCGTCGATTCAGGAAACCACAAAAAAAGGGGTCAGTCCGCTTTGGCAGACTAACCCCTGATTATCCTTGGTGGAGCTGAACGGGATCGAACCGTCGACCTCATGACTGCCAGTCATGCGCTCTCCCAGCTGAGCTACAGCCCCATTTTTTGTAAAAAGATTATTATATTTTTATTGGGAACCCTTGTCAATATTTTTTTATCCATTTTTTCTTGACAATTTCAGGACTCTTTTCATTAGAATCAATTCACTTTCTGTCCAAATCCACCCCAACGCCGGAGTGGTGAAACTGGTAGACGCAGGGGACTCAAAATCCCCCGACCCCCGCGGTCATGTCGGTTCAATTCCGACCTCCGGCACCAGTAAAATAAAGGGGTTGAAGCAAATATCGGCTTCAGCCCCTTTCCTAACTTTGGAATTAAATTATATTTTGCCCCACCCTTGTCCCACCTTCTAGCCGTGCGAGGGATTTTTATGCTCCGGGAAAGGGGTTTCTTCTTGCCCGGTTCCGCCCTGGTCCCACCGCTGTCCCACCCAATAAGAAGGCCGGTCAGGTTCCCCCAATCGGACCCCTTATTTCAGCGTATGGCTTCCTGCCCCTGCCCTGTCCCCGAACCTTCAACCATGCTCCTTCTTGGATCTGGTCTGATTGGTTTGGTGGGGTTCAGGAGGAAGTTTAAAAGGTAATCAACTGTCATCCGGAGGTAGAGAAAGGCAGGGTCATTCGGCTCTGCCTTTCTTGTTGAGCCCAACTGAATATCCGTAAAATAATCTCTTCCCCCCTGATCTAATGATGGGAGCGTCGATGCGATAACAGCCAGACCCACAGGTCAGGGTCATGATATGCCTTATCCCAAGCATCATGGCCCACACCTTCGTACTCGGTGTATTTAACCTCAAATCCCGATGCCTTAAGGGCTTGATACATCCTTCGCGACTCTTCCGGCCATACCACAGAGTCAGCCCCTCCATGGAAAATCCAGACGGGCACTTTTGAGATCTGGGCCGCAACCGTCATATAGGGATCCGACGATTTGGCGAAAGGATTTTCTTTCAAAATAGCGGCCTCTTGCTTCGCAGGCAGGTCCGGTCGCGAACTAGTGACATACCCGCTGATAGGAACGAGCGCCGCAAACTTGCCAGGGGCATGGGCAGCGATATACCATGACCCGTAGCCACCCATGGAGATCCCAGTGAGATAAATCCTTTCCGGGTCGCCATTGAATTCCCTGATTGTCTGATCCAGTGCCGTGAGCGCCAGAGTTGCCCTTTCGTCCGGACGCTGATGGTGACGCGCTTGGGGAAAAACCACAATGAATGGAAACCGGTCCCGTGCCTGCCGGATCGCCGGACCTAACCCAACTAGAGTTGGGAGCCGCCCATCCTCTCCCTGTTCCCCGGAACCATGCAGGAACAAAATCACGGGGTAAGGCTTGTCTGGGGTATAGTTGACCGGGATGTATATCTGATAGCGATAGACATCCCCATTCAGCATGACCTCCCGGTCAAGAAAACCAGTTTCTATCTTTGAAGCTGACACCACGTTAACGAGGGACCCGAACAAGAAGATCACTATAGTAAAAGTAGTAATCGTTCGATTACAAATTATCGACCACCATAACATGATTATATTCCTTAAGGGAAAGCAAAATAATAATTTAATTTGAGTATAGCTCACGCTTGGCCCCTCGTCCCCCGTTCCATAGTTCCCGTCCAGCTTCCAGGATTGGTCTAACGCCTTTAGGCTAACATGGGGATCGACTTCGTTGTGTGACGACCTGCGGCCAATTTCCTCCCATCGTCATTCCGGCGAAAGCCGGAATCTAGACCTCGCAGGTTGTTTCTATAATGAACCCCTTAATAACTCTCAATTGATCCAGCCTTTATCCTAAAGGCTGGGCTCTCCAGAACTGCCCTATTCCATCACCACCCCTAACCACTCCTCAATCTCCTCCATCTCTCGGCTGAAAAGCTGCCTGACCGCCTCGAACATTCTTTCATAGTTGGCAATCACCCGCTCCATTTCTTCAACCCGCTGGGTCAATTCGAGGGAATAGAGGAAGGCCCCCTCTCCCATCTTGAGCAAGTCGGTTTTCCGGCCAACTAATCCAGGCTTCCGGCCGGCAGGTTTCTTCCTGATAACTGCCGGGACCATTGCCGCAGCCTTCTTCCCGGGCTTCCTTCCAGGTTTCTTAGCAGGAGCTTCCTTAGCTTTGCCGGCTACAGCCTTCGCCTTCTTCGGTTTCTCCGCCTTAGCTTCCGCCGGTTTTTTAAGTTCAGATTTGGCCGATTTTTTGGCCTGGGGTTTGGCTTTTACCGTTTTCCCGGCCAGTCTCTTTTTGGCTCCCGGTCTGCTTGGCTTCTTGTCCATTGGTGTCTCGGTCACCTGTTCGACTGGCTTGGACGGCTGATCCAAGTTGGCGAACTTGATTTTCTTGTAGTTATGAGTCAAACACTTATCGAGAACGTCGGGGGTAATTTCCTGGACTATTTCCAACGGCTCTCCGGAGAAAGTCTTCCCGGTCTTCCCGGCCAGAAACCCGTTTTCGTAAAGGTTGGCGATAATGGTCGCGGTGTACCGCTTCCTGGTTATTGAAGAAAAAGCTCCCTTGAGGGTTTTCCCGAGGAAGTCGGCCAAGGTTTTCGGGTCAATTTGGTTTTTCCCTTTCAAGTAGGTCAACCAGGTTTTCAAATATTGATCGCGGTTGTTCTTTTTCATTGGTTCTCCTTCTTAAAGGTGGGATGAATAGTCAGCTAACCTCTCCGGCCTTTTTAAGGGCGTCGGTTATGATCCTTTCACTGATCCGGAATTTTTTCTTTTGAGTCTTTTCTTGACCTGGTCGACGGCGCGAAGTTCCCGGCCTATCTCGTCATCGTCAAAGTCCACTACTGCAACCTCGTTCTCGCCCAGATAGTCTATGAAATCCCATTTGGAGAGCCCCGATAGTTCAGTCGCTTTCCCCAAAGAAAGCAGTTTGCCTTTAAAAAATTTTAAAGCCAGCAGCTTTTTTGACTCCCGAGCCAGTTTATCCTTCGTCAAGCCAACCGAAGAAAGGGAAAGATAAAGGTCTTCTGATAAATCTATAACAGCCTGAACGTTGACCATTAGGCGTTTACCTCCAGTTCATAATTTATTGCGCCCGCTTTTTTTGTTATTATAGGCTTAAATGAATTCAAAGACAAGTTGAGTGCACTTATGACCCCGTCTTCGGCTGTCTGGGTGCCGATCGACCGAATTCATAATCGGCCATAGTCTCATTGACCATCATGCCGGTCTCATATAAGCGCGTCATGGACCGGGCTTCGGCCAGGCTCTCCTCCCTCAAAATCGCCGATTCCAGGACTTCAGTCTGGGCGCCCCAGCCCAGGACCCAGTATTTAATCTCCCGGGTGCCGGCCGCTTCGGTCTCGAACAAGAAATATTTTCTGGGACGCTCCAGCCGTCATGGAGGGTCCCAGAAAATATTTCTGTAAGGATGTACCGCCACTGCCTGCCCAACTGGTCGCCCCCGGCCATTTTCGTCCCCTGTATTGAAAACGATTCGAATCCGGGAAGGGAAGGGTTTTGAAAAAATAGACCTTAAAAAGGAGTTGAAATTTCTGCGAAACGCGCTCTAGAAAAGATTATTTATAAGCCGCTCCCCGAGGTCCGATCGCCTCGATCATAATTATTCCATTGGCTTCGTCAACCGAATAGATCGAGAGCTTATACATCCCGCCTTACTTTTTCCCAGGAGATAAATTCCGTCTTCGCTCCGCTTTTTAAGGCCTTTTCAGCGGCCTGGATTTGGGCCATTAGTTCCTGGCTGGAAAGGATTTCCAGGGTGGCTTCCATCTCTTCCTTGGATTTCAGGTAATCAATAAAATCCATAGCCACCCTGACCTTCTCTTCGGTCAGTTCATCTATAGCTTTTTTTGCCTGTCTTTTCAGGGCGATCGCTTTCATGGGCCTGGTTCCTCATAAATGTTGCTTTTATTAGATAAGGGTCGCTGATTATCCTTTGAATTAAAAGAATTATAACAAAAACAAAAAGATAAAACAAGAATTCCCCAGCTTCGAATTCATTCATAAAATTCTTTTTGGTTTCTAAAAAATAATTTTATCGTTTGACCGTATCTGACAATCCCACCTGGTAAGCTTGGTTCAAACAAAATTTATAAGAATTTTTCAGAAAAAAATTCTTAATTGAAAAAATTTTATCTGGATTCCCGAAAGGTCACCGGATTTGCTCTGGCCCTGAACGACCAGGTGGTTCACCTGTCGGTTTTTGACCGACCCAAGAATGAGCAGGAAGGCCATAGGTTTTCCCGGATGGGGAGCTTTTCGAGTCGGAAGAGGAACCGTTAGACAGGATTTACAGGATTGATTTGATAGTTATCCCCGTTTCGTCCGGAAACGGTGATAACTTCCATCATCATCTGCGGCGGATCTGAAAAACCGGGGGTATCCAGGCGGGATATTCGGGGTTTGCTTTTTTTCTTAATCTGCCGATAAGTGCCAACTTTATTCAGAAACTGCGTCCCGGCTTACGTCCCGTATTACGGGTCACGGCTTGATTTTTATTGACTTTTTAAAGAGTAAGGGTTAGGAATTCCTTAATAAATTTGACAAAGTCTCCTATCGGCTTCATCAACGCCAAGGCCCCATGGATAAGTTTTCAAAAGCGCTGGAACACTTGAAGAAAAAGGAACTCGCCCCGGCCAGAGTTATCCTGGAGCAACTGGTCCGGGAAGAGCCGAACCGGGGCGAGGCGCTTTACAATCTGGGAATGATCTACACCGATATGGGAGAACCCGAGAAAGCGGTGGGAACCTTGTCAAAATTGTTGGCATTTGAGGAATGCGGGGCAAATGTCTACGTGGCCCTTGGTTTCGCCTATTCCCGGATGAAGGATCATGACCAGGCCAAGAAAATGTTCCTTATTGCCCTGAAAATTGAACCGGACAACCCTTATGCCCACAAAAATATCGGGGCCCTCTACGGCGATGAAAAAAATTACGAGAAGGCTATCCAGCACTTCGAGGAAGCCTTCAAGGCAAATCCAGAGGATTCAAATACCGCCTACGGCCTCGGGGTGACCTATTTCAATACAGGCGATGTCGTCAAGGCCGACCACTATCTCAGGAAGACCATAGAGCTGGAACCGGCCTCCTCCCTCTCCGAGATGGCCAAAGATCTATTGAGGGAAATAGCGGCGCTCAATCTCAAGGGAAAAGGCTTCAGGCCCGACGCCATGTTCTACTGCCTCGACGCCATAAGTCTGTTTGAAAAAGTCGGTCCGGCGGAAACGCAAAAAATAGCATTTGAAATAGCCCTCAAAGGGAAAGGAGGGGTTGGACATCAACAATTCATCCAAACAATATACTCTCGATTCTCTTCCGGGCGTTTTTTCGGGATTGGAACTTGTCAGCTACCTGTACGTCGGTTTCAAGCTTACTGCCCCCGAGCAAGATATAGGCTTAGACCTTTCCGAAGAATTCGAAATGGCGCTCAATTTTAGCAAAATCAAGGGGTCGCATGGATATACAATTCATTGACGAGGTCTACTCGATCCTCGACAAGGTGAAGGAGGAGACCGGGAAGGGTTTTGAATTTATTGGGAAGGACGATCTTCCCACGCATGCCGGGCTAAAGATGGCCCGGAAGGATATGCCCTCCCATATCATCGTCTACCGTAAAAAATATGATGAAGTCATTAACCACCTTGTGGCCCACGAATGCGGTCATATTCTGAGGATGTTTAAAACACCGGAGGAAAAGAGGATCATCCCTTATTCGGATGATGAAATCAAACTATCCGCGCTGAGCCAGATCGAAACCGAGATAGTCGGGCTCTCTAAGATATTGCCGTTTGAGAGGCTCACCTCCATAGTAAACCTTTGGTATAACGGGATCGTCAGGCAGGTCACCAACCATCCCCCCGACATTATGATCGAGAAATGGTTGTTCGATGATTATCCGGGAATCAGGCCTCTGCAGAGAAAATCCCTTGAGAACCAACTAAAGGAAAGCCTTGCCGGGCTCAATGATTCGGTAATTAAAATAACGCCCAAGACTATCCTGGATGCTTCCAATATTATGAATTACACCTTCTTTCGCTTGCTGGGTCTCCATTTTGGGACAAATTTTATCCGGCCTTACAACAACACGAACTATGTCAGTCGAGGGAAAGAACTCGCCGCCATTACAGAGAAGGAATACGTCGACACCTACGAGGGCGACATACAGATGGCAAACCGGTGGGCTCAGTTCCTGGGTCTCACCGGATGGTTTAAGTGGAGGGATTTTGAGGATACGCCCCCGGGCTATGTCAATCAATCCTGATTATTAAATCGGAGATCATTCCCCGTTCCAATTTTTTCTTTAACTTCCGTAATAATAC
>CAWJJC010000005.1:0-236594 GCA_963843145.1 uncultured delta proteobacterium
CCGCACCATCTCACCAAGCAGTTTTCTTCATAAATTATTCTTTGTTTTTTTAAAAAAGATTTTATCGTTTGACCGTATCTGACAATCCCACCTGGTAAGCTTGGCCTAAATAAAATTTATAAGAATTTTTTCAGAAAAAATTCTTAAAGGAGGGGCTTATGGAAGAATTACTAAATCAATACCTGGATAAGATCAAAATCGGGGGGAAGCAGGTCTATAAGAACCTGACCCTGTTTCCCCTGCTCTCCGGACAGGCCGTTTCCCTGGATTATTTGACGCTCGATGAGGCCCTGAACGAAGGCCTGGTGGAGGTGACCGAGGTCAGCGAGGGTGGGCATGTTCCGGATCTGAAAGTGGTCAACAAGTCCCCCGCATGATCCTGATCCTGGACGGGGAGGAACTGGTGGGGGCCAAGCAGAACCGAATAGTGAATACCACCATCCTGGTGGTCGCCCTTTCCACCCTGGTTATCCCGGTGAGTTGCGTGGAGCAGGGCCGCTGGTCCTACCGAGAGCGTGGAAGAATACACCCGTCATTTCCGGCCCATCGAGGGCCAGGTGGGCGCGGTCTTCCTGATCAACGGCCGGGTGGTCGGGCTGGACAGCTTCGGCAGCCGGACACCCTGGCCAGGGTCTTCAGGAAACTGGTCCAGAGCTATGCCCTGGAAGCCATCGACTTCCTGGAACCGGACAAAGAAATCAAGGTTTCCAGAACCGGCGCCTCCGACCTGATCCAGTCGGCCCGTCCTGCCTGTGGAATCAAGGACAGACGATACATAGACGAAGTGCTGCGCGAGTTCATTCATAAAATTTTTTCGAATCGAAAAAATTTTATCTGGATGGCCAGGTGGTCCACCTGTCGGTTTTTGACCGGCCTAAAAATGAGAGGAGGACCAAGGTTTTCCCGGATGGGGAGTTTTTCGAACCGGAGGAGAAACCGGGGGTAGATTAGCCGCGGATAATACCAAGCCGGGAAAGGGAACCCAATTTACTTAACCAAGAAAGGTGAACCTGCCGATCACACTTCTAATATACTTAAGGAATGCCCAATTTGTAAGATTATACCTATCCCTATTCGTTCCAATGATTGACAGCCCTGAAGAATATGTGTTATTTCCGAGCTATCCGTTTAATTTTCCATTTATTTTTCCACCTAACCTTAGCTTTGGGAGGATGATTGAATCTAAAAGGCCCTGCCTCATAATCAAGATGCAGAATTTTTTTTGTGGCGAATGCTACAACCTATCCTTCAAGTAGACGAAGCTAACTGGAATTACTCCCTTAATGGAAACACTGCCTGAAACAGCTTGCGCCTCAGGGGCATCTTCCCGAGCCTGGTATTGGGACCTCATTGCTGAATTCCTGCTAACTGATCCCGATAAAGTTATCGGACGACTTGCAAGAAACACGGACTTCGCACTCATTCCGACACAGAAGGATGCTTGGCTGGAACAGATTAGCCTGCTGCAAGAATGCCTTGTTGGTTTAACGGGTTCGTTGTTTATGGAGTTCAACATCCCTCGTATGGGTCGACGGGTTGATGCGGTGCTATTGATCGGCCCTGTGGTGTTCGTGATCGAGTTCAAAGTCGGCGAAAGCGTGTTTGAGCGTGCAGCGGTGGAACAAGTTTGGGATTATGCTCTGGACCTGAAAAACTTCCACGAAGCCAGTCACTCTGTTTCAATTGTTCCAGTTCTGATCGCCACGGAAGCCACGGCATCGGAAACGTTAAAACTAATCGTCGACGAAGATCAGGTTTATCGTCCAATTCATGTACACCCCGCCGGTGCACGCGAAGCGATCGACTTGGTTTTGCGAACCGTAATGGGCGAGGTGCTTGATGAGCAACGGTGGTCGCGCGCTCCATATCATCCTACCCCCACCATCGTGGAAGCCGCACGGGCTCTTTATTCTCAGCATTCGGTCGAGGCCATTGCACGTCACGATGCCGGAGCACAGAATCTACGAGTTACTTCGCGGCGAATTGAAGAACTGGTCGACGAAGCAAAGGAAAAAGGGTGGAAACTTATCTGCTTTGTCACAGGAGTGCCTGGAGCGGGTAAGACACTCGTTGGATTAAACCTCGCTACTCGGCGACGAGAAAAAGATCAACCAACTCATGCCGTCTTTCTTTCCGGAAACGGTCCGCTCGTCGCCGTGCTCCGCGAAGCACTCACGCGTGACGAAGTCACCCGTAGGAAAAATGAAGGCGAAAACGTGCGGAAGGGGAAAGTTGCCGAAAGTGTCAAAGCATTCATCCAAAACATTCACCATTTCCGGGATGAAGCGTTAATCCATCCCGGCCCACCAATTGATCACGTTGTCATTTTTGACGAGGCGCAACGTGCTTGGAACTTGCGGCAAACCGCGAGTTTCATGCGTCGGAAAAAGAATCGCCCCGGGTTCTCTCAATCAGAGCCTGAGTTTCTGATTTCATACCTGGATCGCCATAGGGATTGGGCTGTGATCGTTTGCCTGGTCGGTGGCGGGCAAGAGATCAACACGGGAGAATCCGGAATCGATGCTTGGCTTGATGCCGTGAACTCAAGATTTCCGCACTGGCACATGTACATTTCATCGCGACTCACCGATAGTGAATATGCTGCGGGTAAGGCTCTGGAAGCCGTGCGCAAACGACAGAATACTAACTTTGACAACTGCCTGCATCTGGCCGTCTCCATGAGATCGTTCCGGGCTGAGAACGTTTCGGCTTTTGTCAAGGCACTCCTCGATTGCGACAAACACCATGCACGAGAGGCTTTCCTCGGGTTTGCCGACCGGTACCCGATCGCCGTTACCCGTAACTTGAAACTAGCAAAGCAGTGGATTCGCAATCGTGCTAGAGGGACCGAGCGATTTGGATTGGTGGCTTCCTCGAAAGCCCAGCGCCTTAAACCGCATGCAATAGATATCCGCGTGAACGTCGATCCAGTCCATTGGTTTCTCAATGGTAGGGGGGACACGCGTTCGAGCTATTATCTCGAAGACGCCGCTACGGAGTTTCAGGTGCAGGGTTTGGAGCTTGACTGGGCGTGTGTGACGTGGGATGGGGATCTGCGTTTCACCGATTCAGGGTGGAGTTTCCACGATTTCCGAGGCGACCGGTGGTGCAATATCGTAAACTCAGACAACCAGCGTTTCCTCCGGAACTCATACCGAGTCCTACTCACTCGGGCACGGCAAGGAATGGTGATTTTTGTCCCACCCGGTGACTCGGGTGATCCGACGCGGTCACCCGAGATTTACGATTCAACCTTTGATTATCTTACCGATCTTGGCATCACTGCACTGCCCTGAACCATGCTAACCGACTTTATTTCGATCGAGCGTGAACGTTTTGGAGACAAGGAATTCGGCCCCCCCTATTCCTTCCTCCTTGTGATTTACCTATATTATCACTGGCCCGGTTTAAATTGGACAGATCTGCCTACCGACGCCTGGTCAAAAAGGTGGCCCCGGTGGTTAAGAATATGCCCCTTTTTAAGCTTCAGACCCTTGGCCGGGAACAGGTTGAGTTTTTATACTCGAATAAAATCATCAGTAAGGGAATAGAACTCCTCCCCGGTATTTGTTTCTGCCTTCGTCAATTCCATTTGATCATCAAGGATCTGCTTCAAAGCGCCTGGGTTCGTTTTATTCATAAGATTCGGGCCAACCAGGACATCCTGGGGCAGGTTAAAGACTTGGCCGATTTCTTGTTCGGGTCCGAGAGGACCGTCTTGTCCGCCTTTAGTAGGATCTTGGTGGAACAACAAAACGGGGAATGCTTCTACTGCCAAAGACCGCTTAAAAACAGCCTTGCAATTGATCACTTTATCCCCTGGTCCCGTTACCCGGTTGATCTCGGTCATAATTTCGTTCTGGCCCATCAAACCTGCAATTCGGCCAAATCGGACAACCTCGCATCGATAAAACACTTCGGGAGATTGTGGGATCGTAATGAAAAATTTGGAGAGGAATTGGGAACCTTATTCGATCTGAGGAATTTGATCCATAATATCGATGCCACCAGAGAGATAGGACGCTGGGCTTATGGGATGGCCGAAAATAGCGGTGCCCAGGTCTGAGTAAGCCGGAATCAATATGAAAAACTGAGCCCTGACTGGAAGACCATAACAGGAATAACCTCTCTTTAAATAAGTGGACAACATGGCCCGAATGCACCCCGAGGAAATCGAAGTCCTGGAAGACACCACGGTCGGTGAAAAAAAGGTCTTTCGGTTTCTCCATGACGCGGCCCGGCCCGACAAGGACTTCATCGCCTGGTATGAGCCGACCATAGGGAGTTCGGGTGCAGAACCGGATTTCATTCTTTATGGAAATTCCCTCGGGCTCCTGGTCCTGGAGATCAAGGACTGGGAGATAGACCAGATCGGGGAAGTCAACCCCCACACCTTCAAATTCTGGACAGGCGACAAAGAAGAAACCCGGACCAACCCGGACCGGCAGGCCAAGGGATACGTAAACGAGCTCCTGGCTCTGCTTCGGGAACATCAGGAATTCCACCAAAGCACCGGACCGCATGGAGGACAGTTGAAAATCCCGGTGGGCCGGATGGTGGTGTTCCCCCACATAAATCGCAAAGATTACCTGGACCGGGGATTGAATCGGGTTATCACTCTAGATAGGACCCTGCTGGCCGAGGATCTGGAACCGGCCGGCGAACTCCGGGCCGATCCCTCCGGGGAGAAGTTCCAGGCCCGGATCGCCCAGGCCTTCCCTTTCCCCTTCAACGGCCTCTCAGGCAAAGAAATTCACCAGCTGATCGCCCTGATCTATCCCATCCTGAAGTTTGAGCCCCCGAAGCGCCTGGGTTCCTGCAATGAGCGGTTTCAACGGGAAGTGGAGGCCCTGGAAGAGGACCAGAGTCGGGCCGCCCTATCGCTTAAGGCTGGCCACCAGTTGCTTAAAGGGCCGCCGGGCAGCGGGAAGACCCTAATAGGGGACATAGTTTCTGAATATACTTGACAGGAGCCGGTTAACGCGTTACTGAGAGAATTATGCCCAGACAACCGCGGCTGGATGCCCCCGGGACCCTGCATCACGTCATGGGCCGGGGGATCGAAACCAGCAAGACATTCAGAACCAGGAAAGACCGGGAGGACTTCATCGATCGGCTGGCGGAATTGTCCCGGTCGGGTAGATTGTCCGTATACGCCTGGGCATTGATGCCCAACCATTTTCACCTGCTGGTCCGAACCGAAAAAGAGCCTCTGGCCCGGAGCATGCGACGCCTGATGACCGGGTAAGCGATCAACTTCAACCTGCGGCACAAAAGACGGGGACACCTCTTTCAGAACCGCTATAAGTCGATCGTCTGCCAGGAAGATCTCTATCTGCTGGAACTGACCCGTTATATCCATTTGAATCCCCTCCGGGCCGGGCTGGTCCCGGACCTGGAGGCCTTAGGGCGTTATCCCTTTTCCGGCCATTCGGCCCTGACGGGCCAGGTGGAGCGGGACTGGCAGGATACCGGCACGATCCGAGGTTATTTTGCCGGGAGGCCCAAGGAGGCGATGCGGAGGTATAAAAACTTTGTAGCCGAGGGAGTCGGCCTGGGCCGGCGGCCGGAGCTGGTCGGCGGCGGATTGATCCGCGCCCTGGGCAACGACGCCGACACTAGCGGCGCGGTTTACGGCCAGATCGCCGGGGCCTGCTATGGGTACGAAGCCATTCCCCGAACTGGAAAACAAAAATCACCCATCGGGATCTTATCGAGTCCTATGCCGACCAGCTATACCGGTTGTTAGGATAACGGGAGATAACCCTGTCCTTGGTATCCCCGATTTTGTCTGATTATCCGGGGGCCGGACAAAAAGAGCCAGACAAAACAATTTAACCAGCCTTCAAAGAGCTGGGGCTACAAATAGAGGAGGATCACCATGAAAAACGTAGAAATTAAAATCGAGGGTAACACCATGACGATTAAGGTAGACCTGGACAAGACCTTTGGCCCGAGCAAAAGTGGTAAAACCACTACTATCGCCAGCACCGAAGGCAACCAGGCCGTGGCTCCCGGCGTTTTCGTCGGGCTCAACGTCTACAAGAAATAAAGAAAGAACAATTACATCGTAATAGGCGACAAGGATAAAATTTTATGGCCGTCCCTATTTTTAATTGTCAACTTTGGAAATTTAGCTTATAAAATAGCATCGTTTATTCTATTATGGGACGCAAAATGGAATCAATACCACGATATTTCATACCTCCTGCTGATCACTTCTTCCTGCTGGGTCCGCGCGGCACGGGCAAGACCTGGTTGACCCAGAGGCTTTTTCCACAGGCGCTTCGGGTAGATCTGCTGGAGCCGGAAACCTTACGTTCGCTATCTGCGCGACCCGAGCGTCTGCGGGAGTTGATAGGGGCCAGGCCTGGAGTCCTGCAGGTGGTCATCGACGAAGTACAAAAGCTGCCGGAGTTGCTGGAAGTCGTCCATCTGCTGATCGAGGATAAGCAGGGGGTACAGTTTATATTCACTGGCTCAAGCGCCCGCAAGCTTCGGCGCGGCGGTGTGAATCTTTTAGGCGGACGGGCGATACAAAAGTCGTTGTATCCCTTCATGGCCGCCGAACTCGGCCCACAATTCAACCTGGAGGAGGCATTGCGCCTCGGCATGCTGCCCATCGTGCGGGCGGGCAAGGTGCCCGAGGAAATCCTGCGCGCTTACAACGGCCTCTATTTGCGGGAAGAAGTGCAGATGGAAGGGTTGGTGCGCAATATCGGAAACTTTTCCCGCTTCCTCGAAGCCATCAGCTTTTCGCAGGCGGCCGTTCTCAACCTGGCCAATGTTGCCCGGGAGTGCCACGTAAACCGCAAGACGGTGGAGGGCTATCTGGAAATATTGGAGGATCTTTTGCTGGCTTTTCGAGTGCCGGTTTTCACCCGGCGGGCGCAGCGCGAACTGGCGGCACATCCGAAGTTTTTCTTTTTTGATGCCGGCGTCTTCCGCGCCAACCGGCCGTCCGGTCCCCTGGATGCTCCATCGGAGATCGATGGCGCTGCGTTGGAGAGTCTCGTTGCCCAACATCTTCGGGCGTGGTGTGACTATTCGGGCGGCAATCACCAATTGCATTACTGGCAGACGCGGTCGAAAGTGGAGGTGGATTTCGTGGTCTATGGCGAGGGCGGCTTGTACGCGCTGGAAGTGAAGAACTCCGCCCAGGTGCGGCCGGAGGATCTGCGCGGACTTAAAAACTTCGGTGAAGACTTTCCGGAAAGCCGCCGCTGGCTGCTGTATCGTGGGAGGGAGCGACTTTTGCGTGACGGTATCCTGTGTGTGCCCTGCGAGGAGTTCCTGCTTCAACTGAAACCGAGCGAGTTCCCAGCATGACCATCCTCAAATCCATCATCCAATCCATTCGTAATGCGGCCTCCTACAACAAGCACGAACTGGCTGCACCACGGGTCATCCTTTGGCCTGACGAGGAGCGGCTGTGGACGCAATGTATCGAGCCGTTGCGGGCGAGCTGTCCTGCCCTGTGGTCTCTTGGGGATTATTCTCCCGAGCAGGCGACCGGCCCGTAATAGGGGACCGTTTTTGCCTGGGACTTTCTACCCACCTCAATCCAACTTTTTGGATCGCGCCTCTACCCATTCGATGAGGTCGGCCACGCTGTAACATACTTTTCTCCCAACCCGGATACGGCCCTTCGGACCCTGGCCAAGACTGTCCAAATTCGCACGGAAAAATTCGGTAATCCACTTGCGGGGAGTTACCCCGTCACCTGTTTCTTGCCCAAACCAATTGTCCTTTTGACTGAGCGGGCGTTTGGGATCAGCTTAATTTCCAATTGACAACCGACCGCCTGCGCATATTTTTTAAGGGTGGTAAGGGAAGGGGTATGCTTCCCGGTGGCTTCCAGGCGAGAAACGGCGCTTTTGGTGGTTCCCATTAAGTCCGCTACCTCTTCTTGAGTGAGGCCAATTCGGGAACGTGCGGTCAACATCTCGCGGGCCAGTCGGTACTCTTCTCCTAAATCCTCGTATGATTTCCGGAATCCTTTCCGTTTTAAGGCTTTTTTTAGAAAAGCCTCGGATCATGGGAAACCGGTTTATAAGGTAAATCGTCTTCCAAGGGTTCATCTCTCTTGATTTTCCCGGCTCGCTTTATGCTTTTCACTATAAAAAAATTTTGTAGCTGATATTAAGCACCTTTCCAAGACGCTTTGCCATTTCTTTACCAATTGGGCGTTTTCCATTTTCCATTTCGCTGATATGTCGCTGAGGTATTCCGGTCATTCCCGAAAGCTGAATTTGCGTCAGCCCTTCCCGGTATCGCGCACCGGCAAGGGCTTTGCCGATAAGCTGCCCTTCCGAATATTCGGGGTAGGCCTCGCGCCAAGGTGCAGAACCCAAGGTGTCCACAAATCCCAGAGGTTTCAAACTTTCAATGGCTTTTGCCATGTTCACAATGGGACCCAAGAACCGCAGTTCAACGGATTCAATAGGGTGCTTTTTCGTGCGTTCCTGCATATATCACCTCAATCAATTTGATTTCCTTAGCCATAACCTCCCATATAGCCACAAAGGTAGGACGGCCTTTCTTCAAGTGACAATGGTATCGGTTATCAGATAAGGCGCTAAAGTTTGGCCAATTTCCCCGAATAGGTCCGTTCACTTCCATATCCTTTTTCAGGGCGATGAGAAGATTTTGGACATTTTCAGGCAATTTCCTGACCCGTTTGCTCAGAGACCGTCTTTCTTTAACCGTCCATGTCATAAATCAATCCTATACTAATTATTAGTATAATACAAGTCGTTTTTATTCTTGGTTTGTAATTGTCTATTTCTTCAGATTGACAACCTTCCCGGACTGGTCCCTGGTGGTCAGGCTCGGCAACCGTTTGACGGCCTCTTGCATGGCCCCGGACCCCAGGTGCGCATAACGTGCGCTCATTTGAACGGTGGAATGTCCCAACAATTTTCCGATTGTGAATATGCCCGTCCCGGCCTCTACCAGCCAAGAAGCGTAGGTATGGCGTAAGGAATGGACAACAACCTTTTGCCTCGGGTCGGTTATTCCCTTATTAAGGTTCAATTCCTTTACCGCGTCCCTTAAGTCGGTCGGCGTGTCGGCGTATTCCCGGCCGTCAGAGGGGTTTCCTTCCTGCCTGATTCGGCCTGGTTCCACCAAACCAAAAGGTCGGTCAGGTCTCCCCAACCGGCCTTAATAAGCCAGCGTTCAAGAATGCAATGCCCAAATTTTTGAACGTTAAAATGAATTTTTCCTTGACACCCTTTTTTTTCTTGTTAATCTTACTCGGAGTATTACTATTTAGAGGAGATTATTCTATGCAATCAATTCGTCTTCTCGTGATTGTTTTCTTTGGAACGGTGATCCTTTGCGGTGCCCTCCTGCTGATTGGCTGCAACAGTTCCACCTCGGGAGGTAGCAGCACTCTTAAGTGCACATATCCCAATGTTCCGAGCTCAACTCAGTGCAATAATATTTCCCTCGGAAACTCTTGTCAAAGCCCTTTCACTTATGATTCAAATTCTAAAACCTGCGATATTAATGACTGCTCTGCCTGCGCGCAATACTAAGAAAAAGCCTCACCCTTACCCTTAGCAGCCAAAACCGGACCCGCCGGGTCAGATTAACCCCTTACAATGGTTCCCGTGGCGCCTAGTGGCGCCACGTTCTACCCGGTGGCCTGAGCTCTCTACCTTCCCAATCATCTTCCTGTCAGACAGTGACCTGGAGAAGATGCTGGATTTCCTGAACGCTATGTCCCCCAGCGCCCTGAAGATCACCAGGGGCTATGTTAAGGGCGACCGGGCTGTCCTGTATGCTGAGGGAGTTCTTGCAGAAGAACGCCGCTCCTTTGAGCGGCCTTTAAGCTTCTAAGGCGGCGTTACGCCCGGTGTCCCGGACTTCCTTTGTGCGGCCGGAAGCCTGGATCCGGCTTAGGCCGGTTCCCGTGGGAAAAATTTATGATTTTTTTTAATGGGGGAAAGAGAAGCTCAGGAAGTCTTTGGCGACAGGGCGACTTTCCGGCGGCCTGGGGGCCGGCGGTAATGTCGGTAATACTCGGAGAGGAAACGCTTGATATCCGGGCGCCCTTTGAGCGGCCGGTCCAATTTTTCAACGGATCGGATCACGTCCCCGGCCGAGGCCCCTGTCGGAAACAGGTTGGCCAGCACCACCAGGCTCAACCCCAGGGTCTCATCGTCGGTGTAGAGGATAAAAGGGTATTGATCGCTGCCGCGAATAAACCGGGCAAACTTGACCACCCAGGGTTCATCAATTTGACAGGAAGCGAGATCGCAGGATTCCACCGGGATGGTGGTGTACTTCATGCCGGCCGCCTTCACCCGTCTGGCCAGTCCCTTGTCCCGCAGTTCCGAAGGCAGGATATCCAGCACCATCCGGTAGCCCTGGCCGGCCAGGACGGTCCATTCCTCCTCCTTGGGCCGACCGATGAGAATCGAATCTTTATCCAGTTTGATATGTTTCAGGAGATACATACAGGAAACCTCAAATTCGAAATTCGAAACACGAAATCCGAAACAAATTCAAAGGACAAAAAATCAAAGGTTAAATTCCCGTTTTTCGCTCTGCGCTCAGCGCCCGGCGTCGGTTCCTAATGCGCCACCAACTCGGGGAGAACCGGGACCTCTTCCAGATAAAAAGGCCGGGTCTCTCCTTCCGGCATTTCCTTAAAGAGCTTTTCCGGATCAGTCAGCACCAGGGCCTGACGAAGCACCTCATCCATGCTTTCCACTGGAAAAATTTCCAGGGACTTTAACACCTTGGCGGGAATGTCCCTCAGGTCTTTTTCATTGTCCTTGGGGATGATCACCGTCTTCACTTTGCCGCGCTGAGCGGCAATCAATTTTTCCTTCAACCCGCCTATGGGCAGGACCCGACCACGCAACGTGATCTCGCCGGTCATGGCCACTTTCCGTTTGACCGGAATTTTGAGCAGGGCCGAGACAATGGAAGTGGCGATGGTAATCCCCGCCGAAGGTCCGTCCTTGGGAATGGCCCCCTCGGGAATATGGATATGGATATCCATTTTCTGATAGAAATTGATGGGCAGACCCAGGCGTTCCGCCCGGGAACGGACGTAACTCAAGGCCGCCTGGGCCGACTCCTGCATGACCTCCCCCAGTTTTCCGGTGATGATCAGCTTGCCTTTACCCGGCATCAGCACTACCTCGGTCAAGAGCAGTTCTCCGCCGAATTCCGTCCAGGCCAGCCCGGTGGTAATACCGATCTCGTCCTTTTCTTCGGTTTCCCCATAACGGAACTTGGAGACCCCCAGGTATTTGGAAATGGAGGAGGCGTTGATCTCCACCCGGGTATCCATCCCCTTCTTAACCACTTCCTTGGCCACCTTCCGGCAAAGCGAGGCAATTTCCCGCTCCAGGTTGCGCACCCCGGCCTCCCGGGTGAAATGGCGAATAATCGCCAAAATGGCGTTATCGGAAATCTCGATATGCGCGGGTGCCAGGCCATTGGCCTCCACCTGTTTTTTCACTAAGAATTGTCGGGCGATTTGAAGTTTTTCCTGTTCCGTATATCCCGGCAAGCGGATGATTTCCATCCGGTCCTGCAGGGGCAGGGGGATGGAATAGAGGGTGTTGGCCGTGGTAATAAAAAAGACCTCCGACAGGTCATAATCGATATCCAGATAATGGTCATTGAAGGCGAAGTTCTGTTCCGGGTCCAGGACTTCCAGCAGGGCCGCCGAAGGATCTCCCCGGAAATCCGTGCTCATCTTGTCCACTTCATCGAGGCAGAAAACCGGATTGTTGGACTTGGCCTTGCGCAACGATTGGACGATCTTTCCCGGAAGCGCCCCGATATACGTCCGCCGGTGGCCCCGAATTTCCGCTTCATCGCGAACCCCGCCCAGAGACAGACGGATGAAATTGCGCCCCGTGGACCGGGCAATCGATTTGGCCAGGGAGGTTTTCCCCACGCCCGGGGGGCCCACAAAACAAAGAATCGGACCGCGGATCTTCTTATTCAAGCTCTGAACCGCCAGGTATTCCAGGATCCGCTCCTTCGGCTTTTCCAGGCCGTAGTGGTCTTCATGGAGAATTTTTTCCGCTTCGTCGATATCCAGTTTCACCCGGCTTTTGTTGTACCAAGGGCAGCGCGAGCAGCCAGTCGATGTAATTGCGCACCACCGTCGCCTCCGCCGACATGGGGGACATCATTTTCAATTTTTTCAATTCATGGCGGACCTTGGTGCCGGCCTCCTTGGACATGCGTTTGCGTTTAATCTGTTTTTCCAGTTCCTGGATCTCATTCTTAAAGTCGTCCTGCTCCCCCATCTCTTTCTGAATAGCCCGCATCTGCTCGTTCAGGTAGTAATCCCGCTGGGTCTTCTCCATTTGTTTCTTGACCCGGCCTTTAATGCGCTGTTCGATCTCTAAGATATCAATTTCGCCCCGCATGAATTCGTAAAGCTTTTCCAGTCGCTGGCTGACCTGAATGATCTCCAGGACCTCCTGCTTCTGCTCCAACTTGATTCCTAAATGGGGGACCAGGGCATCGACCAGGCGGGTGGGATCATCGAGGCCGTTGATGGTATGGACCAGCTCCTGGGGGATTTTCTTGTTGAATTTCTGATAATTCTCAAAGGTGTTCTTGACCGTCCGGACCAGCGCTTCCCTCTCGGATTCCGTGGCCGGAAGATCCGTCAGTTCCTCCACTTCCACCAGAAAAAAGGTCTTATTGGGCAAATAGCGCCGGGCCCGGGCCCGATACCGGCCCTCGATCAAGACCTTGACCGTCCCGTCAGGCAGACGAAGCATTTGCAGAATCGTGCTCACGGTTCCTACCTGATAAAGCTCCCTTTCCGAAGGATCGTCTATTTTGGCCTGACGCTGGGCCAGGAGAAAAACATCCTTTTCCAGGGACATGCTGTACTCCAGCGCCTGGATGGATTTTTCGCGCCCCACAAACAAAGGGGCCACCATTCCGGGAAAAACAACAATGTCTCTGAGCGGCAGCACGGGGATGATTTGTTTAAGACCCCGAGATTGATGCTGGTCTTTAGATATAATTTCCGACATAAGGACTTCCTTTAGGCTGATTCGGCCTGATTTTCATAAAGGAGTATGGGCGCCTCCTTGGTTAACACCACTTCCTCACTGATGATGCATTCCCTCACATTGCTCAACGAGGGAATCTCAAACATGATATCCAACATGGAATTCTCCAGGATGGAACGCAGTCCCCGGGCCCCGGATTTGCGTTTCAGCGCCTCCCGGGCAACGGCCTTAATGGCCCCCTCGGTGAACTTCAAATCCACGCCCTGCAACTGGAAAAGCTTTTGATACTGACGAACGATGGCATTCTTGGGTTCCCGGAGGATCCGAATCAAGGCCTCTTCGCTCAGTTCATCCAAGGTGGCAATGACCGGCAGGCGGCCGATAAATTCCGGGATTAATCCGAATTTAAGCAGGTCTTCCGGCCGGACCCCCTCCAAAATCTCTCCCAGGCGTTTTTTCTCGGAACGTTTTTGGATATTGGCCCCGAAGCCCATGGCCTTGGCTCCCAGCCGGCCCTGGATTATTTTATCCAGTCCGTTAAAGGCCCCCCCGCAGATGAAAAGGATATTGGAGGTGTCCACCCGGACGAATTCCTGCTGGGGGTGCTTGCGCCCTCCCTTGGGGGGAACACTGGCCATGGTCCCCTCGATAATCTTAAGCAGTGCCTGCTGAACTCCTTCACCGGATACATCCCGGGTGATGGAGGTGTTCTCCGACTTGCGGGCAATTTTATCGATTTCGTCAATATAGACGATCCCGCGACTGGCCCGTTCCACATCATATTCAGCGGCCTGCAACAAATTCAAAATGATATTTTCCACGTCCTCGCCCACGTAACCGGCTTCCGTCAGCGCGGTAGCGTCGGCAATGGTAAAAGGCACTTTTAAGATTTTGGCCAGGGTCTGGGCTAAAAGGGTCTTGCCGGACCCGGTGGGACCGATTAACAAAATGTTACTTTTTTGCAGATCCACCCCGTCCATGTCGATCTTGGTGTCGATCCGTTGGTAGTGGTTATGGACGGCCACCGACAATATCTTCTTGGCTTTTTCCTGTTCGATGACGTATTGATCGAGGGTGGCCTTGATATCCGCCGGTTTGGGAACTTTATCACCGACCTGGGCTTCCTCCTTCTCATACTCTTCGGCGATGATTTCATTGCAGAGACCGATGCATTCATCGCAAATATAGACCGAAGGCCCGGCGATCAACTTTTTGACTTCCTCCTGGTTTTTCCCGCAAAAGGAGCAGACCAGTTCGTTCCCCTTGCCCTTGTCATTGCCTCTCTTGTTCATGCTGCCTTCCTCTTTTCTGCCTTGACTTGACCTTAACTCGCCGCGGCGGGTGCCGGTTCTCGTTGAGAAATCACCTTGTCCACGATGCCATACTCCTTAGCCTGTTCCCCGGTCATGAAAAAGTCCCGATCCGTGTCTTTTTGAATTTTTTCATAGGGCTGCCCGGTATGCCGGACCAGAATATTGTTCAGCTCTTCCCGCATGCGCAAAATCTCCCGAGCCTGGATATCCACATCGGTGGCCTGTCCCTGAAACCCCCCCAAGGGTTGATGGATTAGAATTCGGGAGTGGGGCAAGGCATAACGCAGTCCCGGAGCGCCGGCCGCCAGCAACAAAGCGCCCATACTCGAAGCCTGTCCGAGGCACAAGGTGGAAATATTCGGTTTAATGTACTGCATGGTGTCGTAAATCGCCAGCCCGGAAGTGACAACTCCACCCGGCGAATTGATATACATGTGGATATCCTTATCCGGATCATCGGCCTCCAGGAAAAGGAGTTGGGCGATAATCAGATTGGCGACATGGTCTTCAATGGGGGAACCCAAAAAAAGGATTCGGTCCTTGAGCAGACGGGAATAGATATCATAGGCCCTCTCCCCCCGGCTGTCCTGTTCGACTACAATAGGTATTAACGTCATAAATATTCCTCAACGATTCTATGAATGAGTGATTTGGGCCTGATCTTTCAAAAAGGTCAAAGTTTTTTCTTCGAGCAATTGGGCGCTCAACTGGGGCAGCATATTGTTTTTCTGGTACACTTCCCGAACAAAACCAGCCGATTGGTTGACTCCCTGAGCAATCTTGGCGAATTCGGCCTCCAGTTCCTCTTGATGCACCTCCAGTGACTCCAAGCTTGCTATTTTTTCCAGAATCAACTGCCGGCGCACCCTTTTTTGAGCTACCGGTTTCATATTTTCCCGGATTCGATTGTGGTCCGCCTCGTTTTGGGGCCAGGTCATACCTCGTCGGGTCATGTCCTGCTCCAAACGGGCCATCATGGCCTCCATTTCCTGATCGACCAACGCTTCGGGAACCTCAAACTCCGTTTTGGCCATTAACTGCTCCAGGAGTTCTTCGTTTACTTTAGCCTCAGCCCGCTGTTTTTCCATATTTTCCAGATCTTCCCGAATCTTAGCCTTGAGGTCCTCCAGGGAATTGAATAACCCCTCTTGCAGGCTTTTAGCAAATTCATCGTTTAATTCCGGAAGGTTCCGTTCCTTGATCTCTTTCAGGTTGACCCTATATTTTATCCTTTTACCGGCCAGCAAGGCATTTCCATGGGTTTCCGGGAATTGAATCTCAAATTCCCTGGTTTCACCCTTTCTCTGACCCAACAGTTCTTTTTCGAAATCCGCGTTAAAATACCCGCCTCCTACCTCCAAATCAAAATTGGCGGCCGAACCATCGGGTAATGGCTGATCGTCCAGCCAGGAATTATAATCAATGACCGCAAAATCCCCCTCTTGAAGCGGTCGCTCGGTCTCCAGGGAGGATAACACGCCATGGGATCGCTGGATGAGCGTCAGCCGGTGCTCCACGTCCTCTTCTTTTACGGCCGCCTCCTGCCGGTTTAATGATAATCCCTTATAATCCGAGACGATAATTTCCGGTTTCAATTCGATCGTGGCTTGAAAGGTAAAGGGCCCCTCGGGATTAAGGGTCGGTTGGTCCAGCAAGGGCATAGCTATCGGAATCAATTGGGATTCTTTCAAGGCCTCCGGGTAACTTTTGGAAACCAGGTTTCGGACCACCTCATCCTCAATCTGAGGACCATAATACTTTTCTACCATACTTCGGGGGACTTTCCCCGGCCGGAACCCCTTCATTTTGACTTTCTTGTTGACACCCCGGTAAACCGTCTGCCATTCTTCTTTTACCTTTTCCGGTTCGACCTCGATAATCAATTTTTTTCGAATCGGGGATAAATCTTCCACCTGTATTTTCATAGCCTTGTCCTTGTTGCGCCGGTATTGGTGCGAGAGGGGGGATTTGAACCCCCACCCTGTCGCCAGGGCTGGATCCTAAGTCCAGTGCGTCTACCAACTCCGCCACTCTCGCCCTGTACTATCGCCTCTTTATAGGGTTATCTTTAATTTTTTAATATACTTATTCCGCAACCAAAAGTCAAGGTTCCTGACCTGGGGCGGGCAGGGTCAAAAGGTCCGGCAATCCGGCAATGATCCAATCCGGGTTGGCTTCCAGGATCTCTGTCAGTCGATTCTGCCCCCCCCGGACGACCGCCACCAGGACCCCGGCGTTCCGGGCGGCCTTAATATCATCCAGGCTGTCTCCCACGTACCAGACCTCCTTAGCCCGAAACCCCAAACGCCGGCAAACCAATTGGAGCCCGGCGGGGTGAGGCTTGAGCCACCGGGCATCGTTACGACTGACCGCGGCGTCCAGGTAGGGCCCCAAGCCCAACCTCTCTAAGGCTTCTGACAGGCTGGCGCTCCCCACATTGCTGACCAGACCGGTGCTGATCCCCCGACCTTTGATTTCCCTTAACGTCTCCTGAACCCCTGCCCTGACCTGCCAGCGAGTCAAGGCATCGGCATCGTAGCGATCATAAATGCCGGAAAGGGCCGCCACCCCTTCTGAGCGTCCAAAATTTTCCTGGTATCGCCAAGCAATGTTCATCAGGTCGGCGTAACTGCCCCCTTGCCCTTCCGGGATCATCCCCAAATTCGCCAAAGTCGCGGCGCCTTCGGCCTCGGCTTCCACCAAACGCCATTGGAAATCCACCAGGGTTCCCTCAAAATCAAAAATCAGGGCCTTCGGATAGACGGCTGTCATGGGGCCCCCCCTGAGTTTACGACTTATTGGAAGTCCGTCATTTCTGATATGTTCGCAAAAAGTCCCCAGCGCTGTCATTGCGAGGAGTGAAGCGACGAAGCAATCCCACCATGAACCAGCTAGTTACTGTGGTAGGGATTGCTTCGTCGTTCGCTCGCAATGACAGGTTTGTGGACTTTTTGCGAGGTTTCATTTTTTACAATCCTTTATTAAAGGGGAAGATTTTCACGATTCGCGAGTATCGACGTGGAGATGGCGTTTGATTCAATCAAATGGATTGCTTTCCGTTATAGTCTCTTCCCGATCCGGACCCAAAGAAATAATGCTTATTGGCACTTGCATCAACTCTTCCATTCGTTGCAGATAATTCCGGGCTTCAAGGGGGAGCTCCTGACGTTTCCGAACCCCTTTAAGGTCTTGCGACCAGCCGGGCAAGTCCTCATAGATAGGCTGGCAGCCTTCCAAGGCCTTCAAGGGAGCGGGCAGGGTTTGAAGCGTTTTTCCCTGATAGGAGTAAGCGGTACATATTCTTAGCGTTTTAATCCCGGACAAAACATCCAGCTTGGTGATCGCCAAGTGGGTCAATCCGTTCAGCCGGGCCGAATCGCGAAGGACCACGGCATCCAGCCAGCCGCAACGTCTGGGCCGCCCGGTAGTGGCCCCGTATTCCCCGCCTTTTTCTCTAAGGAAGCGACCGGTATCGTCCGATAATTCAGTCGGGAAAGGTCCCCCGCCCACCCGGGTAGTATAGGCTTTAACTATTCCCACAACCGCCTGGATCTTGTTCGGTCCGATTCCGGCTCCGGCGCAGACGCTTCCGGCTACCGGGTTGGAAGAGGTAACATAAGGATACGTTCCGTGGTCGATATCCAGATGGGTACCCTGGGCTCCTTCGAATAAAATATTTTTATTTTTTTTAACCGCCTCATCGATCAAAAGGGAAACATTAGCCACGTAAGGTCGGATGAAATCGGCCAAGGGTAGAAAACGGGTACAGATCTCTTGGGCGTCCAAAGTCGAAACGTGCAGATAATGTTCAAAAAGAAAATTTTTCTCCTTTAAATTCTCCCTGACTTTATCCCTGAAAACCTGCTCATCCAGGATGTCGGAAACCCGGATCCCGACCCGGGCGACCTTATCCTCATAGCAGGGACCGATCCCTCGACCGGTTGTCCCAATGGACCCCGCACCTTTGGCCGATTCCCGGGCCATATCCAGGTGCTTGTGGTAAGGTAAAATCAAATGAGCCTTCTCGCTGATGGCCAGATTTTCCGGGCCCAGGGTCAAGCCCCGATCCCGGAGTCCGATAATTTCCTTATGGAGCACTTCCAAATCGACCACCACCCCATTGCCAATCAGACAGCGCTTTCCGGGGTGGAGGATCCCGGAGGGGATCAGGTGCAGGATGAATTGATTTCCGTCCACCACCAACGTATGGCCGGCATTATTGCCTCCCTGAAAACGGACCACCACATCCGCCTGTTGGGTCAGGAGGTCCACGACCTTACCCTTCCCCTCGTCCCCCCACTGGCTACCCACTACGATGACACAGGACATGTTGAACTCCTTTTAGTTACGACCTTTAATTGTAGTTACTAAGGTACCCTATTTTCAAATCTGTTGCATCAGGGTTTTTATGCCAAGGGGAGGGAAAAGTCAACTTCCTTATGCCGACCAAGAATACCGATATCCAATATCGAACTCCGGGGGAAGAATTATGAAAGAGGAGGGGCGACCTCTATGAACATCGAACATCGAACGTCCAACATCGAATATTGAATTAATAAAGACAAAGAACCGGAAAGGGCTGGTGGGTGTTCGGCCTTTGCTTTTTACGTTTTCATTGAATGTTGGACGTTCGATGTTCGATGTTCGACGTTCATCTTTTTAGTATTTCATGCCTCGCAGCCGGGCAATCCGCTCTTCGATTGGGGGGTGGGTACTGAAAAGATTCATCAGACTCCGGCCCGATAAGGGGTTGACAATAAACATATGCGCCGTGGACGGTTTGGCATCCGTCATAGGAATCTGTTGGGAGGCCCGCTGCAATTTTTCCAGGGCCGAGGCCAGACTCAGGGGGTTATGAGACAACTGGGCCCCGGAGGCGTCGGCCAGATATTCCCGGGAACGGGAAATGGCCATCTGGATCAGCATGGCGGCCAGGGGCGCCACAATGGTCAAAACCAGCAGGCCGATGATCCCCCCGCCTCCGCCTTCCTCGTCACTGCTGCGCCCGCCGCCGAATATAGCGGCGAAGCGGGCCATATTGGCAATCATCATAATCGCCCCGGCCATGGTGGCGGCAATGGACCCGATCAGGATGTCCCGGTTTTTTACGTGGCTTAATTCATGGGCCAGAACCCCGCGCAGTTCATCCCGGGAGAGGATGCGCATGATCCCCGTGGTCACCGCCACCACCGCGTGCTGAGGATTCCTGCCGGTGGCAAAGGCGTTGGGCGAATCATCCTCGATCATATAGATCCTGGGCTTGGGAATACCGCCGCTCTGCGCCAGTTCGGCCACAATTTGATGGATCCCCGGGTTTTCCTGGGGTGAAACCTCCTGGGCCCGGTACATGGCCAGGACGATCTTATCGGAAAACCAGTAACTGCCCAGATTCATGACCCCGGCCAGGAAAAAAGCCAGGATCATCCCCTGCCGGCCGCCGAGGGCCCGGCCGATCAGGATGATCAAGACCGTCATCAAGGCCAATAGAAATGTGGTTTTCATGGTGTTCGAAAACATAGGGGTTACTCCTTCATTAGTACGCAAATAACCTTTTTGACTTGCAAATGGCCAATAATCAATAGTCAATTGACAATTACCAATTGATTATTGATTATTATAGAAAATTTGGTGGTTATACCAGTTCCCTTGAAATCCCCATAAATCCCCCTTTGCTAAAGGGGGACTTTAACTCCCCCCTTAGAAAAAGGGGAGTTGGGGGGGATTTTCATGCTTCGGGGTGCCCGCCCCGAGCATGGGGGCTTAGTATGTAAATAAGAAACGAATTTAAAATATCCCCCCGGCCGGCGGGGTCGCCGGCCCTACGAAAAACGAAAACGTGAAATATTTTCACTCAGCGGCTTATCCCTGTCAAGGAAAACCGGAACAGGAGTCCGCCCTACCCTTTTTTGAACAGCACCTCGCCATTCGGGGTGGCGTCCACGAGAATCTTGTCTTTTTCTCCGAATTCTCCTTCCAGCAGTTTCAGGGCCAGGGCATCCTGGATCCGGTGTTGAATAACCCGCTTCAGGGGCCGGGCCCCATAGACGGGATCAAAACCCTCTTTGGCCATCAGTTCCCGGGTGGCGTCCGACAGTTCGATCTCCAAATGACGTTCGGCCAGCCTTTTCTGAAGGATTCCCACCTGAATATCAATAATGGCCTTGATCTGATCGCGGTTCAGGCTGTGGAAGATGACGATGTCATCGATCCGGTTAAGGAATTCAGGCTTGAAATGGGCCCGCAGGGCCTCCATGACCCGTCGGACCATCTCCTCCCGGTCCCGCTCGGTCAACTCCACGATATACTGGCTGCCGATGTTGGAGGTCATGATCACCAGGGTGTTCTTGAAATCCACGGTTCGGCCCTGCCCGTCGGTCATCCGGCCGTCATCGAGGATCTGCAGCAGGGCATTAAAGACCTCCGGGTGGGCCTTTTCAATCTCATCAAAGAGGATCACCGAGTAGGGATGGCGGCGCACCGCCTCGGTCAGAAATCCCCCTTCCTCATAGCCCACATAACCCGGGGGCGCTCCGATCAATCGAGAAACCGAATGCTTCTCCATGTATTCGGACATATCCACCCGCACCATGGCCTGCTCGTCGTCGAACAGAAACTCGGCCAGGGCCTTGGCCAGTTCGGTTTTACCAACCCCGGTGGGCCCCATAAAGATAAACGAGCCGATGGGCCGGTTGGGATCCTGCAGGCCGGAACGGGCCCGCCGCACGGCGTTGGCCACCACCCGGAGGGCCTCGTCCTGACCGATGACCCGCTCCCGGATCCGCTCCTCCATGCGAATAAGCTTTTGTTTTTCGCCTTCCATCATCCGGGCTACCGGGATGCCGGTCCATTTGGCCACCACCTCCGCCACGTCCTCATCGTCCACTTCCTCTTTGAGCATTTTCTGGCTGCTCTGCAACTCGCTTAACTTCTTATTCTCCTCCTCCAGTTCCCGGTTCAACTCCAAGAGCTTGCCGTAGCGCAGTTCGGCCGCCCGGGTCAGGTCCCCCTGCCGTTCGGCATTCTGGGACTCGACTTTCATCTGCTCAATCCGCTCCTTGGTTTCCCTGATTTTTTGGATGGCGGTCTTTTCGAGACCCCAGTGGACCTTCATGATCCGGCTTTTTTCCTGTAAATCGGCCAGTTCCTTCTCAATTTTAGAAAGCCGCTCCCGGGAAGCGGGATCCACTTCTTTTTTGAGGGCCTCTTTTTCGATCTCCAACTGGACGATCTTCCGCTCCAGCTCGTCAATCTCCTGGGGCAGGCTGTCGATCTCGATCCGCAGCTTGGAGGCCGACTCATCGATCAAATCGATGGCCTTGTCCGGAAGGAACCGGTCGGTGATGTAGCGATTGGACAAAGTGGCCGCGGCCACGATGGCCGAGTCTTTGATCCGCACCCCATGGTGAATCTCATACTTTTCTTTAAGTCCCCGCAAAATACCGATGGTGTCTTCCACCGAAGGTTCGGTTACCAACACGGGCTGAAAGCGCCTTTCCAGGGCGGCGTCCTTTTCCACGTACTTCCGGTACTCGGTGATGGTGGTGGCGCCCACGCAGCGCAATTCTCCCCGGGCCAGAGCCGGCTTCAGCATGTTGGAGGCATCCATAGCCCCCTCGGCCTTGCCGGCGCCCACCAGGGTGTGCAACTCATCGATGAAGAGGATGATCTCCCCCTGGGCCTCGGTCACTTCCTTGAGTACGGCCTTGAGGCGGTCCTCAAATTCACCCCGGTACTTGGCCCCGGCAATCAGGGCCCCCATGTCCAGGGCCACCACCCGCTTGTTTTTCAGCCCTTCGGGGACATCCCCGCTCACGATCCGCTGAGCCAAACCCTCAACGATGGCCGTTTTCCCCACGCCCGGTTCCCCGATCAGGACCGGATTATTTTTGGTCCGCCGGGAAAGGACCTGAATGATCCGCCGCACCTCGTCGTCCCGCCCGATCACCGGGTCCAACTTGCCGCTCCGAGCCAGTTCGGTCAGATCCCGGGCGTATTTTTCCAAAGGCTGGTATTTTTCCTCCGGGTTGGGATCGGTTACCCGCTGGCTCCCGCGGATGTCCACCAGGGCCTTGAGCAGGGCTTCCCGGGTGATTCCCAGGGATCCCAGGGCCTGCGCCAGGGGGTCCCCCTTCTGATCGGCCATGAGGATCAAGAGGTGCTCCATGCTCACAAAGTCATCCCGCATCTGGGAAGCCTCCTTGAAGGAGGCATCCAGGATAGCCTTGAGTCGCGGGGAGAGATAACTTTGTCCGCTGCCGCCTCCGGAAATCGAAGGGATTTTATCCAGCAGACCCTTCACTGTACTTTTTACTTGATTAGGATTAACCCCCAGTTTCTGCAAAAGGGGGGTGATGATATTATCGGGCTGGTTGAGAAAAGTAGTCAGCAGATGCTCCGGCTCGATCTGCTGATGTCCCATTCCTTCAGCCAGCGACTGGGCCGACTGGATCGCTTCCTGAACTTTTATGGTAAATTTGTCAAAACGCATGGTCTCCTCCAACTAGTTATTTTTACAAAAAAATAACCATTACTGCTGATCTTGTCAAGATCGGCTAATCTAATAAGTAATCATTATCATTAAATTATTAGAGATACGGAAACGTGTTTCTCAGCTTTCCCACTTCTCACACCTACGGCCTGAAGGACTTATTGCGAAACCATCATTGTTTTCTCTGAATAAGCTATTATAATTAAAAAGATGAATCGGCGAACTTTTTGCAAACAGGCCGTTTGTCTTTTAACCGGGGTTTCCGGACTAATCGGCCAGGGTTTGGGGGGGATTCAGGCAGTCTGGGGAAAGACCATCAACAAAATCCTTCCCCGGGGCACCCCACTGGAAACCCTGATCAACGAAAACCCGGCGCTGGTGGATGCCCGGGAACTGGAAATCCAGCCCACGGAAAAATTCGGCACCATGGGTCTCTCCGATCAGGTCACGGATTTAAAAACCTGGAGGCTCACCGTATCCGGCGAGGTCAAAAAAAGCTTGAGCCTGACCTACGATCAGATCCGGGACCTGCCGGAGATTGAGAAACCGGTTTTATTGATCTGCCCCGGTTTTTTTGCCAATTACGGCCGCTGGAAGGGGATTTCCATGACGGCCTTAGCCAAAAAAGCAGGTCTAAAAAAAGGCACCAACTATGTCACCGTCGCCGGCCCGGAAGGACCCTATGAAAAGACCGCCCGGTTCCCCTGGAAGGATTTCGAGTCGGGCAAGGTCTTTCTAGCCTATCAGGTAAACGGGGAAAACCTCCCGAAAAAGCACGGCTTTCCCCTCCGCCTGGTGGCCGAGGGGGTCTACGGAACGGACTGGGTCAAGTACGTCTATAAAGTGCAGTTTGATAAAATCGACAACGCTTGACAGGGAACGGCTTTTTCTATACTTTGCCAAAGCAGTTGTGGAAAGATCCGGCTGGTTGAAGTCGCGAGTTTCACCCACCCCCCTACCCCCGGAGCCTGTCCCGCCGCAGGCCGGGATCAAGGGAGGGGGAGCTGTTTCGGTCATTTGAATTTTGGTCATTTCTATTTGTTTCGAATTTCGGATTTGAACCATGAACACTTACGTCCAAGCCTTACGGCTGCCATTCCTGACCGGTTCCCTGGTTCCCGTACTTCAGGCCGGGGCCCTGGCCTATCTCAACGGAAGGTCAAACGGTCTGAGTCTCTTCCTGGTTCTGATCGGAGTCGGCGCCCTGCACACCGCCGGCAACCTGATCAACGATTATTTCGATACGCCGGCCAGCGATAAGGCCAACCGTTACCCCACTCCCTTCAGCGGCGGCAGTCGGGTGATTCTGGACAATTTGCTCTCGGCCCGCTGGGTCTGGTGGGCCTCGATGGCTTCCTTCGCCCTGGCCGTGGTCATCGGATTGGTTTTCGTATTTTCCGGTCGCCCCTACGTGGCCGTAGTGGGACTGCTGGGTCTCCTGGCCGGGCTGCTCTATTCCGCCAATCCCACCCAGTTTATGTCCCGGGGCCTGGGGGAGATTACCATCTTTTTTGCCTTCGGCCCCCTGATCACCTGGGGAACGGTATATGTCTTGACCGACCAATTTACCGCCCCGGCCTTCTTCCTCGGCTTTCCCCTGGGGTTTCTGATCACAGCCATCATCTGGATCAACGAGTTTCCGGACTACGAGGCCGACCAAGGGGCAGGCAAACGCAACCTGGTGGTCCGGTTGGGGCTGGCACCCTCGCGCTGGATTTACGCCGCCCTCATGTTGGCTCCTTTTCCTTTCCTCCTGTTCCTGGTGTTCGGTCAAAAAATGTCCTCCTGGATGCTTCTGGCCTGGCTGACGCTCCCCCTGGCCCTCAAGGGGATCGGTATCTGCTGGCGGCATTACGAGGAACCCGAGCGAATCGTTGCCGCCCAAGCCCTGACCATTCAGACCCACCTGGCCCTCGGACTGCTGATGGTCCTCGGATTGCTTCTCAGCCACTGGGTCAGATGAAGGCCGATTGATGCGTATCATGGGTTTAGATCTGGGCAGCAAAACCATCGGCGTCGCCCTGAGCGACCCGCTGACGATTACCGCCCAGATCCTGACTTCCATCCACCGAACCACATTGGCGAAGGACCTGGAGACCATCTGGCAACTGGTGGAAGACCATCAAGTCGAGGAACTGGTTATCGGGCTGCCGATCAACATGGACGGCTCACGGGGAGGAGCCGTGGATAAGGTCGAAACGTTTATCGAGCACCTGAGCGCCCGGCTGACCATCAAGATTATCCCCTGGGACGAACGTCTCTCCACCGTGGCGGCCGAAAGGATCCTTTTGGAAGGCGATTTGAGCCGGGCCAAAAGGAGAAAGGTCATCGACCGCCTTTCAGCGGCCATCATCCTTCAAGGCTACCTCGACAGCCGCCCCCGAACCCGGGCCTAAACCTTCATGAAACGTTTTCTGGCCGTCCTCGTCTTTGCCTTATTTGTCGCCGGCACCCTGACGTTTAATGCTTTTTATCTTTTTCTGTCTCCTCCGCCCCCGGATAAACCGGAGGCCAAGATCGTTCGCATTCAGCCGGGGATGGGACTTCGCCCGATCGCCCGGGTCCTGACCGAGGAAGGCCTTATCCAGGACCCTTATAAATTTATGCTGCTGGCCTGGTGGAGAGGCCTAGGCAAAAAAATCCAATGGGGTGATTTTGAAATTCGCACCGGAGAACCTCCCCTGACCATACTGGATTATCTGACCTCCGGCAAAACCCTGTTGAAACGAGTGACGATTCCCGAAGGGTTCACCCTCAAACAAATCGCCGAGCGTTTGGCCCGTGAAAATTTAACCGCTGCCGACGACTTTCTGGCCTGGAGTCGCGATCGGGTCTGGCTAAGCGAATTGGGCGTGCCGGGAAACTCATTGGAGGGATTTTTGTTTCCGGATACTTACATCTTCCACCGAGGGATGCCGGTCCGGATCATGCAGAAGCGGATGGTCAACCGATTCCGGGAGGTCTATCAACGCTGCCGATCAATTGAGGCAGGGGATCCGCCCCAAGGTCTCAATTTGAATCAATTGGTCACCCTGGCCTCCATTGTCGAAAAAGAAACCGGACAGCCTGCTGAACGTCCCCTGATCGCCTCTGTCTTCTATAACCGGCTCAGACAAGGCATGGCCCTGCAAAGCGACCCTACGGTGATCTATGGGCTAAAGGACTTCAACGGGGACCTCACCAAAAAGGATCTCCAACGACCGACCCCCTACAATACTTACGTAAACCCGGGTCTGCCTCCCGGGCCCATCGCCAATCCCGGCGAAGACGCCCTGCGGGCCGTCCTCTACCCGGCCAAGACCGATTACCTGTATTTCGTCTCCAAAAACAATGGCAGCCATCACTTTTCCAAGAATATCCAGGAACACAACCGGGCCGTGGTTCGATACCAGCTTTCCGGGAAGTCCGATTCCGCGACTCCAAAAAAAAATAAATTATGACCGCTGCGGGATAAGATCTTCATTAAACAGGGGGCATTCCAGATGAATCAGAAAATTCACGGCCATACGTTTGTGGAACACTATGACGGGATGGTGGGATTCGGGTTTGACCGGGAGACCGACGAAAAATCCCTGATGGTCTACCTGCAAAAATTTTCCGACGATGCGCTCCTGGCCGCACTGGTACCTCGATTGAGCGACATCGAAATCCAGGACCTCTTTGAACGGATTTCCCTCCTTCTCAAGAAGCACCTGAAAGAAACCGAGTATCACCGTTTATTTCTTAAAGACGAAAACGCCTGATAGATCGGCCTCTATATTTGGCCTTTTAAGTAAGCTTGCCGCCGTTCTTCCGGAAATCGTTCAATGGCGTAGCGAAGCATGGTCCGGGGCATCTTTTGGTAATGGGTCCGGAGGAACCCTTCCGCGGCAATGAGATCCCGTTTGCCCACTTCCCGCAACATCCAGCCCACGGCCTTGTGGATGAGGTCCTGCGGATCCCCGAGCAGCATCTCGGCCATCTGAAATGTTTCCGTGAAAATATTCCGGCGAATAAAATAAAGGCTGGCCAAGACGGCCAGACGCCGTTCCCAGAGGTCTTTCGATCGGACCAGACGGCGGGGAATTCTTTTATCCTGGTCGTACAGGTAGGCCCCCAGGATATGGGGCGCCGACAGATCCACCAGGTCCCAATTATTGATTCGGTGCGTCTGCTTCAGAAAAAAAAGAAAAATATCCCGTCGACGGTCTTCTTCCCCTTTTTGGAATTGGTGGACCAGAATCAGCAGGGCCAGCAACCGCTCCTCATGGAGCGGTGATGCCAGCAGGGATTCAAGGTCCCTGAAAGACAAATCCCGGGCTTCCCGGGCCAGACGTCGGGTAACAGGGACTTTGATACCCAGAAAGATATCCCCTTCTCCGTATTCTCCCGGTCCGGCTTTAAAAAAGCGGGAAAGGATTTCGGCCTGTTTTTTATCCGCCAGAAGGCGCACTTTATCCCGAAGGGCGGTAAGAGTAAGCGATGTGGTCATACCTTAGTACGAAAATAGACTCTATGACCTGCAAGAAGGCCAATAATCAATATTCAATTGACAATTAACAATTGATTATTAATTATTAAAGTCAACCGGTTAGGCTTATGCCTGCCCCTTTGTCTTCATCCTTCGCGGGTGCCCCCCCCCGGGCATGGGGGTTTAAGTTTGGACGCCTACCAAAACAACCGAAGAACCTATTAGCCTAATCTACTCAGGGTATTGGCCAAATCCGCAAACTGGGCTATCGACAATGTTTCCCCCCGGCTTTGAGAATCTATCTGATTGACATCCAAAGCCTCCCGGATCAATTCCAGCGGATAGCGTCCATCGGCGGTCAGCGCGTTTTTCAACTGTTTCCGGCGCTGCCCGAAGGCCGAGCGGACCGTCCACTGAAAAACCTCCTCATTTTCCAAGGGCGGGGTCAAGCGCTCGCGGAGGCGTATTTGGACAAAGGTGGAGGCTACCTTAGGTTTGGGGAAAAAGGAGCCGGGGCCTAAAGTCAGCAGCGGTTTTACTTCGGCATAGTAGCCGATCAAAACCGTCAGCAGTCCGTATGTTTTCTGGCCCGGTTTCCCGCTCAAACGATCAGCCACTTCTTTCTGAAGCATCACGTAAGCGCCCGCCACTATTTCCCGGTGATCAATGATTTTGAACAAAACCGGGGTGGATATATGATACGGCAGGTTGCCGACAAGAAAAAAAGGCCCCCCCAGCAGGTCAAACCAATTCCGCCAATCGATTTTCAACAGGTCCTCGTGGATCACCTGAATGTTATTCCGACCCGATTGACGAACTTTTTCTTGAAGCTGGGCCGCCAGGCCGGTATCGATTTCCAGGGCCAGAACAGTGGCTGCTTTTTCAGCCAGCAAAAAGGTTATGGCCCCCTGCCCGGCCCCTAATTCCACTACGGGTTTATCCGCTGTTAAGGGAATCTGTTCCACAATTCTCCGGGCGGTGGCCGGGTTTCGGAGAAAATTCTGCCCCAGGGATTTCAGGGGCGGCAAGATTTTGAATTCCATGATTTCAGGCCCCTTGGAGGCCGGATTCTCTGATCCTCTCCGAAATCTTCAGCCGGCCATCCGGGTCCTGGCTGATGGTATACCCGAAAGAAGCGACCACTTCCGGAAGCGAGCGGCCCAATAGAAACACCAGATGCTCCGGTCTAAATCCATATTTTTCGCCAAGGAATTCCCGGGTGTGTCGATCAAAGCCCAGTCCTTCGATCACCCGGTCCTGACTGTCCTTTTTTTGTTCGCCGGCCCGCTTCAACTCCCTCTCCAGATTCAACAGATCACACTTTTCCTCGTGCACCTTGATCACTGGAAGAACAGGATCGTCCGGGGCAAAGAGATCCAGGCGGTTTAATGGTCTACCGCTTTCTAACCTCCGAAAACCCTCCGGATTCCAGCACTCCAGGGTCCGGCACTGAAGCGGACGGTTTTCATAAATCCCGCAGACGCCGGATTCGTTCTGGAAGAAAAGACATTCCCGGGTTCCGGATTTCTCCTGAATCTTAACCTGCTCCCGGGAGATTTGAATCAAGTCGTTTCGTTCATTCGAAAAGCCTATTTCGCCCTTTCGGAGCGTCATTAAGTCGGTCCGCTTGATGACCCCCCGGAGTATCAGCGGCAAATCCTCTTGATAAAGAGAAGGGCTGCCCTTCCGGCAGCAGGTCCCGCATTGGATACAGTACGGCCGGGTGGCGTAGGCCGCCTTTTCCACCATCCGGGCCAGGCCTTCCCAACCATCCAGCCGTTGCTTTCGGTTCCAGTTTTCCCAAAGCGTAAGCAGCTCCCGATAGGCCCTGGAGCCGGACACCTCGATCCAGACGGATTCGACGTCGGCTGGGGATTGGATCTCCAAAAGGATTTCCCGGAGGGCCTGGCGCGTGTGGGTTTCCAATTCGGTCGATAACCCTTTAAGGAAATCGGTAAATTCGGAAGGGGTTTCTATTTCTTGGAATGTCGACATACAAATACAGATTCTCTTGTTTAAAGGTTAGAGATAAATTCTTAGAATAAAAGGCTTAGAATTTAAAAATTGACGGATTCGCAAAAAGTGTCCCGGTCTGTCATTGCGAGGAGCGAAACGACGAAGCAATCCCCAAGAATCAGCTAGTTGCCAAGGTGGGGATTGCTTCCCCCGGATCGAGTCCGGGGTCGCAATGACGGCTTTTTCGACTTTTTGCGAAACCATCAAAATTAATATCTTGATAAAAACCGGAGGGTAATTTAGAGGAAGAACATTAGTGCAACGGGTAATGCTTTTCAATAATCCGGCGAAAGCGCGGTCGGTAGATAATTTCAAAGGCTTCTTCTTTGCCCGGAAATAGTACCAGGGCCCATTGTTTGACCCCTTCGACCAGTTTCCAGGAGTCCTCCCGGTTTAAATTTCCTCGGGCCAGGAGGGCGCAAGCCAAGTCGGTCATCAGGCGCAAGCGTCTGATTTTTCGATTTTCTTCTAAAACTTCAGGATCACAAGAGGTGGCCAAGGGTCACTTACCAGGGCCCCTATCCTACTCGAGCAATTTTTTTAGGGGATTGATCACGCTGATAGGCACCGGGGGGGAAACCAGGTATAAGTTCAACAGACGCACATCAAACTTGATTTTCTCCGCCGCCTCTTCCCAGGAGACTCCTTTCCCTTCCAATTGCTCTTTCAGTTGATGTAATTCATCTTTTTCCATTTTATTCCTCCTGAAAACTTTCAGACACCTTAACGAAAAAAACTATTAACACATCACGGACAATATTTCAACCGGGTATTTGCTGTCCCGTCTCTTGATTCGCGCTCGGGCTGCCGGCGACCTTCTGGTAAAACCGTCCGCTATCCTTTTCCACGCCTTGCGCTCGGCGCTCCGCACTCTGCGTTTTTATTGGCTTCCCACTTTCCAGCGCGACAAGGCGTCCAAATCCAAGGAATCCTGCGCCCCCTGTTCCAGATAATGATTCCCCAGCCAGGCGATCATGGCTGCGTTATCGGTACAGAATCGAGGAGAAGGGATATACAGGTCCCAGCCTTCTTCTCGGGCCAGGGACTGAAACCGTTGGCGGAGATACCCGTTGGCCACCACCCCCCCGGAAAGGACCAGCCGCTGAATATCATTTTGTTGCCGGGCCTGAGTGACTTTATTGATCAGCATATCCACCACCGCTTCTTGAAACGAGGCGGCGATGTCGGCCAGGGGCAATTCCAGGCAGTCGGCGTCGTCCCCGGAATAACGTTTGACGAAATTGACCACCGCGGTTTTGATCCCGCTGAAGCTGAAATCCAGGGATTCCCGACCGGGAATGGCCCGGGGAAATCGGATGGAGGTCCGTCCCCGAAGGGCCAGGTCCTCAATGACCTTTCCCCCGGGGTAGCCCAGGTTCAGCATTTTGGCTACTTTGTCAAAGGCCTCCCCGGCAGCATCATCCCGGGTTTGTCCCAACACCCGATAAGAACCGATTCCGGAAACCAGGTACAGACTGGTATGCCCCCCGGAAACAGTCAATGAAAGAAAAGGAAACGGCACCGCTCTCTCTAAAAATATGGAGCAGATGTGCCCCTCCAAGTGGTTGACCCCGACCAGGGGAACCTCTAAGGCGGCGCTCACGGACTTGGCAAAACTCAAACCGATCAGCAGCGCCCCGACCAGTCCGGGACCCCGGGTGACGGCCACGCCTCCAATTTCCTTAATCGAGATCCCAGCCCGGGAAAGAGCCTCTTCGGTTACCGGTACGATCTTGTCCAGGTGCCTCCGGGAGGCCAGTTCCGGAACCACTCCTCCGTAGGGATGATGGAGGGCCACCTGAGAATAGATCACATCGGACAGGATTTCCCGCCCGTCGCGCAGTATGGCCGCCGCCGTTTCATCACAAGAAGTTTCAAGGCCCAGGACTATCATATCCCTCACCCAGCCGGCCAGCGGAGATCGCCGACTTTTCTTTTTTTGGCGGCAGCAGAACAGGACGGCCGCCAAAAAAAGTCAGACATGCCTTCTTTTCGGTTCCCTGGTTTCGACCAGGGTATAGTGATATTTTTGGGGCGGTCGGCCAAAGCAGGTGCCCAAACTCTCAAAGAGGGCGACTTCCTCGAGGTCCACTTCCTTGCGTTTGATGGCCTCGGCGGTGGGCATATAATAGACCTTGTCTCCCACCACATTGACCACGGTGTGCCCGGTCTTGCCTGCCAGCAATAGAAAAACCGCCACGGCGCCGGCCCGGTGGCCGAAAACCACGTCGAAGGCCGAGGAATGACCGGACCGGACCAGATGGCCCGGGGTGACCTCCCTTACCTCCGGGATCACATAAATCCCCGGGGCGTACATCCCCACCCGCTTCATGAAGGCCAATACGGAGGGATCATTCTTCAGTCGTTTCTCCAACTGCTGGCGCACATACCGGCCGGCCCCGGCCAGTTTCTTATGGCCGAAGGCGTCCACCCCGGCCGATTCGTCGTAGAGCATCTCCCCGCTGGCATCCCTCATCCCCTCGGCCACGACGATGATATAGGTGCCGGCCTTGACGTCGCTCCGATCGATTCGGGCAAAATAGGTGGTCTTCATATGCTCATAGACCACATCGAAATCCACCGGGATCTCCGGGATAAGGATGCAATCCACTTCGGCCCCGACGCCTCCGCGGAAGGCCGTGTGGCCCACATACCGGCCGAAGACCTCGATAACCATGATCCGGTTGTGGCTCAGACCGGTGGTTTTCAGGTCCCGAGCAAACAAGGCGATCCGGTTGATCGAGGAATCCCCGCCCACGCTATAGGGTTGGAGGTCCAGATCCATGGTCTTGGGGACGTGGACGCAGGGGATGCCCTGTTCACTCAAGTCCACCACCACGCTGCCGGTATCGTCCCCGCCGCTGATAATCAGGGCGTCGATGCCGAATTTTTTCAACCCCTCCTTGATTCGCTCGTATTTCCGGGGATCGTCGATCTTGCTGATTTTGACCCGGGAATGACCGGCCTCGGAACCGGACAAGGAGGCCTCGATACGGCTGACCCGCTCGGCGTTGAGCAGCACCACCTCGGGCAAATCAACCAAATTATAAAGCCCGGCATACCCGTTGGGGATGACCACGGATTCGATCCCCAGGGCATAAGCCTCCCGGGCAATCCCCTTGATGACGGCGTTCAACCCGCCGCAGTCGCCGCCGCTGGTAATGACCCCGATACGTTTGATGTCCGACATAGATCATCTCCTCCATGCTATAGTGATTCCGAAATATAACTAAAAGACGATTAAAGCGCAACCATAGAGAGTCAATCCTTAATGCTGACTGGCCTGCGGCTTGAATCTCTTATGGTTAGGGCTGGAGAATAGGTCAATAAAAGAAGCGTACCTGGATATATGTTAGCTCGCTACCGGTCCGTTCGAAATACCGGAATCCCGGTTTCCCCCGGATGGCGTTCTCCTCTCCGCCCGAACCGCCTTTTTTATTGTTTCCCCCCCTCAGGGCACCGTCAAATAGGGTCGGATTTTTTCAAGAGTTTTTTCTTTTATTCCCTTAACTTCCTTCAAGCTTTCCAGATCCGGGAACGGCCCCTGTTGTTCCCGGTAAGCCACAATCCGTTGGGCCAGGCCGGGGCCGATGCCCGGGAGGCGGTCGAAATCTTCGGCCGTGGCCTGATTCACCGGAATGGGTCGGCCAAGGATCCACAGGGACCTGATCGAAAGAGGACCGGGGTCAATGGTCAGCCGCTGGGCATCATCCACCGAAATAACCAATCGGGTATCCCTGGTCAGAACTTCCTGCCTCCGCTGAACGGGAATCTCCGATTTTCCGGTCAATCCCCCCCCGTCCCCGATCACCCGCAAAAGAGTGGGGGTTTGCTGATAGGTAAAAAGTCCCGGCCTTTGAATGGCTCCTTCCAATTCAATATGAACCTCCTGCCTGGCGGTGATCCCGGCGGGGGTCGAGGGCGGAGTTTGATTGAGGCTAGCCCAATGGGAAATAAATAAATAGGGCAAAACCAGGGCGCTCAAAACCAGCAGCCCTTTTTGTTGCGCCCGATCAAGGTTGGGGAGCACTTATTCCTCCCAGAGGAGGCAATGGACCGGGCAGAGGTCCATGGCCTCCTGGATTCGTTCCTCGGGGCAGCCCTGAGGATTCAGGACCAGGACCTTGCCGATCGCTTCGTTCAAAGAAAAAACCTCAGGGCAGATATCCACGCAGGCCCCGCAGCCGATGCATTCGTCGAAATTGATTTCCGGGTTTCGGGACGTTGGCGGTTTCACCGCGTCATTTGCCGTTTTGCGGCGGTCATTGGCCACTGGCCTTTTTATATTAATCGGTATTTCTCCCGCAGCCGCTTCGATATCTCCCTTATCCAGTCGAAAGCCGCTTCCACGGTTTTTTCAAAATCAGGGTTGACCAGGCAGCAGGTGGCCGGAGACAGCAGGCTCTGCGCCAGGAGTTGTTCCCGATCAAATCCCATCCGGTAGAGACCCTCCCAGAATCCCTCCAGACGCTCGATCAGGGCCGGGACGGATTCCTGGGAAAAGAATTCGGTCTGAGTAGGCACCAGACCCCAGGACAAAATCCCTCCCCGGTCCAAAAATTTCTGAATATTTTTTTGATATTGGGTGAAGATGGGACCGTTGCGGTAGGCGTCGAAAGAGAGAATTTCCATATCCTGTTTGAGCAGGAAATCCCAGTCCGGGTTGCCGCAGAGATGAATTCCCCGGGGCCGTTCGATCTGGCCGAAAAAAATCTTAAAGTCCTCCCGGGCCATACTATCGGTGTAGCCGGAAACGCTGCTGAAGATGAACTGTAGACCCGGTTCATCGATGAACATGAAGGCCCGAGGGTTTTTTTCTTTAAGCCGCTTCAACTGGGCATTGACCCGTCGGGCCATGAAGTCGATCAGGACCGGCCGGATCTCGTCGTTAAAAATGATTGGGCGCTCGTTTTCATCCAGGAGCTTCAGGCCGAAGCTGACCGGCCCCTCCAGTTGCCCCCGGATGGCCGCATAACCCGACAAGTCCATCTCCAGAAACTTATGGTAGACCACGGAAAAGCGGGGGGAGATATCGAAATATTCGGTTTCCTCGAAATGGCCCAGCAGGGTTTCCAGACCTTCGTAGAACAGTGGCGTGTTGAAATGGAGGGTATTCCCTACCGGGTCCAGCACCATCCCGGGAAAGTGTTCCGAGGCCTGCACGTACATGTCCTCGTAGTACCCCGCGTGCGGAAGCTGGGGCCAGAAAGGAATGTCCAGCGAAAGAGCCAGGTCCAGGGCCCGGTCAACCTCCCGGTGGGGCAGGATGGCCATAGCCGTGGTGCGCAATCCCCCGGGGATCATAGACCTCGGACGGTTGTCTGGTTCGTGATGAAAATCAGTCTCTCCCATTAAACGATAAAACCGTTAAATCCGAAATTCGAAGCACGAAATCCGAAACAAATTCAAAAGTTCAAAATCCAAATGACCAAAACAACTCCCCCACCCTCGACGGGAGGGGGCAGGGGGGGGTGGGTGAATCCCGGGTTATCACTCAACCTTATGCCTTATCCCTACCCTACACCTTCCGGGGAAGAATGTTTCGAATTTTGAATTTCGGTCATTTGAATTTGTTTCGAATTTCGAGTTTCGAGTTTCGAATTTTTAGCCTTTCCTCTGTTGCCTTTTCTGTTCCTCTTTATAAAGCTTATAAGAGATACTATCCACCAGGGCCTGCCAGGAAGCCTCCAAAATATCCGTGGATACCCCCACGGTCCCCCATTTGCTTTCCAAATCCGCGGACTCGATCAGCACCCGTACCCGGGCTCCCGTCCCGTCCACGCTGGAAAGCACCCGGACCTTGTAATCCTCCAGCCGCATTTCTTTCAGTTCCGGATAAAACCGTTCCAGGGCCTTGCGCAGGGCGTTGTCCAGGGCATTGACCGGTCCGTTGCCCACCGCCGCCGTATGTTCCACCTTGCCCCCGACTTTAACCATAATGGTGGCCTCCGCTAAAGGAGGCTGGTCTTCGACCGCCTTATGGGCCATGACCCGGAAGCCTAATAGTTGGAAATACCGCTTCTGCCGTCCCAGGGCCCGGTTCATCAACAGTTCGAAAGAACCCTCGGCCCCTTCAAACTGGAAACCCTGTTTTTCCAGTTCCTTCAACTGGGATAATATCTCCAGGACCACCGGGTCTTTACTGGACAGGTCCAGCCCATACCCCTGGGCCTTGGAAAGGATGTTGCTTCGACCGGCCAGGTCGGAAACTAAAATCCGCTGGATATTGCCGACTCTTTCCGGATTAATGTGCTCATAGGTTTCCGGGTTCTTCATGACCGCGCTGACGTGGATCCCGCCTTTATGCGAGAAGGCACTGGCTCCCACGTAGGGCTGGTATTTGTTGTGACGAATGTTGGCCAGTTCGTTGACAAAACGAGAGATCTCGCTGATCCGGGCGAGTTGTTCGTCGGTCAGGATTTCGAATTTCAATTTGAGCTGCAGGTTGGGAATGATGGAGCAGAGGTTGGCGTTGCCGCAGCGGTCCCCGAAGCCATTAATGGTCCCCTGCACCTGAGTAATGCCGTTTTCCACGGCGGCCACTACATTGGCCACCGAACACTCACAGTCGTTATGCGCGTGGATTCCTAAAGGGACCCCCGGGATTTCTTTTTTGACCCGCTGGATGATTTGCACCAGTTGGCCGGGGAGGGTCCCGCCGTTGGTGTCGCAAAGGACGAGGCAATCGGCCTTGGCCTTCTTGGCGGCCTTCAGGGTAGACAGAGCGTACTCCGGGTTGGCTTTGAAGCCGTCGAAAAAATGTTCGGCATCGTAAAAAAGCCGGGAAACCCTAGGTCGAAGCCAGGACAGGGAATCGGCCACGATTTCCAGGTTGCGATCCAGGGAAACCCTCAGGGCATCCCGCACATGGACATCCCAGCTCTTGCCAAAAATGGTGATGACCGGCGTTTGGGCTTGGACCAGGGCCTTGAGGTTGGCGTCTCTCTCCGCTGTATTCTTGGGGTTATGGGTGCTCCCAAAGGAGGCCAATTGCGCTTGCTTCAAGGACTGTTGTTTCATTTCCTTGAAAAATTCCACGTCCTTGGGGTTGGAGCCCGGCCAGCCCCCTTCAATATAATCGATCCCCAAATCGTCCAGCTTTTTGGAAATGCGGATCTTGTCCACCACCGAGAGATTGAAATCCTCGGCCTGGGTCCCGTCCCGGAGGGTGGTATCGTAGATTTCTATCGTTTTCAAGTTTCTTCTTTCCAGACGTCTCCATTTCAAATTGCAGACGCAGAATGGGCCTGATCCACAATCAATGGCTTAACCTGCAATTCCCGCCGGTGTTTCTCCGCCGGCCAAAGATCATACGGTAGCCGGTTTGGTGTTGCCCCTCGAACGCTTCGCGCCCGGGCTCTGCGCTCAGCGTTTAGCGCCCAACGCTCAACGTCCGTGCGACTCCTCGTCCAGATGAAAGGCATCGTGCAGGGCCCGCACGGCCAGTTCGGTGTACTTCTCGTCAATGACGCAGGAGATCTTGATCTCGGAAGTGGTAATCATCATGATGTTGATGCCTTCATCGGCCAGGGTGGAAAACATGGTGGTGGCCACCCCGGCGTGATTGCGCATGCCCAGTCCGATAATCGAAACCTTGGCGATATTTTCATCTCCCAGAACCCGCTCGGCCTTGATCTCCTTGGCGATTTTTTTCACTATGCCGAGGGTTTTTTTGAAATCCACTTTGGGGACGGTGAAGGTTAGGTCCGTCAGACCGTCGGCGCTGGTATTCTGGACAATCATGTCCACCACCACTCCGGCTTCGGAGATGGGCGTAAATATTTTGTGGGCGGTACCCGGCCGATCCGGCACTTTCGTTATGGTAACCCGGGCCTCGTTTTTGTTGTAGGTGACGCTGGAAACCAGAATCTTTTCCATGCTCTTGTCTTCTTGGAGCACCATCGTTCCCTCCTTGTCGGTAAAAGTCGAACGCACATGTATGGGGACCCTGTATTTCTTGGCAAACTCCACCGAACGGATCTCCAGGACCTTGGCCCCCAGGCTGGCCATTTCCAGCATTTCCTCATAGGAAATCTTTTTCAGTTTTCGGGCCTTGGAGCAGACTCGGGGGTCGGTGGTATAGACTCCTTCCACATCGGTAAAAATTTCGCAAACGTCGGCCTTCAGGGCAGCAGCGATGGCTACGGCGGTCGTGTCCGACCCCCCCCGTCCCAAGGTGGTGATATTTCCCCGTTCGTCCAGTCCCTGGAAACCGGCTACGGCCACAATCTTATCTCTGCGGATCTCTTCCATGATGCGTCGGGTATCCACCTCATTAATCCGGGCCCGTCCGTAGGACTGATCGGTGTGAATCGTGGCCTGGAAACCCAGCAGGGAAGTGGCCTTAAAACCCAGACTCTGGACAGCCATGCTGAACAGGGCGATGGAGACCTGTTCCCCGGTGGAAATCAGTACATCCAGCTCCCGGGGATTGGGAGTTTCGGTCACCTCTTGGGCCAGCCGAATCAGTCGATCCGTTTCGCCGGACATGGCCGAAAGGACCACCACCATATCGTTTCCCTCTTTTTTCCGTTCAATGACCCGTTGCGCCACCTGCCGAATTTTTTCAATGGAACCTACCGAAGTGCCGCCGTATTTGTGCACCACTAACGACATAAAACCTCCCTTTATATTTTTTTCAGGTAAAACCCCGTCTTGGAAAGGGTTTTACCTGAAAAAAATATAGCCCAAACCGAAGCCGGATTTGACCACCGTCGCCTTATCCTTACCTTGGATGCGAAGCGAACCATATCCCTCGCCCAGCCGGCAGGCGGGGTCGCCTGCCCTACGAAAAACGAAAGCTTGGAAAATTTTCATGCTTCGCTCAGACGGGCGAAGGGGTTAGATCCGATGCCTGCAACCGCTCCGCCGCTTCGCCCCGAGCGCTGATCCGGAAAAGCCTCCGCTTCTCATCTACCCAGAGAATCACGATATCGATCCGTTCTTCCGGGAGGTCCGGGACCTTCTCCGCCCATTCAATAGCCAGGATCCCGTTTCCTTCAAAATAATCCTCCAGCCCTAATTCCTCAAAGGCTTCGGCTGAATCGAGCCGGTAGCCATCCAGGTGAAACAGGGGAACGCGTCCCGGATATTCATTGATCAGAGTAAAGGACGGGCTGGCCACGCCGCTCCCGTCAATACCCAGCCCGCGAGCAATCCCCCGCACCAGACAGGTCTTGCCGGCCCCCAGTTCCCCGTGAAGGGCCAGAATATCGCCCGACTTCAGGCAGGAGGCCAATCGTTCTCCCAGGGCTTCGGTCTCATTTTCGTTTTCCGTTTCTATAACCCGGGAAAAGACGCCCATAAAAGTTAAATTCGAAATCCGAAATCCGAAATCCGAAACAAACTCGAATGGCCAAAATTCAAATGACCAAGACAAAAACGTTTCGAATTTCTTGCTTCGAATTTCGGATTTAGCCTGGTCACTTGGAATCGTTCCCTCTTACCTGGCCAGGGCGCGAACCAGATCCTTTTTGCCGATGATCCCCTTCAGGGTCTTGCCCTCCACCACCGGTATGGAGTGCACGTGTTGTTCGGCCATCAGGGTGGCGATCTGTTCCATGGGGGCCTGGGGAGTGACCGTCTGCACCGGGGCGGACATGATGTCCCGGCAAAGCAGGCCGGCCATTTTTTTTAATTCTTTTTCCAATTTATGGCTGCTTTCCAGGAAGACGATATTGCCCATCAGATTGAAGACGGTCGGCAAATGCAGTTGTTTACTCTGATCGATAATATCGCTTTCGCAGACGATCCCCACCAGTTCCTGTTGACGGTTTAAAACCGGAAGCCCGCTGATATGTTTTTCGGTCATCAACCGGGCCGCCTCGCTCACCGGCGTATCCTCGGAAACGGTAATCACTTCTGAAGTCATGAGTTCTTTGGCTAAGACCATCCGGCAATACTCCTCTTTGGCTAAAGATAAATTTCTTGAATAAGGGGCAGAAAAGGGGCGACGGCGACCGGCCACTGCTCGCTATGGGAAATTAGCTCGGGAAGGACGTCGGCCAGCTCCGAAGCCAGGATCCCCTGCTTCCCTTTTTTTGCGGCCACCCGGACCCCGGCCCCGGAGTGAAAATAAACGCCTAAACAAGCGGCCGGCAAAGGGGCAACGCCCTGGGCCAGCCAACCGGTGATCATCCCGGTCAGGACGTCCCCCATACCCCCGCTGGCCATAACGGGATGGGCTATGGGATTTAAAAAAATGGCTCCCGCGGGATCAGCCACCACCGTGCGAGCACCCTTTAGTACTAATACGACGCCGTATTGTTCGGCGAAATCCCGGGCTGTCCCGATTCGATCGGCCTGAATTTCCTGAACCGTCTTCCCGGTCAACCGGGCCATCTCACCGGGGTGAGGGGTCAGAATGGCCCTCCCGGAAAGAAGGGTTAGAGACTCCGGATGATCGGCCAGGGCCGTCAGTCCGTCGGCATCGACCACCAGCGGAAGGGAAAAATCTTCTTTCAGCAATGACCGGATCAAGGCCTGGGTGCCGTCGGAAGTTGACAAACCCGGACCCAGGGCTAAAACCCTCTTCCCGGCCAGTAAGGTTCGAATCCTTTCCAGGGCCGGCCTTCCCAAGCAACCGGTCTTCCCCTCGGGCAGGGGCTCGGTCATGGCCTCGGTCAGTTTCATCTCCAGGATGGGATTCAGACTGGCGGGGATGCCGAGAGTCACCATCCCGGCGCCGACCCGGAGGGCCCCCATCGCCGCCAGGGCCGCGGCGCCGGTCTTGCCCGTCGAGCCGGCCAGGATCAAGGCGTGCCCATAGGTACCCTTATGGCCGTCGGGTCGCCGTTCCGGCAGCCAGGGAAGCAGCTCGTCTCCGGATAGCAATTCCACCCGGTCAGCCCCTTCCGGACGAAGCGCAGGAGGAATTCCAATATCCACCAGCAGCAGGCGGCCCACGTATTGGGAACCGGGGAAAAGCAGATGCCCGCGCTTGGGCCAACCGAAGGTTACCGTGGCGGAGGCCTGTACGCACAGGCCGAGGGGTTGCCCGGAATCAGAGGAGAGCCCGGAAGGGATATCCACGGCCAACCTGGGCCGGGCGATTTCGTTCACCAGGGCAATCAATTCCTTAAAAAGCCCTTGAACTTCTTTTTCCAGACCGGTCCCCAGCAGAGCGTCTAGAATCAAATCCGCGTCCGCCAAATCCTTCTTCAGGCAGACCGAATCAAATCCTTCCGGGATTTCCTGCAGCGGAACGCCGCAGGCTTCCGCCAGTCGGGCATTATGGGCGGCATCCCCTTTCAGGGAAGCCTTCGACCCGGCCAGAAAAACCTTGACCTTAATTCCCAGATGAAGGAGGTAGCGGGCAATGACGAAGCCGTCTCCTCCGTTGTTTCCCTTCCCGACCAGAACAGCCGCCGAGCGGATGTGCGGATAAAGCTTCCCAATGACCTGAACCACGCCGCGCCCGGCATTCTCCATCAAAACCAGCCCCGGGACCCCAAGGTCCTCGATGGTCGCTCGGTCCAGCTCTTTCATCTGTTGAGCAGTGGTCAGAATCATAGCAATAATAAATTGGACGGCTTTTGTCGTCTGGTCAGCACTCCAGCACTACGACCGCCACGGCGTAATCGGCCTCATCCGTTAGGGTCAAAAAACTGCCTTTAATACCGGCCTGATCGGCAATCTCCCGGGCTCGGCCGTACAGCCGGATTTCAGGACGCCCCAGGGCATTGGCCGTCACTTCGATATCCCGCCAGCGCAGCCCCTGGCGCATCCCCAGGCCGACAGCTTTGGAAAAAGCCTCTTTGGCGGCAAAACGCATGGCCCAATAGCGGGTGGCATTGGCTTTGCTGAGACAGAAATCTCTTTCCAACCCGGTATAAACCCGCTCCTGAAACCGTTCACCAAAATTCTCCAGGGCCTGCCGGATGCGGGACATTTTCACCAAATCCACTCCAATTCCGTAGATCATGAGCCTCGTATAAACCTCATTCCTTAATTTTTATATATATCAAATGATTAGACTGGTCAAGGAGAATATGGTCCTTGCACTTCGTAATGAATTAAATCGTCAACCTATATGCTGAAGAAATTTAAGGAATCTGACCTGAACGCAAAAAGGACGGCCCTGCCCGTCATTGCCTTGAGACCAATCCGTTAGACCGCTCCATAAAGGAAGCCTTCTCTCATAAGTTCTGGCTGGATTTTAACCATCGACTTCTTATAGTAAGGTATGCGAAAATCAACTTAAATTCAGGTAGAAAGTATGCGGAGATATTTCCCGAATGAACACTGAAACCAAACCGCTGTTATCCCCTGGGGCCATACTGAGTGACAAGTGGTTGATCATGGAGATGATAGGTAAGGGGGCCATGGGTGAAGTCTATCGGGCCCATCAAATGAACTTAAAGCGCGACGTGGCCATCAAGGTCATATCTGAAGAATGGCTGAAGACGGTTGAGGAGGAAACAGGCGGGAAGGAAAACCTCCTGCAACGTTTCCAGCGGGAATTTCAAGCCATGGCCCAGGTGCGTCACCCCAACATTCTCCAAATCTATGACTATGGTTCCGAATCCATCCTCAAAGATGGAAAAGAGGTCCCCCTCGATTACATCGTCATGGAATATATCCCCGGGGCAACGCTCCGTTTCACCCTGTCCGATGAAGGCTTTGAACCCGACGAACAACTGATTAAAGACTGGCTGAAAGATTATTTTTCTCCGGTATTGGATGGAGTCCAGGCTATGCATGCGCTGGGGATCATCCACCGGGATCTCAAACCTGAAAATATCCTTTTAGATGGCCTAATTCCAAAAATTGCCGATTTTGGACTGGCCCGTTCGAACCGCCTGAGCCCTCTTTCTCAAACCGCCGATGCCCAAGGTACTTTGACCTACATGCCCCCCGAACAATTTATCGACTTTAAACGGGTGGATCAACGGGGTGATATCTATTCCCTGGGGCGGATCTTGTATGAGGCCATTTCCGGGAGGATTTCCCAGGGAACCGTCCCCTTTAAACAGGTCAAGCTGACAAATCCCGGCTCCCCGTTTCTCCAGGAGTTGGACCGGATCATCCAGTGGGCTACGGCCGAGGATCGGGACCAGCGACTGGAAACGGTTGAAAAAATGCGGTCCTTGCTTTGGGAAGCGATTCGGATTTTGGAGGCAGAAAATAAGCCGAATTCCCAGCTCGCCTCCCCACTTTCCAGGTGGAACCGGCCTAAATGGATTTGGACGGGTATTTCCGCGGCCGTTTTCAGCGTACTCTTCATGACCCTCTGGCACTTCTGGGGAGACCCTGGCCAGTCGCTGGTTTTTTGGAAAAAGGGGCCACAGACCGGGCACGAACTATCCCAGCCAAGCACCAGTAGGCCGGCTTCATCCTCAGCGAGGACCTTAAAAGACCTGCCGCCCTCCATGATGGGGGAGGACGGCTCAAACATGCTTTTACTTCCGGGGGGAGACTTTCAGGTAACCCCGGTGGACGGGAACAATCCCGGCAGAAAAGTTCACCTAGCTCCCTTTTATATGGACAAAAACAAGGTAAGCACTGAAAAATATGCCGATTTTTTAAATGAGGTCAAGGATAGCCTGGTAGTCGACCAGGGCGTGGTAAAAAATAATGGTCAGATCTGGTTTCTCATGGGTGAAGGCACGGAACCCTATGAACACATCATCCATCGACACGGCCGTTTCCATTTAAAAGATCCGCAAGCGGCCGGGCAACCCGTCGTTCGAGTGACCTGGTATGGGGCTTTGGCCTATGCCCGTCATTTTCATAAGCAACTCCCGACCGAGGACCAATGGATATTTGCGGCTTATCATGGACGATTTTTAGCGGAAGGTGCTGGGGAAGGCCAGAAGGCCGGTCCCAACCCTGCTAACCCGGGGACCGCAGCAGGTTTTAGCGGGCACATGTCCCACATGGACTATTCCGTGGAAGAACCCCCCGAAGGAAAATTCTGGATAAGTCAAAAACCGCCGAAACGCCTATCCTAAAAAATCCGGTCTTCCCCCAAGATATGGGCGGGGAGATAAAAGAATGGGCCGTGCGGAGTAACCCTCTTAACGCTTTGTCCACCAATACAAAGGGGACCGCCAATCAAGTCTCTTATGAAAGTATCATTCTTGGAAAACCGTCCCTTCTTGGAAAGTCAAAAATACGTTCCGAGTTAATCAGTAACCGTTATCCCTGGGAGGGATTTCCGAAGGTAGGTTTCCGTTGTCTCATTGAAGTCCGAGGTATCAACTAGGAGCCCCCGATGATATTGCCTACAGAGCGCACCCCCATGGCCGTTCTAGTCATCATTCTTATTCTCTTTGCCTCTTTGCCCGCCCGGGCAGCCACGGTTGAATACCAACTCACCATCGCCCGGGAGGAGGTCCAACTCACCGGCAAGCCGGTCCGGGCCATGACCATCAACGGGGTCATTCCCGGTCCGACCCTGCGTTTCCAGGAGGGTGATATCGCCCGCATTCACGTTCATAACCGGATGAACGTGGATACCTCCGTCCACTGGCATGGGATCCTCGTGCCCCCCGATATGGACGGCGTACCCTACATCAGCTTTCCGCCCATCCAGCCCGGCGCCACCTTTACCTATGAATTTCCTATTCGCCAGAGCGGGACCTATTGGTACCACTCCCACACCAACCTGCAGGAGCAAAGCGGCGTGTACGGCCCCATCGTCATCGAGCCCCGTTCGAAAGGTCCCCGGGCTGACCGTGACCATGTGGTCCTGTTCTCCGATTGGACCGATGAAGATCCCCACCAAGTGAATCGAACCCTCAAGCGCGGCAGTGAATGGTACGCGATCCAAAAAGGCAGCGGCCAGAGCATCCTGGGCGCCGCCCGCCTGGGTCTGCTCGGAGACTACTTCCGGCGGGAACTCCAGCGTATGCCGGCCATGGACCTTGCCGACGTGGCCTACGACCGTTTCCTGGCCAACGGCCGGCCGGAGACCTTCCTTTCGGCCAAACCCGGCGAAACCGTGCGGCTGCGCGTTATAGACGGCTCGGCCACCACCTATTTCCACCTGGAATTCGCCGGCGGCCCGATGACCATCATCGCCGCGGACGGCCAGGACGTGGAACCGGTTCACCAGAACCGTTTTCTCATTGGCGTGGCTGAAGTCTACGATCTACTCGTCAAGGTCCCTACATCCGGGGCCTATGAATTCCGGGCCACGGCCCACGACGGCTCGGGCTACGCCTCGGTCTGGATAGGTGACGGGGATCGCCACCCGGCCCCCGCCGTCCCCAAACCGAACCTCTACCACACCATGGGCGATATCAGCCTGAAACAGATCTTCGCCCTGACCCCCTCCGGCACGATGGGCATGCCCGATAATCGGGTGCAAGCCGGCCATTTCGACCGGCCCGGGATGATGGGGATGGGCTCCATGGCTGGGGGCGCCGGGGCCGGGATGGAAAGTCAGGGCCAGGGGTCAGGCCCTCCCCGATGAAGATGGAGGCGGGGATCATCCAGCGGATGCGGGTGGGATCCCCTCCGAGGGTAATAAACCGATGAGCCATCCTGCCTCTCCCGTCGGCGGGATGGGACCCGGCGGCCCCGCCCAACCGATGACTCCCCCGGCTTCACGGATTGGAAATCAATACGGTACTGACTTTGGCTTCCTGGCCGCCGACGTTTCCTCTTCCCCCAACCTCGCCGTTGACGGAACGGATCCCCGGCGCCCCTGGCCGCCCTACGCCAGACTGCGGGCCACCCGGCCTACCGCTTTTACCAAGGATCACCCCGTCCGTGACATCCGCCTTACCCTGGACGGAGACATGGAGCGCTATGTCTGGTTTCTCAATAACCGGGCTCTTTCAGAAAGCGACTCGATCCGCATTCGCCAGGGCGAGGTCGTCCGGTTCATCATGATCAACCGGACCATGATGCACCACCCGATGCACCTCCACGGACACTTCTTCCGGGTCGTCAACGGTCAGGGCGACTACGCCCCGCTTAAACATACCGTCGACGTGGCCCCCATGTCCACCACGGTCATCGAATTCCTGGCCGACGAGGTCGGCGACTGGTTCTTCCACTGCCACCTGCTCTACCATATGAAAAACGGGATGGCCCGGCTTGTGCATTACGAGGATTTCACCCTCTCACCGCTGCTCAACGCCATCCGACCCAACCTCTATCAGGATACCTGGTATTTCCAGGGTCAGGCTGATGCCCTCAGCAATATGACGGAGGGCTTCTTGATGCTTTCCAATACCCGCAACCTCCTGACGGCCGGCTGGAAGGTGGGCTGGCCCCACCGAAAAGAAACCGACTGGGAAGGCCTTTTTACCTGGGATCGCTACCTGAATCGCTTTCTCACCGTTTTTGTCGGCGCTGATTTGTTGGGGACCGGCCATGAATCCACGGATACCCGGGCTGTGTTGGGCCTTCGCTACCTGCTGCCGCTCAATCTGGAATCCCGCGCCTGGCTGGATTCCGAGGGCGGAGTACGGATCAATTTGGGAAAATCCTTTAGACTGACGCCTCGACTGAATCTATTCGGCGAGGCCCAGTACGACACCCATGACCTCTGGGAAGGCCGCGTGAGTCTGTCTTACCTGCTCAACCGGGACATTTCCCTCGTCGCCCAATGGCACTCCGATTATGGCTTCGGCGGCGGGTTGCGATTCCGATTTTAAGTAACGCCCTTTAATTGGTGCAAATCGTGAAAGAGCTCTGGGGGAAAATAGGGTGAATACTCCCCCATTTTTCCAAAGATAGTGCGCTTTTCATCCAAAAATACAGTCTATACCTTATTGACTTTTTATGTTGCGGATCTTAACTTTTGGAAGTTAAAAGGGAAAATTTTTCTTGAAAGGCTGGGCGGGGTATAATGATGATGACAAAGGTGCGATTCCTGATGGTATTGGTCATACTGGCCGTAGTTTCCTCAACGAATGCTCAACAGAATCCTGTCACGTCCAAAGGTCTGATCGTGGGGGGTCACCCTAACGCTCCCATACGAATGGAGGTCTTCTCCTGCTATCAGTGTCCCCCTTGTCGCGAATTTTATCTGGAGACTATTCGGCCATTATTGAAAGAGTATGCCCGAACCAATAAGGTCTGCGTCATCTATTATGAATTCCCTTTAAAGATCCACCATTACGCCCGCGACAGTGCTCGGTATGCTGTTGCGGCTTCCCGTCTAGGTCAGGATTATTGGCAACGGGTAAGTGAAGCGTTGTACACTAAGCAATCCCAGTGGGCGACAGATGGGAAAGTGGAGGCGGTAGTGGCCGAGGTCCTCACGCCGGAGGAGATGGCCAAGGTCAAAGAATTCTTAAAAGACCCCTCGATAGAACAAAGCATTGATCAGGATATTGCCGTTGGATATGAGCGGAAGATTCAAGGCACCCCGACGTTTTTTCTTTATGCCAAAGGGCGGGAGGAGAAGGTTTTTGGGAGAGTTTCCTACCCCGTTTTGAAAGATCGTCTGGACCAACTATTAAAGTAAGGACGATGCTCCCGCGCCTCCTGCATTGGGCCTGCCGGATTTTCTTGGCGGTGATCTTTATCTATGCCGGCTACACGAAATTAGAAAATCCCCTCCAGTTTGCAGCCGCTGCCGAAGGGTATCAATTGTTATCTCCCGGTTCAGTGGTCTGGGTGGTGAAGATCCTTCCCTGGGTGGAGATCCTTTTGGGAGCAACCCTGCTATCAGGCCTCTGGATTCGGTACACCGCCGGCTTTGCCGCCATTTTTCTGGCCTTTTTCATCGGGGTCATGTTCGTGACCTTTCTCCGCGGCATTGAAGCCGATTGCGGCTGCTTCGGCGTAGGAGAACGGATTTCACCTTTCACCTTAGCCCGGGACACACTTTTCATTCTACCGGCCCTTTTCCTGGTTATCCAACCCTGGCTGGAATCGCGAGGATGGTTTCCTAAATCGGGCCAGGTAAATGAACTGGTTGCTCTCAGGGCGCCAATTGACACTCCTTCATTGATGGTCTTTCAATTGAAAATCTGCTAAAGCTCGCCGACCTCTTTTAAAGAGACCAGATAATCCGCTTCAGTAATGCTCCACGGATCCGAGCTAAATCTCAAAGGTGGAGTCTGAAGAAAAGAAAAAGGATTTAGGTTGAGAAGAATCTTGCAAAGGTTAAACGACAGCCACATCTCCGCGGCTGTCGTTAACGTCACTTTGATTAAAGAGAACTATTATCGACAATTAGCCGGGGCCTTGGAATAAATCTTCTGCTGCAGGTCCCATATTTCCTTTTCAAGTTTAGCCCCTGCCTCGGGGGTGGTCTTGGGATTGCGCATGGCTTCAAAATATTCAAATCGTTTGGTGTGCAGTTCTTTTCTCAAGCCGGCCGACTCATCAAAATATTTTTGGCATTCCGCATTAGGCTGATAGCCTTGTTGCCCTCCCCAGCCCGGACCCATCATGCCGTAACCGTGGCCCCTCCAGCCGGGCCCCATCATGCCGTAACCACCGCCATAACCCGGTCCCATCATGCCAGGACCCATGCCGTAACCACCGCCATAGCCGGGCCCCATCATTCCGGGACCCATGCCATAACCACCGCCATAACCCGGTCCCATCATGCCAGGACCCATGCCATAACCACCGCCATAACCCGGCCCCATCATTCCGGGACCCATGCCATAATAGCCCCCACCCCCTATACCCGGTTGGGCATAGGCAAAGGCGGCAAAAACCAGTAAAGAAGCCAGGGAAATTCCTAAAAATAATTTTTTCATAAAGACGCCTCCTAAAAATTTATTTTGATAGAACAATAATAAACATAATAACCCCTGGAATCAATACTAGGAAACTTGTATTTTTAACAAAAAAATTAATTACTTTATAACTACCGCAAGTTTATTCCCATCCGAACCGGAAGGCGGGCGATTTATTTGTCTCAACTCGTTTCCTTTATTGTTAACTGTCCCTTTATTATATTTACACGAAATTTCTCGCCATCCCCGAATGTCTTTATCGGGGATCCAGAGTTTCCTGAGAAAAACCTGTATTCCCGCTCAGAAGCACTGCGGGAATGACGCTCTACGATGTTGCTACTAATTTTAGACTGTATAAAAATTATTCACCAATTATTTCTTTTGAAGGATTAGGTGTAAAAAAAATATGCAGCCACCTCCTTCTCTAGGAATATCTGCTTCTCGAATTAGATACATAAATACAATAATATTAATAAGTTATTAATTATTGGGCCTCCACTGGACCAGATGTTGCAGTAGACAGCAGATAGGAGTAAAACAAATTTTAAGGAGGCTGGTTATGAAAAAACTATTGTTGCTTATGATTTTGGCGTTGGGAGTCGGTGTGGCTGGTTTTGTCTCGGCAGGATCTTGGGGAAACGGGATGGGCTCTGGTGGTTATGGTTATGGTATGGGCCCTGGCATGATGGGATCAGGCTTTGGGGGCAATATGATGGGTTCCGGGTACGGAAATAACCGGGGCTATATGATGGGATCCGATTATGGAAACAACGGGAATCGTGGATATGGAATGCCCTATGACAATGGCAATAATTACGGAGCCCATGAAAGTGGAAACCCAATAACCCAACAGGAGGCCAAGGCCTTTGTAGCAAACTACATCGGCGGAAACCCCAATCTGAAATCAGGAAAGATTAAGGACAGAACCACTTATTTTGAAACAGAGATCTTAACCAAGGATAATTCTTTGGTCTCCAAACTGGCTATCGACAAAAGAACCGGTGCCGTTCGCCAACTGCAGTAAGGTTACCAATACCAAACCCTACCTTGAGGCCGGGAGGACCCGGCCTCATTTTATTATGCTGCCCGAAAGAGAATGGTATGGCTTTATTTTTAATTTAAACGGCTTAAACTGATTTAATGAACAGTTTCCGAGAAAAAAAACTGAACGCTGATAGGAATTGTTTCTTGTTCTTCCCTTAATTTCCTCTCCAACTGTCCGAACGACTTCAAAAAGTCAAAGGAGGACTTCGATGCCAAATCAAAACCCGAGCCGGGATCCGGTTTGCGGGATGGATGTTTCCAGCGACACGTCATTTCGGACCCGCTATAAAAACCGCGAGTTCCTGTTCTGCTCGGCCGGCTGTCTGGAAGCCTTCAGAAACGAACCGGAAAAATATTTCGGCGCGGCGGAAGAACCGACCGACCCTAAAGCCTGCCCGTCCTGTGAAGTGCCCGGCCCCCTGCCCCTGGTTTCGGGGACCGGTACACCGACGGAATGGACCTGTCCCATGCATCCGGAAATCATCCAGGATCATCCGGGGGCCTGCCCCAAGTGCGGCATGGCGCTGGAGCCTCGGGTAGCGACCCTGGGGGAGGAGGAAAATCAGGAACTGAAGAACATGACCCGGCGGTTCTGGATCGGCCTGGCCCTGACCATTCCGGTTTTTCTGGCGGCGATGGGGCATATTATCCCGGGCCGGCCCCTGGAGAGGTTGGCCTCCCGGCCCGCCTGGGCCTGGGTGGAACTGATTTTTTCCACACCCGTGGTCCTCTGGGCCGGATGGCCGCTTTTGGTCAGGGGCTACCGCTCCCTCATCCAACGCAGCTTGAATATGTTCACCCTGATCGGATTGGGAGTATCCGTGTCCTATCTCTATAGCCTGGTCGCCAAGCTGTTTCCCGTCCTTTTTCCTCCCTCCTTTCACGGCGAGCACGGAGAGGTGGCCGTATATTTCGAGGCGGCAGCGGTCATTGTCACCCTGGTGCTCCTCGGTCAGGTATTGGAGTTGAAGGCCCGGGGGCAAACCAGCGCCGCCATCAAGGCCCTGCTGGGCCTGGCGCCTAAGACGGCCCGGCGCCTCCAGGAAGACGGCAACGAGGAGGATGTACCTCTGGATCAGGTTCAAGTGGGTGACCGTCTCCGGGTGCGGCCCGGGGAAAAAATTCCGGTCGACGGAATGGTCCTGGAAGGAAAAACCTCCGTCGATGAATCCATGGTGACCGGCGAACCCATCCCGGTGGAGAAGGAATCCGGCGGCCGTCTGATCGGGGCTACGATCAACGGCACCGGCGCACTGATCATGAAAGCCGAACGGGTCGGTTCCGAAACCATGTTGGCCCGGATCATCCAAATGGTATCGCGGAGGCCCAACGCAGCCGGGCGCCCATCCAAAAACTGGCCGATCGCCTCAGCTCCTATTTCGTTCCCGGCGTAATTCTGGCCGCGATCATTACCTTTGTTGTTTGGGCGATGGTTTGGACCCAGTCCCCCCATGGCCTATGCCTTGATCAACGCTGTGGCCGTGCTGATGATCGCCTGTCCCTGCGCCCTGGGTCTGGCCACCCCGATCTCCATCATGGTCGCCACCGGCCGGGGGGCGACCGGCGGGGTACTCTTTAGAAACGCCGAGGCCATCGAAGTAATGCGCCAGGTGGACACCCTGGTGGTTGACAAGACCGGAACCCTGACGGAGGGAAAACCCCGATTGATTTCCGTGACGGCCGTCGAAGGTACGGAAGAGAACGACCTCCTCCGTCTGGCGGCCACCCTGGAAAAGGGGAGCGAACATCCCCTGGCCGCAGCCATCACGGAAGGTGCCGAGAAACGGGGAATCCATCTTTCGGAAGCCGGTTCCTTTGAATACCACACCGGCAAGGGGATCACCGGCCGGGTGGAAGGCCGGCTGGTGGCCCTGGGCAACCGAAAATTAATGGAGGACCTAAAAATAGACCTCAGCGATTGGGGCACCCGGGCCGAATCCCTGCGCCGGGAAGGGCAGACGGTCATGTTCGTGGCGGCCGAGGGGAAAGCGGCCGGCCTTTTGGGCGTAGCCGATCCCATCAAAGAATCCACCGCCGAAGCGCTCCAGAGCTTGCATGCCGAAGGGCTGAGGGTGGTCATGCTGACCGGGGACAGTAAAACCACCGCCGAAGCCGTGGCCGGAAAATTGAAACTCGACGAGGTCATTCCGGAGGTCCTCCCCCAGGAAAAGGCCGAAACGATTAAAAAACTTCAGGGCCAGGGTCGAATTGTGGCCATGGCCGGTGACGGGATCAATGACGCGCCGGCCCTGGCTCAGGCCCAGGTGGGAATTGCCATGGGCACGGGAACGGACGTGGCCATGGAAAGCGCCGGCGTCACCCTGGTCAAGGGTGACCTCCGGGGTATTGTCAAGGCCCGCCGCCTCAGCCGGGCGACCATGAAAAACATCAAACAAAATCTGTTCTTTGCTTTGGTTTATAATGCCGTGGGAATTCCCCTGGCCGCCGGGCTCCTTTACCCTTATTTCGGCTTGCTGCTGAGCCCCATGCTCGCGGCAGCGGCCATGAGTTTCAGTTCCGTCTCGGTCATCAGCAACGCCTTGCGGCTGCGTTCCGTTCGTTTGTGATAGGCGGGGTATCGCTAGCAATCGGGAAGTAATCTTACTTAAAAACTGCCGAAAATGTCGGGCATGAATATGGATACAGAAGCCATTCAATTGAAATTGGTGGTCCCGAACAGAAAATTCAGGCACTATCCGGTGATCGGATTTCTTCTCGGGGGAATGGCCGGACTGATAGCCTTTCACCCTCTGTCCATGCTGGTCCGGGCCGCCCACGAAACCATCTATTTCGGAAAAGAGCTGGTGATCGGCCGGGCGCTGATCAGCAGTTTTCAGTTTTTCATGTGGCCCATGCTGCTGTTGAATACACTGCTGGGAATGGGCGTTGGCTTGATTTTAGGATTTATTCTCATGCGCCTCAAGCAAAACCGCGCCCGGTTGGACCTTTTGAATCAGGAATTTCAGCTTCAGGTTGCCGCCTTGAGGCACCATTATAAAAGTCTGGTTATCGGCATCAGCGGTTTCAGCAGCCGCATCAAACAGCGGATCGAAAGGCTGGAAAAAAAATTCAGGGAGGCATCTCCCCAAGGGACGACAAATGAAGATCTGGTCATGGAAATACAAGGATTGGCTTCCAATGTGGACATCCTCGAAAGGACTTCCCTTCGCCTGGCTTCCACCTTGCATCAGGAATTGTCTTTCTTAAAGGCCTTGTCCTCCGACTTCCAAAATCTCGAAAAGCATGACCTTCAACCCCTGCTGCTTCATTCCATCCGGGAACTGCTCGATATCCGTTACCCCGAGAAGCCCATTGAGATAGAAGTGAACGGGCAAAGCCCAGACCACTGCTCGGGATCCTGGGTCTTTCCTTTTGAACCCTATGCGGTTGAGGTCATCCTGCAAAATATTTTGAACAATGCCCTGAAGCTCTCCGACCAAATCCGAGTGACTATCCGGGAGGAAGACCCCTGGTTCCAGGTCACTGTCCAGGATTCCGGACCGGGCCTGGATATTGGAAAGCTCCAAAACGCCCTCATGTCCCCCCTGGAGAAAAAAGATTCCGCCAGTACCCATCTGGGTTTAAAGGTTTCTCTGCATCTGCTGGACAGGATGGGGGGAGACTCTGGGTTTTAAGCCAACCCGGCCGGGGGGCCTCATTCCAAATCGATTTTCCCAAAACCCCTCGTTTGGCAAAGGGATAGCCGGATAATAGAATAATATTTTTACACCTCCTTTAATACTCAATCGAATATATGGATATTTTTTATGCACTAACTGGGCTTTTCAACTCGATTATATTTCATTTTGTTAGGATAATTTACAATATTTATTATAATATTATATGGTTATCAATATATACTACATTGTGGCACACCTCTTGCTTATTAAATGAAATACCAGCTTTTATTTCTTATAAATTTTCTGATCGTCTGACCAGGAGGCGGATATGGATTTGATCAATAAACGAAATGGGAACGCGATCTCTCTCCAGGGCTCCGAAAAGGTAAACGGTGCTGAAAATCGAACCGCTAACGAGATGACTACCCATTTTTCCCTGGAAGGGATGACTTGTCCGGCCTGCGCGAAGAAGATTGAGCGGACGCTATCCGAACAGGCCGGGGTCAAGAACGCGCAAGTGGACTTTTCACGGTCGTGAAAGCCCTGGTCAGCTTATAACCCGGAAGAGGTATCGGGCTGATGACTTGAAAGCGGCAGTGGAGGCAATCGGTTACCGGCTTACCTCCGGGGAGGCTGACGACCGGGAAGACACCGAAGGTTCCAATTCACCGAACACCGGAGCATACGTCCTTATCTGACCGGATTGGCGGCTGCCGGCGGTGTGGTGGGATTCTACCTGACGCTCATCACCTTGACCTCAGATTGGTACAACGCCCGGCTCGAGTTTAAAGAGTACTGGCCCTGGATTCTCGCCCTGGCGGCCGGACTGGGGCTGCAGGTCGCGTTGTTCTCCATGGCTCGGGCCTGGCAGCGCGGTCAGTCCCTGAAAACGGCTCGGTACAGCCTGGCCGCCTCCGGAGGCCTTTCAACCACAGCCATGGCGGCCTGCTGCGCCCATTACCTCGCGGCTGTCCTGCCGCTTTTGGGTCTGCCTTTTCTTTCGGCCACAGTCGCCGGTCTGGCCGAATACCAGACGTATTTTTTCTTCGTGGGTGTGCTTTCAAACCTGCTGGGTATCGGGTTCATGCTCCGAATGATGAACCGGAGCGGAATGATCGCGCTTCGCGTGTTCCGAGGCCCTGAGAACACTTAGACAATTCCAATCCTAAAAGGAAGGAGAAAGTTATCATGAAAACGTTAAAGCCTATTGAGCGGAATACCGGATTGACCCTGATTCTCTTATTGACCCTATTGGCCTGGGCAGGGGGAGCTATCGCCTACGACTCCGTCACCAACCGCGGTAACAGCGTAACCGTGGATGTGAAGCCGGTGCAACTGGCGGCCGGCCAGCCGGCGACTTTCGAGATCCGGATGAATACCCATTCCGTGGCGCTCGATCAGGACCTGGTGACCGTTTCCACGCTCCAGGACGACCAGGGGAAAACCTACCAACCGGTCAACTGGCAAGGTTCGGCACCCGGCGGGCACCATCGCCTGGGAGTGCTTTCGTTCCCGGCATTGGGCAGCGGCGTCAAATCCGTCAAGTTGATTATCAGAAAAGTCGCCGGCATCCCGGAACGGGCCTTTGAGTGGCGTATCGGGCGCTAAAGGGATACCCGGTGATTTCTGGAAAGGAACCGAAGTGATTTTTATGATTATTATCTGGGTCGCGTTACTGATCGGACTTTTTCTCTTTGTCCCTTGGCTCTCGAAAGGCAGAGGAACGGACAGGGGGAACCCGCTCCTCACGGATTCCCCGCTTGACATCCTTAAGCGCCGTTACGCCCGTGGAGAGATCAACCGGGAAGAATATTTGGAAAAACAAAAGGACCTGAACTAACCGTTTTTGTTGCCGCCCATCGCAAAGAATCAAGGTGAGGTGAGATGGACTTTATGATGCTTCTCATGTTTTCCCCCTTATTGGGCCTGGCCCTGTTTCTGGTATTGCCCTTCGGGGCAGCCCTTCAACTTTATATTCCGGTTTTTATCCTGGGAGGTTTCATCAATTTCAAGATGATGCGGTCGATGCATTTGCCGGTAAAAACCGGACCGCAGGAGATGATCGGAGAAGAGGCCGTGGTTCTGGAAGAGATCGATCCCGACGGCAAAGTCCGGACCCGGGGGGAAATCTGGAATGCCCGGGCCTTCGGTCACAAGTTCCAAAAAGGTGATAAAGCAAGAATTATCGGGGTTCAGGGACTGGTGTTGTTAGTGGAGGATCCGGGAAAGGGAAACTAGCCCAGGACAGGGCAAGGTCTTCTTCCCGGCCCCTACTCGATGGAGGGGGAACCCAATGTACCTGACAGCAGAAATTGGAGCATCATCGCCAAGGAAAGGTCCGAGAGACCCCCATTAGCAGAAAGGAGGGGATAGCCTCTAAAACCCCTTAACCGCCACTTTTCACCTTGACCGCTTTTCCATTCTATTTATAATATTCCATATAAAAATTCTAAAAAAATATACGCAAACCAGAGGTAAAGAAAATGAATGATAAAATGAAATCTTTAGGGGCCTTCATCGTAACGGGAATGGTTCTTGTTCTTGCGTTTTTCGTTTTTATCAATGGGGGGAAAGCCGCGGAAGCTAAGCCGGGCGATCAGACCAAGACAAAATCCCCTAACCCAACCACCGGTTCTACTTTCGTCGTGACTCCCGTTCATGGACCTAGCTGGATCAGACACCTCGGACTTTTCGATATCCGCTATACGGCTATGGGACAACAGGGAGGTTCTCAACCCGCCCCTAAATCCTCACGGATTGAACCGGGATTCCAGATTGAAGTTCCACCACCGCGCGGCCGCAGGGGCATGGGTATGATGATGGGACGCATTTATTCCAACTATCAAACCAGTCCGGAGCAAGTGGCCAAACTTATGGATGAGAAATTTTTTCTTACCGGAACGGACCTTTACCGTCTGGATTGTCAGTCCTGCCACGGTCCGAAAGGGGAAGGGGCTTTGCCGGAGATCAAATCACTCATCGGTCCGGTCAAAGGATCTTCACCTGCGCTGGTCGAGGAACGGATGAAGAAAATGGGCAGGCCCATCGGGAAGGAGCTGGCCAAGGAATTGGCCTCGCAAGCCGAGGCCAGCATCCGTCAACGGCTTCAGGAGGGCGGCAAAAAAATGCCCCCGTTCAAACATCTGGACCAAGAAGAAGTGGGCGCCTTGCTCCAATACCTGCAAGAGCACTTTGGTGAATTAAAGTCTAACCAAAAAGAAATTCTGGTCACCCAGTCCGTGGCCCGCGTGGGCCAGCATCTGGTTCAGGGGACCTGCCAAATCTGTCATGATGCCACAGGTCCGGGAAGAAGCCGTATGGGGATGATGCAGGGGAATATTCCCTCCCTGGCCAGCTTTCCCTATGAACAGTCGATACAAAGCGTGATCCGACAGGTTGAACTGGGAACTATGCGCATGATGATGATGATGGGCGGCCAGAAAATGCCCGCCTTTCCGTATATCACCGAAGACGAAGCCGCGGCAGCCTACTTGTATTTGGTGAGGTACCCGCCGGAATAACGGGCATAATCCAGCAGTTATCCCGCCCCCCTGGGAACGGTACCAAGGCGTTGTTTGTTTTCAGGTTATTCTCCAAGATAGTTGAAAGCAACGGGGGGGGGGGATATCGATCTTTAATCCTTGACCCCTTCGACCTGTCAACTCTTTCCAGATAAACCAAAGAGGTATACTGCAAGAGCCAAGCAAGAGAAACATAGGAGCATGGGCAGATCAAAAAACAAGGCCGTAGCAAAAATAATTATTTGCCTTTGAACTCCCTCCCCTTCCAGATCATATAAATGGTGGGGTAAAGGACCAGTTCCAGAATAAGAGAGCTGACCACCCCGCCGACCATAGGGGCGGCGATCCGTTTCATGACATCGGAGCCGGCCCCTTGGCTGAACAAGATGGGAATCAATCCGGCTAGGATGACGCTGACCGTCATCACCTTGGGACGAATCCGTTTGACTGCCCCGTAGAGGATGGCCTCCTTCAAAGCCGGAAGCCCTGAGAGCCGGCCTTCTTGCTTCCACTTTTCATAGGCCAATTCCAGGTAAAGGAGCATGACCACCCCGGTTTCGGCATCCAGACCGGCCAAGGCAATGATCCCCACCCAGACGGCAATACTCAGATTGTAATTGAGGAAATAGAGCAGCCAGAAGGAACCGACCAGGGAGAAAGGAACGGCCAGCAAAACAATCATGGTTTTAGTCACCGACCGGGTATTCAAGAAAATCAGGACGAAAATAATCAACAGGGTCAGCGGTATGACCAGCTTGAGCCGCTCCTCGGTCTGGACCAGATATTCATATTCACCACTCCAACCAGGCGGTATCCGTCGGGGATCTTCAGGGAGGCCACCATTTCTTGGCCTCCTGCACATAGCCGCCCACATCCCGGCCGCTGAAGTCCACGTAGACATCAGCGGTCAAGTCCATCATCGCTCTTGATGGCCTTGCGACATTGGACGAAGCGGATCTCCGCCACATGACCCAGAGGGATCTGGCCTTTACTCCGACCTCCACCGGTCCCCTTCCGCCTCCCGCAGAGGCGGCCGCGGGTCGATCTGCGGGATCGGAATCAGCACCCGATTCAAATGGTCCAGGCTGTCGCGCAGTTCCCGGGGATAACGTATATTGACCGGATAGCGTTCCCGTCCCTCCACGGTGGTGGTAACATTCATCCCGCCGATGGCCGTTTCGACGACTTCCTGAATATCCTCCACATTCAATCCGTAGCGGGCCGCTTCCTGCCGGTTGATCGACCACATCCAGAAAATAACCGGTGGTCACCCGTTCGGCATAGACGCTGCGGGTGCCGGGCACTTCCTTCACCTTTTTCTCGATCTCCAAACCGATTCGCTCCAGCTCCTCGATCTCGGGGGCCCAGGATCTTGATCCCCACCGGGGTACGGATCCCGGTGGCCAGCATATCGATGCGGGCTTTGATGGGCATAGTAAAGGAATTAGATACCCCGGGAATGGTCAACAGGTCATTCATCTCGTCTTTCAGTTTTTCCACGGTCATCCCCGGCCGCCACTTCAGCTTTCGGTTTGAGGTTGATGACCGTTTCAAACATCTCCAGCGGGGCCGGGTCGGTGGCGGTCTCCGCCCGCCCGGCCTTGCCGAAAACCTGAGCCACTTCCGGGATGCTTTTCAGCAGCTGGTCCTGTAAACGGAGCAAATCGGAAACTACCGAAACTGAGGCCGCCGGCACGGTCACCGGCATGTAAAAGAGGGTCCCCTCATAGAGGGGCGGCATGAACTCCGTGCCGAACTTTTTAAAGGGGTAATAGGTCAGCACAAGGATGATCAGCCCTAAAACGAGGACCGTCTTTCGGAACCGCAGCGCCAGATGGACCACCGGCTCATAGAGTTTGTGGAGCAGCGAACTGATGGGGTTTTTTTCCTCGGGGCGGATTTTACCCCGGATGAACAACGTCATCAAGACCGGGGTGAGCGTCACGGCCAGGAAGGAGGCGAAGAGCATGGCAAAGGTCTTGGTATAGGCCAGGGGCTTGAAGAGCCGGCCGGCCTGGGACTGGAGGGTAAAAACCGGCAGAAAGCCGACGGTGATGACCAGGAGCGAGAAAAAAAGGGAAGGCCCCACTTCTTGGGCGGCCTCAATGATGACATCCTCCAGGGCGAGGATTCGGACGACCGCTGCGGCCTTCCCACTCTTCCAGTTTTTTGTGGGCGTTTTCCACCATGATAATCGAGGCATCCACCATGCGCCGATGGCAATGGCGATGCCGCTCAAACTCATGATGTTGGAGGTTACCTGGAGATAGTACATGAGGATGAAGGATATAATGATGGCCAATGGGAGGGTCAGGATGACCACCAGGGCGCTGGGCAGATGGAACAAAAAGATAATGCAGACCGCACTGACGGCGATGGAAAGTTTGAGGATCTCATCTTTCAAGGTAGCTATGGAGCGATGGATCAGATCGGACCGGTCGTAGGTGGTGACGATCTTGACCCCTTGGGGCAGGCTGGGTTCGATGTCTTTCTTGATTTTTTCTTTAACCCGGTCGATTACGTTCAGGACATTTTCCCCAAAGCGGACAACGACGATCCCGCCGGCCACCTCTCCCCGGCCATCCAGGTCGGCAAGGCCTCGGCGGATCTCCGGCCCCAATTGGATCCGGGCCACATCCTTCAGATAGATCGGTGTCCCGGCCCCATTGGTCCCCACGGCGACGATCTCCAGATCCTCCAGGCTCTTGAGATAGCCCCGGCCCCGAACCATGTATTCCACACCGGAGAAATCGATGACCCGCCCTTCCACATCCAGGTTGCTCCGGCGTACGGCCGTTATGACCTGGTTGAAAGGGATGCCGTAAGCGCTCAAGCGGTTGGGATCCACTGTAATCTGGTATTGTTTCACGAAGCCGCCGAGGCTGGCCACCTGGGCAACTCCGGGGACGCTTTCCAGGGCCAGCTTAAGGTTCCAGTCCTGCAAAGAGCGCAACTGGGCCTGGTCCAGTTTATTTCCCGTATCCACCACGGCATAAGAAAAACCCCAACCCAAACTGGTGGCATCGGGGCCGAGGATCGGGTTGACATTGGCGGGCAGCTTGTTTTTCACTGCCTGGAGGTATTCCAGGATACGGCTCCGGGCCCAGTAGATATCCGTCCCGTCTTCGAAGATCACATAGATGAAGGAACTTCCCAGGTAGGAAAAACCGCGGACGGCCCGGACTTTGGGGGCGGCCAGCAAAGTCGAGGTGATCGGATAGGTGACCTGGTCCTCCACCAGGTCCGGACTTCGGCCCACCCATTCCGTGAAAATAATGACCTGGGTATCGCTTAAATCGGGGATGGCATCCAGCGGGGTTTGGGTCATGGCCCAATAGCCCCAGATCCCCGCAAAGAAGACTAAGAGGACGACGATGAATTTGTTGCGGGCGCTGGCTTCAATGATTTTGGCAATCATACTTATTCCGTCAGGCGTCAGAAGCAAGGAGTGAGGAGTAAAAAGAACAGGGACCCGATTCCAAGGGAAGGGCTCTCTTTAGTGTCAGAGCTCCCTTCGGTTGTGGGGGATCGTTAGGGTTTGCTGGGAGCGATCCCCTTCAGATTCGCTTCGGAACAATCCGGAAATTGCGAAGGCGGCAGACTTGTTCCCCGGGCTGCAACCCTTTGAGGATCTCGAACCATTGTACGGCGCGGAGACCGGAACGGTAACCTTCAGCGGTTCGGAAGTTGCCTTCTCCCTTATCGACATAGACGATCTGCCGCGTCCCCGTGTCGATCACCGCATCCCCCGGAACCGACAATCGCCGGCCCAAATTGATTTTCAACTCCACCTGGCCGAACATCTGCGGCTTCAGGATTCCCTGGGGATTGGGCAGGGTGAACCGCGCCTTGGCGGTGCGGGCCTCCGCGGACATAGTGGGATAAATAAAATCAATGACCGCCGAAAATTCCCGGCCGGGGAAGTAACTCAAACGGATCTGGGCCTGCTCACCGACCTTGATTAAGGGGAGTTCGCTCTCATAAATATCCGCCACCACCCAGACCGAGGATAGATCAACCACCTCAAACAACTTCTCCCCCGGCATGACCTTCATTCCCTGGACGGCCATTTTTTGCATAATCTGGCCGCTGACCGGGCTATAGAGGGTCAGGGCTCTGATCGGCTGGCCGGTCTCTTCGATCCGCCGGATCTGGGCCTCGGAGATGTCCCAGAGACGGAGCCGTTGTCGGGCCGCCCCCAGGATAGCCTCGGCGTCCTGGCCCAGAAGATCCCCGAATTCTCCTCCTTTAAGGGACTTCTTCCAGCGCAATACATTCAGAAATTCCTGCTGGGTGGCCAGCAACTCGGGGCTGTAGATCTCCGCGACCGGCTGACCCTGTTTGACCGTTTCCCCGGTGGCATTGATATAGAGTTTTTCAATCCAGCCTTCCACCTTGGTATTGATGTAGGCCTGTCTACGCTCATCGCTTTCAATCCGGACCCACGGTGCGAATGGTTTTGGTCAGGGACGCAGCCCCACGGCGGCGCTTTTCAGCCCGATGAGTTTTTGTTTATCCAGTGGGATCTCCACAGTGGGGGCCGGCGGCGAGGCCGGTTCCGGTTTAGCCGCCTGGGGGGTGGGCGGGGGCTGGCCCTTTCCCGCCGCGGGCGAATGCTGGTGGCCCTGGGCCCAGACGGCTTTTAGACCGAGAAGGCCATTATGATCAGGTGAAGCACGCCCCTCCCACCTATGGCTGAGATCGAAGGCCACCGGCGAAGAATTGATCCAGAGAGGGAGGATTTACTTTTTCTCATTTTTTTCGTCCTGGCTTGAAACCTCCTTCGACCCGTCAAGGGCTCCAGGCGAGCAATGGCTTTTTCCCTTTCCACCAACTGACTCCAGTACAATAACTCAATATCCAGCAGGGCCTTCCAGCGGCTGATGACCGTGATGGCTTCCACCTTCCCGGTGATGTAACCCGATAAGGAAAGTTGAATATCCTGACGGGCCTTGGGGAGCAGCCCCTCCTGGTAGAGTTTCATCAGGTTGCCCGCCGACCGGATCATGGAATCATTTTCCCGGAGGCTGGAGGCCTGCATGATTTCCGTGGCCAGCAACTCTTTCCGGGCCTGCCGTTTGGCGGCTTCAGCCTCCAAAACTCCCTGCCGCTGCTTTTCCCTATAGAAGAGGGGGATATTGACCGTGGCCGTCAGGCTCCACATATCCTCAAACACCCCGGTCCGTTTGAAAAGATTGGCCCCCAGGGTAAAATCCGGGTAGTATTCCTTTTGGGCCATTTTGACCTTGGCTTCCGTTCCCTCCAGCATCTCGGCCTTGGCTTTCAATTCCGGGGAATGGTCCTGGGCCTGAGGCAACAGATCATCTAGGAAAGGAGGTAAGGAGTGGGGACGGGCTCGAGGGCGGACCAGGGGGCTGCGCACCTCCCGGCCATAGGGCGGCGATTGAGCATCCCCTCCGTGGCCTGGATTTTCTGGTTGGCCATCTCTTCCCGCTCCAGAAGCAGGTACTTTTCCGTCTGGGCCATGACCACTTCCTGCTGGGAAGCCATTCCGCTCGCGTAGCGGGACAGGGCCGCTTCCTCCACCTGCTTGAGCAGGTCACCTCTATCCCGCAACAGGTCCCGAGTCTTATAGGCCAGGAACAGGTCGTAATAGAATTCTTTGACTTTGCTGATCGTTTTCAAGCGCAGGGTCTGATGCCTGTGTTTCAGACTCTCAGCCTCCCGGGCGGCCATCTCAGACTTCAAGCCCCGCTTGCCGTAAAAAGGAACCATCTGAGATACAGAAAACATCCACTGGGCACCCAGCGCCTCCCCGAACGTATAGCTGCCGTATCCCTCGTTCTGATAGCCCGTCATAAACATGGGATCCGGCAGGCTGCCGGCTTGGGGGACTTTATGGTTCGCGGCCTCGACTCCGGCCTGGGAAGCGCTCAGATCCGGATTATTCCGGAGCGCCTCGTCGATTAAGGCCTTTAAGAAAAGCCCCTCCGCCCCGGCCCCTGTACTTCCCAAAGCGAGGAGAAGGCCAACCACGGCCCCGCAAGTCCAGCGGACCCTCTTTCTCGGGGATAATGCCTTTTTCGCCCTGAGCTTCGCGCTCCGCGCTCCGCGCTTTTTAATTCGCATCCACATTAAACTTCACTCTTCTCACTTTATCGCCCTGGGTGATCTGGATGGTGGTATTCCAGCTTCCGGCCATGGATGGAGTCATCTTGACCTTGTAGACGGTGCCTTTCAACTCCGCGTCGGCCTTGTAAAACATGGCCGGCATCCCCGGCATGGCCGGCATCCCATAGTCCAGTTTGACCTTGGCCGCGGTCACGTTCTTGCCGGCCGCATCCTTGATCTCGATGGTCACATTGTTCTCCCCCACCACCGGAGGGTTCTTGTCGATTTTAACCAGAACGGTATAGTCCTCGGCCTTCTTGGCAATCTCATAGTCTTTGGCAAAGGCCAACCCAGTGGTCAGCAACAGGGTAATAAACAAGTAAACTAATTTATTCATTAGGTATCCCCCTTTTCATAATTTTTACATTTTAAGTACTCCCAGGACCGCAACAAGAAATTTTATTTTCTTACCAAGAAAACAAGCTATAGTACAAAGAGGTTCGTAGTCTGGCCTTTTGCTCCAGAAGAAAGAAATGAGGACTTTTGAATTTCGGAGGATCCGAGGGATTTTCTGGTGAAGATAAAATTCTGGTTGTGGGCCGCTTTTTTGGTTTTTTGGGTTGGCCTGGGATTATCCTCGCAGGTTCAACTGGTAAAAAAACTAATTCCCCGGGAAGGCTTTTCGGCCTTTACCGACCCGGTATCCGTTCGGGAGAATCAATTGCGGGCAATAAAACCGTTTCTGCCCGCCCGCGGAACAATCGGTTTCGTCTCCGACCGGGATGAAGTGGCTGATTTCTATCAAACCCAGTACGCCCTCTCTCCCCTGCTGATCTCCAGAGATCCCGCGATTTCCCCGGCCATCGGGATCCTCTATGATCCTTCCACCCTTAAGAAGATAGCAACGCAACATAGAATGCAAGTCGTCCGGGTTTTTGAAAACGGCCTGGTTCTCCTGGAACGTGCGCCTCGTTGATGGCCTTCTTTTTTTCCCTAGTGATTTCTTTCCTTACGGGGTCGGCCTTGGTCGATCGATTGCTTTCCGGCCAGGGAGAAAAATATCCTTTCGTCTTTCGCCTCTTCCTCGGCCTGGGATTGGGCTTGGGGTTATCTTCCGCCCTCCTTTTTCTTTGGCTTTTAACGATTGGCCGATTTCAGAAAAGCTATATACTTTTGGAATTACTGCTCTGCTTCTTCTTGATGATGCACTCGGCATTTAGCAGAAGGCGGCGACCGAAAAACCCGGAACCGCGGGGTCCCCGACCGTCTCCCAGCGGGATCAGCCGTCTGGCCGCTTCGGGTTTTTACCTGCTTTTAATCAGCGGTATTTTGGTCTTGGTTCTAATCTCCTTTTTGTATCCCCATGGAAATTGGGACGCCTGGGCCATTTGGAATAACCGGGCCCGATTTATTTTTAGGGGTGCAGAAAATTGGCGAGTTGGCTTCAGCCCCCTTCTGGGCTGGTCTCATCCGGATTATCCCTTGTTGCTGCCTTTAGCTATAGCGCGCGGCTGGTTTTACCTGGGGGAGGAAGCGCTTTGGGTACCATCGGCGCTGGCTTTACTATTTACCCTCAGCACTACCGGGATACTGGTTTCTTCCTTACGCCTGATAAAAAGCAGCAGTCAGGGAACCCTGGCGGGGATACTCCTTTTGGGGACCCCTTTCTTCTTGATCCATGGGGCCTCCCAATATGCGGATATCCCTTTAGCCTTTTACTTTCTTTCGGGAATTGCCCTTTTATCCTTATCCGACCACAAGCCCTCGAAGAGCTACGGAGGCCCTGTTTTGGCCGGCCTATTCATCGGGTTCTCCGCCTGGACTAAAAACGAGGGGCAGGTCTTGGCGGCCCTAGTACCTCTCTCGATGCTGTTTATTGGGGCCCTAACCCATCGCTGGAAGCTCCAATGGAAACCCTGTCTATTTTTCCTGGTCGGGTTGGCGCCAGTCCTGGTGTTGATCCTCTACCATAAACTCCTTTTAGCCCCGGCCAATAGTTTTTATACCCTAAACCGACCGGAACCATTGGCGGCCCATCTGGCCGACATGGGCCGATATTGGACCATCCTGATTCGGTTTTTTAAAAGCGCTTTTTACTTTGGGCAATGGCCCTTTCCCTGGCTGCCGATTCTGATTTTATACGCTGTCCTCGCGCGCCTTTCTGATCAAGCTTCAAAAAAGGACCTTTTCCCCTTTATTTTAATCTTGCTGCAAACCGCCGGTTTTTTTCTGGTCTTCCTTCTCTTCCCCTCAAACCTGACCTTTTATCTGGATACCACGCTGGACCGACTCTTCCTGCAACTCTTTCCCGTTCTGCTTTTTGCAATTTTTTCTGTTTTGAAGACGCCCGAAGAAATTTTGCGAGGTCATCAAACCTGAGGCCTGCTAAATTTTCGGAGTAAGCGAGACGATTTTTCTTTGCCGGAGGATTTCAAACAAAACCACGGCGCAGGCCACCGAGGCATTTAAGGATGTCAGGTTGCCTTCCAGGGGAATGGAAGCCACCCAATCCGACTTCTTCCAAATTAAGGGGCTGACTCCTTTCCCTTCGCTGCCGATAACCACCACCAAGGGCACCCTCAGATCCAATTGATAAATAGTCTGCGCGCCTTGGGCCTCCAGGCTTAGAAACCAGAAACCCTCTTTTTTTAAGACCTCGATCGTTTGGGCCAGGTTAGTAACCTGAACCAGGGGCAGGGATTCCAAAGCGCCGGCGGCGGTTTTGTGAACCGTCCCGGAGATTGGGCAGGTCCGGTCCTTAGGCAGGATGATTCCCCGGACCCCGGCCCCGTAAGCGGTTCGGATGATCGCCCCCAGGTTATGAGGATCCTGCAGGTGGTCGATCATCACCAAGACCGGTGCCGGATCTTCAGCCGTCCTGATCCGCTTCAGCAATTCATCCAAGGGTGTAAAGCGGAAAGCGAATTTAAGTTGAGCGGCCACGGATTGATGGGCCGGCACGCGAAAGGTTTCTTCCCAGGCCTTTCGCTCTTTATAGGCTACGGGGATATTATCCTCGCGACAGCGTTCTTGGATCTCCCGGTTGATCGGGTCCTTGGAGGAAAGGGCCAGCCAGACTTGTTTCACCTGCCGGGGGTTGGTGCGGAGAATTTCCCGAACGGCCTGTTTTCCCCAGACCCATTCGGTATTGGCGGCTTCGATAATGGCGGGCATATTCACCGAACGCGAAAGTGTTGGGCCTGGAGGATGGCGGATAAGGCCTTGAGCGCGGCAGGGAGTTCCGCATTGATCACCGCGTAATCAAAGCGGGGCCAGTCGGCCAGCTCTTTTTCGGCGTTGCGCAGACGCAGGCGGAGGGCCTGAGGGGATTCGGTCCGGCGTTGGGAAAGCCTCCTTTTCAGCTCCTCTCGGGAGGGAGGCAGGATAAAGATGCTCACCGCCTCCGGCATTTTCCCCTTCACTTGCCCGGCCCCCTGGACATCGATATCCAGCAGGACGTCCCGCCCCTGACGCAGCCAGGTCTGCACCGGCTTTGAAGGCGTCCCGTAATAGTCGTTATGGACCCGGGCCCACTCCAAAAAACCTTCCCGGCGGATCTGCTTTTTAAATTGTTCGGGGGAGACAAAATGATAATCCTGGTCCGGTTTTTCCCCCGGACGCGGCGACCGGGTCGTCCAGGAGATGGAAAAGGACAGGGAATCGATTTTTTTCTGCACCCTTCTCCGCAGCGTGGTCTTACCCACGCCCGAAGGGCCGGAGAGGATGATCAAATTTCCTCTTCTCTTATTTGGAATTCGCGGGACCATCGTCCTCTTTGTGGTTCAGATCGGATTTTTGAGCGCCCTCCGAATTAAAGCGCTGGGCGTTGGTCTCGGCCTGAATAGCGGAAAGGATCACGTGGTTGCTGTCGGTGACAATAATGGAACGCGTCTTTCGACCCTGAGTGGCATCGATCAAGCGCTTACCCTCCCGGGCCTCCTCCCGCAGCCGCTTCATGGGAGACGAATTGGGGGAGACAATGGCAATGATCCGGTCGGTGACCACCAGACTACCACCCCCGATATTCAACAATTTCGATTCCATGGGTCGCTCCAATCACTCGATGTTTTGAATCTGTTCCCGCATTTTTTCCAATTCGGCTTTGACGGCCACCACCTGCAGGGAGATGGACCCCTCCATACTTTTGGACCCGATGGTATTGATCTCGCGGTTGATCTCCTGAAGCAGGAATTCCAGCTTTCGCCCCACCGGCTGCGTTTCCCGGAACAGGGTTTTCAATTGCTTGAGATGGCTTTCCAACCGAACCAACTCCTCGGAAATATCGGATCGATCCGCCAGAATGGCCACTTCCTGGGCCAGGCGCTGGGGATCCACTTTGGTTTCCCCGGCCAGTTCGTTGACTCGTTTTTGCAATCGCAACTGATAGGCCCGAACTACCTGAGGCACCTTTTTGGAAATAATCCCGACCGACTTTTCAATGGTCCTGATGCGCGACAGCAAGTCCTGGCTCAAATGCCGGCCCTCGGCGGACCGCATGGTATCCACCCCGTCCATGACTTGCTTTAGCGGGCGATGAATACGCTGCCAGAGCGATTCCTCGGAGGCAGGCAACTCCTGATAGGTCAGCACATCCCTTAGGCCGAGCAGGATATTCAAATCTAAGGGCCCGGGAATTCCCAGGGAGGCCTTCAACTCGTTCAGTTTATCCCAATAGCTGCGGGCCAGCGGGATATTAATGGACATGCTCCCGTTGCGATTTTTTCCCGATCCGGAATATTGCACAGACACTTCCACCCGTCCCCGGGAAATACGGGATGAAATATAGCTTTTTATCCGGTCTTCCAGCGGGCTGAGAGGCCCGGCCAGACGCAGATTAATATCCAGGTAGCGGCTGTTGTAGGTCCGGACCACCAAGGTCAAGGACTGGTCTTTGGTGTTGGTCGTCTCCTGGGCGAAAGAAGTCATACTTTTAATCATAATAGGTTACCTTAACTAAGGGGTTGAGGGATAAACTCGAAATCCGAAACAAGCACGAAGGTCCAAAATCCAAATGATCAAAACCATAGCTTTTCGATTTCGAATTTCGATCATTTGAATTTGTTTCGGATTTCGGATTTCGGATTTCGGATTTGCGTCTGTATTTGCATCTGGTACCTTTTCCGGAGAATATTGAACATGGCGATGGTCTCTGGAACCTGGTAATCCGGATAAGTCCAGGGCAAGGGCCGGTAAGCCCCTTTGGAATAAATCAAGGTTAAGTCCCCATAAACGCCGGAACCCAGATAAATCCGATGAATATAGTTTTTCCCGGTGGCCAGGACCAGCCGCTCCGCGGAAAGGATTCCCGGATCCACATTGACTTGCCGTTGTCCTTCAACCTCCCAGCGGGTTTCCAGCTCATTGGTTTTCAACTTAATAGCCGCCAGTTGGTCCTGGGGAACCAGGTGTCGACTGCATCCCCAGCGTCGAAACAAGGGAGTCCCCATTTCCTTTTCATAATAACCGGTAAAGTGGAAAGCCGTGACCGCCGAGATATAATCCCAGGGCCCCCAGAGCAGTTCCAGTTCCTCCCAGCAGCTCCGGGCCGGGGTCGATCCCCGGTAGATCAAGCCGAAAATCAATTTTCCCGGGAGCGGTGGTTGTGGTTTACTCAATGGTAGGTCGGCCTACAGAGTAATAGGTTATCCCCTGTTTGTGCATCTTGACCGGATCGTATATATTCCGCAGGTCGATGACCACCGGACGTTTCAACAAACCTTTCATCCGCCCCCAATCGATGTTCCGGAACTGGTTCCATTCGGTGATCAGGATCAGGGCGTCAGCGCCCTGTCCCGCCTCGTAGAGGTCCTCCTTAAATTCAACCTTCTTAAATACCTTTCGAGCTTCGGGCATCCCGGCCGGATCATAGGTTTGAATGCGGGCGCCTAAGTCACCCAATTTTTTTATGATGGCCACCGCCGGGGATTCCCGGATGTCATCGGTGTTGGGTTTAAAAGTCAGGCCCAAGACTCCCAGAGTTTTTCCTTTCAGCGGGCCGGCCACCTTTACGATCTTGTCCACCATAATTTGTTTCTGTCGTTGATTCACCTTGAGGACCGCCTTGACGATCTCGAATTCATAGTCCAGGGACTGGGCCAGTTGCACTATGGCCTGGGTGTCCTTCGGAAAGCAGGATCCGCCGAATCCCGGTCCCGGATGCAGAAATTTCGGTCCGATCCGTTGATCCAACCCCATCCCCCTGGCCACCTGGTGCACGTCCGCCCCCACTCGTTCGCAGATATTGGCCATCTCGTTGATGAACGAGATTTTGGTGGCTAAAAAGGCATTGGAGGCATACTTAATCATTTCGGCGGTTTCCACCCCGGTAATGACGAAAGGGGTCTCGATGAGGTACAATGGGGAATACAGGTCTTTCATGATGGCCACGGCCTGATCGCTCTGGGCCCCGATGACTACCCGATTGGGATGCATGAAATCTTCAATGGCCGACCCTTCGCGCAAGAATTCGGGATTGGAGACAATATCAAAAGACTGTTTCTTTTTTTGATGTTGTCGAACAATCCGGGAAATCAGTTGTCCGGTGCCCACCGGGACCGTGCTCTTGGTGACGATGATTTTATAGCCGTCCATGGTTCGGCCGATGGCTTCCGCCACATCCTTCACATAGCGCAGGTCGGCCCGGCCTTTTTTGTCGGAGGGCGTGCCTACGGCGATAAAGACCACCAGAGAATGTTTAACGCCCTCCTCCAGGTTGTCGGTAAACTGCAGTCGTTTTTCCCGGACATTTTTTAAGACCAGTTCCTCCAGACCCGGCTCATAGATGGGTATTTTCCCCTGCTGCAGGCCGGTGATCTTGTCCCGGTCGTTGTCCACACAAGTCACTTTAATCCCGAATTCGGCGAAGCAGGCCCCCGTGACCAATCCAACGTAACCCACCCCGATAACACAGATATTCATCCGCTCTCCCCTTCACTCCGCTTTAGATTCTTACCTCCCTTGTTCTGAGCATTTGTCTCTAACAATGGGGGTAAGAATCTAAATATTTTTGGCTAGCTGCTTTATATTCGGATTTTGGATATGAACCAAAAATTCGTCCAATATGCCGGCCAAAATAACAAAAACCCATTCTGAAGGCAATGTTAATTGTTGAGGCTTCATCCTTTTGGGTGGGTGTTTAATCTGAAATCGCGCCTTCGTGGCCACCGGATCTCAGCGAAAAAGTTTTCCAGCTTTGGATTTTTGAACTCCCCAGGGCCGTCCCGATGAGAAACCAGAACATCAGGGCATTATCGTCCACGAAAAAATCATCAAAAAAATTTCGGATCAGGAAGCCTACCACCATCACCCCGGTGGCCAGGGAAAAATTTCGGACCCAGGGATCGATCCCCGGCCCTCTCCGGCGGAAGCAATGAAACCCGGCCGCGCCCATAACCCAAAGGAGCGCCAAGAGCCCCTGAATTCCCGTTTGGAAGGTGAAATCCAGCAGGGTGTTGTGCGCGTGCCAAAGCATCGGCTGATGTTGAGCCCGAAATTCCGGAAAGGCCTCGGAGAAACTACTCCGGCCAAAACCGATGCCTTGAAAAGGCCGCTCTTGAATATAATGAAAAGCCAGTTTCCAGATATCCAAGAGATCTCCGGCCGTCCCGCCTACGGCGGTGTTCACCCCCGGAGCGGAGAACGAAAGCCTTTCGCCGTGAAGGCATACGGATCTGGGAATGAAGACCAGAAAGAGCAGGAGGCTCGCCGTGGCTCCCAGTAGAATTTTTTTCCTGTTCCCGATCCAGCCGATCAAAAAAAATTCCGCGGCCGCCGCCATCCACATTGCCCGTCCGAAGGTAATGTAAATTCCCAACAGGTTTAAGGCCAGCAGGGCCAGGAGTCCTCCCAGGTTCTTTTTTGACAGGAATTGCCGCTCCAGGGCAAGAATCAGCAGGAAAGGAAACACGATGATCAGATAGGTCCCGAATTCTCCATAGCCGGCATCCAGGGAACCCGCCCGGATATAATAACCGGCTAACTGCCCTCCGGCCCGCCAGAAATCCCAGAGGCCATAGGCAACCATCAACAGATTCCCGCAGACCAGGATAAGCCAGATTGCGGGAAGTCGTTCCAGCCTCCCGGCGGAATAGGCGGCCAGATAAAAGACCAGGCACCCCTTAAGCAGTTCGCCTTTGATCTCCTTGAAACTGTAGGACGGATCAACGGCCCAGATCAGAGAAATGAATGAAACCGCCACCAAACAGAGCAGGGGCAGGTCCAGCGGAGTTCGGGGAATCAAGAGCCGCCGCCCGATCACCATGGCCGCCAGCCAGAAAAAGGCGGCCGACCCCAAAAGGATTTCCCGAACCGCCGTGATGGACGCCAGGGGAAGAGCGAAGAGAAAGAGCGCTAAGGAAATGGCCAGGCCCTGGTCCGCTAGCGCCGGCCATCGCTCCTGCTGAAGGAGAGCTTTCGCGGGGAAGGCGGGAGAGACGAAATCCTTTTTCACTGACTATTCTTCCGTTCCGGCTTCCAGCAACGCTTTATTCAAAGCTGCCGCCTGAATGGCAGCGGTGCCCACTTCCGCCACTACCAGGCCGGCCGCCACATTGGCGGTCCGGCAGGATTGAATCAAACTCAACCCGGAGGCCAGGGCCAGCGTCAGGGTGGCGATCACGGTATCCCCGGCCCCGGTAACGTCGAAGACCTTGCGGGCCACGGTGGGTATCAGGGTAACCCTGCTGTTTTGGGAAAACAAGGCCATTCCCTCCCGGCCGCGGGTGATCAACACGGAATCGCAGAGCAGCCTTTTTAACAGCCATTGTCCTACCCAGCGCAGGTCGCTCTCGGATTCAATCTTCCGGCCCGCGGCCAGACCCGCTTCGAGATGGTTGGGCGTAATCAGGGTGACGCCCCGGTACCAGTCCAGGTGCAGCGGCTTAGGATCGACGGCCAGCGGGATGCCTCTCTTCTTGCTGATCCTTTTCAAGGCCGCCATCAACCGCTGGGAAATGACCCCTTTGTCATAATCGGAAACAATAATCCCGGCCAGTCCCTCGGCGTTCCGCCCGATTCCCTGGATCAACAACTCCTGGATTTGGGGGGCCAAAGGATGGTTGTTTTCTTTATCCACTCGCACCACCTGCTGCTGATGGGCGATGACCCGAGTCTTTACGGCCGTAGGGCGGGAATCATCGATAATCAGACTGTCGGTGTTGACTCCCCGGCCCTTGAGTTGTCTGAGGAGGCGCTTTCCCATCCCGTCCGGTCCAATGACCCCGGCCAGGATTACCTGGGCACCCAAGCCCAAAAGGTTGTTCACCACATTGGCCGCCCCGCCCAACAGGTAACTTTCCTCCTTCACCTTCACCACCGGGACCGGAGCTTCCGGGGATATCCGGGAAACCTCCCCCCAGATGAACTGGTCCATCATCACATCCCCCACCACCAGGATACGGCGGTCGGGGAAGACCTCCAGGGCCTTCAGCAGCGGATCGGTTTTCTGATTCAACATAGCCTTCAAAAATCGACTCCTCAATCCCAGCCGGTCAGGCCGGGCTAATTTTTCCGTCTCGAATAGTATCCGCTGTAAATCCGCGAGTCAAGCACTTACCCCACTGTTGTAAAGGGTCTCAAGATAGTAACCACATCTTAAAGCGTCATTGCCGCAAGGCTTCCGAGCGGGAATGACTTTTCGTAAGAAGGCAGGCCGCCTCCCGGTTTAGATATGTAAACAAGCCTCTATGACCTGCAAAAAGGCCAATAATCAATAATCAATTGATAATTGACAATTGATTATTGATTATTGATATCCTGCGGTTAGCGAGTTTTCTCGCCCCTTTATTTTCATGCCTTGGGGTGCCCGCCCCCGCGCCTGCCGGTATTAGAATAGATATGGTAACGGTCTTAAAATTTTCGCCCACCCTGGTTTGACAAAAATCCCTCAAATTGCTCTCCAATCACCTGGAGCACTTCCTCGGGCCGAATCTGTTTCAGACAACGGTTGTCCAGGCACTTTTCATTCAGGCAGCGGGGCAGGTCGCAGACCTCCTCTTTTTTATAGAGGCTGACCGCATTCTCGGACTGGTAGGGGCCAATACGCAGAGGGCTGTCCGCACCGATAAGGGCCAGCGTCGGGACCCTTAAAGCCAGGGCCATATGCAAAGGGCCGCTGTCGTTGGCGATGAAAAGGGAACAGCTTCGGATCAGGCCTCCGGTGATCGCCAGATCAAAACGGCCCTCCGTGTTCAGGACCGGGGCTTTCATCCGGGAGGCGATGGCCTGAGCGGCGGACGCCTCCGACTTGGAGGAAAAAAGGACGAACCGGCAGCCGTAACGGTCGAACAGTCGGTTCCCCAGATCAACAAAATAATCGGCGGGCCACCATTTGTACCTTCCGGAGCCGGTGGGATGGAGTCCGATGACCGGCTGAACCCCGCCTCCCCAAAAATCGTTGAGCATCCTCCGGACCTTCGGCTCCCATCCGGCGGGAAGAAAAAAATCCATTCTCCGGTCGGCCGTATCGGCCCCGGCCGCCCGGACCAGATCCAGTCGCTGTTCGATGGCATGTCGATTTTCATCTCGGCAAACAATGCCTTGAGAAAGGAAAGGGGCAAAGCGACTGGTCCCGCTGCCGATAAGATACGGGGCCCGGGTGGCCCAAGCGAGGGGAACGGCCTCCGGATCGTTGCTATGGAGGATGATGACCAGGTCGTACTGCTGCTCCCGCAGGCTTCGGACCAGGGAAAGCAGCCCTCTGGCCTTCCCTCGGTAAAAGAGGAGCCGGTCTATATGGGGGTTTTCTTTGAGCAGGAGGGCGTAGCGCTGGTGACAGAGCACGTGCACTTCCTTCTCGGGATAGGTCTCCTTCACGGCCCGAATGGCTGGAGTGGAAAAAAGGGTATCTCCGATGGCCGTGGTGGTCATCAGCAAAATCCGCCGGACCCCTTCCATGTCCGAAAGAGTTAAAGGGTGGGCCGGCCTTTTCCGGCCCAACGCTGCATCAAAATCTGAAGAAATCTGATCTCGAAGGCGGTGGATCATCGTTTTGGATAATGCAAAAATAGAAAAGAAACGGTTAACAATTAACAATTGATTATTGATTATTAATAATTAGGGTTGGCCTTCATCCCAGGGAATCATACAGCCTTTCCGTCGCTTCGGCAATCCGGGTCCAGGAAAAATGGTCTTCCATGGTCCGTCTTCCCTCCTCGCCCAGTTGTCGTCTAACCTCCGGCTCGCGCAAAAGGATCAGGATTTTTTCGGTCAATTCCGAAACATCCTCTTTTCCGGCCAGCAGCAGAGCCGGTCTTTTCATGAACCACCACCTCCGGAATCCCGCCTTGGCGGGTGCTGATTATGGGCAAGCCGCTCGCCGAGGCCTCCAGAAAAACCAGGCCCAAACCTTCCTCCAACTGTGAAGGAGCGACAAAGACGTCTCCCAAAAGATAAATGGAAGGCATCTCCTGGGGGCGGATGAAACTCAGAAACCGGACCCGATCCTGCCAGGGGGCCAATTCCTTTCGCAGGCGTTCCGAGAAGTCTGTTTTTTTATTCTCCCGCCGGTACCCGAAACCGGTCCCCCCGGCCAGGACCCAGACGGCCTCGGGTTCCTGTTGAAAAACCTCCCCCATGGCGCGGGCCAGGACCCCCACCCCCTTGGATTCGCGTATCTTTCCCGTGTAGAGCACCACCTTTTTCCCGGCCAGTCCCAGGCGCTCCCGAGCCTTCCGGGTATCCTCGGGATTCAGCCAAAAAGGCCGGAAGTCGCGGGTATCCACGCCGTTGTAGAGTACCTCCTGGACAGGCGTTCCAAGGGCCAGGCGGTTTTTTTCGGCCGCGACCACGAAGCGGCTGCACCCCAGAAATAAATCCGCCTCGTTGTTGAAAGGCCCGGAGGGTCTTTCCAGCTTCCCCAGGTAGTTATAGAGGTTATGCATGTGGAGAATGATTTTTTTCCGAGGAAAGCGCTCCCGGAAATAGGAGACCAGCAAAGGACGATTATGGATATGAATGAGGTCCGGATCGAATTTTTTCAGGAACGCGGCGACTTGTTTTTCGTAGTCCTTCGGGAAAGCCTTGAACCAGCCGTAAAGGGTTCGTTTGAATCGACGCAACAGGAATCCGGATATATTCAACCCCACCGTTTTGCTCCCTTAAAGGAAGTTCCGGATCGGCCGGGGAAAAGATCACCGGTCGGTATTTTTTCAGCTCCCGGGAGGTCTTTTCAATCCAGAGTTCGGCGGCCCCGCCCCGGATGGGCGGAATGGGGTAAAGCTCGGGACCGATCAGGGCCACTTTTTTCACGTTCGGCTCCGGACGAAACGCCGCCCCTTCTGAGCCAGGACTTCCAGATAGATATCCTGCAGCCGAGTGAGGTGCCGGGCTAAGGTAAATTTACGATCGACGGTCTCCTTTCCCTGGCGACCCATCTGCCTATATTTCCGCGGATCCAGGATAGCCTCCCTCACTCCGGTCACCAGGCCGGACTCTTCCCCGGGAGGAATCAGCAGCCCGTCGCGGCCGGAACGAATCACCTCCGGGGCTCCCCCTACGGCCGTGGCAATTACGGGTGTGCCCATGGCCAGGGCCTCCAGAATTGCCAAACTGAACCCCTCCCAGAGAGAGGGCAGGATAAACAGATCCAGGGCGGCCAGAATTTCAGGGATGTTTTTCCGGGTTCCCACAAATAAGACCTTATCCGACAGCCCCATTTCCAACACCTTGGCTTCCAAGACAGGGCGAAGGGTTCCGTCGCCGACGACCAGGACTTTGATCTGCGGGAAATCCGGGATGAGCTGCCTCAAAGCCCTGAACAGATAAATATGCCCCTTCTGCTCTTCCAGGCGAGCGACGACTCCGATCAGAAAATCCTCCGGCTTTACTCCAAATCGCTGCCGCACCCCTGAATCCTCAAATTCCCCGCTAAAATTTAAGGGATCTATTCCGTTGTACAGTACTTCGATCTTCTCGGGCGAAATCCGGTCGAACCGGACCACGCTCTCCTTGACCGCCTGGGAAACCGCCAGGATTCGATCGTTTAGATTCGCGAGCACCCGATTAATCAGATGATACTTGATTCTTCGGCGGGAGTAGACGTTATGGTAATGGGAGATGAGCGCGGGAACCCGGGCTAGACCAGCGGCCAGGCGGCCGTATTTGTTGCCGTCATAGAGATGGGTGTGGACCACGTCTACCTTTTCAGTTTTGATCAGCCGGTAAAGGTCCCGGACGATCCGCAGATCAAAGCGATGGCTTTTCATGCGGTGCAGGGCCACCACCGGAAATCCCCGGTTTTCGATCCGTTCCCCCACGGGACCTTTCTCCGAAAGGACACAGACGAAAGGAGCAAACCGAGTTTTGTCGAGACCTTCCACCTCGGTGATCAAAACTTCCTCGGCCCCGCCCACCGGAAGGGCCGCGAAGACATAAAGCACCTTCACCCGATTATCCGCGGCCTGATTTTCGTCGTTCATGCCAACGGGTCTCCCAGTGATACAGGGCGGTTAGATAGTATTTAAATTTGATCCAGGGAGTCCCGCCGTTCAATTTTACACAGCGCAGGGTCAGCAGGTCCTCCAGACGGTGGGTGTTGTCGGTATGGACCGTCCGCGCGGTGGTGAACCCCGCCTTCCGGACCCCTTCGATTACTCCCGGGTTGAAAGTCCCAAAGGGGTAGGCAAAAGACAGGACCGGCCTCTGAAGCAGGTTTTCCAGGTCCTTCTTTCCCCCCTCCAGTTCCTGTCGGGCCTCTTCGGGAGGAATGGCGGTCAAGTCCGAATGGCGGCGGGTATGGCCGCCCGGTTCAAATCCCTCCTGGATCAAGATCAGGAGCTGTTCTCTGGACATGAGGGGGACCACATCCGCTCCCGTACATCCGGCCCACTCACTCCTTTGACCGATATAATCGGAGACCAGGAAGATCGTGGCCTGAAATCCGTTTCTTTTCAGGATGGGAGCTGCCCGGGTGAAATTATCCAGGTACCCGTCGTCAAATGAAATGATCACCGGCCGCGAAGGCAGGGGCCGTCCCTTAATAAAATAATCGGCCAACTGCTCGAAAGAGATGCTTTGATAGGTATTTTCTCGAAGGTACTCCATTTGGGCGGCGAAGGCCTGCGGGGAGACCCCCTTGGCCGGGGGAAGATGATCCTCTACGCGGTGATAATACAGGATCGGAACCCGTACGGCCGCCTTCACAAAATCCCCCGAACCCGGCTGTACAGTTGACCAATCCGGCGGTGGGAATATATTTTAGCCCGCTGGGAAAACCATTTCCGCTCCCCGGAGGCCGCCACCACCCGTTTGATGGTCCATTCGTCCGAACCGGGGAAGTTCACCCCTTTCTCGGTCGTCGCCAGGGCCTCAAAGCCCAATCTCTTCGCCAGTTCAACGGCCTGGAAATCATACTTTCCCCAAGGCCAGGAGAGAAAGCGGCAGGGCTTATGGAGAAGGGCCTCGATCAGCTTTTTCGATTTTTCCAGATCCGGGCCCAGGGAATCCTTTTTCAAGGGATCGAGCCGCAGGCTCTGGTTGTTCCCCAAAAAATAATCCTGGTGGAGATGGGTATGGGATTGGATATCGATCAGCCCCGATTCCTCCATCCTTCGCGCCTCTTCCCAGCGCAGCCCTCCCTCATAATCACCGGCAGCGGCCATTTCCTTGGCCTCCCGGTGGCTGGGGATCCGGGGCAAATCCTGTTCCTGCCTTCCATCGGGATCCCATTGCGCTCGCGGGGCGCCTTCGCTCATCCAGGAAGTAACCACAAAAATGGTGGCCTTCACTCCGTATTTCTTCAGCAGGGGGAAAGCGTAAACCCAGTTGTCCAGATGGCCGTCATCAAAAGTCAGGGCTACCGCAGGCCGAGCAATAGGCTTCCCTCCCCGAAGATATTTCAGGAGGTCATCCAAAAAAATCGTTTGCAGCCCCTTTTCCGAAATAAAACGAAGATGGTTCTCGAAGCCTTCCGGGGTAAGCGTTACCAGATCGTCCGCGTAGCGGTTAATATGGTGGTACATGAAAACCGGGACGGATCTCATGATGAGTCCTTCCCGGAGGAGAGAGATGTCATCTTGTTTAAATTATTTTTTTCAATAACTTGCCCGTAAAGTTTCAACAATTCCTCTATATGTTTCTCCCAGGTATGCCGGGCCAGAATCCGCCGGTGAATCGGATCGAGATCCTCTCGTTTCAGCCTCAAAGCTCGAATAACCGCCGGCGCCAAATCCTTCAAGTCTGCCGGATCCCGAACCACCACCCCATTTTCCCCGGACAGGAGGGCTTCTGAGGCCCCGTTCATTTCGGTGGTGACCACCGGCAACCCCCGGGACATCGCTTCCAGACAGGCATTGCTGAAGGGTTCGTAGAGGCTCGGCAGTACAAACACATCCGCTCCTTGATAGTATGGACCGGGGTCCTTTACCGGTCCGATAAAAGAAATCTGACGGCCAACCCCCAGGTGGGCGGCCAGGCGGGCGGCCTTCCCCTGATTCCCCTCCCCGACCACGATCAGCCGGGCCTCGACTTCCTTGAGAATGGCGGGTAGGGCCCTGATGAGAAAATGAAGCCCCTTGCGCCGGAATCCCGAACCGACAAAAAGGAGGATTTTCTCTTCGCCAGCCCGACGACCCGTCACTGCCGGGACGGCCGGTTCGGGAGATATCTCCACGGCATTGTAAATGACCTTGATTTTCTCCGGCGCCGTCCGGTAATGAGTCAGGATCTCCTGTCTACCCCTCTGAGAATTGGCGATAAAAAATCGAGTGTCACTCCGTTCAAAAAGCCTTCTTTCCAGGGCCAAAGTCAGCCAGTGGAAGGGGTTGATGGCCGCCCCTATTCTTTCAGGAAAGGATTCGTATTTCGCCCGTTGCTCCAGCCACTCCCGATGGCAGCCTTCCCCGGCCCGATAGATGTCCTGACAGGCGGTTTTTTCAAAACTCTGAACCACATCAAAGGCTTTCCGATCCACGGCCTTTTCCACTTTCCGGTTAAAAAGGAACAGCTTACTCAGTCCGGGCCCGCGATAAAGGGGAAGGGGATGGAGAACCAATCCCGGTCTCTGGGGCCATCCCGCGCTAAAGAGGTGGACTTCATGGCCGAGATTCAGCAATCTTTGAGCCAGCCGGTCCACATACTTCTCAGCCCCGCCGTGGGGCGAATAGCGGCGCCGAATCAAAGCGATCTTCATAATAAACCCCCAGGCCCAGCGGGGCACCCGCAAAGCATGAAAATATTTAGACAGGATCTACAGGATGGACAAGATTTGCATACGAATGCTTTTCTCCGAACCTTAAACCGTGTGCCCTGTGCCTTGCGCCCTGAGCCTTATACCCTATTTTCGTATTTATCTGCTTAGCAGGGATTCAATTCCGGAGATCGCCTCTTCGGCAGTGATTTCCTCCAGACAGCGGCTGACCTTGCTGCCCTCACAGCCGTCCCGGCCGCAGGGCCGGCAGGGCCAATTCTTTTTGATGACCCGGTGTCCTTTCCCCCAGGGTCCCCACATGACATCCCCGGACGGTCCGAAGAGGGCCAGGACCGGCGTTTTCACGGCCGCGGCCATATGCATAGGGGCGCTGTCCACTCCGAAAAAGAGCCGGGCTCCGTCGATCAAACACCCCAGTTGTTTCAACGTTAACCGGCCGGACAGATCCAGAGGGTGCGTCCGGCACTGGGAGAGGATGGCTTGAACGGCCGCTTGTTCCTTGTCCTCCGGCCCCCCGGTGACCATGACCTTGAGGCCGCAGACCTCCTGAAGGTGATCGATGACCCGGGCATACCCGTCCAAACGCCAAGTCTTGAACATCCAGCGGGAGGTGGGGTGAACCACCACATAAGGATTTTCGTTGTTCCCTCCCTGCCGGGACAAGGCGGTTTTCAGACCGGCTTCATCCTCCGGGGACCAGGCAAATTGTAACTTTTTTTTATTCGGCCTGATGCCGAGAAGACGCAGCATCTCCAGATGGGATTCGACAATGGGTTTGTTGGGTTCAGGTTGCGGCCAGGTCTGGGTATACGCCAACCTCCACCACCATTGTTTCCCTCTTCTGGGGGTAAACCCTAATCGCTTAGGCGCCCCCGACAGTAAGGAGAGGATCGCCCCCCGGTCTCCAATAGTAAAATCTATTGAAATATCAAAATGTTTATTACGAAGAGCTTTAATAAACTTTAACTGAGAGGGCAGCTCTTTTCTAAAGTTAGGGTCCTGTGCCCGGGGAAGGGTAATGACCTCGGCCAGGTCCGGATGACCCCGGACCATATCCTCAGTTCCCGGATTAACCACCATAGTGATCTTAGCCTGGGGATAGGCCTCCCTTAAAGCCGACAAAACCGGAGTAGTGATGAGTACATCACCTAAGTGTCTTAATTTAATTATTAAGATATTCATCTTACATATTTCACTTTATAGCGGGAGATGCCTCAAAACCGGCGATTATAAAATGTTGATCAAAAGTAAACGCTTGGGATATACTTTTTTTTTTCATGAGGGCGAAGCTTACGGCATCCGTATAACTGAAATCCTGATCTTTATACCGGCGGATGATCTCTTGCGCGTTTTCTTCCAACTCTTGGTCCGAAAAAATCTTCATTACTCGGAGACTGGCCGCCAAGTTATTTAAAAAACTGACTCCGGCCGCCTGTCCCAGACCCCTCCGAATTAGGGTATAGGTTTCGGCGATGATCAGGTTGGTGGTGACCAACTGCTGAAAGGTCTTAAAGATTTGCCGATAATATTCGACTGCTTGCCGGTGATGCCGGTCGGATCGGTCAGCCAGGGCATACCAGGCGCCGGAATCTACCAAAAGGGCCTTCCCCCCCGTCATGGCTTATCGACACCCGCGTAATCCGCCAGGTATTCATCATGCTTTTCGGATATATCTTTTTTCCCGGACGCCCCCAAGTTGATGATTTTAAAAGCGGGATCTTCCTCCAAAGGGATACTTTCCATATACCTGCTAATACAGAGGCGAATAATGGCCGCTTTCGATTTTTTATTCCTGAGGGAAAGCAGATCGATCATTTTTTCCTGTTCGGGCTCCAGGTAAATTTGAAACGGTACTTTTCTCCTGCTTTTCATTAGTGGTAACCTCAAAAAAGTGATTTATAAAAATATACTATATAAAAATGTAATTGTCAACTCCGCAGTTTTTTTAGCTTGGAATACTTAATAAAAGTGTACTGACTGTATAGAGCTGCTAATATCAGCCCGTTGGCCCCATCCAGGAAGCCCCTTTTCAGAACCCACATCTGAATAAAGGTGAACCAGGATCGGAAAAGAATTTCCGGCCAGGATACCTGCCTGCCCTCCTTCAGATATTGACGGGCGGACAACTCCGAATAGCGGTCCATTCTTTGGATATAATCCGAGATAGAATGGTAGGTATAATGTTCTAAGGGTGAGGTTAAGGTCTCCACCGGTCCTTTGACCTCCACCTGTTCATGGACCTCCCGGGAAGCGAATTTCCCGGCATCCTTTCTATAGAGCCGCAACTGGTAGTTGGGATACCACCCGCCGTACCGGATCCATTGCCCGCAAAAATAATTTTTCCGCGGCATCCGAAAACCGGCAACTGGAGGATCCTGCTGAAGGATCTTTTTGATTTCCAGACGCGCTGCTTCCGTTACCCGTTCATCGGCATCGATATTCAAGATCCAGGAACCCTTGGCCTTTTCCTGAGCGCTATTTTTTTGCCCGACAAAACCCTTCCAGGGTTCCTGAAAAACCTGAGCTTTGAATTCTCTCGCAATGCTCTGGGTCAAATCCCGGCTGCCCGAATCCACCACAATGATTTCATCGGCGAACCGCACGCTTTCCAGGCAATCCCGGAGGTTTCGCTCCTCGTTTAAGGTAATAATAGTTACGGAAAGCATAGGTCCATATTAGAAAAAATTATATAAATAATCAATGCTTATATCTTCAGAGCTCGATGATTTCGCTTCCAGACGGGAAACCCTTCCCTACCTCCGGCTCCTTTCCGGCCCAAATGATAATGGATGGACTTGCGTGGGTGCATGACGCCCGGCGGGGATGGGGTGCCGTCTTGAGTTGTTGGAGATTACCAGGACTGGTCTGGTCGGACTACGTTTAAGCTTCATTCTGCAGCGGAGTTGCAGAATGAAGCCTGAAGAACTAAGCCGCGGCGCAATCTATGGGGAATGAATCCAAGCGGGTTTATTTTATCAACTGCAGGGGATATGGTTTAGAAGGCAGAAAACCATTTCCGGATCGGATAGGAGCCAGGGAGGGGAAATTATCGATTGGGGGTTTTCTAATTATCGGTGAAATCTAAACGGGCGTGTCGTCGCATAGAACATTCCTATCCTGTTTTCCGCCTCCATCTTTTTAACCACCATGGCCACTCCGGTGGTCCCGATAACAACCTGCCGGGCGATCTCCGCCAGAGGAATCCCCAGTTCCCTTGATAAATAAACTCAGAGGCTTCGGCGGAGTTCCGATACGGTCCGGCGGCGGCTCCCGGATCTCAATTCCCGTTCGTTGACCCCGGCTTCCCGGCACCGTTCTCTAATGATTCGAGCTAAAGGCCCTGTTTGCTTCCGGGCCCGAATTTGCCGGGCCAACTTTGAGGAGGGCTGGAAGAGGTAGTGACGACCCGAAGACTTTTCTGTCAACTGACGGTCAAAAAATGGAGATATTCGGGGGCGGAAGTAGCGCGCTATTTAGGATCAACGACGCCATCCGTTACCCGGTTGGCAAACTCTCCGGAAATGCCTGGCCTCGACCGCTCTAATTATGCAATTTAGAACCAACGTATTATGGTAAGTCCCGTCAATCTCGAGCGATCGTTCCGGAACATCTTTGCCATAACGCTGCTTCCGGCTTGGAGAAATTATAATCGCTGAAAATAGCCTTAGCGTGTCAGGCAGCCGAAGTGCGTTCTCCTACCTGCTGCTGCCGGCCGTGCAATCACCTATCAAACAAGCACCGGGCCTGCCGAGCAAGTCGTCCCTGTAGCAGCAAGACCGGCCGTGCAATCATTTTGCGCGCAATCACCTTGCGTGCAATCTCGACTTGCCGTAGGACCCGCAACGCAATCCCGAGTTACGTCCGAACCCGCACTGCAATCAAGGAATGTGCCTGTTGGAGCGCCACCACAAGTGCAACGTCCTCCGCCGCCGGTCCCTGTTCCCAGTTCCCGGTCCCGGTCCCTGTCCCAGTCCCGGTCCCAGTTCCCGTCCCGGTCCCAGTCCCGGTCCCTGTCCCGGTCCCGGTCCCAGTTCCCTGTCCCGGTCCCTGTCCCAGTCCCGGTCCCAGTCGTCCCAGTCCCGGTCCCAGTTCCCGTTCCTGTCCCGGTCCCGGTCCCAGTTCCCGTTCCTGTCCCTGTCCCGGTCCCAGTTCCCGTTCCTGTCCCTGTCCCAGTCCCTGTCCCGGTTCCCGTTCCCGTCCCGGTTCCCGTTCCCGTTCCCGGTCCCGGTCCCAGTCCCGGTCCCAGTTCCCGTTACTCCACTTCCAGCTTGACATGCTCCGCTCCCTCTGGCCGTCTCACCCAGGAAGACCACGGTCGGAGATTCGTACTTGTTCTCACTTTTCTTTTCCATAACTTACCTCCGTGGAAGCTGCTTTGGATTGTATCGTGAAGTTCTTGCTTGATTCAGGATTCCGCACTCGTTTACCACTTCGGTGACAATTATTGCCCGTTATTTTTTCTCCGTTTCCGTTCTTTAGGAACGAGTGATGGGTATATTGTTTTTCACTCAAATTGTAGATCAGATATTGGCTTGGGGTTTCAGTGATCAAGAGAATCTCATGAGCAGCCTGCCGCTGATTGAGAAAATCCACGATCATCTTGTGAGCCCGATACCACTCCATGCTTTTTGGAAAAAGGTTTTCTTGTCCCAGGGGCTCATAATAGATAAAGGTTAGAATGGTAAATAGTAACTTTGCAGACCCTGCGGCAGCGAATCCGGGAAATCGACCCGGCCGAAGCGGCTAACCGGTGCAGCGCCGCTTACCACCAGGGAGCATTGCCCCCCTATGGATTATTAGGTCAATAGTTGCCCGTGGAAATCCAGGCGAGTAAAGCTATCACCATTTTTAGAGTTTATTCTCCGCGCAGCCCTGATGATGAAAACATCCAGGCAGAAACCTCTCTCCCCCGATGCGCCTGATGGACCGCTTTTAGAACCGATTGATCACGGCGGAATAGCCGAAGAGGCATACTAGTATAGCAGACTATCGGGCGGCCTAGTCGCAATAAATAACACAGATATATCTTCGGCGAAGACACCGACACTGGATAGAAGCGGGCCATATACTCCCTTGGCGGAAAAGCTTTTTTTAACACAGCCAGGACTTTACCTTTAATCCCTTTAACTCTTTTTATCTTTGAAAGTGAGCCGATTCTAATTCCAATATACTGATCTGACGGGCTTATATCAAAAATTTGTTCCAGGGCCTCATCAAAAAAAACAGACTGGTAATCATCGGGCTTTATCGCCGACATTATGTTTTCCGGCGCCGCCGCTCCCAGCAATTCCTGGACGAGAAGCAACATCAAGTAAACACACTTTTGGCCGCCCCACCGGATGGCCCTCTCAATTAGTACTTGCCAGTCGATTTTATCTGCGGATGTTTTTATCAATCTGGCGATATCACATAAAGGAATCAAATCTAATCCGGTCTCCAGATTGTCGCAAGCATGGATACACAAATGAAAAAATAAATCCTCCGGAGACAAAGCGCGGACCTCTACATTATCCACTTTGATAAGACACGCTCTCTCCCACAACCCGTCAAGATCTACTTTAATGGGTCTATTCGGAATCACTATATTCCAGTGAAGTTCTATTATCGTCCCTCTATTATTCGCAAAAGGCGGCAGATGATGAATAATCTTTAATGTGTTCTCCCAGGCAGGAAAATCCTGTTTATAGCCTAGAGTCAGTAGTATCCGCCCAGCCCTGACCAGATCTTCTTCTTTCACTAAAAGATCCATATCAACCATTGGCCTTAAAGCAATATCCCCATAGATGCTTTTTGCAAGCGAGAGACCTTTGAGCGCAATGACCGGCAGTCGGTTGTCGGTCAGAGACTTAAGAACTATTGAGGCATCAAAAAAAAGGCTCGTGTTCCTAGTCGCAACATCTCGGTATACGTCCCTGAGTCTGTTTCTGGCCTCAATGGGGATAAGCTCAGTCGAAATGTTACGGGATTTTATTTCTCGAAAGAACAATCCCCCCACTTTTAAACGCAGCGCACAATCTACCAGACTCTCCGCATCAGCCGAAGATAATTTTCCCAGCCTGGCTTCTGGTATTCTTCTACCTGAAAGAAAATCGCATATAAGTCGGCCCCTCTCTTTTTTTTCCATACTAAGTCCTCCAGTCCCTGCGGCTAACGATAGGACCGGGCTTGCCTCTCAAAAAGGTCAGCGTAAACCCCCTGGCGTTTTACTAATTCTTCGTGAGTGCCGCCTTCGATGACCCTTCCGTGTTTCAGCACATAAATGCGGTCAGCCAGGCGGACATTGGAAAAACGATGACTGATCAGGATGGCGGTTCGACCGGACGCCAGTTGGCGAAACTTCTGAAAGACCTCATATTCCGCCTTCGCGTCCATAGAGCTTGTCGGTTCGTCAAGGACAATGATCTGAGCATCGCGCACGAAGGCGCGGGCCAGGGCCACTTTCTGCCACTCCCCTATGCTAAGTTCCTCCCCGTCCTCGAACCACTTTCCCAGAATCGAATCATACCCATGAGGCAGCCCGCTGATGACGCCATCAGCCCCCGAGCGACGCGCAGCGGCGATGACCTGTTCATCATCGGGCGGGAGGACCGTATTCCCAAGCCAGATATTCTCTCGGGCCGTCAGATGGTAGTGTACATAATCCTGAAAAATAATAGCGATTTCGTGTCGTAACGCTTTGGTTTCAAACTGGGGTAGACCTATCCCGTCAATGGTAATGGTCCCGCCTGTAGGATCGTACAATCGACACAACAACTTGATCAAAGTCGTCTTGCCCGAGCCATTTTCCCCCACCAAAGCCACCATTTCTCCCGGCTGGATGGTGAGAGAAATATCCTCAAGAACCTTTCTCGTGCCTGCCGGATACTGAAAACTTACATGGCTCAGCACGATACCGCGTTTCATCGGTTGGGGTACTGGGCTGGCCTGAACCGGTTCGACGACTGTCCGTTTTAGCGCCAGGAACTCATAAAGATTGGAAAGGAACAGGTTGTCTTCATACAGGCCTGCCAGACTGCCCAATATCCCCTGAAGAGAACCCTGTACGCGCAGAAAGGCCTGATAATTCATCACCAGATCACCCAAGGTGATCTTCCCAGACGTAGCCTGATAAGCGAGATAAGAAAGCGACCCGTAGATAGCCGCGGTTGTAATGGTCTGGGCCGCCAAATCAGCGCTGGAACGCCTCCACATGATGTCCAGTCTTCCCTGGCGAAGTTTCCGGCGGGCCTCGCGAAACCGGCTTATGAACAGCGGTCCAAGGTCAAACAGGCGGATTTCCTTGGCGTGACTGCTGTTGGTGAGCATCCAACTGAGATAGCCGAATTGCCGTTCCGTGGAAGCCTGGTCATGTTGCCAGCGATACATCTTGCCGGTATATCTGAATCGCACGGCGGCGCCGGAAAAGACGGCAATGAACAGGATTGTCGCGATCATCCAATGAAAGGACAAGAGCAATCCTGCTATCGCCAGCACCGAGATTCCGTTTTGACCAATCTGCGTTAAACCATTTACGATACTGATAGGCCGAAAGGGGGCCTCGTGTTGGGCGCGATGAAGGGTGTCAAGGTATTGCGAACTCTCGTAATACTCCAGATCAACCTCAACAGACTTGGCGAGGAGAACGTCATTCATGTGGTCCGTGACGATAAAAGCCTGCCAGGCACTGACCAGTCCCGCTGCCGAGCGCATCACAGAAGCAAACAGGGTCGCTGCACCCATCAAGCCAACGAGCAACAGCACCTGTCTGAGAACGACTCCTTTGTCAGGGGCCGCCACCCCTGCGGTCACGGCGTCGACCATGAGCTTCATGAGATAAAGGGGGAGTAACGACCATACCCCTTGGAGCAAAGTGAGAACCCCGTTCGCTAGGGTCAACCCTTTCGCGCTCTGCCAGACAAATCGTACGGCGCGACGAAGCTGCAGGGCGCGTTGAATTTTCTGCTTGAGCGCCGCCGCCCGTTCTTTAATCATTGCCAGGGATCATCCAGCCTTCTGCGGCTTTGATTCTTACGCATTCTTACTGATCGTTTCCTGCGTTTCCTCACCGGAGCCTTTTTCAATCGCCTGTTCGATCACCTGCCAGAAAGCGCCGGTCAGACTGATGTGAAGCACGTGTGCGGGTATGACCCGGACCAAGGCGCAAAGGTTAAAAAACCGTTCCCGATGCAGAATGCGGATTTCCTCTCTGTGCAGGCCCTTGGCCATGAACGATGAGACCTGTCCCACGCACTCCCCGAGCAGGCTGACCGCCTGACCCGGGCCTATTCGTTCCGCCCGGTCTTCAGCCGCCCGGGCCAGGCAGAAGATGCCCTTAAGCGGCACAGCCTTTTGCACCTCCCAGGCGCCGCCCGGCCCTCCGTCCTGGAAACGGCTCCAGGTGGGCCAGGGGTGGGCCCAGTAGTTTCCTTGCGGATTTCGTACCACCAGCGTGGTATCGTCGCACAGCGAGCGCCACGGGGCCGGGAGCCGGTTGCTGGCCGTGGTCTTTCCCGTCCCGCCCGGCGCGGCCAGGATCACTCCCCCGCCGTTCCATTCAGCGAGCGCACCGTGTATGAGGACTCCTCCGCGGGCCTGCGCCTGGCGAGCCAGGACGAGCGATATTCTCACAAGATTACTGTGCGCCTCCTTAGAGCGATCGCCAGGATTAAGATTGCAGACCACAACGCCGTCTTTTTTTGATGCCGAGGAGACATAACCATTCGCCACGGACGGGTGCGCGTCAACCCGAACGAGAAGTCGGCACAGATGGTCGTCAAGGGAAGGCTCGATCGCGCCCGAGGTCGTGCGTAACTGCATCGCGCATCCCAATTGGGCAACGCGGGGGGCAGCCTCCTCGTCCCCGGCCTCAATTACCCAACGGCTTCCATCAGCCAGCACGAGGTCAGACCACACTCCCTGCGACCGCAGAGGGTTCCTCGTTCGTTGCCGTTCAAAAAAAACTTGCCGGTTCGATCGGTCCTTATCCTGCTGCCCGGGAAGCGCCTGGCCATCCACAAACAAGTGAAATGGCCGTTGGATCTGCCATTGATGTTTGTAGTTATCGTAACGCCCGATGATACGTTGGCCCAGCAAAAGTTGAAAATGATCACGGCCTCGGGCGTGGAAGACGACGACTCGCGGCCGGAAGGGAGCAGGCAACAACCGGGCGATCACCCCCCAGTGAGAAAGAGCACGATAGGAGGGATGCAGCAGAGGAGACAGCCTACGGTCAAAGAGACGTCGCCAACGAATCCAGCGGCTTGTCAACCGGCCCTGTACCCCGCCTGCGATCTTCCGCCGTTTCTGACCACGCCAGGCGGCCACTACCTGGCCTTTAATACTCTTCGACTGCAAGAGAAAAGCATCCTCGTGGGAGTTGTTGTCCCCAAGAGTGGATAGTCCTGCGGGGGTCACGCGTATAATACGGTGTACGACCGGCTGATCAGACTCCGGTGACAGAAAAAAGGCCACATCGCCAACGCGCAAGGGCCTGCCGTCATAAGGACTGATCTCCATGATCTCCGGCTCGCGCAGAGTCGGATTCATGGAGGGGCCGACATAAGCAGCGAAGAACGGGGCCCCGGAGATATTCCCGTTATTTTTCTTTAACGGCATGGCCGAGAGTGACCGGTGGAGACTGTTTGGGGCTTGTTGTCAGACGTGAAGTTGGAAAGAGTCCCGCTTCTTCTGCCTGTTCACAGAACCAGTATGGCGCCCACAGGCTTCCTTTGCTGTAGTAGTTCTGAGCAACGCAAGAGCCCAGGCAGCGCTGCTTCATCAGGCAGCGGCCGCAGACCCCTTCCAGTCGCTCGGGCATTCCCTCCCGCAGCGCTTTTAAAATGGCGTTTTCCCGCCAGACCCCTTCCAAAAGGTCCTTCCCCACCTCGCCGAAGACCAGCTCCGGAACCTGTTCGCCGATACCGCACAGGGCATAGTGTCCGCTGGCGATGACGCCCAGGATGCCGAAGATTCCGCAGGCACTACACCCCTCCCCTCTGGCGATGCTGTGGAGCGCTTTAAAGGCCTGGGGGTGATGAAAAAAGATCTTCAACTTGGTTTTTGGCGCCAGTTCCTGTTCCAAATGCCGTCCCAAGGCGATGAGGTCGGCGACGTTCAGGTTCTCCTGGTTTTCATGCAACTTCTCACCTCGTGCGGTGGGCTGCACCACGTTGAACTTGAGTGAGGCCGCACCCAGTTCCTCGACCATTGGCACCATAGCGTCCACTTGAGGAGCATTGCTGCGCATCACCGTGAAAATCACCTGCGGCCTGGTGCCGGCGGCCACAAGGTTGCGCACCGCCTGTCGGGCCGCTTCAAAGGCTCCCGGTACCCCGCGTATCCATTCGTGGGTCGCTGCATCCGTTCCGTCGAGACTTACGGATACGAATCGGTTGGGAGATTTGGCGATCTCAGCGGCGATCTCCGGCGTGCACAGCAGGCCATTGGTCTCGATGATCACCTTTAACTCTTCACGCCGGACAATCTCCAGCAAACGCGTGAAGTGGGGATGCAACAACGGTTCGCCACCGGTAAGTTTGACACCACTCAGCCCCAGCGGCTTGGCTTCGCGGATGGCCGTCTCGAACAACTCCACCGGCAGGGGGGGATAATGGTTGCCTGCGGGGTCGAACCGGGGACCCATCCAACAATGGCGGCAGGCCAGGTTACACCCTCCGGTCAAATAGAAATACAACGTGTTGATCGTGGGCATTCCAGTCCGTCCCGCCTTCTGCTGTTTCATGCCGCTCGGCAGGCTCATGGAATCGTGCTCCCCTCCTCAAGAAAGCGTCGCAAACAGGCATCCGGACTGGGATGGTCAACTAAGCCTGTTAGGGCGTAGGCCAATCCGGGACAGTTGCCTGTGCAATAGGGGATATAGGAACAGCCGGCGCACCACTCAAACCCGGCCAGCGGGATCGTATGTCGGTTGCGGAGTTGGTTCAGAGCCGGGCTGTTTTGCCATATTTCTGCCAGAGAATCATGATTGATGCGCCCCAATTCGACATGAGCTAACAGGTTGCAGGGAACGATTGCGCCATCGGCGCGCACGGAGATCTTGTTGCTCGGGCAGCCGCAGGCGGTGAGGCGGCCCCCATGGGGAAAGGCCGGCTGGCCCTGTGCCCGGGCCTCTTCCATCCGGCGCCACATGCGCCCTTCAGCCAATGGACCGGCGTTGGCCGAGATGCGTCCGTTGTATTTCTCCGCGAGGCGCAACAAGGTCGCTATGGCTGTCTGCCGATCCTGCTTGTTCAGCAGCACATCTTCCGCGTTCAGGCAGCAACTGCCCAGATACCCCGCAGCGTTGGTCCCAAAATCCGTCAGGCCCAGCTCGTCCAGAATGAAGTGAGCGATGCTCTCCAGATCATGCACGTTATTCCGATGAATGGTGACACGCACGGCCACGCTGATCCGATGGCGCTGCAGGGTACGGATGCCGCGTATCGCGCCGTCAAAAGAGCCTTGCCCGCGACAGGAGTCGTGGACTTCTGCGCAGGAACCATCCACCGATACCTGGACATACTCGCAGCGCCCTGTGCGGGCGATGAAGGCGGCGATCTCATCGCCTATCAGCGCGCCATTGGACAACAGGGAGAAGCGCATCCGATTGCGAACGATACCCTCAAGGAGTACGGGCAGGTCCTCCCGGATAAACGGCTCTCCGCCGGCCAGGATGACTTTCATCACGCCGAGCGACCCCAGTTCGTCGAAAAACTTGAGCCACTCGTCCGCAGGCAGGTCTCGATAAATGACAGCCGGATTGTTGAAGAAGTAACAGTAACGGCAGCGCAGATTGCAGCGGGCGGTGATTTCCATGATCAGGCTGCGCGGGGTACGCATCACCCTTGACGCGGTGGGTTCTATCTTGTTCTTGAGTTCCTCAGGCATCCGTCATTCTTCTCTCCAGTTCCAGCCCCACAAACCCGTTTTCAAGCAGCGTGTCAACGAAGGCGGCGATCTCTTGCGAAGGCCGCCTCCGGAGTTTCTTCAAATTTGTTTTTGATCTCCGTCACGATATCCTCGATGCTTCTCTTGCCGTCCATCCGTTTCCATACCGCTACACCGACAGGATTGGTTCCCACGGCATCAGCCGTATCGGGATTGAAGAGTACGGCCCAGTCGTCGAACTCCTCCCGGAGCACAACGATGGGATTGGCAATCGGTTTATCCGTTTTTTTCATGGATCATTTCCTCTATTTATTACCTTAGTGGCAACGAAGCCGCCTGAAATCCCGTCAAAGACATGAGTCCCGTCAATCTCGAGCGATCGTTCCGGAACATCCTCGCCATAACGCTGCTTTCGGCTTGGAAAAATTATAATCGCTGAAAATAGCGTTAGCGTGTCAGGCAGCCGAAGTGCGTTCTCCTACCTGCTGCTGCCGGCCGTGCAATCACCTATCAAACAAGCGACGGGCCTGCCGAGCAAGTCGTCCCTGTAGCAGCAAGACCGGCCGTGCAATCATTTTGCGCGCAATCACCTTGCGTGCAATCTCGACTTGCCGTAGGACCTGCAACGCAATCCCGAGTTACGTCCGAACCCGCACTGCAATCAAGGAATGTGCCTGTTGGAGCGCCACCACAAGTGCAACGTCCTCCGCCGCCCGTCCCCGTCCCGGTTCCCGTCCCCGTCCCGGTTCCCGTCCCCGTCCCGGTTCCCGTCCCCGTCCCCGTTCCCGTCCCCGTCCCGGTTCCCGTCCCCGTTCCCGTCCCCGTCCCGGTTCCCGTCCCCGTCCCGGTTGCAGTCCCGGTTCCCGTCGCCGTTCCCGTTCCAGTCCCCGTTCCCGTTACTCCACTTCCAGCTTGACACGCTCCGCTCCCTCTGGCCGTCTCACCCAGGAAGACCACGGTCGGAGATTCGTACTTGTTCTCACTTTTCTTTTCCATAACTTACCTCCATGGATGCTGGTTTGGATTGTATCGTGGATTTCTTGCTTGGGTCAGGATTCCGCACTCGTTTACCACTTCGGTGGCAATTATTGCCCGTTATTTTTCCTGCGTTTCCGTACTTTTGGTATCCATTGGGTGTCAGATAACCACTCACTTTCTATAAAGTGAACCAGAACAAAAAAATTGTCAAGTTGTTTTTGGCGTCCACCGCAATTCCCCATTTTCCCTTTGAGCGCCTTAAGTTGCCTTAAGAGGTCCCCTTCCAGTCCACCCTCGAGAATCTTAGGAACGAGTGATCGGTATATTGTTTTTCACTAAGCGTCTGCAAGACGAAATCCTGTTCGAGGGATGTGGCCTGGGTTGGATTGCCTGTATCATATCTGATCTCCTGAACAACGTAAATCTGCCGGTAAAGATGACGGTTCATTTCGTTCAAAATACGGGATTTTTCAGCGTTTGCCGTTTGAAAATAAATTGCCCCCAAATTGTAGATCAGATATTGGCTTGGGGTTTCAGTGATCAAGAGAATCTCATGAGCAGCCTGCCGCTGATTGAGAAAATCCACGATCATCTTGTGAGCCCGATACCACTCCATGCTTTTTGGAAAAAGGTTTTCTTGTCCCAGGGGCTCATAATAGATAAAGGTTAGAATGGTAAATAGTAACAAAATCTGCGGATGTAAAAAAATCTTGCGAAAATAGGCGGCCGCTACGGGAATTGCCAGGATCAATATCGAAATGGGCAAAATATACATCCGCGCGCATTCGGGTCGATTGGGTTTACTCCAAAAATACATAGTGTTTATAAAAAACATGCCCGCCCCGATCATCGCAATATAAATAAACGCAATTCGACCCTCAGCCGTTAGCTTTGATTGTTTAGAGACAAGTTGAAAGATCAGAAACGCAACTGCCGGCAACGACAAAGCCAGCAGCGCGGTAGGATAGGAGTAGAACCAACCACCATCAGACAATACAGAGCGCCAGGCCTCTAAGTTTGGGATAATGAACCGTGGGTGGAAAACATGATCGGTCCACTGCTCCGAAGTACGACTCACCACGAATAGCTGCACAAGGGATGGCGAAATCAAAAGAGGGCTTAGCCCAAAGAAAAGATTTCTAGATAAATCTGCACCACGTAACTTCTGAAAGGCGAGCAACAGAAGGAACAAGAATGGGGGGATTAACAGCCCCTCGCTTCTACTGAGTCCTATAAGGAGCGCGGTCAGCCATAAGACGTTAAACAATGGTGTCGAAGGTTTGCTTAAAAACGCGACCAATAGGGCGATGGACATAGCGAACAACGTCAGAAAAAGCGGCTCAGTGCCACCGGACGTCTCGGATTGGAGGAGACAAGGAATCGAAAAAACAAGGAACACCCCGCTGATTCCCCAGATTCGCCCGTACTTCAGGCCAAATAAGAGATATACCGTCGCGGCGGAGACGAAAAAAAGAAGAAAATTGAGAAGAAACGAGTTCCAATAGTGATAACCCGTCAAGATATGAAGGACCTGAACCAGGAAAGGGAACAATGGCGGCCGACGATCGAAGGAGAAAACCTCGGGGTTCAAATGATTGAAAAAATAACGGCCAATCTCTGGAACTGCAAAAATTTTTCTGAAAGCGAAGGACCAAGAAACCCCCACGAAATTTGTCTCATCGCTCAAAACCTTGAATTCGGGGGGGCTGACCCAAAAATATCCGCAAACCAGAACAAAGATGAGCAACAGGCTCCAGTAGTGGTCCTTCAAGAAAACTGTCAGGGAAAAATTCAGATGACGGGCCGCCCGGTACGCAGAGACGCACCAAAAAAGAACAGCGGTAAGAGTCAGATAATAAGAGGCGGACCTAAGAAAAATTGGACGGAATGCGGGTACCCATATCAATGCAAAAAATATAGCAGCTTGCGGAAAAAATAGCCACCATGTCTGCCATCTCAGAATAGCCATAAATTCCCCACAGAGAATCTTTGACACGAACTTGCCTATCCTTGGAGAGAATATAGGGCAAGGAAAAGGTTGGGTCAAGGAGAAAAAAGTCTGGGAAACAGGAAGAAGTAAGGATTCTTCAAAATAGATCTTTTGAATCAGCCGAGCCCAATTTCGGTTGGGTATAGCGTTCTCCTCTGGTTCTATGGTACAGGGGATGGGTGCATCCTTATTTTCCTTTTGACGAAGCCCCCCGAGAGACATTACTATAAAAACCATAGTTTCGTGCCATTTGTTCTCTCTGATCGGAGAGATGAGCGGTCAAGGCGGCCAGCCGATCTAAGGCGTCGAAGATTTTTTCTTGTCGATTGTCTTTGGGGTGGTAGATGATCCGGGACTCTTCCGGGGATAGGTCATTCGTTCTTGAAAGAGGCATCATGATTAATAAGACAACAGAAGCAAGGCAGATAGACTCAACCGCCCGGCGTTATCAGCAGGATCGTGTTTTCCATTGGAATATGGTCTCTCGGAAACTGGACCGATGGAAAGGAATGGGGGGATTTTATCAGAATCAGCTAATTCACTATTATACTCTGATGGTTCCACCCGGTTTACGGGTTCTTGAAATAGGCTGTGCCGGCGGCAAATTATTAGCTGCGTTGAAACCTGCCAAGGGAGTTGGTGTGGATTTCTCGGAAGAGATGGTAAAGAAGGCCTCCCAAAGATATTCCGGGCTTCGTTTTATCCAGGCCGATGCCCATGAATTATCATTGGATGAACAATTTGATATCATAATACTTTCCGATCTCGTCAATGATCTCTGGGATGTCCAAATGGTCTTAGAACGGCTTAAACCCCTGACTCATCCCAAGACGCGCTTGATCCTCAATACATATAACCGACTTTGGGAGATCCCGCTGGCCTTAACTCAAATGCTGGGTCTTAGCAATCCCAAATTAAGTCAGAACTGGTTAACCGTCGAGGATATTGTCAACCTGTTTCTATTGACAGGGTTTGAGATGGTTCAGCACCGGCAAGAGATCCTCTTGCCCTTGAGGATTCCTTTCTTAGCGGGATTGGCCAACCGCTTTCTGGTAAAATTGTGGCCTTTTTACTTTGCCGCCCTGACCCACTTCATCGTAGCCCGGCCGACAGAGGTTCCCAGGCAGCAGAACTGCTCGAAGGCCCCGTTAGTATCGGTGATCGTCCCAGCCCGGAATGAATCAGGTAACATTAAGGAAATCTTTGAACGTACACCCGAGATGGGCCAAGGGACTGAACTGATATTTGTGGAAGGGCATTCCAAAGATGATACCTATGAAGCCATTGAGCGGATCAGGATTGAATTTCCAAATCGACATTGTAAAGTATTCAGACAAACAGGGGAAGGAAAGGGTGATGCCGTCCGATTGGGTTTTGCTGAAGCCAGCGGCCAGATTCTAATGATCCTGGATGCGGACTTAACCGTTCCTCCGGAAACTCTGCCTCGATTCTATGACATCCTGGTTTCCGGAAAGGGAGAATTTGTCAACGGGGTACGCTTGGTTTACCCCATGGAAGATCAAGCCATGCGTTTCTTTAATATCGTCGGAAACAAGTTTTTTAGCCTAGCCTTCTCCTGGCTCCTTGGCCAACCGATCAAGGACACCCTGTGTGGAACCAAGGTTATTTGGAAAAAAGACTATGAGCAGATTGCTGCCAACCGTTCCTTCTTCGGCGACTTTGATCCCTTCGGGGATTTTGATCTCCTGTTCGGGGCGGCCAGGCTGAATATGAAAATTGTTGATTTGCCTATTCGATACCGGGAGCGTCGATACGGCACGACCAATATAAATCGTTTGAGCCATGGATGGTTGCTGCTCCGCATGGTCTTGTTTGCCGCCAAACGGATGAAGTTCGTTTGATTGTCGAAAAATTCAAATAAGGGCTAGTACACATGTTAAAAACCCTTTTCAGCCATCCATTGGCCCTTAATCTGGAGATAGACGCTCCCGAAACCACTATTATGCACAGACGCATCATTCTGGAGAAACCTTTTCTTAAAAAGATTTATCAGGAATGGTATGCCTGGCTCGCCGCCGCTTTGCAGGATACTCCCACGGGACCGGTTACGGAATTGGGATCCGGAGGGGGGTTTTTGAAGGAGTTTCTTCCCCACCTGATCGCTTCGGAAATTTTTTTTACACCTTATGTGGATGCTGTTTTCGATGCCCAACAGCTACCATTTGCCAGTTCTTCATTGAAAGGAATATTAATGACCAATGTCTTTCATCACCTGCCTCGCCCAAAGGCCTTCTTCGCCGAGGCGGCCCGTTGTGTGCGACCTGGTGGGGTAATTGCCATGCTTGAACCCTGGGTTACCCCCTGGTCCTGTCTGGTTTATAAACGTTTTCACCATGAGCCTTTTGACCCTAAGGTCCGGGAATGGGGATTTACACCCATCGGCCGGCTTTCCGGCGCAAACGACGCTTTGGCTTGGATTGTCTTTCAGAGGGATAGGAAACAGTTTGATAGGGAATTTCCTCAATGGCGGATCAAGATCGTCCATCCCTGTACGCCCTTTTGTTACTTGCTTTCCGGGGGTGTAAGCCTGCGCAGCCTTATGCCTTCATGGTCCTTCAGGTTTTGGAAGAGGCTGGAGACCTGGCTAAATCCTTGGATGAAGAATTGGGCTATGTTTGCCGGAATCGTCCTCGTCCGTCAGGGGTATAAGGCCTGAAAAATCAAATTTCCGTTTAGTCTCCCGGATCCGCTCGTCGGTCGTCTTAACGGTCTCCCGTACTTGACGCAGTCTGTCCACCATCACCCTCCGGTTGCCCGCTAGCCCAACTTCCGCATTTTCAGATTAAGGAATTAGTAAATTCAGCGAGTTACCGATTATTGCGTTACTATTTTTCGCTATTTCGGCGCCACATTTAGATCGGTTGCATAACCTCCGCTGGAATTTGCAGGGTCCTGTAGATTTCCCTGTGTTGGGGTTCCGGGGTGGACCCCTTACGGATTTTGAGCACCAAGTCCATTTTCATGGGCAACACAATGGTAGCGACCTGATGGGAACTGAGGGTTTGACGAAGCGTCCACCAGGAAGTATGGATGCCCTGATCAAGGAAACGCTTCTCGATCGCCACCAGCAGATGGTAGGCCAAGACACATAAGAAGATATGGGTCTGGGTCCGATTCTGTATTTGATGGAAAATGGGACGCTCCAGCAAGGGGCTCTTCAGGGAACGAAAGGCGCTTTCGACCCGGGTCAGGAGGATATAGGTGCGCCAAATTTCATCGGCGGTCAAATCCTGGCGGTCCGTTTTCAACAGATAGCTGCCATCCAGGCGGACCGCCAGGGCTTTTTTCTCTGCTTCTTCCTGCCAGATCACCTGTCGAGACGCGGCCTCGTAGTCAAGCCGATAATAACGGGCCACGCGGGGATAGCGCTCTTTCAGCCGACCCAGGGCTTGATGAAGCTTATCCGGCTGCTGTAAGCGGCCGCGGGCCACTCGTTGCCGTAACCGCTCCAGATCGGCCAGGAAACGCTTTTCCTGCTTATCCCGGATAGCCCGATCTTTCTCCTCCCGCCCGTCGCTGCGGCAAAGAATGAGGACCTCATCGCCTAGCGATCGCCGTTTAATCTGTACCCGGGATTTCTGCTGAAAAGGATTGCGCAGGGAAGGTTGGCGCCGGACTTCTTCCCAGCCCTCCTCGTCTTCAAAATCAGCCAACCAGGCGTTGGCCGGCAACGATATAATGTAATCCCCGGGCGCGGATCTGACGGAGATTCTCCTCATAGGCCATGCCCCGATCAACCACTACGGTCGATCCCGGCTTCTTTCCCGTGCGCTGCTCCAAACTGTCCAGCATCGCCTCCACGGTACTCCGGTCCTGGCAGTTCCCCGCGAAGATCTCATGGGCCTTGGGAAACCCGTCCCGATCCAGCACCAACCCGACCACCACCTGCTTGCAATCCGGCCGCTGATCGCGCGAATAGCCCCGTTGGGCCTGCGGATTGGCCGCCGCTTGCCCTTCAAAATAGGTCGACGTCAAATCATACAAAAAAAAGGTCTCGTCCTGGTTGAACAAGGGAATAGTAAAGAAGACTGAAACGATAAATAGGGCCTCCATATATTGAGGAAATCTTTGAAGGGTTCTGGAAATCCTAACAGGCCTCTGAAACCGGTCACCTTCCCGACGGGATAGCAGTGAGCCAAGATGTGGGGCGAACAAAAACATTTTTTGTTCTGCCGAGACAGTGTTCCCCTCATCTTTAATTCGAGTGTCACGAGTGCCACTATCTCCCGAACGAGTCCAGGGTGTTCTACCAACCCAAGGACAACCGAATTGTGCGTACTTTAAACGATAATCGCTGATTCTTTGAAAAGTCCCGATGGAGGAGTAGTAGGTGTTATACGTAACAAAGTCAGGGGAGTATTTCCCTAATCCCCCATGACCAGGAAGGCATTCTCAATATAATAATATGTGAGTCCCAACAATCCGCTCAGAGCCCGGCATTATCAGAAGGTCAGGGTTGGCAAGTGCTTCAGCCTTCGGAGGGTTTGGCCTCCTCGATGAGCATGATCGGGATGTCATCCTTGATCTCGTAAATCAGTTTACATTTCTTACAAATAAGTCCATCCCCGGCTTCATTCAAATAAATATCGCCCTTGCACTTGGGGCAAGCCAGGATCTCCAGTAATTCCTTGCTTATGGCCATGATGACTCCTTATTGGTTCATTTGGTTTATATGGTTTATTTCGTTTATCTGGTTAGAGGGAAACCATCTCTTTTCGACCTTTTGCATTTTTCATTTATTGTAAATTTCCCGCACCCACTCCCACTCCCGCTCCAATCCCTCCATCATGGAAACTTCCGGATTGTAGTCCAATTCTTTTTTGATCTTCTCCAGGCTGGCCCCGGTATGGCGCACGTCCCCCTTTTGAACCGGCTGGTAATTTACTTCCAGGGGGTTTCCGGTGATCCGGCGCATGGCTTCCAGAATCTCGTTCAAGGTCCGGCGGCTCCCTCCCCCGATATTATAGACGGAGCCGTCACGCCCGGCCTCCAGCGCCCGCCGACAGCCCTGGACGATATCGTCGATAAAGGTAAAATCCCGGGACTGTTCCCCATCCCCCCAGACCACCAGCGGTTTCCCCTCCATCCCGGCCTTAAAAAAGCGATGGAAGGCCATGTCCGGCCTCTGGCGGGGCCCATAGACGGTGAAAAACCGTAAGGCAACGGTCGGCAGTCCGAAATTTTTATAATACAGATAGGCCAGATATTCTCCGGCCGCCTTGGATACCCCGTAAGGGGACACCGGCCGCAGGATGGACTCCTCCCTCATCGGTAAGTCATCCGTATCTCCGTACAGGGAGGACGAAGAAGCATAGATGAATTTCTTGATCCCTTCTCCCCGGCAGGCCTCTAATAATCGTTGGGTGGCCAGGACATTGTTGTCCGAATAGGTGCGAAAGTTCTCTCCCCAACTGGCTCGGACCCCGGCCTGGGCGGCCAGATGAATGACACCCTCCAGGGGCTTTACCAGACCGACCAAATCGGTATCCAGGAGATCCGCTTCAATGAATTCAAACCCCGATTGGGCACGAACCCTCTCCAGGTTTCCTTCCTTCATCCAGCGGGGGTAATAATCCAAAAAGTTATCGATCCCGATTACCTGATGCCCTTGGGCCAGTAGCGCCTCGGACAGGTGGGAGCCAATGAATCCGGCGGCCCCGGTTATCAATAGTTTCATTTTCTTTGCTTCCTTTCAAGGACCTGCTGATAAACCCTATAAACCTTTTCGGCCATTTTTTCCACCGTATATTCCTTTTCCACCAGCCGGCGGCCTTCCTCGCCCAGGCGCCCGGCCGATTCCGGATCTCGTAGCGCCTGAACCATCGCCTGAACCAAGGCCGCCGGGTCTTCCGGCGGAATCAATATTCCGGTTACCCCGGAGGCGACGATATCCGGGATCCCGCCCACAGCGGTGGCAATGACCGGTTTGCCCATGGCCATAATCTGGAAGAGAAACTGGGGGATCCCTTCCGCTACCGAAGAAATAATCCCTAAATCGGTAAAAGACAGGATTTCCGGAATATCCTCCCGGTAGCCGGTCATGAGGATTCGATCCTCCAGTTGAGCTTTTCTTATTTCCTGTTCCACTCGATCACGGCCGGGGCCGTCCCCCACAAAAAGAAACCGGGCCTGGGGGAAAACCTTGATCAGCTCGGCGGCGGCGGCGATCACCAGTTCGTGGCGTTTCTGGGCCCTCAAAACGGCCACCAGCGTGATGACCGGGCTGTCGATCGGCAGCCCCATCCGTTTTTTTAATTCCAGGTCCGGGGGTCGGGCATGGAATCGGCCCGTATCCGCCCCGGTGGGGATGGAAACGATCCGTTCGGCTGGGATCTTGTGGGTTTGGAGCAATTCCCGGCGGATATGCTCCCCCGTAGTAATGATGGCATCGGGCAAATAATAGACCCGGTTCAACCAGGGCCGTCTCACCCGCACGGAGATATGACGGGTGCGAACCAACACCGGGACTCTGGCCCAGCGCCCGGCCAGGCCCCCGGCCCAACTGTCCACCGAACTATGGGTGTGCAGCACGTCGATCTTTAATTCGCGAATCAGATTTTTTATCCGCAGGACAGACCCGGGCTCCCAGGCGCTTCTAATCTTGTGGGGAATGACCTCGATCCCCATCTTCCCGGCCTCTTCCGCCAGTTTCGTTCGAGGAGGGCAGAGGATCTGGACCTTATGCCCTTGCCGTCGATGTTCCCTCATTTCCAGCAAGATGCGGATTTCCTGCCCGCCCCAGCCTTCCGACCATTCGGTATGGAGAATCGTAAATTTTTTATTTGCCCATTTTTCCATCACGGTTTCTGATAAAGACAAAACGAATAATCAATAATCAATTGATAATGGTTAATTATTGATTGGCTCGGGATTATTTCCCTGATCTCCCAGCTTCCCTCTTCCTCTTGTGTCCTCTGTGGTGAATGGGCCTTTCTTTGGGCCTTTCACCCGCGGAATTGTGCACCATTTTTTCTTTCTTCTTTTGCTTCCCTCTTCCCTCTCCCATCTTCCATCTTCTTTTCGCTCAGCGCCTACCGCTCCTCTCTCGGCCAAGGCTGATAGGGCCGGGTCTTCCAGCGCTGGTGGACCCAGAAATAATGATCCGGGTAGCGGCGGGCCATGGTTTCGATTACCCGATTATACTGGGCCGTGTTTTCCTCGATGTTCTTGGTCCGATCGTCGAACTCCAGCCAGGGCACCGGAGGTTGGAGTTCCAACCGATAGTGCCCGTTTCCCTCGTAGACCATGAAACCCGGCACCACCGGCGCTCCCGTGCTGAGGACCAACAGGGCCAGCCCCTTGTTGGTGCAGGCCCGTCGCCCAAAAAAATCGACAAAGACTCCGTCTTTCCAGTCGATGTTCTGGTCCATCAAGATCCCCAGGTTTTTTTTCTCCCTGAGGAGTTTAATCAAGACCCGCATGGACCGCTCTTTGGATACCACTCGGTTGCCGCTGACCTCCCGCAGGGCCCGGGAAAGTTTTTCCGCCGGTTCGAAATCCAGCGGCTTGACGATCACATAGGTCGGCTCAAAAAAGTACCCGAAGCTGATCGGCATCAGTTCCCAGCACCCGAAATGGCCCGTTAGAAAAGCGATCCCCTTCCCCTGGGCCTTGGCCGCCTGGTAGTGTTCGATCCCCGTAAAGCGGACGTATTTTTTGACGCGCTCGGCACTGTAGCGGAACAGATACACGGCCTCGAAAAAGTGTCGGCCGATTCCCTGGAAGCATTGTTTCACCAGGTTCCAGCGTTCGGCTTCGGATTTTTGATCCCCAAATGCCGTGGTAACATTCTGAAAAGCGATTTGCCTTCTTCTTTTCAACAGGTGAAATAGTCCGGTCCCCAACCCTTCGCCGAGAAACAAACCGATCTTCCTGGGGATAAGGGAAAGGAGGATGACCAAAACATACAGCAGTCTATACACGATCGCCGACCTCCCAAAGGTCCCGGACCGATTCAAAGACTTCCGCGGCTTCGACGGCCTGCAGGCAATCGAACCGTCCCTGGCAAGTAGGCTTTTTATAACAGGGGCTGCACGACAATCTTTTGTAATGAATCCTGTTGCCCTTCCCGTAAGGTCCGGTAAAGCGCGGGTCGTCAGGTCCGTAAATCCCCACCACCGGTACACCTAAGGCCACCGCCAAATGGAGGGGTCCGGTGTCGGACCCCACTACCAGCCGGCATCTTTCCAACACTGCCGCCAAGTGCCGCAGGGAGAGCCGGCCCAAGCCGTCGATGACTCCCCGGCCGGAAATCGGGACTTGACCCAGAAACCGCTGCCGATCCTGCGCGTCCCCCAGCAGGACCACCTGAACCCCTTCCAAAAGGGAAAGGCGCTCCAGCAGAGCGGCCCATTGTATTAAGGGGCCAGCATTTTTGGGGCAGGGAGGCTCCCACCTGCAGGCCGATGATTTGTTCGCCTTCCCTCACCCCTTGGGTCTGGAGAAAATGGTCGGCCCAGGTCCTCTCTTCCGAGCGAAGGCCCAGTTGGAAATCCGGGGGTCCCGGAGGGCACCCCAGGAATTCAGCCACTTTCAGATTGCGGTCCACGGCGTGCAAACCCTCCCCTTCCGGGATCTGCCGGGAAACCCAATAACTGAATTCCTTCAAGCCGGTGCAGCCCAATCGGCGGGGGGCCCCGGCCAGAAGGGCCATCAGCCCCGATTTGGCCAACCCCTGCAAATCGATGGACAGGTCAATCCGCAGGTCCCTCAAGGCCCGGCGCAAGCGGACCAACTCTCTCCAGGCCTCGTCCCAGGACTTCCGGGCCAGAAGGGCTTGAATCTTTTTCCGGGGATAGACCACGACTCCCTCCAACAGGGGATGGGCTTCCAGAATCGGGGCGCAGCGGTCCTCCACCACCCAAAATAACTTGATCCGGGGAAAGCTCGTTTTCAGGCGGGAGGCCACCGGCAGCGCATGGATCACGTCTCCCAGGGAGGTCAACTTGATCATGAGGATCCGTTGGCTCCCCTGAGGGTCAATCAAACCCGTGAACCGACCGGACCGTTTCCAGAACATCCCTGACCTCGATGGCTTTCATGCAGGTTAACTCCGAACAATTGCGTTCCCGGCAGGGACTGCAGGAAACCGGTTTTCGGATGATTCGGGCTTTGTTGCCGAAAGGTCCGGTCAACTCCGGTCGGGTCGGCCCGATAATGGCCACCACGGGCCGATCCAAAGCCGCGGCCAGGTGCATGGGACCGGCCTCGTTGCCGATGAAAAGGTCGGTTTCCTTAAGCAGGGCGATCAACTGTTTGAGACTCAGCCGATTGACCAGATCAATCACCGGCACTCGGATCAGGGAAAAAAGCGCTTCGAACAGACGGCCTTCCTGGCTGCCGCCTGCGGCCCCCCCGATCACGGCCAACCGCAGGCCGGGGGTCAATCCCAGGGTATTGATCAATTCGGCAAAGCGGTCCACCGGCCAACGGCGGGAGAGCCAACCGGCTCCCGGATGAATGACCACCAGCCGTTCCTGCTCCCGACGGCCGGCCGAGACCAGGATTTCCCGAACCTGATTTTGGGCGGTCTCGGAAATCGTCCATTGAAATTGGACCTCGTCGGTCGGTCCTCCCAGAAAATCAATGACGAGCAGATTTCTTTCCACGGTATGCCGATCATTGGGGCGGGGGGGAATCTCTCGAGAGAAAAATCCGGACAATTCTTTCATCCCGGTGGTATTGGCCGACCCTATCCGCCAGCGGGCCCCGGCCATCCAGACCAGCAGGGCCGACTTGGCCAAACCATGCAGATCGATGGACAGGTCAAAAGATCGGGAGCGCAGCTCCCCTTTTAACCGACGAAAGGTTTGCCACACCCCTTTCCAGGCCCTCTTTTTGAGGGCCTCCTCTATCGCCTTAAAGGGGACTACCAGCACTTCATCCAGGTCCGGGTGCCCCTCCTCAACCAGATCCCGGCAGCGGTCATCCACCAGCCAGGTGATCCTGGCCCGGGGATACGTCCGGCGCAGCGCGGACAGTGTGGGCAAACTGAAAACAATATCCCCGATCCGGCTCGGCTGAATCAGGAGGATGCGTTTGATTTCGCCCTTAGGGGGAGGCGAGGACGGTTTTCGGAATAGACTCATTATTCGTATGAAAATAGAACTCGGCGCCACAAGGCATTTATTGATAGCTAATAATTAATAATTGATTATTAATTATTGATGTCAACTGGATACCGGAAGGTTCTAATCTGAAAATCTAAATTTTTTAGGTCAGGTCTTTCAGGGCTTCCCAGACCTCATCCACGCCGATGGCTTCCATGCAAAAGCGGGCCTCCCGGCATTCTTTTCGAAAACAGGGACTGCAGGGAAACGGCTTTCGGATTACCCGGGAGGTCTTCCCCCAGGGCCCGGTCCTTTCCGGGCTGGTCGAACCGAACAAGGCCATCAGGGGCCTGTTCAGAGCCGCCGCCACGTGCATCAATCCGGAATCATTACTGACCACCGCCTGGCAGCGCTCCACCAGGGCCAGGGCTTCTCCCAGGGAAGTTTGGCCCATCAAATTAATAAAGGGTCCCTGGGGGATTTCCTTCCCGCCCGGTGCAGTGCCCAGCGCATCTCCGGCGGCCCCCAAGAGGATAACCCGAGCGCCTCGTTGGTGCTGGATTCGTTCCGCCAATCTTTCATAAGCCGAAAACGGCCAACACTTGGCCGGTCCGTACTGGGCGCCCGGAGCCAGACCGATCACCGGATCATCGGGTCTGACACCAAAGGATGCGAGTCGCCGGCCGGCCTCATCTTTCCATTTTTCAGCCACCCTCAACCGCAGGGGGTGCCTCTCCGGGTCTGGAATTTCCCGAATCCCCAAGCCCTCCAGAAGCTGCATAAAGGAGAGTACCTGGTGCTGCTCATTGAATCTCAAAGGAAGGGGTTTGGCCTGGGTCAACAGCCGTCCCCGTCCTTCCGTGGCATACCCCACCCGGACCGGGATACCGCTTAAGAAGGAAATCCAGGCCGACTCAAAGGAATGGGGAAAATGCACGACGATTTCAAAATTCAACTGTTTCAGCGCCTTCGCCAGGAGCCACTTACCACGAATCCCTCGATGGCGGCCTTTATTTTCATAAATAATCACCTGCCGGACATCGGGATTCGTTTCAAAAACCGGGGCCACTCCCGGCCGGGCCAGGACCGCTAATTCAGCCTCGGGAAAATGGGTTTTTATACTATGAATGGCCGGGGTGGTCAATAAGGCATCTCCCAGCCAGTTGGTAGAGCGAATTAAAATTTTACGAAAAGGGTCGGCCATGAGGACGAATCTGACACCTTTTTATCTGGAAATTTATCCCTAACACTTGATGAATCAGTTAAGATCTCTAAATTCGAAATTCGAAGCTTTCCAAGACATCCCAGAAATTCTTATTGGGTATCTCTACCCCAATGGCCAGTACCAGCAACTCCGCCTGCCCGTCAGGCCAATTCCCAAGTTTCAGCGCATCCTTTTCGGTGGTCAGTAGCACCTCCGCTTTTAAGGAGGCCGCCTCCTCCAGGAGACGGTCTAGGTCTTTTTCCTGGTAGACCTGATGATCCCTGAAGGATTTCAAGCTCACCAATTCCACCTCCAACGTTTTCAAACTATGGCGAAAGGACTCCGGCTGACCGAGCCCGCAAAAGGCCAGCACCCGCTTTCCTTTTAACCAGGACAAGGGTTGGGATTCACCCTCCGGATATTTCCAGAGCCTTTGGGGAACATGGCGGGAAAAAAAAACGGGCACCCCGGGATGGAGGGCTTTGATCTGTCCTTCCAGGGCGGACAGATCCCTGGCAGCGATCATTTCCGTGTGGCTGATGATGACCACATCGGCCCTGCTGAGCTGATTTCGGGGTTCTCGGAGGGTGCCCCGAGGGAGCAGGCCCCCTGTCCCAAAAGGTTCGTGGGCTGGAATGAGTAGTATATCGGCATTTCGCTCCAGACCGACATGCTGGAACCCATCGTCCAAGATAGCCAGATCCACTCCCCAGCGTTCCCGAGAGAGTAAGCCGGACTGATAGCGGTTTTTCCCGATCACCACAGCTACCCCCGGCAATTGTTCTGCCAGCCAAAAGGGCTCTTCTCCCCCCTCTGAAAGGGTTCCGATTATTCCTTCCGGACTGGAAATGACCGCCCCTTTTGCACTTTTATCTCCTCCGTACCCCCGGCTGAGGATGACCACCTTTCTTCCCTGTCGTCTGAAATGATCGGCAATTAAAGCCGTATGGGGGGTCTTGCCGGTTCCCCCGACGACCAGGTTTCCGATACTGATAACGCTCAGGGGCAATCGGTGAACCGGCAACAGTCCCCTTCGGTAAAGGGAGAGGCGTAAAAACACACCCAGTCCATAGATTCCCGAGGCCAGGCCCCCCAGTGGGGTTAAAAATGACTTAAACCAGCCGGACATTTTTTTCTTTACATTAATACAATCCACATAGGTTTGGTTAGGATCGTCTTACCTTTTTTATTAGCCAGGCCGCCGCCTGTCTTAAGCGAGTCAACCCGGTGAGCTCTTTTTCCAGATAGGTCAGGCGGAACAGGTAAATACCGATAAGACCAACGATAATGTTGGGCAACCACAGACCGATAACCGGCGGCAGCGCCCCCCGCTCCCCTAAGCTGAAGGCCAGGGATAAAAATAAATAGTAAATGAAGAAGACCGCTCCTCCCAGGATAATGGCCCAGGGACGACCGGCTACCTTGGACTGCAGGCCCAGGGGCAAGGCGATCATGCCCAAAACCAGGCAGGCAAAAGGGAGGCTGAACTTTTTGTAATATTCGATCTGGTAATTATAATACCTTTTTTCACTGGGCGAGGTTATGCGGATTCTTTCTCTTAACTCCGGGAGATACATTTCGGTTTCGCTTTTTTCCCTCTTTTCCTGGTCCGAGACGATCTGCTCCAGAGGCAGGAATAGATCATAGCTCTTAAAGAAAACAGTCTGGGCGCTTTTGGATTTCAAAGAAACGTTATAAATATGCCCGTTTTCCAGTCGCAGGTTCAAGGAACGCTCTTTGGGATTAGGGATCAGCCACCCCCGTTTGGCGATAATCGTCTGAGGAAGGTCTTTTTCCCGTTGGTCAAAGATAAAGACATCTTCCAATAAACCGTCCCCGTGCACCCTCTGAATATAAAAAACCAGCTCTTTAAATTCGTTATAAAAAACCCGTTCTTTCAAACTGACCTTGGCCTGCACTACGGCGACCTGAAACAGGAGATTTTTCAGCGAGTGCTCCCCCCAGGGCTGGGCAACCATGGCCGCAAACCCGGTCAGGATAGTTCCGGAGAGGCTCAAAATCAAAACCGGCGGCAAAAGCTGAAAGAAACTTAATCCCGAGCCCTTCAAGGCCGTGACCTCGTTATCGCTGGCCAGGCGCAAAAAACCTAAGAGGATCGAGATAAAAAATGACATGGGTATAATATAGACCATCAAAAAAGGAAGCGTATAGCCCAGCAGGCGGAGGATATTGAAGACTCCGACCCCCTTTTGAACGATCATCTCGATGAGCTGCATCAGGTTCCCTAAAATAAAAATCAAGGTGAACACGGTCAAGGTTACCCCGAAAGGGGTCAGAATTTCCTTAAGGATGTATTTGGTGATAATTCGCATCGTTTTTTTTGGACGCTTCACCCCTTGGGGTGGGTTTCCCCGCCTATTGGCTAAGGCGGCCGGGTCTCGGCGAAAAGGTTTTCCAAAGGTACTCCGGACTTCGAATCCGGGCCAAAATTACTAACTCTATATAAGGCAGGCCCAAACTCAGAGACTTTTGATGCCTCCCAGGCTGGCCCTGCCTCCGGAAAGATTTAAAAACACGGGGGCCGGGTTAGAACCGAAAAAGTCCAGTCTGAGGGGGAGAAAACCTTTTCGCCGAGACCCGGCCGCCGCGGAGGCTCGATTTCAAGTTAATCTACTTAAGGGGATGGACACCCATCCCAAGAGACGAACAATCCTTCGTTGCTTTGCCTAGAAAATCAATTCCTAACATAAAAAACTTCGAAGGTTTTGACCACCTTTTCTTTCCGGAAGATCTGGATCTCCCGGAGTTTATCGATTTTTGAAAAAAGACCCCGGGCTTTTTCCCGGTCCTGGGGACAATGGTCCTGATAACAGACCAGCAGGGCCCCCTGATTTTTCAGCTCGGGCAGCGAAGTCCAGATATTGCGCGCCGATTTGCCGAAAGAATAGGGCCAGGGATGCTGGGGCGTGTAAAAGGAAATGACCCCGGCCAGTTGGTAATCGTCGGCGACCACGAACACCTTTTCCTGATTCGGAAAGACCTGGGCGTATTCCCGCCCTAAACCCTGCCCCAATTCCCTCCAACCCCTCATTTCCAGGGTCCGGTCCTGTTGGGCGGCGACCGGCAGGTAAGGGAAGAAGATATGGACGGCGATCAGCATCACCGGAAACCAACCGGTCAAAAACACCGCCCCTCCCCCTACCCATTTTCGGACCCTGGATATCCGGGGCCACTTTTCCGCCAGGCTTTTTCCCAAAAGGACCGCCCCGAAAAGCCAGGCGACGTTCCCCCAACTGGGGTCGGTGTACTTTCCTTTAAAGGCCGCCAGGGTGAAAACCAGCAACGGTACCCCGGTCAAAAAAAGCAGATAGGCCGAAGGGTCATCCCGCCAGCCGCCCCCGCGACAGGCCCGGGTCCAGGCCCCGGCCAGGAGGAAAAACAACACCGGCCCCAGAATCAGGGGTTGCCCGAACACGAAAGCCAGGGCCTGAATTCCGAACTTTCCCCCGGTCAAGCCTTTTTCCAACTGCGATCCCAGAGAAATCCAGCCGTTCAGATAGTTCCAGTAGAGAAAGGGGGAAAACAAAAGGAGCCCTAAACCCAGGGCGGCCCAGAGGTGCGGATTGCGGAAGGCCTTTCGTCTTTCCGGCGAAGACACCAAAAACAAAAAGGCGGCTCCCAAAAACAGAACGGCGGTGAACTTGGAAAGGAGGGCCAGTCCCCAGGCGATTCCGGCCCGATAATAGGCCGCGTTGCTTTTTGAGGCCCAAGCCCGCCAAAACTCCATGGCCGCCCAACTGTAAAAAACCATCAGGGGCGTATCAATGATAAAGATGATACTGCCCACGGCATACAAGGGAGCCGCCTCCAGCAGCAGGACGCTAAAAAAAGCCGCGCGGACGCCGAACTGCCTCCGGGCTAATTGAAAGATCAGGATAAAAACCAACAGGGTCAGAACCTGGGACCCGATTTCCAGTGCCCATTGATTAACCCCCAGCAGGGTGGTGCACAACCGGATCGCCCAAGCGACCATGGGCGGATGTTCGTAGTAGCCCCAGGACAGGAAACGCGACCAGACCCAGTGGTCGGCTTCATCCGGGTGCAGGTCCAGCAGCATTCCCAGAGACAGCCAAATGAGCAGGTGGCCGGCCAGCAGGGCGTAAAAGCCCCATTGATACGGTCGATCGTTATTGGAAATCATTACCCTCCCAGCGGATCCGCCGGCTCGGCCGCCTGTTTCAGGGCCGGTAAAACGTCGGATAGGGATTGCAGCCGAAAACGGGCCAGCAAGGTTTCAAACTTTTTTCGGGGATCCCCCGGGTGCAGGTGCAGCCAGCGGGCCTTCAATTCCCGGATCAACCGCTTCGGCCGGGGCCAGAGATCCCAGGGGTGGAAATAAAACAAATTATAACGGCCTTGTTGCAGAACCCGGCGGGCAAAAAACCGAATAGCCGCCCAGGGCCAGAGATTAAAATAAAGTCCCCCCGAATACGGGACCCGCCGGGTTCCCCAGGCATAGACCGACACCGGGATCTCCAGGAGTTTAAGGGAGCGGCCTTGGACCCGGGGATAAAAAGGGCGCAGCGGGGCGGTGGGAATACCGTACAAAAAATTCTTGATCGGGAAAATGGAAGCGTCGTAGGCCAGGCCAAAGGATTCGAGGATTTCCAGGGCCCAGAGGGTATCCGGCCCGATGGACCAGGAAGGGGCGCGGAAGCCTAAGGGCGGATTTCCGGCCAGGTCCCGGAAAACCCGGAGCGAGACTTCCAGGTCCCGGCGAAAACCCTCGGGTCCCCGATCCCGCAGGAGATGATGCTCATACCCGTGGAGGGCCAGTTCCTGTCCGGCCTCCAGGATCAGTTCGCCGATCCTGGGGCGCTTCTCCAATAAGCGCCCCAGGACAAAGAAGGTCCCCCTCGCCCGATGCGTGCGGCAGAGCGCTAAAATCCCTTGAAGACGATCCACCAGCGAGCGCTGGTCCTCTTGCCGGTCGAAGCGCTCAAAATCGGTGCGCGGATAATTGATATGATACCAGTCTTCGATATCAAAGGTGAGGAGGTTCATTACCGCCTAATTTATGCCGTTCAGGATGTGAGCAGAGATGAACATCGAACATCGAACGTCCAACATCGAATGTTAAATGAAAAATGATGAAGAAACAGACTTGATCTGGAAGAAAGTCTGATTTCAAATACCAGAATTGGATGTTTGTTTTTCATTCGATGTTGGACGTTCGATGTTCGATGTTTGTCTTGTTTATTGACCCTTCCGAAGTCCATCCGGAATAAAAATAACTGAGCGATTATAGGCCCGGATCCCCATCCCGTCGGGAAAGCGTGTCCACCCGGTCCCTAAGCAGAGCCACTTCCTGGGCCAGGATGCGTTTTTTGGTCTTAAAGTCCGAAAGCTGGATGGAAAAATGAATTAGAATAAAAATGGTGACTACATTGAAGAAAAGGAACAACGCGGTCGGGCCGTAGTCAATCCCCAGCCAATGGGCGACCCGGTCGATCAGGGGATGGAAAAATGACAACCCTAAAAACACGCCGGCGATCATAATCCACAAAAAAGAATATTCTTCCATCAGCCTTCTCCGCCGGATCAGGGAAAAAATCCAAAAGAACAGAAACAAGGAAAGCAGCAGGGTGCTGATTTTCAACAGAACAAAATTCATGGGTTACCTCCGCCGACGTTTTTTGAAGGAAAGGATGGAGATCAAGACCCGAACCATGTAATAAACGCTTTTTATCGGGGTGATGGAAGAAACTCCGGCCGGACGGGTGCGCATCTTGACCGGTATCTCCACCAGGCGGCAGCCGCTGGCATCCAGGTAACTGATCGATTCCGGTTCCGGGTATTCACCCAGATAATTTTTGGCCAGGATCGCGATGGCCCGTTCCGAATAGGCCCGGAATCCGGAAGTATTGTCCACGATCCGCTGGCCCACGATCAAGGCGTTGGCCCCTTGAAAAATCAGGTTGCCCAGACGGCGCAGCCAGGACCCCCGGTAGCCGGTCGGGGCGATGAAACGGGAACCGATCACCAGGTCCGCTTTTTGATCCTCCAGGGTTTTTAGCAGCCGGGGAGCTTCTTCGGCCGGATGTTGATAATCCGCGTCGATCTGGATAGCGGCGGTGTAGTGGTGGGCCGCGGCATATTGAAACCCGGTCTGCACCGCCGCGCCAATCCCCAGGTTAAAAGGCAGGTCAATCACTCTGACCCCCGCCTGTCTGGCCCGAGCGGCGGTCTGATCGCTGGAGCCGTCATTGATGACCAGGATGTCAGGCTCGGGGAGGTGGGCGCGGATGTCTTCCAGCACCCGGGAGATATTGTCTTCCTCCTGATAGGCCGGGATAATAATGAGGACCTTGGCCAAGCGCTGGTTTTCCATCAGGCGATAACCAACCGGCGGATTAAACGGCTCCCCAGCCATTGGGTCCAGGACAAAGGAAGTCGAGGCCAGAACGTTGCCGCCAGGTGGTAGGTGAGGGACTGCCGGGCTTCCCCTATCGAGCGGACTCTCCCGCCGTTTTTGTCCCGTGGGTAGAGGTAGCGCAAGGGGCGGGGCTGGGCCTTCCACTGGCGTTTAAATTGATAGGTCCCCGAACCCGACTGGCTGCGGCAAAAACTGAAATAAGAGGCCCCCGACTCCCAGGTGTCCCGAAGGGCGGTCTGGTACAATAACTGGTTCGGATGTTCGTTTTGATGGTCCGTCAAACTGGCTACATAGGGGGCGCTGACACTGTCCCGATAACGGAAAAGGAGCATCCCGGCCACCGGAACCGCCCCTTTATAGACCAAGAGCAATCGGCAGCGATCAGGAAACACCTGCAGGATTTTTCTGAAAAAACCTCAACGGATAAACCGGGAAAAACAGTTCCCGCATCCTTATTGAAAAAACCCGATAAAAATCTTCAAGCAGCTCTTTTCCCACGCCCTGGCGCACCACCAGGCCCGACTGCCGGGCTTTTCTGGCCTGGCGCAGACGGGGGCCGACCTGTTTTTCAAAGACCTTCCAATCACCCGGCAATTCCAGAATCATTTCCACATGCTCTTGATTGGCCGGGATCTCGGGGTCCTGGAGAGCCTCTAATTCCCGCAATTCCACGGTATCGGCCTTCAAGGTTTCCGCTTGGGCGTTGACGGCCGCCAGCATCCCCTCCCGCAGCGCCGGGTCGAGGGTCCATAAACCGGCCCGGGTCTGGTAAGGCAGGGAAATGAGATGCCGGCCGCCGCCGATCCAGGGGCTCTTCATCAGGACCAAAGGGCAGAGGCCTCGAACCCGACCCCGGTCTTCGACCAGGAGATAATAGGTCTTGAGACCCAGCGATTCCTCATAGACCCGGCGCCAACCATAGAGCAAGGAATAGGGGGCCTCCGCAAACTGCTCCAGCCCTTGATCCCAGGCCGTTTCCCCCTCCCCTGCCGACAGCCATTTCCAATCCACCGGTTAATCCTCGTCGCCCTTATTCCGGAACTGAATCTCATAGATCCTCCGGTATTCCCCATTCAATTGCCACAGCTCCTCGTGTCTTCCCTGCTCCACGATCCGGCCGTCGGCGATGACGATAATCCGATCGGCCTTGCGGATGGTGGAAAAGCGATGGGCGATGACCAGGGTTGTCCGCCCGGTCATCAGGTTTTCCAGTGCCCGCTGAACCTCGGCCTCCGAATCGGAATCCAGGGCCGAAGTGGCTTCATCCAGGATCAGGATGGGGGCGTCCTTCAGTAGCGCCCGGGCAATGGAAATCCGCTGGCGCTCGCCGCCGGACAAACGGATCCCCTGTTCGCCGATGAGGGTTTCCATTTTATCCGGGAGCCGGTCGATAAAATCATAGGCATAAGCGGCTCGGGCCGCCTGGAGTATCTCTTCCTCGCTTTTTTGGGGCGATCCATAACGAATATTGTTACGAACCGTATCGTTGAAGAGGATGGTTTGTTGGGTCACGATGCCGATCTGTCGGCGTAAGGAGGCCTGGGTAAACGACTGGATCGGCCGGCCGTCGATCAGGATTTCCCCTTCCGTCCTCTCGTAAAAACGCGGAATAAGGTTGACCAGAGTCGTTTTACCGCCGCCGCTGGTCCCGACCAGGGCGATGACTTCTCCGGAGCGGACTTCCAGATTGATGTGCCGGAGGACCCAATCCCGGTCGTAACGGAAGGAAACGTCTCTAAAGACAATGCCCTGCCGTACTTCCCGGAGCGGCGCGGCTCCGGCCTGATCCTCAATCTCCGGTTTCAGATCCAGGACCTCGTAAACCCGAACGGCGGCCGCCAGACCCTGCTGAATGGTGTTGTTGACCCCGCTTAAGTGTTTAATCGGTTCGTAAAGCATCAACAGGGCCGTCAGAAAGGAAAAGAAAGTTCCGGGGGTGGAGGTCCCCTGGATGACGTTATAGCCGCCATACCAGATGATGGCGGCAATCCCGATGCCCCCCAGGAATTCCATGATGGGGGAAGACATGGATTTGACCGAAACGTCTTTCATGGTCAAATCAAAAAATCGTTGGTTGCTCTCCCGGAAGCGTTCCACTTCCCGGTCCTCCATTCCAAAGGCCTTGACGATCCGGTTTCCGGACAAGGTTTCGTGGAGATGGATGGAGATGACCGCCATGGTTTTTTGACTCTGGGTGCTGATCTTCCGGAGCTTGCGCCCGAATTTAACAATCGGCAGCACCGCGATCGGCAGCACCAAAATGGCTAAGCCGGCCAATTGCCAGTCCCGGTAGAAAATGACCGCCACCAGACCGATAATGGTAAACAGGTCTTTCAGTATCCCGGTGACGGCACCGGAAACCGCCCCCTGAATCAGGTTGACATCGTTGATGATCCGGGACATCAACAGCCCGGTGGAGGTCCGATCAAAATAAGAAAGGGACAACCGCTGCAGGTGGCTGTACAGGTTTTCCCGGAGGTTGGCCACAATCCGCTGGCCCACGTAGCTCATCAGGTAGGACTGGCCGTAACCGAACCCTCCTTTGACGATATAGAGCAGGATAATAAAGGGCGGCAACAGGGAAAGGGTAGCCATATTCTTCTGGAAAAAAATATCGTCCAGCACCGGTTTGACCAGATAGGCCATCAGGGCGGTGACCCCGGCTACCACGGCCATGCAGACCATGGCCAGAACCAGGCGGAACCAATAGGGTTTGACTAAAGAGAGTAGCCGTTCCGTCATCATCCGCTCAGCATTTCCAGGGCCATCCGGGCTACCCGGCGGGAAGCTCCCGGCCCTCCCAATTTTTGTCTGACCAAGTCCATTTTCGTCCGCAGGTCCTCTCGTTGGGCCGGGTCGTTCAGCAAGCGCCAGGCCTCTTCGGTCAGGGCCTGCGGATGGGCCTGATCCTGGACGAATTCGGAAATAATTTTTTCCCCGGCAATCCAGTTCACCAGTCCGATATAAGGCACTTTGATCAATCGTTTGGCAATCCAATAGTTGACCGCTGAAACCTTATAGACAATGATCATCGGGACCCCAAAAATAGCCGCCTCCAGGGTGGCCGTTCCCGAAGTCACCAGGACCAGATCAGAACGTTTCAGGGCCGCCGGGGAAACCCCGGAGATCAGCCGCAGGGAAAGCCCCCGCTCCTGATAGGGAGCGGCCTTTTCCCGGATGACCTGGGGATCGAGCGAAGGGGCTATGGGCAGCCAAAAAACCAACGAGCCCGCGAATCGTTGCTTCAAGGCCCAGGCGGTATCCAGCAGGACCGGCAGGAGTTGATTGACTTCCGTCGGACGGCTTCCCGGCAACAGTCCGATGACGGTACTTTCCGGTTCGACCCCGGGGAGATCGGGGTCGGCTTTCAGGGAGAGGGTCTCTTCCAGCACGTCCCCCAGGGGATGACCCACAAATTCCACCGTCATCCCGCGGGCCCGGTAAAATTCCTCTTCAAAAGGAAGGATGACGGCCATGCGGTCCACTACCCGGGCAATGGTTTTGACCCGGCCGGCGCGCCAGGCCCAGACCTGGGGACTGATATAAAAAAGGACGGGGATCTTCCGCCGGTGGGCGAAACGGGCCAGGCGCAAATTGAGTTCGGGATAATCAATCAACACCAGCAGATCGGCGGCCCGATCCACCAGGGTTCGCTTTACCTTTTGAAAAGCCCGGAAAATATGAGCGATCTTGGCCACCACCTCGGTAAAGCCGACCACGTTCAGCGGTGGGGGATAGACCATCTCCACCCCCGCCTCCCTCAAGCGAGGTCCCCCCAGTCCAAAAAAAACGAGGGATCCCCCTAATTCCTTTAAGGCCTTGACCAGGGCGGCCCCGTGCAGATCCCCGGAGGCCTCGCCCGCGATAATGCAGATTTGTTTAATCGGTTTCACTAAGTCTACGGTTGGAAGCCGTTCGTTCCCGAACCGAGCCAGGATTGGAAGGCCTCTAATTCCGGCAGATTCTCCGGTATCCAGGAGGCACTGCCCAGGGAACAATTCTTCTCTATTTCCCGGTTAACCTCCAAAGCCAGGGCCAAGGCCCTCCGGCCGTCTTCTCCGGAAACCAAGGGCGGAGTTCCTTCCCGAATGGACTGGATAAACGATCGCAGTTCCAATTCCAAGGCGTCCTGTTCCGGGAAGGACCCTTCTTCAAAAACAAAGGGCATTCCGGGCGGCACTTTCTCCGGCCCTTTCTCCAACCGCACCAATCGATAGGCCTTGGCCCCCAAGTCCAAAGACAGGTAGGCCCCCGGCTGAAATATCCGCAGCTTGCGCATGGCCGTGATGGATATCCGACTGGCCGTGATATTGGCCACACCGCCATTTTGAAATTGGATGCGGGCGTTGGCGATATCCACCTGGTTGGAAACTACCGGTACTCCGACGGCCTGGACATTTTCCGGAGGGGAGTCGGTTAAATGAAGGATCAAATCCAAATCATGGATCATCAGGTCCAGGACCACATTCACATCGATCCCCCGTTCTTTAAAGGGCGACAGACGATGGGTCTCAATAAATAGCGGATGGTGGATGAGGTGCCGGACCTTCAAATAGGCCGGATTAAACCGCTCCAAATGGCCGACCTGGATCAGGCAGCCCTTTTGCCCGGCTAAGGCAATCAGTTCCTCGGCCTCAGCCAAGGTAGAGGTAATGGGTTTTTCGATCAGTATCGAAACCCCGGCCTCCAGACAGTCCTTGGCAATGGGACTATGGTCTTGGGTGGGCACGACAATACTGACCGCCTCCACCTGAGGAAGCAGGTCCCGGTAATCCAGGTAACCGGGAATCTGGAATCGCTCGGTGATTTCCCGTAAACAGTCCGGACGGACCTCCGCTACCCCGCCTATTTCCACCTCCTCCATCCGGGAGTATTTTTCCAGGTGAAACCGCCCCAGGTACCCCATACCGATAATGCCAACCTTTATTTTTTTCAACCGGAAAAGTTCCTTTTCATACTGACGTTTCGCCCTTTTGGGTGGCCCCCTCCATATCTGGACTGGCCGCCGGGTCTCGGCGAAAGGGCTTTCCACATTGCTTTTTAGGTTCTAACCCGGCCCCCGGGTTATCAAATCCTCCAGGAGGTAGGGCCAGCCTGGGGGCATCAAAAGTCACTGAATATGGGCCTGCTTTAATTAAAGTTAGTAATCTAGGCCCGGATTCGAAGTCCGGAGTACCATTGGAAAGCCCTTTCGCCGAGACCCGGCGGCCACACCGGTCCGAATTCAGAATTAACTATCGCTATCGGAAGAGGCCGGGGGGAGTGGGTTCGGACAAAAGAAGAACGGGTTTATCTCGAAACGATAACCATCCGGTAACGGTCGGCCAAGCGGATGGTGGCCTCCTGATCGAAGATTAAGGTCTTCCGGGCCTCAATGGCCAAGACCGAAGCCTTTACCTCCTGCATGGTGCGGATAGTCTGCTCCCCAACGGCCGGCAAATCAAAGCGCAGGTCCTGAATAGGCTTGCTCACCTTGATCACCACCGCTTTTTCCTTGGCCAACCGTCCTCCCCGCCGGATGGTTTCGTCGGTTCCTTCTATGGCCTCTACAGCCACCACCGCTCCCTTCCGGACCACCAGACATTGTCCGATATCCAATTTCCCCATTTCTTTGGCCAGGGGCCAGCCAAAATCGATATCCTTTTGCTCCTCATCCGTGGGCCGACGCCGGGTTAATACCCCGGGAGGGGCCAAGAGGGAGGGCAGGAGCGTGGTGGAGGGCAGCACTTCCAGGCCTTCTTTGGCCAGTTCCCGGGCCACGGTCCTGAGAATCAGGTCGTCCTTCCGCTGCCCCATTTTGGCCATCAGCAAGAGACCTTTCAAGTCGGGGCGAACCCTGGAAAACATCTTTTTCTTGTCGATTCCTCCGGCCAGGATAACCTGACAGACCGCTTCTTTTTGAAAGATTTTAACCAGCTTGCCGAATTCTCCCAACCGAATCCAGTGCAGGCTCTCCACCCAGGGTTCCAGCTCCGGCTGCGTTTCCCCCAAGTGGGCCACGGCGATCATTCTTTTTCCCGCCTGCCGGGCGGCCTGCGCGATAAGAATCGGGAAGGTCCCATTCCCCGCGATGAGGCCGATGGGCGGGGTCTCCTTCATCGACGTGGGATGCCCCGCTTGGAATTACGCACGAAATCCAGGAATTGTTGTACTTCGGGATAAACCGGAATATCTTTTTCCACCCGGGCCATGGCCTCCTGAATAGTCAAATGGGAACGAATCACTGTCTGGTAGGCTTTTTTCAGGGCCTGGATGACCTCATTGGAAAAATTATGGCGTTTCAGCCCGACGATATTCAGACCGAACAGTTTGGCCCGCTCTCCGGAGGCCAGCACAAAAGGGGGGATATCCTGGGAAACCCCGGTTTTTCCTCCCACATAGGCATGGACCCCGATGCGGACAAACTGATGAACGGCCGCCAGGCCTCCGATGACGGAATAATCCTCCAGGGTCACATGGCCGCCTAAAGTGGCGACATTGACCATGGTGATCCCGTTTCCCAAGTGGCAATCATGAGCGATATGGATGTAGGCCAAAAGCAAGTTCTGATTTCCAATACGGGTGACGCCCCCCCCGTCCGGAGTCCCCCGGTTAATGGTGACGTATTCTCGGATCACGTTGTCGTCACCGATTACCAATTCCGTTTTCTCCCCCTTGAATTTCTTGTCCTGAGGTGCCGTCCCGATGGAGGTAAATGGAAAAATCTGACAGTCTTTGCCGATGCGGGTATATTGATCGATAACCACGTGAGATCCGATCCGCGTCCCGGAATCGATAACCACGCCGCCCTCGATGATACTGTAGGGGCCGACCGAGACGGTTTCATGCAGTTCGGCTGTCGGGTGAATAATGGCCGTGGGGTGAATAGTGGACATAAAACGTTAAGCCTCCTCCAAGACGGAATTTTCTTTTTCATCGGCAATGGCCGCCGTCAATTCGGCTTCGGCCACCAACGTGTTTTTGACCAGGGCTTTCCCTTGCATTTTCCAAACCCGCTGCCCGCTGCGCAAGGCCGTTAATTCCAAAATTAATTGATCCCCCGGCACTACCGGTTTGCGGAATTTTACCTTGTCCATGGACATAAAAAAAATTAATTTTCCCTTAAGTCGGGGAAGCGATTTGTAGGCCAGCAGGCCGCCCACCTGAGCCATGGATTCGATAATCAGCACCCCGGGCATGACGGGTTTTCCCGGAAAATGGCCCGGGAAAAAAGGTTCATTAAAGGTCACGTTCTTCAATCCGATAATTTTTTCATTGGCCACCCAATCCAGGATCCGGTCGACCAGCAAAAACGGGTAGCGGTGAGGCAGGAGGGTTAAGATTTCTTCATGACTAATCTCCATGATGGGTGCTCCTTCCCTTTTCAAGTATAGCTTCCAGGCTTCGAATCCGTTCTTCCAGGGCCCGGATTTGCTGCTGCATTTCCGGCAGCCGTTGGATCAGCATTCGGGTGCGCAAGTACGTTTGATGGGGCATGGTGGGGTTGCCGGAAACGATCTGGCCGGCGGGAATCGATTTGGCCACCCCCGACTTGCCGCCCACCATGACGCCGTCTCCAATGGTGATATGGCCGGCCACCCCCGCCTGTCCGGCCAGAATCACATTTCGACCGATGACGGCGCTGCCGGAAATCCCCACCTGGGCGATCAGGAGAGAATTCTCCCCCACCACCACGTTATGGGCGATGTGGACCTGATTGTCGGTCTTAACCCCGGAACGAATCCAGGTTCTGCCCAAAGCCGCCCGGTCAATAGTATTGTTGGCTCCGATTTCGCAGTCATCATCAATCTGGACCGTTCCGACCTGCGGAATCTTAATGTGGCGTTCCCCATCACGGGCAAACCCGTAGCCGTCGCTGCCGATAACCGTCCCGCTGTGGATGATCACCCGAGCGCCGACCGCGGTCCCGGACAGGATGGAGACATTAGGATAGATGATCGTCTCCCGCCCGATCCGGGTCTCATCCCCCAGGTAAACCCCCGGATAAAGACAAACGCCCTCCTCCAACGTAACCCGGTTTCCGATATACACGAAGGGATAGACGGTTACGCCCTCGCCTAATTGACAATCTTCCCCCACCCGGGCCAAGGAGCTGACCCCCCCCGGATGATTCGCTGGGGGGGCGAAATACGCGGCGATCCGGGCGTAGGCCAAATACGGATTGGAGGTGATGAGGACGGGTTTGGAAGTCTCCGGAGCCTGAGGGCCCACAATAATAGCCGCAGCCCGGGTCTTTTCCAATTCCGGGGCATAACGGGGATTCACCAGGAAAGTGATTTCTCCCGGGCCGGCCTCGCGCAGGCTGTTAATCCCTGAAATCAATCCCGCGGAAGGGCCTCTGATTTCTCCCCCCACGATCTCGGCTAAACGGGAAAGAGGGACCCCCGGGGTTTTGGCGGACGGCGACGGCATAGGCTTATTTTTTTTCTTTCTTTATTTTACCTTCGTTAAAAAGTTTGATCACCTTATCCGTAATTTCAATGGCTTTACTGAAAAAGACGACCCCGCTTTTGGCCTCCAGGATCAAGGTATAGCCATCGTCCTTGGCCACCTTGGAGGTCACTTCAAATAAATCGTTCAACAGGGGCTGCATGGAATTGTACTCGTCCTTACGCATTTCCTCTTCTTTCTGCTGGACCTGGTCACGGAAATCCTCCTCTCTCCGAACCATCTCTTTTTCCCTGTCGCGCCGGACCTCGGCATTAAGCACACTGCTCTTTTTGGCGAACTCTTCCCGCGTTTTCTTCAACTCATCCCTTTTCAGGCTCAGGTCTTTCTTGATGCGCTCCGACTTGTCCTGGAGGATCTTTTTAGCCTTTTTCCCGGCCTCGGATTGATCCAGACATTTTTGAAGATCCAAAATGCCGATTTTTACCGGTTCACTGGCCAGGACCGGAACGGTCCCCCAAAGTCCGAAAACCAACAGCCCCGTTAACATTCCCCTCACTAAAACGTTGAACATGAAATCCCTCCTGCTGTGATATTAAAAAAAGGTGCCAATACTGAATTCCCAGTTATTGCTGTCTTCTCCCGGTTTGGGATCAAGGTTCCAGCCCCATTCCAGGCGCAAGGGTCCCATGGGGGAATACCAACGCACCCCCAGGCCCGCGGTTTTTTTGAAATTCCCGGCGTCAATAGGATCGCCTTGGTTATAAACGTTGCCGGTGTCAAAAAAGAGTACCCCCTTAAACCCGAACGAGGGGAAGAGCGGGAAAATGTATTCCAGGTTGAACTGGACCATTTGATCCCCGCCCTCATTTTGACCGGTCTTCGGATCGATTACCCCGATGGTATTATATTTAAACCCACGGATGGAATTGATGCCCCCCAGGTAAAACTTTTCATAGTCCGGCACCTTGCCGTTTTCCGTAATGTATCCGGCCTTGCCGTTGATAAAAAACGTGGTCCCCCAGAAAAGGGGAAAATACCAGCCGGAACTGGCCAGGTAGCGGGTGAATTGACTGGTGCCGCCCAGCGGGCCGCCGGCATATTCCACGGAAGCGCTGTTCAACGACCCCTTGCTGGTATTGAAGAGGACATCCCGGGAATCCCGGCGCAAGGTCAGGCGGACGCTGCTGGTGGTATTCCTTCCGGCGCTGTTCTGGATCTGACTGGGCGCGTTGGCTTGGACGTTGGTCACATTGGCATCGTCATAGGTATAGGTAACATATCCCCGGGTATACTCCCCAAAGAGCAAATAGCCGAGATCGAGGGAACCCCCTAAGCTGTCCTTGTTGTAGGAGTCATATTGGCGGATCCAGTTGTACACCGTGGCCCCCAAGGAGAGCGGGATATCGAACAACCAGGGCTCGGTAAAATTCAGGCTGTAGCGATTGGTGTTGCCGCTCAAATAGGCGTCTAAACTCAAACGCTGCCCCCGCCCGAAGAGATTCCTCTGGGCGATCGACCCCATCACGGTAAATTGATCCACGGCGCTGTAGCCCGCCCCCACGGAAAAAGAGCCGGTCATCTTTTCCTTCACCTCCACCTTCAGGTTCATCCGATCCTCCTGACTGCCGGGAGTGGTGGAGATATTGATTTCCTCGAAGTAATCCAAACGGTTTAAATTCTCATTGCTGCGCCGCAGGGCGGCGGCGTCGAATAAGCCCTGTTCGGTCACCTTGAATTCCCGCCGGATCACCTTGTCCCTGGTTTTGGTGTTGCCGACGATATCGATCCGTTCAAAATAAACCTTGGGTCCTTTCTTGATCTCATAAACCAAATCCACCTTGGGTTCCGCAGGTTCTTCCGTGATCTGGGGGACGATCTCGGCGAAGGCAAACCCATCCAGGGAATACCTTTCAGACAGGTGGAGAATATCCTGCCGGATGACCTCCCGGTTATAGTATTTTTCCTTGCGAATGGCCAAATCGGCCATCATTTTCTCTTTGGGCAGCAGCAGGTCTCCCCGGATATCTACGGTTCCCATCCGATACTGGACGCCTTCCTCTATCGGAATAGTGATATACAGCCAGTCCCCCTCGTGCTTGACTTCCGGATCCCCCACCTTGGCCTTCAGATAGCCATGGTTGTAATAAAAGGCGGAAATTTTCTCCACGTCTTTTTCCAACAGTTCTTTTTTATAGAGCCCCGAAGAGGTGATCCATGAGAGAAAATCCTTCTCGTTGGTTTCCATGATTTTTTTCAATTCTTTTTCTTTAAAGGCCTTTAGGCCTTGGAAGGTAATGGTCTTGATATAGACTTTCTTTCCCTCGGTAATATTGAAAGTGACCACCACGGACTGCTTGTCCTCCGATTGAACGGTATAGTTGATCTGGGCGTTGTAATAGCCTTTGGACTGGTAGAAGGTTTTCAGTTTTTCCAGGCTCTCGTTCACGGTATTCAAATTCATAATGGCGAAGGGCTTGAGGGTCAACTGGTCCTTGAGATCCTCCACCTTCAGTTCTTTGTTGCCTTGGAATTCGATTTTCTTCACGAAAGGACGTTCGGTCACGACGAACACCACCTTCCGCCCCTCCGGAACCTCCTCGGTTTCCATACGCACATCGGAAAAAAAGCCCATCTTAAAAATGGCCCGGAGATCCTGGTCCAGGGCCTCTGCCTGGTAGGCGTCACCGGGTTTGGATTTTATCTCCCGTTCTATGGCTTGGGCTTCAATGCGGTGGTTTCCTTTAATCTCAAGGGAGACGATTTTTTGCAGTCCCGAAAGTTTCAAAGTCAATTCCTTGGAAAACCGCTCGGTCAGCTTTAATATATTTTCCAGCCCTTCCTCGGATAGTGAAAAGGTCAGCGGCGGCCGATCACTCTGGACCTCGAGGAGATTTCCGGAGAGGGTCAGCCGCTGCCCGATTTTGGTTAGGCTCCCGTAAATGATTTTATCGGCCCCCAGGTTTTTACCAACGGACCGGAGTTCATCCCAGGCCGAGGGGATGGCTTTGTTCAGCCAGGGCTCCAGATCAGCCAGCGGTACCAGGGTTATCTTCTGCTGACTGAGGTTGGCGTAGAGGGTCTCCAGCACGTTTTTCTTTAAGTAGGCCAAATCTTCCTGGCTGTAAATAACCAGCGGCAATACCGCTACCCGTTCGGCGGCGGCTGCCTGGGCTGATGCCCCCGACAACAGGAAACCGAAGACTACTCCTAGAATCGTTCCCCAGCTCTTCCCCTTCATAACGCCTTCCCCCCTAAAAAAGTTTTTGCAGTTTGCCAAAACGTTTCTTATCCCCGGAGAACCCGCCGCAGTCCCCGGCGGCGGTCCTTTTCAACCCTCGGCCGATTCCCTGACCTGCCCGTCCCTGATTTCAATCACCCGCTGAAACCATCCGGCCAGTTCCAGATTATGGGTCACCATAATCAAGGTGATGCCCTGCTCCCGATTCAAATCCATAAAGAGCCTCAGAATCTGCTCACCCGTTTTTCGGTCCAGGTTCCCCGTCGGTTCGTCGGCCAGCACCAGCTTCGGTGCTTGAATCAGCGCCCGGGCGATCGCCACCCGCTGTTGTTCTCCACCGGAGAGTTCTCCGATCCGATGGGTCATTCGATCCTGAAGCCCTACGCGGGTTAGGATCTCCTCGGCCCGGGTCCGAGCCTCGGCCTTGCCCCTCCGGTTGATCAGAACCGGCATCATCGTGTTTTCCAGCGCATTAAATTCCGGCAAGAGGCGATGGAACTGAAAAACAAAACCGATCTTCCGGTTGCGAAACCGGGCCAACTCCGCGGGACCCAGGTGAAAAATATCCCGACCCTCGAAAAGTACTTCGCCCCGGGTGGGGTGATCCAAGGTCCCGAGGATATGCAACAAAGTCGACTTCCCCACTCCCGAGGCGCCCACCACGGCGATGGTATCCTGTTTGCTAACCGACAAGGCCAGCCCTTTCAACACGTCTATCCGCTGACCGCCGATTTCATAGCTCCGATCCAGGTTTTTTACGGCCAGCAGGGGTTGATCGGCCCAATCGGCTTCCTGGTCCCCGTCCATCATAATACCCTCGCTGACGTATTTCCGGCGAGTACGTTATTCATACCGGAGGGCCTCAACCGGGTCGAGCCGGGAAGCCTGCCAGGCCGGGTACAAGGTGGCCACAAAGGTGATTCCAATGGCGGCGACCACAATCAGCAGAATATCGGGCCCTTTCATCAAAACCGGCAGCGAGGAAATGTAATAGACATCGCTGGGCAAATGGATAAACTGATATTTCTTCAGGATTTCACATAACCCGATCCCTCCGATGAGGCCCAAGGTCGTTCCCACCACCCCGATAATCAGACCTTCCAAAACGAAAATTTTCATTATGCTGCCGGCCGTGGCCCCCATGGATTTCAGGACGGCAATATCCTTGGTCTTTTCCATGACCACCATGATCAGCGACGAGACGATATTGAAGGCGGCTACCAAAATGATCAAGGCTAAGATAATGAACATGACCAGCTTTTCGAGCTTCAGGGCCGAAAAGAGGTTCTTGTTCATGCGCATCCAGTCCTTGGTCCAGTAAGGGAACCCCAATCGGGTTTTGATCTCTTTGGCGATCCGATCCGCCTCGTAGATATCCCGGGTCTTAACCTCCAGGCCGGTGACGCGCCCGGGCATGGCTAAGAAAGACTGGGCCTGGGCCAGGGAAATAAAGGCGATGGTGGAATCATACTCAAACATGCCGGATTCAAAGGTCCCGGCCAGCCGGAAGGACCTCATTTTGGGGACCCGACCCAACGGCGAAACCTCTCCCAGGGGGGAGACCACCGAAACCGGATCGCCTAAAGACAACCCCAACTGCTTGGCTAATTCCTGCCCCAGAATGATCCCCGGCAACGCCGCGCCGGTCTCTGAATTTTCCCCGGCCGGGGCCTCCAGGGCCTTCCAGGAGCCGGTCCGGATGATCCGGTCCAGGATGATCACCTTTCGGGCACTGTCGACCTCTAACCCTCGGAGAACGGCCCCGGTTACCTTCTGCGGGGTATTCAAAAGAACTTGCGTCAGGATAAAAGGAGTCGCCCCGGTAACCCCGGGCACTTTTTCCACCTGGCCGGCGAGCTGGTCATAATGCGCTACCTGATTGTCCCAGCTCAAGACCAGCACATGGGCATTAAGGCCAAGAATTTTATTCTTTAAATCATTTTCAAAGCCGCTCATAACGGCCAGGACGACAATCAAAGCCATCACGCCCAGAGTCACCCCGCCGATGGAAATAAAGGTGATGATGGAAATAAAGGTCTGCTTCCGTTTGGCTTTCAAATAACGAAGGCTGACGAAAAACTCAAAGGACATGGATTTTAAATCCTTCCTCTGATTCCAATCTGAGATTTTGCAACTACTATTCTGATTGACAAATTAGGATCCTTAAATCCGAAACTCGAAGCACGAAATCCGAAACAAGCACGAACGTCCAAAATCCAAATGATCCAAACAAAAACGTTCCGAATTTTGAGATTTGGTCATTTGGATTTGTTTCGAGTTTTGAAATTCGGATTTCGGATTTCTAACGTATTTTTATTAAAAGTTACCTGGTCCCCCTTAACTTTCAGGACGAAGTTGGGGAAATAAAATCACCTCCCGGATAGAAGGGGCATCGGTAAAGAGCATGACCAGCCGGTCGATCCCTATCCCTTCACCGGCCGTGGGAGGCATGCCGTACTCCAGGGCCTGGATATAATCCTTATCCATGGCCTGGGCCTCCTCATCGCCGGCTTCCTTGGCCCTCACCTGGTCCAGAAAACGGTCCCGCTGGTCCTGAGGGTCATTCAGTTCGGTGAATCCGTTCGCTATCTCCCGGCCGGAAATAAAAAGTTCAAAACGATCGGTGAGTTCCGGATTGTCCGGGCTTCGCTTGGCCAAAGGCGACACTTCCACCGGATAGCCGGTGATAAACGTGGGCTGACGCAGCCGGGGTTCCACGAGCTGCTCAAAAATCTTGGTCAGTGCCTTTCCCGGACCATCCCCGGCCTGAAGCTGGGCGCCCTGCTCCTTGGCCAAAGCCATGGCCTTGGCCGGATTCGTCAGCACCTGAGGGTCGACTCCTCCCAAGGTCCGGATGGCCTCCAGAAAGGGAATTCTTTTCCAGGGAGGGGTTAAATCGATAGACTCCCCCTGATAGGTTAAAGTTAAGCCCCCTTTTATTTCCTCGGCCAACAGGGCCACCAACTCCTCGGTAAAGGACATCAAATCCTGATAGGTGGCATAGGCTTGGTAAAATTCCATCATGGTAAATTCGGGATTATGCTGGATGGACAGACCTTCGTTCCTGAAATTGCGGTTGATCTCATACACTCGTTCCAGCCCCCCGATGACCAGGCGCTTCAAATAGAGCTCCGGGGCGATCCTGAGGAAAAGAGGCAGGTTCAGGGCGTTGTGAAACGTGCGAAAGGGCTTGGCCGTCGCCCCGCCGGGGATCGGCTGCATCATGGGCGTTTCCACTTCCAGGAAGCCGCGCTGGTTCATAACGGTCCGGAGCATGGAGATCAGGCGGGAGCGGGTTTCAAATATGCTCCGGACTTGCGGATTAACCAGCAGATCCAAATAGCGCTGCCGATAACGATGCTCCACATCGGTCAAGCCATGAAATTTTTCCGGCAGGGGGAGCAGGGCCTTGGCCAGCAGGCTGCATTTCCGGACCAGCAGGGTCAATTCCCCGGTTTTTGTCCGGAACAAGGTCCCTTCCAGGCTTAAAAAATCCCCCAGATCCACCTTTTTGAACAATCCGAAAGCCTCCGGACCGGCTATTTCCTTCTTCAGGTAGCCCTGCATGCGGCCGGTGCCGTCCTGAAAATGGAAAAAAACGCTTTTGCCGAAATCCCGGATGGTCATCAATCTCCCGGCCGTCTGAATCAGCGGCTCCCCATCCTGAAGGAATTCAGCCTGGGATTGATACCGGCTGTGGATGTCAGCAACCTTATGCTTCACCTGGTTGAAGCTGGGGTAAGGATCGATCCCGGCTTCCCGGAGTTCCTGAATCTTTTTTAACCGCTGCTGACGCAGAAGATTGCTGTCTTCCATTGACGAAAACCTTTTCCCCTCTTATAGTCCTGAAATGTCCCGGTACGGCCATCTGAACCCAAAACCGGGGACTGAACCGGCGTCGGCCCTTTTGGACGCTCAGAATTTGGCCGGAAATTATATAAACTATCTTTTGTAATAGATTATCAAATAATAGTCAAGGATAAAGCCTCAGGGGGCCAGGGAGGGGAAAGGGTCGGGTTTGAACTTCAAGATACTTATTTTATTGAGTTTAGGTCACCTGGTCACCGATATCAGCCAGGGGGCTCTGCCGGCCCTGCTTCCCTTTCTCAAGGAGTCCCTGGGCCTCTCCTATACGGCCGCCGGCCTCGTCCTGTTGGTTTCCAACCTGACTTCATCGATTATTCAGCCTCTTTTCGGCCTGGTTTCCGACCGCCGGCCCAAACCGTTCCTCATCCCTTTGGGAATCCTGATGGCCGCCGTGGGGATCAGCCTTACCGGCCTATCCTCCAATTATCTCACGCTTCTGGCGCTGGTGGTTTTCTGCGGACTGGGCGTGGCGGCCTTTCATCCGGAAGGATTCAAGACCGCGCACTTCTTTATCGGGGCCAAAAAGGCCACGGGCATGTCCCTCTTTGCCGTGGGGGGGAACCTCGGTTTCGCCCTCGGCCCTTTCACCCTGCTCTTCCTGGTTACCCATTTTTCCCTGAAAGGGACCTTGTTTTACCTTCTCCCCGGACTACTCATGGTGGCCGCCACGATTTTTTTTCTTTCCACTTTCCGATATACCGAACCCCACGAGAAAAGCCGGGCCAAACCGTCTGCCCAAAACGGCGGTTCTTCCTACGGGATACTGACTCTCCTTATCCTGGTGGTCACCATGCGATCCTGGATCCAGATGGGCCTGGTCAGTTACATTCCCTTTTATTACATCAACTACCTGAAAGGCGCCCCGCTGCTGGCCGGCAAGATGGTGACCACCTTCCTGATTTCCGGGACCCTGGGGACCCTGCTGGGAGCCCCCCTGGCGGACCGCTGGGGGCACCAGCGGTTTTTAACAGCCACCTGGGTGGTCATGATCCCGTTGATGGTCTTGTTTTTCCAGGTGCAGGGCTGGGGGACTTTTCTGGTACTGGGCTTGGCTGGATTTGTGCTGGTTTCCAGTTTCTCGGTCACCGTGGTCATGGCCCAGGACCTCCTGCCGGGCCGGTTGGGGATGGCCTCCGGCCTGATGGTGGGATTTGCCATCGGAACCGGCGGGCTGGGGGTTACGCTCCTGGGCCTGGTGGCTGATTCCTGGGGCGTACCGGCCGCCCTGCACCTGCTGGGCTACATGCCGCTGGTCGGGTTGATCTTCTGCCTTTTTCTTCCGCCCGCCGCCTTTCACCGACCCACCCGATAAGAGGAGTTTTCAACCGGCGTTACTGCTCAAAAAAGAGACTATTCTTGACCGGATTCTTGCCGTCAAATAAAATGGGCAGTCCAGCCCACCCCCAAAATGTTCCCGTCGATACCCTCATGGCTTGTATATGAAGGTGCGGTTGCGTTGTCCAGCCGGAATTGCCGGTTTTGGCAATGGGCTGCCCCTTCCTGACCGTGTCCCCCGTTTTTACCAATAGGCTTCCCGGCTGGAGATGGCCCATCAGGACCCCAAACGTATTCGAGGTAATCAAAATATGGTTGCCCACATTGTAAGGGGGTATACCAATCCAAGGCGTTTCATTGGGCCATCGGTCTTCGACAACGGAGACCTCCCCATCACAGGGGCTATAGACGACCTGGTTGAAAATGGCGTATTTATCATTTTGTGAGGGGAAAAAGCCATCCGCGTCATTGCCCCAGCGCTTGAGCTTGGTCAGGTCCACCGCGTATCTCATGGAAAGGTTCGTCCGGGCACCTTTATGCCTCGATGCACCGTAATGGTAGTTCATGAGAGAACTTGCCCTGCCGTTGCCGCCTTCAAAGACCGCGTATACTCCATTCTTAAAGGGGAACGCCAGATTGACGGGTGCCTCGTCATAGAAATAAGCCCGAATCGCACCCACAGACAAATAGATCAACCCGACCGAGATGATCACCCCCGCTCCGTATCCGACCCAGCCAAGGATAGGGGGAGTGACGAAGAAGGGCAGATTTCTCAGGTGCAGAAGAACCCGTATGGCTGCCGCAATGGTGAGGACGAGGACCGCATAGCGTACATAGAAGCTGGCAAAGACCCATGCCCCCAGCAAAAAGATAAATGTGGTGTAAGAAATGAGGACCAGCAACTGAATACCCAAGGCCGTGATACTGGTGTAACTTCTGGCCCAGGTCCACAAGATCAAGGTGAACGGGATTACGAAATGAAGTGCACCGATTAAGGTCAGCATAGTGAAATAGCCGAAGCGCATGTATTTCTCCTGCCTGGAAGTTTCAAATAAGGAATAATCAAATCACAGAGAATAATTCGTCGGCGGTGGTCAGCTTTTCCGCACCGGCCGGGGTGACCACTACGGTATTCTCCAACCCCACGGCACCCTCTTTCAGGACGATCTTCAATTCCAGGGCCGCGGTCATGCCCTCCTCCAGCGGGTAGCGATGGCCGGAGGCCAGGAAGGGGAATTCATCGATTTCCAAGCCGACTCCATGCCCGACATAACTGACCTGCTGGCCGGCAGGTCCCAGGAAACTGTCCTGGTAACCTAACCGCTCGGCCTGCCGGCAAGCGAGTTGATACAGGTCTTCCGCGGCGACGCCCGGACGAATGGCCTTCAAAAGAATGGCTTCAATCTCCCGCAAGACATCATAGGCCCTCAATACCTCCGGGTCCGGCCTCCCTAGAGAAAACATACGGGTCTGGTCCGCCTGGTAGCCGTTCCAGCAGGTCCCGAAATCGACCAGGACCGATTCCCCCGGTTCAATGGTCTTTAGGCTGGCCCCGATCGGAAAGGCCGGCCCCAGGCCCAGCCCGGCAAAAGGGGCGTCATTCCCGCTGAGATAGGCCCCGTTGGAACCGCTGATCAGGTGCCAGTTAAAAGCGGTGTTGTTAAATCCCCGGGCTCGCAGGAGGTTCAGGTTTCCCAGGGCCAGGGCGCATTCGTTCAACTTCCCGGCCAGGGCAATTTCACTGATACCGGGTTTTAATAATTCCGGTATCTTTTGATAGACCCGCCGGCCGATATCTCCCGCCTTTTTCATCAGCGCCCGTTCAAAATCCGATTTCACCGCCCGCAGCCGCCGCACAGCCGGACCGATATCGATGGCCTCTTTCCAGCCCAAGAGATTTTCAAGAAACCGGAATGTGGCCACCGGCAGGACATCCAGTTCCAATCCCAACCGCTCCGGAGATCGAAAACCATAATCCCGCAGGGCTTCGGCCAGGCGGCCCGTTGAAGCCAGGGGTTCAATCCGCGTCAGGGGGGATTCCGCCCGGGCCCGAGGAAGATATTTCTTGACCAGGAAGAGCGGCTCCCCCAGGGCGGGAATAAACAGAAATCCATTGGACATGGTCCCGCTGAAATAATAAAGATCCACCTGCTGGTAAATCAAGGCCCCTTCAAGGTTCAGTTCCCCTAATTTTTCTTGAAACGCGGAGATCCGCCGGGCAATTTCGGTCCGAGGAGTTAACAGGGATTGATAGAAATCCGGAAAATTCATAGATCGTTCCTCTTTCAATAGGCCATCAAATTTATTTTCTTGACATCATGATATCTGAAATATTATTGATTGTAAATCATGGAATATCAAATAGATATATATTTTGGCCCCCCATACCCGGGGTGGGCACCCCGAAGCATGTAAATATCTGGTATACCGGTCATTGCGAGGAGCGAAGAGACAAAGCAATCCCCCAGTTGGCTTACAACGTTCCCCAAGTTCAATCGGGGATTGCTTCGCTTCGCTCGCAATGACCGGGGATGCGGGGTCATTTTCGTACTAAACGGCCATAACCTGATTGGAGAAAGAAATGAAAATCAACAAGATGGATCATATCTGCGTCGCCGTCAAAGACCTGAACGCGGCCAAGAAGGACTGGGAACTCCTTTTGGGGAAATCCGGCCCGGACGACGCCTATGTGGATGAACGGGAAAAGATCCGGGTGGCCCGTTACTGGGTCGGAGAGATCGGCTTTGAACTCATGGAATCCACCACCCCCGACGGCGAGGTGGCCAAGTTCATCGAAAAACGGGGCGAAGGGGTCATGCTCATCAGCTTCAACGTGAACAATACCCGCCAGGCGGTAGAAGACCTCAAAGGAAAAGGCTTCCCTTTTATCCCGGATTCCAGAGGAGAAATCGCCCGTCCCTTTCGGGACTGCGAGTTCGCCTTTATCCAGCCCAAGAAACTCAACGGGGTGCTGACCGAGATCATCGACTACAGGCGGGACGAACTAGAACCAAAAGATAAGCCTTAAAATTTATAACTGAAATAATTCTTGGCAAGGTTGGCCTGGCCTGATAAGTACCATAATTCACAGATACCCTGAACTTGTAGTTTTTTATTGACTTTTTACATTTTTTTTAATATACAACTTTAACTTTATCAAAAAAACAATTTTGGAGGCCCAATGACCAAGAAAATCCTAAGCCTGCTATTACTTCCCCTGTTGCTCCTCATGTTACCGGCGACCGGTTGCCAATATTGGGACAATTGGACTAACTCCGGCGGAAGCTCCAGTTCCAATTCCGGGACCAGTTCCACGAGCCAGGCGGAACAACCGCACGGGCAGGATACGGTAAATTTAATGGAAAGAACGCCCTTCAATGGCAAGGATCTCGATCCCGCCTTCTGGAGTAAAATGGAGGCCTACTGCAAGGCCGGGCCGACCAAACTGATCCTGGCCGACCTGAATGCAGTCCCGAATCAAATGACCCGGGCCGGATTTCCCGGATTCTGGAAGGCGCAACTCTATGCCCTGGCCACCACCTACGCGGGCATGAACTGGTCCCCTTCTGTCATTGATCTCCGGGATTTGTATCAACAGCGTGGTGATATAAACGCCTGGTGGTCCCGGTATATGGGCGCCGTCTTGCAACTTATGCAGAAGGCCCCGCAGACCACGGCGCTCATCATTGTCAACGACGGCCCGGACCGGGTGGGCTTCCGTCTCGGCCCCGCCATGCAGAGGCAAATGGGATCCGTTGCCGGCCGCGTTCAGCTCGGGTCCACCGTCCCCGAGTCTCAGTATTAAACCCTCATACCCGGGGTGGGCATCCCGAAGCATGAAAATAATAGGGCCGATACAACTAATTAACCCCTTGATATTAATAAATCAATAATCAATTGATTCAATTAATCAATTATGATTATTGATTATTGGCCCTTTTGCAGGTCATGGAGTCTATTTTCGTATTAACGCAACAACCTCCCCCCAACCCAAATCGTCTCCGTATCCTATAATCGCCCGGCGCTGAGCGCTTCGCACCGGGCGCCCGGCGCCTTCAAAGCGCCCGCATCCATTCCGGCCGTAATCCCACCTCCCCCTTGACGGCTTTGGCGATCAACCTTAAGGCCGGTTCTTTGCCTTCAGGATAACGGACTTTTATGGGCAGGTAATTGGAGGCGTGGTTGGAATAAAACAGCCCCCTAGAAAGCTGGGTGGCCGAAACCATCTCTCCCAGCTCCAGCAGGAATTCCTGCACCTCTAAAGGCTGAAATCCGCCTTCCGCGTATTCCCGACCCAGTTCGGTATTCGGTAAAACCATGACTGTCAGGGCGCCCACAAAGTCGGGGTCCATTTCGGTCAGCAACCGGCCCGTTTCCCGGGCATGTTCCCGGGACAAGGCCTTTCCGCCGATGCCCAGCAGCACCGTGACCGAGAGCCGGATCCCGGCCGCCTTGATCCTTTTCCCCTGTTGGATCAGGTTTTCAGCCGAAGTCCCTTTGCAGATCTTTTTCAACAGTTCCGGATGTCCGGTCTCCACCCCCAGATAAACTATCCCCAACCCCAGTTCCTTCAGTTGCCGCAACTCCTCGTCCGTCTTCATTTTGATGCTCTTGGCATTGGCATAAAGGCCAATCCGCCGAACCCAGGGGAGGTGCTCCCGGATCTGTTCCAGGATCCAAACCAATCGCTTCTGGGGGATGATCAGGGCGTCCCCGTCCATCAGAAAAACCCGGTCCTGCCGCCGGCAATACCGGGAGGCGAAGAGGATATCCTTCAGGATCCGTTCATCCTTTTTGATCCGGAACCGCTTATCCTTGTAAGTCCCGCAAAAGGAACATTTATTATGCGAACAGCCGACCGTCACCTGCAACAGGATGCTGTCGGCTTCGCTGGGGGGACGAATCACCATCCCCTCGTATTCCATCTCGTCTTCCTCGATCGAATCGTTCATGACGGTACTCCTAACCGCGTACGATATATCCGCTGATTCATAATTTACTATGATTCTGATAAAAGGTAAACCCTTAACAATTTTTGTCAAAACTTGACATTTATTGGCAAAGATTTTCCAGCAGTAGTCCTCGAAATCCCGACTGGCGTTTTAATCTATCGTTTTAATTATGTTTATTATTTATAAGCTTTGGCCTTCATTTTGCTTCTCATTAAGTCGATACATATAATTAAACTATACAGGATCAGAAACCAATTGACGAAAATACTGAAAATGAGAACACCTTGCATCAGACCGCCCAGAACCCTAATCCTTCGAAGAAGGAAGGCCTTTACCCTGATCGAAACGTTAATAGTGGTGGCCATCATCGGCATAGTAAGCGCTATCGCCATCCCCCAAATGGGAATACTCATGAATAGGTATCGTCTGGATGGGGCTACCCGATTGATCTGGGCCGATCTACAAAATGCCAGAATGACGGCCATTAAAGAAAACAGATCCATAAGGGCCCAATTTGACTTTCTGGCCCACACCTATAGTGTTACCCGGGTAGATACAGGGGAAACTATCCTGACCAGAAATCTTAACGGAGAGTACCCTGCTGTTTCGGCCCAAGAAACCAATGGGGGGACCATTACCTTTACCTCCACAGGGGTGACTTTGAACAATCTCAATACCTCGGTCATCACCACTGGACCATCGGGAACTAAAACCATTGACATAAAAGAGACAGGAAGGATTTCGATCATTTCATGATGGATCAATCTAAAAACCCCAAAGGATTTACACTGATAGAGTTCATGGTGGCCCTGCTTATCCTGGTAGTCGGGGTCCTTAGTTTGGGAGGCCTGCAAGTTACGGCTATAAAAGGAAACCTGGCCTCAAAAAACTTAACCACGGCGAATATCCTGGCCGAGAGAAAAGTGGAAGAGTTTAAGACCACCGCTACCTCTCACGACGGTTTTGTCAAGCCCGTCCTGGCCCTGATGAACAACCATGCGGATCCCAATAATCCCTTAAACTCAGACGGACTGGGGGGGAATGGGAATACCGGGAGGATCTTCAACCGCGCCTGGACCATAGAAACCTATGCCGGATCTGCAAATATGAAAAGAATAATCGTAACCGTTACCTGGCCGGAAGGGGGACGAACACGTTCCACCTCTATGGACACGGTAATTGCCGACCCGAACCCGGTATAATGGCCACGCCATGAAAACGTCCAGAGGATTTACAATAACTGAACTGCTGCTCACCCTGGGACTTACCGTTTTGTTCCTGGCCACGGTCGGCGGCGTCTTCATCAACTCCAATAAGAGCCGAGCCTCCCAAAACTTATCCATAGATATGCAGCAAAATGCCAGATCCGTGGTTGAACTTGCCCTGCGGGAGATCAGAAGTCTGAAAACCATTTCCTGTATGGAGAATACCAGCAATCCCTGTTCCGGAAGCGATAAAATCTCTTTTACCTCGGTCACAGACACGGACACGCGTATATTCTCCTGGACTTCAGACCCCAATAGTCCAAATTCCCTTGTCTTACAATTCAGCAAGGCCGTGGCGGGAACCCCTGCCAGGCAGGAATTGGCCAAAAACATTAGCCTTTTTTCACTCACACCTTTCGATGGGAATAACAACCCCACGAGCAATCTCGCCTCAATCAAAAGGATAGATGTAAAAATCACGGCCCGATCGGCCACTGTGGATCCCATGAGTCAGGTCTATAAATACTACCCCACCACCGAAACAGTAAGCATTAGGAATTAAAGGAGGTTCCAGATGAACACGCCCATGAATAACCAAAAGGGAATAGCCCTCATCACTGCACTCCTCATATTATTATCCCTTACCGTTATTGGGATTGTAGCGGTTAATTCTTCTAATATTGAAACGCTGATCACCACCAATACCAAGGTTTCGAAGCAGGCCTTTTTTCTGGCTGAAGCCGGGGTCCAGGAAGGCAAAGAAACGTTAAGAAAACGAATTCTGGATGATCACAGTACTCTGGACGCTCAAATCAATCTGGTCAAGGGCCCGGACGGCATTCTGGAAACGGCCGATGATCTCCCTTTTCTCAGTAAGACTCTCGGGGTCGGGAGTTATATTGTCAAATTAACGGAACGCAGCGGAAAGAATATAACCCTTACTTCCACAGGTTCCGGTCCCCTCAATTCCAGGGCCGTTGTCAAACTGACGGTTAATGTGGACATCACTCCCGGCACACAGGATCAAACCACCACCACCACCGTAATCCATCCCGCTTTTGGGGTAGGGATCCTTACCAATGGGGACCTGAGGGTCAATGGGTCTTCCAATATCAACGGGGGCACCCATACCAACGGTGATACCCGGTTTAACGGCAGCGGCACGGTTACCGGTACCGTCAGCGCCCATGGCTACGATCACCACCAACGGCACCTGGAATACCGGAGCGAAGACCCCTAATGGCGCTACGGTCGATGTCCCCTCGGTTACGGATACCTGGTTGGCCAATTAAAGACTGCTGCCCAGACCGCGGGTACTTACCACAGCGGCAATTTCAATTTCAACGGCTCCGGCGACCTGGGGGGTCAGATCATTTTTGCGGAGGGGAATTTGACCCTTAACGGTTCCGTCATCAACGGGACTATCGTGGCCACCGGTAACGTGACCATTAACGGCTCCTCCCAGATCAACGGCAACGGGGTCATCGGCACGGCCATTGTGGCCCAGGGAAACATCACCATGAATGGCTCCAGCGACAGCTATGGGGCCTTCTGGAGCAACGGCAGCTTTGTCCAAAATGGGTCCAGCCGGGTCGTCGGCTCCATTGTCAGCATAGGAGATATTACTCGAAACGGCAGTTTTAATTTCACCGCCAACAACAACATCCAAAACGACAACCTGCCGACGGTCACCACCACAGTCACGATCCCCGGCAACCCCGGCAGCAACACGTTTGCAGTCGTGGGCTGGAAGCAGGGATAAATTCAATCAGGACCCATTCGCCTGAACTCGAGGGACTCCCGGAGTTTTATTGTTCCGGGAAAAGGAAAAACCCCCGCCACTTATTTCATATTTAATTCCCCGGATTGTTTTGCCGATAACTTAATTAAGCCCCCATGCCCGGGGCGGGCATTTGCGAAGCATGAAAATAGACTTTAAACGAGTCGAGTCATCTCGTCATTCCGGACAAGCGAAGCGCGATCCGGAATCCAGGCCGCGGCTAAGCTTCATAGGATCTGGATGCCGGATCGAGTCCGGCATGACGGCAAAAACAAATGCCCAAGGTGACGCCTGACTTTATTTTCATACTAAGTACCTATAGAGGGGACCTATGAAACCAGCATCAAGAATAATTCTATCGGCTCTTCTGATTCTTATTGGCACCTATCCCCTGGGGGCTCGCAGTTCCTGGGCCTTCAATTTTCAAGTAGATAGCTTTGAAGATGCGGTGGAGGCCAATCCCGGCGATACCTTCTGCCAAGCCCAGAACGGCAAATGCACTTTACGGGCTGCCATCCAGGAAGCCAATTCCTTCCCCATTCAACATAATATCGCCCTGCCCGCCGGAACCTACATCCTGTCCTTGGGAGAACTCCTGGTTAAAGAGAATATCACGATCAACGGTACGATAAACGAATCAGGGCAGGCCATCACCATAATTGACGGAAACAATGCCTCCCGGATCTTCAAAGTCGCCGAGGGGACACCCTTGACCCTCAACAGCCTGAAGCTTCAAAACGGAGCCCATACCGCCGATGGGCCCAAATCCGGAGGTAGTGCGATCTTTAACCTAGGAACGGTGATGGCGCTTAATGTGACCCTGACGGCTAACCAGGGGAATAGACGCCGGTGGGAATGTAAGCTATGGCGGTGGAATTTTTAATGGCGGGTCTTTGACGTTAAATTATTGCACCTTGATTGGCAACCAGGCCGGTAATGGGGGCGGCCTTTATAATAACGGCACGGCAACGATTAAAAATCTAACTTTTAAAGATAATATTGCCGGTTCCGGATCCGGAATTGGAGGTGGCATCTATAATAGCGGCACCTTAACCCTTGAAAAATCTACCATCAATGGGTCCGCGGCCGGCACCGGTGGAGGACTTTATAATGACGGTATCATGGACCTGACCAATGATACTCTCAACGGAAACAGCGCAACCGGTTCCGGAGGCGGCATCTATAATGGTTCGATAACAGCCGCAGGCGTTGTAGCGCAAGCCACTTTGACCAATGTGACCCTCAGTAATAATTCGGCCGCTAATGGGGGCGGGGGGGGCATCTTTAATAAGACCGACAATACCATTTATATCAAGAACACCATCATTGCTAACAGCACCGGAGGAAATTGTGCCGTGAGCCAAGCCTTAAACTCCTTTGGCTTTAATCTCGACGACGAATTGTATAGTGCCTGTGGGCTCCCACAAGCGAACGATCTATACCCTCACAACCCGGACCTGGGAGCATTACAGGACAATGGGGGACCAACCTTTACTCGGGAACTGGGCTACATCCTTGCGAAAAATGTCGGGACTGGCTGTCCGGCCACCGACCAGAGAGGGTACCCTCGCCTTCCGGCCGCCTGCGACATCGGCGCCTTTGAGGATACCACCGACAATCCCGTTCCGGCCATTACTACCCTGTTCCCCAATACGAAACCGGAAGGTGATCCGGATTTTACCCTGACGGTGAACGGCTATACTTATACTCCTTTCTTGAAAGGATTATCGACAGTCCTTTGGAATGGGAGCCCCAGAACAACAACCTTTCAGCGCGCCTCCCAGCTTACAGCCGCCATAACCGCAGCCGACCTGCTCGTGGCCGGACCCGTCAAGGTCACGGTTGAAAATCCGGGGTCGGGAGGGGGGATATCGAACGAGGTGATCTTTACCGTTACCCGCACCAATCCCTTTCCGACGATTACCACCCTCAGCCCCGCTACGCGCCCGGCCGGCGGACCCGACTTCACCCTGATGGTGGACGGCAGTAATTTTGTGGATCAATCATCGGTGGTCCGCTGGAATGGGATCGCCAGGCCGACGACTTTCTTAAGCGACTCCCAGCTTACGGCCGACATCCCGGCGGCCGACCTGGCCGCAATGGGCACGGCCTCGGTCACGGTCTCCAATTCGCCTCCGGGCGGGGGGATCTCGGATCCGCCGGCCACCTTCACCATCGGCCCTCCCATTCTATACCTGCCCATAATAATGAGAAATTAGGGCTGGCGAAATCTGTGGGTTCGTTTGGGATTTTGTGCGGCCCAATGGGGACGTTTTGATGGGAGTATTTGGCGGAAATTGATTGAGATGCAGGGTAGATTTGCGTGTACGAGTACGTGTACGAGTAAGGAACCCCATAATGATCAAACGGTTTGATCATGAGCGTCTAAGCGGATGCTGTTGCCGGACAGCGAAGCCTAATAGAAGAATAGTGGAGCAGGAGTGGTGACACCCTGCTCGTACACTCACTCGTACACGCCTATCTCTCTTGGGGGTTTGGCAAAGGTCTCTGGCCTGCAGCGATTCAGCATCCACAAATTCTGCTGTCCTTAATCTCCCCCTCGGCTCCCCTTTCCATTGACCCCTCCCCCTAATTCCACTATAATCCCCCAATTGAAGTGCGCTCCGGCCTAAGCCTCTTTGACGGAATCGCCGACGATAGCGCATTTCGTCATTCGAAATTCAGTGTTCGATATTCGTTTTTGTTTTCATCCATAGGAAACCCCATTATGACCACCCAGAGCCCATCCGACCCGCCCGTCCGCCACCCCGAGCAGAGCCCCAACTCGGACGCCCTGATCCAGGCACTTCAAGAAGGCTCCCGGCAAATTATGGCCCACGGCGATTTTAAGGAGACGGCCCAGGCCATTTATTCCATTCTGAAAAAATATTTGGGGTCCGTGGCTGGTTATGTGGCCCTTGTGTCTATGGATGAAAAAACCAACGAACTGCTATTTTTGGATGCGGGAGGCTTACCCTGCCGGGTGGACCCAAATCTGCCTATGCCGGTACGGGGAATGCGCGCCGAGGCTTACCGCAGCGGTAAGGTCATTTACGACAATAATTTTCCCGAGAGCCCCTGGGCCGACTTCCTGCCGAAGGATCATGCCCGGCTGGAGAGTGTTCTCTTCGCCCCCCTTAAAATCCAGGCAAAGGTGGTGGGGGTGATCGGCCTGGCCAATAAACCCGGCGGGTTCACCGATCAGGACGCCCAGGCCGCGGGTATTTTTGGAGAACTGGCCGCTATCGCCTTTGATAAGCTGCAAACCGCCGAGCGGCTCAAAATCAGCGAAGAGCACTTTCGGGCCGTGGTCCAGACGGCCACGGACGCGATCATTTCAAGCAACCCGGAAGGACGGATCAGCTTCTGGAACAGTAAGGCTGAAGCGCTTTTCGGTTATTCCGCAGCGGAGATCCTGGGAAAACCGTCCGCCATCCTCATCCCCGAAAGCCACCGGGAAAGACATGAATCGGCTCTGGAGCGGGTTCGGAGCGACGGGATCTTGCGCCTGGCCGGAAAAACCATGGAGGTCATCGGGAAGCACCGCGACGGCCAGGAATTCCCTATTGAAATCTCCCTTTCCTCCTGGCGGTCGAACGGGCAGGTCCATTTTACCGCCATCATTCGGGATATCAGCGAACGCCAGAAAGCGGAAACCGTGCGCCGGCGGATCGAGGAGGCTCAACAGTTTTTGCTGCAATGCGGATATCTGCATCCGGGCGAGAATTTTTTCGAATCATTGGCCCGCTACCTCGCGCAGAGCCTGGAAACGGATTATGTCCGCATCGATCGACTGGAGGGGGATGGACTGACCGCCCGGACGGTGGCCATCTACTTTGATGGAAAATTTGAGGAGAACATCGAATACGCACTTAAGGATACCCCCTGCGGCGAGTCACTAGGGAAGACGATTTGTTGTTTTCCCAAGGAGGTCCGCTATTTGTTTCCAGGGGATGCGCTGCTTCAGGAGATGCGGGCCGAGAGTTATGTGGGAGCCACCCTCTGGAATTTCGAGGGGAAGCCGATCGGTCTGATCGCGATCATCGGGCGCAGCCCCCTGGTGAACCCCCCTCTGGCGGAATCCATACTGAAACTGGTGGCTATGCGCGCGGCCGGCGAGCTGGAACGCAAGGAGGCGGAAGAAGCCCTAAATCAGGCCCATATCCGTCTGGAGGATAAAATCCTGAAGCGCACCGCCGCATTGACCCGGGCCAACGAACAGCTTAAGAATGAAATCAAGACCCGCGTTCAGATGCAAAATGCCTTAGCGGAAAGCGAACAGAAGTTCCGGGCCATTTTCAACCAGACCTTTCAGGTCATCGCACTGCTCAAGCCGGATGGGACCGTCCTGGAAATCAACCAGACGGCCCTGGACTACTTCCAAATCAATTATCAGGACTCCCTGGGGAAAGCCTTATGGGATCTCCGCGGGAACGATACCCCTGAAGCCAAACGGACAATGGTCAAAGAAGCCATCACGCAAGCGGCCGGCGGGCAACTGGTGCGATTCGAGATCCAGATCCCTTTTGTCCGGGGAATTACCCGAACAATGGATTTTTCAATCAAGCCGGTTTTCAACCCGGGAGAACGAGCCCCCATATTGATCATTGAGGGCCGGGATTTAACCGAACGGAAAAAGACCGAAATGGCACTGGAAAAATCGGAGAAGCAACAGCGTCTGCTTTCTTCCCAGATATTGCAGACCCAGGAAAACGAACGGAAAAGGATTGCCCATGAACTGCACGACGGAATAGGGCAATTTTTAAGCGCCATCAAGTACCGGATCGAGCATCTGATCCTGACTCATTCGGTTGAAGAAAGAGTCCCACCCGACGAAACCTCCTCTCTGAAGAATATCATCCCGATCATTCAGGGGGCCATCGAAGAAATACGCCGGATTTGTATGGACTTGCGGCCCAGCACCCTGGACGACCTCGGGATTCTGGCCACTATTTCCTGGTTCTGCCGGGAATTCCAGAACACTTACCCTAACATTATGATAAAACAACAAATTCAGGTGGAAGAAGGGCAAATCCCCCTCCTCTTGAAAACCGTAATCTTTCGCATCATTCAGGAGTCTTTGAACAACATCGCCAAACACAGTCAAGCCGGTAAAATCAACCTGAATTTAGCCCAGAAAGGCCATCATCTCCATTTGAATATTCGAGATAACGGTTTGGGATTTACCCTAAAAAATGCTTTTCCTTTGGATGGCTCCACTCGGGGTATGGGTCTGACCAGCATGAAAGAGCGGGCTAAGTTCTCAGGGGGGGCGCTGACGATCCACTCCCAACCGGGAAAAGGCACCCGGATTCAGGCCTCCTGGCCGTTAGGGGAGGAAAGCGTTTAGCGTTCAGATCTCCGTCTTTAATCCGGCATCAGGCATGGCCCTTACTTAACCACCAACCCCTTTTCTAAGGCGTAAGCGGTCACCTCCGAGACATTGTGGAAATTCAACTTTACCATTAGATTGGCCCGGTGTTTCTCAACGGTCTTGGGACTGATCACCAGCAGTTCGGCAATTTCCTTATTTCGAGCTCCCTCCGCTATGAGCTTCAATACTTCCCGTTCCCTTGAGGTCAGGTTATCCCAAATACCCGGGATCTTTTCCGTCTTTTTCCCCTCCAGATACCCTTCGATGACACTTCCCGAAATGCCCGGGCTCAAATACCGTTTCCCGCCCAAGACGATTTTCACCGCGGCCATCATCTCCTGCGCATTGGCATCTTTGAGGAGATACCCGTCGGCTCCGGCCCTCAAGGTGGTCAGGATATACTCTTCGGTTTTATGGACCGTCAGAGACATAACCTTCGTCTCAGGCCAGCGCCGCTTGATTTCCCGAATGGCCTCCATGCCGTCCATACGCGGCATGGAAAGATCCATTATTACCAGGTCCGGGGCTAATTTTTCCACCTGGTTAATGGCTTCCCGGCCATCCCCGGCCTCCCCGGCAATTTCGAGTTCCGGATCGGTGGTCAGGAGGGCCTTCAACCCCTCGCGGAGGATGGTGTGGTCCTCGACAATGAGTATTCTCTTTATTTCCATGAAAAATACACCGTTCTCCAGAAAAATATACTAGGTTTACCCTATTTATCATATCCACCATCCCCTGTAAAGTGGATATAACTTAAGGTTTTCGAGGGCCAAGTCCTTTATCGTGGCGGGGACTCGCGATGTCTGACAATAAAAAGCCTAACTTGTTGACATTAATAGTTAATAATTAACAATCTATTTTTCATTATCAACTATTAATAAAGGCTTTGTGGTGACAAGTTCTATTTTCACCCCCATGCCAGGGGCGGGCACCCCGAAGCATGAAAATTTATGTTTATTCAACTTATTAGATCGTCATTCCGGCGAACGCCCTTCGGCTAGCTCAGGGCCATGAGCATTGTCGAATGGCCGGAATCCAGGGCAGTGAAGGTCCTGGGTCACCTGGATCCCGGATCGAGTCCGGGATGACGGCAAAAACAAAACGCCTAAAAAATGGTGATCGATTCTATTTTCGTACTAAGATTTAGGGCCGCCCACCCGGCCCTGAGGTATATTTATGGTCACAGCCCTGCTGGTTGAAGATAACGAATTCTTTCGCAAATCCTTCAAAAAAATACTGAACGACCGGTTTCCCCTTTTAATAGTTATCGAGGCCGGCACCTGCCGGGAAGGCCTTCAAATGTGCCGAGAAAGCTTCCCGGAACTGATCTTCGCCGATATCAATCTTCCGGACGGCAACGGTTTGGAATTATCCCGAACCCTACGGTTACAATACCCCCAAACCACTATTTTGATTTTGACCAGCTACGACCTGCCGGAATACCGTCAAGCCGCCGTGGCCAACGGGGCCAATTATTTTTTCCCTAAGGATTCCAATCACGAAGTGATCCTTTCCATGGTGGAATCAGAAATTTGTAGAAATATAAATTAATTATAATATGCCTCCATTTGAGAGGCAAAAAATACTAAGAGTCCCTATATAAAATACTAGATTTACCCCATTTTATAATTTGGTAATAACTATTATTAATGATGTTGAATTATTAACGATAAAAACCCGTACTAAACCCCATTGGCCAAGGCGGAAACCCCGGGGCATGAAAATTTATGTTTATTCAATTTGTTAGGTCGTCATTCCGGCGAACGCCCTTCGGCTAGCTCAGGGCCATGAGCATTGTCGAATGGCCGGAATCCAGGGCAGTGAAGGTCCTGGGTCACCTGGATCCCGGATCGAGTCCGGGATGACGGCAAAAACAAAACGCCTAAAAAGCGGTAATCAATTCTATTTTCGTATTAACGAATAAGGAAAGCTGTTGATGCTGAAGGCAACGCTCAAATGGATAGTGTTCCTGGCCGTTGGACTTGTGGCTACTCTGGCGAGCGCTGACCAGGACCCGGTTCTCAAGACTCAGAAGGACTGGCAAAGCTACGCCATGGGGGTGGAGGCGGGGACAAACCTCAAACGCCTGGGCATCGATTTCGATTTAGACATCGTTATCAGGGGCATGAAGGATGCGTATACGGGCAATAAGCTCCTGTTGTCTGAAAAGAACATCAAAACATCCTTGCACCTCATTGCCTCCGAACTAATGCGAAAAAAAGACGCCGCCCGAATAGAGGCGGGACTGGATAACAAGAAAAAGGGGGAAGCATTTCTGGCCGAGAATAAAGCCCAGGCCGACGTGGTGACGCTTCCCAGCGGCTTGCAGTACAAGATCCTCAAAGCCGGGGACGGCAAGAAGCCGACCGAGGCGGACACCGTTGAGTGCCGCTATCGAGGGACCCACATCGACGGGACCGTGTTTGAAACCTCCGGGGAGAAGCCAGGCTACCTTCACGGTCGCAAAAGTCATTCCCGGATGGAGGGAGGCCCTCAAACTCATGTCCGTGGGCGCCAAGTGGCGGCTCTTCATTCCCTCCCAGCTCGCCTACGGACAGCAGGGATCGGGCCGGATCGGCCCCTACGAGACGATCATCTTTGAAATTGAGCTGGTCGATATCAAATGATCATAGGCGGAGCTCGCCGCTTCCGGGCCATTGGCCATTGCCAGCAAAGGGGGTGATGAGACACAGAGAGGCTGAAGCCCGGTCGAAGAGTGCCTTCAACGAAGGCACTGAGCACCGGAAAATGTTTCACAAAAATAGTGGTAATTATCACAAATCGTCAATCCCGCAGGGCTTTTGAGCGGGAATCCAGGCTCTTCTCAGTTATAACTGGATCCCCGACAAAAACATTCGGGGATGACGAAAAGTTACCAGTAAAACGATCAATAAAGATAAGAGCCCGCGAATATTGTCCCACCCAACTGAAACAAAAGGAGAGAGAGATGAGTAGAGGCAAATTTCTAATTTTCGTGGTTTTAATAGTGGCGCTGCTTGGCCTTTCCTGGGGAATTGACCCGGCCGGCGCCCAAACGGTAGTCCCAACGGGTGCAGCCGGATTCAACCCGTATGTGAATTACCAGGTGCCCAATTTCGCCTACAGCCCGAACATCAGGAAGTTCGTGGATGCGCTGCCCGGTCTGGGGGCTTCGGGATGCACCCGAAGTACCCCATTCGGCACAGGGACGTGTAATGAAAACGATCTCGGCCAGTACATCCCCGTCGCCGTACCGGGCACCACCACCTTCCGGTGAGGATTATTACGAAATCACCGCGGGAGAATACAATATGAAAATGCACTCGGACCTGCCGATAACCCACAAGCTGAGGGGCTACGCGCAGACCAATGCCGGCGGCTCCCGCCAGTGTGCAAAACGTCAACCAGTACCTGGGGCCGGCGATCATCGCCAGGACCTTCAACCCGGCCCTCCCGAAAAATGACACTGCGACACGGAAACGGCAGGCCGGTGCGCGTCTTGTTTAAGAACAATTTACCGATTAACAGTACACTGACGGATACCGCCGGCAACCTCGCGCTGCCGGTGGACCTCACCCAGATGGGCGCTGGAAAAGGACCCGACGGGGTTCATAACTTCACTCAAAACCGGGTCACCATTCCCCACCTCCACGGCGGCGCTACCCCCTGGATCAGCGACGGGACGCCCCAACAGTGGCTCACCCCCGCGGGGGACCCCGCCGCTCTCGCCCTCGGTGCTGCCTACCAGAAAGGCGCGAGTTTTGCGCATGTGCCTGATATGGTCCTCAACACCGCGGCGGCTTATCCTCCTTACGCTGCCGGCCACGGCGCATCAGTTCCGGGAACCTGCACTGTCGGACCCTGCATCACTCCCACCCTGGGAGACGGAATTGGGACCCTCTACTGGTCAAACGAGCAGAGCTCCCGGCTCATGTTTTACCACGATCACGCCTGGGGCATTACCCGCCTCAACGTTTATGCGGGCATGGCCGCGCCTTTTATCCTGGTCGATCAGGCCGAGGATGACATGATCGACGGTACCAACAATCCGGCGCCTTTACGAATCCCAAGCCGGTCCTTCCCAATCTGGGAGGGATCTACAAATATGGCATTCCGCTGGTCATCCAGGACAAGACGTTCGTCAACGATTCCACCACCCCCCCGGGTGCGGGATTTACCGGGACGCCAACCTTTCCTACCTTGGCCGTTGATCCTCTCTGGTATGATTCGGTCCATACTTGGCAAGGGGCTGCTCCTCCGGTGGGTGGCGACCTCTGGTGGCCCCACGAGTATATACCGAACGAGAATATCTATGATCCCTCCGGGGCCAACCCCCTGGGCCGGTCGGACTATGGCCCCTGGTTGAACCCGGCGGTCATACCGTTAAATCCGACGCTGCCCAGCCCCTCCGTCGTCCCTGAGGAATGGGGGGATACGATGGTCGTCAACGGCACCGCCTTCCCGTACCTTAATGTGCCTGCCGGCGCTGTTCGCTTCCGGATCCTGAATGCCGCCGACGATCGCAGCCTCAACCTGTCCTGGTTTGTGGCCGACCCGGCCCTCCCCACAGAGGTCAAGATGGTCCCGGCCAACCCGAACCCGGCCTTCCCGACCTGGCCGGCGGACGGCCGCAACGGCGGGGTGCCGGACCCGACGACCCAGGGTCCGTCCTGGTATCAGATCGGGAACGAAGGCGGCATTATGCCGCAGGTCGCGGTGCTTCCGCCGCAGCCCGTCAATATCGAGTACAGTCGCCTCGTCCCGACCCTTTTAAACGTTACCAACCAGTCTCTTTTACTCATGGGGGCCATGCGGGCCGACGTGGTCGTCGACTTCTCCCCCTTCGCCGGCAAGACCCTCATTCTTTACAACGACGCGCCGGCGCCCATGCCGCTGTTCGACGAGCGCAACGACCAATATACGAACGATCCGGATTTCACCTCTACCGGCGGCGCACCCACGACCGTGGCCGGCTTCGGGCCCAACACCCGGACGGTCATGCAGGTTCGGGTAGCCGCTTCCCCGGTAACGCCTTTCAACCTGGCGGCGTTGCAAGCGGCCCTGCCGCAGGCCTACGCCAAAACGCAGGCCCCGCCCATCATCCCCCAAAGCGCCTATAACGCGGCCTTTAACCCGGACCCGCTGACCCAGGCACAATACCCCGACACCTATGTCAACAACACCGATGAGAGCGTAAACCTCACCGGGTTCGGCCAGGGGGTTGAATCGCTCGTCACCATGATCGGGGGCTCCGGTTACACCTCGGCCCCGACCATCACCTTTGTCAACGCCAGCCCCGGCGGCTCGGGCGCAGCGGGCACGGCCTACCTGAATGGCGTTACCGCCATCACGGTGACCACCGACGGCATCGGGTATAACAACATTCCCACGGTTACAATAGACCCGCCTACCGGCACACAAGCCACGGCAACGGCAACAGTTGTCGGCGGGGGGCTGTTACCGCCATCACTGTGATCAACGGTAGGCTTTGGGTATATCGCGGGAAGTCCTGCCGTAACGATTACCGCACCGGTGGGCACCGGTGCAACAGCCACGGCAACAGCTCTTGCTGAACGGGCGTTGTAACCGGTTTCACGGTGACTAACTGGAGGCAGCGGTTATACAATAGCGCCCTCCACGATCGGTTACGATAGGCCCTCCGACCCCTGCAATCGCCACAGCCGTGGCCACCGTAACCGGCGGAGGCGTTCCGGCCATAACGGTTGTAGACCCAGGCTTCGGCTACACGGTAAATCCTAATGTAACCATCACTCCCACCGGTGGTGACACCACTGCTACGACCGCCGCAGCCATCCTCGGGAATCACCCTCGGCGCCGTTGCTCACCTACAACTAACGAATCCAGGATCGGGCTACACCAAGGCTCCCTATGTCTACTTCTCTGGAGGCGGCGGCACAGGGGCCGTGGGCGATTCCATTCTGACCGGGGGTTTACCGATCGGCATGAAGAACATCACCGAGGGATTCGACCCCTATTACGGCCGGATTAACGTCCTGCTCGGCACCACCCCCGTCCCGCTCGACCCGTTGGCACCCGCCCCACAGGTGCCCGGCATCGCCACCTACATCGACCCGCCCTCCGATTTCTGGAACGACGGCCAGACCTATGTCTTCCGGTTATCGCACATCGGCGTGGACAGCCATGCGATGCACTTCCACCTGGTAAACCTCCAGGTGGTCAACCGGGTGGACTATACCAACACCATGCTGCCCCCCGACCCCAGCGAGCTGGGCTGGAGGGAAACCATCCGGACCAATCCGTTCACGGACGTCATCCTGGCGGTGACCCCGAAAAGGATGGTGCTTCCCTTCGCGCTCTACCCGAGCATTCGGCTCCTGGACCCTTCGACAACGGTGGGGTCCACGGCGAATTATATCCAGCCGGCCCCGGTCCCCGGGACACCCACTCCGGCCGGTATCTCCAACGTGTTGACCAACTTCGGAGGGGAGTACGTCTGGCATTGCCACCTCTTGAGCCATGAAGAGAACGACATGATGCGGACGATTGTCTTCAAAGTGCCGTTGGCCTCACCGGCTGCGCCTACGCTCCTTACCGCCACCCAAACCGCGGCAGGGGCCGTCAAACTCAATTGGCAATATAATTCAGGGAATGAGAGCGGTTTCGAGGTATATAGGTGCGATAGTACTTGCACCCCTTATACTGGACTGGGACGCCCATCGCCACAGGCAATACAAACCAGCCCACGTTTACCGATACTACGGTTGTTCCGGGCGCGCAACCTACTCCTATCAGGTCGTCGCCCTGAACTCGTTCGCGACTGTCACTAAAAATCCGTCAAATACACTCACAATAACCACCGGTACCGTGACCGCACCGGCAAGCCCGTCACTTTTGACCGCCACGCCGTCGGCCTTGGGCCCGAATCCTCCTACAGTGGCGCTCGTCTGGACGGACAACTCCACCAACGAGTTGGGCTTCATTGTCCAGAGGGCCACGAATGCCGGCTTCACGGCCGGACTGACCACCTTCCCGATGATTGCCGCGAACCATACGGCATTATACCGACACGACGGTGGTCGCGATGACGCAGTACTGGTACCGGGTGCGCGCCCATAATTTGGGCGGCGATTCGGGCAATGCAACTGCCGGACCGACCACCACAACGGGCCAGATTCCGGCGGACCCGGCCAATCTGGTGGCCTCACCCTTCACCGTCACCACGACTCCACCGGCGGTGTCCGTGAAATTGACCTGGACTGACAACTCCACTAATGAAACCAACTTCAGGATCCAGAGGGCTACGGATGCCTCCTTCACCGCGGGACTGACCAACTACACGGTCGGTGCCAACGTGACGACCTACAACGATACGGCGGTTTCACCCAATATCCATTACTACTATCGGGTTATCGCCTTGAACGCGGACGGTCCTTCGGGGTACTCCAATACCGCCGAGGTCACGCCGATGAACCTGTCGCTTACGTCGCCGACCAGTCTGGTGGCCACGGCGTCTCCCGCCGGCAAGGCCTCTGCGGTGAGTTTGACCTGGACCGACACCGACACCAACGCGACCACCTTCATCATCGAGCGGGCGTTGGATGCCGGGTTCACCACCGGGGTGACCACCTTCTCGATCGGCAGGCTCGGAGACGTTACGAGCTATACCGACAGGACGGTCATGCCGCTGACGACCTACTTTTATCAGGTCGTTGCTTTCAACGTTCTTGGGAGTTCGCTGCCGTCGAACACGGCAACCGTAACCACGAATTCGGGAGCCAGTTTCATCTATTTACCTTTAATTCTTAAACATTAACCAATAACCGGTGGGGGGGCAGGGTCGATTAACCCTGCCCCCCTTCTTTTTTTAACCCACCCCATCCAATTAGATAGTCGAAAAAAAACACTACCGGTAATCCAAACCTTCCCCCGACCAGCGCCCCGCCCTCTCCCCCCAAACCGGCTTCGGCCTTAAATACTCGGGCCATCATGCGGTTTTAGTATGTAAATAACCACCGCATGTTATGCGACCACTTTCGCTCCTTCTATGGCATGTATCCAATATCTTTATGCCGTCGGATTCCGGCCTCGAGTACCGGGGGTTCAATGCGAAAATAAATTGAGTGAACAAGTGATCATTCTTAGGGGCGTCGCCCTGGCCATTCCGGTCTGTATTTGACACCATGCCTTATGCCCTTGATTGCAATGAAGTGAATCCCGTTCAGCCGGAAGTGGGCGACCGGACCCAAACTGAATAAGCATAAATTTTGACATCCTTCGGCAGGTGCTTGACCCTGGACATATGTATGGGAATTTAAGGAGTAAGAAAATGGAAGCATCAAAACTTACTTTTAAAGGACAGGTAACCATCCCCAAGAAAGTACGGACCGCATTGGGATTCAGGCGGGTGATTTGGTTATCTTTTCTGTGGAGGGGGAAAAGGCCGTTCTAGAACCCTTTATAAAAAAGTCGTTGCTCGATTTCTATGGGACTCTGCCGGTTAAACGAAAATACCCCGGTTTTGAGGCCACGCGCCGGGAAGTACATCAGAAAATTTCCAATCAGGAATCGCCGGTCCAGACCCCATTTCAAAAAGTCCGTCACCTGCTGGGAGTGGCGGAAAGCGGCGTGAAGGATCTGGGGGAAAACCACCGGGCCTATCTAATGAAAAAAATAAGAAAATCCGCCTGGATATAGTAACCTTCGATAAACGGGATTTTAACACTTACCGCCTGCCTTCCGGAAGCCCTTTTCACCTCCTGCCTTAAAATTATTCTTTGCAAAAGATCAATAATGATCTAATATTGAATCATGAGGGCTAACTTCAAGCGTCCGTTTGGCCAGTACGTGAAGAAGGCACACAAGCCTTTGCAACTTGCCATCGAGGACGTAGTAGAGGAGATTTGCGGCGATCCCAAGATGGGGGAAGCGAAGGGCGGCGACCTTGCCGGAATACGGGTGTACAAATTCCGGTTTAATCGGCAAGAGTACTTGGTAGCTTACCGACCGCCAATCCAGGCACTACGCGATCAGGCGGATCAGGTCGAGTTTCCGGTCATCGACTTTTACTTGGTGGGACCCCATGAAAATTTTTACGACACCCTCAAACGTTTTTTGCGAGAGGAATAATGCCATGAGCCATAGCTTAACAGCAGAGGACCTTCTTTCCGAAATGAAAGCGATGCCTTCGGCCGAGCGGGGCCGGTTCTTTGTCCTCTTAGGCATGAAGATCTTTCAAGACGACAACCTGACCCACGAGCAGGTTTTCGGGCATTTGGCGAACGTTGAGTTCACGGCCCAAGAGGCAGCGGAATATCTAGAGGTTGCGATAGCCACCTTTCGGCGTTATGTACAACGCGGAAAGGTCAAACCTTCCCGTGTCGTGGGCCGCAGCCAGATGTTTTCGACCCATGATCTTAAAGCGTTCAAGCGATCTCTGGGGGACGTAAAGGGTTGACATCCGGCGGGCGCGTAGGTGAAGGGCTTGTTGATGGGTCGGAGTCCAAAGGAGTAAGAAAATGGAAAAAGAAAAAATTACTGTTGAGGGGGAAAAGGCCGGCTTAAAACCCTTTATAAGAAAGTCGCTGCTCGATTTTTATGGAACTATGCCGGTTAAACGAAAATACCCCGGTCTTGAGGCCATTCGCCGGGAATTGCATCAGAAAATTTCAAAAACCATTTTTCCCTTTGATCGCCACTTTGATCGAGTGGCAGGTATCGAACGACTGGAACCCCTAAGTAAAGCTCACAGTGTCAGGTCTTGAAAGATGTCGGAAATACACACCATTCTTGACAAAAGAGATATTTCTCGGTATTCTTGAAATATAATAAAAAGGTTTAAGGTGCAAAAATGAACACCGTGCAGGAAGCTGAAAAACTCTTAGCTGCGATGACGAGGGCCGAAAAAGCCCAATTCCTTCAATGGATCGTACGAGATTTGGGCGACGCCTTTCCGGGTATTGACAGCCAACCGGATATTTGCGGGGGAGAACCGCGAATTGTTCGCACACGTATTCCGGTCTGGGTTTTAGTTCAGGCTAGACGTTTAGGCTTGAGTGAATCTGAACTCCTGCGAGGTTACCCCACGCTGCGGGCGGAAGACCTAGCCAATGCCTGGGCCTATGATCGAGTTCATCGTGAAGAAATCGAACGGCAAATAAAAGAAAATGAGGCGGCCTAGTTGGCGAGATTGTATTCCAACGAAAACTTTCCCCTTCCCGTTGTTAATGAACTCCGACGGCTGGGACACGACGTTTTGACCATTCAAGAAACCGGTCAAGGAAACCAATGCCTATCTGACGAAGCCGTATTAATTTTTGCCCTGGCAGAAAAACGAATGGTATTAACTCTAAACCGCAAGCACTTTATTCGGCTACACCATGAGGGTAAGGACCACTGCGGAATTGTTGTTTGCACGCTGGACATAGATTTTGTTGGTCTGGCCCAGCGCATTCATGAGGAAATTAATGCCAATTCAGAAAACCTCCGCCCTTTGATTCGCGTAAACCGGCCTTCTCGGTAAGGCGCGGCCTTTCCCACAGGAAATTTCCAAAACAATCAGAAAAACAACCTGAATTTGGCCGATGCCTTAATGGCCTCTACCGCGCTGCGAAAGGGGCCCCTTTCCATTTTTTCCTTTGATCTCCACGCAGAGGTTATTCTTTTCCGCGAAGCGGCAGACTGTTTTTTCATTGCCGCCCCGCCGGCGGCGGGGACACCGGCAATGAAAAATAAGACCTTTGCGCCCTTTGCGGCTTTGCGGTGAGATCGCCCTTCTTCACTCCAAAACCAGGTGGGAAAGGAGAATCTCAACGGTAACTATGGCGGTAAAGATCAAAAAGCAGAGGATCGAGGCCAGGGCTAGTTTCTTCTGAATCCCGGGCAGTGCTTCGGAGAGACTCTTTATTTTTCTAAACGGCATCAGCACCCCGGTTCCGATCCCGGTAATGGCCCCTCCCAAAAGGGTAAGGTACAGCGGATACCCGACAAAATAATATTCCTTTTGAAGCAGGCAGAAGGGACAGGCGTGGGTCGGGAGCTCATAAATATAGAGGGAGATGAACGAAAAAATGGAGCCGATGGATACGACTAAGGCCAAGGCGCTCAAACCCGAGAACAGGAGGCCTCCCCGGCCTTTCCAAAAGAAATAAAATCCCGAGCCGATGGTCAGAGGCAGGATGATATAAAAGGCCGCCATGGCCTGAACCTTGGGGAAAAGAAATATCCCCGAAGGAAGAACGCTGCTCCCGGTACTAAAAAGAGTCCCGCAACAAGAGGTAATAATATCCGGTTTAAGACGAAGGAAGTAGTTGGCCTGCAGTACCATCTCTAAAAGTATCAGAGGAACCAGCAATAGGAAAAAAAAGTACTTTTTTTTGATCAGCGGGTAATCCTCGCCCTGGTGGTCCACATAATTCACAATCAGCCAGATTCCGGCGAGAAGAAAATTGATCAGTTTGACGATGAGTGTCGGATAGCCGTAGGGATTGACGTAGAGGGATCCCGCGGCGCACATGGCGCCCACAAAAAGCGGGTGGAGTTGTTCCGCCGTAAAAATATACAGAAAAAAGGACAGGAGTTCAAAGCCGAAGGCATAGGCCAGGAGGGTTGAGATCAGGTACGTTTTTCTCTCGATCGCTAATTGCAGCTCGCTGCCGCTTTTCAGGTCCCAGCGCCACAAAATCTGCAGAGCCTGCGGCGCCGCGTAGAGGATCATGAAAGTCACCAACAGGGAACCCACGTAAAGAGCCAGGATAGTGGGATGAAAAAGCATGAATAACCCTCACAATAACCTAACAAATCGTAGAATCTGTTTCTAGCGTTTGAACAGCCGTGATCTTTAAATCCGAAATTCGAAGCACGAAATCCGAAACAAGCACGAAGGTCCGAAATCCAAATGATCAAAACAAGAGCGTTTGATGCTTTTGGTAGAATCCTTGAAGCCTTCACGATGGGGGCTTAGGGAATGATGCCATCCTTCTTCTAGAGCAAAATATTCCCGTTTGGAATTTTGAATTTTGGTCATTTGAGTTTGTTTCGTGCTTCGAATTTCGAGTTTCGAATTTCCAACCAAAAATTTATCAATTTTTGGTTGGCTCTATTCTCCCATCCCGCACATTGACCACCCGGTCCACCACCGGGGATTCGTACACCAGAGGATCGTGGCTCGACAGGAGCAAGGTTTTTCCCTCGGCTTTCAGTTCCTGAAGGATTTCCATCAAGGCCTGGGAATTCGCGGTATCCAAATGGGCGGTGGGTTCATCGGCAATGATGATCGAGGGATTGTTGATCAAAGCCCGGGCAATAGTCACGCGCTGGGCCTCCCCTCCGGAGAGCCATTGGACCTTGGAATTAGCCTTAGAGGCGACATGTAAAAGGTCTAAAAGGCGCATCCCCCTTTTCTTCAAGGCAGCATGGGCCTCTCCCAGGGGATAGGCGGGCAACAAAGCATTTTCCAGGGCGGTGATGCCCTGGATAAGATTGGGCTGCTGGAAGATAAAGCCAAAGGTTTTTCTGCGGATCTCCGTGAGGAAGCGCTCCGGAAGGCTGGTAATCTCGCGGTCCTGAAGCCAGATCCGTCCCTGCGTCGGCCGAGTCATGCAGCCGATCAGGCTCAACAGCGTCGTCTTGCCCGACCCGCTGGGACCTTTCAAGACGGTGGCCTGCTGATCTTCCAGGGACAAGCTGACCCCTCGAATCGCGGCGAACTCGTTGGGCTTACCGGCATTAAAAACTTTTTTGATTTCAACCAGTCTGATCATAATCGTTACTCGTTTCTAACACCTTAACAGTTGAGATCCTTAAATCCGAAATTCGAAGCACGAAATCCGAAACAAGCACGAAGGTCCAAAATCCGAATGACCAAAACAAAAACGTTTCGAATTTTGAAATTTGGTCATTTGAATTTGTTTCGGATTTCGATATTCGGATTTCGAATTTGAACTAAAAATTCAAATATTTTTTGGTTAGCTTTATCTAACCCTGATACCCGGAAGATCACCGCATCACCGAATCCGGATCCACGATAGCCGCCCTCCAGGAGGGGATAATCGTCGCCACCGTGTAGGGAACCACGATCAGAAAAAACAACGCCGCCACCTGCGCCCCATCGATATAGGGAGTAATCGTAAAGCGGGGATAGAGGACGGACCATCCTTTCAGCACCGGCTCAAAAAGGATGGCGGAGGCCAGGAAGACATGGGCGTAGGCCAGCAGGACCCCCGGGAGGAAGGCAGAGAGGGAAATTGCCATCCCTTCCCAGAATTTCATCAGGAGCACGTCCGAGGTCTCCCAGCCGATCGCTTTGAGAATCCCGATCTCCCGCCGTTCCTCCATACTCGGGCCCGAAGCTTTATCCCAGGCAAAAATGATAAAAGCCAGCACGCTTCCGAAAAGGATAGTGATCAGAAGGCCCCCGCGCCAACTGAAAACGGCGTCGTAGGTCCTCAGGATATCCCCACGCAGGATCTGCCGGGTATCGGGAAAGGCCTCCGCCACTTTTAAGGCAATGGTCGAAAGCTCCCTGGGGTTTTTGACCCGGACCGCCAGATCGGTCACGTAATCCCCGGTGAGCCCGAAAAGCCCCCGGAAGTCCTCCTCGGTGATCAGGACCAGGTCGGAAGAAACCAGCCCTACCTCGGACGGAAAAATCTTGCTTATTTTCAACTCCCGGATGACCCCGGCGGATGTCCTGAATTCGAGTTCATCGCCTATCGAGGCCAGTCTCAGCCTGGCGACGCCTTCGCCGACGGCGATGCTTCCGGGAACCACCTCCGGGTCCTCCGAAACCAGGAGGGTGTAATTGGCGCCTACGATCGGATCGTAATAGTATCCCCACAATCGCCCCCGGGCCGATTGGACCCCCCGGATTTTTCTGATTTTTTCCAGGTAGCTCAAGGGGATCAATTCGTGGCGGCCCGCGACCAACCGCTGGACGATCATTTCCGGCGCTTCCGCGAGCAGGGTCGAAGCCTCTTTCTGGATAGAGCGCGTAAAAAACACCACCGAGGAGAGCAGAAAAACGATCAGCGTGTAGACCAGGACCAGGGCCGCGTTCTTCCTTTTTCTTCGAAGCAGCGCCGCCAGTGAAAAGTCGAGGATATTTTTTTGGCGTTCAATCCAGGCACGCATCTAACTAAAATTTTCCCTCCTGAGATCCATAAGTACTTACAGAGATAAGCGTGTACGAGTATGTGTAAGAGTACGGCGTCGCCATTACTGGGCTCCTGGTAACCTCGATCAATCGGCTTCCTCACCCCAAGCTCCCGTACTCATACACGTACTCGTACACGCCTATCTACCCTGCTCGTTAATCCATTTCCGCCTATTTCCTACTCCCCACCTTATAAGGCGGGACCATCAGCGATCCCGACGGAAAATGTTCCAACGACAGGGGGGAATCCTGGAAGGGGGCATGAAAATCCGCCTGGCTGGGGTTGCGGGTGTAGCGAGCCTCGGTGAAGAGGCAGAGGTCGGTCAGGCCATGCTGCCGGACCAGGTTCAACTTTTCCTGAAGGAGTTCGACGTCCCCCCTTTTTTCAAAGGCGGAGTAGATAAACACCAGTCCCAAGAGACTGAGTTGGATAAGGATAACCAAAATGAAAAGGCTCGATTTTCGCATAGAGATCTTTGTTTTCAATTCTAATGATCATAAAGGCGGGTTTTGAACCCGCCCCTACTTGATATTCCCGAAAAAAAACTTATTGTAATTCGATGAGGATTCGATTCCTTCTCCCCCTCCTGATCCTTTTCTCCGTGACCGCTCTTCCGGCCCAGGCCTTAGAGGCTCGGAAAGCCATGGGCGACTATGATGTTGGAATAACCATTAACCGGAATCCGCCCAGTGTGGGGGAGAACCCTATCGAAATCGAAATCAAAGGCCCCGGGGGCCGCCGGATAACGGAGGCCCAGGTGCTGGTGAATTATTATATGCCTCCCATGCCCCGCATGGCCCCCATGAACTACCTCACCCCGGCCGACCTGAAGGGAGACCGCTACCGGGCCGTCATGCACCTGATTATGGACGGGCCCTGGATTATCGCCCTGAAAATTACCCTGGGCGGGAAGAGGTCCACCGTCAAGTTCCACATCAATGCCCGGTGATGAAGGCCGATGCTAACGTCATTCAGGACCCGAAGCCGATTGTCGCCCTGAGCCCTTCGCCGGCTTATCACCCCGTCCATTCCCCACTATCACCCTGAGTGAAACGTAGGGGCTTGCGTTTCAACATATTAAGGGTCTCATAATTGTCTCTACATAACACCGACCGTCATCCCCGAGTGCCTTTGTCGGGGATCCAGAATCGTACCAGTCCGGGGCTGGATTCCCGCCTAGAAGCGCTGCGGGAATGAGGATAAGAGAACCTCGAGATAGTCGGTTCTATTATGAGACCGTTAATAATAAGGATAACGGCCTTAAAAATCCCGATCAGCATGCAGGCTGAGGATGCTCGCTCAGCATGATAACTAAAAACGATCTTCTTATTTATTTGGGGGCCCCTTGCTCAACCGGATAAGGTGTCCCTCTCCTGGCCAGGTAAGGCCTCCCATCGATTTCACCAATAAACAGATGATTCGCCCCCATAGTCAGATAGCCTTCAATCAATACGGTTTTGCCCGTTTTCTTCAGCTCCTCCAATAAACTCGGGTTAGGATTCACGATAATAAATTTTCCCGAGGGATCCTCGCTACTTATAAAATAACCTCCCAACCCCTTCTGGTAATTGACTTTGCCCTTGATAATGATTTTTTTATTTGCCTTTATTTCGCCCCCCGAACCTCCGACCGGGTAAGGCTCCCGTGCGGCGCCGCTGTCTGCTAAAACCAAAAGAAACATTAGAGACAAGAAAAAACTCATCATCTTTTTGCTTTGCATTTTTTCCTCCTAAGATTCGGGCCCGGACAGGACCTGCTTTTTTAACTCAAAATTCCACTTCCAGATCTGGTAAATGGCCGGATAGACCAGCAGCTCCAGCAAGAATGAAGTTAAAATCCCCCCCACCATAGGGGCGGCGATCCGCTTCATCACGTCGGCCCCGGTTCCGACGGACCACATGATCGGTATCAGGCCGAAAAACATGGTGGCCGTGGTCATGAACTTGGGACGCAGCCGTTTCACCGCCCCATAGCGGATGGCCTTCTGCAGGTCGGCCAGGCTCCGCAAACGCCCCTCCTTTTTCGCTTCTTCGTAGGCCAGGTCGAGATAGAGCAGCATGAAGACGCCGGTTTCGGCATCTACACCCAGCAGGGCGATCAACCCCACCCAGACGCCGATACTCAGATTATAGCCGAGCAGGTAAAGGAACCAGAAGGCCCCGATGGCCGAAAACGGCACGGCCAGCATGATAATCAGGGTCTTGGTCAGGGACCGGGTGTTGAGATAGAGTAGAAACAAAATCAAAATCAAGGTCAAGGGCACGACCCAGATCAGTTTCTCCTTGACCCGCTGCATCGACTCGTACTGGCCGCTCCAGGAGATGTCGTAGCCCGGGGGCAGCCTCACTTTTTCTCTAAGCAGCCGTCCGGCCTCGGTGATGTAACTATCCTGGTCCCGGCCGGCGATATCCAGATAGACATAACCAGCCAGCAGGCCGTCTTCGTCGCGGATCATGGAAGGCCCTTCGGTTATGCCGATGCGGGCTAACTGGGATACCGGGATCTGCTTCTGCCCCCCGGCCACCGGGACCAGCACCCTTCCTAACGCCCCCAGATCGCTTCGAAAATCACGCTGATAGCGGACGTTGACGGTATACCGTTCCCGGCCTTCCACCGTGGTGGTCACGTTTTCCCCGCCAATGGCCCGCTGAACCACACCCTGCGCCTCTTCTACGCTTAAGTTGTAGCGGGACAGGGCCTCCCGGTCCCATTCGAAATCCAGAAAGTAGCCGCTGCCGGTGCGCTCGGCAAAGACGCTGCGGGTCCCCTTGACCGGAGTCAGGACCGACTCGACCCGGGCCCCGATCTCTTCGATGGTATCCAGGTCCGAACCGGAGATCTTGAGCCCCAAGGGGGTTTTCAAGCCCGTACTCAGCATCTCGATCCGGCCTTTGATCGGCATGGTCCAGGAATTGGCCAGGCCGGAAATCTTCAGGGCGTCGTTCATCTGGTCAATCAGGTCGTCCTGGGAAATATGGTCCGGGGTCAGGCGCCGGAGCACGGCTTTGGCCCAATCGGGGGCCCAGCCGGAATACCAGGTATCCTTTTTCCGCCACTGCGCCTTGGGTTTGAGGGTGATCACCGTCTCCAGCATAGAGAGCGGCGCCGGGTCCGTGGAGGTCTCGGCCCGACCAGCCTTCCCCAGAACGCGGTCCACCTCCGGAAAACGGCGGATGATCCGGTCCGTGACCTGGAGCAGCTTCTGGGCCTCGGTGATGGAGATCCCCGGCATGGTGGTGGGCATATAGAGGATGGAGCCCTCTTCCAGGGGCGGCATGAACTCCGAGCCCAGTTTAAGATAGACGGGTACTGTCGCCAGAACCAGAACCAGGGCGGCGGCGATCACCCACCACTTCCGCCGCAATGTCCAGACGGCCACCGGCTCATAGACCCGGATCAGGGCCCGGCTGATGGGGTGCCGCTCCTCGGAGTGGATGGAGCCCACGCAGACGCTATTGACCAGCTTGCATAAAGCGAGGGGCCGGAAGTTGAAATCCTTCAGCCGGATGAAGAACAACCGCAGGGCCGGATCCAGGGTGATGGCCAGGATCGCGGCGATGATCATGGCCAAGGTCTTGGTATAGGCCAGAGGCTTGAACAGCCGTCCTTCCTGGGCCTCCAGGGTCAACACCGGCAGGAAGGAAACGGCGATCACCAACAAAGCAAAAAAACTGGGGCCGGCCACTTGTTTGACCGCCTGGATGATAATCTCCCGGTAATCTCCCTGCCGGCCGCCCCGGTCCCATTGCTCCAGTCTTTTGTGCGTCTGTTCGACTACCACAATGGCCGCGTCCACCAGAGCGCCGATGGCAATGGCGATCCCTCCCAGGGACATAATATTGGCGCTGATCCCCAGGAGACGAAAGGGGATGAAAGACAAGAGAATGGCCACGGGAATCGTGATCAGGGGAATCAGGGCGCTGGGGATATGCCAGAGAAAGAGCAGGATCACCAGGGACACGGTGACCATCACCTCGATCAGGGTGGACTTCAGGTTGTCTATGGCCCGGAGGATCAGGTCGGAACGGTCATAGACCGGGACGATCTTTACTCCGGCAGGCAGACCGGGCTCGATCTCCTTGATTTTGGCCTTCACCCGCTTGATGACGTCCAGGGCGTTCTGCCCCTGGCGCATGACCACGATCCCGGAGACCACCTCCCCTTCCCCGTCCAGGTCGGCGATCCCCCGTCGGATATCCGGGCCCAGGGACACCTTCCCGATGTCCTTGATCCGGATCGGGGTGCCGTTTTCACTGGCGGACAGTACGATCTCTTCGAAATCCTTCAGGGACTTGGCATAGCCCCGGCCGCGGATGGTGTACTCCGTCCCGCCGAACTCGATCAGCCTCCCCCCCACCTCCACGTTCCCCTGGCGGACCGCTTCCACCACCCGGTTGATGGAGATCCCGTAGGCCTGGAGCCGGTTGGGGTCCACGTTCACCTGGTACTGCTTTTGGAACCCGCCCACCGGGGCCACCTCGGCCACGCCCGGCACCGACTTCAGATAGTAGCGTAAATACCAGTCCTGAAAGGATCGAAGGTCGGCCAGACTCCGCCGGCCGGACTTATCCACCAGGACATACTGGTAGATCCAGCCCAGACCGGTGGCGTCCGGGCCCAATTCGGTCTTGACCCCTGAGGGAAGGTTGGAGAGGACGCCCGAAAGGTATTCCAGGGTCCTGGACCTTGCCCAGTAGATGTCCGTTCCGTCTTCGAAGATCACGTACACATAGGAGTAGCCGAAGTCGGAAAAACCGCGAACCGCCTTGACCTTCGGGGCGCCCAGCATGGCCGTAACAATAGGATAGGTCACCTGGTCTTCCATGATGTCCGGACTGCGATCCCAGCGGGAGAAGATGATGACCTGGGTGTCGCTCAAATCCGGAATGGCGTCCAGGGCCATGTGCTTCATGGACCACCAGCCGGCCAGGCAGGCGGCCGCCACCAAGATAAAGACAATGAACTTATTGTTTACGGAAAAATCGATGATGCGGTTGATCATGAGGCTGGGATTAACTTTCAGTATGTAAATTCAAAATGCAAAATTTAGTACGAAAAGAAGATCGAATACCCCTTTCGGGTTTTTGTTTTCGTAGTCATCCCGGACTCGATCCGGGATCCAGGAAGCTCGAAAAATCCCGGATTCCGTCTCTCTCCTGATTATGCCAAAAATAAGCCCAAATTGCTACCGATCAACTTATTCCTGGGGGCAGATGTCGGTCCTCCCGATTAGTCCTGTTCACCGAAGCCCTATTTTACTATCTTTTCCTCTGACCCTTTCCTCGCCGCCTCAATGGCGTCCCGGCACGGCAGGGATAGCTCGCTCGCATGTTCCTGGAGGCACTTTGCGGTCCCGCCTTCCCTTGACTTGATGTCGTTGCAGAACTTGACGATGTCGCCTCTACAGGCCTGCCGGACCTTCATCTGCTGCATCACTACCTCTTTCCACTCTACTCTGGATCCTTCCAACTTCGCCTCATAATCCTTACAGGCGTCGGAAAGTTGACTTTCATGTCGTTCGAGGCAATCCCTGATGGCTGCCTGACCGGGTCCGACGTCCTTGCAAAATTTACCGATATCCTGAGAACACGGGTTCTGATCGGCGGCGGATGCGGCGGCGGCGAACATCACGCCTAAAATCAATAGTGCCCCTACAAGAGTTGCAAAAAAAAGCCTGCTTTTTATTTTCATCATTTCTCCTTTTTTCTCCCTACTAATGATTCTGCCCGGTGAAAGGGACTAGGGGGAGAGTTTTTCGGCATACCGACCCGGATCTTTCTCGAAACGGGCCCGGTTCTCGGCGGAAGCGAAATAATAAACTTTTTGATTGTAGGTACTTTTAAGCCCCGCCTTCTCCGCCTTTCGTATGGACACCTCCACACCGGATACCGGGTCGTTCTTCAGCGAACCGCTCATCCCGGCAGCGGCCAGGTCCATCCGGCTTTCGGAGTCGAGGAGAAAGGTACCGGAGGCGGCGATCCGTTCCCCGGCGGACAACCCTTGAACAATTTCAACCCGGTCACCGAAACGCCGGCCGATCTTAACTTCCCGGGGCTCGAAAAACCCTTGGCCCTGAGCCATAAAGACCGTTTTTTTAAGACCGGTATCGAGGACCGCATCCACCGGTACGATAATCGCCGGAGGGCCGCTGATAGGAATCTCAACATTGACAAACATATCAGGGCGCAGGATAAAACCGGGGTTGTCTGCCTCCAATCTCAATTTCAAGGTCCTGGTCGTCGGGTCGAACTCGGGCAGGACCTTGCTTATTCGGCCAACAAAGGTTTTATGGAGATAGGGAAGCTCCATCGTTACCCGTCTCCCGGGTTGGTATAAAGAGGTCTCGTTTTCAAAGATATCGGCCACGATCCAAACCTTGGACAGATCCGCAATGCGGAAAAACTCCAACCCTCGGTCGAAACGCAGTCCCGGAGAAACATTTCGCGAGAGAATGAATCCGTTGATCGGAGAGCGGATTTCAATGTCATCGGCGACCATTCCGCCCTTTTCCATTTCGTCAATCTGATGTTCGGATATCCCAAAGTTGAGCAGTGACTTTTTGTAATAATACTTTTGCGAGGCATCACTGGTAAAGTTGAGGTCCCGCGTGACATCCCTCAAAACATCCCTCATGGGTTTAAATTGACTCGGGCTCAGCCGGAGGTCCTTTTCTTCTCCTTTGGTTTCGGGGACCCCGGGTTTCTTGGTGCCCGGGGACACCGATCTAGTGGTTCCTGCGGGCGCAAGCCTACTGGTTCCTGGAGGCGCAAGCCTGGTGGCTCCTGGAGGCGCAGGCCTATTGGTTTCTACGGCTGCAGGATTGGTGGATCGGATTAAGTTTAGATAGACTTGAACCGTGGTCCGATAATCCACGGAGTAAAAGGTGGCCAAGAGCTCATTTTTCTTAACTAAGCTTCCGGTAGTGACCGGCTGAACATCCTCAATCCAACCGTTAAGGGCGGCGTTGATTCGGAAGACCCGGTTTTCATCCGGCGTTACCCTGCCCAGCACCCGCATGGTATAGCTCCAGGGAGCCTTTTCCACCGTGACTACTTTAACGCCGATCATCTGCTGTTTTTCCGGGCTCACTTTCACGGCCCCCGGCGGCAGGTCCTCTTCATCGCCGCCGGATACTATCCGGGCAGGGCTGCTCTTGGGAGCCGCCTGCCGGTTATGCCTGGAAATCGCTACATAGGATCCGACCGCCACCAAAATCAGTATAATAAGATAAATGACTTTTTTCACTTAAATCTCCTGCCTGCAACAGCCACAAGGCTGACTTCTTTTTAACCCTCAGGCCCCCGAAGGACACCCCGAAACAGGTAAACGCCTTTGGCCAAGGGCCGGTCGCCCTAGGCCTTCGGTCAGGCTGTCATTCTGAGCTCTTCACCAGCTTGTCAGCCTGAGTGAAACGAAGGATCTCGGTTCCCAGCTCAGCTTAAACTCCGCAAAGGATCAGCTCACGGGCTGCCTGAGGGATCCTTCAGTCGTTTCGCTCCTTCAGGAGGTCTATTTTCGTATTAGCCCCCCATGCTTGGGGCTGGGCACTCATGCCGCATGAAGATCCCGCGTCCCCTCACCCATACTTGACATAATAATATACGTTTAAAGCGATTTCCTGTCAACCCTTTGAAGAAAACTCATCCCTCAGCCGGCTCCATTTCTTGGTCGCCCGGTCAGCCATCATCGGAGGGAAAAGGTCGATTAGGAATTCAGGGAGGCCCCCAGAATCTTAATCTTTTTTGGTAATATTTCAAACCGCACCGACAGACGGCCCACCAGTTCCCCGTCCATATCGATAAACACCTCTTCCTCCGATTCCAGGCTGATGGTTTGGGCCTGAAAGGTTTGGACTTTGGGATGGCCGGATAAAGTGCCTCGGTAGAGGCGGCGGGTATTGGTTAACACTTCCATCCGGGAAACGTCGCCGACCACCACTACCTCCAAAAACCCGTCATCCATCCGGGCCGGTGGGGCCACCCACATGCCGCCCCCGAAATACTGCCCATTGGCAATAACGATGGAACTGGCCTTGACCTCGAAAGGCGGGCGGTCGTCCAGACCGATCCGAATGCGCTTATTCCGATATTGGAGAAGGGTAACTAAAAGTCCGCGGAAGAAACTGAGTTTACCTCCCCAGCGCTTGCTGTGACTGTTCACATAGCGGACCAGGTCCCCCCCAAAGCCGACATCGGTAACATTTAAAAAATGCCTCCGGCAAGGATTGCCGTTCAGATCAAGAAAGCGGGCCACCCCCACATCGATCTTCCGAAAAACATTTCCGCCAGCCTGTTGAGCGGCCACGGTTAAAGAATGAGAGATGCCCAGCGTCCGGACCAGGTCGGCCCCGGTGCCGCAGGGCAGGATGGCCAGGTCCGTATCCTCAAACCTCGGATGGGCCAATAATCCGTTGAGCACCTCATTGACTGTGCCGTCGCCCCCGTGCACCACCACCGTGGGGTACCCCTGTTCAACCGCCTGGTAGGCCAGGTCCGTGGCTTGATGGGGGGCGTCCGTGGTCCAGGCCGTAAAGGGAGGAAGGAGGCTTCGAAGAAGCGGCTCATTCTTCGACCAATCACGTCCGGTCCGGCCGTCGGCGCTCACCGGATTGACGATTACGACCCAGGAGGGTCGGTCCTTGGGGTCTTGTGCGGATTTGGTCATAGGCGACTAAATAAACATCGAACTTCGAACATCGAACGCCCAACCTTGAATGAAAATATGACGCTTCGCCCTTTTGGGTGGGTATCCCCAGATCTGGTATGGCCGTCTGGTCTCGGCAAAAGGGTTTCCCACCTTGCTTTACAGGTTCGGAACCCGGCCCAAATGTTTCTAAATCTTCACGGAGGCAGGGCCAGCCCGAGGAAGCGTCAAAAGCCTCTGAGTTTGGGCCTGCTGCAAATAAAATTACTAATTTCGGCCCGGGGTCGAACTCCGGGGACCCTTTGGAAAACCCTTTCGCCGAGATCAGACGGCCACGAAGGCCTGAATATTCAGTCTAATGCTAACAGATATCGTGGCCCCCCACCCAGAAATGGCGAAAATCGAAAATATCACCAATAAGCCCACGATTGTCAACACAAAAAGCGTTGCTTTGGCCGGTTGATCTGTTGTAAACTTAATCCAATTGAAAGGGGAAAGAATGATGATGAAAAAATGGTTGAGGGCCCTTCCTTTTTTCTGTCTTCTGGCCTTTTTGGTTCTTCCAGGAAACCTTCTGGGCGCTGACTGGAAGCTATGCTCGGAAAATGAATTCTTAACCCTATACTTTGATGTAAACAGTTTGAACCGAAGGGATGCGGACCGGATTAAGGTCTGGACTAAATACGTTCCCAAGGGGAAAAAAGGGAAGGATTTTTGGGCTCATATCCGCACCTTCGACAAGATACCGATCAAGCAATTCCAGCACTATGCCTATAGCGTAGTCCTCTATGAATTCAGTTGCCCGGGAAAGACTTACCAGCTAATATCCGGGCTCGACTTTGACCAGGAAAAAAAGATGCTCAGCGAATTGCAGCCCTCCAAATCCAAACCTATCTTCCCGGAGTCCCTCCCCGAAACCCTTTATCAGATAGTTTGCCCCGGGGAAAGATGAGGGGTAGGGTCTAGGGTGTAGGGGGAAAACCAAAGCGTTCTATATCGTATCTTCTTTTTCTTCCCTCTTCCCTCTTCCCTCTTCCATCTCTCTCACCCTGCCCCCAATACCCTCACCCCTAAACCCTATATCTTCTCGACTAAAACGACCTTATCCCGGCTTTTCTCGCCCCGGATGATGCGGATTTCGCTTTTGCGAACGTTCAGGTATTCGGCCAGAATCTTGATCAAGGCTTCGTTGGCCCGGCCCTCAATCGCCGGGGCGGTAAGATAAACCTTGAGTCGGTCTTTCTCGACAACCACCTTGTTTTGTTTGGCTTTGGGTATTACCCGGATGGAATGGCGCATAGGTAATACGAAAATAGGGCACAGGGTATAAGGTTCAAGGTATAAGGTTTGGAGAATACCATTTTAATGCTTCGTGGGTGCCCCGCGGGGCATGTGGGTTTAGTATGTAAATAAGCCTCTATGACCTGCAATAAGGCCAATAATCAATTGTCAATGATCAATTGATTATTGATTATTGATATCCTGCGGTTAAACAGTTGTCTCGCCCCTTTTATTTTTATGCTACGAGGGTACCCACCAGGGGCCTAGTGTTTAACTCGGGGCTAAAATACCATTTTTCCCCTTGACATTCCACCAGGATCATTTAAATTTTAATATAACAAACATCGCACGAAGCGAGAAAGGGGCCGGTCATGAAGATCCGCAAAGTGGTTAAGGTATCCAAAGGTCTTTGCAAGTGTAAAAAGACCTGCTAAAAGAAATTTACTATTTCAAAAAAGGCCGATAGTTGATCTGTCGGCCTTTTTTATTCCAAAACCTAAATGAGATGGTTTTGCAATGCCCAAAACCGATTTCCAAGATTATATCTGCCGGCCCTTCTGCGATTTTTTTAAGCCGAGGGTCAAAGAAGAGCTGACCTGCCGGGGGGCGCTGCTGGTGGAACACCTGGTCCGGCGCCGGCGTCTCATCCCCGGAGACTTCCAGAGCCTGGAAAAAAGCGAATCGTTATTCCCGGGCCAAGAGGCCGATTTGGAAGCCGCTGTTTGCCGGGGCTGTCCTTTCCAAGCCGAAGATTGTGATTTTATGTCCGCCAATCCGCCATCCGACTGTCGGCCCTGCGGCGGATTGGTTCTCCTGCGGCAGCTCACGAAAAAAGGGTTGATCACCATCCCGGACCTATTCCATGACGACAACTGATTGGCAGGAATCCTTCCTCTCCTTGCATCCCCGGGTTTTCCTCAAACGCCTGGAACAGCCCTATCTTTATCACCTGGACCGGGATGAATTGTACGAAATCGACGAACAGGCCCTTCTTTTCTTAAGCCTTTGTGATGGAACCACCCAAGGAAAATCCCTGACCGGCGATGCGGAATTCGTTTCTTTTTGTCTGGAGGAAGGGCTCTTGGAAACCAACAGCCAACCGATCCTCAAGAACGTCTCCATCGGAGAAGCCCCCGTTCCTTCTCTGCGTTACCTGGAGCTGCAACTGCTCCACCAATGCAATCTGCGCTGTCGACATTGCTATCTGGGTCCACCCCGCCCCGGGCGGTTGTCCTTGGAAGAGGCCGTCACCATCACCCGGGAATTTGCCGCCCGGGGCGGCTTGCGGCTTTTGATTTCCGGGGGCGAACCCCTGCTTTATCCCGAACTCCCCTCCTTCCTGGCGCAGACCCAGGGCCTGGGCATCCGTCGTATTCTCTTAACCAATGGGACCCTGCTCACTACGGAAAGCCTCCTCCAACTTCAGGTGGAAGAGATTCAGGTCAGCCTGGACGGCTGGCGCACGGGTCACGAAGCTATCCGGGGTGTAGGGACCTTCGATCAAACCCTTAAGGGTCTCCTGGCCGCCCGGGAAGCCGGACTGCCCATTGCCATCGCCACCATGGTTCATCGGAAGAACCTGGTTGAATTCGATCAACTGGCCCGTCTGGTAAAAGAGATCGGGGCTGTTGAATGGGGAGTGGATGTGCCCTGCCTGGCAGGTTCTATGAAAGAACATTCCGATCTACTGGTCCCTTACGAAGAGGCCGTCCCCTTTCTAAATTTTTCCTTTGGGGGGGGCTATCACGGCTCCGCGGAGGGATATGCCTGTGGACGCCATTTGCTGACGGTGTTACCCGGCGGGCAGGCGGTAAAGTGCGGCTTCTATGAAGAGCAGATCCTGGGAGATGCTCGCCGGGGCCTGATCGAATGTTGGCTAAAGCTTCAACATATCCCGCTGGAAAAACTGGAATGCCGGGGGTGTCCGGCACTCGAGGAGTGCGCCGGGGGATGCCGTTACCGGGCCGATCATCCTTTCGGTCGGGACCCGCTGATGTGCGCCCTGTATGAAGTGGCGGGGGATAGACCTTTAACACATTAGGTGCTTACATCTATTAAATTGACAGAGGACCTATAAATCCGAATCCGAAGAGAAGCACAAAGGTCCAAAATCCAAATCATCAAAAAAAATCGTTTCGAATTTTGAAATTCGGTTCGGATTTGGCCCAAAAAGTCAAATTGTAGGTAGCTATTTAAGGAGGTCTAACAAGTGGGTAAAATATTAGTCACCGGCGCCACCGGCACCATCGGCAGTCAGTTGGTGCGGCGGCTCAAAGAAAAGAACCTGGAGGTCATTGCCGGGGTCAGCAGCCTTTCCAAAGCCGGACGCTTCTCCAAACAGGGCATCGATACGACCATCCTCAACTTTGCCCAACCCGATTCTCTGGAACCGGCCTTCGAGGGGGTCGATCGTCTATTTCTTTTGCTGCCCCTGGCGGAACCCATGGAGGATTGGGGCTTGCGGGCCATAGCCGGCGCTCAGAAAGCCGGGGTCCAATTCATCCTTCGCTCATCGTGCTTGGGGGCCGATTCGCCAGCCGAATTTGAACTGGGTCAGGTGCATGGCCGAATCGATCAGGCGCTGATCGATAGCGGCCTGGCCTACACGATCGTTCGCCCCAATTCGTTCATGCAGAACTACCTAAATTTTTTCGGAGGGATGATCAAGGACCAACAGTCCATCTTCCTGCCCCAGGGCCAGGGCCGGATCAGCCTGATCGACGTCCGAGACATCGCCGCCGTGGATACTGAAATCCTGACCGCTCCCGAAAACCATAGGCAGAAGGCCTATGACCTGACCGGTCCGGAGGCGTTAACCAACGAGGAAATCGCCCGGATCCTCGCCCGGGTCCTGGGGAAACCAATCACCTCTGTGGATATCGACGAATTAACCGCCCGCCAGGCCATGGCCCGGAGGGGGATGCCGGAATGGAATATTCGCCTGTTGGAAAGCCTGAACCGTCGTATCAAGCTGGGGATGACGGCCGAAGTCACTAACTGGGTCCGGATGATTGCCGGGAGACAGCCGACAACCTTTGAGCAATTTGCCTGGGACCATGCGGATGCCTGGAAGTAACGGTGAACGTCCAACATCGAATGTCAAATGGAGGTTTGTTTTTCATTCGAAGTTGGGCGTTCGATGTTCAATGTTCGTCTAGCATTTCGAATTTTATATTTACCCATTAAGGATCTATGATCTCTAGCCGACATCTTCGCCTATTGTCTTTTGTCCTGCTGTTCTATTGTCTAATCCCTCAAATCTCCTGGGGTTCTACTCCCGACACCTCTTTTTGTACCGATCCGGAAAACCTATTAGTCCTTCGGCTTTATTATCAATCGCCGAAGAATCTCAAAGCCGTCGCCGCCCAATATGATATCTGGGAGGCCCATCCCGAAGAGGGTTTTGTGGTCATCGGCACCCGCTGTGGGGAATTGGAAAAAATCAGCGGTCAGGGCTGGACGGTGAAAATCGACCCCACCTTGACTCGGGAGACCAGGGCCAGTCTGCTCGGAATTCCCAAATTCCCCTGTTATCGGAGCGTGGAAGAGACCTTGGCGGTCCTTAAAAACCTGGCCGCCGACTATCCGGCCTTAACCGACCTCATCACTATCGGCCAGAGTTGGGATAAAAGCACCTCCGAAGGACCTGCAGGATTCGATTTACAGGCCCTCCGGATAACCAATAAGCAGATACCAGGACCCAAACCGGTTTTTTTCCTGATGGCCGCCATCCATGGCCGTGAATTAACCACCTCGGAAACCGCTCTCCGTTTAGCCGAAACCCTGTTGCAACAGTATGGGGTCAACCCTGAGATCACCCTGCTCCTGGATTACCAGGAAATTCAGGTGGTCCCCCTGATGAACCCCGACGGCCGAAAGTGGGCCGAACAAGGTTATCTTTGGAGGAAAAATACCGATTCCCTCTGGGGGTGTACCTTTCCAAACTTTGGGGTCGATCTGAATCGCAACCATTCCTTCCACTGGGGAGGCGCCGGCGACGCTCCCTGCGATGAAATCTATCAAGGACCCGCGGCGGCTTCGGAACCGGAGACCCAGGCCCTGCAAAATTATGTTCGCCTCCTTTTTCCGGATCAGCGCGGTCCTTTGGATACAGATCCCGCCCCGGTAGACACTGCCGGCATCTTTGTCACCCTCCATTCCTACGGCAGATTGGTTCTCTGGCCCTGGGGCTGGACCGATCAATTCCCGGCTCCCAACGACGCTCAACTCCAGGCGATCGGCGTTAAACTGGCCTCCTTTAATCACTATACCCCCAAGCAATCAAGCCTTCTGTATCCCGCTACCGGGACTTCCGATGACTGGGCTTATGGTGAGATGGGGATAGCCTCTTTTACCTTTGAAATGGGAACACAATTTTTCCAGGATTGTTCGAGTTTTGAAGCCACTATCTGGCCGGACAACTTGAAAGCCCTGCTTTATGCTTTCAAAATCGCCTCCGCACCCTACCGCCTGGCCTACGGCCCGGATGCCTTGTCCCCCCTGGTCAATCCCCCTTGGGGCAAACAGGGGGAACCTCTTGAACTGACCGCCCTGATCTCCGACCAGCAGATTGGAGGGCTTTCCCTCCAGCAGGCGGAATATTTCATTCTCTCCGAACATCAGGCAAATCCCCCCGGCACTCCCGGGACCGGACTACCCCTGACGCCAACCGACGGTCAATGGGATAGCCCGATTGAAACGGTCAGGGCCGTCATTGATACCGCCCATCTGGTCCCCGGGAATTACTTGATCGCCCTGCGGGGCCAGGATGTGGATGGAAACTGGGGCCCTCTCACCGCGACTTCTTTGCGGATTCGCTATGACTACCAGTTATTTTTCCCCATCTTCTTGAATTAGTCCTCCCCTTGACAGATTCTTTTTGGTGCTTAATTTAAAGATCAGTTAATTGAACCCGCCCAAAACAGGGGGCAACGAGCCGGGTTACTTTTAGGGTAAACCCGGCTTTTTATTTGGGGATAACCATGATAGCAACGAAAACCTCGACTTTGAAACACGGTTCGGCCCTGGAGAGCCTTATCTCTGAGGATGCTTTTTCGCGATCGGACGAAACCGATGATCGGGAATTTTACTCCCGGGACCGCTTCGTCTCCCACCTGGATTCCTTAGCCCTGGCCACCGTTGAGAAAATCATTGGGGACCTGGTGGTGGAAAAGCAGCCGATCATTTTAGACCTCATGTCCGGTTGGGATTCCCATCTCCCGGAAGGGTTCCAGCCTGCCCGTCTGGTCGGTCTGGGCTTAAATGAAAATGAACTTCAAATGAACAAAGCCCTGACGGAATACCGCCTTCATGACCTGAACCGGGACCCGATTCTCCCTTTTCCGGATCAGACCTTTGATGTGGTGCTCAATACCTTGTCGGTTGATTATTTGACCAACCCACTGCGGATCTTTGAAGAGGTGAACCGGGTGCTGAAACCCGGGGGATTATTTCTGGTTATTTTTTCCAATCGGATGTTCCCCGAGAAGGCGGTCAGGATCTGGCGGGAGGCCAACGAAGAAGAGCGAGTTTTTCTGATCCAGGATTTTTTTAAGGAAGCTTCACATTTTGAAAAACCGGGGCTTTTTGTTTCTAAAGGAAAACCCCGGCCCCAAGACGACAAATACGCTCACTTGGGCATCGCCAGCGATCCCATTTACGCAGTCTTCGCCGACAAGGTCGGCGGGGATTCAAATCGAAAAAAAAGGAGAATCACCATGTCGACCGTCAACCGTAAGCTCAGTCCGGAAGAGTTAAGAGAAATAGAAAAGGAAGTTAAAAATACCCTTTGCTGCCCTTACTGCGGGGAAAAAATGAAAAAATGGGCCGTTCCCGACAATCCCTTTTCTCAGACCTGGGACAATGATTTTATGTACATCTGCTTCAACGACGCCTGCCCCTATTATGTCCGGGGCTGGGATCACATGGCCCGAGAAGTGCAAAGAAGTGTTTCCTATCGACTCATGTACAACCCCGAGCGGGATTATTGCCTGCCCATTCCCGTTCCGACGCCCTTTGCCTTAAAGGAGGGAATTGTCGAGCAGGACGAATGCGGCAAATAATTCTTCCGCTGGATGGAGAGTGTGAGGGTCGCTGATAGGTTGAACGTCGAACATCGAACGTCCAACATCGAATGTTGAATGGCGGTTAATATTTCATTCGAGGTTGGGCGTTCGATGTTTAATGTTCGATGTTCATTTTTCTTTCAAGCTCGGGTCCAGGATTTCTATCTTGGCCTTCTGGCGCAGATTGTGGACATATTCATTAACGGTCTTTTGAAATTTCTCATTTTTCACCTGGGCCTCGACCTGTCGGCGAACCTCCTCCAGGGGAGTCACCCCCGCGGGCTTTTTCCCGTAAACCTGGATTAGATGAAAACCGAACTGGGTTTCCACTACGGGACTGATCTCCCCTTCCTTTAAGGCTAAGGCCGCCTTTTCAAAAGCCGGGACCATCCGTCCCTTTTCAAAGTACCCTAAATCTCCGCCCCGGGCCTTACTCGGGTCCTCGGAATACGTCTTGGCTAATTCGGAGAAATCCTTGCCGGCCTGGGCCTCCTTAAGCACGGATTCTATTTTTTCCTTGGCCAGCTTCTTTTGTTCCTCGGTGGCCTCCTTGGGCACGCGAATCAATATGTGACGCGCCCCAATAAGTTCTCCATGGCGATACCGCTCCGGATTGGCCTGGTAAGCCGCTTCCAATTCCGCGTCGGAGACTTTCACCAGCGGCTGGATTTTCTGGTTGATGACGGCCCGGACATAAATGTTCTTTTTGATATTGTCCCTGGCCTGGTCCTTCGTCAGCCCCTCTTTGGCTAATTGCTCCTCGAATTTCTCTTTGGAACCGGCCTGTTTTTCAGCCGCAGCCCACATGGCCTCCACTTGCGAGTTCACTTCGGGAAGGTTCAGGGCTTTCCCTTCCTGGTAAAGTAACTCCACGGCTACGAATTGATCCAAGGCCTTGCGGCGAAGCGTTTCCGGCCCCTCTTTATCCGCTTCTTTATCTCCAAACTGGCGGCGCATCTCCCGGATGGTCATCTGCAGGTCCCGGTCATAGATTTTCGTGCCCTCAACCACTGCCACCGGTGCATCGGCTTTGGCCGCTACCACTTTTTCCTTGGTGGCGGAAGGGGGCTCCTGCGCCCAAACCGTAAAAGCGATCAAGATGCTTAGAATCCAGGATGCAACCCAAACCAGGCCTTGTTCTTTTCTTGGCATAACCGATCTCCATTCCACGATTTCTTTGCCGGGCTGTAATTCACCCGAATGGTTATTATAGCCCAATCCGGCGGCAAAAAAAACCTTATTTACAAAACAGATTCAATTGTGTTATTAGGATCAACAACTACTAATTGATTGACTGTCGACCCCAATCAAACGGTCACCCAAATTAGTATGCAAATAAGAATCCACCACCACTTTTTAGACCTTTTCCCTGAGTAGTCATACCGGACTTGATCCGGTATCCAGGCCCTCCGGAGCTTATCCGAGGCTGGATTCCGGATCACGCTTCGCTTGTCCGGAGCGACGAATTTTGGTCAAGCCTAATTTCCATGCACCGGGATGCCCGCCCCAGGCATGGGGGTATAATTCGAAAATAAAGCGAAAACTTGGCATATTTTCAGCCGAGTGTTTAAGATTCCCGAGATCAAATTCGAAGATCAGCGCTCTGGTCCTTTGATGAACTCAAGACTTTCCGGAATTTAATCATTCAAAGAACAGGCCGACTAACGACTCCCCAAGGAAAATTGACGCTGGCCATGAGTGCCAATAAGGCCGTCCAAAAGGATTTCCTTGGCTGGAGAGGTGTTTCCTGAAAATGGGCTTTCTGGTCAATTACAGGAGGAACTGGTCTTCTTCGGTCAGCCCAAAGAGAATCCCAAATAACTTTAAAGTTTTTCTTTGTGAGATCAGATGTTCCCTTCGCTTTTGATAAGTATATTTTCTTGTTTCCCATTTTATCGCTGGATTACGGTGTAAACAAAAGTTCCGCAGAGCAGTTTACTTGAACAGGGTGTATAGTCTGTTCCCGATACATGCATAGGTCTCAGGGCAGGAGAACAGCATGACCGCCATCCGAACTTTTTTCCGCGATTTGCCCATTAGTTCAAAGCTGTTAGGTGCTTACGCCTCAGTTTTCATCATCACCCTGCTCATAGGCAGCGTTTTCCTCTATTCCCTGGTACGCCATACTATTGAGAGAAATATTGAAAGCGAGCTGAACAATACCACCACCATCATCCTGAGCATGGTTCGCACAGCGGCCAAAACATCCATCAAAAACCACTTACGGGCGGCTGCCGCCCAGAATCACAAAATCGTTTCCTGGATTCATAAAAAACAGCTCGACGGGGATTTAACCGAAGCCGAAGCCAAATTCCAGGCGCGTGAGTTGTTACTGAGTCAGACCGTTGGCAAAACCGGCTACATCTATGTCATCAACAGCAACGGACTGGCCGAAATACACCCCAACGCTGGGGTTGAAGGAAAAAATTTCCGTCATGTTTCCTTTGTCCGGGAACAGATCGACCGTAAGGAAGGCTATCTGGAGTACGAATGGCAGAATCCGGGGGAAGACTCTCCAAAACCCAAATCTCTCTATATGATTTACTTTGCGCCCTGGGACTGGATTATCTCGGTCACATCCTACCGAGAGGAGTTTGCGGAATTGATTGCGGTGGATGATTTTCGAGATAGTATTCTGGCCCTGCGCTTCGGTAAAACCGGGTACTCCTTTGTATTGGACAGCAAAGGCAATTTGATTCTTCACCCCGTGTTGAAGGGCAATGCTTACAACTTTATCGATGCAGAAGGTAACCGGTTTGTCCGTACGATCTGCACCCAAAAGAAAGGCAAACTGATCTACTCATGGAAAAATCCGGAGGAAACGGAATTCAGGGATAAACTGGTGATTTTCAATTATATCCCGGAATATGACTGGATCGTGGCCTCTTCCTGCTATCTGGAAGAATCCTATGCCGCGCTTCGTGACGTCCGTACCGTGGTATTGGCTACCATAGCGGCGACGTTTTTATTGGCCCTGCCCATCACCTGGCTCATGAGCGTCTATATTGTAAGACCATTGAAACGGTTGATGGTTTGCTTCAGAAAAGCCGGCACCGGAAACCTGAACGTGCGCATGGAAGACACCGCCCGGGATGAAGTCGGTGAACTGACAGGATATTTTAACACCTTCATGGAAGAACTTCAAAAGTCAAACGAAAAGCTGGTCGCCGAGGTGAGGGAACGCAAACAGGCCGAGGACCAGTTGCGGGTCAGCGAGAAAAAGTATCGGACTATTCTTGAGCGAATGGAAGAGGGCTATTTCGAGGTGGATAAAGAAGGAAATTTTACCTTTTTCAATGATGCTTTTTTGGCCATTCTTTGCTACTCTGAAAAGGAACTTATCCATTTGAGCATGAGGGAAATCGCGGAAGCCAAATCGGCTGCTCGACTCACCCAAACCCTAAAAGAAATAAGGGTTACGGGGAATCCCATCAAAACCGTCGACTGTAAGCTGATTAAAGGAGATGGTTCCTTCTGCGACATTGAGACATCCATTTCTCTAATAGAAGACTCCCAGTGCGCTGAAGTTGGATTTCGGGGGGTTTTGAAAGATGTAACGGAGAAGAAAAGAGCGGAGAAAGCCTCCCGACGTCTGGAGAGGGAAATTCTGGACATCAGCGAAAGAGAACATCAGAAAATCGGTCGAAATCTCCATGATGACCTTTGCCCGCATCTGTTGGGTATCGAGGTGCTGACTGCGGTTCTCAAACAAAAACTCGAAGAGAAATCGATACCTGAGGCCCAAAACGCGAAAAAGATTCAAACACTGATACAGGATTCCATCAGAAAGTTGAAACGTCTGTCAAAGGGATTATATCCGGTGGATCTGCCGGATCACGGCTTTGATTCCGCTCTGGCGGACTTAGCGTTTCTTACCCAGGATATCTTCGGAGTGGCATGCCGTTTTAGCTGTGAAATACCGGTCAGTATCGCTGACAACACCGTAGCCATGCATGCTTACTACATCGTCCATGAAGGCATTCACAATGCGATCAAGCACGCCAAGGCGGAGAATATCTTTGTCTCTTTAAGCGCGCAACATGGCAAAGTCAAATTGGAAATAAAAGATGACGGTTTGGGAATCGAAAAGGAGGACAACAACCGGGGCATGGGGTTGCGGATCATGAACTACCGGGCAAGGCGAATCGGCGCCGATCTCAACATAATGAAGGACGTGAATGGCGGTACGGTATTGACCCTGGTATTGGCTGCGGACAGTTTAGGGAATAAGAAACAAGGCCTGGGTAATGGCTGAAGAAAAAATACGCGTTTTGATTGTTGAAGATCATCCCATTTTCCGAATGGGACTTAAAGAATTGATTAACGCACAAAAAGATATGGAAGTGTGTGGCGAAGCCGATGATGTGAATGTGGCAAGGCGGGCCGTTGGGGAGCATCCGCCTGATATGATTATTTTGGATTTGGCCCTGAAAAGCAGCAGCGGGATAGAACTGATAAAAGAACTCGGTGCTCGAAAACAAGACATTCCGGTATTGGTTCTGTCCATGCATGACGAATCGGTTCATGCCGAGCGTTGCATTTCAGCCGGCGCCAAGGGTTATATCATGAAACAGGAAGCCACGGTATCCGTGGTAAAGGCGATTCGTCACATTTTAAACGGCAATTGTTATGTCAGCGAACAAATCATGACCCGGTTGCTAAATAGAATGCGTCGCCCGGACGAACCTTTGCTCAGATCCCCTATCGGCAATCTGACGGATCGCGAGATAGAGATATTTCAATTAATCGGTAAAGGACATTCCCCAAGCAAAATTGCACAACAGTTGCATTTGAGTGTGAAGACCGTAGGCACCCATAAGGAACGGATCAAGGAAAAACTGAACATCACAGACGGCGGCGAATTGGTCAGATTTGCCGTTTTGTCGAATGAAAACGAGAACGAGGATAGGTAACTTACCTATCCTAATTTGAATAAATTGCCTATCGCAAATTCATTAATTTCCCTATATACTTTCCCGGCGTTTTTGATGATGATAGGTCATCTCCTATGGAAGAGGATCTTGTTAATCGGGCTGACGGCTTAGTTGTCGGGTGGCAAACGGACTTTTTCAATTAACAAGACCTAAAATCGGCTTGCCGCATCTATCGTCACTCCTGGCTAAAGCCGGAGTCCAGAAAAACTCTGGGTTCCGGATCAAGCCCGTCATGACATCGCAGGGAGGCCATTGATATCCATCGGCTTCTGGCCGGATAGCTGATTAAACATTGTGAATTTATAAATATTTTTCCTGAGTTGTCAGGCTATTATGTTCTCTATTGCTGATTTTCTCTACAGATCGGATATAGGGAAACAAGCGGAGATTTAAGTGAAAGACTGCTCGTAAAGGCCTGAATAAAAGATCAACTCCGGTAACAAATTTAAATTAATTCACAATTATCTCGGAGTTATGCTATAGAACACCTGTTTAGGTTAAGGTTTTTTAATGTGGTTTGAAAGTTGAAAAGATTGACCAAAGAGGCCGTTTTGAAAGATCGAATCTCCGGATATTTCGACCCTCAGTGGGAAACCCGACCTATTGAGGGAAAACGACCCGTAATAGAAAAACGCCTTCGTCAGACCCTTCTATCTGCTTATGCCCAGGCCCCGGCCATAAAACATAAGTTCGATCTGGTGGGATTGCGTCCTGAAGAGATCCGGACGGAAAAAGATCTGGAACGGATCCCTATTACTAAAAAAGTCGAACTGGTTGGCATCCAGAAAGCAAACCCTCCATTCGGCGGCTTGTTGACCCTTGCTCCCAACCAACTGAAACGAATTTTTGTTTCCCCCGGACCAATCTTTGATCCCATGAAAACAGGAGCGGCCGATTCCCGTTGCTGCAAGTGTCTCTTTGCCGCCGGGATCCGGCCGGGCGATCTGGTCCAGAATACTTTCCTTTATCATTTCACTCCCTTTGGATTATATTTTGATGATGCCCTGGTGGAGATGGGCTGCACCGTGATCCCGGCCGGGGTGGGCAACACCGAACTTCAGGCTCAGGTCATGCAGGCCCTGAAGGTGAACGGCTATATCGGGACCCCCAGTTTCCTGAAAGCCGTCCTGGACAAAGTCGAGGAATTGGGATTTGATCCCCGGGAGGATCTGGATTTAAAGGTGGCGGTGGTGGGGGCCGAAATGCTGGCTGAATCCCTCCGGTCCGAGATTGAATCCCGGATCGACCTGAAAGTCCGCCAAGCCTACGGCACGGCCGACGTGGGCCTGATCGGCCATGAATGCCCGGAGAAGAATGGGTATCACCTTTTCGATATGGAAATGTTCTTTGAGGTGGTGGACCCCTCCACCGGACGACAAACCCCGCCCGGGGAAATCGGAGAGCTGGTGGTCACCAGCTTTAACCCGGTCTATCCCCTGATCCGCTTCGGTACCGGAGATTTGACCGCCAGCGATGATTCCCGCTGCCCCTGCGGCAGGACAGCCCCCCGCCTGAAAGGGCTTTATGGCCGGGTGGATCAAGTCACCAAAGTCCGGGCCATGTTCATCCATCCCAGCCAGGTGGATCAGGTCATTGGTCGGAATCCTGAAGTATCCCGGGGCCGAATAATCGTGACCCAGCAAAACCATCAGGATGAAATGAACTTCCAGATTGAACTGAAGGACGATTTGATAGAAGCGGAGCCGCTGCTTAAAAAAATGCGGGAAGATATCCGGGAAATCATGCGGCTCCGGGGGGAAGTAATGATTGTCCCTCGAGGAGCCATCCCGGCCGACGCCAAAAAGATAGAAGACCGGCGAAACTGGGATTGAGGGTTAATATAAAAAAAAGGCGTTGCGGGTTGCAGGTTCAAAAAAACCGATACTGGATACTGGATACTGGATAAAAGATGGTCATTCCTTTACTTCCCCTCCCCCACGTGGGAGGGGACTGAGGGGTGGGGAGACTTGGAATTTTCAAGTAGGGGCGGCGACCCCGCCGCCCAACCCGGGGCCGGATTTAGCCACCGTCGCCGTAAGCTTACCTTGGACGTGCAGGGAACTTTATCCCTCACCAAGCCCGCCGGCGGGGTCGCCGGCCCTACGATAAACGAAAACTTGGGATAATTTCATGATTCGCGGGTGCTCGCCCCGGGCATAGGGGTTTATTATCCAAATCAAGGGAAGGAGATAAAGTCATGCAATATAGTCTGACCGAAGAACAGCTCATGCTGAAGGATATGATCGGCCGACTGGCCAAGGAAAAGATCGCCCCCGGAGCGGCGGAACGGGACGAAAAAGGAGAATTCGCCGCGGACATGGTGGAACTGCTTCGGGAAAACGGCCTTTTCGCCGCCGATTTTCCCAAGGAGTACGGCGGGGAGGAAATGGGACTCCTCTCCCTGTGCCTGATTATCGAGGAAGTAGCCAAGGCCTGCGCCTCCACCTCGCTCATCCTGGCCGTCCATGAACTGGGCACCATGCCCATCTTTTTGGCCGGGAACAAGGAACAGAAGGATAAATACTTCCCCAAATTGGCGACGGGTGAATACCTGGCGGCCTTTGGTCTGACCGAACCGAATGCCGGCTCCGATGTGTCCGGCCTGACCACCAAGGCCGTGCGGGACGGAAATTATTATGTCCTCGACGGGAGAAAAATTTTTATTTCCCACGGGGACGTGGCTCAGGTGGTTTGTATAGCCGCCAAGACCAATCTGGAAGTTCCCGGCCACAAGGGAATCAGCATGTTTATCGTGGAAAAAGGTACCCCGGGCTTTACCATCGGCAAGCATGAGAATAAAATGGGGATCCGGGGCTCCTCCACGGTGGAGCTCATCCTGGAGGAGGTGCGGGTGCCCAAGGAAAACCTGCTCGGACAGGAAGGAATGGGCTTTAACATCCTGATGAAAACCCTGGATTTCACCCGCATCCCGGTAGCCGCCCAGGCCCTGGGCATCGCTCAAGGGGCCTTGGACTACGCGATCAACTACACCAAGGAACGCGTCCAGTTTGGGAAACCTGTTTTTGCCAATCAGGGCATTCAATGGATGATCGCCGAAATGGCCGCCAAGCTGGAGGCGGCCCGCCAACTCACCTACAAGACCGCCGCGCTCTACCAGACCTTTCCCAAAAACTTAGACCGGATGACGGCCGAAGCCGTTCGCTATTCGGCCATGTGCAAGATGTTGGCCGCCGATACGGCCATGAGTGTGACCACCGATTGCGTCCAGTTGTTGGGCGGCTACGGCTTTATCAAGGAATATCCGGTGGAACGGATGATGCGGGACGCCAAGATCACCCAAATCTACGAAGGCACCTCGCAGGTGCAAAAGATGGTGATCGCCTCCACCCTCTAAGCGCAAAGCGCGGAGCGTAGGGCGCGGAGCGTTTTTTAAAATGGGCTCAAAATAGAAACAACGCCCTGAAGCGTCATTCCCGCGACGCTTCTGAGCGGGAATCCAGGATTTTCTTAAGGAACATTGGATCCCCGACAAAGACATTCGGGGATGACGAGAATTTACTTTTTTATGAATTCTTGCTTATCATTCCGGCTTTGTTTTTTGCACTCTGCGCCTCGCGCCCTGCACTCCGAGCTCCGCGCCTTGCGCCTTCCGCCTCACAGATTTTAGATATGGAAATGATCCTGCAAATCATTGTCAGCGGGCTGGCCACGGGCGGCGTTTACGGATTGATCGGCCTGGGCTTTGTGCTGATCTACAAGGCCACCAGTGTTTTGAACCTGGCCATGGGCGATTTTATGACCCTGGGGGCCTTTATCTGCCTGACCGTGCTGGAAAAATTTCAGGCCCCCTTTTATGTGGCCTTTTTGGTTACCCTGCTGTGCGCCTTTATCATTGGGATAACCGTGGAACGACTTATTCTCCGACCGCTGATCGGGGAACCGGTCATTTCCGTTATCATGGTCACCATCGGTTTGGGGGTGTTTTTGCGGGGGATCATGTACATGGTCTGGACCCCTGTCTTTCGCAGTTTTCCGGAGATCTTCCCCCCCCAACCACTTAACCTGGGATTTGCCATTGTCCCCTCCGGTCTGCTCTGGGGGTTTATCTTTGCCGTCATCGGGACCTTTGTCTTTTTGTTCATTTTTAAATTTTCCCGGACCGGGGTGGCCATGCGAGCCACAGCTAATGACCAGCAGGCCGCCCAATCCATGGGCATCAGCGTCCGCTGGGTCTTTGCCCTGGCCTGGAGTTTCGGCGCCGTCGCTTCGGTAATCGGCGGAATCGTCGTCGGGAACCTCTCCGGTATCAGCGTCTACATGGGGGACATCGGGCTCAAGGTGCTGGCCGTCATCATTTTAGGCGGACTGGACAGCATCGGCGGCGCTATCCTGGGGGGATTTATTATCGGGGTCCTGGAAAACCTGGCCGGGTTCTATATCGATCCCCTGGTCGGCGGCGGCATAAAAAACGTGGCTCCTTTCTTTATCCTGGTGATCATCCTGATGATCCGCCCTTACGGGCTGTTCGGCAAAAAGCTGATTGAGCGGGTTTAGAGCTGATGCGCTGCGGTGATTTTAAAGAATCGTATATTCAGGACGACGCTATTTTTCAGTCCGGACCCGTCAAGTTTTTTCTGGCCCTTTTTTTCGTTTTCCTCCTGATCTTTCCCTTCGTGGCCAATGCCTATATGCTTTACCTGGCCAACATGATCGGGTTTGCTGTCATCGGGGCCGTGGGTTTGAACCTGCTCACCGGCTTTACCGGACAAATATCGCTGGGCCACTCGGCCTTTATCGGAGTAGGGGCCTATACCTCAGCCATCCTGATCACCCGCTTAGGCTTCTCTTTCTGGCTATCGCTGCCCTTCGCCGGCCTGGTCTCAGCCCTGGCCGGTCTGATTATCGGACTCCCGTCCCTAAGGGTCAAAGGCCTGTATCTGTGCATCGCCACTTTGGCTTCCCAGTTCATTCTGGAATTTATTTTTGTGCACTGGGAATCCCTGACCAAGGGGATCGCCGGTATTCACCTCCCGGCGCCTCAGATCGGCGGTTTTGTTTTTTCCACGGAAAGAAAGTTTTATTGGATTACCCTGTTTTTTGTCATCATCGCCGTGGCCTATGCCCGGAACCTGGTTCGGTCCCGCATGGGCCGGGCCTTTGTGGCCATCCGGGACCGGGACTTATCGGCCGAAATTATCGGCATCGATCTACTACGTTATAAATTGAGCGCCTTCGCCATCAGTTCCTTCTACGCCGGTGTAGCCGGGGCCCTCTGGGTGAGTTTTCTGAAGGTGGTCACTCCGGAACATTTTCCCTTTATCCTCAGCATCCAGTTCCTGGCCATGGTCATCATTGGTGGTTTGGGCAGCATCCTGGGCTCGATCTTCGGCGCCGTATTCATGACCATTGTCCCCGAATTTTTGGGTTATATGGCCTCGGTGGTGAAAACGCTGGCTCCCGGGTATGATCAGTTATTCATTCCGATGAAAGAGGTGATTTTTGGGGGGCTGATCATCGTTTTCCTGATTTTTGAGCCTCATGGCCTGGCGGAAATATGGAACCGCGTTAAGAGCGTCTTCCGCCTTTGGCCGTTTTCGTATTAGACCCGCATGCCCAGAGGTGGACACCCCGAATCATGAGAATATTCCAAGGTTTTGTTTTTCGTAGTGCCGGCGACCCCGCCGGCCGGCTGGGTGAGGGCTAAGGGTCCCTGCTCATCCGAGGTAAGGCCACAGCGAAGGTGGCCAAATCCGGGCACGGTTTGGGCAGGCAGGGATCGCCGCCCCTACGAAAGACCACTTCGCCATTCGATATTCGGTGTTCGATATTCGTTATTCGTATTCTTTATTTGTGGACTAAGGGTTCTGCGAAAGGGGGGATTATTTTTTAAACCATCAGGCCCAACGAGACTTCAAAGCTAACCTTAAACAAGAAGGGGGAAACTTTTATGAAAAAGGCACTTAGGATCGTTATGGTTATGGTGATGGCCCTGGGCGTCTATCAGGTCAGCCAGGCCCAACAGACTTACACCTTGGGGGCGGTTCATCCTTTTACCGGCCGGTTTGCCTTCGCCGGCATCATGGGGCAAGACGGCATGAAAGACGCCGTGGACATGGCCAATGAGGCCGGGGGCATCAACGGGAAAAAACTGCAGTATTTCTGGAAAGACGGCGAATACAAGGATGACGTGGGGATCGCCGCTTTCAAGAGCCTCTATGCCCAGTACAAGCCCCAGATCATGTGGGGCCAGAGCACGGGTATGACCAAGGCCCTGGGGCCGGAAATCAAGGATCGTTATAAGGTGCTCTACTCGGCCTACACCTTTGCCGACGTAGCAGCCAATCCTAAGGAAAACCCCTATCTGTTTATTCCCGGTCCGACCTATGCCGAACAATTCGCCGTACTGCTCAATTACATTGCCAAACGAAAACCCGGGGCCAACGTCGCCTTCTTTTACGGCGACTATGAATTCGGCCGGGAGCCCATACCCTTTGCCCGGGAGTACGCCAAGAAACTGGGTTTGAAGGTTGTGGCCGAAGAAGTGACCAAGGCGGGCGGGGTGGACGTGACCACAAATATCCTGGACATGAAGCAGAAAAACGTGGAATTCTGCATCTTCCAAGGTTATATCGCCGATCCCATCCAGAACGTCATCAAGCAGTCCAAGGATTACGGGTTAAAATGCCAGTTCATGGGCACTTTCTGGTCCACGGAAAAGCAGCTTCTTGACCTGTTGGGTCCCCTGGCCGATGAATACATCGGAGTGACCGCCTATTCCTTTTACTATCAGGACCAGTACCCGATGATCAAAAAGATTCGGGAATGGACTCAGAAGCACAATCCCAAACAGGCAGAATACCGCACTCAAGCCTATATGCAGGTTTTCATGGGCACTACTTTGATGATCGAGGCCCTCAAGCGGGCGGACAAGGCCGGCCCGGTGACCGGGGAAAGTTTGGTCAAGGCCCTTCAGTCCATCAAAAATTTCGATGTGGGCGGGTTGATGCCGCCGGTGACCATCAAGGGTAATAGCATCCCCGTAGGGCGGGTCGTGCGCGGGAACTCCAAAACTCACCGCTTTGACCCCATCACGGATTGGATCATTCTGGACCTGTAAGGGTGTAGGGTACAGGGTTTAGGGTGTAGGGAACACGGAGGGGAATTCCCCTCAACCCTACCCCCTACACCCCAAACCCTCAATTATGGCGAAAATGACTGAACCCATTAAAACCCTGCCCGGCCTGCTGAAACGGAATGCCCGGGAGTTCGGGCCGGATAAAGTGGCCCTGCGCGAGAAGGAATTCGGGATTTGGCAGTCCGTTTCCTGGCAGGATTATTTCGACCGGGTACGCTGCCTGGCCCTGGGGCTGGTGGAACTCGGCTACGAGAAAGGCGATAAACTTTCGGTGATTGGAGACAACCGCCCGGAGTGGCTTTACTCGGAATTGGCCATCCAGGCCTTAGGGGGGGCCGTGGTCGGCATCTACCCTGACAGCCACCTCGAGCAGGTCCGCTATATCATCGACCACTCCGATTCGATGTTCATCATGGTGGAGGACCAGGAACAGACCGACAAGATCTTGAACATGATCGATGAGCTCCCCAAGGTAAAGAAAGTCATCGTGGATGACCAGAAAGGGATGCGCCGCTACGACCACCCGCTGCTCATTCCTTTCAAACAGGTCCTGGAGATGGGCCGGGAGGCCGACCGGACAGATCCCGGCCTTTTTGACCAGTTGCTGTCTCAGGTCAGCGAAGAAGACGTGGCCATGATCCTTTATACCTCGGGGACGACGGGCCTGCCCAAAGGGGTGATGCTCACCCACCGCAATATGGTCCGGATGATCGAAAACTTCGATCAGGTGGACCCGGCCTTCCCGACCGACAACCACGTTTCTTTCCTGCCCTTGCCCTGGGTGGGCGAACAGGCCACGGCCGTGGCCTGGAACCTGTACAAGGGCGTGACCATTAATTTCCCTGAAAAAGTGGAAACCGTTTCCGTGGACATTCGGGACATTGGTCCGAACCTCCTGTTGGCGCCCCCCCGCCACTGGGAAAAGATGTGTTCAGACATCCAGGTCAAGATCCAGGACGCGGCCTGGATCAAGCGCATTCTTTACAAAAGCTGCATGCCCGTCGGCTACCGGATGGCAGCCTTACGACTGAAAGGGACCCGACCCGGGATCCTTTACACCCTGCTAGATAAAATGTGTTATCTGCTGCTGTTCCGTTCCCTGAAAAATTACCTGGGGCTGACTAATTTACGAAATGTCTACACTGGGGGCGCCCCCATCGGGCCGGAGGTTTTTAATTTTTTCATGGCCCTGGGCATCAACATCAAACAGCTTTACGGACAGACCGAAGTCACCGGACTGGCCGTGGGACACCGCAATGAAAGCGTAAAATTGAATACCGTCGGCTCCCCCATGCCGGAAGTGGAACTGAAGATATCCGATGTGGGGGAAATCCTGATCAAAGGGCCTATCGTATTCAAAGGCTACTACAAGAACGAGGAGGCCACCCGCAAAACCCTGGACGCGGAAGGGTGGGTCCATACCGGCGATGAAGGCCTCTTGGATGAAGACGGCCAACTCATCATGATCGACCGGCAGAAGGACGTCATGCGCCTGGGCGACGGCAGCAAATTTTCTCCTCAACTTATCGAGAACAAGCTGAAATTCAGCCCCTATATCAACGAAGCCATGGTGGTGGGCAAGGACCGCCCTTACATCGCCGCCCTGATCATCATGGATCTGGGCAACATGGGCAAGTGGGCTGAAAACAACAAATTGACCTTTACCACCTTTACCGACCTTTCCCAGAAGCCGGAGATCTATGACCTGATCGCGGAGGAAATCCGACGAATCGACCAGTCCCTGCCCAAGGTCGCCCGGGTAAAGCGGTTCGTGATGCTCTATAAGGAATTGGATGCCGACGACGACGAGATGACCCGAACCCGTAAGCTCCGGCGGGGCTTCGTAGCCGAACGCTACGCCCATCTGATCGAGGCCCTTTACGAAGACCAGGAGGAACTGGCGGTGGAGGCCGAAATCCGCTATCAGGACGGGACTGGGTTTACTATGAAGACCCGGGTTAAAATCAAAGAGGTCCAGATCGATTGACAAACACCATCAGCCGGACTTTTGGCGAAGATACCCAGAATAATGATCCAAACTAAAAACCCTTATTCTCCCGATGAATACCAGTTGATCCTGGAGGATATTTCCCTGACCTTTGGGGGGATCAACGCCCTTTCCGGGGTCAGCACCGGGGTAAAAAAGGGAGAAATCTTCGCCATTATCGGACCCAATGGGGCCGGGAAAACCTGTATCCTCAACTGCATCAACCGCTTCTATCATCCGGACCCGGGGCGGATCCTTTTTGAGGGCCGGGAGATCACCAAGATCAAGGCCCATAAAATCGCTAAACTGGGAATCGCCCGGACCTTCCAGAATGTGGAGCTTTTCGGCCACATGACCGTTATGGACAATATTAAACTCGGACGCCATGTCCATCTGAAGTCCGGTTTTCTCTCCGGTGGGATTTATTACGGCAAAACGCGACGGGAAGAGATGGCGCTGCGGAAAGAGATCGAGGAAACCATCATCGATCTGTTGGAAATCGAGGCTATCCGCAAACGGACCGTCCATACCCTGCCTTACGGGCTGCAGAAGCGGGTGGAGCTGGCTCGGGCCTTGGCCATGAAGCCCAAGCTGCTCCTGCTGGACGAACCGGCCACCGGCATGAACCTGGAGGAAACGGAAGACATGGCCCGCTTCATCCTGGACATCAACGATGAATGGGGAGTGACCATTATCCTGATCGAACACGACATGGGTATGGTTATGGACATCAGCGACCGGATCTGCGTCCTCGATTTCGGGCGCAAAATTGCCGAGGGTCCTCCCCAGGAAATCCGGCACCATCCGCAGGTCATTCAGGCTTATCTGGGCGAAGAAACGCTGGCCTATTCGCGGTTGGGCGCCTGATTGCAGGCCAAAGGATCGAGGAACAAGGATAAGAGATGACCACACGGGTTTCGCTGATGTTTCGATTCAGAATCGGCTCTTTGCCCTTCCTCCTGACTCCTTTACCCTTTATCCTCGAACCTTAAACCGGTTTTTTTATGGAACCTTTACTGGTCGTCAACAACATCGAGGTCATCTACCATAACGTCATCCTGGTCTTGAAAGGGCTTTCCCTGCAGGTCCAGGAAGGTCAGATCGTGACCGTCCTGGGCAGCAACGGGGCCGGGAAGACCACCACCCTCAAAGCCATCTCCGGCTTGCTGAAGTCCGAAGACGGGGCCGTAACCGACGGGAGCATCACCTTCCTGGGTCAGCGAATCGACCGCCTCTACCCCGAGCAGATCGTCCGGAGAGGCATTTTCCAGGTCATGGAAGGCCGCCGGGTTTTCGACGAATTGAATATCGAGGAAAACCTGATCGCCGGGGCCCACACCAATAAGAATAAAAAGAAGATGAAAGACGACATCGAGGTCGTTTACCACTACTTCCCCCGGTTAAAGCAGCGCCGCACCGTTCAGGCCGGCTATATCAGCGGCGGGGAGCAGCAGATGCTGGTCATCGGCCGCTGTCTCATGGCCAACCCCAAACTGATGCTGCTGGACGAACCCTCCATGGGCCTGGCCCCCTTGTTGGTGGCCGAGATCTTCGAGATCATCAAGCGGATCAACCGGGAGCGGGGGGTGACCATCCTGCTGGTGGAACAGAATGCCCGTCTGGCCCTCTCCATTGCCCACCACGGGTACGTGATGGAAACCGGAAGGATCGTCCTCGACGACACGGTGGAGAAACTAAGGGAAAACGCCGACATCAAAGAATTTTATCTCGGTCTGACCGAGGTGGGGAAAACCAAAAGCTACCGGGACGTGAAGCATTATAAGCGCCGCAAGCGCTGGCTGGCCTAAAACTGTTGTGATTCGTTTTGATTCCGCCCCCCTCACCAGGGCCATAACCAGCCCAGACCAGAAAAAAGAGCAACCGGCCAGGGTGATCAGGCTGAATCCGGAATAGGTGGTTTACCGAAATTTGACCAGGAAGGAGAGGCGAAGTCGTTGGTCAGGTCGCCAATTAGATTCGCAAGGGGCTGGCGGCCGTCCCGTTAATCGACATTGCATAGAGGCGAGCGAACGCCCCGGTATACCGTCCGGGCCGACCTGGGATGGCGGTGATCGTACTTGGCACGGCAATAGGCCAGACGATGATCACAATGACCACATCAGTTCAATCGGAAAACTGGGTCAACTTTTCATTCGCCCCATGATGGTAAAGCAGTCCCTAGAATAAGGGGTATTTTCCACCTGGCGCCAACAGAATGGAAACCAAATGGAAGGCCCGCAGCGAATAAAAGAACAAAAAGAAAAGGGGCCTCCAGTTGACCCTGAAGGCCCTTCGAAAAGGTGATAAACGGGTTTAGTTGGCGGTTATCGTGGCCGGGGTAGTCCAGGTCCAGGTATAGGTGGTTGTACCGATCAATTTTGACCAGGAAGGAGAGGCGAAGGTCAGGTTGGTCGTGTCCGCCAATTGAGCATTCGCCAAGGCGGCCGTGGGGGCCGTCCCGTTAATCGAGCATTGGGCATAAGACAGCGCGGCCGCGGCCCGCAACGCCCCGGTTATCCCGTCCCGGGCCGCCAACTGGGCGCTGTCGCGCAGATCCAGGTACTTGGGGACGGCAATAGCCGCCAGGATCCCGATGATGACGATAACGACGATCAGTTCAATCATGGTAAAACCTTGGTTGTTCTTCAATCCCTTTTTCATTTTTTACTTCCTCCCTTTTTATTTTGTTTTTTTGAATTACAAATTATTGATCAGGATGACGGATCGCTGATCGTGGCCGGAAACGTGTACCCCCAGGTATATACGGTACCGTTAATCGTTGCCTGAAAATTGTCCCCGGCCAGCGTTATTCCTCCCGGAACCTCCAAGGCCTGATATACCGAACTCGCGCTCAGCGCCCCGACGGTGTTATTGACCGCCGCCTGGGCATAAGCCAATGAGGCCGCCGACCGCAGGTTCGAGGTCATCCCGTCCCGAACGGAACGCTGGGCTTGGGCCTGTAAATCCATAAACCGGGGTACGGCTATGGCGGCTAAAATCCCGATAATTACGATCACCACGATCAGTTCGATCATGGTGAACCCCTGATCGAAGCAGCCATTTTTCTGTTTCAAGGCCATTGTTTTCCATAATGCAAATCAGATACCAAGCCCTTCTTGATCCTTTAGACCACCAGTCCCCTTCCCTATGTCCACTTTATCGACCCTTATCCTTACGTTCTTTAGTTTTTTTTTTGATACCTTGGCAAAAAGTCCATCAAAGAGAAATCCTCACTACCTCTTGGCCATTTTGGTCAAATCCCACATGGGCAAGAATATCCCCAAGGCCAGGAACAGGACCATGGCCCCCATGCCGATAACCAATATGGGTTCGAGCATGGATGTCAAATTTTTGACCCCATAGTCCACTTCCCGGTCGTAATAGTCCGAGACTTTACCCAGGACCCGATCCAAGGCCCCCGAGGACTCCCCGATGGCAAACATATGGTACACCAGGGGGGGGAAGACCTGGGAACGCCGCATCCGCTCCCACATATCCCCACCCTCTTTTACCCCTTCCTTGACCTCATTGACCTTCCCGGTCAAATAAGAGTTACCAAAGGTCTTGGCCGAGATATCCAGGTTCAGGATAACCGGCAGGCCACTGTTATAAAGATTCACGAAGGTCTTGACGAATCGGGACATGTAAATCTTCATGAAAAGCTGGCCGAAGACCGGGAATTGCAGTTTGATTCGATCCCACCAGAGGAGCCCTTTAGGGGTCCTCAACAAAGCCTTGAATCCGATCCAGACGCCGACCACCAACAAGGCCACCCAATACCAGTATTCCCGAAAATAGACACTCAGGTTCATTAATATCTTTGTTGGCAGGGGCAGGTCCAGCTTTGAGGACTTGAAGATCCCCATGAACTTGGGAACAATAAAGGTAACCGCCAGCACGAAGGCCCCGGCCATGGCGATGACCACAAATTTGGGATAACGGGTAGCCGACTTGATATCGGCCCGGATCTTAATCTCAAAATCCAATAAATTGGCCAGTCGCTCGAAAACGGATTCCAGGTTTCCCGAAGATTCCCCGGACTCGATCAGGCTGACGTAGAGTTCGTCAAAAACCCTGGGGAACTTGGCCATGGCCACGGATAAATTCTTGCCCTCCTTGACCTGTTCGACGATCTCCCGGATAATCTGCTGGAAGTAGGGATTGGTGGTCTGTTCCCCCATAAGGGTGAGGGAATTTTGAATGGGGACCCCGGCCCCGTAGAGGGTCCCTAATTGACGGGAAAAATAGACCAATTCCTTCAAATTGATGGTATTTTTGTATTGATGTATCTTTCGGGACAACCAGACCATCATCGGGGGGGCTCCCTGCTCGGAGACCGGCTGAATCTGAACCGGTATATACCCCAATTCCCCTACTTTATTGGCAATGAAGGCCTTGTCACGCCCCTCCAGTTGCCCGGAGATCAGTTTGCCCGAGAGGTCCCGAGCCTTATAGGCAAAAACCGCCATGGTGCCTCCCCTTAACTGCTTAATATTAATAATTAATTATTTATTATTGATTATTGATTATTAAAAGAATGCCTGCTCCTTATCGCGACTATTCTCAAACTAACCCACCAAATATTGCGGCCACCCGCCCAACAAGTCGAATAACCTCTTACTTCGGCAATTCCCGGAGCGTCACCCGGTTCAGTTCTTCAACCGAAGTGATCCCCTTGATAACTTTGGTCACTCCATCCTCCCGCAGCGTCTTCATGCCCTGGGTACGGCGCGCGGTTTCGGCCACCAATGCGGGAGAAGCCTTTTGCAGCATCAATTCCTTGATTTCCTGATCCGCGATCAATAATTCATAGAGCCCCAGACGACCCCGATAACCGGTATTTTTGCAGAGCCGACAGCCTTTGGGCCGGTACAGGAGCAATTCCTTATTCGCAGGGAACTTTAAATCCTGTAAATTTTCCGAGGTGGCCTGATAAGGTTCCTTGCAATCCGGACAGAGCTTCCGGATCAGGCGCTGGGCCAGCACCCCCTCGACGGAGGAGGCGATTAAAAAAGGAGGGATGCCCATCTCCCCTAAACGGATCAACGTGCTGGGAGCATCGTTGGTATGGATGGTGCTGAACACCAGATGTCCGGTCAGCGCCGCCTGTACGGCAATATTGGCGGTTTCCGCGTCCCGGATTTCGCCGACCATCACGATATCGGGATCCTGTCGAAGGATGGACCGCAACCCGCCGGCAAAAGTCAGTCCGGCCTTGGGGTTGACCTGGGCCTGGCGAATACCCTGAAGCCGGTATTCTACCGGGTCCTCCAGGGTGATCACGTTTTTTTGCGGGTCATTGATGCTGTTCAGTGTTGCGTACAAGGTAGTGGTCTTACCGCTCCCGGTCGGTCCGGTCACCAGCACGAACCCGTAAGGGATATGAATCAGATAAAGAAATTTCTTGAAATCTTCCGGAAGGAAGCCCAGGTCCTCCAGGGTTAATAGGATGCTGGACTGGTCCAGGAGCCGCAAAACCACATTTTCCCCGTGAATAGTCGGAAAACTGGATACCCGAACGTCAATGTTATGACTATTAGAGGAAAAATGGAATCGGCCGTCCTGGGGGCTCCGCCGTTCGGCAATGTCCATCTTGGACATAATTTTTATTCTGGAAGTCACCGGGTTCGTATACTTGCCCTGCAAGGGCGTGGTTGCCCGGAGCATGCCGTCCACCCGGTAACGGATACGCAACTGGTTTTCTTCCGGTTCAATATGGATGTCGCTGGCCCGGTCCCGAACCGCCTCGGAAAGGATCAGGTTCACCAGTTGACTGATCGGGCCCTCTTCTATTTCTTCTTCGACCTTGCCTGAATCTTCTTCCTCGGCGCCGACCGAGTCCACCGAAGATTCATCCCGGGATAATAACGACTGCCCATACAATTCCTCAATGGCCCGCAGGATCTCTTCTTCCAGGGCGATCACCGGTATAATAGTCAGTTTGGTTCGAATGGACAACTCGTCGATGGCCAGGATGTTGAGCGGGTCGGACATGGCTACGGTGAGCGACCGGCCATCTTCCCGGATTGGGACCAGCAGGTAATTTTCGGCCACGGTCTTCGGGACCAGCAGAATCAGTTTCTTGTCGATGGTCTGGGTGGACAAGTCAATATAAGGAATGCGCAACTGTTGAGAGAGAGTCCGCAGGATATCCTCTTCCGAGACGAATCCCTGTCTAATCAACAGTCGGCCCAATCGTTCCCGGGTGACTTTCTGCAAGGCAATAGCCTCTTCCAACTTGCTCTTATCGATCAAGCCTGCTTCCAGCAAAATGTCGCCCAGGCGCTTCTTAGCAATCATAAACAGACGCTTCCCTATAGCTATAAACGGTACTCAAAAGAGGCCAGGTAGGCTTTCCTACATAGCAATCCTTTATGCTCGGACTCCCATTCAGACCCCTACTATGGGGCTTACTTAGCAAAATCCATTCCAAAGATAAGCCTTACCTGGGCCTGGAAATAGATGAATATCAATCAACTAATCGGCAGAGAGGTGCCAACCCTTTACCTCCATCGTTAATTATTTGTATGGTATCGGTGAAGTTTCATGTTATAGTCAAAATAAATCAATAAGTTCAACGAGGAAGATTCCTTTGAGCAGACTGACGCGAAACCCCCATAGACCTTTAAGGGCACTGGGAGTCGATTTAGGCGGAACGCGTATAAAAATCGGGGTGGTGGACGAGCGGGGTGGTTTATTTAATATGAAAAAATTCGCAACCCGCGTGGACTTAGGCCGAGAAGCCCTGATCCGACGGATTATCCGGTTGATTCACAGGAGCCTCTCTGCTGACCCTGACCTCCAAAACCCCCCAGCAGGCATCGGCCTGGGAGCCGCCGGGATGATCGATGTCCGGAAGGGCGTGGTACTCGTCTCCCCCAACTTCCCGGACTGGCATCAAGTCCCCCTGGCCCGATTGATCAGTGAGCAAACCGGGCTTCCCACTTTTTTGGATAACGATGCCAATGCGATTACCTATGGAGAAAAATGGGTGGGGGTGGGCAAAGATATGAACAATTTTGCTTGCTTAACTCTGGGTACCGGAGTGGGCAGCGGGCTTATGCTGAACGGGCGCCTTTGGTATGGAAGCCAGGGAAGCGGGCCGGAAATCGGCCACATGACCATCCAGCCCAAAGGCCGGCGCTGTGCGTGCGGCAATCGGGGATGTCTGGAAACCCTGGCTTCCGCCGGTTGGTTGGTAAAAACCGCTACTGAGAAAAGAGGGGCTGAATCCTTGACCCTTAATCACCCCCTAAAAGACCGGGCAGCCCTCAGTGCCAAAGACCTCTACCGGGAAGCGCTTCAAGGGGACCCTTTTTGCCGGGAGCTTTTTGAAAACCTGGGAGAGGCCCTGGGGATTGCCATCGCCAATTTGATCCATATCCTGAGCCTGGAAGGGGTCGTTTTGGCGGGCGGCCTAAGCCGGGCGTCCACTATTTTCTTGCCTTCTCTGGAGAAAGAATTTAAAAAGCGATTAACGCTGGTCCCTCCCGAAACAATTAAAATCCGCGTTTCCCGGTTGCAGGAAAAAAGCGGGGTCTTGGGGGCCGCCGGAATCGCCCTGGAACATTTAAATAAAGGATAGCTCATGGCTGCTCAAAAAAAATCAATCAGCCGGAAAGAACTGCTGAAGAAACCGGATGAGTTTATTACCACTTCCAATAAAATTGCCAATTGGGTCACCATCCATTACCAGAAGGTAATCTGGGTGGGAGCCGTTATCATTCTGGTGGCGGGGGCCTTTTTTGGTTACCGGGCCTATGCCGCGCGCCAGGAAAAACAGGGCCGGGAGGCCTATTTCGCCGCCCTGGAATTGCCGGATATCAACCAAAAGATAAAAAAATTATCGGGTGTCGCCGCGGACTACCCCCGCACTCAGGGCGCCCAAAAAGCCTGGATCTCCCTGGGGAACCTTTATTATCAGCAGAAAGATTACTCCAAGGCGTTGAACGCCTACCGTTCGGCCCTGAATCAGGGGGACCTCCCCCAGGAATTTCAGTCGCTGGTCAACGAAAGCCTGGCTTACACGCTGGAAGAGAAAGGGGACCTCAAAGGAGCCGCCGATGCTTTCAATCAAATATTAAAAGGATCCGATCCGCTGCTCAAAGAAAACGCTCATCTGAACCTGGCCAGGGTGTATGTCAAACTGGGCCAAACCAAAGAAGCCAAGAGCACTTATCAGGACTTCCTCAAATCCTTTCCCAATTCCATTTATGCCCCCCTGGTCAGAGATCGGTTGGCCAAGATGTAATAGTATAAAAGACGCTTCGCCCTTTTGGGTGGGTACCCCCCAGATCTGGTATGGCCGCCGGGTCTCGGCGAAAGGGTTTTCCAAAGGTGCTCCGGACTTCGAATCCGGGCCTAAGTGTTTAATTTTATTTAAAGCAGGCCCAAACCCCGTGTTTCTTGGTGCCTCCAGGTTGGCCCTGCCTCCTGGAAAATAATTCAGTCTAAAAAACTACATATTGTGGCCACCCACCCAAAAGGGCGAACAACCGTATAAAAATAAGAGGCTTGCTGGTTGAAAGTAACTGGTTACAGGATAAAATAACCGATACTGGATTAAGACCAAAAACCTCCAAGCGACGATCAGATTTTCATGCTTCGCGGATGCTCGGCTAAATGGACGAAGCGTCATTTTTCCTTGACAAGCTATTTTAAAGAATATAGCGTAGCTACAATATAACTATAAATTTTTTTCTTTCGAAAAAAATTTATAAAGGGGGGAGATCAACATGCACGCACTATTGTCGGGAAAAGCGGGAGACCAAATGCTATTGCTGGGCAACGAAGCCATTGTCCGGGGGGCGTTGGAGGCCGGGGTGGCCTTCGCCACCGCTTATCCCGGAACGCCTTCTTCGGAAGTGCCCTTGAATTTTTTTCAGATCAAGCAGGAAACAGACCTGTATTTCGAATATTCCACCAATGAAAAGGTAGCGCTGGAAGTGGCCGCCGGAGCCGCGGTCTCCGGATTGCGGACCATGGTCACCATGAAACACGTAGGGGTAAATGTGGCCGCTGACCCCTTGATGACCCTGGCCTACACCGGGGTCAAGGGCGGGATGGTCATTTTGACCGCTGACGACCCCTCTATGTTCTCCAGTCAAAACGAGCAGGACAACCGTTACTACGCCCGGCTTTCCGGCCTGCCCATGTTAGAGCCCACCACCCCTCAGGAAGCCAAAGACATGACGGTCTATGCCTTTGTCCTCTCCGAACAGTTAAGCCTGCCGGTTTTACTGAGGACCACCACCCGGATCAATCACTCCCGGGGCGTTGTCACCCTGGGAGAGATCGCACCCCGGCAGACGAAGGGAAATTTTGTCAAAGACCCCTTCAGCTACGTCACCGTCCCGGCCGTTTCCCGGAATCTGCATGTGAAACTCCTCAAGAAATACGATCAGGCCCGGGAAGAGGCCGATCGTTCTTCCTTCAACGCCATTATCGGCACGGGGAAGTTGGGGGTCATCACCCAGGGAGTCAGCTTCTGTTATGTTCAGGATGCCCTGGAGGAAATGAAGGTCACCGGGGCGTTCTCCGTACTGAAGATCGGTTTTTCCTATCCCTTCCCCGAGAAGTTGGTTGAAAAATTCCTGACCCGGGTTGATAAAGTCCTGGTTGTGGAAGAACTGGAAGCGATCATGGAGGAGGCCGTTCGGGCCGCAGCCCAGAAAATCGGCCGGCAGATCCCCATCGAGGGCAAAGGACAGGGTCTGCTGACCCGTCTTTACGAATATGAGCCGGTCCGGGTTAAAAAATCCATTTCCCAATATTTTGATCTGCCTTACCAGGAAAAAGAACCGTTGGATGTCTCGGATCTCCCCGTCCTGCCCGGCCGGCCGCCCAACCTCTGCCCGGGCTGCCCTCATCGTTCCACTTTTTATGCCGTCAAAAAAGTGGCCGGCGAAGAGGCCATCTACCCCACCGATATCGGCTGCTATACCCTGGGGATCCTCCCCCCCTTGAGTGTGGCCGATTTCGTCATCTGCATGGGATCGAGTGTCAGTTCAGCCGCCGGCTTCTCCCGAGCCACGGACAAGCCGGTGATCGCCTTTATTGGCGACTCCACTTTTTTCCACAGCGGGATTACCGGGTTAATCAATGCCTACCATAACAACCATAAGTTCACTCTGATCATCCTGGACAACGGGACGACGGCCATGACCGGTCACCAACCCCATCCGGGGGTGGACTCTTCCCTGCTGGGCCGGACGAACAATCAGGTATCCATTGAAGCCCTGGTCAAGGGGATCGGGGTGAAAATGATCACCGTGGTCAACCCCAAAAAGGTGAAAGACACCATGGAGGCGGTCAAGAAATCGCTGGCTTTCGATGGGGTATCCGTGATCATTTCCCAGGAAATCTGCCCGCTCTATGCCCGGCGGGTGCTGCCGCCCTCCAAAGCCAAAACTTTTACGGTCAATGAAAGCCGTTGCAAGAATCACCGTGACTGCGTCAATCTTTTTGCCTGCCCGGCTTTTTATATCGAAAAGGATCGGGTCAAAATCAACGAGAACCTGTGTATCGGCTGTGCCGTCTGTGCTCAGGTCTGCCCGGAAAATGCAATCCTGCCCCGCAAATAAGAGGAGAGGTGTTCTTAAATGGAAACTAAAAGAATCGTTTTCGTAGGTGTAGGCGGGCAAGGGAACCTCTTATCTTCCCAAGCCTTAGGGGAAGCCGCCATGCTGGCCGGCGTGCCGGTCAATGTCAGTGAAGTGCACGGCATGGCCCAGCGGGGCGGTGTGGTGGAGTCGGCCGTGGTCATGGGTGGGGCTTTAAGCGCCATCGTCTCCGATGGAGAAGCCGATGTGCTCATGAGTTTTGAGCCCTCGGAAACCCTCCGGGCCTTGGCCAAATGCTCCCCGGCTTCCACGGTGATCACCAATATCGTGCCCCTGGTCCCTTTTACCGTGGCCGTCGGGAAGGGGACTTACCCGGATATCAAGGCCTCCCTGGAGTTGATCCGAAAAAAAGTAAAACGCCTCATCGCCCTGAATGCCAATGCCCTGGCGGAAGAAGCCGGTTCGGCCCTGGCGGTCAACATCGTCATGCTGGGCGCTCTGGCGCAAAGCGGCATCCTGCCCCTGACCCGGGACCACTTTCTGGCGGCTTTGAAGAAAACCATAAAAAAGAAATTGCTGGAGGTCAACTTGAAAGCCTTTGATTTGGGCTTCGAGGCGGCGGCCAAAATGGCCTAAGGATAAAGACGTTCGGCGTATAGCCTTCGGCATTCGGCGAAACAAAAAAGCACCCCCACCCGGGTGCTTTTTTACCTTTCGGTTCAGTTTTTTCGCCGAACGCCGAACTCCGAACGCATCACGTGTTACGGCTTTTCGAAGCGGACCTCGATCGTCTTGGCATGCAGGGGAAGCCCTTCTTTCCGGGCTAACAGGGTAATCGTATCCTTCAGCCCTTGAAGGCCTTTACGGCTCAGGTATTGGAAAGTCGGTTTCTTGATGAAATCATCCACTGAGAGCCCGGAAAACATCCGCGCGCATCCGCCCGTCGGCAAGACATGATTAGTTCCCGAGGCGTAATCGCCCGCTGGGACGGGGGCATAGGCTCCCATGAAGATAGACCCGGCGTGTTTAATCTGGGGAAGGATGATCCAGGGATCTTCCGTGACGATCTGGAGGTGTTCGGCGGCATAGGCATTGGCAAAATCCACCGCTTCTTTCAGATGGGAAGTGACCAGGATCGCCGAATGACGGGTCAAGGCCGCCTCGATAATCGCTTTTCTTTCCAACCCCGGTAATTCCGTATTGATCATCCGGCAGATTTCCGCGGCCAGTTTTTCTGAAGGGGTCACCAGCACCGCCCCGGCATCCGGATCGTGTTCAATTTGAGAGAGAAAATCCCAGACTAGCCATTCCGCCTTAGCCGTTTCATCGGCCACGATCAGGGCTTCGCTGGGACCGGCCGGCGAGTCAATGTCCACGATCCCAAAAACCGCCATTTTGGCCGCAGTTACATATTTATTCCCCGGCCCGACGATCTTGTCCACCTTGGGTATGATTCCCGTGCCGTAGGCCAACCCGGCAATGGCCCAGGGGCCGCCGATCTTAAACAAATAATCGGCTCCGGCAATGTCGGCGGCCACGATGGTTACCGGATCTACCACCTGGCCCTTCTTGGGTGGAGTGCAGGCCACCACGGTCTTCACCCCGGCCACCTTGGCCGGAATGATGTTCATCAGGACACTGGACGGATAGTTGGCCAGACCTCCCGGCACATAGGCCCCTGCCGAATCCAGGGGGCGGGTAACCCTCCCGGCTAAAATACCCTCCCGGATTTCGACCGTCCACATGTCCCGCTCCAACTGGGCGCGATGAAACTTCTCTATATTTCGGGATGCGGCTTTCAGCGCCTGGACCACTTCCTTCTCGACCTGCTGATAGGCGGTTTTCACCTCTTCCGGTTGAACCTGTAAATCCTGAAGGGTAATTCGGGCTTTATTTTTTTGATAATGCTTTAAAATGACCTCATCCCCATCTCTTTGGATAGAGTGAACTATGGCCCGCGTCTCCTCGTAAATGCCGGAGATATCCTCCATGGACCTGGTAATGAGCGCAGCCCGGCGTTCGGGATTAAGGTCTTGCAGTCGTTCCGGTCGAATAAATTCCATAGATGGTTCGTCTCCTTAGGGAGTTTAGTAGGCAAGTAAACCGTTTGGATATAATGAACCCTCGGGAGGTTGTCAAGTGGAAAAGCGAGCCAGATAATCCCGCAAGGCATCCCGGGTGCTGGAAAAGGCCAAGTTCTCCCAGGGAATTTCGGGGGGATGGAATAGTCCAATCTCCAAGGTTTCGTCCCCGGCTTGAGGCGCGCCGGCCAACCATTCGGCTAAGTAGGCCACAATTACCACCAGACTGCCGGGGTAAGAATAAATGTTCAGCAGGGAAGTAAGACGGACCTCCATCTCGGTTTCTTCCAATGTCTCCCGGATGGCCGCCGATTCCACGGTTTCACCCCGGTCCACAAACCCTCCGGGGATGACCCATTGGCCGTAACCGGGCGAGATGGCGCGCCTAACCAGGACAATTCGATCTTCATAGGTAGTCACGGTGCAGGCGGCTATCTTGGGATCCAAATAATAGACAAACCCACAGCGACGGCAGACCAATCGTTCCGGTTCTTTGGGTTTTATCACCCGTTGATCTAAATCGCCAGCGCATAAGGGGCAAAATCGGTAAGGGGGCTGCCCCTGGTGGGGATGGACCATTCGGGGTTCTAAATCGGCCATAATCAGCTATTCTACGGCAGACCCCCGGGGAAATAAAGACTTTTTTCTTGATTCCTGGGGCTATTCCCGTTAAATATAAAAGTTTATGTAAAGGAATTCAGGGAAGGAGCAGTTTTGGAAAAAGAGAAAACCTCGGGGAAAGCCCCGTACAAGAAAAAATCAACTATCCGGGAATATGCCGAATCCATTGCCATTGCCATCCTATTGGCCCTGGTGATTCGGGCCTTTGTGGTCCAGGCCTTTAAAATCCCCTCCGGTTCCATGAAGCCGACCCTTCAAATCGGCGACCATATTCTGGTGAATAAGTTCATCTATGGGGTCAAGTTGCGTGTTCCCTTTACCTCCCTCAACTATACCCTGATCCCGATCCGCCAACCCCAACGCAATGACGTCATTGTTTTTATTTATCCGATTGACCCTAGCAAGGACTTCATTAAACGGGTAGTCGGCCTTCCAGGGGATACGGTTCAGGTGTCTGATAAGAAGGTTTTTATCAATAATCAACCCTTTGAGGATGTTCATGGTTTCCACAGCGACCAGAATGTGATTCCTTATTTTGAGCAACCCCGAGACTTCCTGGGTCCCATCAAAGTTCCCCCCCACAAACTGTTTGTTATGGGGGACAACCGCGACGAAAGCTATGACAGCCGTTATTGGGGCTTCGTGGACCAAAAAGCCATTATCGGCCAGGCCTTTATTATATACTGGTCCTGGGACCGGCTCAATTTCGGCGTCCGCTGGAACCGCCTGGGGCGCCTGATAAAATAAAGGTTCCTCAACTTTTTTTAAAGCAGGCCCAAAACGGCTTGACTATTTTTGATTAGTAGTTGATTATTAGATATTTGACCTGATCCGGCTCTTGATGTTCAACCCTCCACCAAGAATATTTGAATTTTTGGTGGAGCTTCTCCGACGCAAAGGAAATATGATGACCTGGGACATTATCCCGCAACCTTCCACCCCCTCTCCCATCGGGCTAGAGGGGGTTTTTTTTAACCCCCAGGGGTTCCGCCATGCCTTTTAGTCGCCACCACTTAACCGGGATGAAAGGGTTAACCCGGGAAGAGATCGAGACCATTCTGACTACCGCCGAGTCTCTCAAGGAAATCTCCTTCCGGGACATAAAAAAAGTCCCTACGCTGAGAGGGAAAACGGTAGTCAATTTCTTCCATGAGCCCAGCACGCGTACGCGGACTTCCTTTGAAATCGCCGCCAAACGGCTAAGCGCTGATACGGTCAGCTTGTCCGCCGGAACCAGTTCCCTGGTCAAAGGCGAAACGCTGATTGATACGGCTAAAAACCTGGAAGCCATGGCCCCCGATGTCATCGTGATTCGCCATTCCATGGCCGGTGCGCCGCACCTGCTCTCCCGCTCCGTCAAAGCTTCCATTATTAACGCCGGGGACGGGATGCATGAACACCCTACCCAGGCCTTACTGGACCTGATGACCATCCGGGAAAAAAAAGGGACGCTCCAGGGTCTTCAGGTGGCGATTATCGGCGATATTGCCCACAGCCGGGTCGCTCGGTCCAATATCATCGGACTGAAGACCATGGGGGCCAATGTGATGGTCGCCGGCCCTCCGACCATGATCCCTCCCCACCTCGATGCCTTCGGGGTGGAAGTCAGTTTTCAACTTGAAGAAATCATTCCCCGAGCAGACGTGATCATGATGCTGCGGGTCCAGTTGGAAAGGCAACAGCAACTGCTATTCCCCTCCTTAAGGGAATATTCCCGTTTTTTCGGCCTCCATCCCGGAAACATGAAAAAGGCGAAAAAGGATGTCATCCTCATGCACCCCGGCCCGGTCAACCGGGGGGTGGAACTTCATCCCGATTTGGCCGATGGACCGTTTTCGGTAATACTCGACCAGGTAACCAATGGGGTGGCTGTTCGGATGGCCATGCTCTACCTGCTTTTGGGAGGTGAGCGGAAGTGAAATATTTAATCAAGGGGGGGCGTCTCATCGATCCAGCCAATCAGATGGACGACCTCATAGATATCTACATTCATAACGGAAAAATTCAGGACCTGCTGCCCGCCGCCCCCAAAAGGACCGACAGAGAGCTGACCGATTACAGGATCATCCCGGCCGAGGGCCTGGTGGTGACTCCCGGCCTAATCGATATGCATACCCATTTGCGGGAACCTGGCCAGGAATACAAAGAAACCATACTCACCGGCGCCCGGGCCGCCGTGGCGGGAGGCTTTGCCGCCGTGGCCTGCATGCCGAACACCCAGCCGGTAAATGACCAGCGTTCGGTTTGTGAATATATAGTCAGCAAGGCCAGAGAAGCCCGATTGGCTAAAATTTTTCCGGTAGGGGCCATCAGCATCGGTCTCCGCGGGGAGGCGCTGGCGGAGTATGGGGACCTCAAGGAAGGCGGAGCGGTGGCCCTTTCCGATGACGGCCGGCCGGTCATGAACGGCCAGTTGATGCGGCGGGCCATGGAATACGCCAAAGCCTTCCGTCTGCCCATCATTTCCCATTGTGAAGACCTCCATTTAAGCCAATCCGGGGTTATGAACGAAGGCCCGACCTCCACCTGGCTGGGGCTAAGGGGTATTCCGGCCGCGGCGGAGGAGACCATGGTCCAGCGGGACATCTTGCTTTGCCAGCTTACCGGCCATCCGTTGCATATTGCCCATGTAAGCACCGCCGGATCCGTTCAGTTCATTCGAGAAGCCAAAAAAAAGGGGTTGCCGGTTTCCGCAGAAACGGCCCCTCATTATTTCACTCTGACGGAAGAGACCTTAGTCGGTTTCGACACCCTGGCCAAGGTCAATCCCCCTTTGCGAAGCCGCGAGGATCTTCAGGCCATCCAAAAGGGATTAAAAGACGGGACCCTTGACGTCATCGCCTCCGACCACGCCCCTCACAGCTCGTTGGAGAAAGAGGTCGAATTTGAGCAGGCCTTAAGCGGCCTCGTCGGCCTGGAAACCGCCCTGCCCCTGACGCTGCAGTTGGTCCACAAGGGGCTCTTAACCCTGCCCCAGGCTATCGCCAAGTTCACCATCGGACCGGCTCGGGTATTGAATCTGGAAGGCTGGGGGCAGCTCCAGCGGAGTGGCCCCGCCCACTTGACGATATTGGATCCTACCTTGGAATTTCAGGTCGATGTCCAACAATTCCGGTCAAAGAGCAGGAATTCCCCCTTCAACGGCTTTGAATTGAAGGGGAAGGCCCTTTTAACCATGGTAGACGGTCGAATCGTCCACAATCTGTTATTCCAAACCCTTGAGGGCTTATGAAATCCATACTGGTTGTCGACGATGAGGCCAGCATCCGGGAAATGCTGGAGATCATGCTGGCCAAAGAGGGGTACCAGGTTACCACGGCCGCCAGCGGAACCGAGGCCCTCCAAAGCTTCAAAAAATACCCCGCCGCGGTGGTCCTGACGGACATCCGGATGCGGCCCCTCGACGGGTTGGCCCTGTTAAAAGAAATAAAGAACCTCCACCCCCGGACGGAAGTGATCATGATCTCCGCTTACGCCGATACGGAAACCGCTGTGGAGGCCATGAACGAAGGGGCCTACGACTACTTCCCGAAACCCTTTGATATCGTCGAGCTGAAAACGGTTATCCATAGCGCCTTTTCCAAATATGAGGGGCAGCCCGAACAGCCGACACCGGCCGGGACGCCCCTTCAATACCAGACCAAGCCCCTGATCGGTCATAGTCCTCAGATAAAGCGGGTGTCCGAATTGATTCAGCGATCCTCCCAGGTAGTCAGCAACGTCCTGATCACCGGGGAAAGCGGCACCGGCAAGGAATTGGTAGCCCACTTGATCCACGAAAACAGCCAGCGCCGCGAATTTCCTTTTGTCACCGTTTCTTGCGCCGGGATCCCGGAAACCCTGATCGAAAGCGAACTTTTCGGTTATCGCAAAGGGGCTTTTACCGGCGCCCAGACCAACAAAATCGGATTGGTGGAAACAGCCCACCGGGGTACCCTTTTCCTGGACGAAATCGGGGAACTTTCGCCCACCATGCAGGTGAAACTATTACGGCTCCTCCAGGAAAAAAGCTTCACTCCCCTGGGCGGAACCGATGAGCGCTTGGTGGATATCCGTTTTATTTTGGCCACCAATAGAAACCTGGAAAAGGAAGTTATGGAAGGACGTTTTCGGGAAGATCTCTTTTACCGGATCAACGTGGTTTCCATCCAGCTCCCGTCGCTTCGGGAAAGACCGGAAGATATTCCCCTCCTGGCCCACCAGTTTCTGGAAAACTATTCCCGGTCCTTAGGTAAAAAGATCAATAAAATCTCCTCCTATGCCCTGAAAGTTTTAAGTCAGTATCCCTTCCCCGGAAACGTCCGGGAACTGGAGAATATTATCGAAAGGTCGGTGGCCATGGAACGTTCCACCATCGTCCTTCCGGAAAGCCTGGCCCTGGCCACCTTCAAAGGAGTGATCGCCTCCACCGGGGAACTCCCGCAGATCACCCTGCCGGGAGAAGGCCTGGATCTCGACCAAACCATGGATAAAATAGAAAAAAATCTAATTATCCAAGCCTTAAAGCGGGCACTGGGCAATAAGCAGCGGACCGCCAATCTATTGAAAATCAACCTTCGCTCGCTGCGCTATCGAATGATCAAACACGGATTGGAACAGGAATAAATAAGGGTTGCCCGGTGGTGATCCCCTATAAGGGGTATGGGCGACGGGTCTCGCCGGAAGGGCTTTTCAAAGATACTCCGGACTTCGAATCCTGGCCTATCTTACTAATATTATATGAAAATGGAATCATTCATCAAAAAATATAAGCGCTCGATTACTATCCTCCTCCTGGTCGGACTGGCTTTCGGACTGGGACTAACCTGGCGCTGGCTGGAGGGGACCCCCCAATACGCCTTATATCGGATTGGGTCCAGTTTAAAAAACCGCGATTCTGAAACCTTTTTATCGTATATTGATCTGGATAGCATTCTTAAGCAGCAGGTGGCTGATTCTTTTTCCACCCTGTTCAAATCCTCCAATTCAGACAGCCCCCTGGGGAAGTTATTAGGGCCCCTGGGGGAGTTTAGTATCACCTTGATTCCCGGGGTCCAGAGCGGGTTGTCCGGCCTGGCTCGGCAGGAACTGGAAAAATATCTAAAAAACCCGAATAACCCCACCCTGCCCTCGGCTTTTTTGCTGCTTTCCGCAGCTCAATTCAATACCCGGGATGACCTCTCGTTAGTAACCTTGAAAAAGGAGGGTGATCAGCTTCGGATGGCCATGCGCAAGACCGGCGGGACTTGGCGGGTGATTGAATTTAATCCCGAGGATACCCAGCGGTTGATCAGGAAGTATCTACTTCATTGAGTCCGAACTTAAAGCCGGCCCTTACTCCTTCATAACCCTCTATTCTAAGATGCGACCTCTTGCCGAATATATAGAGAATCCTCAGGCGATCATTGCTTTTCTGGAAAAATTACGTAAATCCATCATCCAGATGGCGGTCGTCGTCCTGGGCTTCTCTCTGATCGGGTACGTGTTTTCTAAGGAAATCCTGTCCTTTCTCCAGCGGCACACCGGGGTGACCCTGGCTTACTATGCCCTGTCCGAGACTTTTTTCGCACTTTTGAGTATCGCCCTGGCCGTCAGCCTGGCGGTCAGCACGCCCTTTATTCTCTTTAAGGTCTTGTCCGCCCTGCACGCCACCTTCGAGAATTTCACCAGGACCATGATGTTCAGCTTCTGGCTGGGCTCGGTTTTATTATTTTACCTGGGCGCATCTTTTTGCCTTTGGATTACCTTGCCCTACGGGACTAAATTTCTCTTGGGTTTTCAAAACCAGAACCTGGAAGCCATCATCTCGGTTCGAAAATTTATCTCTTTCTGTCTCACTTTTATCTTCGGCTTCGGAGTCATGTTTGAGTTGCCCTTGGTCATGATCCTCTTGGGCCGAGTCGGACTAGTCAAACGGTCGGTCTTTACCCGCTACCGAAGCTATGCCGTCCTAATCATCGCCATCATTTCGGCCGTTTTAACCCCCACGCCGGATGCCTTCAACATGATGCTGATGGCCGTCCCTTTGTATATCCTTTTTGAAATCGGGATTATCGGCATGAGGATCTGGGAGAGAAGTTGACAGGCAGGCCGGCAATATGGTAAACAATCAATATGGAGGGATGGCCGAGGGGTTTAAGGCGGCGGTCTTGAAAACCGCTTTCCTTCCGGGGAACGGGGGTTCGAATCCCTCTCCCTCCGCCATTCGCGCCGGTATCACCCCCCCCTTCATGCCCAGGGCGGGCACCCGCGAAGCATGAGAATAAGGGGAAGGGGAGTCTTTGGCTTAAGCCTTAACTTAACAATTAGTCATTAACAATTGATTATTGACCGGTTTTTTTTCAAAGGCAGTCTCTACATCGGGCCTAATAATTAACAATCAATTGTTAATTATCAACTATTAATAATGGAGAGATGACCGAGTCGGCTGAAGGTGCTCGCCTGCTAAGCGAGTGTAGGGGGAAACCTCTACCGAGGGTTCGAATCCCTCTCTCTCCGCCATCCTTAACTTCCAACGATCGACACTAGGCAATCCACCGCAGACCAAGGAACTATTCTGGCAGCTCTGGCTGAGTCCTGACGGAATCGCGAGGGGTCCGTCAGGACGGACGGTTGATCGTTTTTTTTACTTGAGGCTTTTTACTTTTTCCCGGCAGGCTTGCAGGTAAGATTGCAGCTTAGGTGGGTGGGGAGTCTGGGGATATTTATTAATAATACCCTCGAAACGTCCCAAGGCGGCCCGATAATCACCCTTTTTCAGGTAGAATTCCCCTATATAAAATTCATGGGCCACAATATTCTTTTGGGCCTCTTCCCGGTTAATCTTGGCCTGGGTGACATATTCACTTTGCGCATGGTTTTTGATGAAGCGGTCAAACTCCTGAACGGCTAATAGGGCCTTCGATTGGTCCCGGTCAATAGTGGGCATCTGTTTAAAATAGCTCATGCCCTGCATGAAGACCACATAGGCGATCACCTCATTGGTGGGATGCATCCTTTCAAATTCCTTGTAACTGGTGGCCGCTAACTCGTAGTCCTTGTTGAGATAGTAGCTGTCCGCCAATTTCAATTCGGAGAGAACGGCGTATTGACTATAGGGAAACCGGTCTTTTATTTTTTGAAAGGCTTCGGTCGCCCGCTCGTATTTTTTCAACTGATAGGCATCCAGCCCTTCTTGGATCAAGGCATCCGCGCTCTGCTCGGTATCCTCCTTGGTGGAACTGGAAAACCAGCCGCACCCTCCGGCCGACAAAAGATAAAAACCAACCGCCAGTAAAATGAATCCGCGCCTTCCGCCAAAATAAAAAAGATTCTTTTTCATAAGGAACTCAGATAGTTTTCAACTGCCAGAACCGCCGTGGCCGCATCGCCTACCGCCGTGGAAATCTGCCGAACTAATTTTTGACGCGCATCCCCGGCGGCAAACACCCCGGGAATGGACGTGGCCATAGTCTGATCGGTTGGAATAAACCCTTGGGAATCCAAAGAGACCGCCCCCCGCAACCAGTGGGTATTCGGTTGAATCCCCACATAAATGAACGTCCCCTGTACCTTCAGAGTTCGTCCGCCGGAACCATCCGCATTCTTGATACGCAGGGCCTCCACCTGATCCACCCCTTCGATCGATTCCACCACGTTTTTCCAGATAGGTTCAATCTTAGGATTGGTCAGGGCCTTTTCCTGCAAGACCCGGATGGCCCGCAGTTGGTCGCGCCGATGAATCAAATAGACCTTGGTGGCGAAGCGAGTCAAATAGGCGGCTTCCTGAACGGCGCTATCGCCTCCGCCGACTACGGCGATTTCCTGGCCCTGATAAAAAGGCCCGTCACAGGTGGCACAATAGGAAACCCCCCGGCCGGTCAGCCGCTCCTCCCCGGGGACCCCCAACTTCTTGTACTTGGCCCCGGAGGCAACAATAACGGACTGGGCCTGATAGGTTTGATTGGCCCCTTGAATGATTTTTTCCGGACGGCTGAAATCGACCCCGGTGACTTCATCGGAAACGATCGAGAGGCCGAAACGTTCAGCCTGTTGCCGCATGCGGTCCACCAAGTCAAAACCGGAAATGCCATCCGGGAAACCGGGGTAATTATCCACCCAATCGGTGGACAAAACCTGCCCGCCGGGGACCAGTTTCTCGATCATCAAGGTTTTTAACTTGGCCCGACAGGCATAGAGACCGGCGGTCATCCCTGCGGGTCCTCCACCAATAATAATAACCTCGTGCATCGAAATCCCCAACCCGGTTAAATTAAAATAGATAAGCAGCTAAACGCCCGGTCAGGGGCTACAAAACTTTCTTTATGGCGGTCTCCAAGGTCGTTTTGGATACCGCTCCGGTAATCTGCTCGGCCACGGTACCGTTTTTGAACAGGATCAGCGTGGGGATGGCCCGGATACCGTATTGACCCGGTATTTTCGGATTTTCATCCACATTGCATTTCCCGATCTTAATCTGGCCTTCATATTGGCCGGCCAGTTCCTCGACCACCGGCGCAATGGCGCGGCAAGGACCGCACCAAGCCGCCCAGAAATCCACCAAAGCCGGAACGGCGGCATCTAATATTTCGATTTTGAAATTTTCATCGGTCACATCGGTAATATTTTTATCGGCCATACGATCTCCCTCCTTGCCTTTCTGAATTATTTGGACGGTTCAGTTGGCGGGCACCAACTGAACCGTCCAAATAATTTAGAAATTTTAATCCCCTTTCCTTTATTTGTCAATAGTCCCCTTTTTTCTCTCGAAGAGAATTCGATCCGGGGTATTCCGCGGAATTATGGGGATTTGACAATTCTTGTTGACAAATCTAAAAAATATAATATACTTATTTGTTTACGTATCTTAAATTCTTTTAAAAGCGTCAAAGAAAATGACCAATCGTTACCAGGAAGCCGGGGTGGATATCACCCGGGGGAACGCCTTTGTGGACCGGATTAAGCCCCTGATCCGTAAAACCTTCACCCCGGGGGTGATTACCGACATCGGCGGTTTCGGGGGACTGTTTCGATTGGAGACCTCGGCTTTTCAAAGGCCGGTACTGGTATCTTCAACCGATGGCGTGGGCACCAAACTAAAGATCGCCCAAGGGCTCAATCAGCATCAGACCATAGGCCTTGACCTGGTAGCCATGTGCGTGAATGATATCATCGTCCAGGGGGCGACCCCTCTTTTTTTCCTGGACTACCTGGCCACGGGAACAATGGATTTGGACACGCTCACGGCCGTTGTCGAGGGCATTGTCGAGGGTTGTCGCCAGGCGGAATGCGCCTTGATCGGAGGAGAAACGGCGGAGATGCCCGGACTCTACGCGCCGGAGGAATACGATTTAGCCGGATTTGTGGTGGGTATTGTGGACCAGGATCGACTGATCGACGGGAGTCGAATACAGCCTGGGAACCGACTGATCGGACTGGCCTCCAACGGACTGCATAGCAATGGTTTTTCCCTGGTCCGGAAAGTTTTTTTCACGGATCAGCAGTTCGATCCCCAACAGGTTCTGCCGGAATTAGGCCTCCCCTTGGGCGAAGAACTGCTGAAGCCCACCCGGATATACGTCAAGTCTATCGTCTCGCTGCTAAAAAAATATCCCCTCAACGGTTTGGCCCACATTACCGGGGGCGGAATCATAGAAAATTTGCCCCGAATCTTGCCCGATCACTGCCAGGCCCGGATTCAGGGCGACAGTTGGGACATCCCTCCCATTTTTCCCCTGCTGAAAAAACTGGGGGCGGTCTCGGAGGAAGAGATGTGGCGGGTTTTTAACAACGGACTGGGGATGATCTTAGTCGTTTCGGCTGAACAGACCCTTTCGATCCAAGAGGAATTGTTCCGACTGGGGGAAAAGACTTTCCTGATCGGTGAAATCATTGCCCGGCCCGAATCGGGACCGGCGGTTCTAATTGATTAATTTTTTCAAAAAAGGAGTTATCCAATGGCCAAAGTTTGTGCGGTATGCGGTAAAGGATCACAGATCGGGCATAATGTCAGCCATGCCAATAATAAAACCTTCAAACTCTGGAGTCCGAACCTGCAGCGGATTAAGACGGTCTATCAGGGTACGGTCAGGCGGATCCAGGTCTGTACCCGCTGCCTCCGGTCAGGCAGGGTAATTCGGGCCTCGTAACCCTAGCCAAAAATATTTGAAATATTTTTGGCTATAATAAAAACCACTGCCACAGATTTAAAGATAGCCAACCCCGGATCAATGATAAACCCGGGTAACCTGAAGGACCCCTTTGATCTTTTTAATACCGGAAAGGACCTTTTGCAGGTGCCGGGCATCGACCACCTCAATGGTAAAATTGTAAAAAGCTTTTTTGTCCAGCGTGGTATAGGCCTCGGCTTTTAAGATGTTCGATTCCGCGGAAGTTATCGCCGTGCTCACCTGCGCCAGCATCCCCTTGTCGTCGGTTGAAGAAATTTCCACTTTTACCGGGTAATAGGCCCCCCGGTCTTTTTCCCAAAGTACTTCTACCAACCTTTCCGGGTCCTCATGTGCGACCCGCGGGCAGGACCGGCCATGAACCGTTATTCCCCGGCCCCGGGTAATAAAGCCGATGATCGGATCCCCGGGGAGGGGTGCACAGCAACGGCCGAAGCGGATCAGCACGTCATCCACTCCCCGTATGACTACCCCTCCGGCGGGTTTGGGTTTTTTGGGTTTTTTAGGGAGTTCTAAGGGGATCTGGTCCGGATCCTTTTCAACCTCCGGTCGTGGGGCAATCCGGTTGATGATCTGCTTAATGGAAATCTTGCCAAAACCGATGGCCGCCAGCAGGTCCTCCCCTTGTTGAAAAGAAAATTCACGGGCAATTTGCAACAGGGATTCTTGTTTCATCTGCTGAGAAACGTTCAGGTGCAAACGCCTTAATTCCTTCTCCAGCAAATCTTTTCCGAGAGTGATGCTGCGGGTCCGTTCTTCGTTCTTGACCCACTGCCTAATCTTTGACCTAGCCCGGGAGGTCTTGGCGACCTTGAGCCAGTCTTTGCTCGGTTTACGTTTGGCCGAGGTAATAATTTCCACAATATCGCCGTGCCGCAAGGTGAACCGCAGAGGCACCATCTTGTTGTTGACCCGGGCCCCGGTGCAGCGATGGCCCACATCGGTGTGGATGGCGTAAGCGAAGTCAATGGGGGTGGCTCCTTTGGGCAGGGTCTTAACCTCACCGCGGGGGGTGAAGACGTAGACTTCGTCAGGGAAAAGATCCACCCGCAGGGTTTCTAAAAATTCCTTGGCATCCGGATATTCTTTTTGGGATTCCAGCAGTTGGCGGACCCAGGAGAATTTTTTCGCGTCGGTTTCATCCAGGCGGCCCTCTTTATACTGCCAGTGAGAGGCGATGCCCTCCTCGGCCACTCGGTGCATCTCAGCAGTCCGGATCTGAACCTCAATGCGTTCCCCGTAGGGACCAATGACCTTGGTGTGAAGGGATTGATAGTGATTGGCCTTGGGCAGGCTGATATAATCCCGGAATTTCCCGGGAATCGGTTTCCACAAAGCGTGGATGAGACCTAAGGCTTCAAAGCAGGCGGCCACTTCCGGCACGATTACCCGGAAGGCGATCAGGTCGTAGAGCTGGTCGATTTCCAGGTTCTGGTTGATCATTTTCTGGTAGATGCTGTAAAAATGTTTGTGCCGCCCCTCCACCCGGCACTCGAGGTGGGCTGCCTCCATTTTATTTTGAAGGATGGTTTTGACCTCCCGGATATAAGACTCTCGCTCCTCCCGTTTCTTAGCCACCCCCAGTTTGATTTCCTGGTATTTTTCAGGCTCCAGATAATATAAACAGAGGTCCTCCAGTTCCGTTTGGATGCGGCGCATCCCCAAGCGGACGGCAATCGGGGCATAGATTTCCAGGGTTTCTCCGGCGATCTTCCGCTGCTTCTCCTGGCTATGAAAACCCAGGGTGCGCATATTGTGGAGCCGGTCGGCCAGCTTGACCAGGATTACCCGGATATCGTCCGACATGGCTAAGATCATCTTCCTGAAATTTTCCGCCTGCCGTTCTTCCAGGGTCTGAAAATGAAAGCTGCTGATTTTGGTCACTCCGTTGACGATGCGGAGGACCTCCGGTCCGAACTGTTCCTTGATCATCTCGGGGGTCGCCAGGGTGTCTTCCAGGGTGTCGTGCAATAGTCCGGCAGCGATGGTCACCTGATCCATCTTCATTTGGGTCAATATCCAGGCCACTTCCAATGGATGGGAGAGGTAGGACTCCCCGGAAAGGCGGACCTGCCCCTCGTGAACCTTGGCGGAAAAAACATAGGCCTTTTCAACGAGTTCAATGTTGGCCTGGGGCCAATAAGAAAGGATCTGATCGATGATGGTGTTGATGCGGATCATGGAGTATTAGTAGAATGAACATTGAACATGAACATCGAACATCGAACGCCCGACATCGAATTAAAGACAACCCTTCTTTTCAGAACAGGGAGCACCTATTTCTTCATCTCTTCCCGTCAAAACTTCGATGCGGCGATGATTTTCTGAACCGCTTCCAGGACCTCTTCCACTTTGACCAGTTCCATCTGCTTCGTCCTTCGGGGACGCAGCTCGACTTGACCTTGTTTCAACCCCTTGGGGCCGACGGTTATCCGGAGGGGAATACCGATCAGGTCCCCGTCTTTAAACTTTATTCCCGGCCTTTCGTCCCGATCATCGAGTAACACCTCGATCCCGGCCTTTTGGAAGGATTCATAAAGGGCCATAATGGTGGCCTGCTCCGCTGACCCCGGCTTCCAATCAATGGGGGTGATCAGGACCTGAAAGGGTGCCAGGGCCAGAGGCCAGACAATCCCGTCCGAATCATGGTTTTGTTCGATGGCCGCGGCCACGGTCCGGCCCACGCCGATGCCATAGCAACCCATGATCATCGTCTGCTCCCTTCCCTGTTCGTCGAGATAGGTGGCTTTCAATGCCCGGGAATACTTGTCCCCCAATTTAAAAACGTGCCCCACCTCAATACCCCGGTAAGACTCCAGAGGAGCCTGGCAACGGGGACAGGGTTCTCCGGATTTGACCTGGCGCAAGTCGGCCCAGGTGACGGGGGGGATATCCACTTCCCAGTTCAAGTCCAGGTAGTGCTGGTCAGCCTCATTGGCCCCCATGATGAAATTTTTCAATCCCTGGAGAGTTTGATCGGCCCAGAGAGGGACGGTCAGTCCCACCGCGCCGGCAAAACCTACCGGAGCACCCGTTACCTGCTCCACGACGCGCTCATCGGCCAGGGTGATTTCATCCAACCCCAACGCCCGCAAGACTTTGGTTTCATTCACCTCTTGATCCCCCCGCACCAGGATGCCCACCGGCCCGGCTGAGGTTTGATAAAGAATGGTCTTCACCAGACGATCCGCCGGGACCGACAGAAATCGGGCCACTTCCTCTACCGTTCGCTGCCCCGGGGTATGCCGTTTCTCCCGGGGGCGAACCAAGACCTGGGGATCTTCCCCGGGCTGCCAGGCGGAAACAGCCCGTTCCACGTTAGCGGCGTAGCGACAGGCGCTGCAGGCCATGACGGCATCCTCCCCAGTCTCGGCCAGGACCATGAACTCATGAGAGAAGCTCCCGCCGATGGCCCCGCTGTCGGCCTCCACCGCCTTGAAGCGCAGACCGCAGCGTTCAAAGATCCGCTGGTAGGCCTCGAACATCTTGCCATAGGAAAGCTCTGCGCCGGTCTCATCCCGGTCAAAGCTGTACCCATCCTTCATCCCGAACTCCCGCCCCCGCATCAATCCGAATCGGGGGCGGATTTCATCCCGGAACTTGGTCTGAATCTGGTACAGGTTTACCGGCAGTTGGCGGTAAGAACGGATTTCGTGGCGGATTAAATCGGTGACGACCTCCTCGTGGGTAGGTCCCAGACAATAGGCATGACCGTGACGATCCTTCAATCGGAACAGCTCCTTCCCATACTTATCCCATCTTCCGCTTTCCTGCCAGAGCTCTGCCGGCTGCAGGGCCGGCAGGATGACTTCCTGGGCACCGGCCCGCTCCATTTCCTCCCGGATGATGGACTCCATTTTTCTCAAGGAGCGGACGCCCAGGGGAAGATAGCTGTAAATCCCGGAAGACAGCTTGCGGATCAATCCCGCCCGCACCATGAGCTGGTGACTGATGACCTCGGCTTCAGCCGGTTTTTCCTTCAGCGTCGGAATATAAAGTTGGGAAAAAAACATGGCTATCCTTTCTCTTGAACCATTTTTTCAATTTCCGTCAGTAGGGTGGCCACCAGATCCGCCTCCTTGACCCTGCGTACCAGCCGGCCCCGGGCAAATAACATTCCCTGGCCTTTTCCCCCGGCAATGCCGATATCCGCTTCCCGGGCCTCACCCGGTCCGTTGACCACGCAACCCATAATGGCCACTTTGATCGGGGTGGTGATCTTTTGAACGGCCTTTTCCACCTGGCGCACCAGGGGAATCAGATCGATTCGGCATCGGCCGCAGGTTGGGCAGGAGATGATCTCCACTCCCCGTTCCCGGAGTTTAAGGTTCCGTAGCAGCTCGAAGGCCACCCGGATCTCCTCCTTGGGCGGGGCCGTCAGGGAAACCCGCAGGGTGTCACCGATTCCCTGATAAAGAAGCAGGCCTATTCCCAAGGTGGATTTGATCGTCCCCGAAATCAGAGTCCCGGCCTCGGTGACCCCCAGGTGAAAGGGATAGTCGCACCTGGGGGGCCAGCCCCTGATAGGCCCGGATAGTCTGCATCACGTCCGAGGCCTTCAGGGATATTTTCAGGTTCGTAAAATGATGCTGTTCAAACAGCTCAATGTGGCGCAAAGCCGAAACGACCATGGCCTCGGCCAAGTGCTCCTCTCCCCGGCCCTGCAGATCCTTTTCCAAGGAACCGGCATTGACCCCGATCCGGATGCAGACCCCGCGATCCCTGGCCTCCTGGATGATCCGGATGACCTTGGCCCGGGATCCGATGTTCCCGGGATTAATCCGGATCCCCGCGGCCCCGGCTTTCATGGCTTCCAGGGCCAGGCGGTGGTCAAAATGAATATCGGCGATCACCGGCAACGGGGATCTTTCCACTATGCCCCCTAGAGCCCGGGCAGCCTCGGAATCCGGCACCGCCACCCGGATCAATTCGCAGCCAGATTTGTATAAGCTATTTATTTGCTTAACTGTGCTTGCTATAACCCGAGTGTCGGTATTCGTCATGGACTGAACCACAACCGGGTGTCCCCGGCCGATAAGGACCCCTCCTACTGAGACCGTATTGGTTTTCCGCCGCAGCTCTGGGGCGGAGGGATTTTGAGATGCAATTTGATTCCATTTTAAAAAGAATTGACAACCCCGGTTAAATGGGTTAAAAATTTCATCAGGCTGTTATTTTCTTCTATTACTATTTTTATACCATAAATTATCGTTAGACAAGTGGTTTTGATCCAGTTTCTGGAAACCCCTGCCCTTCCGGATGGAATATTCCCCCAACCATGAATTGAAAGGTCTCATTGAGCTTGTCAGCAATGTGAATGACGCTTTCACCGCCGCTTTGTTTCTTTTCAATCCCCAGAGGGATCGGCTTTTACTGAGCGCTTACCATACCTTGAGCCTCCAGGTAAACCCTAAAACCACAATCCAGCCGGGAGACAGCCTCATCGGGTGGGTGGCCAAAAACGAACAGCCCGTGAATGTGGCCCAGTTCGATCGAGATAACCGGAATCTGAAACTCTATCTGAGAGATGAGGGCATCAAATCCTTCATGGCCGTCCCGGTGGGTGACGCCGGGGTACTTTGTGTAGACAGCAAACGCAATTATGTCTTTATCATGACGGCCGCCCGCGTCGCGGACTCGCCTTGCAGCACGAGCACGCGGTCGTTGCCCGTGGTCCGCCGCGCGACCGCTGCGATCTCCGCCGTGGCCTTGTCGAATTGCTCCTGATACTTCGGCTCGCCGCCGAGTCCGCCGACCACGAGGTAGTACAGGTCAGCGCGGGCGGGGGCCGCGAACGCCGCACCGAGGGCGAGAACGAGCCACGCGCACCCTCGGCCGTTCATAGCCGCCCCCAGAACAGGCGCAGCACCCATTCGCCCGTCTTCAGGGCAAGCAGCAATAAAAATACGATGGGCATGTTCCAGAGATCCAGCACTTGCCTTTCGACACTGCCCGCGTCCGAAAAGCTCACCGCTTCCGGCAATCGGCGCATGTCCGACACCGGGAAGTAGCTGCCCCCCGTCGCGGCGGCAAGCCGCTCGAGCAACGGCCGATTCTGCTGCACGTGGTAGTGCTCGACGACGCCATCCTCGCGCCGCACGGCGACGCGGGCGTCGCCCAACGTATCCTTGCCCACCTGCGCCTTGGCCTCGAAACGGAACACGCCGGTGTGCGCCGTTTCGTAGTTGGCCTCGTAGACGCCGTGCTGCCCGGCGACGGGCGTCATCGCGAGCGTCGTCGCGGGCCCTTGGCCGTCGCTGACCTCGACGTCCACTTTGGCGTCGTCCGCCGGCTCGAATTTCGGGTTACGGACTTCAGCGCGCAGCTTGACGGTGCTCTCGTCGCCGTAGAAGACGCGGTCGGAAGTGAGCGTGACCGCTTGCGGCGCAGTGGTCGCGGCGGCTTGCAGGAGCTGCCGCCAAAACGTCTCGTGGCGCTGATCTTCGTGCGGCAGCTGCATCTGCCAACGCCACGTGCCGCCCGTGGCAAGCACATACACATTGCCGAGCCCGTAGCGCTGGTGCACGAGCAGCGGCTCGATTTTGCCGCCGAAATCGGCGTCGAGCAGAGATTCGGCGCCCGGTTTGAGCTCCGCTACGTGCTGGAAATCCGCGAGCTCAGGCATGCTGGCCCAGAGTTCGGCGTTTTTCTTGTCGTCGGCGTCGAGCCGCGTGACGGCCGATGTGCGACCGAAGGCCGTGAGTTTGGGCTTAGCGGGCTCGCGCACGAAGCTCGGGCCGTCCAGCATCGGCAGCCGCACCGGCAAAATCTCGGCAACGCTCGTCGCGGCCCAGCCCCCGTCGGTGAGGCCGCGTCTGCCGCCCATCATCAACAACGTGCCGCCGCGGCGGCTCACGAAGTCGCGGATCAGGTCCTGCTGCGCTGCCGTCAGCGACGCCGCCTCGAAGCTGCCGATCATTATTGCGTCGTAGTGGAACAGCGAGATCTCGTCCGTCGGGAAGCCGTTCACGAGCTCGTCCGGTGTTTCCACGCCCTGGCGGTAGAACTTGTTCGGCGTGGTCTTCAGCAGGCTCGCGACACGCACGGCCGGGTTGTCGTCGATCGCGCGGCGGATGAACTTGTACTCCCAGCGCGGCTCCCCCTCGATATATAAGATGTGTCGGCGCTGTTCCGGCACTTCCATGGGCCGCAGACGCGAGTTGTTGACGATATCGGTCTCGCCGGGCAAGGCGTCGAGCGCGAACTTGAGGTCCCGGACGCCAGCCTTGCCGACATCGATGTCGACCAGCCGCGTGGTGACGCCGGCCGTGCTCGGTAGCTGGATCGACTGCGAAGCGATGATCGCGTCGCCGTCGTAGACCTTCAGCTGCGCAAGCGCGCTGCCGCTGTGGCGGATGCTGACCTGCGCACTGACGGTGGAACCCGGCATGCCGACGGCCGGCATTTGCACGTCCTCGAGCTCGAGGTCGTTCGGAATCGTCTCCGCACCCACACCCACCGTATGCACGGGTACGCCGAAGCTTGCGATCTCCGCGATCTTGGCCGAATCGAGCTCGTTCGAGTTGTCCGCGCCGTCGGTCACGAGCACGACCGCCGCGATGGCGCCGGACTGCGCGCCGCGCAGCAACCCGAGCAATGCGTCGCCGATGTGCGTGACGGGCCCCGGGGCCGGCACCTGCTCGAGCGACGGCAACTCGATCAGGTCGCGCGCGAACGAAAACATATTGACGGTGAACGACGCCTTCAGCTGCGGGAGCGCGTTGGCTTCGAGACTGTCGATGGCGATCTGGAGCCTGGACTTATCGCCCTCGCCGTACAGCATGCTGCCGGAGGTATCGAGCAGCACGGCGACGGAGTTCTCCTGCGGCCGCAGCGTCTGCGTCACGAGCGCCGGCCGCCAGACGAGCACGAGCAGCGCTGCGAGCAGCGCCGTCTGTAGCACGCCGAGCGTAATCACGCGCACGAGACCGAGTGCGGGCTGGCGGCGCCACAAGCTGACACCCACGGCGACCCCCGCGAGCACGATCAGCGCGAGCAACAGCCACACGGGCCACCCGCTCGCGAACACGAGCTCGCCGCGTTCGAACGTGGCGCGAGAGTATTTGAAGAAGAAGTCGAACAACCGCGGCTCCGCTTTTGCCAGGCGCCGGGGCGCGTGTGCGCACCCTCGCCCAACCTTACCCCGACCACCCCATCGACGCTCGGTCTGGACAAAACTCCAGACTGCCGGCCGTGCGGCCGGCGGCTCGTTTTCAAACGATCTGACCGGAGCTTACCGAAACGGTGCGGCCAACGCCTAGACCCGAAAATCGAATGGCTTGGTGGCCGGGGCTCGCGGGGCTAGGATCGCACCGTGAAGAGTGCGGATAAAAAAGCCGTCGTGACCGAGTATCTGCAGCGCTGCAACCGCTACGCCGAGGGCCAACTGTCGAAGTATCGGCAGGAGCTTGGCGCCGCTGATGCCACCGCGGCGCTCCTGATCCAGGACAAGATCGGCCACTGGACGGCGTATCGCGCCTTCAACGAGCACGCGCTCGGCGAGCTTGGCCGCGGTGAGCTCGACGACTGGTTCGCATGAACTTGGCAGACCTTCGCACGGCATGACTCGACGATGACACCACGACTCGCAAGCAAAGGCCTCTTCGGCCTCGCGGCCGCTCTGATCGTGCTCGCGGTCGCCGGCGACGATTTGAATGGCGCACCGAGCTGGCCGACCAACGAGTTCCACTTCACCCGGATGTACTACCAGGGCAACCGCACCGACCGGGGCTGGCGCGGCGGCAGCTGGACCACGGACTACCCCGAAGCCGAGGTGCACTTCACGATGGGCGTGGGCCGGCTCACACGCGTGGATATCGGCGAGGCGCGGATGCTGAAGGTCACGGACGACACGATCTTCAACTACCCGTGGCTGTACGCCGTCGAAGTTGGCCGCTGGTACTTGGACGAGACGGACGCAGCGCGCTTGCGGGAGTACTTGGACCGCGGCGGTTTCCTCATGGTCGACGACTTCCACGGCACGCTGCAGTGGGCGAGCTTCATGGACTCGATGCAGCGCGTATTTCCCGACCGGCCGGTGGTCGAGATCAGCGACCGGCACGAAGTTTTTCATGTGCTGTACGACTTGGATCAGCGCATCCAGATCCCTGGCATCGCGGCGCTTTCTCGCGGCCAGACATACGAGCAGGACGGGGTGCAGCCGCACTGGCGCGGCATTTACGACGACACGGGCCGGCTCGTGGTCGCGATCAACTTCAACATGGATTTGGGCGATGCATGGGAGCACGCGGATAACCCCCGCTACCCCGAGGCCATGACCACGCTCGCCTACCGCTTCGCTGTAAACTACGTCGTATATTCGATGACGCACTAGCGTCCTCGCGGCAGGCGACGACGTCTGCGAGGGGGCCCGCGAAAAACGCCGCAAGTACGTCCCTGTAGGCTCACTCGGCACCGTCCCTGGCGCCGAGTGTTTTCGCGGGTCCCCTCGCAGACATCGTCGCCGTTTTCGGTTTCGGTGCTAGATCAAGAGAGAGACAGATGGACGGAGCGCAAACAGGAACGGCATCGGTGGCGGAAGGGTTGCTCAAGGCGCTGAAGCGGCGCGGCATCGACTACGTGCTCGCGAACGCGGGCACGGACTTCGCGCCGGTAATCGAAGGACTCGTGCGGCTGCAGGGCCAGCGCGAGGCAATCCCGCGCTTTATCACCGTGCCGCACGAGAACCTCGCAATGGCGATGGCGCACGGCTACTACCAGGTCGCGGGCAAGCCGGCGGGCGTCATGGTCCACGTCACGGTGGGCACGGGTAACACCATCTGCGCGCTGATGAACGCCGCGCGCGACAACGTGCCACTGCTGCTGATGGCGGGGCGCACACCGCTGACACAGAACGGGCACATCGCGTCGCGTTCGGCGCCCATTCATTGGGGCCAGGAGAATTTCGACCAGGCCGGCGTCGTGCGCGAATACACGAAGTGGGACTTCGAGCTGCGCGCGGGCCAGCCCGTGGACGAGGTGGTGGGCCGCGCGCTCGAGGTTGCGCTCTCCGAGCCGCGCGGGCCCGTGTATCTCACGCTGCCACGCGAAGTGCTGGCGGATGCCGACCGCGCGCAGAACCGGTTGCTGCCGCCGACGGAGCAAGCGCCGCCGCAGCCGAGCAGCAAGCACATCGATCAGGTCGCGGACCTCATTGCGGGCGCCGAGTGGCCAATGATCTTGACCTCGAATCTCGGCCGCGACACGAGTGCCGTCGGCGTGCTCGCAGAGCTCGCGCAGCGCCATGCGATTCCCGTCGCGCAACCGCACGCGAGCTGCGTGAACCTGCCGGCGAGCCACCCGTTCAACACGGGGCACGCGGGCACCGAGCTGTTGGCCAAAGCCGACGTGATCATCGTGGCCGACTGCGAAGTGCCGTGGTACCCGCGGTACGCCACGCCGCGCGCAGACGCGAAAGTCATCCATCTCGGCGTCGATCCGCTCTGGGTGCGCTACCCCATCCACTCGTTCCCGGCGCATCTCGCGATTCCCGGCAGCTCGAAGAGCGCGCTCGCCCTTCTCGACGAAGCGCTGCAGGCACGGCGTCTCGACCGCGTCGCTGCCGAAAAGCGGCGCGTCGCTATCGCGGCTTTCAACGCAACCGTGAGGCAGAAGCGCGCGGCAACAAACGCTGCGGCTCGCGCCGCGAGGCCCATTAGCTATTCCTATGTAGGCGCGTGCATCCACGACGCGTTGCCGAAGGACGGCATCGTGATCACGGAGCTCGGTGTGGGGCTCGACGCCATGGAGCTCGAGGAGCCCGGCAGCCTGCTCGGCGTGAGCATCGGCGGCGGGCTCGGCTTCGGCCTCGGCGCGTCGCTCGGCGCGAAGCTCGCCGCACCGAATCGCATGGTGATCAGCACCATGGGCGACGGCAGCTACATGTTCGGCAACCCCACGCCGTTCCACCTCGTGTCGCGCGCCGCGAAGCTGCCCACACTCACGATCATCTGCAACAACGGCCGCTGGCAGGCGGTGGAGTCCGCGACGCGAGTGGTGTATCCGGACGGCGCCGCGGCGCATGCCGACGAGATGCCGCTCGTCGAGCTGCAACCGTCTCCGGAGTTCACGAGGGTCGCGGAAGCGTCCGACGCCTGGACGCGCCGAGTCGACGATCCGGGAGAGCTGCCGCGAGCCATCGATGCGGCAATGACGGCCGTGGCCGGCGGCCGGCAAGCGTTGCTCGACGTGCGCATGGAACACGGCCAGCGTTAACGCGGTGCGAGCCACACTGAAATCTCTGACTCGCCGCGCGTGGCTCGAGCACTGCATGCGCTTCGGCGCACTCGGCGTTGCGGGTGCCGCCCTCCCGAGCTTGCTGCGCCCGGGGCGCGCCGCGGCGCAGAGCCTCGTGCCGGCACGCGGCGTTCACGTCGTGCTGCTCGGCACGCAGGGCGGGCCGAACTTCAACACCGAGCGCGCGGAAACCGCGAACGCCGTCGTCGTCGACGGCACCCCGTACGTCGTCGATCTCGGAGAAGGCGCACTCGCCGCCATGCGCAAAGCGGGAATCGCGTTCCGCGACGTCGCGCGCGTGTTCCTGACGCATCTGCACGACGATCACAGCGCTGAAGTCACGTCGTTCCTGACGCACCAGTGGTCCGACGGCCGCATCAAGCCGACGGTAGTGGCGGGCCCATACGGCACGGTGAAGCTCGTGGAGGCGGCGCTTCACGCGAGCGAAGCGAACGCAGCGATTCGCCTCATCGACGAGGCGCGCAAAACCAAACCCACCGACATCTTCAGCGGCCAGGATCTCGCGGCCACACCGGAGCCGATCGAGGTCTACCGCGATGAGCGCGTCACCGTGTCGTCGGTCGAGAACACGCACTTCCCCGAAGAGTCGAAGCGCCGCATGCCGTATCGGTCGCTGTCGTACCGCTTCGACTGCCCCGGGCGCTCGATCGTGTTCTCCGGAGACACGGCGTATTCCGCGGGGCTCGTCAAGCTCGCGCGCGGTGCTGACGTATTTATCTGCGAGGCGATCGAAGTGTCGAGCATGCGGCACGCGTTCGAGCGCATGGTTGCGAACGGCGCGTATGCCGACAATCCCGAGGGCGTGTGGGATCACATCGTCGCCACGCACACGACCACGGAGAACGCGGGCCGCATGGCGTCCGAAGCGGGAGTCGGCCTGCTCGTGTTGAACCATCTCGTGCCAGGCGCCCTGCAGTCCATCAGCGACGCGACCTACATCAAGGGCGCGCACCAGCACTTCAAAGGTAAAGTCGTCGTCGGCAAAGACCTCATGGTGCTGTGAGCGCGTAGCGCCTCAGCCAGCAGCCAGCAGCCAGCAGCCAGCAGCCAGCAGCCAAGCGGACAAAGCACTCGGCAGCCGTTGCCACGACTCGCCCGGGCCGTGGGACGAGTGCTATCCCCTAGAAGTCCAGAGCCACCCCCAACGTGAAACGACGGCCGCGTGCATCGCCGATGACGCCGGTGCCGGGGCCAGTGCTGAAGTTGTCGCTGAAGGCCACCCCCGTCGGGAAACCGAGAAACTCTTGCGGGCCCTTATCGAATAGATCGTTGATGGTCGCGAAGAAGGTTGTGCGGTTGTCTCCCTTCCCGAAACGATATCTGACGCTGGCATCAAACAGCACCTGGCTCTCGAGCGAATTGTCAGCCACGTCCCACCGCGTGCTGGTGCCGTGGAAGTTGAAGTTCGGATTAATGAGCACCTCGCCGGTATAGCGAGCCGACAAACTGACGGACAAGGGCCCTTTAATCAGGCTGCTCGAGACTAACCCCGTCCATTGCGGAAACATTTGAGGATTCAGAAACTGACCCTGGATCTCAGTCTTCTTACCCGTGCTGTCCTTGCTCGATCGCTCTTTTAGATGGCTTCCCAGGAACCGGACATTCACGGCGCTGCCACGGAACCAGGGCACGTTCTTGCGGTAGTTGATTTCCAGGTCCACACCCTGGGCTTTAACCGACGCCTGGTTGTAGTACGGCACGCCCACTAGCGCGATGGACGGGGTGTTCGGGAATGCCGGCACGGGCGGGCCCGTGCGCGTGATGAACTGGCACAGATCCACGTTATTGTCCACGTAGCACCCGCTCACTACTTGGGCCGCAGTGATCTGGTTGATGTTATCCGTGACCTCGATGGTGTATGCGTCCACCGAAGCGCTAATGCCCTCGGCCCAATGGGGCTGGTAGACAAACCCGAAGACCGTAGTTTTGGCGCTCTCGGGTCGAATGTCCGGAGTCCCGTTCGAGAACGTGGTAATCCCGTAGGTCGTGCCGCCGGTCGGGTCCAGGAAGTAATCGGTCACGTTTGCAACGCCGCCCGTACGGTCGAACTTCTCGCCCATCGTTGCCGCGCGTACGTCCTGTGAGATCGTAGCGCGCAGGCGTAGTTGATCGTTGACCGTCCAGTCGAAACCGCCTTTCCAGGAGTCGACACCGCCCACACCGGAATAGTCCGCATAGCGGTAGGCCACGTCGAAGTTCAACTGCTGAACGATGCCGCGTTCGTGAACCAACGGCAGGAGGACCTCGGGAAGGCCTCCGTGACATCCTGCGAACCGCGAGCGAACGGCACGTTCGAGAACTGAATTTCCACGCTGTTGCCCGATGCGGCGTTGCCGCCGGGAACGCCGCGAATCCCAAGTGCTGCGTTGTTCGCCATGACCGGCCGGTACGTCGGATCCTCGTTGATGTTGCCGCCGGGGCCCACCTCGACGACTTGCAGGAAGGATTCCTTGCGGCCTCCGTATCCTGCGGCCATCGTGATCGGGCCCGCCCAGCCGTTGCCGAGCTTGCCCGTCGGCCGAAATCTCCCAGACATCCTGGTTGATGGTAATGACTCTCTGTTTGTTCTCCCCGCTGATGTAGTCGTACGGGACACACTCGGTCGCGGAGACGAAGCCATTGGCGTGGATCGGTACCCCCGGCTCGAAGCCGGTGACCCAGTCGACCGCCGCGGCCGAGGCGTGACCGCGGCCGAAGAGGTTTAGTGGCACACAATTCTGGTACAGGGGATTGAGCGGTGCCCCGGGTGGTCACGGCGACATTGCAGGCGGGTTGCCCGTGCTAGGGTCGTCACGACGTCGGCCGCCAGAAAGATACGGTCGAGACGTATACCGCCCTTCTGAATCGCTTTCACGTCCGTTTCGCCGGCCTGGTAGTAGCCCTTGATGCCCCAACTACCTCCGAAGGAGTACTCGAAGCCTGCGGTATAGGAGTCCGTCGTGGTCGTCTGAGTGGTGGCCGATTCGGCGCCGATGTCTTCGGGCGCCCCGATCCGGCTGAACGGCACCGACGCCAGATGTTGGCCGTCATCGCCGCCTGGATCGCGGCCGGCAGGAACGGGTTACCACTGTAGATCGTGAAATTCCTGCGGAAAGGCGGCGCTGGCCGGGTACGGGAACAGACCGGGAGTGTTCAGCGAGGTGAAGTCGGCCTTGCTGTGAATCAACTGGCCGAAGACCGAAAACTTGTCGGTGAAGTCGTGCGTGACGTACAGGAATGTGTTCTCCCGGCCAGAATCCGGCGTGACAGTGATCGAGCCGATTTGGCTGTCGTGACCAGAACCACCATTCGCAACCGAGCAGCCGGTCGTGCTGCAGGGATTGCCGCGCACGTACGGTGACGGGGTACCGCTCGAATCAAGAATCTGGGTTCCTCCCGCCGCGGTCGGGAGATAAAAAATTCCATCGATGTCGTAGCCGAGGGCACGGACATCGTTCACTGCGATGTAGAACGGATTGGTTGGAGAACTACCCGCGCCCGCAGCCGGGTTGTCGATCAAGCCGCGGTTCTTGTACCAGTCGTAGTGCAGAGCGGCCGAACCCCAGATCGGATCCTGTCGCTCCTTTTCTACGTTGAACAGAATGTGAGTCTTTTTCCCCACATCGAAGCCACCACCCGCGGACACCTTATAGTTCCTGTTATCCCCCTCCGAGTTGGCGCCGTACTGGACGTTGGCTTTGATGCCCTTTAAGTTTTTATCGAGGATGAAGTTCACGACGCCCGCGACGGCGTCGGTTCCATAGGCGGCCGAAGCACCACCGGTCACGGTTTCCACCGTTCGCACCAGGTTCTCGGGAAACAGGTTGATGTCCGGACCGCCGAAAATCGTCGACGGGACTACTCGGCGACCGTCTAGGAGTTGCAGCGTACGTTTGCTCTGAAGGCCGCGCAGGTCCAAGGAGCCCGCCCCAGTGCTCGTGAAGAACGGCGACGGCGTTTGGGTCGTCGCTGAACCGTAAAACTGTGGCAACTCCGAAAGACCTTCGATCAAATTCGTGGGCGCGAGTACCGACAGTTCTGCGGGAGTGACGACAGTGACGGGAACCGGCGTGTCCATCCCATTCGTATTGGTGATACGAGATCCGGTAACGACAATCTCTTCGGTCGGTTGCTGGGCGAAGGAAATGTGGTAGACGAGGCTGGTCGCGATGCATGCAAGGCCGAGCGGACGAATCGTCGGATGGCGGCGGCTCTTCGAGAACGCGCCCGATAGCGGTTGGTGTCGCATTACCCCCCCAAAATTTGTCGATCGTTATGTTTTCAAACCAGCTGATGGAGGGCCCGCGGACCAACATCTGAGCAAGGGTGCCCCCAGCCCGCGCATCGCACAGCCGCCCCCTCTCGATAAGATTTGTTATTCCCCCAACGACGGCCCTTGGAGAATAGCGAATCGTGATTCTTAGTCAAGCTTTAGTGATTATCCGATTATCGAGACCGTCTGACCGGCGGTGTGAGCTTCAACGCACGGGGAATAGGCGAGACCGGCGTCGATCGGCGAGAAGGGTGATACCTGCCGACCTCAGCGCGCCGCGAGGCGCCGCGGAGGGTCCGGCAACAGCGAGGCGCCGTCGAAGTTGGCCAGCAGCGCCGCGAACGCGTCGGCAGATACTGCTGCGCTCACGTAGAAACCCTGCACGGCATCGCAGCCGATCTGCTGGAGGAATGCGAACTGCGCCTGGTCCTCGACCCCCTCCGCGATCACTCGCAGGCCGAGAATGCGCGTCATCGAAATGATCGCTTCGATGATGGACGCCGTCGTGTGATTCGTCAGCATCTCGGCGACGAACGAACGATCGATTTTCAGCGTGTCGATCGGGAAGCTGCGCAAGTAGCTCAACGACGAGTAGCCCGTGCCGAAATCGTCGAGCGCCAAACCCACACCGAGCTGGCGCAACTCATGCAGCAACGCGATCGCACGATCGCGCGCCGACACGATCACCGTCTCCGTGATCTCGATGCACAACATGGCCGGGTCGAGCCCGCTCGAAGCGAGATTCGCGCGCACGAGCTCGGAGAGATCCTGTCGCTGGAACTGCACGCCGGAGACGTTCACCGAGATCGGGATGCGCGGCAGCCCCGCGCGTTGCCACGCCGCGGCCTGCTGGCACGCACGCTCGAGTACCCACTGTCCAATCGGCAGGATCAAACCCGAATCCTCGGCGATCGGGATGAACGTCTGGGGTGAGATGTACCCGCGCTGCGGATGTTGCCAGCGCAGCAACGCCTCGGCCCCGATGATCTTGCCCGTGCGGATGTCTATTTGCGGCTGATAGTGCAGCGCAAGCCCATTCCCGTCGAGCGCGTGCCGCAAACCCGTCTCGAGCGTGAGGCGTTCGACGGACGCTGCGTTCATCGCGGCCGAGTAGTACTGGAACGCCGCCTTACCCTCCTGCTTCGCGTGATACATCGCCGTGTCGGCGTTGCGGATCAGGATCTCGCTCGACAGTCCATCCTCAGGGTAAGTTGCGATGCCGATACTCGCCGTCACGAACACCTCGTGCCCTTCCGCACGGATCGGCGTCTCGAGATGCGTCAAAATGCGCCGCGCGACAGTGCCGGCCGCAAATCGGTCGCGCGTATCCGGCAGCAGCACGACGAACTCGTCGCCGCCGAGACGTGAAATCACCGAGTCATCGATGGGTTCTATCGTGATCGTCTGCGCGGCGTCGAATTTCTCGCCACTGTACAGCCCGAGCAGATCATCGGTGCGAATCAGCGCGCTGAGCGACTCAGCCAGGTTGCGCAGCACCTGATCGGCCGCCTGATGGCCGATCGTGTCGTTGATCAGCTTGAAGTTGTCGATGTCGATGAACAACACCGCAAACTCGTTGCCCTTGCGGCGAGAGCGCCCGAGCACTTTCTCGAGATGCTCGTTGAACAGGCGCCGATTTGGCAATCCCGTGAGCCCGTCCTGGTAAGCAAGTGCCCGAATTTGCTCGTTCGACTCGCCGAGCCTCCGGAAGGCATCCTCGCGCAACGCCGCTTCGTTCTTCAATGCTTCGTTGGCCGCACGCAGCTCGCACGTCTGAGCATCGATGACGGCCGTCATGTCCTGCACCTTCAGGGCCGCGAGCCGCGAAAGCTCCCAGCGGCGTTGCAGAGCGTGCGCAAGCTGGCGCACTTCGACGGTGTCGAACGGCTTCTTCAGGATCAGCACGCGATCGGTGTTGCCGAACGCGGAGGTCATCTCTTCCCAGCTGTGATCCGAGTACGCCGAGCAGATGACGATGCCGACGTCTTCGTCTTCGCGCAGCAAGCGGACGGTCGTCTGGATTCCATCGAGGCCGGGCGGCATGCGGACGTCGATGAACAGCAGCGCGTACCCGCGCCCTTCGACCCGCGCGCGCCGGACCTTCTCGATCGCCTCCTCCCCCTGATATGCCGAATCGAGCTCGAAGCCCTCGTCCTGCGTCGCAGCCTTCGTGCCGAACAGTTCTGCGTCTAGCGCATCCAGCTCGTCGCGCGTACCGGCTGCCGCTGCAAGAATCTTCCGAAAGTCGTCGTGGATCGCACGATTGTCGTCGACGATAAGAATCCGTCGATTGCGTTCGACGAGGCGCGGCGCTGCGTTCGACTCGCTCATTGGCTAGGCTCCGGCTTCCGCGAACCCAATTCGTTGCGGCAGCTCTTCGGCATACTCCACCGGCATCCGCAACACGAAGCTCGCGCCTTTGCCGAGCCCGTCGCTGTACGCCGTGAGACTGCCGTCCATTTGTTGCGCGGCGTTCGCGCAGTTGTGCAGGCCGAAGCCGTGCCCCGTCTTCTTCGTCGTGAATCCGTGACTGAAGATCTTCGGCAGATTCTCCGGCGCGATGCCGACGCCGTTGTCGCGCACCTCGATCCGCGCGCCGCCTTCCACGCGCGCTATTCCAACCTTCAGCTGCCGTTTCGGCTGCGTCGATTCCTCGAGCGCGTGCTTCGCGTTCGAGACCAGATTGACGACAATCTGCATGATCTGATGTCGGTCGATGAGCACCGCCGGCAGCTTCTCGTAGTCGCGCGCAATCTCGATGTTCGCGCCGCGCAGCGCCGCTTCGCTGATGGATAACGCGGTCTCTGCAATCTCCTCGAGCGTGCACACCTCGGTCATACCGTTGACCTTCGCGTACGACTGCTGCGCCGCGATGATTTTCTTCATGTGCTCGAGGTGCGCGGACAGTTGCTCGATATTGTTGAGAATTGCCTGTTTTTCCTCGACGAGCGTGGCGCCGAGTTTGCGCAGGTAGTCCGGCAGTTTTCTGCCCACGGGATCCGAGGCAAGGTATTCCGCGAGCCGCGCGGAATTATCGTTCAACAGGCCGACGACGCGGCTCAACCCTTCCACCGGCAGCGCCTTGACAGTGTCACGTGCCACACTCGCGCCCACATTCACGCTGTTCATGACGTTGCCGACGTTGTGCAGCACGCCCGAGGCCACCTCGGCCATGCCGGCACGTCGCGACATATCGACGAGCCGCCCCTGCGCGCTTTCGAGCTCCTTCGTGCGTTCCTTCACGAGCTCCTCGAGGTGATCGCGGTAGCGGCCGAGCTCCTGCTCGGCGCGCTTACGCTCGGTGATCTCGCGTGTAAGCGTCTCGTTCGCCGCCTCGATCGTCCGGCGCTGTTGGTCCTGCTTGCTATACAACGTCGCGTTCTCGATCGAAACCGCGATCTGGGACATGAGAATGTTCAACGCCTCGAGCCGGCCTGGCGTAAACGCGCCCGCCACCTGGTTGTTCTCGAGGTAGACGGCGCCGATCAGCTTGCCCTGATGCGATACCGGAACGCACAGCACGGACTTCGGCTTGTGCTCGCCGACGTACGGATCGTTGCGGAACTTGCCGCGCTGCGCCGCATCGTCGAGCACCACGTGCTCCGACGTACGCAGCACATAGTTCACGATACCCTTCGAGCAGATCGTCGATAAACGCAAAGGCTCGGCCAACAGCACGCTCGCTTCGGCGGCGGCCGTCTTGAATCCCTGGACGAGAAACTCGCCATCGGATTCGAGGAGCAGCACGACCGACTCCGCGCCCGCATTCTCGCGCAAAATATCGAGCAGCTTCGCGAGTAACCGTTCGAGCACGATCTCGCCAGCGATCGCTTGGTTGGCTTTCAGGAGCGCAGCAAGATCGAGGGAGTCCGAGCGGTCCGCTGCCGGACCGGCACTCGTCGTACCCGCTGTGATCGACACTGTGGCGCCGTGTCCCGCGTTGAGCCCGTGCCGGCCGACGAGGTCGGCCACCATGCCACTCGCGCCCCACGCTTCGTACGCGCCGAGCGCCTTGTCGAGATACACGCGACTGAACTCCGGCTTTCCGTCCCGGAACCAAAAGCGTGCGGCGAGATCGCACGCGAGCGACTCGACGTTCAGGAACGCATGCTGGCGCGCGGAAGCGATTGCGCGGTCGTAAAGGTCGGCGGCCTGGATGCGCATGCCGGAAAGCCGTGCGCATTCCGCTTCGACGAGCAGATGCATGTGCTCGTGATTCGCGGCACAAAGGCCTGCGAGGCGCGCGAGCGTCTGGCGAAGCGGAACGAGCTCTGCGTCGAGCTCCGCGCGCTTAGCGACAGGCGCGTCGGCGTACACCGCGGCAATCGAGAGCGCGTAGAACAAGGCGTGCTCGCCACGCGTCGCATAGCCGGCCGTGAAGGTCTGCAGGCTCTCCGCAATCCGCGCAATCTCGTAGGCGCTCTGGAAATCGGCCGCGAAGTAGCGCTGCGCGGTAAGCACCATGTACCAGTCGGATTCCACCGAACGATTGCCGCGCGCATGAATCGCCGCGCCGAGCTCTGCTTCGTCGATGGCGAGCTTGTCCCCGCCCGGCCGCTCGCCGCGCAACCAGTCGGTCAGCTTCAAGCGCACCTCGACGAACTCCTGGTTCGTCGTGTCGTTGAGCCGCCGGAGCAGCTCGAGCCCGGCCTCCGCGTCGGCACGCAGCTCATTGAGGGGCATGCCCCGGCCCTGCAAATGCGTAAACCGCCGGGCAACGCTGTAACCCGCGTGCAGGTGATCGCCGGTCTGCAAACCGAATTCAATGGAGCGATCAAAAACCGGGATGCTCGCATCGATCGGGTCGACGCCGTGCGAGCCGAACACGCCGTGAAGCATATAGACGCCTGAGAGGATCGACGTCTCGCCGAGCTTGTGCGCGAGATCGACGCCAACCTTCGTGAACCGGTATGCGTCCTCGTATTCCGCCAGCACGCCCGAAAGCAGCGCGCCGAACGAGCCGTAGGCTCGCGCCGACAATCCGCTGTTTCCGTGCTCGAGCGACAGCCGCAGCATCGCGCAGCAGAGCAGTGCATACGACTCCTGATCGCTCTGATAGGCGGCCGGCAGGCAGTGGCTCAAAAGCCCCATCAACGTGATCTTGCTGGCGTCCTGCATCGGCGGCAGATCGAGCAACTTGTCGATGCCGATCGCCTTCGAGCGCTCGCGAATGAACTGGATTTCGCGTTGCAACATCGCCCGAACTTGCTCCGGCTGGTCCGGCAGATCGATCCCAAACTCGCGCGCCGCTGCGCGGCCACAGGCAAGCGCCTCAGGTAGCCTGCCCAGCATCTGCAGCACGTTCGTGCGCACGGCGGAGAGGCTTGCGCGATCGACCAGCGACGTTGCGTGCTGCAATGCGATGTCTAGAATGGGCAGCGCTTCGGTCGCCTCGGCCGTGAGACCCAGCGCCTCGGCGAGGCGCCGATGGGTGTCGTACTGCGCGGCGTATTCCTGCTGCCACGCGCGTGGCCCCGCCAGCTCCACTGCGATTCGGAAACTGCGCACGGAAAGGCCATAGGCCGTCGAGTCGCGCGCCTTCATGCCGACGCGACGGTTCAACTCGGCGAGTCTGCGTCGTTCAGCCTCGTCGCGAATCAACTCGCGGCCATGATTCAGGTGGCTGACGACGTCGAACAGGCGCCCGTCGAGCTCGGCGGGAGGCGTCACGGCCAACAGCGCGCGGCCGATTCCGAGATGCAGCGTGGGGCGCTCGCTCTCGTAGAGGAGTGCATACGCGGCCTGCTGCACACGATCATGCCGGAACGCGAACCGCCCGTAGACCAACGGCGACTGGCCGTCGGCATCGAGGCTCTCGAGGCCGGTCAGCGGCGTGACGAGGCCGTCCTCGATAGCGGGACGCAAGCTTGCATCGGTCTCGGCGGGCGATAGCCCTTGCACGGTAGCGAGCACCCGCAGGTCGAACCGGCCGCCGATGACGGCCGCGGTCCTCAGCGTGGCACGCGTCGCAACGGGCAACCGCTGCAACTTTACCGCCAGCAGCTCGGCGACGTTCTCGGTGATCGCCGCTTCGCGCACGGCTTCCACGTTATAGAGGAACGCGCGTTTCGCAGCGTCGAATTTGATTAGCCCTTCGCCGTGCAACGCCTGTAGAAACTGGCGCATGAAGAAGGGATTACCGCCGGTCTTCTGCCGAATGATCTCTGCGAGCGGAGCCACCGTCGTCCGATCCTGATGCAGCGTATCGCCGACGAACTCCGCCACCTCGGCAACACCGAGCGCCTTGAGCTCGATCGAGTGCACGGGGACGCCCTGCTTCGCCTGCTCCTTTACGGCGAGCATGAACGGATGCGTGGCCGACACCTCCGTGTCGCGATACGTGAGCACGAGCAGCAGCGACTCCGTGGCGCGCGCAGCGACGATCGACCCCACGAGGTTCAGGCTCGCGGGGTCTGCCCACTGCATGTCGTCCAAGAACAGCACGAGAGGATGCTCGCGCTTGCAGAACACCTGCACGAAGTTCTGGAATGCGAGGTAGAAACGGTTTTGCGCCTCGAGCGCTTCGAGCTCCGGCACGCGCGGCTGCGGGCCGATGATTAGCTGAAGCTCGGGCACCACGTCGACGATGAGCTGGCCATTCGGGGCCACTGCATCGCGAATCCGGTCGCGCCATGCCGCGATCTCTTCCTCGCTCTCGGTCAGGAGTTGCTGCACGAGCTCGCGCAGCGCGCCGACGAACGCACTGAACGGCACGTTCTGCTCGAGCTGCTCGAACTTGCCGGAGACGAAGTAGCCGCGCCGGCCCGTGACGGGCTGATAGATCTCCTGGACGAGCGACGTTTTGCCGATACCCGCCTGACCCGCGATGGTGATCGTCTCCACGCCGCCACGCGCAACGCGCTCGAAGCTCGACAGAAGAGTCTTCGCTTCGGCTGTGCGGCCGTACAGCTTCTGCGGCGGCTCGAAGCGATCCACGACATCTTCGCTGCCGAGCGGAAACGGCGCGACCGAGCCGTGGCGGTCGAGCAGCGCTAGACACCGCCGCAGGTCGGCCGCGAGCCCGCCGGCGCTCTGATATCGCTGCTCCGGCTCCTTCTGAAGCAGCTTCAGCACGATGTCGGACAGCGCTTCGGGAACGCGCCGGTCCCGATCGCGCGGCGACACGGGCTTACCGGCGATGTGGAAGTGCACCATCTCGAGCGGATCGGAGCTCTCGTGTGGCAGACCTCCAGTGAGAAGCTCGTACAGCGTGATGCCAAGCGAGTAAAGGTCCGCGCGGTAGTCGAGGCTGCGATTCATGCGGCCCGTCTGCTCGGGCGCCAGGTATGCAAGCGTTCCTTCGAGGGCGGCAGGCGCCTGGAATTTGCTTTCTTCACTACGTAAGCGCGTGGCGATGCCGAAGTCGACCAACGTGCAGCGGCCGCTCTCGGCGTCGTAGACGACGTTGTGGCTCGTGATGTCTTTGTGGATGACGTTGGCCGCGTGGACGCCGGCTAAGATGTCTGCGAGCTGGATGGCTACAGCCAAGCGCTCGCGCATCGGTGCGCCGACCGACGCTTCGATCCAGCGGCGCAGCGACACACCCGGCACGTCCTCGAGTACGAGCGCAGCCTGCCCATCGTGCCGCACGAGCTCGTACGCTTTGACGACGCCGGGGCACTCGAGCGAGCGCAGCAATTCGAACTCATTGCGGTAGCGTGTGAGCTGGCGGGCGGACACGGGGTGGCTCTGCGAGCGCTTGATCGCCACGCACGCGCCGTCGCTCGTGCGTCGCGCGCGGTAGACCGAAGACACGCTGCTCTCGTGGATCGGTTCCCCGTGCTGATAGCCCGGAAGCTGTGCTGCCTCCACCTTCCTACCCCTCGTTGGATGTCGCGGCCGCCGCCCCCTGTGCCCCACGCCCGCCCAGCGCCGGGACGGCGGGCTATATCGAACAGTCGGCCTCGTGGGCCAAAAACTGAAGATCGCCGCCGCGGAACGGCGTCACAGTCAGGCGCATTGGGACGCGAGGTCGGCCTATCTCTGACGGCGGCCTATTTGGCGTCTGGTTGCTGTTCCGGTGCGGCGCGCGCGAACGCGGGCTCGCTGCGCAACCCGTCGGCGATGCGCTGGATCGTGGGATAGGGCGTGAGGTCGCAGTCGAACCGGCGCGCGTTGTAGACCTGCGGCACCAGGCACACGTCGACCACCGACACCGCATCACCGAAGCAATACCGGCCGCCGCCGAAACGCCGGACGAGCGCTTCGAGGCTTGCGAACCCTTCGGCGAGCCAGTGTTTGTACCAACGCGACTGAGCGGCGGCGTCGAGCTCGAGCTCGTCGCGCAAATAATTGCGAACCCGCAGGTTATTCAGCGGGTGCATCTCGCACACGATCAATTGGGCGAGCGCTTGCACGCGCGCCCGTGCTACCGGCTCCGTCGGAATCAAGCGCGGCAAAGGATATCGCGCATCGAGGTACTCAATGATTGCGAGCGATTGCCACAAGACGGTGCCGTCGTCGTCGATCACGGGCACTGTTGCCTGCGGGTTCGTTGCGAGGAACGCGGCCTCGCGATGTTCGCCTTGCGGCAGATTCACGGGCACCGTCTCGTAGTCGACGCCTTTGAGGTTCAGCGCGATTCGAACGCGAAAGGCCGCCGAGCTCAAGAAGAAAGAATAGAGGCGCATCGGTTAGTCCCGCGACGCGATTGCACGCGCGGCTTCGAGCCGCTCGGGCGTTCCGACGTCGATCCACAATCCTTCGAAGCGAACCCCCAGCAGCTCGCCGCGCGCAATCGCCGCATCGAGCACGGGCTTCAGCGGTCGGCGGCCGGGCGGGAGAGCGGCAAACAGCGTGGGGTCGAGCAACGCGATGCCTGCATACGTGTGGCTACGCGGCTCCGCCCGTACGCTGCCTCCCGAGTCGAGACCGAAGTCGCCGCGCGCGTTGTGCGCGGGATTCTGCACGAGCACGATGGTCGGGCTCGGCCGCGCGGCCAGCGTTGCGTAGTCGAAGTCAGTGAAGACGTCGGAATTCACGAGCAGAAACGCGCCGGCGCCGAGCAATGGCAGCGCGTGCACGATGCCGCCGGCCGTCTCGAGCGGCGGCTCGCCCTCTTCACTGTAGGCAATCGAAACGCCGAACCGGTCGCCATCCCCAAGGTGATCGCGGATTTGTGCTCCGCGGTAGGAAAGATTGATGACGATTTCATTGATTCCGCACACCTTGAGACGGGCTACGTGGTGTTCGATGAGGGGCGCGCCACCGATTTTGAGCAGTGGCTTCGGCCAGTTCTCGGTCAAGGGGCCCATTCTTTCGCCCCGCCCTGCCGCAAGAATCATCGCTTTCATACGGGTCGGCATTGTAGACGTCCCAGCACCCAAGGGCCTCCGGCTGCCGACCGGGACCGCCGCAGCGCCTTGGTTCTGTGAACCAGCGCGTAGCCGACTCCGATTAACATAAATATAAGGTGTGTCCGCGGCCGGCCTCTGTACCCGGCAAGTGAGGCTCCATGCCCTCTCGATCTTGCTACTCGCGGCGCAACCCGCTGCGTCTTCTCACATTCTGCGCGCTCGTCGCGTTGGGCGCCTGGCGGCCGGTCGCGGCGCAAGAACAGCACGGCGACCACGCCACATCGGAGCCCGACGCCGCGAACGCACGTCAGGAGGTACTGGTGTTCGTGAGCGCCAGATACTCCGAGACTTCGGCGAGCGCCAAACAGACCTATCTCGACGACGACGATTTCACACCCAGCGCGGACCTGTTCTACACGCGCACCGGCGAGCGGTTTCGATTTTTAGCCGAGTATCTTCTGACCGATGACGAGCACGACCTCGAGCGGCTGCAGGTGGGCTGGCAACTCTCCGAAGCAACTCGTCTGTGGCTCGGCCGCTTTCACCAATCCGCCAGCTATTGGAACACGGAGCATCACCACGGCCAGTTTCTGCAGACCTCGATCTATCGGCCGGCTATCGAGGAGTTCGAGGACACGGGATCGCTGCTGCCTTCGCATACGACGCGGCATCCTGCTCGAGCACCAGAAAGAGTTTGGTAGCGGCGCCGGCCTGCAGGTCTCCTTCTCAATGGGGCTGACCGGCATACTCGAGGGAAACCCAGACCCGCAGATCGAGCCGTTCGACTTGCTCGAGGTGCAATCCGGGCATGGCAATAGCGTCTCGGTGCGGGTAGCGCTATTTCCCGAGGTGCTCGGCGAGAATCAAATCGGCTTCTCGTACGGCCGACACATGCTCAACCTCGCAAGCGACACGGTGCGTTCGCCGCAGTGGCAGGCGGGTGTCGACGGGATCGACCTGAATACGTTGGGGATGTATGGCGTCTGGAGTCATGCGCGCTGGCGGTTCCTCGGCGCGACCAACCGAATCGGATCGGAACCGCGCGGGGGCCTCGGCGGGCCGCAGACACACTTCGCCGCCTCGTATGGGCAAGCCGAATATCGCATGCAGGGCGCCTGGACCCTGTTCGGCCGCGTCGAACACACTGCCGGCAGCACGGACTACACGAGATTGTTCCCGCTACTTCTGCGCGATCAAGCGTTCGTCGGAGTGAAGGCGCTTTTGTCGCGCAAACATGCTCTGACGGTCGAGATCGGTAAGGCCGAAACTCAAGCAGAGCAGTTTCATCGGCTATCGGTCCAATGGAGCGCCGTCTTGCCATGACGCGGACGGCTCTCATCGCGTTGCTGGCGACTCTGTTCTGTGCTCCCGCGGGAGCACAGAACAGAGTCTTGCTGGTCGCCGACGAGGCGAGCCCGATCGAGACACTATCTTCGTTCGAGGTCCGCAAGCTGTACCTCGGCATCTCCGTATTCTCTAATGGTCATGCGATACGCGCACTGCGCAACATGACCGAGGCGCGCCTCAACGACACCTTTCTGCAATCCGTCGTAGGGCTGTCCGAGGAAGGCTATTCGCGACGCGTGCTCGCCAACGCGTTCAAGTTCGGCACGGCCCGGCCCGACGAGTATCGCAACGGCGAAAGACTCCGTCAGGCCCTACGCGGGAATCCGTATGCGGTGACGTACATCTGGGTCGACGGCGAGCTGCCGCCAGGACTCAAGGTGCTACGCGTCCTATGGCAAGACTACTAAACAGTCTGCTGGCCCGCCTGCTGATCGCAGCGCTTGCGATCCAGTTCTGCCTCGCACCCCTTCTCTATCTCGGCGTCGTACGAATCGTCGAGGCCAACGAAACGAACTTGTTCGTCAATGACGTGCGGGCCTACAGCCGCTTTCTTGGGGATCTGCTGGAAATCGAGTTACGGCGCGCGAGCGACGAGGAACTCGTCAATTTGCTGGACAGCGTCGTACTGAGCCACGAAACCGTGTATGCAGAGGTACGCAGGCCGCACTCGTCGCTGCGCAGCTCACTGCTCGACGTAGAGCAAAAGCAATACAGCGAAGACTTCCGATTCGGCGAACGTGACGACCACACCTACTTCATATCGCTGCCTCTGAATGTTGCGTCGGGCGACAACGTATCGCTGCGTTTGGGTTTCGACGAGAGCCCCGTCGAGATTAGTCTGCAGGGAGCACGGAGCCGCCTGCTCTGGATCGTCGTTGGCTATATGGCATTGGCATTGCTGCTCGCAGTGGCTTTGTGGGCTTTATTGACCCGACCATTGCGCGCGCTGCAACGCGACTCGCGAGCCATTGCGTCGGGGCAGTACGACCTGCACTTCGGCACGACCACCGGGCTCACGGAGATCCGGGAACTGGCCAACGACCTCGAAGACATGCGAGACAGGTTGGTTCAAGCCAACCGACTCCTGACAGCGGAGATCAACCAGCGCATGGCCGCGGAGACGGCCCGTGCCGGTCTCGAGAACAAGCTACGTCACGTCCACAAGGTCGAAATGATCGGCACCATGGCCGGCGGTATCGCGCACGAATTCAATAACCTGCTCGTACCCATCACGATGTACACGGAGCTGGCGCTCGAAGATCTCTCCGCCGACGACGCCATTCGGAGCGATCTGAAACGCGTGCTTGCGGCTTCCCATCGAGCCAAGAACCTCGTTAAAAAGATCCTGATGTTTGGTCGACAATCGCCTCCGGAGCAATACGCAAAGGTCAACCTCGTGCCGATCGTTTCGGACGCGTTGACGCTGGCCAGGAGCTTGTTTCCCGCGACGATTACGTTGACCGAGAACCTCGATCTTCGCGACGTACCCATCATCGGCGACGAGACACAACTGCATCAGCTCGTGATGAATCTCCTGACCAATGCCAGCCAGGCCATTGGGCCTAAAAGCGGCGGAATAAGTGTCGAGCTGCGGCAGTGTACCCTCGACATACACAACTGCCCCCCGCGCACCAACCTTGCCCCCGGCTCTTATGCGGTGCTCTCCGTGAGCGATACCGGGCACGGTATGAATGCGGCGACGATGGCGAAGATATTCGAGCCGTTCTACACGACTCGCGCTCCCGGGGAGGGAACCGGACTCGGGCTTTCGATGGCTCACGGTATCGCCTCGAGCCACGGCGGCGACATCGCCGTCGAGAGCACGCTGGGGACTGGGAGCACCTTCTCGCTGTACCTGCCCGCCGTTCGCGACACGACCATTGAGCTCTCGACGCTGGGCTTGAGCAACGTGCTCTACGTTGCCGCGCCCGGCGCCGAGAACGAACACCGCGTCGCGGCCGCGGCACTCGGTGCTCGAACGCGGACGGTGACGACGCGTGACG
>CAWJJC010000006.1:0-155997 GCA_963843145.1 uncultured delta proteobacterium
GGAATTCCCCCAAACCAAGACCATCCTCTTTTCCGCCTTCCAGGATATGGATACGACCATTCAGGCCATTAAATTGGGGGCCTATGATTATGTCCTGGAAGATATCGATCTCCAGGAATTGGATCATAAAATCCAAAAGGCCATTCGTATCTTAACCTTAAATGCCCAGATCGCTCCTCTCCAGGAACCGCAATCCTTTTCTTCTCTCGGATTCACTTTGATCGGTCAAAGCAAGGCCATGCGGGATATTTATAAATTTATCGGACTGATCTCCAATACCACAGCCCTGGTCGGAATTCGAGGCGAGACGGGAACGGGGAAGAAGTTGATGGCGCAAGTCATCCATCAAAACAGCCCCAACCGGGAAGGCCCCTTTGTCACCGTGGACTGCACCACGATTGTCGAAACCCTGTCGGAGAGCACCCTCTACGGCCACGAAAAAGGGTCTTTTACCGGGGCCGTGGAGAGTCATCGAGGTTTATTCGAGATGGCGGCGGAGGGAACTATTTTTCTCGATGAGATCGCGGATCTTCCGCTTTCCATGCAGGGCAAACTCTTGCGTTTTTTGCAGGAGAAAGAATACCAGCGTATCGGGGGCACTTCCCAGAAAAAGTCCAATGCCCGGATCGTGGTCGCCACCAACCGGGACCTCTATCAGGCCATCACCCAGGGTAAATTTCGAAAAGACCTCTACTACCGACTCAAAGTCCTGACCATTTATATCCCCCCCCTACGGGAACGTCGGGAAGACATTCCCCTCTTGATCCAGCATTTTTTGCACAAGATCAATCGCGAACACCATACCCGGGTATTAAAGATCGAAGACCGGGCGATTCAATTGCTTAGTGAATACGACTGGCCGGGAAATGTACGGGAAATGGAAAATCTGCTGACGTTGGCCTGCATTCTGGGCAAGGAAGAGGTCATTCTGGAGGAGACGGTCAAAGAGATTCTAAATCGCAGCCAACGCCTTCCTTATGATCGTCCGAATGTTTCCTCCTTGGGCGAAGCCGAGGAAGAGATTCTGAAAAGGGCTTTAAAAACAACCCAAGGGAATCTGACCCAGGCGGCCAAATTATTAAAAATTTCCCGGCCCACCTTGAGGGCTAAAATTCAGAAGTACCGACTTTCGCTTTAGTCTTTACTTTACGGATCAGCGGCAAAGATTTTTCCGGCCCTGGAAAAGGGTTTTCCAGGGCAATCATTTGCTGGAGCAGGTCCCTTCAAAATAACACTTTGATTCCAATTAGTTGTCTATTTGCAGGGTTTGGCATTGAACTTGCTTTACAAAAAAACAGAGATTCGAATTTCTGATTTTAGTTCAGGCAAGGCAAACAGCTAATCCTTCCACTTGGAAGCGGAAAGGCAGACTATGCGACTAAAAGATAAAGTAGCCATCGTAACCGGTGCCGCCAAAGGTCTGGGCCGGGCCTTTTGCCTGGGGTTGGCAGGGGAAGGGGCCCGAATCATGGCCGTGACGCGCAAGGATCTGGACAACCTGGAGCAAACTGTCCGGATGATCCGTTCCCTGGGCGGGGAAGCCGAAATGATTCAAGCCGACGTGGCCCTGGAGGGAGATACCCGGGCCATGGCCCAGGAAACGCTCAAAAAATTTGGTCGTCTCGATATCCTGCTCAACAATGCGGCTATTTACGACGGGATCAAAAGGAAGCCTTTTTTTGAGATTGATCTGGCGGAATGGGACCTGGTTATGAACGTGAATGTCAAAGGGGCCTTTTTATCCGCCCGGGCTGTCTTTCCTTTCATGAAAGAGCAGGGATATGGGAAGATCGTTAACCTGGCCTCGGAGGTTTTCTTTACGGGGTCCACCGGGTTTGCCCATTACGTGGCCTCCAAAGGGGGTATTATCGGTCTGACCCGAGCCCTGGCGGTGGAACTGGGACCGCATAATATCTGCATCAACTGTATTGCTCCCGGTTTTACCGATACCGAGGCCAGCCGGGGAATAGCTGATGTCTCCAAATACGATGTTTCCAAGACGCCCTTGAGACGGCTGGAAAAGCCGGAAGATCTGGTGGGAGCAGCCCTTTTCCTGGCTTCTCCGGAAAGTGATTTTATAACCGGGCAGACCCTGTTGATCGACGGGGGACGGGCCATGCATTAAAAACCAAGCAGGTTCACCGCCCACCTTTACTTTTCAGGGCAGGCGCCGGCCTGGATAGTAAAGGTTTTAAGGCAACGCATTTAAACGAATGGGCAGAATCCGGGTCTCTCTTTCGAGAGGCCCTAATTAATAACCACCAAAAGGAGGAGGAAGCATGAAAGTGTATGATGTCGTCCCCGGTTTGGAATTTGAACCAGAAAGAGATTTTGCCCAATCGCCCGCCTGGTTTTTGGACGGCACCCATTCCGTCCCGCCCTGGACCCCCATGTTTGGTTGGTTTTGGGTCAACTTCTGCCGCCACGGTATGCAGTACGGTGCGGAAAAGCTGAGCCTGCCAACGGTTAAGGGCTGGGATTGGCGTTTTCACCGAGGGGGTGGGTACCTGACCTTGTTGCTGGTCCACAGCGAGGAAGAAAAACAACGAAGAGAAACCGAATTTCGCAAGGCCATCCTCCCCTTTATTGAAGATTATGACGGCTTGTGGGGAGGACTGGTCAAGGAGATCTTAGGGCGTTATGAAAAGCTGAAGGCCCTGGATCTGGAGCAGGCTACCAACATTGAACTCCTGGATAATTTTGAAGAGACGATCAACACCTGCCGCCGGATGTGGGAAATCCACATGTACATGATGTACGGCACCTATACGGCCTATATCCTTTTTGAAAACATGTGCCGGGAACTGGCCGGCATCGACGACACCTCCCCGGCCTTCCATAAGCTGGTTTCGGGTTTTGACAATAAGGTCTTTCAGGTAGACCGCCGTCTCTGGGAGTTTTCCAAAAGGGCCCGAGAGGACGGATTGGCCGAAACCATCCTGGGCAGCAAGCCCGCTGAAATCCAGAGCCGTCTCCAGGAATCGGCCAAGGGCAAAGAATTCATGAAAGACTTCATGGCCTTCATGAATGAAGACGGCTGGCGCATGCAACGGATGTCCGAGATGAATATGCCCACCTGGGTGGAAGACCCCACACCGGCCCTGGTCAACGTGAAACAGTTTCTTCAGAAGGGCGGGGGCTTTAACCTCGAGGAGGAGCGGGGCAAAATAACCGAACAGCGGAAAGCGGCGGAAAAAGAGGTTCTGGCCAAGGTTCCCCAGGATCAGCGGGGCTGGTTTGGCCGCTTGATGGTTTTGGCCCAAAAGAGCGGGGTCTTCAGCGAGGAGCATGACCACTACCTGGATCTCTATACGCATGCCATGATGCGTCGCAGCGCCTTGGGTCTGGGAAAGCGTTTCGCCCAGAAAGGGGCCCTCAACGAAGCCGACGATATTTTCTTCCTCATGCCCGATGAGGTGCGCCGGGCCGGGATCAACCCCGACCAATTTGATTTGCGCTACATTGTGGATCGTCGAAGAGCGGAGTGGCAGGAATGGCAAAAGACGCCCAACCCGCCGGCCTTCTTAAAAGAGGGTTTCGATCTGGATATGGCCATGGGGGTCCTGGTGCAATCCATGGATCCTATCGCCCTGAAAGTCGTGGTCGGTTCCATGCCCCAGGTCCGTCCGGAGCTCAAGGCCGACCTCTATGGGAGCTGCGGTTCCCCCGGAGTGGCCGAAGGTCCGGCCCGGGTGATCTTGAACGAAGACGAACTTCACCTGGTCGAAGAGGGAGATATCCTGGTAGCGGCCAGTACCTCGCCCAGTTGGACCCCGGTTTTTTCCATGATCAAGGGCGTGGTCGTGGACCGCGGGGCCAGCCTTTCCCATGCCGCTATTGTGGGAAGGGAATACGGCATTCCGGTGGTCATGAATGTCTTTGAGGGTACGGCCAAGATCAAGTCCGGTCAGCGGATCAAGGTCGATGCCAATCTGGGGGTCGTGTTTATTTTGGACAAATAAAAAACCCATTGGGACCTTTCCTTCCCCGTGACGGGGAGGGAAAGGTCTTCCAGGAGCAGGTTCCATGAGCGAACAATGGATCTTTTGGTTTGAGGAATTGGGGACCGGGGACAACGACCGGGTAGGGAAAAAATGTGCCAACCTGGGGGAGATGACCCGACTGGGCCTGCGCATTCCTCCCGGATTTGCCATTTCCATAGACGGGTACGAACGATTTATGGCTGAAACCGGAGCCGGCGAGGAGATTCGGCGCTATGTCCAGGAAAACCGGGAGCATTTAAAGGAGGTTAAAAATCAAATAATAGCCAGTCAGGCTATCCGGAACATTATCGAGTGCAAAGAAATGCCCCCGGCCATGAGGGAGGAGTTGTTCCAATATTACGACCAGTTGAAAGAACGGGCCGGAGTCCAGGAGCTTTCGGTGGCCGTCCGGTCCAGCGGGGCGGTCAGCATGCCCGGCCAGATGGAGAGCTATCTGAATGTCCGGCGGAAGGAAGCGGTACTCCAGAAGGTGATCCAGGTCTGGGGAAGCGCCTTTACCACCCGGGCCATAGCTTTTCGGCTGGAGAAAGGGATGGCCATGGAAAAGGCTCCCATCGGCATCGCCGTCCTGAAGATGGTGGAGGCCAAGTCCGCCGGCGTGGTCTTGACGGTCTTACCGACGAGCGGAGACCTGTCGAAGGTAATCGTGGAAGGCAACTGGGGTTTGGGTGAGAGTGTGGTCAGCGGCGAAATTAACCCCGATCAGTTTATTGTCGATAAAAGCGACGGGACGGTGGAAAGCACCGTCCATAGTAAAACCAAGATGGTGATTTATCATGAGGGGGGGACCGTTACCGCCCAGGTTCCGGAGGCCATCCAGGAAAAGCCCTGTGTCAACCCGGAAGAATTGAAAGAAATCGTGCGGATCGCCAAACAAGTGGAGGAGCATTTTCAAACTCCCCAGGACATGGAATGGGTCCTGGATGGTGTTCAATCCATTCCGGAGAGTCTTTATTGGGTCCAGGCCCGACCGGCTAAATACGCCCAGGTCAAAGAAAAGGAATCCGAATATCTGGCGGAGCTGATGACCCGCCTGTTTAAGTTTTAATTCCTTTCTTCAGGCCGGAAAAGGAGAAACGATGGCCATCCTGTTTACACAATATTGGGATGTGATGCCCGGTAAATTTGATTCCTATACGGCTTTTATTACCCAGGAGTACAATCCCGCCCTGCAGCAGTTGGGGATTCGGTTGGTGGGAGGGTATTATGTGGCGGTAGGCGAAGGTCCCCGGATTGTGGCCGTAGCTACGGTGGATGAAACCGAGAATTTGCGGAAGACCATTTCATCCCCGGCCTACCGGGAGATTTCCAATAAATTACTCGAATACGTCTGGAAATATACCAATAAAGTCTATGTCCCCTCCGGACGCATCCAGGAAGGACCGTACCGCATCCAGACCGGAGTTTGGAAATTCAACCAGTATTATAACGTCCTCCGGGGTCAGGAGGAGGCCCATCGGAAGTTCGTCAAGGAAGAATGCCTGCCGGGGATGGAAGAATTAAAGATCCCGCTTACCGGAGGGTGGCGTCTGGTCATGGGCAGCGGCCCGAGGATCCTGGCTGAAGCTACCGGGCGAAGTATTGTCGATATCGCCAGGGCCATTGATACCTCTCTCTTCAGAAAGTTGGTCAGGACCCTGAAAAATGAGTTTGCCACGGACTACGGCAGCCGGATCCTGGCCCCGACGGGACGGATTGAAGTACCGTACCTGATGAGCGAAATGATGAAAAAATTTTAGCCGGAAGCTTTAGGATTTCTGGCTAAAATTTTTATATTTTCGATTCTTTTCTTTGGCAGCAAGGTGATTTGGAGAACAACGACATGATCCCGGAACGGCCCATCTATTGGATGATCGGGGAGGTCTGGGTCTTTTATGTCCTGGCGACCCTGGCCGTCGGCCTGCTGGTCCTCGGAGTGGCCGCCCACCTCCGGGTGTGGATGAAAAGCGCTCCCGGGAGCCGGACGGCGTTTTCCGGGCCCGCCCTGGGGCAGGCCCTCCTGGATATCTTCCTGGGGCGGACCGCCTTTAAAGGGGAGCCCTGGGCCGGTCTCATGCATTTTTTGATCTTCTGGGGATTTATCGTCCTCTTGATCGGCACTTCCCTGCTGGCCGGGCACGAATATCTCTCTCCTTTTCTGATCGGCCGGGCCCATCTTGTTTTCGAAGTCGCCATGGAAATTGGTGGACTCCTCCTCATTGCCGGTGTCGTCTGGGCCTTGATTCGACGGTATCTGCAACGGGTCCCCCGGCTGGAACGCCGTCTGGAGGACGCCGTCATCCCGGTCGGTTTGCTGATCGTGGCCTGTTCCGGGTTCCTGCTGGAAGGCCTACGGCTGGCGGTTCAAAAGCCCGCCTGGGCCCAGTGGTCCTTTGTCGGGTCCGGGATCGCCGGTTTGATCCCCGAGCCGGCCGCCTTGACGGCCTACCCCTACTTCTGGTGGGGACACGCCCTGGTGAGCCTGGGTTTCATTGCCCTGATCCCCTACGGCAAACTCTTTCATTTGGTGGGAGGGCCGGCGGCCCTTTACCTCCACCGCGTTCCCGAAATAAGGAAACCGGCCGAATCCGAAGATAGCGAAATGGAAGAAGGCCCCTCTCTGGCGGAGGTGGTTTTCTATGACGCCTGCATGCGCTGCGGACGCTGTGTTCAGTCCTGTCCCTCCAACGGCGCCGGCGAGCCCCTGGCCCCCCGTGACTTCGTCCAGGCCGCCCGTCGGGGGCTATGGCGGGAACATTCTCCCCAGGGCGATATCCGCTTTCTAACCCCCGAGAAGGCCCTCGAAGATAAAACGGCCTGGTACTGCACCACCTGTGCCGCCTGCGGGGAGATCTGCCCGGTGTATGGCGTCCCCTTCAAGCTGATAACGAAGCAGCGGACCCGACTGATCGAGGAAGGGAAGGAAGTCCCCGACCTGATGAATCAGACCCTGGAGCGGCTTTTCAACTATGACAACCCCTGGGTGTCTTCCAAGCGGGAACGGGCCGTCTGGGCCAAGGGTCTGGGTCTCCCGATCCTGAAAGCGGACGGGAAAGTGTCTCCCTTGTGCTATTTCGTGGGCTGCACGACCTCTTTCGACGCCCGGGCCCAGGGGATCGCCAGGGCCTTCACGGATCTCCTGCAAAAGGCCGGAGTGCGCTTCGGGATCATCGGCGACAAGGAACCCTGCTGCGGAGATATCGGCCGGGTGACCGGAGAAATCGGGCTGTTCCAGGAAAAGAGGGAAAACGCCCTGGAACTCTTTGACCGCCTGGGTATCCGGGAGGTGGTCACCTCCTCGCCCCATTGCTTCCACTCACTCTTCCATGAATATCCCGGAAGGCCCTTCGAGGTGCGGCACTATACCATGGTCCTGAGGGAGCTGATCGCCGCGAAAAGGCTGACCTTCAAAAGCGCCGGGACCCGGACAGTGACCTTTCACGATCCCTGCTATTTGGGCCGCCACAATCGCCTCTTCGATGAACCCCGGGAAATCATCCGCGCCCTGCCCGGCGTAACCCTGGTGGAAATGGCCCACCATGGCCCGAACAGCCTCTGCTGCGGCGGCGGCGGCGGCCGGATGTGGCAGGGAACGGACCTGCGGGGGGAGGCGCGCATGAGTGAAATACGGATGAAGGAGGCCCGGGACAGCGGGGCGGAAGTTTTGATTACCGCCTGCCCTCTCTGCCTGGTCATGCTGGAAGACGCCTGGAAGACTTTGGGTTTAGAAGAAAAGATGAAGGTCATGGATTTGAACGAGGTGGTGCTGGAGGCTTTGGAATATAAAAAAAGCCAATAATCGACGGTTAACAATTGATTGTTAATTGGGATTCGGTTGGATGAAAGGAACATTATGAGTGAGATTTTAATTTTGGCGGAGGGGCTGGGAGATGTTCCCGACAAGAAGACCCTGGAGCTCTTTCGGGCCGGGTCGGAGCTGGCCGGGGACCTGGGGATCCCGGTCTCGGCCGTCGTAGCGGGAGAAAAGGTAGCCTCCCTGGCAGCCGCGGCTGCCGCATATGGGCTGCAAAAGATCTACCTCCTGGAGCACCCCCTGCTCCAAGGCTTTCAGCCGGAGGCCTGGGTGGGGGCCTTGGAGTGGCTGTGCCGGCAAATCAACCCCCGGATCCTGCTGATCGGCCAGGCCTATATCGGCCGGGAAGTGGCCCCCCGACTGGCCTTTCGACTCCAGACCGAGCTGACTACCGACTGCCTGGGCCTGTCCATCGACCCGCAGGACGGTCTGCTGGTGCGCACCAAGCCCATTTACGGGGGCAACGCCATCGCCATCTTGAAAGGCGCCGGTTCGCCGCAGATGGTCACCGTCCGTAAAAACGTCTACGAACCCCTGGAGGCGGGAACCGGGTCGAGTGAAATCGTAGCGCTGACGCCCCCGCTGGAAGAATCAGCCATCCGGGTCAAATTCCTGAAGACGGTGCCGGAGGAAGTGGTCGAACTGGACAAGGCCAACATGGTGATCTCCGGCGGCCGAGGCATTGCCGAAAAGGAGGATTTCGAACTTTTGGAAGCCCTGGCCCGCGCTTTGGGCAAAACCCACGGCCAGGTGCTCATCGGCTGCAGCCGACCGGTGGTGGATAAATGCTGGCTGTCCTCCGACCGGCAGGTCGGATTGACCGGGTCGATCATCGCCCCGGACGTCTACCTGGCCATCGGCATCTCCGGGGCCATCCAACACCTGGTGGGCATGGTCCGGTCCAAGAAGATCATCGCCATCAATACCGATGCCGGCTGCAACATGTTCAAGGTGGCCGACTACGGCGTGGTGGAGGACTATAAGGACCTGCTGCCGGCCCTGGTCAAGAAACTGGAGGGATAGCCATGAAGGAACCGAACATCATCGTCTGCGCCAAACAGATACCGGACCCCGAGGCGCCTTTCTCGGACGTCCGGGTCGATGTGGAAAAAATGGAAGTCATCGTCGACGCTCCCAACGTCATCAGCCCTTACGATGAAAACGCCCTGGAGGCCGCCATCCGAATCAAGGAGGAACTGGGGGGCAAGATCACCGTTCTCAGCCTGGGCCGGAAGGTGGCGGACACGGTGCTGCGCAAGACCCTGGCGGCCGGGGCCGACTCTTTGATACTCCTGGAAGACCCTTCCTTTGAGCGGCTGGACAGCAACTCCGTGGCCTATGTCCTTTCCCGAGCCATTCAGAAGATCGGCGCCTACGATCTGATCCTTACCGGCAGACAGGCCGGAGACTGGGACGCCGGGCAGGTGGGGCTTATCCTGGCCGAGTGGCTGGGAATTCCGGCCATCAATCTGGCCCGGTCGGTAAAAATTCAGGACGACCGGCTCCTGGTGGAAAAGACCGTGCCCGTAGGCTACGAGGTGGTGGAGACCGGATTGCCGGCCCTGGTCACGGTGAGTAACGAGGTGGGGGAGTTACGCTACGTTTCCCGGACCAAGATGATGGCCCTGCTCAAGCGCCCCATCCCGATCCCCAAGTGGGGGGCCAAAGACCTGGTGGACGACCCCGCCCGTCTGAAGCCGATCCAAATGCTGTCCCTGGCGCCGCCGGCGGACATGGGGCGGCAGTGCCTGATCATCGAGGGCGCCTCCCCGGAGGAAAAGGCGGAAAAGCTGGCTGCCGTGATCATGGAGATACAGATGAAAGCCTGGAAGGTAAATACAAATTTAAAAATTCAAACCAAATGAATATTATAGGGAGGTAAAGTCATGCCTGACAAAACGTACGATGCAATTATTATTGGGGGAGGACATCATGGAACCACGATAGCCCCCTATTTGGCCAAAGCGGGTTTGAAGGTGGGAGTATTTGAACGGCTGGACCACCTGGGCGGTGGAGCGATCACGGAAGACCTCCCCTCACCGGGTTTCCGGGGGAACTTTTGCGCCCACTTCACCCGGTATTATGGTCACCCGGCCTATAAGGAATTCAACCTCCGGGACGAAGGCCTGGAATACACCTTTCCCGATACCAACGAAGCCATCATCTTCGACGACGGGACCAGTTACGTGGCCTACGCCGCCTTTACCGTGGTCGATCCCCAAACCGGCGAAAGTCGGTTCAACGAGACCAATGTCAAGAAGACCTACGACCAGATCGCCCGCTTTTCCAAGAAGGATGCGGAAACCTATTTGGACCTGACGGAAAAATATAAGAACAAGTGGCGGGCCGCCTTCCATAAGCACCGTTATTCGCCCCCCACACCCTACGGTGTGCCCGATGCCCTGGAAGAATTGTGTAACGACCCCCAGAGCGGCCTGGATGTGCCCATGCAGTTTATGACTTGCAAGCAGATCGCCCGTTACTTCTTCGAGAGCGACGAACTGCGCATCCTGACCCTGCGGGGCTATCTGACCTCCTGGGGCTGTTTTCCGGACGACGTGCCCGGCCTGATGGTCACCATCGCCACCATTCACCTGACCCTGGGCTGGGAACCGGCCGCCATCGCCAAGGGGGGGACCGGGGCCATCACCAGCGCCCTGGTTTCGGCCGGCCGCAAACTGGGGGTGGAGTATCATCTCAATTCCGAGGTTCAGCGAGTGCTCCTTGATAACGGCCGGGCCACAGGCCTCAAACTGCTGGACGGGACGGAGGTGACGGCCAAGCAACTGGTGGTCTCGGACAACGCCTCGCCCGCAGCTCTTTCTGCGGCTCATCGGCGAAGACCGGATTACCGAGGACATGAAGCGCAAGGCCCGCGTCTATCAGTTCGACCGAGGCGAGCTGTTCTGGGGCACGGTGGGGGTCCACGAACTGCCCAATTACACGGCGGCCAAGGACAACCCCGACGTGAACGCCACCCCCCGCACCTATTTCGCCCCCAAGGACCTGGGCTTCATGGAAGACAAATACCAGCACGAGATCTTCTTGTTCGGCATGCCCTCCAAGATGTTCATCCTGACCGCCCCGGACAGCATCTGGGACCGCAGCCGGGTGCCCGAGGGGAAATATTCCCTGCACGTCGAAGAGTTCACCTGCCCGGCCCGCCTCTTCTCCCGTAAGGAATGGAAGCAGATGACCCAGGAATTCGTGGACGTGCTCTTCGAGCGTTGGGCCGAGTACGCCCCCAACATGACCAAGGATAATCTGATCGTGCAGCGAATCACCAACCCCACGGACATTCAGGACACGCACCTGGACATGCGGGAAGGGGGCTGGTGTGAAGGCAACGTGGCCGGCGTGCAGAACGGGCGCTTCCGGGGTCTGCCCGGCGGGTACCGGACCTTCATCCCGAACCTGTACATGTGCTCTTCCGGCGTGTACGGGGGGCCGGGCATCGGACGCGGTTCGAGCTATAACTGCTATAAAATGATTGCCGAAGACCTGAAGCTGCCGATGCCGAAATACTAAACTTCGAAGACGAATACCGAGATCAAATTTGAAGCACGAAATCTAGAATGTGGATTTCGTGCTTCAAATTTCAAATTTTACTTTTTATATTTTCCTTAGGTTTGAGGAACACCATGCAGGCGATAAATTTCCAGGTTAACGGCATCCCGCGCAGGGTAATTACCGATCCTCAGCGAAAGCTCAGCGAAGTCCTGCGGAGAGATTTGAAGTTAACGGGCACCAAGGAAGGCTGTAAAGAGGGGCACTGCGGCACCTGTACCGTCCTTCTGGATGGTCAGGCCGTTTTGGCCTGCAAGGTCCCGGTCACCAAGGTTCGCGGCCGGGCGGTGACCACCATCGAAGGGCTGGGCACTCCCGACCGGCCTCATCCGCTGCAAATGGCTTTTGCCAAGGCCGGGGCCATTCAATGCGGGTTCTGTACCCCGGGCCTGATCCTCCGCTCCCAAGCCCTGCTCACAAAAAATCCGTCGCCTTCCCGGACGGAAATCCAAAGCGCCCTGCAGCCTCATCTCTGCCGTTGCACCGGTTACCAAAAGGTCTTCGAGGCCGTCGAATTGGCCGCCGCGGTCCTACGCGGGGAAAGAGGCCCGATCTCCCTGCAAACGGAAGGGGACCTCATCGGCCAGCCGGTGGTCCGCGGCGATGCCCTGAACAAGGCCACCGGCACGACCCTCTACGCCGACGACATCGCCGTGGAAGAATGCTGCACCCTGAAGGTATTGCGTAGTCCTTACCCCCATGCCCAGATCCTGGAGATCGACAAGGCCGCGGCTGAGCGGGCCCCCGGGGTCCTGGCGGTCCTCACCGCGGCGGATGTGGGCGGGACCAATATCCTCAAGATGGCCGGGGACGATCAACCCTTGCTCTGCGGGGACAAAGTACGCTACATCGGCGACCCCGTGGCCGCCGTGGCGGCCCGGTCCGAGGAGGAGGCCCGCCTGGCCCTGAACTTGGTCAAGGTGACCTATAAACCGCTCGAACCCCTGATGACCCCCCGGGAGGCGTTGGCGAAAGGCGCCCCCCGGGTGCACGACGATCGGGAAAACCTGTTTTTTCAGCAACCGATTATCTTTGGCGGGGCCGAGAAGGGCCGCCTGGAAACTGCGTTTACCGTCGAGGCCCGCTACACCACGCAGACGGTCGATCACGCCTACCTCGAGCCGGATTCCGGCATCGCTTTCATTCACGAAAACGGTCAACTGGTGATCGTTTCCGGGAGCCAGAATATCCATGCCCACCGCAAGACCATCGCCGGGGCCATCGGACTTAACCTGGAGCAGGTCCGGGTGATCCAACCGCCCATGGGGGGCGCTTTCGGGGGACATCTCGACGTCTCCGTGGGCGGCCTGATCGCCCTGGCCGCCTGGAAACTACAAAAACCGGTGAAACTGGTTTTCACCCGGGCGGAGACCTTCCAGGCCACCACCAAGCGGCACCCTTTTTACCTGGACTTCAAAATCGGGGCCGCCAAGGACGGCACCTTTACCGGCCTGGAGGTCGATCTGCTGGCCGACGGCGGGGCCTACAAGTCTTTTTCCAACAGCGTCACCACCCGGGGGCTGGTTCACGCCAGCGGTCCCTATCGCTTTCCTCAGGCCCATCTGCTCGGGCGGTCTGTTTACACCAACACGGTGGTCCGGGGCGCCATGCGGGGCTTCGGCGTTCCCCAGACCATCTTTGCCCTGGAATCGGCGGTGGACGAGCTGGCCCTGAAAATGGGGATCGATCCGCTGGAACTGCGCCTCAAAAACGCCTTTATCCCCGGCGATACGACCGTCTGCGGACAGGCCCTCACCGATGCCTTCGGCTATCGGGAGTGCCTGGAGACCCTGCGGCCCCATTACCGGCGGGCCCTGGATGAGGCCCGAACCCAGGGGACCGCGGAGGTGAAGCGCGGTGTGGGACTGGCCGGCATCTGGTTCGGTCCCGGGCGCAGCGCCCCCGATCAGTCCGAGGCTTGGGCCGAGCTGCTTCCGGACGATCGGCTCCAGGTCTGGATCGGCGCGGCCGACATGGGTCAGGGGGCGGAGACCCTGTTCTGGCAGGTGGCCGCCCAGACCATGGCCTTTCCCCTGGAGCGGGTCCAGGTCTGCACCACCGACACCCGCTTAACGCCGGACGGCAACTTTTCAGCGGGCAGCCGCCAGACCTATGTCTCGGGCCGGGCCGTCCAGATGGCGGTCGAGGAATTGAAAAACGCCATGGAGGCCCACGGGGTCGCCAACTATGAACAGATGAAGGCCAAGGACCTGCCCATGATCTACAAGGCGATCAACCGGACTGAAACCACCAAGCTCGACCCGGAAGACGGCCAGGGTGTGCCCTGGGAGACGTACTCCTTCGGGGTCCAGATGGCGGAGGTGGCGGTGGAGATGATGACCGGAAAGATCAAGGTATTGAAGGTGACCGCGGTAAGCGACCTGGGCACGGTGATCAACCGCCAGATCGTGGAGGGCCAGATCGAAGGCGCGATCGTCATGGGCCTGGGCTACGCGCTGTCGGAAGAATTCGTCTACAACGTGACCGACAGTTTCGCCAAATTCCGGATCCCGCGGGCCAAGGACGCCCCCCGCATGGAAGTGATCACCCTGGACATTCCTCGGAAGAAAGGTCCTTTCGGGGCGTCGGGCACGGCCGAATATGCCGATGCCCCCACGGCCCCGGCTATTATGAATGCCGTCGCCCAGGCTTGCGGTGCCCGTATCCGGGACCTGCCGGCAACCCCCGAAAGAGTCAGAGAGGCCCTGAGGGGAATTTTGGACGCAAATGAACGCAGATTGTCATGATTGTTGATAGAGGAGTTATCTGCGGCTATCAACGAAAATCTGAGTCCTGATTAAACCGGGTGGGCGAAAGTATCACGACTCTTTGCCCTTCCCCGGTCCTTAATCGTTTCAGCTTATCGCTTGCTCCAGGGCGGCGCAATGAGGAATTTGGCTGTGGCAACGTCAGGCGGAGAGACGAGCTCATTTTTGCCGTTCTGCCATTGGCGCAGCCCGTATTTGACGATCCCGGTCCCATTGGATCTGAATTTCACCGGCCCGCGGACGGTTACCATATTGGTGGCCCCTATGGCTGCTCTGAGTTTCTCTCTGTCCAGGCTTCCTGCTCTTTCTATCGAATCGGTAAGAATCTGCACCACCGCATAGGCCGCGCCCACTGGGAGTCCTATGTTTTTTTCCTGGGGGAAAGCGGCGTGGTAGTCCTGAACCAATTTTTTGTTGTTAGGATAGGGCATATTCTCCTGCCAGTTGCCGTCAGAGAGAATGTAGTTGGCGTCCGCACCGAGGGCATCCCAGTAGGTGGTCAGATCCGGCCCTCTTATGAGGGAAGTCACTTTAGGAGCATAGTCGAGCTGTTTCATCTGACGGACCAGAACTATGCTCTGCGGCGGCGTGGGAACAGAATACAAGGCATCCGCTCCGGCAGCTTTAGCCGCCAGAATAAGGGAGGAAAAATCATTAGCGGCGGACGCAAATTTTTGATCCACCACAACAGCGTAACCTTTAGCCTTGGCAAGTTCACGCAGATATTTTCCGGACTCCAACCCCCAGTCACTCTGTTCTTCGAAGTAGGCTATCTTGGTAGGCCTCTCATTCTTGGGGATCGAATCCAGGATGTCGAAGAAGGCCTTCACCTGATCGCTGCTCATGGAAAAAGGGGCAAAGATATACTTGAATCCCCTCTTGAATGGTCCTTCAACAGCGATGGTCACGCCGATCCAGGGCACCTTATTCTTTTCGCCCGCAGACAATCCAGCCACATTGAGCAGCGATGAATACCCGCCCAAGTAAGCCACGACGTTATCAACAGAATAAAGCTTGTCGAGTCTCGCCGTCGTTTTCACCGGATCAGATTCATCATCCAGCACGATCAACTCTATGGGCAGTTTTTTCCCCAGATCTTTCACCATAACCCCGCCCTTAGCATTGATGTGCTTCACGGCGATCTCATATCCCGCCTTCAAATCTTTTCCCCCCGAAGCCATCCGGCCGGTCAAGGACACTACAGTACCGATCTTGATGCTCTGAGGGGCAGGCTGGGCGGAACCGGTCGTGTAAGCGAAAAGGACCGCCGACAACAGCAAAACGGCAATCCACAACGACTTCCCAATCGGCATCTTTCTTTTCATTTTCTTCTCCTTTTTTGTAGTACCTGCTTTTTTTGAATTGCCGGATGACTTAACTTAGTACCTTTTAGAAGCTGGTCTTCCTTTTGTCGCCATCCCCACGAGACCTCCAGGCAGAAAGAGCACGATAACGATAAATACGACGCCAAAGATGAGCACATTGATCTGGCCCAGGTTGATGGCAAAGATCTCCTTCAAGATGACGTAGCCGACAGCACCGATGATGGTCTGGTATGGTGCCTGCCCCTCCGATGAAAACGATCAGCACCGGGTCGAAGGACCACACGAGGTCAAAGGGGACATAGTAATAGTAGCTCACATAATAATAGGCAAAAAGCCCTCCGGCCAATCCAGCGATAAAGGTGCTGAGCCCCATGGCTATCACCTTAAACTTGATCACGCTAATACCTGTCGCGGCCGCTGCTTCTTCATCTTCGCGGACGCAGAGCATGGCCAGCCCCAACTTGGAACGGTTAATCCCGTATACACCGGCGATGGTCAGTATGACCACTCTGAAGGCCGTGTAAAACCGGGATACCGGATTGTATCCCGCAGACATGACAATCGCGGACAAAAAGTCCACCCCGGGCAGCACATTCTGAACAGTAATCAAGGCAATCATGGCGACTCCAAGGGTGCCGATGGAAAAGTAATGGGCCCCTCAATCGTAAGGTAGGCAGACCGATCATGCAGGCCAAAATGAGGGCTGAACAGGGCTCCGCACAATAAGGCTATGGGGAAGGGGTAGCCGGCTACCCAGACGGCGCGGCAGCAAAGCGAGCCCATGCCGAAAAAGGCGGCCTGTCCCAGGTTGACTGCGATTTACAGTACCCCCCGAGAAGGTTCCAGCTATGGATAATATGGTATATAAGCAGAGCATGAAAAGGATGTTCAAGATATACTCGCTTTTTATAAAAATGGGCACCAGGCCAACGGCTGTACTTGCAAAATCATTATGGATTTTTTGTTTATGTTTGCCATCATGACTTTCTCCCCATCAACCCCTGGGGCCGGAGTAGAAGAAAAAATACAAAAAAGCACCAGACCGATGACCTCACGGTAGGCGGCTCAGAAAAAGAACGCCAGTGGCCTCGGCAATACCGAGGGACAGGCCGCCCAACAGGACCCCGTAAACGCTTCCAACCCCGGCAAGGACTACGACCACCAGGGCCTTGTTCGTCAACTCAAACGAGACCGTGGGCTGAAGGATGATAAAGAGACCAAGACGCCCGGCACGGCAGCCAGAGCCACACCGATTCCGAAAGAGACCAGATAGGTGAGCCCGACGTTGATACCCATCATGGCCGCGGCTTCGTGGTCCTGGGATGCGGCCCGAATGCCTTTGCCGAAATAAGTCCTGGCCAGAAAGAAGTCGAGGAAGATGGTGACCAGCACGGCAAAACTGACCGCGCCGATACCGATATAGGGTATGCGCAGGCCGAAACCCAAGACGAGGCCGGCATAATCAGGGGTTACGGCCCTTTCATCGGCTGTCCAGTAGATGGTGGCCAGGTTGGAGAGGATCAGAAGAAGGCCGAACAGATCGAAAGGGGAATTTTTGGTCTTCTGACCTTCGGGAAACCCCTTAAAGAGGATCAAAGAGGATTTTGTAAAGGATCAGACCCAGAATAAAAAAGGCCGGGGTTATGATCACTACCGAAAGGAAGGGGTCTATCTTCAACAGATGGACGAGCCAGAAACAGGCATAAACTTGCCCCCATGATGAGGGCGCCATGGGCTACGTTCAAATAGCTCATGACCCCGAAAACGAGTGACAGCCCCAGACCGACCGCCCCGTAAAGGGCCCCGTTAATCAGGCCGTATAAAAGAATCTGAAGGGTAGTGACCATATCTTTTAGCTAAGAGCCAAATAGGCATTTTTGACCTGTTCATTGTTCAGAAGTTCCTTGGCCATTCCCTGGGCGACAATGCGCCCATTTTCTATTACATATCCTTTGTGGGCTACATCCAGGGCCAATCGCACATTTTGTTCGACGAGGAGTATGGTCATGTTCAGTGCCCGGTTTATTTCCTGGAGGGTTTTATAGATGCTCTGCACAACGATCTGGCGCCAGCCCGAGGGAAACCTCGTCCACGAGCAGGAGTTTAGGCCGGGACATAAGCCCCCGGGCAATGGCCAACATCTGTTGCTCTCCACCGCTCAAGGTACGGGCTGTCTGCCCGGTCCTGTCCTTGAGTTGGAAGGTTGAAAGTAACCCACTCCAGGGTTTCCTCTTTAGCCTTTCTGGCACTTTTAATATAGGCGCCCATTTCAAGGTTCTCAAGCACCGTCATCTCAGGAAAGAGCCGGCGGCCTTCCGGCACAAGGGAAATCCCCAGTCTTACCCTGTCCTGGGGGGGCATCTTCTGGATCTGCTCGTCTTCTATCGTGATCGTCCCTTTTTCAGGTTTCAAAAAACCGGATATAGCCCGGAGCACGCTGCTTTTCCCGGAGCCATTGGACCCGATGAGGGCGACGATCTCTTCTTTTTTCACGGTCAGCGAAATATCCCATAACGCCTGGAAATCCAGATAGTGGGCATCGACCTTTTCTACTTTAAGCACAGAAGTTTTCTCCCAAATAGGCTTCGCAGACCCTTTTATCTTCTATGGCCTTCCGGGGCAAGCCTTCAAATATCTTAACGCCGGAACTGATGACCATTACCCTGTCGGAAACACCGAGGATGACCTTGATGACATGTTCAACAATCATCAAGGAAATTCCTAGGGCCTTGATCGCGGCAATGAGTCGGAGCGCCTCTTCCACCTCGGTATGATTCAAACCGGCAAAAACCTCGTCCAACAGAAGGAGCGTAGGCCTTGTCGCCAGGGCCCGGGCTATTTCGAGCCTTTTCCGGTCGATAAGGGTGAGTCGGCCGGCCGGAACCTTTATTTTATTTCCCAATCCAACCAGGTCCAGTATCTCTGCCGCTTCTTTTACCGCCTCTTTGAGCCTCCTGGCCGGCTCACTGCCGTAAGCCCTTCCGGCAGCCACATTTTCCAGCGTGGTCAACTGGAGAAAGGGTCTGACAATCTGAAACGTCCGGGCTATACCTTTTTGGCAGACGCTGGAAGCATTCCGGTTCGTTATATCTTCACCCAAAAAGGTCAGAGTACCCCTCTCCGGTTTGAGAAAGCCGGATATCATGTTGAATAGCGTGGTCTTTCCCGAACCGTTCGGCCCGATAATTCCCAACGTCTCCCCGCCCTTAAGTGTGAAGGAGATATCGGCAATCACTGAGAGGCCGCCGAAGGATTTGGCCAACTTCCTTGCTTCTAAAAGGGCCATGCCCTCGCCATCCTTCATGGGATAATAAGGCACTTTATCGGTTTCCCTAATCTAACAAATTTTTCTAAATGAAGCCAGGTACCGTTGCGCTAGTTCTTGGTAAAAGGCCAGACCTTCTCTGATTTGCACTATCTGTTCTGGACGCAATGCTTGAACAATTTTGGCGGGGGAACCTATAACAAGACTTCCTTCAGGAATTTCCTTGTTAAAGGGGACAAAGCTACCCGCCCCTATAATGCAGCGGGAATGAATAGTGACCCCATCGGCAATGATCGCCCCCATCCCTACCAAAACCTGGCTGTGAATTTCACAGCCATGGAGGATACTGCCATGACCGATATGGCTATCCTGGTGCAGTCGGGTGGTTTTTTCTGGAAAAGTATGGATGACTACGTTTTCCTGGACGTTGGAACCTTCGCCGATCCAAATGGTACCGATATCGCCCCGAAGAACAGCGCCCGCCCCGAGATAACAACCGGCCTCAACTCGGACATCACCGATCAATACGGCCTCAGGATGTACAAAAGTTCTGAGATCGACCCGGGGCCGCTTTCCTTCAAATTCATAAAAAGCCACGATAATCCAGTCCGGGGGTAAGAGAGAAAAAGAGGAATAACCGAATTCTTGGTTCTGCCCCTCTTAACTCTTGTTAGTCCTTTCCAACACCTCCACGATTCCTATGTTTCCATCGATCCTGATTAAATCTCCATCGTTGATCGATCGGGTGGCATTCCAAGTCCCGACAACAGCCGGAATGTTATATTCCCGGGCGGCAATAGCCGCATGGGTTAACATGCCTCCGGTATCGGTGACCACACCGGCAATTTTAATAAAAAGAGGGGTCCAGGCCGTACCAGTGTAGGGACAAACGAGAATTTCTCCAGCCTTTACTTTTTGGAAATCCTTATAGTCAATGACTACCCGGGCCCGTCCTTCGGCGATGCCGGAAGCCCCGGGGAAACCTTCCAATCGTTCTTCAATTTCCCTTTCCCCCCTGGGATGGAGGATATCATCGATGATGCCGAACACTTTGATGCCAATCGGATCGGTCATTTTTTCAGGAACATTGCCGATGGTCAAGGGTGCGTCCGAATCAACAGCTATCCGAGTGTCTTCCTTTCTCTCCCGCACCAGATTAGGGATCAAGGCGCTGTAATGATATTTGGCTATTTCCTCATTATAGACTAGGGCCTCCATCACTTCGACCAATTCATAGTAGGTCAAATAACAAACGTCCTCAATTTGTTCGATGAGCTTCCTGCGAAAAAGTCTCTTGCCACAGGCAATAATGGCATTATGCAAAGCCGCCGTAGATCCCTGGTCGATATAAAATCCGTGGTCTTCCTGGAAGGAATAAACCCCTTGAGCAGCCTTCAATAATCGTCGGAATTGTCGTCTTTCTTCCTCCTCTTTCAACCCTTGTTCAAAGGTTATAATCGCCTTATCCCTTTGATCATAAATTCCCTGTTTGGAAGCATAAAAATCCCATCCTGCTTCCATGCGCGGGTAATAGCCTTTTATCGTGTCCAGCACAGGAACCGGATCTTCTTTCCAGGTGGGTGTAGTTACATCCAAATGGGCGGCCACCACACGATTGCCAAAGATGGATAGAAAGCGCTGAAATTTTTCCAACCAGGGTTTGGCTTCCACGGTTTTATTTAATTGTTCCATTAAATCCTCCGCCTTGGTCTTAAGCAGGAGGTCCTTAATCCCACACTCTTCAGCAAAATGAGCTAAGCTCCAGAGTTCTTCGTCGGTTTGGGTGGCAATACTTTCAAATCCTCTCAACATGATGACAAAATCCTTTTCTGCCAGATCATGTTTTTTACAGAATTCTTCAAAGCCGAAGTAGACGGCATCGGCCGGATACATGAGGATGAAGTGAATTTCCCAATTTCTTCTATTCAATTTTTCAGCTCTTTTTAAATGATCCAAAAGATGCGGCAAGATCAGTTTGTCCGTATCCACACCATTCAGGGTATCCAGATTGGAGATGACTTCTTTGATATGCTTTTGATAGTATTCATCCCAGTGATCAATACAATAATCGACCAGAGTCCCGAAAGCCGGTTCTCTTTGGGCTATCTCTTTTGGATCATCGATCAGTGCAAAACCCAGGTACACTTTACCCTTATAGATCTTGACATGTCCCCCTTTGGAAGGCGGCAACTGCGTGGTGGCCGCAGCCACATGGTAACCCCAGGCATGGTGGACTTGAATAGTAGTCATACCCATGGGGGATATGGCATAGGGTTGATGCAAATCATCACGAAACCAGAAGATGGACTTGTCGAAATCGGTGTTGGGTCTCAAGGTCCTTAAAGATGAAATACTTCGGTCTAACATGGTTCTTACCTCCCTTTCTCCCCTTTATTGGCAATTGCCCTGGCCAATTCTTCGCACCGGGAAAGCCCTCGGTTATTTTCTCCGTAACGGAAACAATTCAAAACGAAGTTTTTTCATGAAAGTTCCGATTATCCCTTCGGGTGCTGAGAGGATGACCGTGATGGTGATCGCGCCCAAAATAATCATATTGTAGCCCACATATTCCGAGAGAAATTGTTGAAGCAGCACGTAAATGACGGCTCCCAGTATGGGACCTTCAATCGTACCAATTCCGCCTATAATCACAATAAACAAAAGTTTTACCGTCCAGCCGATGCCGAAGGCTTCAAAGGGCTGTATAAAAATAGCATTCAAATATAGAATTCCGGCCGCCATTCCCGAAACAAAGGCGCTGAGTAAGAAACAAGTAAATTTGCAAAGGAAGATATTGACCCCCAAGGCCTCGGAAGCCACATCATCATCCCTGATAGCCATCAGTCCCAGCCCCAATTTGGTCCGGAGCAAGAGGTAAATAAGAGAGACGGCGCCGATAGCCATGATCAAGGCGGCATAATAAACAGCAGACATGGAAAGTTTGTAGGCCGGTTGGATAAACATGCCCATTCCATAGCGGACGTACCCCCAATTGCTGAAGCAGATACCCAACGCCTCGGCGATGACCCATGTTCCTATGGCAAAATAAACCCCTTTCATCCTGAAAATGGGCAAAGAAATAAAAAGGGCCAAGACAGCAGAAATAAATCCCCCTAAAAATACACTTATAAAAATAGGAACCCCATAAAAAACCGATAATACGGCTAAGGTGTACCCGCCGACTCCGACAAACATTTGTTGTCCCAGGGAAATCATTCCCGAATAGCCGGCCAGGAGATTCCACATGGAGGCTAATGTGGCATTAACCAAGATCAACAACAAGACATTGACGATATAGCGTGAAGACCAGAGAGGCAAGGTAACCAGCAGGGACAGAAAAACGAACCCTAAAATGATCCGTAAACGGTTCGAGTTCATAGTAAAGTCTACCGCCTTCCCAATATGCCCTGAGGCCGGATGGTCAGGATGATGAGCAAGATAATATAGCCGCTTAATAATTGGAGGCCCGGTCCAAGCACACGCCCCCCGACCAACTGGGAAATCCCCAGGATCACTCCTCCGATAAAAGTCCCGGGAAGACTGCCTAAGCCCCCTATAATCACTACGGCAAAGGCAGTGATCAAATATTGGGTCCCCGAATGGGGGTAAAAAGTAAAGGTCATACCGACTAATAACCCGGCAACGGCTGCGGTGACGGCCGAAATGCCCATGGCCAGGGCATAAATCCTTTTTGGATTAACCCCCATTAATTTGGCCGCCGTTAAATTGTCAGAGGCGGCCCGAATAGCCCGTCCCAGATAAGTGCGGGTCATAAACAGATACAGGAGAAGGAGGACCAATAAACCCAAACTAAAATCCACCAGGTAAATGACCGGTATGTAAAAGAGGTCGAAGACGTTGAAACTTTTAATGGCTAAATCCGTTCTCAAAGAACGGGCGTCTGGGCTGAAAACAAGCAACAAGGCATTTTGAAGGATAATGGAGAGACCAAAGGAAATCATTAAAAATGGTTCCATTCCTTTTTGGATCACCCGGTTAAATAAAAGAGACTGTATCAAATAACCAAAAATAAACATGGCCGGAAGAATGAAGACAAGCGTCCAGATGGGGGAACCGGTCAAAATCTTCAGAGAAAGGAGGCTGAAATAACTGGAAAGGATCATCAATTCTCCATGAGCCAGATTCACCTGTCGCATAATTCCGAAAATCAAAGAAAGTCCTATGCCGATCACCGCATACAGCCCTCCCAGCAAAATCCCGTTTATTATAGGCTCAAATAAGGCCGTCATGCGCAACAATCCCTTTCTGAATTTTGTGATGTGAGCGCTATGTTTGAGGAGCACTGCGTTTGAAGGAAGAGGCACCTGCCTTTGGCCTCAAGTTTATCTCAGACGAACGCGCCTCAAACACTTGGTTAGGCTTTAAGGCCGAAATAGGCCCTCTTCACCTCTTCCTCCGACAATTCCGCTGGAACTCCCTCCAGAGCAATTTTCCCCTCCTGAAGGATATAAGCATAGTTGGCCACCTTGAGGCTTCTTTTAATATCCTGCTCCACCATAACAACGGTCATCCCTTCTCGGTTGATCTCTTGCACAGTCCTGAAAAGGACTTTAACCACAATCGGACTTAATCCTAATGAGATCTCATCAAAAAGAATTAACCGAGGTTGGGACATCAAGGCCCGGCCGATGGCCAACATTTGTTGCTCTCCGCCGCTCAGATCGGTTCCCATCTGAGTACATCGTTCTTTTAATCTCGGAAAGAGGGAAAAAATCTTGTCCAGGGTTATCTTTCGAGCTTTCCGTGCTCGGCGGGGGAAAGAACCCATGAGCAAATTTTCCTGAACCGTTAAATTTGAAAATATCTTACGGCCTTCCGGTACCAGGGCCAGTCCCGATTCCAAAATGTGATGGGTTTCCAAAAGATCTATCCGGATTCCATCAAAATGAATGCTCCCCTCTCTGCCTTTTAAAAGACCGGCCATGGTTTTCAGCAAAGTGGATTTGCCAGCCCCGTTGGCCCCTAAGATGGAGACAATTTGGCCTTTTTCAACCTTCAGGGAAATGGAGTTCAGGGCTTTAAATTCCCCATAGAAGACCTCCAAATTCTTAATTTCAAGGGAGGAATTCATAACTCTTCGGTCCCTAAATAAATATCCTGAACCTTCTTGGATTGAAAAGCCTCCTGAGGGGTTCCACAGAATACTTTTTCTCCAAAATTTAAAACCAGCAGACGATCCGGACCTTTTTGCATGGCCATCATAATGTGTTCCACCCAAATGACGGTCATGCCTTTATTACGCAAGGCATGGATGATCTCCAAGACTTTTTCCACTTCCGATTCACCCAGCCCCCCGGCTATTTCATCGACTAAAATTAAAGAAGGCTTGCTAGCCAAAGCCTTGGCTAATTCAAGACGCTTTCGGTCCAGGAGGGGTAAGGACCCAGCCAGGACATTTTTTTTGGCAATAAGGCCAGTTACCTCCAGAATGTCTTCACAGGTCTTTTTGGATTGGGAGCTGCTCATCCGGGCCCCGTATACGGCACCAACCAATAAATTTTCCAGGATACTCATAGTGAGGAAAGGACGGGGGATTTGATAGGTACGGGCAATGCCCAGACGACATTTCTTGTAAGCAGGGGTTAAAGTCACATCAACATTATTAAACAAAATCTTTCCCTTGTTGGGTTTGATCTGTCCGGATATTAGATTAAAGAGTGTGGTCTTTCCGGCCCCGTTAGGTCCAATGATGCCCAGGATTTCGCCGGTGTTGACCTCAAAACTGAGATCAAAAATAGGCATCAATTTACCGAAGGCCTTACGCAGGTTCTCCACAACAAGCAAGCGATTGTTTTCCATCAAGAGAAAAACCTCATTGTCTTGCAAGGGTCTGGTCTGGAGCGGGGTATTACCTCGGCGCTCAGACTCGAAGCCTATCTTCTTAATCTGGAGGATAGGGGGAAGATCCTGTTTTTTTTAGACGGGCCACTTTGGGTGGCCCGTCGCGTAAGGTTCTATTTGGGGATCGGGAAGAGAAGTTTGCCAGTGGTTGGAATCGTTTTATATTCCTTGTTATAAACGATCTGAAGTTCCCAGGGCCACTTACTTCCCTTAACCCATTGGCCGCCAACCAAAGGCGTAGATGAATAATTTTTGTCATTAAATTTGATAGGTCCGACCACCGTATCCAGCTTGGTTTGGGCCAGGGCTTCCCGAATCTTGGTTTTGTCCAGGGAGCTGGCCCTTTTCAAAGCGTCGGCGGCTATTTCAAAAGCAGCATAGTCAAAGCCCAGGGGCTGAGTCCATTCTCTTTTGGTGTCTGTGGTCCATTCCTGAGCCAGAGCCTTACAGGTTTTTCCGGTCAAAGAAGATTTGAAAGGATGCCAGGGTGTCCACCATACTTCCGTAGTTAGTCCTTGAGGAAGATTGCCTCCCATGGCTTCCATGGCCGCCGGGAAGAGGCAAGCTTTTCCAATAGTCGCCATTTTGGGGACAAATCCCTGCTGATGGCATTGTCGCCAAGCCGTTGCCCAATCAGGTGGAATGGGTACTCCGGTTAGAATTTCCACTTTCTCTTTTTTCCAGGTGCTGATAAAGCTGCTGAAGTCCTGCAGGCCGTAAGGAAAGCGGCCCACATCGATGACCTTGTGACCCATACCCTGGAGCTTTTTGGTAAACTCCCGAGCCCAAACGGTTCCGTCGGGATCATTGGGCCAGAGACCGCCCACTACCTTGTTGGTTCTCCCAGCATTTTCATTCCACATTCCGGTATAAACGTTAATGATTTGGTCCAGGGACCAGAAATAATGAAAAGTCCATTTATAAGGTCCTCCGGTCAACCAGGGTTCAATTGGGGCCACGGAAGAAATGCAAGGGACCTGATATCTCTCACAGATGGCCCCCACGGGGTTGACCGTATCCGGGGTGTGCAAGACGATCATTAAATCGACTTTGTCCTGAAGAATCAATTTGGTAGCCACCTCGGCCGCCTTGGTTGGATTGCTTTCGGTATCCATAGGCTTGACTTTAATCGGGAGTTTTTTATTTAACTCTTTAATAAAAATGCCTCCGCCCTTGTTAATTTCTTCCACGAGTTTCTTGTCGGCCCAAGCGGACGTTTCCCCAAAGGCGGCAATAGGACCGGTGGCCGGAGTCGGATGGCCGATTAAAATGTGGTCTCTTGCCTCAGCCTTCGCGGTTAATGGCACTAAAGAACCCCCAGCAACTACCAGACCGGCAGCGCCTACTGTTTTTAAAAAGTCTCTCCGTGAAACCCCATTTTCCCAGATTTCTTTGTGGCTCATAATGCCCTCCCCTTTTATTTTAATTGTTAACTGCTCAACCATCTAATTATTTTTTTCTCAAAAACGTCGACCAAATGGCCAATTGCCCGGCAGTTCTATTTAAGTAAAAATCGAGAAATTAAAAGCTTCTGAATTTCCTCAGTCCCCTCCTCAAAATGGAAAGAACGGACGTCCCGGAAATGCCTTTCCATGGGATAGGCCTTGGTATAGCCGATCCCCCCGTGGATACGTAAAGCCATTTCAGACACGCGGGTGGCCACCTGCTCGGCGAACAGTTTGGCCATGGCCGCCTCTTTAACGATATCCTGGCCGGCATCAAACTTCCAGGCTGCTTCGTAAGCTAACAGGCGGGCGGCCTGAATCTCGGTTCCCATCTGGGCAATATTATTCTGAATGGCCTGGCGCTGGGCAATCCGTTTCCCGAAGGTGGTTCTTTTTTTGGCGTAATCAATCGCCAAGTCGAGCATCCGTTGGGCCAAACCGACGCAACAAAAGGCGATCGACACCCGGCTCAGATGAAGCATTCCAAAGGCTACGTCCAAACCTTTTCCCTTCTTCCCGAGGACCTGGGATAAGGGCACCCGACAATTCTGATAAAAAACATTGTAATGGCGTGGTCCCACACATCCCATCATCTTGGGCATGGGTTTGAGGGTCAACCCTTCAGAGGGAACATCGACCAAAAAAGAGGTAACACCTTCTTCCGTAGCTGCAAAGGCGTAAATCAATTTGGTATATCCGGGGAAAAGGGTGATGAGCCATTTGTGGCCATTTAAAAGGTAATGATCTCCATCCCGGACCGCTTTGGAATTGATATCCTTTCCGGTTCCGGCTTCGGGCTCGGTCAGGCTATTAGCGGCCCAAATTTCTCCTGTCGCCAATTTGGGCAGATAGTTATTCTTTTGTTCCTCAGTGCCGAAATAAAGAAGGGGGCGCCAAAAGAGCCCGTTCATGGTGTGGGCAACCAAGCGGATGGTGGCATAGGCTTTGGAGAGTTCTTCCAAAACAGTGAACCATTCCACGGCCGTCCATCCCTGGCCTCCATATTCCCTGGGGATGGTCAGACCGAAAAACCTCCCTTTTCTTAAGGCTTCGACTAATTCTTCTGGAATCCGTTCCTCTTCTTCTAAAGGTCCCGACAAGGGATCTAAAACCTTTTCTACCCATTCCCTAGCTTCTTGTTTGTATAGTAAAATTTGGTCCGATAAACTGAAATCCATTTTATTACCTCCTTGCTGGATTACCCGATCATGGTCAAACCACCATCGACACTCAGTACCTGTCCGGTCACGTATCTGGAATCATCGCTTACAAAAAAGGCCACCACATCGGCCACATCTTCCGGCTCTCCAAGGCGTTTCAAAGGGATCATTTTGGCCACGGCCTCCATGATTTTCTTTCCTTTTTCCCCCTCATGAAGCCCTGCTAAGAGGTCCGTCTGGACCGGGCCTGGGCTCACACAATTGACTCGAATGTTAAATCGGGCCAATTCCCTGGCCAAGGCCTTGGAACTGGCCATAATCGCAGCCTTGGTGCCGCAATAAAGGACTTCCCCGGAATTTCCAATCCTTCCGGCATCTGAGCCGAGACTGACGATATTACCGCTATTTTGTTGAATCATATATGGCAGACAGACATGGGTAGTGTTTAAGAAGCTTCGGTAATTGACGTCAATCATTTTATCCCAAAGGACCGTCGCGGTATCCACAAAAAACTTAGAGACATCCATGCCGGCATTATTAATGAGAATATCAATAGACCCGAATTGCTGATGGATCCTGGCTACCGCTTCTTTGACCTTCTCATAGTCGGTCACATCGCAATCCAGGGCCAAAGCTCCAACACCTAGGCCGGTTAGCTCCTCTGCTGTCTTCTGAGCCACCTCTTTTTGAATATCCATTAACCCGATAGAGGAACCTTCACGGGCCAGACGCAAGGCGATGGCCCGACCGATCCCCCTGGCCCCCCCGGTGACAACGGTTGTTTTTCCTGTTAATTTCATTTGTTCTCCTTCATCTGGAATTTAATTCATGCCTTAATTTTTCTTCGATGTTCTTTTTCAAGACCTTTTTGTCCGCTTTTCCGGCGGCGGTGAGGGGGATGTACTGAACCAATTCTATCCGTGCTGGAAGCTGGGCCCTGGGGGTCCCGACTTTTCCCAGGTGTCGGAGAATTTCTTCGGAAGTAACTTTCGACCCGGCCAGGGGTTTGATAAATGCGCACACCTGTTCTCCGAATTCAGGATCAGGCATGCCCACCACTGCTACGTATTCCACTTCGGGATGAGAGGAGATAAGATCTTCCACATCCCTGGCGGCGATATTTTCTCCCCCGCGAATGATGATGTCTTTTATCCGGCCCGTGATCCGAATGGTCCCCTGCCCGTCAATGACCGCCAGATCACCGGTCCGGAAAAATCCATTGGCGGAAAAGGCCTTCTGGTTAGCCTGGGGATTTTTAAAATATCCGGTAAATACCCCAGGGCCTTTAGCCGCCAATTCACCTTCAACGCCAGGAGGGTTCTGGTTTCCGTTCGCATCCAAGGTAATGAACAGATCATAAGGGCAGACGGGCCGTCCTATCGTATTATAGCGGATTTCTTCAGAATCAACGGGACGGGATTGGGCGCAGGGCCCCTCAACCATTCCAAAGGCATTAATATACCGCGCGCCTATTTTTCTTTCTACGCTTCGGACCAATTCGGGCGGGCTATTAGCCGCCCCGACATAAATTTTTCTTAAAGAACTGAGGTCATAGTTTTCAAGACCTTCATAACTAACGATCCGACTGATCAAAGTGGGTACCAGGCCGGTAGAGGTCACCTTTTCTTCCTGGACCAATCGGCAAAAATCCTGGGGATAGGTCGAATCCATCAGGACTACTTTCGCCCCGTGAAAGAGCGGACCGGTTACGGAGACCAGCAGGGCCAGATTATGTCCAACGGTCGAAGTGACCAGGCAGGTATCGGTAACATTGATATCCCAGGCCCGGGAGGTGTATTCCACGTTACAAATATAATCGTTATGGGTCCGTGGGGCACCCTTAGGAAGACCGGTGGTTCCTCCCGAAGGCAAGATCTGGCAAACACTTCCCGGATCAGGCCGGGCCGCCTCCAAGGTTCGTTCTATTTCCGAGGAAGATACCTGCCTGGTTACCAGGTCATCAAACCAGAGGTTTCCATCTTCTTTAGCTGGGCCGGAGGGACTCGATAAAATAATTTGTCTCAAACACGGGTTTTGACTTTGAACCTGCTCAATGAGGGGGAAGAAATCCAATTTACGATAGCGATCGGGTACGATCCAGCCCCTGGGCTGGGTGAGTTCGGCCAGATGGGAGACTTCCCTGGCGGTGTGGTTTATGGTCAGCAAAACCATAACCAGTCCGGCTTTTTGTAGGGCGAAATAGGCAATGATAAATTCAGGCCAATTGGGGAGTTGGAGAAGGACGCGGTCCCCTGGGTCATATCCCAATTGAAGCAAACTGTAAGCCAGGGCGTCGACCTGGGACCGGAGCTCCTTATAAGTATACCTTTTTTCCTCTCCTATCAGGGCCTCTTTGGTCGGATAAAGATCGCTGGCTTTGTCGAGCATATCCCCCAGGGTTATGCCTAACCACCAGCGTTTTTTTTCATACTCTTCGGCTACTTTTGAATCGTAAGGGGTAAAACCATTCAGATTCATACCAAGGCCTTTATTAAGATAGTTATGTCTACCTATCTTCTCTCGAAGAATATTTAGGGGCCTACGAATTTATGGTTTTGGTATTTGGATACTGCCGTCTTTCTTTTTCCACTGAACACAAGTAACTTCCTCGAAGGCCCCTTCGGCCTCCCGACACTTGTTGCAGTAAATGCACTTAACGATATCCCTTTCCCGCCCTTCCTGGAACTTTTTGGGCCAAAAAGGATCACAGAGGATGGGGCGGGCGATAGCCACCATATCCGCCTCGGAATTATTAAGAATGCTCTCGGCTATTTGGGCTGTGGGAATCCTGCCCGCCGTAATAATCGTGGGATAAAGACCAGCCTGATTTATGATTTTTTTGATATCAGCGGCTAAATAGACATTGACTTTTTCGGGCATCCAAAGAGGAGGCATAGATCGATTTCCACTATAACCGGTATAGGGATCCAACGACTCCCCTTCTCTGGGGATGGCATCTTCAAACTTTCCTCCGGCCGAAACACTGATATAGTCCAGACCGAGTTCGGCCAAGCGTAAGGCAATAGAACGTGTCTGGCTGAGGGAGTTCCCTCCCAAGGTGAATTCATCGCCATTCATCCGCGCACCGAGTACAAAATCATCACCGATGGCCTGACGCACGGCCTGGACAACATCTATAGCCAGATGCATCCGGTTTTCCAGGTTTCCGCCGTAATCATCTTTTCGGTGGTTATGGCGGGATAGAAAGGAAGCCATGGTGTAGGCATGGGCAAAATGGAGCTCAACGGCGTCAAATCCGGCTTGGCGGGCACGGTAAGCGGCCTGGGTAAACAATCGAGGAATTTCCTGAACCTCCTCCAGGGGCAGGTCTTCCACCTTTTGACGATAGCCGGTCCGGGAAATCTTTAAAAAGTGAATAATTTGAGGAGCAATCTTGGCCTCGGTTTCCCGGTGCACCCGTTCGGTTAATGCCTTGAGTCCATGGATAAATTCATCGTCATTTAAACGTAACAACTGGCCGCTTTTTTGTTTTTTTACGGATACGGCTTCGGTGACAACGATACCCGCGCCACCTCGGGCGTAAAGGTGATATCGATTGATTAATTCTTCCGTGACCTTTCCCTCTTCGGTGGCCAACCGGGTGACCACCGGCGGCATCATGATTCGGTTGGAGAGTTTGAGTTTGTTTTTCATGTAATATGGTTCGAAAAGTTTCATGGAAGGCTTCCTTTTATGAAATTGAAAATAGACTTATGAAGAAATTACTTTGTCAATTGAATCAACGCGGTAATAAGATCATATACGTCCTGTTGACGTTGACCCGCCCGGATTCCAAGCTTCAACCAGATCTTGGAAGCCAATTCCTTGAGCTGGGTGGATGGTAAATCTTTGAGCTCTCGGAGATCCAATCCTTCGCCCTCTATTGCTTTCTTGAGGGCCAAAACTATTTCGCCAAGGGTGTCTTCTGTTTTTTCCAAATGGAAAAAATGGTCCGTTTTATTGCCTTCTCGAATGGACTTATCGGCCGTCAGGGAAAAAGTTTCTTCCAAGTGGATTCTTTTAAGCGACAAGGGTTTTCGGTTGATTTCAATCAGTTCCGGATAACCGTCGGATTTGTTTAAAGAGAGTCTGCCCCTGTCTTCAGGTCGGCTGATGACATAATAGCGATTGATTCCGGAACAGGCCGGATCCACCTCCAAAACTTCTTTCCAGCCGTCTTCCCATTCCAGAAGGAGATATTTCTCCTTTCCAGGGAAAGGACTGGGGAGGCTAAAAAAAGGGTTATTCAGAAGTTCTTTCTGAAAAGACAGGGGCAGGGTGTTAAAGACAACAGTGGTCTTTGAACCGTCCTCGAATTCAACCGTTAACTTCTTGGGCCTGGATTGCAACACCGAATTTATTCCTTCTTTTTGAGTATTGTCTTAAGTTCTAAGAAGGATTGGATGACCAGATCAGCTTTGGACTGCCCTAAATCGATAAAACCGGTATATTGAATGGTCTTAAAGCCCCGGTCGTGAGCTGGATTAATATCGGTTTCCGGTTTGTCCCCGATCATAACGGCCTCCCCCGGTTCGATGCCTCGTTCCTTTAATTCCTGGGCCAAGACATCATAAAGCCTTCCGTCTTTCTTAGTATGGCCTTTATACTTCAAATTGATAGTATCATTTTCCAGATTGATTTTCCCCTGGGGGGTAACTAGCTCTTTAAAATACTTGACCAGTCCGCGTTGTTTTAAAAAACGGGAGATAACATGGGCCCCTACCGGTCCGAGGGTCTTTTTCATTTCTGAGACGACTTGAAGCTCTATCCCCCGGACCTGCAAATAGGAAAGGGTTTCTTCCAACCCTTCTCCTATTTGCAAAAAGGCTTGTTCTTTCTGGTTGAATAACTCAATGGCTTGAAGATCATCATCCAGGACGAAGCTGTAGATTTCATCCCGATGTCCTTCTTTTATCCGTCCATAATCTCCATATTTTTCCTTGAGAATCCTATATTTTTGTATTTTATCGGAAATCAACTCCGGCTTTCCCAGTGTCTTATAAATATCGCCAAAGACCAAAGGATTCCTTAGCCCTCCCGGCTCCATGATACACTGGCCATAATCAAACCCACACCATTTCACTTCCATAGGAATTGGACTTCCTTTTTAAATTAATTCCAAAGGACCTTTCTCTAAACTATTCTGGGAGGCTCTACCGACCTTTTGGGAAAGCCTCCCAGACTTCTTTTCTATTTCATAGGCGGTAATTTAAAGAGCCTTTCCAAATTTTTGCCCAGGATCAGATCAACCTCATCTTGTGTAAGTCCGGCTTGTTCTCCCACCTCTTTGACCGCCTTAATGGCCCCTTCAGGATCGCCGACCCGATGGGCATAATCGGTTCCAATACACATGTGGTCCGGACCGACCCATTCCAGGCAGCACTTCATGGCCGGATGATAAAAGGAGGTGGTATCCGGATAGACCCTGTTCTTATAGGTGATATCCGGCGATTCATCCAACACAACACCCCATTCCTTTCCATAGCCTTTATAGGAGTCCTGTAATCTTCGAACAAAATAAGGGACCATGCCGCCCAGATGGCCGTGAACAATAGTCAACTTGGGATATTTCTTCATAACGCCTTGGAAGATGAGGCTTAGGACGGCCATGCTGGTATCCAGGGTGTAACCCCAAAGCTGGTAAGGCAACCGCATTTTGTTCATCACGTCTTTGGTCATAGGAACGGCCGGATGCATCAGCATAGGGAGTTCATATTTGTTGGCCATTTCATAAATGCCATGGTATTTTTCCAGGAAAATAGGTTCAAAATTAAAATTGGAAAACATTTGAATCCCGACACAACCCATCTGATGGCACCTTTCCAATTCTTTACAGGCTTCATCCGGATCCTGATAGGGAAGAGAAGCCAGGAAATAGAATCGTCCCGGATAATCTTCAGTGGCCTTTTTAAGCGCGTCGTTGCACTTTTGCGCCCAATAAATACCGATATCTCTCTCCAGGGTTTCCGGCCCCGGGATGGTGACGCTGAGAAGCTGGGTATCTAGACCGCCCTTATCAAGATCTTTAATTCTTTCCTCCAGATCATAATGGCCGGCTCTGTCGATATGGGCGACACAAACACCCTCATACCACATCCGGTAATGGGTCCCGCCGTCGTGAACGCCGTTAGGGGAATTCTTGGTCCCCCGGCTGCAAAGATATTCCAAGTATTCTTTGGGATACCAATGATTGTGGGCATCAACTGTCCTTTGTGCCATCTTTATTATCCTCCTTTATTATTCTTTAAGATTTTTTATATTTCTGCTTTGCAAGATAAATAAATTTCCCTTTTCGTAAGCCCATTCGATATCCTGAGGGAGACCAAACAACCCTTCAATCTTAATTCCGATTTGACCCAATTCCTGCACTTGGTCATCCGAAAGAGTAGATCTATCCATTAGATCGGGATTCACAGTGATCTCTTTCCTTCCAACCCCTTTTTCTTCGTCAAAGCAAACCATAACCGTCTTTTTGGCGATCTTCTTTTGTTTTATCTGGAGGGTTGCTTTATCCAATGAGAAAAAATCGTTCATCGATTTGCCGGAAACAACCGATTCGCCCAACCCCCAATTGGCTTCAATGACCATCTCTTTTTTGCTGCTGGTTATCGGGTTGGCGGTAAATAAAATACCGGCCATCTCGGGATTAATCATTTTCTGAACGATCGGGGCGATCAACCCCAGATGATGGTCAATTTTCTTATGATAACGGTTGAAAGTCGCCCTCGAAGTCCATAAGGAGGCCCAACACAGCTTTATATGCGTCAGGATTTCCTCCCTTTCTTTCAAGTAATGGAAGGTATCCATCATCCCGGGAAAGGAAGAGATCGGAAGGCCCTTGACCGCTACAGAAGATCGGACGGCCACGAAAACCTGATCCGGGCCGGTCAACTTATCTATGGAATCCGTCAACTCTCTTAATAAATCGGCCGGAATAGGAGCGGAGATAATCAGGTCTCTGATTTCATTAGTTTTACCATCGATGATGGCATAATCCTCGTAATCAAAACCACCAACGGCCTCATCAATTTTGGGCTGCAAATTATTTTTCTCAAGATGATGATAAAGAGAATTTGCCAGCACGCAGAAACCAGAGGGTACGTTAAATCCTGCTTGAGTCAATTCCCCTAAGTTGGCCGCTTTTCCACCAGCCTCTTGGATGTCTCCTTTGGTCATTTCTTCGAAAAATTTAATGTAGGTTCCGATTGGGATCACCACCTTTCTTAAAAATTATCTTTATGTTAGGCTATAGGATATCAAGAATAATGCCAGGAAGTTCTCGTTTAATAACTAATTGTAATAATTTATAATTTAGCGAAATAAAGGAAACATGCTGAAATTAAATAACAAATTTTAACTAATTGAAATATAATGATATTTTAAGCTAAAATCATGACACATTTCTGTTGCATGCTACAAGAATGATTCGCCACATTATTGTTAAAGCGAGAAGGATAAATTCTAAAAGCAGGTTGCCCGGGGGGGGTACTTCTTACGAGTTTCTTAAGAAGGGAATTTGGGAGAGTTTGTACTTTCGCATCAGCCGTTGAAAACTGCTTCGGTGCATTTGGATTTCTCTGGCACTTTTCGAAATGTTCCAATCGGTCTTTCCCAATAATTTAGAGAGATAATCCTTTTCGAAGGTCTCGATCAGCTCTTTTTTGGCTTTACGAAAATCGGGGAGTCTTTGGGATTCTGTCGGTATTCCCTGATAGGCTGGCATAACCAGACCTTGGCCCAGGCCGCGGATTTCGGCCGGAAGAGATTCCAGATTGATAACCTCGGTATTGCTCGTAATGATCATATGTTCCATGACATTTTTTAATTCCCGAATATTACCCGGCCAGGGATAATCGATTAGGTATTTTAAGGCCTCATTGGACACCTGGGATATTTTGCGGCCGATTTTTTTATTAAACATTTGAATAAAATAGTCGATCAAGGGGAAGATATCTTCTTTCCTTTCCCGCAAAGGAGGCAGGTAAATCGGTACGACATTCAGGCGATAAAAGAGGTCTCTCCTGAATTGTTCTTTTTCGACTAAGGTTTTCAAGTCCCGGTTGGTGGCGGCGATGATCCTGACATCCGTTTCCAGATACTTTTCCCCGCCCACCCTTCGAAAGCTCTTGCTTTCCAGAACCCTCAAGATTTTGGCCTGGAGCTTCAACTCCATGTCCCCGATTTCATCCAGGAAGAGGGTCCCTCTGTGAGCGACCTCAAATAACCCCCTCTTCAATCCGATGGCACCGGTAAAAGAGCCTTTTTCATGTCCAAAGAGTTCACTCTCCAACAAATTTTCGGGAAGGGAGGTGCAATCAACAGTAATGAAAGACATCTTAGCCCTTTGGCTTTTTTTATGAATCATGGCTGCCACCAATTCTTTCCCCGTTCCGGTCTCGCCATAAATCATTACCGTACTGGAAGTTTCGGCAATGCGGTCTATCAAATTCAAGACCTCATAAAATTTTCGACTCCGGGTTATAAGTTCTCCATACTGGTAGCGATCGATCTGCCGTTCCAAGACCTCGATTCGATTTTCTAAGGAGATTAACTTCAGGGCCTTTTGAATAACGATTTTTATCTCATTATAATCAAAAGGTTTGGGAAGATAATCAAAGGCTCCCAATTTAATGGCTTCTACTGCGCTGCTGATATCCCCATAGGCGGTGATAATAATCACATTGGTCTGGGCATCCATTTTTTTTATTTCTTTCAGCACCTCAAGACCATTGAGATCTGGAAGATTTAAATCCAGGAGAACCAAATCAATGTGTTTCTGGATTAAGTGATTCAAGCCCTCCTTTCCGTATTGGGCCGAATAGACTTCGAATCCATCTTGAGAGAGGGAATTGCCAAGATATTTTCTGATATTCTCCTCGTCATCGACAATTAAAATACTTCTGGCTATCTCCAAGGCCCAGATCCTTCCTGGTCAATAAGAGGTAAATAAATCGTAAATATGGTTCCTGCTCCCCTTTGGCTCTCTACATTAATGATTCCTTTGTGGGCGGAGACGATCTCCTTACAAATGGACAATCCTAATCCCGTCCCCCCTGGTTTTAAGCTGTAAAAGGGTTTAAAAATATCCGGCAAATGTTTATGGTTTATCCCGATCCCGGTATCGGCCAGAGAGATGCACAAAAAAGATGTTTCGCTCGAAAGAGTTTCTTCCGGTGAGTTTATCCGGGTAGAAATGGTGATCTTTCCCTTGTCCGGAATGGCTTGCGAGGCATTCAAAAACAGGTTTAGCAATAATTGATAAATCCGATCCCGGTCGATAAAAATATCTAGGTCTTGAGTACATAATTTTTTTTTCACCGTGATGTTCTTCGACTCTAACTGACTTCTTAAATGAAAGAGGACTTCTTCAACGATTTCTCCTATGATCCGCTGATTTCTTTTTCTAATCCGATATTCGGTTTTCTTGGCTCTTAAGAAAGAGCTAACCGTTTTTTGAATACGGTTTAGATCTTTCATGACACTGTCCAAAATCTGAATATTTTCTTTTTTCTCAAGACTTCCATATAGCGTGGAAAGGCCTAATTTGATCCCGGTCAAAGGATTGTTGATTTCATGGGCTAACGTATAGGACACATCGGCAATGGAAGATAATTTGGCGGATTCAACGACCTCCTTTTCCAATTTCTTTTGATTGGTCAGGTCATTAACGATGGACATGACGTAGGTGATGTGATTGGAGTGGTCGAAAATAGGAATAGAGCTAGCTGAAAGATAGTGCAGGTTGCCATTGGGTGAATAATAAGTAAATTCATGGGTCTGGCTCTTTACACCGGTTTGCAAGGTACTATTTAATCGCTTGACAATGGCATCTTTATGCCTCTGGTCGAAATCCGGTAGAAATTCAAGGGGTGTTTTCCCTAAGGCATTTTCCTTTTTGATTTCGAAAATTTCTTCAAAGGGATCATTAATGAAAATGACCTTGAGTTGCCGATTATGCAGAATGACCGCCGCACTAATCCCTTGAACAATGTTATTTAAAACTTTTTCATCTATGATTTTAAATGTTTTCATTACGCTTGGACCGTTTCGCCCCTGATTCAGCCTCCATAATTTTTCCTCCTGTCCGGGCTAAGCCAAAAACCCCCCGTCTACGTTCAAGACCGTTCCCGTAATGTAGCTGGAGGCAGGAGATCCTAAAAAGAAAATAGTGCCGATAAGTTCCTCTGTCCTGGCAAAACGCCCCAAAGGGATCTGTTTAATGATTCCTTTATAGATTTTTTCCGAATCCCTCAGCCCTTTGGTTAACTCGGTCTCCATATAATGGGGGGCCACGGCATTAACCCGGATGTTATATTTGGCCCACTCAACGGCCAAGCTTTTGGTAAGTAAAATCACCCCTGCTTTGGAAGCACAATAAGCAGAGGCCCTGGGAATTCCAATAAAACCGGCCGTAGAGGCAATATTGATGATGGTTCCTCCACCCCTTTGAATCATGTGTTTCCCAACGTGTTTGCAGCACAAATACGTTCCCCTCAAATTTACCTGAATGACCTTGTCCCAATCCTCAGTCGATGCGTCTACAGTGGGTTCGAACTTCAATTGGGAAATACCGGCATTGTTAATTAATATATCCACCTGTCGAAACTGGTCGACTGCCTTCGTAACAAGATTCCTGACCGATGTTTCCTTCGATATATCCGCTTTGACGGCCTGGGCATGAGAACCGATCCGGTGTATCTCTTCGGCCGTTTCCTCAGGAGAAACCAGATCGGCCAGCACCAACGAAGCGCCCTGGCGGGCTAGGGCCAGAGCAATTTCCCTCCCCAGTCCTTTGGCGCTCCCGGTAATCAACGCCGTTTTTCCTTCAAATCCGAAAAGTTCCGAAAGTTCCTGATTGGTGTTTCGCCTTTTCATAACCCTCTGTCTCGGGTGATCATTTCCCCCAGGCCTTAGGCCTTTTTGACGGCGCACAAAAGGGATTTGATTTCAGGATACCCCATGATAGGCTCCCGGCATTTCGTATCGGTGAGACGGTTGGCATTGGCCTCACCAGGCCATCCATATTGAGCCATTTCCTCGCTGTAAAGCTCGATTTTGCGAGTAGGCGTGGAGAAGGTCTTGTCCACGATTTCATACTTTTTTTTCCGAAAAAGGCCCTCTCCGGTTTCTCGTGTAAAAGGGTGTCGAAGGTCAGGCCGGTGGGGCGCAATTCAAAAGCCACGAATTCTTCCTCCGATTTCCAGGGAAAGAATTCTTCCAGGCCAAGCCTTTTGGCCAGTTCCGTATAGAAGCGCCATTCCGACCAACTCTCACCCAGGGGCTCTATGGCCTTCTTTCGTAACATGAGATAAGGCAAACCGTGGCAGACATTATAGGAATAGCCCAGTCCCCATTTCTCCAGGTGCGAGCAGGCCGGCAGCACGTAATGGGCCAGTTCGGCGGTCTCGGTCATGAAAAGGTCATGGACAAAGAGCATCTCCAGCTTCTGAAATGATTCCCGAAAGGCATTGGAGTCGGCCATGGATATGACCGGGTTGCCGCCGACCGCCAGAAAGGCCTTTAGTCTCTCAGGAATGCTCTCGGGCACGCAGGTGACCACGCCATAGGGGCTTTTCCTTCCGAGAAGGATGGTAAACAAGGGGTATTGTTCCCCGCCCAACGGTTCCCCTTCAACACCCAGTCCGGCATTTCCGAGCCGCAACCCCGGTCCTATGAACCAGCCGCCGGGATTGTTGATATTACCGGTGATGGCTTGCAGCACTGAAAAGGCCCGGCTGTTCTGTGTTCCATTGGCTGTTTGATCCTGGGTGCAGGTACCCTGATAGATGCTCGCCCCTTTGGTCGTGGCAAACAAACGGGCCAACTTTCGGATGTTATCGGCCGAAACCCAGGTGATCTTTTCACCCCATTCCGGGGTATAGGGCCGGATGTGCGGAACCAGCCGGTCAAATCCCACGGTATATTTTTCCACGAAGTCGTGATCGGTGAGATTTTCTTCAATGATCACCTGGATCAAGGCTAAAGCCAGGGCGCCGTCCGTCCCGGGTCTGATTTGCCGGTACATCTCGGCCCGGTCGGCTAAGGCGATCCTTTTCGGGTCAATGACCGCCAGTGTAGCCCCTTTTCTAAAACCCTCGTTCATCGCCATCCTTAAGGGAAAATCCGAGGCGTCCGGATTATGGCCCCAAAGGATATAAAGATTGGAATGCAGTTCTTCGGTGGGATACCTTCCGAAGGTCAGTTGCCTGGTTCGGATCCTCATCCGGTAACAGATACTTTCAACGGAAAAGAAGTTGGGGGACCCGTAAGCCGCTTTGAACAACTGGGTTAGACCGGCCATCTCCAGGTTTTCTACCCCGATGGACCCACTGAAGACGCCGAGGGTAGAAGGACCGTGCTTTTCCTTTAAGGAAAGGAGTTTTTCAGAAATCTCGGAGAGGGCCTGATCCCAGGGGATTTTTTCCCACCCCCGGGTTGTCCGCTTCATGGGATGTTTCAACCTCGCCGAGTCGTATATGTTCTGTAAAGCTACCCGACCCTTGGGGCAGAGGAGCCCTTTATTGAGCGGATGGGATTTCAGTCCCGCCACCTTGACGGCCATCCCATTCTCCACGGTTACTTTTGTCGCGCAGCTATGATAGCAAAGCGTACAGTCCGTCAAAATTGGTTTTGATTCTTCCATTTCATCCTCAAAGCCGATTCCCTAATTTGATTTAGGAAAACCCCGTGCTCTGGCGGGGGACTCGCAGAGTTTGACAATTCCGGGAAAAGAAGAAAGCCTCCAAACTGTGAACCGCTCAAAGTTTACCCCATCGTTTTTTGTGCGGGGATCGGGTAAATAATTTTTTCTTATTTTTGAAATTCTGCTAAATCGTCCCCTCGCTACGTTAGCCTTCTGGGTAATTTCCGAAAGGCTGTTCTTAGATGGTGGAGTTTTGAAAACCGCTCTGATATTGTGAATAAATTTGTTTGATTTCGAAAAGGGAAATTAACGCGTACCTTTCCGACCGGATTGGATCTCCAATGTAATTCCATAAAGAGAGAACAGGAGATGACAACAAATTGCTTCCCCTGCTGCAATCTCCATAGGTTTGGTTCTTTTGACTTTTTTGTTGAGCCTCTCGGTTATGTTGATAATTTTCAAGGTTATCTGCTCTTCATCAGGGAGTCAATCCCTTTTTTAGTACTTCCGCCCTTGACTTAAGTAGCCGATTACGATGTATAATGCCTAACCCCCCTGGCGGAATCATTGGAATAGACTTTCGCCGGGGTGACGACTTGTGGCCTTTTTAAGAGCGTTGTCAAACATGAAAAGGTGAAAATTTGTTAATCAAACCGGATTGCATCCCCTGTATATTAAAGATGTTCACCTCCGCTGTCCGGAAGTTAACCGATGACGAGGAGATTCTTAGAGGACTGACGATTAAGATTCTTCAGATCCCGGCCTTGCGGGGCCTTGACTGGGATCTCACCAGCGCGGAAATGATTGAAGCAGTGATGGATTTAATCATGAAGACCTTCGATACCCCTGATCCGTTCAGGGCCGTAAAGGAAGAACAAAATCAAAGGGGGATGGAACTCTATCCCCTTTGAAGCAACTCATTCAGGAATCATCCGATCCCTTTTTTACAGCCGTTCAATTGGCCATCCAGGGAAACGCCATCGACCTGATGGTCTCCGATCGTTCGATAGAAGTTGAAAAGGTCCTCAGCCAGGAGCTGCAACAGCCGATAGAAGAAAAATCCTTCCTGGCCTTCCGGGATAAATTAAAGAAAGCCCGCTTATTGGTCTACCTAGGAGAGAATTCCGGTGAAATCGTCTTCGATAAGTTGTTGCTGAAAACGATTCGAGAAGCCTACCAGCCGAAGGTGGTCTTTGTGGTCCGAAGCGTGCCCGCGCTGAATGACGCCACTCGGAGCGAGGCCGAAATGGTGGGCCTGGATCGGGTGGCAACCATTAGGCCCAATGGGCTTCAGGCCCCGGTCCCGGGCACCGTTCTAGCTCGATGTTCCGAGGAGTTGAGGGAAATGATCCGGGAGGCCGATCTGATCATTTCCAAGGGCGGTGGAAATTTCGACACCTTGGAAGGGGAAAAGGATTTGGGCGCGGATATCTCCTTCCTGCTGCTGTCCAAATGCATCCCCTATGGCCACTATTTTCAAACCGGAATGTTCCAACCGATCCTAGCCAATTTTTTCACCTCCTGATTCGAAAACTTCCGAAGGACGGCCCCACAGGTTTTTCCGCTTGAACCCTTCTTGAAATGACACCTCCGCCGGGGACTCCTCTTGCCGGAACAGCGGACCAGTTTGCCCTCCCCTCGGGCTTTTATATGAAAGCCGTATCGCAGTTAGAACGAAACCGATTCACTCCACGGCTCGATCGTCTCCAAAACCAATAACTTCATCCCTGGCTTCCGGACCAATTGGATCAGATGGTCAAGAATCCCAGCTCGCCGAGACCCCAAAACCGGACTCCACCTACAAGTCCTCAACATTAGTATGTGCTTGAATTAACAATTACCATTAGATATCTTTTTAAAGATTTAGCTATTCTGAACCTACCTTAAAATGTTAATTTAACCCGAGAGTCATTTATTGACTTTTAAATTCCAATACGAACCGGGTCCCCTTTCCCCGTTCAATCTTAATGGTTCCATCGAGTTGTTTGGTCAGCATACCAACCAATCGAAGCCCAAACCCGCTGGAATGTTCGATATCCACGGTCCCTGGAATACCGTTCCCGTTGTCCTCGATAACCAACGTTACCCGTTGGTCTTGGATCGTGGCCGCTATGGTAATCAATCCCTCGTCCTGGCCAATGAAGGCATATTCCATGGCGTTCGTCAGGAGTTCGTTGACGATCATCCCCAAGAGAGACAATAGGTTAACACCGAGCACGAAATCATCGATCCGTGATTCGATTCTAATCGAAGATTGCTTGGGGGACAGGCCGATGATCTCCTCGACCAGGGGCGGGAGGTAGTCCTTGATCGACATCTCTCGTAAGTTCTCGGTGCGGTACAATCTGTCGTATAACACCTCCATGCTCTTCAAACGGCCCTTGGCGTCCTCTAATGCGACGGCGGCTTTCGGGTCTTCCAACGTACTTGGTTGCAGTGGGAGCAACCTCACCATGGTATTCAGGTTGTTTTTAATGCGGTGGCGGACCTCTTGAAAAAGGATTTCTTTTTCTTTCAGGAGCTGATTGATTTTCTCCTCGGCTTGTTTGCGTTCGGTGATGTCCTGGTGTGTCCCAAACATCATTAAAGGTTTCCCATCTTCAGTCCAAGCAGTCACTTGGCCCCGATCCAGGAACCAGACCCAGTGCCCGTCCTTATGCTTCATCCGGGCTTCAAACTCATAATAGTCAATCTCGCCCCGAAAATGCTTTTCCAACAACTCGCCACTAGCCTTCAGATCGTCCGGATGGGTGAATTTCATCCAGGTTTCAATCGATACCGGCGAGATCTCCTCCAGGGTGTAGCCAATGATTTCGGCCCAACGATGATTGAAGACGGTTTCCCCAGTTTGGACATTCCACTCCCAGGTCCCGACGTTGGTTCCCGTGATGATGCCGGCCAAGCGTAGGCGCTCTTCCCGCAGCGCCTCCTCGCCCCGCTTCCGTTCGGTGATGTCTTCGATAGCAGCCACCATTCCATATCCCTGTCCGTTCGGACCTAAGATCGGCGCCGCATTGATTGAGAGTAATACCTGTCGTCCGTCAGACCATTCAATGGCATGTTCCACCTCAAAAACCGGTCGCCCAGCGGCCATCACCCGTCGGAAAGGCAGATTCTCGTCGGGGAAAGACCTGCCATCAAAATGAGTGATATGCCGGTCAGGAGCATCATAATTAAGTTGTGTGATTTGTTTCTTCGGCAATCCCAATATCGATTCCGCCCTTGGGTTGGCAAAGGTGATTTTTCCTTCCCGATCCAAAACCACAATTCCCACCGGGCTGGTGTTGGCAATGGAGTTTAAGAGGCTGTGATCCCGGCGCAACGATTCCTGGGCCTCTTTGAGTTCCGCGGTATGGATTTCAACCCGCTCTTTTAAATAATTACCGAAGAAACCGGACAGGATATTCTCAATGTGTAGGTTGGACTCTCCTTTTCGATAAACCGAAACCACTGAGGCCAGGAAATAGACGGCTCCAACGTATTGAGAAGATCTTCCTAACCAAGCTATAGGGGAACCGACCGCTTTTTGAAACCAGACGCCGAGAAGACCGATCCCCATCAAACTCAAGGCGATGGAATAAATTAAAATGAATAATTGACGGCTTCGTGTATAAAGTAAGATGAACAGGATGACCGTTATTTCATAGAACAGTATAGCCCCACCCAGAACCCATTGTCTTATGAGTGTCGACCCTACTCGCGGGGTGAAAAATGTGGGTACCATATCCGCACTTGCCCCCCAAAAGAGAAAAATCAAACCGGCGGCAATAATGGAATATACCGCAATAAGCTTTATCCTCCTGTTGCTGACGGTCAAACGCTGTTCCGTGAAAGAAAACGATAATATGGCGCAAATAAAATGAAACAGGCCACCAAGGAGGCTCCCTGTATTGTGAAGGATAACAGTGATATTCGGGTTATAGTCGATGGCTATGCCGCTTAGAAAACTACCCAACCCGTAAGAGATCATACCGGAGCCTAATAAGAGAAAGGTCAGCACGCCTGTCTTTAAAAACATTATCGATACAAATACGGCTATGAGATAAGGAATGATGATAAGAAAGATTAGATTAAGGATAGGCAACAGCCAAACCGGTTCATATGCCTTATCCGGAAAAATTACCGAGGATAGGATGATCAGGACGCAAAAAATGAAAACAGGTGAAACAAGGAGGCCAATTTTTAAGGGGGAAATTTTATCCTCAGACATTACTGGACTGGGAGGTTCCTGATTATCAGGGATTGGTCGTTCGGTCGCTTCCGATGTCATAAAAAGGGGACTTTGTTTCATGACCTTCATTGAATTTTTAAGGGTTTGTAAATCATGATACATGGACGGGTTCACTGATTTTGTTTAAATCGCACTATTTATATCAATGACCCTATGTTCCCAAGATAAGGAAACAAAGATATAAAATATAAATGAACACCTGCAAACATCGGTCCAATTGAAGAGATCAATGATGGTTATCTCTTCATGAGGATTTACCGCTGGGGAATCTCGCAGAAACCTTTAAATTTGTAATTATATCGTAGACAATTAAGCGGAAAAGTAAATTGAAAAACAACGGTTAGCGTTTGGAATATCGTCTCTTTTTAAAAATAGAAGTTTAGGACTACAGGAAGAACTTGCCGATATCACTAGAAAAATTACTCATGACCCACGATTTTTCTCTTCCACCTACTAATGTTTACTTTGAGATATCTCCAAAATCAGGGATCACGGTTAAGGTTCTGACGTTGAAGGGCCCTTTGATCCCCAACGGCGTCCAGGGGGATGTCAGCCTGGTCTGGGAACGGATGCCTGAAGCACAACCAGATGTAGGGATTGGAGCTTTAGTTTCCTCCTCGGGACCCCCAACAACAAGGGCTTTGAGATCGGTGAAGCCTGTTACCCGGTGAGTTGGCAGGCCCGGTGGATCAAAACGGCTGACCGCCTGGCGGCCAGGGCGGAAGAAGCCTTGGCCGCCGGCCATAAGATCAGCGCCTGCAGGCAATTGCAGCGGACTTTCTAACTACCGCGCCGGTATTATCTCGATGCTCCCTGATGACGCCCGCGTCAAGAAAATGGCTCAGCGCGGGCGCAGTTTGCTCCAAAAGGCCGGGGCGCTGATGGATCCGCCCCCGGAATATTTCGAGGCTCCTTCCTCTTCGACTGGCTGGATGAGGGTTTTAAGTAAAACGACCCCGACTGGTTCCTTTTATTCCTCCAGCATGGCCGTCGCCCCTACTTTGGTCCGTAGGGCCGTCCATTCGGCCTGGGTGATGGCGGCGTCTTCGCCTTTCATTTTATTGATGATTTCGTAATAGTCGAGTTGATGTTTATCCTTTTTGACTTCGGCCGCCGGCTTGCACTTGATCGCATAAACCGTCTGGATGGACTGATGGTCCCAGGGACGCCAGTATTGCTCGTCCTTTAAGCCGATATATTTGTGGTCCTCCAGGGTTTTGATCACCGTCGCGGTATCAAAACTCTTCGCCCTTTCCACCGCTTCTTTATACTGGTACATGATGATGTAAGCGGAAGCGCCCGAAGTGGAAGGATAACGCTTGAATTTTTCCTCAAACTTTTTTACAAAGGCCACCCCCTTGGGGAAGTTTTCCTGAATCGGGATCTTCCAATACCAAGGGGTGGCGCTGATTACTCCCTCCATGGCCTCTGGCCCCGCCCCTTCTGCCATGTCGATCGTCATGTTCGGCACAACCAACTGAACCTTTTTCTTCAGTCCCAGGTCGAAGGCCTGTTTGACACAAATTTCCATATCCTTCCCAAATAACACCAGGATGAGCACATCCGGATTGGCCTCCTTGGCCAGGTTCAAGACGTTGGTGAAATCGCTGGTCCCTAGCTTCGTCAGAATGCCTTTGTGCTGGTCCTTATCCGTGGTACCGGTATACTGCCGGAAAACCTCCTCGGTGGTCCACCCCCAGGTATAATCGGCGGTTATGTAGAAGAACTTCTTCCCTCCGAAATTCTTTTTCAGATAGGCCGAAGTTACCTTAGCGGCCATCCGAGAATCGTAACATTCCCGGAATATGTATTTGTGGCCCTCTTCCCCCGTAGTTTCAGTGGAATAGGTCAAGGTGCCGAAGAAGATTTTCTTTTTGTCTTTAGCAACTTTTCCCGAGGCAATGGCTACAGCGCTGGAGGAGCCCCCAAATATCATTTGGGCGCCGTCCTTATCAAAAAGTTCCACAGCGTTCACTTTGGCCACCTTAGCATTGCTTTTGCTATCCCGGTAGGCCAGTTTAACTTTTTTCCCTAAAATACCTCCGGCCGCGTTGATTTCTTCCAGGGCCATATCCGCCGCCCGGCGCTGGTCCAGTCCCTGTTTGGCGTAGGGGCCGGTTTCGGGATAATTCAGACCAATGACTATGCCGTCATCGGCCGCTGCACTGGATGAGACCGGGTTCAAAACCAGACCCATAAGGCCGAAGAAAAGCATGACCACAAAAATACTCAGGGTTTGTTTTTTTTTCATGGTTCCCTCCTTGGAATTGATTGGGGCTGCCAATCGATTTTTGGTTGGTCCTGATTTCTGGCTTTGGGCTTAGACTTTAAGCAGGTCCTCTTCCTCAAAAGGGATAACCTGTGAGGGGTTGACCTCGAAAGAGCCGGATTTGTTTTTCTTTTTCTCGGTCCGGCCGGCCGCGTTTTTACTGCCTGGATGAACTTTCGCGATCAGCAAAGGTTTCCTATCCGCAGCGGGGATAGCTTTCAGGTTGGCCGCCGATCCTTGGCCGTTTTTTTTGCCGACCAGGACAAAAAGATCGTTCACGAACTCTTTCATTGTTTTCGCTTGGGAATTCATTTCCTCGGCCGCTTCGGCGGACTGTTGGGCACTGAGGGCATTTTTCTGAACCACACGGTCCATTTCCGCTACCGCCTTATTGATCTGCTCGATACCCTGAGTCTGTTCGGAAGAGGCCTGGGCGATATCGTTCACCCCATTGCTCACCTGTTGGGCCTTCTGGGCTACTCGTCCAAAGTCTTCATTGGTTTGATGGACGATTTCCGAACCGTTCTTTATCTTGAGGACGGTTTCTTCGATCAGACCGGCCGTGCTTTTGGCGGCCTCTGCCGCCCTGAGGGCCAGGTTGCGGACCTCATTGGCCACCACGGCGAACCCGGCCCCCGCCTCCCCGGCCCGGGCCGCCTCGACGGCGGCGTTCAGAGCCAGCAGATTGGTTTGAAAAGCAATGTCATCGATCGTTTTAATGATCTTTCCCGTCTCCTGGTTGGCTAGCGTGATTTCGTTCATTGACCGGGTCAGCTCATTCATGGAGACATTGGCTTCCTCCACGACTTTGGCGGTTTCCTTCATCAGGCTGTTGGCTTGATGAGCCGACCCGGCATTCTGTTTGGTCATCGAGGCCATTTCTTCCATAGAGGAAGAGGTTTCTTCAATTCCCGCCGCCTGGGCGGAGGCGCCTACGGCCAACGATCGGCTCTCCGATAAGACCTGCGCCGAGGCCGAGGCCATCCGTTCCGCACCCTCGGTAAGCCCCTCGATGACCCTGGTGATCGGCCGGGTGATGGAGCGGCTGATGCCCAGGCTCATCAGCACGGCCACGGCGCCGATCAGCACTCCGATGACGATGACCATGGTCAGGTTTCTCTGAGCCGCCCGGTTCAGGGCCAGGACCACATTTTCTTGGTTCACCCCGGCCAGTGAAACTTCCTTCTTACTTTCTTCGATCTGTTTGGCCACAATCCCACGCACCTGGCCGTTCAGCTTCTCGAGTTCTTCCGTGCTCTGAATGGCGGCCTTTACTTTTTCGGCAACCCCTTCCGAACCTACAAAAGAGGCCTTGACGCCGGACAAGGTGTTGTTATAGGCCGCAACTATTTTTAACTCGTTGGGGTGATTTCCTTTCTTGAGCAGCGCGCTCAGTTTCTGCCCGGAATTATTGGCTTCCTGGAACAAGTTGGAAACAGTGGCTACCTGCTGACTGAAATCATTCATGTCTTTGGCGTGCAGGCAACTGTTGAGATAGGTCACCAGGGAGGCGCTCAATAGGGACAATCCCGAGGACAAGGATAAAACCTGGTTGGTATTTCCCAACGAGTCGAGGTTTCTGGACATCTCGTCGGTATTGCTCTTCAGTTGGGCGTTGCCATTATTGATTTCTTTTTCAACGGCCGGCAACAAATAGGATATCTCGTAACCTATTTCCTTGGCCAGACCCTCGATTTTCTCTTTCTGCTTATCGTCCTCGTCACTGATATTCCTGAGCTGCAATGAGGCCAGTCCTTTGTTCCCGGCTATCTTTTCATTAAAGGCGGCTATTTTCCGGGAAATCTCGTTAACCCGCTGATCCATTCCCTTGACGCTTTTTACTGCCTGGACGGCGTTCTTAATGATTCCGGTCGCATTATCCCTCATGACGGCCACGGAGCGCTTATCCGCGGTTGCCGGAATTTTGGCAATGAGTAGGTTCAGATCTTTCAGACTATCCCTAACGACGAGAAAACTATTGAGCTGTTGGTTCGAGGCCAGCAAATTGTCCACCCCTTTAACCACGGTGCTGGAACTGCTCTTCTGCAAGCCTCGCAGGAGGTTGTCCAATTGATTCAAGGCCTCCTTGAGCTTCTCTTGAATGGGCTTGGAGTCCGCGAAGGCTTTTCCCCAGGCATTCAGCTTCCGTTCGGTATTATTCTGAATATCCTTGGTAATATTGGAAATGGTTTTGTCCTCACTGCCGGAAACGGCCTTAATCTTGTCGAGTTCGGCGGTAGTCTTGTTGAGCTGGGCCAGGGATTCCGAAGCGCTCGTCACCGAAGTTTTATACTCCTCCAGGGTCTTGGTGGACGAAAGATGAACCAGATTGGTGGTATGGGCCTGAAGCGCCCGTTGTTGATTCAGGGCCCTTAATTGGTAAGGTGTTGTTTTTTGGGTCAGTTCCTGAATGTTCTGGTTGACTATCCTGGCGCTGATGAGGGCTGAAATGATGATAATGGCTATGGCGACCAAGACTACGGCGGCATTTAAGGAAAGTTTCGTTTTAATTCTCATGACGCGCTCCCTTCTTCAAGCCTACCTGATGGGACTAGTTGTCCAACTTATCGATTTTTTTTAATTACAACTTTAAAAAAAAATTTGTCCTCTCCAATTGCGTCATCAATCTCGCGCCAGATAAAAAACAGGTATTTCAAGAGGCCCTGCGGGTCCTGAAGCCTGGAGGAAGGTTGATGATCTCCGATATTGTCTGGCTTCAAGAAATCCCCCAGGCCATTCGGGAGTCGGCCGGGGCTTATGTGGCCTGTTTATCCGGAGCGGTCAGGCGGGAGGAGTATCTAGCCGCTATTCAAGCCGCCGGGTTTGAGGAGGTGCGCGTGGTCGGTGAAACCCCGGTCCCTGGGGATCTCTTTCAAGGCGACCCGCTGGGGCAGACCATTATGGAGCAGTTGAACCTTTCTCCTGAGCAATTGCAGGCCGGAATCCGTTCCATAGCCAGTGTGAAAGTGGAGGCTCATAGACCGGTAGCTGCTTTAAAATGAAAAAAGGGGCAAAAGTATTTTATTTGTTCTTTTCCCTTGTCCCTTTTTGTTGGTTTTTGAATGGAAGCGGTCTCGGGGGGTGGTTCTCATCAAGGCCTTGGTTTTTTGGGGGGAGGGTTCTTTCTATTCCGGTTGTTCCAGCGACGGTCCCGCCCTTCGGCGGCCGGGTACTGATCATTCCCCGGGCTTCCTGTCTAAGACCCGGCAACCGGTATCCAAACCCCAGGCCAGCCATCACGCCTACAACCCCGCCGAGGGCTACGGTGATCGGAGCCCCTAGATGGTGGGCCATGGCCCCGGCCAGGAGCGCTCCGAACGGGGCCATGCCCATGAACATCATCGAATAGACGGACATGACCCGTCCGCGCAACTTGTCCGGGACCATGGATTGAATGAGGGTGTTAGAGGCGGCCATTTCCGCCATCAGGCAGAAACCCACCGGCAAAAGAAGGGCCGCGGAAAGCCAGAACCATCGGGACAGGGAAAACAGGATGAGGCTGACTCCAAAACCGGTGGCCGAAAAACTGACCCAGCGCCCCAGACCACGCACCTCCCGCCGCGCCGCGAGAAGTAACGCGGATATCAGGGCGCCCACCCCGGAGGCTCCCATCAACAGGCCTAGCCCTCGAGCCCCGCCGTGCAGGATGCGATCGGCGAAGATCGGCATGAGCACGACATACGGCATTCCCAGGAGACTGATCAGTCCGAGTAAGATCAACAAGGCCCGAATCGGCCCCGTCCTTCCGACATAGCGAAAACCGTCGATGATGCTGTGCAGCGCCGAGTCGGTCTGGGGAACTCGGGTCGGGAAATCGATCTTCATCAGCAGCAGCCCGGCAATGACCGCCAGGTAGCTGACGGCATTGGCGAAAAAACACCACCCTTCACCGATACTAGCCACTAACAGGCCTCCTACGGCCGGACCGACAATGCGCGCCCCATTAAACATCGAAGAATTCAAGGCAATGGCGTTCAGAAGGTCTTCTCGCCCAACCATATCCATCAGAAAAGCCTGTCGGGTTGGTATGTCAAAGGCATTCACCACGCCGAGCAGAGAGGCGATCATAAACACCTCCCAGACCTGCACTCTTTGAGTCAGGCTCAGCGCCGCCAGGAAAAAGGCTAAGAGCATGGAGGCCGCTTGCGTCATCACCAGAATGCGATGGCGGTTATGTCTATCGGCCACCGCACCGCCGATGGAAGCGAGCAGAAAAACCGGAATTTGACCGGCAAAACCGACGAAACCCAACCAGGCCGCCGAATCGGTTAATCGGTAGACCAGCCAGGATTGTGCTATCCACTGCATCCAGGTGCCGGTAAGCGAAATGAACTGCCCTCCGAAAAAAAGCCGGAAATTCCGGTGTCGGAAGGCTCTTAAGACCAAGGAACCTCGCGACCCGGAGGACGCCGGCCGCCCGGAGCTATTGGTGTTCTCGAGGGTCTTTTCTGAATTGATTGAATTCAAGGTCAAGGTGCCGGGTGAGCTGTCGGCCCGAACAGGTCGAATTCATGGATCGACCAATAGTAGGTTGGATCGGACCCCTGTTGTTCCAGCCGCACATAACGGCAGGAAACCGGAGCAAAGAAATAGGTAATCCGATCCCCCCGTTTATTGAAAAAACGGTTCCCGGCCCAATACAGATCAGAGACCCACTGGGTTTCCATGTTTCGCCAGTTCGTCCCGTCGGATGAAACCCGCAGCTTTAAATCCCGGGGGTAATCCTTAAGGGAATCTTCCAGCCGCAGCGTCATCCTCCGTATGGTTTCCCTTCGGCCCAGATCCAACTGGAAATATAAGTCGGGTGTCTGGGGTTTAAGAGAGGTCCAGCGCGTTCGGGGGTTTCCGTCCAGGGCCAGGGAGGCCTCCCGCGGGTTGGCGTTCGCCGAGGCCCGCCATCTCGACCGATCCAAGGGAACCTCGGGGGCTTTCATAAAATGATAGCAAACGCGATAAGGTCCGAAAAATTTCTGTTGGAAGGTGACCCCGTACTCGGCGAGCATTTCTTCAATCTCAGGCATTTCGGTTTGATCGATAACCACCGCTGTGGTTGGGGTGAGTTCCAGGAAATCAATAAAATCCGGAGGGGGAACCACTTCTCCGTTATCTCCCAAAAAGTGATTGGACCCCACGGTCGAAATGGTCCCTCTGCTCTCAACCTGGATCAGGGCGGATAGCCAGTGGTCTCCATAGGCCTGGTTAACTCCCTGCTCTTGGAGGAAAGCCACCAAACCCTGAATGGGTCCTTCCCCGACGGCGATTCTTTTATTCGCCCCGGCGGTGCGGTACACCAGGAGTTCGCGGATGGACCAATAATAATCCGGTCGGCCCTGGGTTAAGGTTATCTTCAGGAAACGGGCGGGGACGGGATCAAAGGTGGCCTCCACCCGACCCCGCCGGATCTTGATCATGGGACCGGGTCCGGACCAGAAAAAAGGACCGACATAGTCCGCCACCCGGGTTACGACCTGCCATTTTTTTCCAGTCGCCGACACCTCGATTTGATAGCCGGCCGGAATATGGCGATAACTGCCCGGCCACCAACTGACTTTATTTATTGATTCAGTCCGGCCTAAATCTAAAAGAAAAAAAACTCCCGCTTTCTGAGGGCTGAACCAGGCGCTTTCCACATCTCCGTCGAAGGCGGCCCGCGTCAGGAGGTGTTCCCGGTTGGCCGTGGCCGACCACCCGCGCCTGCTTAAAGGGAGAAAAGGACCGGGGGGAGGAATGAAATCCGTATAAAGGTCAAAAGCGGGAGTAGGCATTGATTTTCGGCAGCCGCCGCCCAAGGCTTTCAGGTTATCCACCCAGAGGGAATCAGGTCGGGGGTATAAATAGGCCGGTCGGTCCGTGCTGTCTACCCACTGGGCATAGCGCAGATAAACGGCCTGGTAGGGATCAACGGCGATCATTTTTTCCCCGGAGAGAAAGGTAAGTCGGTTAGGATAATAGGGACTGTAAATTCTTTGGATCCCCTTTTCCGTGATGGCCCGGATTAAGGCCGAATCGGCATTCTTCCGCTGGGCAACGGCCTGGCGTTGTTCCGGGACCAGGAAGGGCCAGCTCGGCTTTATAAGGGACCCCCAACAATTAACCCCGAGGAGCAGACCCAGGAGAACCAGTCCGCCCAGCAGAGATTTAGAGGTGGTTTTATCGATAAAAAGAGCCAAAAAGAAGGGAATGCTGGTGTAATAGGGAAGGAAATATTTGGGGTCATAATCGCTGAGTCGGACGTTGAAAACCGTCAGCAGATTAATGGCGACCGTAGCGAGCAGGGTCAACAGCAGTAAGGCCGTCCCCTGGGACTTTCGATTGGGAGGTCCAAAAAGCCCGGCCAGGCCGTCTCCTCTATTCATCAGGCTGGAGGCTAAAGCCAGGCCCAGGAGGGTCAGGAAGACGACGAAAGGAATAATCTTGCCGGGTTCCGAAGTGAAGGGATACGGAATTCCCCCCAGTATCGGCAGCGCATTACCAAAAAAGTCAACAGCGATAATTTTCCAGTCAGGCCAGACAATCAGCCGGAGAATCTGGAGGCCGGAATCCGGGTGCCGCGCCTGATAAAGAAACTGGGGTAGACCTCCCAGAAGAAAAAAGATGATCACTAAGAAAAAAGAAGGGCGCAGGGGAAGTTTTTTATCGAAGAGCCAGAGAAAAAAGAAAGCCGGCAAAAGATAACAAACGATGAGATGATTAGTCCACCAGCCCAGCCCGGCCATCAGTCCCAGGAAGATCAGTTGCCGGGAGCGTTCTTCCGGCTTTGATTTCTGATAAATAATTCTGGAAACCAGCACTAACAGCATGCTGCCGAAGATCAGGGTCAGCGGATAATGAGATCGGGCTTCATGAGTCCAATCCAGATAGAAGGAGGGCGGAAGGGCCAGGTAAAGGAGGGCCAGCAGCACCACCTTTTCGGGGAAAAAGGTCCGTCCCAGTTGCCGGATCAAAAAGAGAAAAAGGAAAGAAAGCATAACCGGGAGCAGCTCCAGGACCCAGGCCTGGGGACCGAGGCCGAGAACCAGCACAGCGCTCAAATAGGCCTCCAGGGACCCCATGAAATTCTGCCCATAAAAAAAAACCGGGAATTCACCGGCCAGGACCCGCAGGCTCATGATCCCGATGACCGATTCATCGCCCCCTAACTCCGCGGTCAGCAAGGGGATCGCTCGGGCCGCCAGGGCAATTAAAAAGATGCCGGCATAGGCCAGCATTTTTTTATTCAAGGGACGAGGCCCCGGAAGAATGCTCGCTTTCATCAGTGGACCAGAATAAGGTGGGATGGCTTCGCTTTGGCGAATATCGGCAAAACGGGCTGAGACCCCCCGGAATACGGTGTCCGTTTTTCCGATTTGACGTTGGTAATGACGATCTCCTTATCAATGAGAGGAGTATAAAATAAGCCTAATGGGGTGGGCAAGGAGAAAAATCAAGGATGGCTAGGGGACTTAGGAGGTGTGGGTTTGATCCGTCTGAAGATAGGAGGGTCGGATAGCGTTTGTTGAATCCAAATAGTTTTCGAACCGGCACCAGCGGTTCACTCCCGCTCCACTCCTGGCTCACTCAGACCTAGCGTCGGCGCCATGCTCAGAAAGCTGAGCCCCAAACCAGCGATGCAGTGCTGTTAACAAGTGGAGATCGGTCGTTTTAAACGTAATTTCAGCCCCCAAGGGCAGCACGGCATACGAGACCTTGATAGCGGATGCTCCAGCTTGAAGGTCCTTGAGTCCCGGCATGTCTGCCCCATGCAGTTTCGCCGGGTCTGAATAATCGCCCTGTTGAAACCTCTCCGCCTCGTGCCGGAGATGCTGTTGAATGAGGGCAATCTGATCAGAAGCGCCGGGGTCTTTGGCGAGGATTCTTTGCACACCGCCAGACTCAGTCATTTTGAAGATGTGGACGGTCTTTGACATAGCGAAAGGCATGACGCTTGGCGCCATTTGGTGCACCTGCTCTTGTCGGGTTCCGGCAAACACATTGGCGCTACCCATCAAGAGCAGGATGGCGACCCCCAGGGCCGGAAAGGCGGAATTTCGTAAATGCTCGTTCATCTGCTTCTCCTAGAAGGTTGTCCGCGAGAATATTGAAGGCCAATAAGCTAATTAAGTAGTCTTCCCGATGTCTACCTAAGATGTTCTTTAGGGTAAAATAACTATAGCCTATTAGCTCTAATTTGGCTATTAATCTTTCAAACCGGTGGGTCCCAGCCCTTTTTTTAAATTTTCCCTGAGGGAAGAGTAGGGGGAGATCGATCTGCTTATGAGGGAGTTAATAGCGAAATCTAATTTTTCGCCTTTCTTTTCAGTAAATTAGCGGCGATCAGCAGGGGATCCCAGACCGGGCTGAAGGGCGGGGCATAGGCCAGGTCCAGCCGGGAGATCTCCTCCAGGGTCATTTCATTATAAAGGGCCACGGCCAACATATTGATCTTGCGGGCTTCGCCGTCCCGGCCGATCCAGTTCCCTCCCAGGATTCTCCCGGAAGCTGAATCCGCCACGATTTTGAGCAATGAAGACTGAACCCCGGGGTAGATGCCCACCCGGGAATTGGCCTCCACCACCTGACTGATAGCAGGATAGCCCAACTTTTTGGCCTGGGCCTCCGATATTCCCGCCAGGCCGATCTCCAGGTTGAAAACCTTGACGCAGGCGGCGCCCACGATGCCGTGAAATTGCGACCGGCCGCCCACGGCATTTTCCCCGGCTACCCGTCCTTCCTTGTTGGCAATATCCCCCAGGGGGACTAAGACCGGCTTCCCGGTGACCCGGTGAAATTTTTCGCAGCAGTCACCGGCTGAAAAAACAAGGGGGTCGTTGGTCAGCATCCGGTCGTTGACCTGGATGCCGCCGGTCTCTCCCAGGACGATCCCGGCCTGGCGGGCGATTTCACTGTTTGGCTGAACCCCGATGCCGACAAAAAAAAGGTCGGCCGGAAATGAACCCTGGTCGGTTAGTACCTGCACGGCCTGATTACCTCGGGTCTCAAAGGCTTGTGGGTTGACCCGACCCAGGAAGGCCACCCCCCGGGCTTGCAGTTCATCCACGATGATCGGTCCCAGTTCCGGCTCCAGGCCGCTGTAGGGGTAGTCGCCGCGGTAGAGGATGGTGGTTTCCACCCCACGCTCCCGCAGGGCTTCGGCCACTTCCAGGGAGATGTAGCCGGCCCCGATGATGACTGCCCGTCCAGGCCGCTGCCGGTCGATAAAACGACGGATTCGGATCCCGTCGGCCAACTCCTTGAGCGTGAAGATATTTTCCGCCTCCTCGCCGGGGATCCCCAATTTCCGGGAACGGGCGCCGGTGGCGATGATCAGCCGGTCGTAGGACAGGGTGCTTTCCTGTCCGCTGGCTTGATTCCGAACCTGAACCCGGCCGTTGGCCCGATCAATGGATAGGGCCTGGTGGTTCAGCCGGACGTCGATCCGCTGCTTGCTCCGAAATTCCTCCGGGGTGCGGGCGATCAGTTCCGTGTGGTCCTTGATTACATCACCGATGTAATAGGGCAGCTCTCAGGAGCCGACGGAGACAAAGGCTCCCTTTTCCAGCATGGTAATATTGGCCGCGGACGCTTTCCGCCGGGCGCTGCTGGCCGCCGTGGGTCCGGCCGCCGACCCGCCGATGATCAGGATTTCCAGCTTATTGGTCATTAGTAAGGCCCTCCTCTATGCATAACCTCGCAAATAACAGAATCTTTAAACTCGAAATCCGAAGCACGAAATCCGAAACAAATTCAAATGACCTAAATTCAAAACATTTATTCCTGATGATGGGGTATGAGGTTTTGATCATTTGGATTTTGAGCGTTCGAGTTTGTTTCGGATTTCGAGTTTTGAATTTCGGATTTAGGCTTCTAATTCGCGGGAGGTCAGCTTATTAAAAGGATGTGTACATCCATCACATTGGTGCCGGTAGGACCGGTGATCACCAGACCGCCGGCCTCTTCAAAGAAATGATAGGAATCGTTATTCTCCAGCATTTTTTTCAGGGGAATCCCCTTTTTCAAGGCTCGGGTCGAGGTCCGGCCGTCCACGATCGCTCCGGCCGCTGCCGTCGGTCCGTCGCTGCCGTCGGTGCCGGCGCTCAGAAAAACGGTTTTCGGCAGTCCCTCAATCTCCAGAGCGACGGCCAGGGCCAATTCCATATTTCGGCCGCCCAGCCCCTGACCTTTGACGGTTACCGTGGGCTCCCCGCCGGCGATCAGACAGACCGGTGGTTTTAAGGGGTGACCGGAAAGCTGAATTTCTTTGGCCAGTGCCCCGTAAAATTTGGCCAGTTCCCGGGCTTCACCCTGGACCTGGGAGGTCAGCACCAGGGGAGTGAAGCCGAAGGCCCTGGCGCTGTTGGCGGCGGCCGTCAAGGCGGAGCGATTGCGGGCCAGAATAAAATTCCGAACCCTGCGGAAGCAGGAGTCCCCGGGCTTGGGGGTCTCTACCGCCCGTCCGTGGATTCCGGCCTTCAGGTGGTTGACGATCGTCCGGGATCCGGCCTTCAACAATCGGTATTTATCCAGGACCCCCCAGGCTTCCTGGAAAGTCGAGGGGTCGGGAACAAAAGGACCGGACCCGATGCTGTCCATTGGATCTCCCACCACGTCGGAGATGATCAGGTTGATTACGGTGGCCGGATAGGCCAGTTTGGCTAACTGCCCGCCCTTGGTTTGGGAAATATGCTTCCGGACCATGTTGATTTCCTGAATGGTGGCCCCTGAACGGAGGAGCAGGGCGGTTAATCCTTGTTTCTCTTTCAACGTGATGGACGGCGTGGGGGCCGGCAACAGGGCCGAACACCCCCCAGAGGTAAGAAAAAGAATCAGGTCTTCGGGACGGCTTTGTTTAAGCAGAGATATCATGGACCTGGCGCCCCTCAGGCCGGCGGCGTCCGGCAAGGGATGACCGGCCTCTAAAATCTGAATACGGGATAATGGACAAGCGTGGCCGTATTTGGTAATGACCAGTCCCGAGTCGATCCGGGCGCCCAAAATCGCTTCGCAGGCCTCCGCCATCCGGGCCGAGGCCTTGCCGGCGCCCAGCACGATGATCTTTTTATAGGCTCGCAGATCGTAGTGTTGGACCTTTCCTAAATCTTCCTGGATGGTCAGGGTTTGTCCTCGAAGGAGGACTTGCCTGGGGAAAAAATTATGGGGAACCACCGCCGCTATGGCGCCCTTAAGGATTCGGTTGGTCTGGGAGAGAAGCGTCTTGATCATGAAGGTAAATTTACTTTCAATATTACTTTACCATGATCCAGCCACCAAATCAACTGTCCACCGGCGGTGCCTTGGTCCTGAACTCCCCGGCCCGGGCGGGTACCCACTAAGGACGCCCCGGGCCGGCGGATTATCATTGAAAAAGATAAGCATTTGATGCTAAATAAGTCATCCCTTGGCGAGGTTATCATGATTGACCTGATGGGTTTTTTAAAAAAACGGAAAGAGGGGAAGCTCCAAAAGGCGGAAAGGGAAATCGAGGTCGTCCGCCAGGCTTTCACCCAGCGGTACCTGAATTTCAAATCTCTGCTGAGCACCAACGATAAGGTCCTGGAAATAATCAACGAGCTGGAACAGGCCCTCCAGAGTCACCGCGGTTTCGGCATGTCCTTTGTCCGGGCGAATTGCACCGCCCTATCGGTCAACCTTTTTAAGATCATTCAGAACCTGAACGCGATCACCGCTAACCGCTATCCGGAGTTGTTTGAGGTCTTCCAGGGGGTCTGGGAAGAAATCGATCGGGAGCTGAAACATATAAAGCCCGTGGCCGAAGGGGAACTGGTCCTGCCCCTGGAAACGATCAACCGGGACTGGATAGGGCAGGTGGGCGGTAAGATGGCCAACCTGGGGGAAATTAGGAATCGCCTGGGTTTCCCTGTGCCGGAGGGTTTTGCCGTTACCACCGCGGCCTACCAGTATTTTATCAACGCCAATCAGCTTCAGGAAGAGATCAACCGTCGTTTCCAGTTGCTGGAGGGGAATGATCTGGCCCGGCTCCATGAGACCAGCGCCGAAATCCAGAAGCTGATTACCGGCGCCCCGCTGCCTCCCGACCTGGAAGCAGGCATCCTGGAGGCTTACCGGCAGTTAGCGGAGAAGGCGGGCCGGCCCATTAACGTCTCCATGCGGAGCAGCGCTCTGGGCGAGGACGCCCAGGAGGCCTCCTTTGCCGGGCAGTACCGTTCCCTATTGAATGTCAGTGCGGAATTCCTGCTCCTTTCCTATAAAGAGGTGGTGGCCAGCAAATATTCGGTCCCGGCCATGACCTACCGCCTGAACAAAGGCTACCATGATGAAGACATCCTCATGTCCGTGGGCTGTATGGTCATGGTCCCCGCCTCGACGTCGGGGGTCATGTATTCGGCCGATCCGGGGGATGTCCTTCAGGAACAGGTGGTCATCAATGCCGTCTGGGGGTTGGGCAAATCGGTGGTGGACGGGAGCAGCACCCCGGATCTTTATCTCCTCAGTAAGCAGGACCCCCCCCGAATCCTAAAAAAAGAAATCCATCCCAAGACCCAGCAATTCGTTTGTCAACCCGAGGAAGGCATCGAACTGCTGCCCGTAGCCGAGGCGGATCGGGAGATCCAGGCCATTAGCGATGAACAGGCCGTCGCCTTGGCCGAACTGGCCTTAAAGCTGGAAAGTCACTTTGGCGGCCCCCAGGATATCGAATGGGTTTTTGAACGGGACGGCTCGGTTAAAATCATGCAAAGCCGGCCTCTGATGATCCTGGACCAGACAGCCAGGGCGGGCCATGAACTCCCCCCGGAAGGGATTGATCTGCCCGTTTTGCTCAACGGCGGGGTTTCGGCCAGTCCGGGGGTGGCCTGCGGCCCGGCCTTTCTGGTGGATTCTACGGTAGATATGCTTCAATTTCCGGAGGGGGCCGTTTTGGTCACCCGCAACCCTTTACCTCAATGGGCGGCCCTGTTGGGCCGGGCGGCGGCCGTGCTGACGGATCAGGGGGCGGTCACCGGACACCTGGCCGCTGTGGCCCGCGAATTCCAGGTCCCGGCCCTGATGGGCGCCCTCGAGGCCACCCGGACTATACGCGGCGGGGAGCTGATCACAGTGGACGCCGATGGGCTGCGCGTCTACGCCGGGCGGGCCGAGGTCCTGATCCGGCGGGCGGCTGAAAAGGTCAGTCCGATGAAAGGCAGTCCGGTGGAACTGACCTTACGCCGGCTGCTCAGAACTATTGCTCCCTTGACGCTTACCGATCCGGAGGCGGCCAACTTCAGCACCCGGGGATGTGAGACCCTGCACGATATCATCCGTTTTTCTCATGAAATGGCCCTTCGGGAGCTTTTTGACGACCAGGGAGAGGTTTCCTTTTCGGAAAAGGTGGCTAAGAAATTAAGCGATGATCTGCCCATGCAGTGGTGGGTCATCGACCTGGGCGGCGGATTAAAGGAGGGGGTTCAGGGCGAGACGATTCGTTTAAAAGATGTGAAGTGCCTCCCGCTGCTGGCACTCTGGGAGGGCCTGCAGGCCATTCCCTGGAAAGGTCCGCCGGCCTTAGATACCAAAGGGTTTATGTCCATCCTGGCGGAATCGGCCATGGATAGTTCCCTGGAGGCTGGACTGGGGACGGGATACGGGGCCAAGAACTATGTCTTGGTGTCTAGGGAATTCTGCCATTTGAGCACCCGACTGGGTTTTCATTTTTCCACGGTGGAGGCCTTCTTTGGCGAAAAGACGGCCGAGAGCTATGTCTGGTTTTATTTTAAGGGGGGAGGTGCCGACCATTACCGGAAGGAACAGCGAGGACTCCTGATCCAATCCCTCCTGGAACCGTTTGGTTTCTGGGTCAAGGTCAAGGGGGATATCCTCTCCGCCCGTCTGGAACGGCAGGACCCTGTTCGCCTGAGCCAGGGGTTGAAGGTCTTGGGGTTCCTGATTCTGCATACCCGGCAACTGGATATGGTCTTGGGCGATCCCGGTAAGGTTCAGGGATACCGGGAACAAATGATCCAGCAGATCAGTACTTTTGTGGATGTCAATTGAAATTATTTGTAATGGGGTTATCCCGCGTCTGGGGATAATCAAGCGAGGTGATCGATGGAAGATATTCGGGTGCTTTTGGTGGATGATGAAGATGATTTTAGAACGACCCTGGCCAAGCGCCTGCGCAAGCGCCAACTGGAGGTGGCCGAGGCCGAAAGCGGAAGGTCGGCCATCAACCTCCTCAGACAGGGAACTTTTGATGTGGTGGTTCTGGATGTCCGGATGCCGGGGATGGACGGGATCGAGACTTTGCAGCAGCTCAAAACAATCAATCCCCTGGTGGAGGTGATCATGCTCACCGGCCACGCCTCAGTGGAATCCGGCATAGAAGGGATGCGCCTGGGGGCTTTCGATTACCTGATGAAACCCTGCGATATAAACGACCTGATCAACAAAATCAGGGATGCCTACCAGCGGTTGCTGCTGCAGAAGGAATCGACGTAAGATCTGAGCCGTTCCTCTTTCGACAGGCGTCTTTTTAAAACATGCTTAAAAAAATTAATTGGTCCCGCCTTTGGACAGCAAGGGGGAAAGCCCCTTCCCGGGAATACCTGTCCACGTTTTTTCGATTCAAATATTCCTCCTTCCGGATGTTGCTGGAGTCGAACACCGAATTTCTGAAAATCCTGGCCGATCTAGAGGTCAAACTCCAGGGGGAGCAGATTTTCGGCATGTCTTTTGTCCAGAGCCAGTCGACCCGGGCGATTTTTCACACCCTGCGGATGGTCAAAAACCTGGATGACCTCTCCCGGCATCACTATCCCGTCTTGTTTGGAGTGGTGGATAAAATCAATGCCCAGATCAAAGCCGTGGTGGGGGCCCGGAAGGAACTCCCGGAGGGCCAATTTATCCTGCCCTACTCAGAGATCAACGCCGAAATGGTGGACTGGGTGGGCGGCAAGAATGCTCATTTGGGGGAGATGGTCAGCCGGTTGGGCCTTCCGGTTCCCGAGGGTTTCGCGATCAGTACCCAGGCCTTTCAGGCTTTTTTCCAGCAAAATGATCTCTTTGATGAAATCAATCGAAAAAAGATGGAAATTGACCCTGTCCAATCGGAAACGATTACCCGGGCCAGCGAGGAAATCCAGGGATTGATCCTCAAGACTCCGCTCCCCCCGGCGTTGGAAGACGCCCTTTATCAGGCCTACGACGGCCTGACCCTGAAATTAGCCGGCACCCGTCCTGAGGGGGATCCGGTGCGGGTAGCCTTGCGGAGCAGCGCTATTGGCGAAGACAGCGAACTTTCCTTCGCCGGCCAATACCTTTCTATCCTGAATGTAAACCGGGAGCAACTGATCCAGAGCTATACGATGGTCGTCGCCAGCCTGTACACCCCACGGGCCATCTCCTACCGCTTGAATAAGGGGATCCGTGATGAGGATATTGCCATGAGCGTGGCCTGCCTGGAACTGATCGACTCGGTGGCCAGCGGGGTCATGTATTCGCGCCACCCCTTTAAGCCCTGGGATAAGGATATATTGATCAACGCGGTCTGGGGATTGGGACCTTATGCGGTGGACGGTGTAGTCACTCCGGACACCTATCGGGTTTCTCAAAACGACTGCTTCCATATTCTGGCTTCGGCCGTATCCTCCAAGACCGTACAACTGATCCGGAATCCCGAGGGAGGCTTAATGGAGGTACCGGTGGAAGAGGAACGGATTCACTGCCCTTGCCTCTCTCCCGATCAGATTAGTACCTTAGCCGGGTACGCGCAAAGCCTGGAAGGGCATTATCACCTGCCTCAGGACATCGAGTGGGCCTTGGACTCGGCGGGTCGCCTGCTGCTTTTGCAGTCTCGGCCCCTGCTGGTAAAGCCCTCTTCGGCGGCGGGACCTCGAGACTTTTCCGGCAGGTCGGACCTGGCGGTACTCCTCGAAGAAGGCGTGGTGGCCTCGCCCGGGGTCGGGTCCGGGCCGGCTTTTTTGATCCACTCCGAGGAAGATCTCCTCGACTTTCCAGAAGGGGCCGTTCTGGTGGCCAAACACTCCTCCCCAAAATTTGTCCTGGTCATGAAAAAGGCCGCCGCCCTCATTACCGAACGGGGAAGCCTTAGCGGCCATATGGCTTCGCTGGCCCGGGAATTTGAGGTTCCCGCCATTTTGGGCGCCCGGGAAGCCATGAAGGTGATCACCCCCGGTCTGGAAATTACCGTGGATGCCTTCGAGGGCCGGGTCTACCGGGGCCGAGTCCCGGAATTGGTGTCCCTCGTCAAGAGGGAGGATTCCCGGGTCAAAGATTCGCCGGTCTACCGGGTCTTGAGGCAGGTAGCCGACTGGATCGTTCCTCTGAATCTGGTCGATCCCAAGGCGCCGAATTTCTCCCCGGAAGGCTGCCGGACCCTGCATGATGTCTGCCGGCTGGTGCATGAGTTTTCCTACCGGGAGATGTTTCTGCTCGGTGACCTGGTCTCCGACAGTCCGGGGGTGTCCTTCAAGTTGGAGGCTTCCATTCCCTTGGATCTTTATGTGATCAACCTGGAAGGAGGTTTTGCGGAGCTTCCGGAGAATGCGCGCAAAGTCACCGTAGATCAGATCGTCTCCGTGCCTTTTCGGGCACTGCTCCGGGGCATGACCCGGGAAGAATTTAAAAGGCCTCAGGTGCGGCCCGTGGAATTCAAGGGGTTTTTTTCGGTGATGAGCGAACAGATGCTGACCAATCCCCAGGCCTCCGACCGTTTCGGGGATCGAAGCTTCGCCATCATCTCGGATAAATACCTGAATTTCAGTTCCCGGGTCGGATACCACTACAGCGTCCTGGATGCCTACTGCGGCCAGACCGTCAACAAGAATTATATCACCTTCTCTTTTAAAGGCGGGGCGGCGGACGACATCCGGAAGAACCGGCGGGTCAGGGCCATTGCTCAGATTCTTAAGGAATTGGAATTCACGGTGGAAGTTCAAGGGGATCGGGTGGACGCCCGTTTTCAAAAATATGAAGGCGGCGTCATTGAGGAAAAACTGGACCTAGTGGGACGGCTGCTGATCTTCACCCGCCAGATGGATATGCTGATGAACAGCGAAAGCAGCGTGGAGGGGGTGGCCAAAAATTTTCTGGCGGGGAATTACCGGTATGATTAAATTCTTCCATCCATTGTTCTGAGAATTTAAACTTAGGTTAAGAGGGGCTGCGGTCCACCAGGCGCCGGATCTCGGCCTGGCGGATCCGGTCATCCCGCCCGGCTTTGATATCGTAAGCCCCGTTGATCTTTTCCACCAAGACCTCGATTTCACAGGGCTTCATCAGATAATCGTAGGCCCCCAGGCGCATGCCGTCCACTGCCGAGTCTACCGAAGCGTGGCCGGTCAACAGCAGGACCTCGATCTGGGAATTTATTTTTTTTATTTCCCCCAAGGTCTGAATGCCGTCCATCCCCGGCATTCGCACATCCAGGAGTACCACATCATAGTCTTTCCCCCTGATTTCCTGCAGGGCTTCCATCCCGGTCCCCACCGTGGCCCCGACCTCAAACCCCCTTTCAGCCAGGCGCTTGCTCAAGGTAAGGCGGAAACGTTCCTCGTCGTCAACTATTAGAATCCGGGGCGGCATGTATGGCAACTCCTTTCTCCCCTAAGGGAAGCTGTATCGTGAAGGTGCTTCCCTGACCCAACCGGCTGCTGACCGAAACGCTTCCCCCCAGCTTTTCCAGGATGGTATGAGAAAGGGACAGCCCCAATCCGGTTCCTTTCCCGGGGCTTTTGGTAGTAAAAAAAGGGTCAAAGATTTTTGATAAATTTTCCGGGGAAATTCCGCAGCCGGTGTCGGTTATCGCTACCTCTATCCCTTGCGCTGGAATCCGGTTGGCCTTGACCGTGATCCGGCCTTTTTCGGGAAGGGCATCCACCGCATTATTGAGGAAATTCAAAAAAACCTGTCGTAATAAGATCCGATCGCTGGGAATCGAAGGGAGTTCCGAATCGAATTCCCCGCTGATTTTTATCGGCCGTCCTTCGGTTTCTCGAACCTTCTGGGCGATAACCTCCTCGAGCAGTCCGCGGACTTCCACTGCCTGAACCGCTGTGTCCAACGGCCGTCCCAGACGGAGCAGATTATGGGTAACTTCCTTGCACCGCTTGGCCTGCTGAACGATCTCCCTCAGGGAATCTCGGAAGTCGGCTATTTCCGGAAGGTCTCGGCCCTCGGACCGGTTCAAGAGATCCTGCAGCCAGCCGGCCTCCTCGCTAATCACCGCCAGCGGATTATTTATTTCATGGGCCACGCCGGCCGAAAGCTCCCCCAGGGCCGCTAACTTTCGGGAACGCTGCAGTTGCGCTTCCAGTTGATTTTTTTCTTCCAGCAATTTTCGATATTGATTCTCGTCCTCCCGTTTTTTCCCTTCCTGCACCCGCCGCTGCGTGACATCCCTAAGCACCAGAAACAAAAGAAACCTTCCTTGATGCTGAAAGGGCGAAAAGGATAGGTGGGCCATAAAAAACTTCCCGTTTTTTCTCTGAAAATCAACATCGATTTCCGTGGTTTCCTTGATTTTGGATAAATGGACAAAAAGGAAGCGCCCCCTTTCATAGGGGGCGCACAAGTCGCTCAACGTACGGGTCGACAGTTCCGATACCGAATAGCCGCTGGCCTGCGCTACTCCCCGGTTCGCAATAAGGATGCCCCCGTTTTCGTCGGTAACCATCAAGGGCAGGGCCACCTCTTCAAACAATGTTTGAAACAAAAGATTCCCCTATTTTGAGAAAGGGCGCGTGTGCGTTCATCCTTATCGGACGGGTCGCTCGTGATTGGTCCCGAGACCTTATCCGGAGAGATCTTTCCCGGAGGCGCTTCTGATTTTTTCCTCGTGGGCGGTTTTTTTTTCAGAGGCTTGGTAAATTTTTTTTACCAAGTCCTCAATATTCGCCGGCTTCATAATATAATCGAAGGCGCCCAGTTTCATACCTTCAATCCCGGATTCGAGAGAAGCATGCCCGGTCAGCATGATCACCTCGATGAGGGGTTTGTTCTTTCTCATTTCACGCAAAGTCTCGATACCGTCCATTCCAGGCATCATCACATCCAGCACCACGACATCAAAGGGTTGATGTTCAATCCGTTCCAGCGCCCTGGCCCCGTTTTCCGCCCCTTGGGTCAAAAAATTTCTTTTCTCGAGGCGTTTCACCATGGTCTCCAAAAAATCATGTTCGTCGTCCACAATTAACAGTTTGATATCGCTCATCTTAACCTCGATCATTTTGCGAAGGACCCATGGGAAATCAACGGTATTGAATCAAGGAAAACTCCCCCATTTCGAACAAATAGCATAAAAAATTTGAAAAGTCAGTTGAGAAACAAACGTGAATGGGGTGAACGGGAATCGGGATGCCCGCCGGGGGGCAGGGGGGGTTAATACGAAATTAGCCTCTTTGACCAGCAACCTGGCCAATAATCAATAATCAATAATCAATAATCAATTGTCAATTGATTATTAATATTAGCCGGTTAGGAAGTTGTTTCGTCCCTTTTTTTCTGATCTAGGCGAGTGCCCGCCCCGGGTCTGGCGGTTTAATATAGGGGCAGGGCCACGTTCAAAAAACGGTCGCTGCCGATTTCCTTGAATTGCAGCCGCAGTTCTTTCCCTGAGGATGCTTCTCCCGGGAAAAAGATGAAGCCCTGGACTACTTCCAGGGGTCGGATGGGGCGGTTTTCCAGGGACTTGGTTCTTAAATCGTCGGAAATTTCCTGGTAGACGGGATGGGATCCGAGGGCCTGGGCGCCTCCGAGGGTCGCCCCGGCCGCGGCCCCTATCGCCGCCCCCTTCAAGGCCGCTTCCCCCACATGGCGTCCGGCAACGATCCCGATGGCGGCCCCGATCAAAGCCCCGGCGGCGCCGGCTAAAAATCCGGAAGCTGCCGCGCTGCTGCCGACGGCCGCCGGCTGGGCGCTCCGGGCCACCCGGTCATAGGCCAGTCGTTTGTCTAACACCGGCCAGAAATTGTTCTGCCTGTCCACCAGGAAAGTCTGGGAGGGGCTGATTTCCAGGGGATAATTTCCCTTATTGTCGATGACCACCTGGACCGGCATCAGTCCGGCTCCCCGGACATCGAACCCGAAGACCTCCTGGGCCTCATTGGGTTCCGGGAAGGCCTTGGCCCCGATTTCCAACCCGGCGACTTTGACCATATTGGGATAGGCGGCGGGCATCCTGAAAGGGACCACCTGCTGGGAATAGGGGCTGCAACCCCAAATATTCAGCCCAAAGGCTATGAGAATAACCACGATCAATAGGGTTCGCCGGCGCATGGGATTTTCTCTTTCTGGTTCGGAAGGAAATTAATTGGTCGGGACGACTGGATTTGAACCAGCGACCCCAGCGTCCCGAACGCTGTGCTCTACCAGACTGAGCCACGTCCCGACCTTAACAAAATAAACTACACCAAATCTTCTCCCCTGTAAAGTACTTCCACGAAATTTTTTAAAATCCGGGCCGTGGCCCCCCAGATGAAATCTCCCTGGTACTCGACATAGTAATTCAGAAAGGTACGCCCCCCCCAGGTAAAGGGGCCTTCTTTGAATTTGGAGGGATCCAACAGGATTTCCAAAGGCAGTTCAATCAGTCGGTCTACCTCAAAGGGGCTGAGTTGAAAGGGATAGGGGTAGGGGATCAGACCCACATAGGGGCAGATCTTGAATTGGGTGATGGTTACCGTATGGTCCAATTCGCCCAGGATTTCCACGGCGTCCATGGCCAACCCGATCTCCTCCTCGGTTTCCCGAAGGGCGGTGGTTAGACAATCCAGATCTTCGTAGTTAAACGCCCCGCCGGGGAAAGAGATCTGGCCTTTATGCTGGTCCACTTTTTCCGTCCGTTTGGTGAGCAGGATATGGGTGCGACGATTTTTTTGGAACAAAGGCACCAAGACGGCCGCCGGAGTGAGATCCGGACGATCTTCGATTTTTCGGCCCCGGCCCTGGAATGTTTTTCGCAGTGCTTCTTTTTCCATGGTTAGACCAGGATTCCGTATTTCGCCATATAATCGTCGAAATCCTTTTTCAGGGACGGGGAGATAGGTTGCCGTTCCCCTTCGATGAATACCGGGATCTGCTCCGTGTAAAGGTAGTGCATCACCTCGGAAATGGGGGCTAACGAGAATACGGGCACGCCGGTTTTTTCGGTAAATTTTCTTATGGCGTCGACGCCCTTTTTTCCCAAAATGATTTTTCCGGACTCGTCATAACAGGCGGTGGTCTGCTGGCGGTCAACTCCCAGGCAGAGGCCTACGATGCGCAGGGAGATATTTTTAGTGACCGTCTCCTGATCAATCTTTTCCAGCAAGTCATATTTGGTGGCCATGGAAGTCCCCACATCATCGACGATCCATAAACCGCAGCCGTCCGAGAAGGTATTGTTGACCATCCTGTTTTTTTGTCCGGAGGCCTCGCCGTAGGCTTTGACCTCTTTCCGGTCATATTCGAAAGACCGGTCCAGGCGATGCTCCAGCCAGAGATTGATGGCTGTGGCCTGAGCGATGGCGCTGCCCTTGTATGAGGGGCCCAAAATAATGTCCACCTCCGGCAGTCGGGTCGATTCGACCAGAAAACGGGCAAAAAAAGAACCCAACCGGTAACTTAACTTGCCGGTGGAAAATTTCCCCAGGTTGACGAAATAGGGACTGGGTCGGCCGTCCTTGAGAACCAGCCCCTGCCGAAAAAAGAGGCTCCCGGTCTCGACTAAAAAGCGGGCGAATTCTTGTTGAAAGGGTTTCAGGGCCATGAGTTAAAACCTCCCGGTGATTTGTAGATAAAAACCGACCCGTTCGGATTTCGCTTCATCCAGTCGGGAGACGGTCGTGGTGCCATCGGCAATATAAGTAAGGTTGGTGCCGTCCTCGGCTTGAAAGAAAAAGTAACGGGCCCCGCCCTCAAATTCCAGATGAGCCCCAGGCCGGTAATACAGACCCAAGAGTGCCTCTCCGCCACCCCATCCGGTGGTTTCGGCCTGATGAACGAAACTGGGGGCCTGGCTAAGATCCGCCCTCAGATTCCAGCGTCCTTCCCCCCGGTAATGGGTGTAAGGAAAAAGGGCGAAAGAGGCTTTGATTCCCATTTGTTGGAGCCCGGGACGCGGGGTCTTGATAAAATCGATCCCGCCGGCCAGGCCGAGGCGCAAGGCCTCCCAGTTGAATTCGTAGCGGGAGTCCAGTCCTAGGATGGGCTGATCGGCGGGGACTCCCAGTAGGGTGGTCCAACGGCCGTGGGTCATTTTTAATTTTTCTCGGTATTGCTGCCAGCCGATAAAGGGTTTCAAATACCATAGGGTTCCGGAGGTGGAGGATATGGTGGTCTGAAGGTCGGCGGACCAGAAGGTCGTGTCAGGGGAAACGTCCATGAGCGCGTCGTAGGTTAACCCGCCGGAAAGATAATCGGCATCTCGGCCGCTGCCTTGGGTTCCGCTTCCTGAGCCGACGATGACCGATAACCCTACGAGCGATTGAGGATGCGAAAGGACCAGGGAGGCATAGGGCAGGGTGCTGTCCAGATCCTTGAAGTCGAGCACCGAACGGCCGGTTCCCTTAGTGCTGGGGAAGCTGATTTGCCAGGAATCCCAGCCTCTGGAAAAATAAGCCCCTAATCCGATCTCCAGGACCGGGGTGGGCCTGCCCCAGGTAAAAGGAAGAGGTCCCGGCGTTAGGTCAGCCGAATTTTGATCTTGGGCGAAGACCGTCCCGAACGTCACCAGCACCAGCAGAAGGCCGAACCCGATGGCTCCCCATGATTCCCTGCGGCTTCTCTTGACTTTTGTTAATGGTCCCATATAATCAAATTTTCAGAAAATCCATGGGTAGGGGGATCTTAAACCGTGCAATTGGGTTTAGAAGTCTTTCTGAACAAGCCGCCCCGAGAGCTGTTGAATAAACGCTGGGGCCTGCTCTCCAACCAGGCTTCCATCAACAGGTCCGGCTACTATAGCAAAGATCTCCTCCGGGGTAAATTTGAAAACAACTTGACCTGCCTTTTTTCCCCGCAGCATGGGTTCTGGGGGACGGAGCAGGACAACATGGTGGAAACCCCGGATGCCCGTGATTCGGCCACGGGTCTGCCCATCTTCAGCTTATACAGCCGCATCCGCCGGCCTACCGCTGAAATGTTGGCTGGGATTGACCTCTTGCTGGTGGACCTCCAGGATGTAGGCACCCGGGTTTATACCTTTATCACCACCCTGGCCAATGTGCTCCAGGAGGCCAAAAAGTTCGGGATAAAGGTAGTGGTGCTGGATCGGCCCAACCCGTTGGGAGGGGAAACGGTGGAAGGCAACGTACTGCAAGCGGGCCTGACCTCTTTCGTCGGCGTCTGGAAACTTCCGATGCGCCACGGCCTGACCCTGGGGGAACTGGCCGGGCTTTTCAATCAGGTCCTGGGGATCGGGGCCGATTTGTCCGTTGCCGCCATGACGGGTTGGAACAGGGACATGTTCTTCGATCAAACCACCCGGCTCTGGGTTCCCCCTTCACCCAATATGCCGTCTCTGGAAACGGCCGTAGTGTATCCCGGACAGGTATTATGGGAAGGAACCAATATTTCCGAAGGCCGGGGAACCACCCGGCCGTTTGAATATTTTGGCGCCCCTTTTATCGACCCCTCCCGGGTAACAAAACGTCTGAATGAATTTCCAATTCCCGGGGTGAACTTATTGGAGACCGCTTTTCGTCCGACCTTTCAGAAGTGGCAAGGGGAAGTGTGCCGCGGGTTTTTTCTTCAGGTCTATGACCGCCGGGTTTTTCAGCCTTACCGCACCGCCTTGATTCTCCTGCAGACGGTCCGGGAGCTGTACCCCGAAGATTTCAAATGGAAAGAACCCCCCTATGAATACGAGACCGAACGAAGGCCCATAGACCTGTTAATCGGGGATCAGCCTCTCCGCCTGGCGCTGGAAGCCGGACAGCCGGTTTCGGAGCTTGAGGCGACCTGGATGCCGGGGCTGGAAGAATTTGTAAAAATCCGGGAAGCGTTTTTGCTCTATTAATGCGAGGTTATCATGGCTTGAAACGATCCGATCTGATTTTCGGGCTGACCCGGACGCTAGCCCGCTTCATTCTCCCGTTGAAGTTCAATATCCGCACCCAGGGCTGGTCGAATCTCCCGGAAAAGGGGCCGGCCTTTTTGATCCCTAAGCATCAACAATGGTGGGATGTCCCTCTGCTTGGCCAGGTGGTCCCCCGCCCCCTGTATTTCTTTGCCAAACAGGAGTTGTTTCGCTCCGCCCTGGGTCGCTATCTCATCAGCCGGTTGGGTGGGATCCCGGTGGATCGAGAGTCTCCGATTAGAAGCCTAGCCACATTCCGGGAAATAGGCTCCCTGCTGCGGCAGGAAGCTTTTTTGGTGTTGTTTCCCGAAGGGACCTATTATCCCGGGGCGATGGGGCCGGGGAAATGGAGGCTGGTGCAAGTGATTCTGAGGCTGCAAAATAAACAAGCCTTGAGACCCGTTCCGTTTTTACCGGTGGGCATCGATTACGAGCGACTATCCGGGAGCAGCAGAATCCGGGTTACCTTGCGGATCGGTGAACCGCTCCAGGAACCGGACCCCTGCCGGGCTGAGGGGTTCACGGGCCATCTTTTGTCCCGGATCCAGGACCTGTCCGGCCTTCCATCTTAACCCGAACAAGAAGGAAGTCACCTTCCACCTTGACGCTTTCCCCTGGGGATAGGGTATAATCGATTCAGAAATAAGAAAAGAGTTTTAGAGATTATGAAAAATGTTCGTTGGATAAGTTTGTTGTCCTGCCTCTGGTTGTTGGCTCTCTGGGGTTGCGGGACTACGCCGAAACCTAAAGAGACCAAAACGTACCCCAAAATCGCCCTGGTCCTGGGTGGCGGGGCGGCCCGGGGTTTTGCCCACGTGGGGGTGATCCGGGTTTTGGAACAGGAAAAGATCCCGATTAGCATGATCGTGGGCGCCAGTGTGGGGAGTCTTATCGGCGGGTTGTATGCGGCCGATCCCAATAGCCTCAACCTGGAATGGCTGGCCTTTTCCATCGAGAAGGAGGATATTTTTGATTATTCCGTCGTTTACTCCAAAATGGGACCGGTCCAGGGCGACCGTTTGGAAAAATTCGTCCAGACCAAGGCCAAGGTGAAAAACTTGGAACAGATGAAGATTCCCTTTTTCCCGGTGGCCACGGACCTCAACACCGGTCAGACCTGGGTCTTCGAGAGGGGTTCGGTGGCCAGGGCCGTTCGGGCCAGTTCGTCCATCCCCGGTATTTTCCAGCCGGTGGAGATCAACGGCCGGACCTATGTGGACGGAGGCGTTACGGACAACCTGCCGGTGGATGTCGCCCGGGCCAAAGGGGCGGACATAATTATCGCCGTTAACATTCAAAAGAAGATCGATAACCCTCAGATCAATTCCCTGATCGACGTGATTCTCCAATCCATCAACATTATGGGGCGAGAACTGGTCCTTTATAAATGCCGTCAGTATGAGGTCTTGATCGAACCCCCCGTGGGTGATGTGGGCCTGACCGATTTCAGTCAGAAAAAACGGTTGATGGACGCCGGCATGCAGGCGGCCCGGCAGGCCCTGCCCAAGATAAGAAAGCTGATTGAGGAGCGATCGTAACGCCTTGTCGGAATAATTAAACTCGCCAACCTGGGGGCGGGTACTCCGAAGCACGAAAATAGGCTTTAAACGGGTCGAGTCAGCTCGTCATTCCGGACAAGCGAAGCGCGATCCGGAATCCAGACCTCGGCCAAGCCTCCAAGGACCTGGATGCCGGATCGAGTCCGGCATGACGGCAAAAACAAATGCCCAAGGTGGCGCTTGATTTTATTTTCATACTAAACCCGGGACGAATCTCGGGTTTAAAGGAGTAGAATGCGTTTTCCGTTACATGGCTGGATTGGATTGGCGGCCCTGGTGGGTTCACAGACCGCTTTAATTCTCCAATTTGATCCCTTGACCATTCATTTTTATTCATTGATCTGGTGGCCCTATATCTTGTTGGTTGATGGACTGATCTACTATCGGCGGGGTACCAGCCTGATCATGAACCGCCCCCGGGAATTTTTATTATTAATCCCTTGGTCGGTGGTAATCTGGTTAATCTTTGAGGCCTTTAATCTGGTGCTCCGAAATTGGTATTATATCGGGGTCCCCCAAGAAATCTTCGTCCGTTGGCCGGGGTACTTTGTGGCCTATGGGACCGTACTGCCGGCCATTTTTGAAACCCGGGAACTGCTGGACGCCTGGCAGGTTTTTGGCAAAAGGCGGATAAGACCGGTCCAATTTTCCGCTTCCTGGGTTGCCGGTTTCAAATTCCTCGGCCTGGCCATGCTGTTACTGCCGCTGGTCTGGCCTCTTTACACCTTCCCACTGGTTTGGGGAGGTTTTGTCTTTCTCCTGGATCCCTGGAATTACCGGCGGGGTCGGCCCTCCCTCCTCAGGGACCTGGAGGGGGGAACGCTGGTTAACTTTTATCAACTTCTGCTGGCCGGTTTGATCTGCGGCGGCCTTTGGGAGTTCTGGAATTTCTGGGCTCAGGCCAAATGGATTTACACCGTGCCCTGGGTAGGTGAAGTCAAATTGTTTGAGATGCCGATTTTGGGCTTCCTGGGGTTTCCGCCTTTCGCCGTGGAGTGTTACGTCATGGCCCATTTCCTGAAGATCTACGAAACGGATTCCAACCAAAAACAGTGGTCCTGGAAGGCCGTTCCCCTCTGGCTTATTATCTACGCCCTTATGTTCTGGGCCATTGACCGGTTTACGGTCCGCTTCTATGTCTGAAAGGGTCTATCTTATCAGCCTGGGCTGCGCCAAAAACCGGGTAGACAGTGAAGTCATGCTGGGTCAACTGCAGGCGCAAGGGTATCGGATCACGGAGACGCCGGAAGAGGCGGCCGTTATCATTGTCAATACCTGCAGCTTCATTCGCTCGGCCGTGGAGGAGTCCATAGAAACCATCCTGGAGGCGGCCCGATTCAAGGAACAAGGCCTTTGTCGTGTCCTGGGGGTGACCGGCTGCTTTCCCCAGCGGTACCGGGAGGAACTGGTCGGCCGGCTGCCGGAGGTGGATTTTTTTTTAGGCACCGAATCCTTTTTTGGGATCGCCCGGCAGGTTCGGGAGGCCCTGACCCGGGCCGGTGGAACGACCCTCGACTTGAAGCCCGACCCGGCCCTCTGGCGCGAACCTTGGGAACGGCTCCTAACCACCCCTCCGGGAACGGCCTATTTAAAAATCGCGGAAGGCTGCTCCAACCGCTGTGCCTACTGCACCATCCCGGATATTCGCGGTCCTTTCCGGAGCCGGGACCCGAAGATTCTCGTCAGCGGAGGCCGCGTCTCTGGCCGCCCAAGGGGTCAAAGAATTGATCCTGGTGGCCCAGGACACCACGGCCTACGGGAGCGATCTTCCCCGGCCGGCTTCGCTGAGCGGTTTGATTGCTTCCCTGGCCGAGGATCGAACCGGCTTAAATGGATCCGGCTCTTATACCTGAGGCCGGAGCGGGTCACTCCGCGCCTGCTGGAAACCTTGGCCTCGCTGGAAAAGGTCTGCCCTACCTGGATATCCCCATCCAGCATGCCAGCGACCGTATTTTAAAGGCCATGAACCGGCCCTACCGGCAGCGGGACCTCAAAACCTTGTTTCGTCGGGTTCGCCGGACCTGGCCCCGAGTGGCCTTGCGGACAACGGTCATGGTCGGTTTTCCCGGCGAAGAGGAGGGGGATTTTCAGGAGCTGCAGCATTTTATCGAGGAAATTGAGTTTGATCATTTGGGCGTCTTTCGCTATTCACCCGAGGAAGGGACCCCGGCTAACCTTCTGCCAGGAAAGGTCGCCAAAAAAATGATGACCAAAAGATACAATCAGCTTCTGGCCCGGCAGAAGAAAATCTCCCAGGCCCATAATAGAGATTTTATCGGTCGGGTCGAACCGGTCCTCATAACCGGTCCGAGCTCCGAAAGTGAATGGCTGCTGGAGGGCAGGACCCGCTTCCAGGCCCCGGAGGTGGACGGGGTGGTCTATATCACCGACGGGAACCCCCGGATCGGCGAAATCAACGCCGTAAAAATCATCGAAGCCCATCCTTATGATTTGGTTGGAGTAGCCTTATAAATGAGACGCTTCGCTTTTTGGACGGATCCTATCGCCTATCCGGGTTGGCCGACGGGTCCCGAAGGCCGATTTTAGGTTAATCCGACAAATAGAGTAACCACCCATCCCAAAGGGCGAACAGCCGTAATTAAACGCCGCCGATTCCCTACTTCCGAAGTCCGGTAGCCGGTGGAAAGTCTTTTTTGTAACCCATTGTATTTTAATAATAATATTTATAAATTTGCTTTTTGAGGAATAAAAGTCCGATTGACGAACGAGGTAGAAAAGACCAATCAGAAGAAGGTGTGGAAATATTTTGACAGAACGGGGTTTTTTCGTTATGAACACTATTGAAGAAATAGTAGCGCCAAAGGCGGTCAGCCGGAGCCGGAATGAGCCCTGAAAGCGATTTTTTAAAACATTTACAGGAGGATATAGAAAAGGTCAACTATTGCCTGATGGAAAACCTCCGCTCCCACATCCCCCTGATCGCGGAGGTCAATCAGCATATCCTGAGCGGCGGCGGAAAACGGCTGCGGTCCCTTCTTTTTGTAATCTGCGCCCGGCTTTGCGGCTATGAGGGGGAGCGGGCCTACAAGCTATCTTCCATTTTCGAATATCTGCACGCGGCCACTCTGCTCCACGACGACGTGATCGACAAGGCCGATACCCGCAGGGGCAAGCCGGCGGCCAACAAGGTCTGGGGCAACTCGGCGGCCGTGCTGGTGGGGGATTTTCTCCTTTCCAAGTCGTTTACCCTGGCCGTGGAAAGCGAAAAGCTGCGGCTGTTGGAGGTCCTTTCCAGTGCCACCACCCGAATGGCCGAAGGGATGGTGCTGGAACTCATTCACACCGACGACTTGGCCGTGGCTGAGGAGATCTACCGGCGCATTCTGATCGATAAGACCGCCATTCTGATCTCCGCCTCCTGCCAGACCGGGGCGATCTGGGGAGGGGCCCCGGAAAAAGAGGAACAGGCCCTCAGGGATTACGGTTTGGACCTGGGAATCGCTTTTCAAATGGTGGATGACTTACTGGATTACATTGCCTCGGAGCAGGAAACCGGAAAGACCGTGGCCAATGATTTTAAGGAAGGGAAGATCACTTTGCCGCTGATCTACGCCTTGAGTAAATGCTCGGCCGAAGAAAAGCAGCGGATTGAAGTTTTGGCCAAAAAAATCAGACCGGACCAAGAGGAGTTAAAACCTGTTTTTGAATTGGTTCAAAAATACGGGGGGCTTGAATATACCCGGGAGCGGGCTGAAAGCTATAAAAATCGGGCCGTAAAAGCGCTCGAAATTTTTCCTCCAGGCCGGGACCGGCGGATCCTGGAAGATCTGGCGGAATTTGTGATCGCCCGGCGAAGGTAGCTTAACAATTTGAACTCACTTTAGATGGCGGGGTTACCCGCAGAGCAGAAAGTCGTTTTTGGTCTTTTTACGAGGTTATGAAAAAAATATGATACGATATGAATTGGCCCCGGATATCGAACGGCAACTAGGACAGATTGCCCGAAGGCTGAAGATGAAACACATCGACTTGAAGCGGGTCAGGGGGGTCCGAAGTTACGGGTCGACCGGCAAGGGGATCATTGCCCGCTGCCATGCTCTGCCCAAGGTCATGCAGTTGGCCCTTGGGCAGGAGGCCCACTACGTCATTGAGATCTTAACCGAAGGCTATCAACGTTTGAGCGAAGAAGCCCAGATTAAGATCCTGATCCACGAATTGATGCATATCCCCGAGACCTTTGGGGGCGGGTTCCGCATGCATCGGGATCATGTCACCCGTCGAAATGTAGAAAAGATGTACCGGGAGTATACCCAAAGCAAGTAATGGTCCGCAGATTATTCCTCAGGCTCCGAGGCATCATAGAGCAGGTTATTCACCATGGAATGGAGGATGCCGGCCAGATAAATTTCGTCGCCGATATCGGACGAAAGGGAATGATAAACCCCCTCCTTGTCCATATAAAAAACGATTAGTTCCTTGATAGCTTCGTTGTCATCGCTCAACCGCTCCAGGATATCAACCACCTGTTTCTGGGTCCGGTCGATATGAATAAGTTTTCCTTTTTTACCTGCCATGGTGGAGTACTCCTTTTTTACAGTCGGCCTGATCGGCCCATTCCACTAATAACGTAGAATAATCCGAATTATCCGAAAAGACAAGCCCCTTTACTTGGGGAAAAAGAGGATAAATTTCTCCAGCAGATGGTCCGGGTGATACGACTCCTTAGCCTTCCTTAATCCGGGCTCTCCCAGATCCTGTTCACGGTTGACATAGCGAATAGTGCTCCACGCCCTTTCCAAAAACTGCTGATTGATCAAGGCATACAGCCCGGGAATTTCCGGGTTGGCCTTCTCGACATGGATGACTACCGTATCAGGATTCAGTAATTCGCCGAGGCTGAAGGCTTCCACTTTCCCCCGGATACGGATAACACCCCCCCGATACGGCAGAAAATCAATATGCTTAAAGGCCTCGACAATGGCCTGTTCTTCGTTTAATAAGCTAGGCGACTCTTCGCATTGGCGTAATCGGCACCAGGCCTCCTGCAAATTAAGGCATTCGGTCACCAGTTCCGGGGTTAGGGGAAGATATTCCCAGTCGCTATTTTTCTTAAGCCGGTTGACGTGATTTTTCTGGGAGTGGTAGCGGTTGCCGGATAGGTGGACCAGGCTCTTGGTCAGGTAGACATAATCGCTGTTGTCCCGGTCCAGGACCAGTTCTGCCCCCGGAAAGGAGCCCAACTCGCCGGCCAAAGGGCCCGGAACCCGGCCTACTCGGGGCCGATGTCCAGCGTCCTTTAGCGTTTCAATCCCGGTTTGGGTCCAGGCCCGAATATCGCCCTGCCCGATGGGAGGAAATAAAAAAGGGGCGGATCCCGGAGGCTGTCCCAGGAGGGTCAAAAAGTCATGTACCACGGACACCTGGAACTGATAATAGTGCCGCCAGATGAACAGGTTGGTAAAGGTGAATTCCGAAATTTGCGGTGGAAAACGCCTGAAAAAAACGTCCACCAACCCCTGGTGGGCCTGCGATAAGGGTTCGAAGGGGAGAAGCATATTCAATGCGCGGCCTTGAGGTCTTTAAGGGACTGAAGCCTTTCATAGGGTATCCGTAAAGCGCCGTAGCCGGTCAGTATATCCACCCCTTCCTTGTTTTTGCCGTGAAAATCGCTTCCTCCGGTCACCAAAAGGTCCAGGTCCTCGGCCAAGGCCAGATATTCCTGGGTTTGTTCCGGGGGATGCTCGGAATAGAGGCATTCCAGCCCCTGAAGGCCCTGATCCCTCAACTCCCGAAGCAGATGGAAGAGCTGCTCCCGGGTGGTGCAGTTTAAGGTAAAAGGATGGGCCAGAACCGGAATGCCTCCGGCCTGGCGAATCAGAGCGATGGCCCGGCCCGGGGAAAAGCGAAATTTCTCCACATAAGCCGGAGCGCCTTTGGTCAGGTATTTTGTAAAGGCCTCGTCCAGGGTTTGGACGGCCCCAATTTGCAGCATGGCCTGGGCGATGTGCGGTCGGCCGATCTGTCCTCCGGAAAGGGCCTGGACCTGATCGTAAGTAATGGGAATGCCCAGCTCTTGTAAGCGAACGATAATTTTAGGGTTCCTTTCTCGGCGGGCCTCCTGAAGACGTTCCAGTTCCTGTTGGAAAAAGGGGTCGGTATGATCGATATAATAGCCGAGGATATGCATGCCCCCGCCGGTATAGTCGGCGCTGATTTCGAGGCCCGGGACCAATTCAAAACGATAGGCCTCGGCTGCGCGCAGGGCCTCCGCCAGACCGGCCACCGTATCGTGGTCGGTCAGGGCGATGGCGGCCGCCCCCTTTTGGAGGGCATAAGTCACTAATTCTCCGGGTGCCAGGCTACCGTCCGAGGCGTTGGAATGCGTGTGAAGATCGATAAGGTTCATAGTGAAGGGCTTCTTCCTTTACCTCGTCTTGGGATTTGTTTCTAACCTTGGGTTAGCGCTTGCAGGCTTTGTTTTGTTGCCGGCAGAGGGCCAAATCAATAACTTCATCCATCCGATCCACAAAATGGAATTTAAGTCCTTTCATCAAGGCCGGTTGGATCTCCTCCAAGTCCTTTTCATTTTTGTGGGGCAGGATCACCTCTTTGATGCCGGCCCGTTTCGCGGCTAAGACCTTTTCCTTGATTCCCCCCACCGGAAGGACCAGGCCTCGGAGGGTGATTTCTCCGGTCATGGCCAGGTCGCTCCTCACCGGGCGATCCGTTAGCAGAGAGGTCAGGGCGGTTAATATAGCTACCCCGGCGGATGGCCCGTCCTTGGGGATGGCCCCGGCCGGGACGTGGATATGCAGGTCATGGTTATCATAGAAATCGGGAGAAATTCCCGCATGTTCAGCATTTGAACGAATATAGCTCAAAGCCGCCCCGGCGGATTCTTTCATCACGTCTCCCAATTGTCCGGTCAGGGTGAGCGTTCGCCGGCCGGGCATTTTTGAGGCCTCGACAAATAGAATATCCCCTCCGGCCTGAGTCCAGGCCAACCCGGTGGCCACTCCCGGGGTTTTGGTTCTATCGGCAACCTCGGAAAAGAATTTAACCGGACCTAAATAGGAATGAAGGTCTTGAGGACCGATCTTTTTGAACTGCGATTTCCCTTCGGCCACTTCTTTGGCCACACCACGACAGATAGCCGCGATTTCTCTTTCCAGGTTACGAAGTCCGGCCTCCCGGGTATAATTCCGGATAAGGCCCTGAAGGGCTTTTTTCCCAAAGACCAAATTTTTGTCGGTTAAGCCGTGCTCTCCCAGTTGCTTGGGGATCAAATGGGTCTGGGCGATTTGCACCTTCTCTTCCTCAATGTAGCCCGACAGGTTCAATACTTCCATGCGGTCAAGGAGGGCAGGGGGAACGGTGTCTAATATATTGGCGGTGGTAATGAACATGACCTGGGAGAGGTCAAATTCCACCTCCAGGTAGTGATCGGAAAAGGAAAAGTTCTGCTCCGGGTCCAAGACCTCCAAAAGGGCCGAAGAGGGATCGCCCCGAAAATCGGTGCCGACCTTGTCGATTTCATCCAGGATAAAAACCGGGTTGTTGGAACCGGCTTTGCGCAGTCCCTGGATAATCCTGCCCGGCAGTGCCCCCACGTAAGTGCGGCGGTGCCCCCGGATCTCGGCCTCATCCCGAACCCCGCCCAGAGAGAGGCGGACGAATTTACGCCCCAAGGCTCGGGCAATGGAACGGCCCAGGGAAGTCTTCCCGGTGCCCGGCGGGCCGACAAAGCAAAGGATAGGGCCTTTCATGTCCGGTTTCAGCTTACGCACAGCCAGATACTCCAGGATCCGTTTCTTGACCTTCTCCAAGTTGTAATGGTCTTCATCCAGAACTTTAGCGGCTTTCTCAATATCCAGATTGTCTTCCGTCCGAACATTCCAGGGCAATTCAGTGATCCAATCCAGATAAGAAAGGGCCACCGTATACTCCGGTGAGGCCGAGTTCATGCGGGCCAGACGGTTCAGTTCCCGTTCGGCCTCTTTGGCCGCTGCAGCCGGCAATTGACGATCCTTGATCTTTTGCCGATACTCTTCGATTTCCAGGGTCTTCTCATCTTTTTCGCCCAACTCCTTCTGGATGGCCTTGAGTTGCTCCCGCAGGTAATATTCCCGTTGGTTCTTGTCGATTCCCTCTTTGACCTCGGACTGGATCTTCTTGCCTAACTCCAGGACTTCCAGTTCTTTGGTCAGTACCACGGTGACTTTCTGCAGCCTTTCTTTGACGTCCAGGGACTCCAGGATGTCCTGCTTTTCCTCCTTGGTAATATTGAGCGTCGAAGTAATCATATCGGCCAGAGAACCGGGGTCCTCCACGCTCTGGGCCAGCAGGCTTAATTCCGAGGGTAAATAGGGGGATAATTCCAGCACCTTGGTAAAGAGGGAGCGGGCATTGTTCACCAGGGCCGTGGTCTCCATCCCGGAATCAGCGGCATCTTTCAAGACCTCAATTTTAGCTTTGAAATAGGGTTCGGTGGCCGTAATTTCAAGGATCTTGAAGCGGGTTAATCCCTGAACCATGATCCGCACGCCCCCTTCCGGGACTTTAGCCATTTTCAGAATCGAACCCACCGTTCCAATGCCGTAGAGATCTTCGGGGGTTAGCGGCTCCTGCCCTTTACCCTTAATCAGGACTAATCCCAGGATATGGTCTTTCATCAGGGCCTCATCCACCAGTCGGACCCAGTTGTTTTCCCAAATCATTAAAGGAAAGACCATCTTGGGAAACAGGGTCACGTCCATAACCGGCAAAATAGAAATTTCTTCCGGGATATTAACTACCTGCGGCTGTAGGGGTAATGTAGTCTCGTTGATTTCCATAGGAAACTCCTTTTTATGAAAAACGCCGCCAAATTCATTTAATGGGAATGGTTTTAGCTTGCGTCGGTTTTTTAGGTAAAGTTATAGTCAAAAGTCCGTCCTGGTATTGGGCCTCGATCTTATCTTCATCGATGAGTACCGGCAACTGAAAGACTCGCTCAAAGGAACCGTATTCAATTTCCATCTGCAGAAACCGAATGCTCTCGGGAGTGAAGGGGCGTTCGCGGCGCCCATAAAGATAAACCAGGTTCTTTTTAATGGTCACCTGGATTTCATTTTTTATAAGTCCCGAGGCATCCGCCAGGATCACAAAGGACTGAGGGGTTTCCATAATGTCCATCTGCGGGTACCAGACCCGCTGATCCAGCAGAAATCGGGGACTGAGCTGGTGAACCATATCTTCCATGAGACGGCGCATTTGCTGCTGTAGTCGGTTGAAATCGCTTACCAAGGTGCCTCTCCTTTTTGAATTAGGTTAGCCCATAGAGTCGGATCCCCATAAATGCAGGAGGCCCTCCTCCTTGTTCTGAACGATTCGTCGAATTAAGTATTGCCAAATATTATAAGATCGGATAGAGGTTTTGTAAAGGAATGGGAGGGTTTTTTCGCGGTATTTCAAGCGTATATTTTACTTGCCAGGCTTTAATAATTAGGCTATATTACAACTTTTAAATAAAGTGACCTGCCTGGCTCCAGGGGAGACAAAAAGGGAGAAGAGGAAGCGGAAATGGGGAGTGTAGTCAAGAAGAGACGGAAAAAAATGCGGAAACACAAGCATAAGAAGTTGATGAAGAAGACCAGGCACCAGCGGAAGAAGAGAGGGAAGTAACAAAAGAGATTCCTTGCGGGATAGTTTTACAGCCTGGAACCCATAATCCGGATGCATCCAGTGGATTGATTTTTTTATGATTTTCTGCTTGCCGCTACAGGCCAGCCCTTCGGGGGTGGCCTGTCTTTTTTGGGAGGGGTCCTATTAAAGCGCGCATTTTAACGATTGCCGGGTCGGATTCCGGCGGAGGGGCCGGAATCCAGGCTGATTTGAAAGTAATTGCCCTGTTGGGCGGATACGGTACTTCGGTGATCACCGCCTTGACCGCCCAAAACACCGTGGGGGTCCAGGGGGTGTTTCCCGTTCCCGCCGCCTTTATCCGTGAACAAATGGATTCGGTTCTGTCCGATATTGGAGCGGATGCGGTCAAAACCGGTATGCTGGCTGAGGCTGAAATTATCCGTCTAGTATCTCGGGGGTTGGGCACCTACCGTCTTCAAAAAGTGGTGGTGGATCCGGTTATGGTTTCTCAGAGCGGTCACTCCCTTTTGGCCCCCGGGGCCGATCGCAGCCTGATCGAGGATTTGCTGCCCCGAGCCGGGTTGGTGACTCCCAATCTCCCGGAAGCCTCCCGGCTGGTCGGGTTTCCCATCCGGACGGCGCCTAAGATGCGTGAGGCGGCCAAACGACTTAAATCGATGACCCGAGGCGCTGTTTTAATCAAGGGCGGGCACCTGAAAGGGCCGGCCCTTGACCTATTTTATGACGGGGCCTCCTTCCAAGAATTCACGGCCCCTCGAGTAAATTCCCCCCATACCCATGGGACCGGATGTTCCTATTCGACGGCCATCGCCACCTTCTGGGCCCAAGGGCACTCCCTTCTGGAAGCCATAGAAAAAGGGAAACAGTTTATTCAGCGGGCGATCTTGACCGGAGAGCCGCTGGGCCGTGGCGAAGGGCCGACCAATCCCTATGCCTGGATTGAAGCGGAACTGGCCCGCTATCCGGTCCTGATGGCCCTGAACCGGGGGCTGGAACGGTTGAAGACTAACCGGCTGGGAAATTTAATTCCCGAGGTGCAATCCAATTTTGGGTTTGCCCTGCCTTATCCCAGGACGATTGACGAGGTAGCCGCCTTTCCGGGACGGATCTGCCGGTTTAAGGACTCTATCGCCGCGCTGGGATCCCCTGAGTTCGGGGCCTCCCGCCATGTGGCGCGAATTATTTTGACGGTGGTCGGCCATGACCCGGAATACCGTGCGGCGATGAATATCCGTTTTTCAGAAAAGATCCTTAAAAGCCTTCGGCGATCCGGGCTCCGGATGGGCGGGTTTAATCGCCAAATGGAACCCCAAAAATTAAAAAGGCGGGAGGGTTCCTCCCTGTCCTGGGGCGTGGGCCGGGTACTGGAAGAAAAAGGGTTCGTTCCGGATTTTATCTATGACCGGGGAGACGTAGGCAAGGAGCCCATGGTCCGCGTTTTGGGAAAAGACCCGGACGAGGTGGTCGATAAGATAATTTTTATAAAGAAGAGGATTTAGAAAACACGTCGGTTTCTAACGTCAGAAACAAATGCTAAGATGGGTTAGAGAAAGAATCAATGACCGACTCTTTGCGAGGTAGACTGTTATGACCCAGTTGGATTCAGCTCGCCGTGGGGATCTTACTTCTGAAATGAAGACGGTGGCCGCCCGGGAAGGGGTGGACCCTGAAAAATTGATGGAGGGGTTGGCACAAGGGACCATAGTCCTTCCGGCCAACACCCTCAAGAAAAAATCCCGGCCGGTGGGTATTGGGCAGGGGCTGACGATCAAGGTCAACGCCAACATCGGGACCTCCTCGGATCATATTGATCTGGAAGAAGAGTTGACCAAGTTAAGGATTTGTGTGGAGGCCCAGGCCGATACGGTCATGGACCTGAGCACCGGCGGGGACCTGAAGGCTATTTTGAAGGCGATTCTCCATCACTCGCCCCTGCCGGTAGGGACGGTGCCTATTTACCAGGCCGTGGTGGAAACAGTCAGCGCCCTGGGCGGAATCATCCATTTAACCGCCGATAAGATTTTTGAAGTGATCGAAGCCCAGGCCCGGGAAGGTGTGGACTTCGTCACCGTCCACTGCGGGATGACATTAAGTTCGCTGGAGCGTTTGAAAAGGCAGGGGCGGATTACGGATATCGTCAGCCGGGGCGGGGCCTTTTTGACCACCTGGATGGTCTATCACGGCCGGGAAAATCCCCTTTACGAACAATATCCCCGGTTGCTGGAAATCGCCCGGAAATACGACCTGACCCTGAGCCTGGGCGATGCCCTGCGTCCCGGTTGTTTGGCCGATGCCACCGACCGGGCTCAGGTGGAAGAGCTGATCCTGTTGGGGGAATTGCGAAACCAGGCCCTGGAGGCCGGGGTCCAGGTCATGATCGAGGGTCCGGGGCATGTGCCCCTGAACCAGGTGGAAACCAACATCCTGCTTCAAAAACGGTTATGCCAGGGGGCCCCGTTTTATGTCCTGGGACCTCTAGTGACCGATATCGCCGCCGGTCACGATCATATAGCCTGTGCCATCGGCGGGGCCCTGGCCGGTATGGCCGGCGCCGATTTTTTATGTTACGTCACGCCTGCGGAGCATTTGAAACTTCCGGACCCGGAAGATGTTCGGGAAGGAATCATTGCGGCTCGCATCGCCGCCCATGCGGCGGATCTGGCTCGGGGGAATCCCCGGTCTTGGGAACGGGATCGCCAGATGGCCTTGGCCCGCAAGGCCCTGAATTGGGAAAAACAAATGGAATTATGTCTGGACCCGGTGAAGGCCAGGAAATACCGCCAGGAAAATCCGCCCCAAGAGTCCGAGGTCTGCACCATGTGCGGCGAGTTTTGCGCCATTAAGCTGGTCCGTGATTATTTGAAACGGCCGTGAAACCCTTAGGCCCGGCCTCGGCTTCAGCCCTGGCTCCCCTTCCCCATCTCGCCCAGCAAATCGTCGCCACCCTGCTTAAACGAGAACCCGTCTCCGGGGAGGACCTGGCCGGTCTGCTGGGTGTTTCCCGGACAGCGGTCTGGAAGCATATTCGGCTCCTGAAAGAGGTCGGATTTGCAGTAGAAGCTCGAACGGGGAAAGGGTACCGGTTAACCCAAGTCCCGGACCTGTTGCTTCCGGTGCTGATCCAGGCCTTGCTGAAGACCAAAATCATGGGGCGGACCATTTATTACTTTCCGCAAATCGAGTCCACCAACACCAAAGCCCGGGAATTAGCCGAAAAGGGAGCCCCGGAGGGCACCCTGGTGGTCGCTGAATATCAGACTCGGGGCAAGGGTCGCATGGCCCGACCCTGGGAATCCCCGGCCGGAGAAAACCTGTTGTTCTCCCTAATCCTGCGTCCGACTTTGCCCCCCCAACAAACCTTCAACCTGATCCTGCTGGTCTCCGTGGCCCTCTGCCGGTCTATTCAAATGGAAACCAACTTGGAATTGAAAATAAAGTGGCCCAATGACCTCTATTGCCAAGAAAAAAAAATGGCTGGGATATTGGCCGAATTCGCAGCGGAGTCGGATCGTTTGAATTATGTGATCATCGGGGTAGGCTTGAACGTGAATTGGTCTCCGGCGGCCTTACCGGAGGATGCCCAACCGGCCACCAGCATTTTACTGGAATCCGGCCTTCGGGCCTCCCGGTTGGAAATTTTGGCATCGTTTCTTTCCGGGATGGAGCAGCTTTACCGGAAGGCGCAAAGAGAGGGATACCACTTTATTAAAAAGGCCTGGGAGCATTATTCGTTAATTAAGAACCGTCCGGTGAGGGTGATGAACGGAGAGGAAGCCTGGACCGGGATCGCCCAGGGGATTGATCCGCAGGGGGCCTTGCTGGTTATTTTGGATAGCGGGGAGAAAAAGCGTTTTCTAACCGGCGATGTGCATCTTAGGATCTAAAGGTTGACACTTTAGATCCCTAAATTCGAAATTCGAAGCACGAAATCCGAAACAAATTCAAATTTTCAAAATCCAGATAATCAAAACTAAACCCTATAAAGCGTCATTTCTCGCAGCGCTTTTGGGCGGGAATCCAGTCTTTCAGGGTTGGATTTTAGTCGGCCTTTGGCGAAAGGGACAGGGGGATTTGAAAAAGGAGTTCGGTTCCCCGATCGGGTAGCGAGGAAAGCTCCATTCGTCCATTCACTAAACGGACACGTTCTTCCAGCCCTATCCGCTCCCGAGCTTCTTCGGGACCGTCCCCCGGTCGGTCCTCCTTTATTTGCCCGGTTTCAGAAATGAAGAGCTGGAGGGCATCCTCCTCCACGGTGAGCCTAACGGTAATTTGGGCGGCCTGGGTCTGGCGCAGGACTTCTTGGACCAGCCGGAAAGAGGCGATTTCTACTTCCGGGGCAAAACGCACCGACGGCGGTTCGGCGGAAAACGCTATAATACTTCCGGTCCGTTGGGACTCGTGGTCGATATGCCGGCGGAGGGCGGGAATCAATCCCAGCTCATCCAGGATCGGGGGGCGTAATTCCATTGAAAGCCGGTTAATCTGTCGCCAGACCCGGTCAATCAATTTTATACTTTCATTTACCGGGATCGACCGGTCGACCGGGTTGGGAAGGGCCAAGGCGGCTTGGAGATTGACTTGAGCGGTGAAGAGGACTGGGCCGATTTCAACCTGCAATTCCCGGACGATCTGTTGCCTTTCCGCTTCCTGGGCTTCGATTAAGTGCCGTGATAGCAGGCGGAGCCGGTCCCGGCTGGTTCGCAGGTCTTCGGATGGCCTCTCCGCTGCCCGGGATTGGTTCTGGAATCCCTCTTCAGCCCTCCGGCCTTCAGGTATTTCCGAGATGAGGTGAACGGCTCCGATCAACCGACCGGATTCGTCAAAGAAGGGATCGGCGCTGAGGTTTAAGGTGCGGCCATTTAAAGACAATACCAGGGTTTCTTTTCGCAGGCTTTGTCGCATGCGGCTGACCGGGCAACCGGGGATGGGTTCCAGGTTACCGTGAACCAGTTGGCAGCAGGAAAATCCCAATATTTGGTCCGCCGGTTTTTTTAGAAGGTCTACCATGGCCTGGTTATAGTTCAAAATCCGGCCTTCCAGATCCAATAGGCAAACGGCTTCAGGGAGGGAATCAAAAATACTTTGCCAGGGTTGGGAAATTGCCGTATTGTTCCGATCCATGATCATTGCCTGGGTCTTCCTTGGGGGGAATAGGCCTGTAAAAGCCAACAAAGGCCTGGTTCGTACCTTCTTGAAAAGAGTACAGGTATTCTGCCATATCCTCGGGGGAGAGATCAACTCATTTTCCCGGTTTTCCCGCCTAATTCTTAAAGGGCGTTGAATGAATCTCGTGGGTATGGTATTAAACTCCCAGGCCCGGGAGGCCACCCCGAAGCAGGAACATTTGTTTTTAAGCTTAAGCATTAGCTCGTCATTCCGTCTCCGGGCAATCTTGACAATGGCCTTGGTCTTCTTCATCCGCCGGCAGTACTCATTAAAGGCCAGCAACAATACCGGATCCAGCCGGGCGGCCGTCCAGGCGGCTTCGATGAGTACGTCCCGTAGTTGGGCGTTTCGCCGAAAGGTCAGGCCGCCGATATGCTCGGTTTCTCCGCTGACGTGAATGTCGGGGATGAGCCCCACGTAACTGGCCAGGTGGTCCAGGTCGCTAAAGCGGGATAGGTCACAAAGCTCGGTGAGCAGGATCATGGACGCTAGCGTACTTAATCCCGGGACGGTTTTTAAGTGCTCCACACTCTTCCGATACACGGGCTCCCGGGAAAGCAGGATGATGCCCCGGTTTACGGAGGCGATCAGTGACTTGAGCTGCTTTAGTTCTTCTAGATAGGCCTGAAAGGCCAGATGGCCGCTGGCCCGCTCCATCTGGATCTGTTCGAGCTGGTTAAGAAACTTTTGGGACCACCGACTACGAACGACTTCTTCGGGCTGATCCAGCCCGTAGAAGAACAGAAAGGACTTGATTTGATTCTTACACCGGGTTTGCTTCCGCACCAAACTTTGCCGGATTCGGACCAGGCTGCGATCTTCCAACTGGGGTCGGGTCGGAACGTAGATCCCTTTCAGTTCCCCGCTCCGCAGATGCCGGGCCAGCTTGCGGCAGTCGATCCGATCCCGTTTGGTGGTGCGCTCTTTATTCGTCGTCGGGACATCAGCCGGATGGACCACGATACAGTTGACCCCCTTTTCCTGAAGCTGATTGTGGGTCCAGAAGCCGCTAAAACCGGCTTCATAGGCCGAATAATAGTTCGCCCCGGGAAAATTCCGTTTCAGATAATGGGCCAATTTGTCCGCTTCGGGAGGCTGGGTAAACTTTTTATGCTCGCATTGTTCCGAAAAAATGCTCACGCTCCAGTTCTTTTTATGGACATCCAGTCCCACGTAAATCGATTGACCCGAAAAATCCAATTTGTTAACCTGTTCCATAGCAAGTCTCCTTTCGGTTGTTTTTTTGTCTGGCACCAAAAGTATAACCGAAAACTCAAGACTTGCCTTTCTATTTCAACATAAGGTCGGACAAGCGAAGCGCGATCCGGAATCCAGGGCTGTTGAAGCCCCCCAATGCCCTGGATGCCGGACCAAGTCCGGTATGACGGCCAAAATCAAAGGCCCAAAAGCTGTGTTTGAATGTTATTTTCGGATTAAACTATGACCGTTCTCCATCCGGCCGCGGAGCGCTACCTGAACATCCCCGGCAGCCTGATCGCCTGGGTCCTGCTGATCGTGGCCTTAATACTGTTCTCTTTTTCATTGTACCGGCGTCTCTGTCTGCTCCGCTCCGGGCAGCCGGACCCCCGCTGGGGCGACTGGAAGGAACGGGTCTGGGGATTGCTTGTTTTTGGAATTCTCCAAAAAAGACAGCCCCGGTATTTCTGGTCCGGGTTGATCCATTTTCTTATTTTTTGGGGGTTTGTGGTCCTCGGGCTTCGTTCGCTGGATCTGATCGTGCAAGGCTTGGGAGGCGGAACCGCCCTGCCTTTTTTGAAAGGCGGATTAGGATCCTTTTACAGCAGCCTCAAGGATCTGTTCGAACTGACTGTCCTGGGCGCCTGTATTTGGGCCATCTTTCGGCGGGTGGTAATCAGGCCTGCCCGGTACGAGCTGGAGAAAGGCCGAGGGCCTGGCTGGGAGGGCTACCTGGTCCTGTCCCTGATTGGTTTCCTGATGCTTACGGATATGTTTTTTGAAGGGGGCACGCTCCTTTTGTCCCCCCCCGCTCCGGGCTGGCGTCCGTCGGCCGGCCTGGCCGCCTCGGTTTTGTCCGCCCTGGATGAAACCGAGATCAAAAACGTTTCCCTTCTCGCTTACTGGGCCCATTATCTGGCCTTCTTTTGCTTTTTAAATTTTCTCCCCCTGGCCAAGCACTTCCATATTATTACGGCCCTGCCCAATATCTTTCTGCGCAAGCTCAAAAAAGGGTCCCTCAAGCCGGCCCGCTGGGGGAAGGAGAACTTGGAAGAACTGGAAAGCCTGGGCGTCGGTCGTCTCGAGGATTTTACCTGGAAGCACCTCCTGGATTTATTCACCTGCACCGAATGCGGACGCTGCTCGGACCAATGCCCGGCCAAGGCGGTGGGGCGTCCCCTTTCGCCCAAGATGATTACCCTCAAGCTCCGGGATTACGCTTACCGTAAAGTCCCGGTGTTTTCCCTCGGCCGCTCGACATCCGCTACAGAGCCAGCGGAGGATCGGAAGGAAAAAGGAGGCCCCGAAGGCGCCCTGATCGGGGAGGTGATCACCTTCGCTGAAATCTGGTCCTGTACCACTTGCGGGGCCTGCGAAGAAGAGTGTCCGGTCTTTATCGAATACATCGATAAAATGATCGATATGCGGCGCCACCTCATTGAAACCGCCCAAAACCCCAAGACCTTTAATTCGATTCTGACTCATGTGGAAAAGACCGGCAATCCCTTCGGCAAACCGCCTAAAAAACGGGCCGATTGGATCAAGGAGATCGCGGATGTTCCGGTCAAGGTCCTGAAAAAAGGAGATGAGACGGACGTTCTTTATTTTGTGGACAGCTATGCCTCTTACGATCCCCGGGTGCAGGCCGTAGCCCAGGCCGTCGTCCGAGGATTGAGTCTGGCCGAAGTGAACTTTGGGATCCTGGGCGCGCGGGAGAAGGACTCGGGGCATCAGGTCCGCCGCCTGGGTGAAGAAGGGCTTTTTCAGTTGCTCCGGGAGGAGAACCTGGAAATCCTTCAATCTTGCCGGTACAAACAAATAGTCACCACGGATCCCCATGCGTTCAATACGCTAAAAAATGATTATCCGGGGAACCTGCCGGTGGGGCATTATACCCTGATTTTTCGGGATTTGCTGGCTTCCGGCCGGTTAAAGCCGAAAAAAATAATCGACGGGCAACCGCTTTACACGTATCATGACCCCTGTTACCTGGGTCGGCACAATGAGATTTATGAGGCCCCCCGGGAAATTCTCAACCGCCTTCCGGGGTTGAAGTGGGTGGAGATGGCGCGTTGCCGGGACCGCAGCTTTTGCTGCGGGGGCGGGGACGTCAATCTCTGGCATGAAATCGAAGGGGAAACGATGCGCCCGGCGGCCAGGCGCCTGGAGATGGCCCTGGAAGCAGGGGTCGGGGGGATTGTTACGGCCTGTCCCTTCTGTTTATTGAACCTGGAGGATGCGGTCAAGACCGCGGGCCTGGAAGATGAAATGAAGGTGGTTGACCTGATGGAATTGTTGGTGTCGACTTTATAGTTTTTTTTGGTTGTTCGCTTTTGGGCGGGTACCCAGCATAGTGGGGATGGCTGCCGGGTCTCAGCAAAAGGGTTTTCCACATTGCTTTTAGGTTTTAACCCGACCCCCGTGTTTTCAAATCTTCCCGGAGTCAGGGCCACCCTGGGAGCCGTCAAAAGACTCGAAGTCCGGAGTACTTTTGGAAAACCCTTTTGCTGAGACCCGGCAGCCACGAGGCCCGATTTCAAACTAGGCCTTCCCGCCCCCGGGAACGCCCCGAAGGATGAAAATGACTGGGAGGCAACAGCCTAAGTGAATGATATAAAAAATTAATAATCAATAGTTAATTATTAATGAATGTCTATGCAGGAGGATACCCTTTGAATATTATTGTTTGTGTAAAACGGGTCCCTTTCACCCAGGAGGTGGACCTGGAAATCGAGGCCGGTAAAAAAGAGGTGGACCGGGAATCCCTGGCTTACGTCATCAATGACTGGGACCACTATGCTATTGAAGAGGCCGTTTATCTGAAAGAGCAGGGGGAGGGAACGGTCACGGCCATTACCATCGGACCGGAGGAGGATGAGGAGGTCCTCCGGCGGTGTCTGGCCATGGGGGCCGATCAAGCCCGGCGCATCGATCCCGGGGAGCAAACCCTGGACGGCGGCGGAACGGCCCGGGTGTTGGCCCGGGTCATAGCCGCTATTCCCTTTGACCTGATTTTATGCGGTGTCCAGGCGGAAGACGACAACCAGGGGATGGTGGGAATCATGCTGGCCGAACACCTCGGTCTGGCTCACGCGGCGGTGGTCACCGGCATCGAAACCCGGGGAGAAGAGTTGATCGTTCAATGCGAGTTGGAAGGCGGGATGGACGAGCGTTCGAAGATAAAGCTCCCGGCCCTTTTGACCGTTCAGACCGGCATCAACGAGCCCCGTTATGTTTCCATCATGGGGATCAAAAAGGCGACCAAGAAACCACTGGAGGTGATTCCCCTGGCCGACCTGAATTTTTCTTCGGACGATCTGGCTCCGCAAGTCCTTATTGATGAAGTTTTTCTCCCGTCGGAGACCGGCGGCGCCGAAATGATCAGCGGCGACCCGATGCAGGCGGCGGGAAAGATCCTGCAAATACTAAAAGAAAAGGGGGTGAGGACCTGATGGGAGGAATCTTCGTAGTGGTGGAACACCGCCAGGGGAGGGTTCGAGATATCACCCTGGAGATGCTCTCCAAGGCCGGTGAATTGAAGAATGACCTGGGCGGCGATCTAACGGCCGTCCTGCTGGGTTGGGAAACCGGGCCGCTGATTGAAGCCTTAAAAGGGCGGGCCGACAGGATCCTGGTGATCGAAGACGAGCGGGTAAAATTTTTTCAGGCCGAGGTTTACCAATCGATCCTCAGGCAACTGATTCAGGAATTTCAACCGGCCCTGACCCTGATCGGCCAGACCTCCTGGGGACTAGACCTGGCCCCCTGCCTGGCGGTCCAAATGGGTTTCCCCTTGGTCACGGATTGCCTGGATATTAAGATCGAAGCCGGAAAGCCTACGGCCCTGCGCCAGATATACGGTGGCAAAGTATTTGCTCGGGTCTCTATTAAGGAATCCACCGGGTATCTGGCCACCATTCGACCGGGCGCTTTTTCACCCGACCCGGCAGGAGACAGTCCCACCGAAGTGGTCAAAATAGAATTCCCGCCGGAACTGCCGGAAAGTAAAAGGCAGATCCTGGAATTGGTCGAGTCGGAAGCCGGGGAGGTGGATATTGCCCAGGCCGAGTTTCTGGTTTCGGTAGGTCGGGGTGTGGGCGAAGAAGAAAACCTGGCCCAGGTCCGGGAACTGGCCCAGTCGCTGGGGGCCGTGTTGTCCTGTTCCCGGCCGATTGTGGACAAGAAGTGGTTGCCCAAGTACCACCAGGTGGGCACCTCGGGCAAATCGGTCAAGCCCAAGGTCTACCTGGCGTTGGGCATCAGCGGGGCCTTTCAGCACCTGGCCGGGATCGGCGGCGCCGGTACCGTAATTGCCGTCAACAAGGACCCCCGGGCCCCGATTTTTCGGGTGGCCCAGTACGGCGTGGCCCAGGATATTTTTAAGATCATCCCGGCATTGATGGAACAAATAAACAGGAAAGATTCTTACCTACATTGTTCTGAGAATTTGTCTTTAACAACGGATGTAAGAATCTAATATGAAAAACGGTTTTAAATCGGTATTTCAAAATATTTGGCAGTATTCACCGCCAAGACGCAAAGGAACCTCATGGATTTTACTTTGAGCAAAGAACAACAGGATATCATCAAGGCCGCCCGGGAGTTCGCCCGCAAGGAGTTTCCGGAAAGGGCCCTGGAGTTTGACCGCACTGAAACCTTTGATTTGACCCTTTGGAAAAAGGCCTGTGAACTGGGTTTCGTGGGCGTCTTCATCGACGAAAAGTATGACGGGGCCGGCTACGGCTTTCTGGAGCACTGCCTGATTACCGAGGAATTCTGGGCCGTGGACCCGGGGATCGGCCAGGCCATCCTATCCGCCACCTTCGGGGCCGAACTGCTTCTATTGTTTGCCCAGGAGGACCAGAAGGAATGGATCCTTCCGGAACTGGTTTCCGGAGAGGCCCTGCTGGCCACGGCCATCACCGAACCGGATGCCGGATCGGACGTGACCGGGGCTTCCACCACCGCGGTGCAACAGGGGGACCAGTGGGTGATCAACGGCTCCAAAATGTTCATCACCAACGGAGACCTGGCCAAGTATGCGATCGTCTATGCCCTGACCAATCCGGACCATCCCTCCCGGCATTCCCGTCACAGTTTTATCATTGTGCCCACCGATCAGCCCGGTTTTCAGGCCAACAAAATCCACGGGAAGCTGGGCATCCGGGCCTCGGATACGGCGGAATTGGTTTTTTGTGACGTCAAGGCGCCCCTTTCCAATCTGATAGGGGAAGAGGGGGAGGGGTTTCATCAGTTGATGGCCTTCTTCAACCGGACCCGCCTGCACATCTGCGCTCAGGGTGTGGGGTTGGCCCGGGCGGCCCTGGAGGAGAGCATCCGCTATACCAAGAAGCGCCACCAGTACGGGGTTCCCCTGGCCTCCTTCCAGGCCACCCAATTCAAACTGGCCGAAATGGCCACCCGGATCCGGGCCGCCCGAAATATGTATTACGAGGCCGCCTGGCTGATGGATAACGGGGTGGTAGATCACGCCCTGATCGCCATGGCTAAGTGGTTTTCCGGGGAGATGGCCGTGCGTGCCGCCGACGAGGCCCTGCAGATGCACGGGGGCTATGGCTATATCGACGAATACAAAGTACAGCGCCTCTACCGGGATTGCAAAATCCTGGAGATCTACGAAGGCACCAAGGAGATTGAAAAATCAATCGTGGCCCAGTCCATTTTGGGAATGTAGGCAATTGCTCGTCATCCCCGAAGGTCTGTGTTGAGACCATTTATGATTGGCTCGGCCGACGGACTTGGGCCTTATCGGTAAGCAGTCTCTCCTCCAAGCATTTTGCTTCCCCCAGGGAAGACCGGGAATATAATCCGTAAAAAGAAGGAATGAAACCTTATTCAGGAAATGATGGGCGACTGCGAATTCCCACCGTGGAATTGAGCTTCGAATTTTTCAGGGCCTCGGGACCGGGCGGCCAGAATGTCAACAAAGTGGCCACCGCCGTCCGATTGCGGTTTGATGTCCGACGGTCTCCCTCCCTGACCGAGCCCCAGCGAGCGCGGCTCATCCGGTTGGCCGGCCACAAGTTGACCGAGGGGGGAGAACTCCTGATTGAGTCTCGGCGCTTCCGCACCCAGGAGGCCAACCGGCAGGCGGCCATTGAACGGTTGGAGCAACTGGTTTCCCAGGCTTCGGTTGTACCCAGGGTCCGGCGGCCCACCCGACCTACCCTGGCCTCCAAGAAAAAACGCCTGGAGGGCAAACGCACCCGTTCCGGGCTGAAAGACCGGCGTCGACCGGTTTCGGATACGGAGGAATAAGATTGGGAAACATTAGGGTTATTCGCCCTTTTGAATTGACTCGTTTTCTTCTTTAGCCTATAGTTTTATGTATTTATTTTAAGCTCTTAAACGCTAGAACCTTTATTCAAGGGAGGCACCCATGGATCTGGTAAGCCGAGTCAAGGCCATTCTACTCAAACCCAACGACACTTGGCCGGAGATCAAGAATGAACCGGCCACGGTGAAAGATCTTTTTACTTCCTACGCGGCCATTCTGGCCGCCATCCCGCCCATCGCCTTTTTTATCGGGGTTTCCCTGATCGGCATGTCCGTTTTAGGGTTTCATTATCGCATGCCTTTGGGATCAGGGCTCGGGCATTTGATTGTCTCTTATGTCTTTTCACTGGCGGGGATTTATTTAGTCGGAATGATCATTGATGCCTTGGCGCCCAGCTTCGGGTCCTCAAAAAATCAGCTCAATGCCATGAAGGTGGCGGTCTATTCCTGGACGCCGGGCTGGGTGGGCGGCGTCTTTCTGGCTATTCCTTCCCTTTCAGCCCTCAGTATGCTGGTATCCTTATATGGGTTATACCTGTTTTACCTGGGCTTGCCGGTCCTGATGGAGACTCCTCAGGACAAGGCGTTGGGGTATGTGATCGTCACGATCCTGGTGAGTATCGTGGTTTCCATTCTGGTGAGTACCCTCTCGGGCGCCCTGTTCGGTTACGGACGCGGGGGGATGATGGGCTGGCGTTTCTAATTCCTAAAGGGATTCAGGAGGGAGCAAATGAAGAGAAATAAGTTGGGATTCACGCTTTTTTTCATGGTGCTTATGGGTGGCCGCCTACAGCGGAGTCTGTTTCGCCAATAAAGCCGCGGTGACCATTGAGGCCCCGGACCAGGCGGCCAAGGGGGCGGAAGTCGTGGTCAAACTGCATGTCACCCACAGCGCCAACAATTTTTTCCATCACATCAATTGGGTGCAGGTCAAAGTGAATGGCAAAGACACGGCCCTTTGGGAATATTCCATGACCAATCTACCCGAGGCGGCTAACTTCACTAAAGAAGTAAAATTGATGGTCAACGAGCCTTTGGAGATCGTGGCCGAGGCCAACTGCAACTTGCACGGCAGCGCAGGTCCGGCAATAAAGAAGATCGGCCTGAGGGAATAAAGCTGTCTGTGCCCCGGCTGGAGTTTACCCCTCCTTTGAAGCGGGGTGGGGTGAAAAAGAGTGCGGCCTGTTTGCTTCGTCATCCCGGGCTTGACACGGAATCCGGTTGGGAAGAGTGGGGTAAATTATGACCATCGGCGCCATTTCCATTATCTTAATTTTGGGCATCATCAATTTTCTGCTGTTGCTCTTCCAGCTTTCCACCGGGTTGCATTGGATCAAAGTCAAATTCGGCATTCACCGGAAAATCGGCATCCTGCTGGTCATCGTGGCCACGATTCACGGTCTACTGGCCCTGCTGGCCTCGGACTAAAAAGAGGGAAGATAGAAGAAGGAAGAGGGAAGCAAAAAGGGGATCATGGCCTCTGCTCAAACCCCCGTCCCTGAGGCGGGCGCCCGCGAAGAATGAAAAAATAGGGGGAGACATAAGCCGAACTGTTTGACATTAGTAATTAATAATCAATTGTTAATTATTAATCATTGATGAAGTGCCTTGGTGGCACACCTTTGTATTTTCATATTCTATTTTGTGCCCTTCTCCCCTCTGTTTTTTCTTCCATCTTCCATCTCCCCTCTTCCCTCTGCTCCCTGTCCTCAGCCCTTATCGCTAACCCCGGCGGAGGCGAAGGTGGCCATCTCATTGTAGATCCTGACTGACGCTTCGATCAGGATCATGGCCAGGGCCGCCCCGGTCCCTTCCCCCAGGCGCATTTTCATATCCAGAATCGGTTCCACCTGGAAGAGACGCAGGAAGGTGGTATGCCCCGCTTCTTCCGATCGGTGGCTGAAGAAAAGATAATCGCGGACCGGGGGCGCCAGTCGGCAGGCCACCAGGGCACCGGCGGAAGAGATGAAGCCGTCCACCACCACCGGCCGGCTGAGGGCGGCCGCTCCCAGACAAAGCCCGGCAATGCCGGCGATCTCCAGCCCGCCGATGGCGGCCAAAGTATTGAGCGGGTCACCAAGCTGGTCGCGGTTGACCCACAGGACCTCCTTGATTACCCGGATTTTTCTGTTCAACCCGGCATCGTCGATGCCCGTTCCTCTCCCGGTGATGTCCTCCACCGGGCAGGGGAGCAGCGCGGCGAATAAGGCGGACGAGGGCGTGGTGTTGGCGATGCCCATATCCCCGGTGCCCAGCAGATCGAATCCCTGTCCGACCGCCTCCCGGGCCAGCTCGATGCCGGTTTCCAGTGCCTGAACAGCCTCTGCTACGGACATGGCCGGCCCCTTGGCGATATTGCCGGTCCCGGGCCTCACCTTGCGCCGGACCAGGCCGGGAGCGTCTTCCAGCGGATCATTGACGCCCATGTCCACCACTACTACTTCTGCCCCGGCCTGTTGAGAAAGCACATTGATGGCCGCCCCGCCGGCCAGCATGTTGCGGACCATCTGGGGGGTCACCTCCTGAGGATAGGCCGAAACGCCTTCGGCGGCCACCCCGTGATCCCCGGCAAAAGTAAATATTTTTTTCCGGCCCAGGACCGGCCGGTCCGTCCCGGTGATCAGGCAGTATTGTGCGGCCAGGTCTTCCAGCCGTCCCAAACTTTTCGGGGGTTTGGTCAACTGGTCGAGATGGTCCCGAACTGCGGGCTCCAGGGTCAAGTCAACCGGTTTGATTTCTTGAATGGTTTGCTGCAAGGCATTCATGGGGTGCACTCCTTTTTTGAATGAATTTTTGAATGGATACCCCGGCCACCGCCACACCGGAGACTCGGGTAGACCTATACCGATTGCCTGAAATCAAAACCTGAAAGGTCGGCCCAGACGACCGGGGCACCCTAAAAAAAAGGGTTTCTTTCTTCAAAAGAAGAAAGAAACCCTTTACCATCAGGTTCTTCAACAGGTTGGCCCGGCGGTCGTCTTCTGGCTCCCCCTCCCCTCCAACGATCTTCCCGCCCGTCTGAAGACGGGCCGTGATCCATACCCGGCTGGAAAGGTTTCTTTGCCCGAATGGGAAAAGACAGGGTTACAGCGGCGGGACCGCCGCGGATTTTCACCGCGTTCCGTACCCGCCCGGCCTACATCTTTTTTTAAACTACCTTAAATAAGGACCCTCCTGATTGTCAAGTCAAAAAATCCCTAAGTCTGAACGGCAGAAATGAGAAACAGGAGAGAACCCGGGGAAAGGATTTCTTCGTTCCGAACCCGGGCCACCCGGTGCTTCACGCCGTATTCGCGGGAAAGGATTGAGGCCACCAGGTTGACTTCGTCAGGCCTCGTGATAGAGCCGATATTGGTTCCGTCCGGCTTGCTTGGCCTGATACATGGCGCTGTCGGCGTTCTTCAGGATGGTGTCGATATCTGCGCCATGATCGGGATAGAGGGAGATCCCCAGGCTGCTGGTGATGATTAATAGGTGTCCCTCAAGAACAACGGCGTTCCGGAAAGCACCGATAACCTTCCGGGCAATCCGCAGGGTAACCTGGGCGTCCCTTTGCTCGGGAAGCACGAGGACGAATTCATCGCCGCCGAAGCGGGCAACGGTGTCTCCTTTCCGGAGGATCCCCGTCAACTTTTTCCCAACAGTCTGCAACAGCAGATCTCCGATATGGTGACCGAGGGTATCATTGACCTCTTTAAAGTTGTCAAGGTCGAGCATCATTAAGGCCACCTTCTTCTGCTTTCTATCCGCTTGGCTCATCGCCATGGTTAAACGGTCGCTGAGGAGCATTCGGTTCGGCAAGCCCGTCAGGGAATCATGATAGGCCATCTGCTGGATTTTCTCCTCCATTTCTTTGCGCGCGGAGATGTCGGTAAAGAAGCCCACGGCGCACTTTCGCCCGCGGAAGATGGTGCTGGTACCTGCGATCTCCGCATGGAAAACCGTGCCGTCTTTTCGTAGGCACGGAATCGTGCCGGATAGCGACCGACCCCCTCGTTCCTGGGACTTGAGCTCTGACATCACCCGGGTCAGCAAGTCCTTTGGATGAATGTCCGCTATCCCCAACTGCAGCAACTCTGCTTTTGGATAACCGAGCATCCGGCAGATGGCTAAATTGGCATCTACAAACCGTCCCGTTCCAGCATCGGTCAAGAGTATGCCGTGCGTGCTTTCATCGAAAAGCACCCGGTACCTTTCTTCCGACTCCCGCAGCGTCTCCTCTGTTTTCTGGCGCTCAGTGATGTCGCGAATGATCCCCAAGGCGTGCCAACCATCCTCAAAATGAATAGCGGAAAGAGACAGTTCGATGGGGAATTCTTCTCCATTCCTTCTGCAGGCCTGTAACCCGATGGTCTTGGTTACAACTGCGCCTTGACCGGTTTTTTTAAACTTGGGGAAGGCCGTGCGGTAGGCTTCCCGGTAACGCTTCGGGGCAAGAAATTGATGCAAATCCCGACCGATGGCCTCCTTACTCGTGTAGCCAAAGATACGTTCAGCCGCCGGATTCCAGAATAAGATGCACCCCGTGATGCCCATCATTAATATGGCATCCTGGGCCGAATCCGTGAGCGCTCGTATCAATGATTCGCTCGGGCCCAGCGATTTAATCGAAACCTGACGTTGAGACTCCGCCCGTTTGCACTCAAGTGCGGATTGTTCCAGTTCCGTTATTCGCTCTCTCAGAGACGCCAGTTCCTGGATCAAGGCCTGCTTTGTCTTGGATTGATCTTGCATAGGGTTGCCCCTGCTGTGCAGAAATAAAACGGAACGCTAAATGAAAAAACCCCGCCTCTCTTTAGAGAAATGGGGTCTATTATTCCATCGAAACTCCTTTATGAAAGCCTTGCCCAAATAAAACTTAATTTATCCTAACTTTTGAAGTCTCTACCTTTTTATTACAAAAAAGTCAATTAATTTCAATCATCTGACATCATCGGTGGGCTCAGTTCCAATTAGGGATTCACCGCCTGTCAGGCCTTGTTGGATCGGTATATAAAACCGAAGGATTAAGGGCTAGGCTTTAAGTGTGGATGGAGCCGGCGATGGGATTTGAACCCGCGACCTGCTGATTACGAATCAGCTGCTCTACCCCTGAGCTACGCCGGCTTGATCCAACTATCCCACATTTTTTTTTCATTGTCAAACCCGGAAAAGTGACTTTTTAGCTGCTTCTTTCTCAGGCAGACATTAAACACCTGCCGGTTAATCCGTCCGACTGGACAACCAGGCCAAGAGTCAAAAAGCAGCTTTCTCCTCGGCAAGTGATCTCGCTGATGATGAGGCTCATTTGATATTTAAAGCAAATTCAATAAGTTTTACCTACGCTCCGCCCAAGGCGGGGGGCTTATTCATCCTCGGTCCGGTGATGGAACGGAGGCAGGTCGGTCATCCTTGATCGGGAGGAAAAAGATTCAGCGGCGCTGACTAATTTACTTGTTTACAAAATTAAATTATTATGTTAAAAAAATAAGTTTATTTAATAAATTCATCCTCCGGGGAGGGACCGCGTGGCCCGAATAACCATTGAAGATTGTTTGGAAAAAGTAAATAACCGTTTTGCTTTGATTCAATTGGCCTTTCAACGGGTTAAACAGTTGAGAAATGGGGCTCCCCGACTAATCCAGACTAAAAACAAGGAAGTTGTGGGGGCCTTACGGGAAATCGCCGCCGGCCTGGTGACGCTGGAACAGGCTCAACCCGCCTTGCCGGAAGGACAGGACCATAAGCTCCTGAATAATGAAGGATAATATCCAAAAAACGGCCTCAAAGACCGACTGGACCCATATTGATTCCGCGGGTCAGGCCCGGATGGTGGATGTGGGCTCGAAAAAAATTACCCGGCGTGAGGCCTGGGCCGGTGGGGCCGTTTATCTGCAGGTTGGGACTCTGGAAAAAATCCAGGCCAATACGATTCAAAAAGGGGATGTGTTGGGAGTGGCCAAGGTGGCTGGCATTTTAGCGGCCAAAAAGACGCCGGAGTTGATCCCCCTTTGCCACCCGCTCAGGCTGACCCAGGTGAATGTATTCCTTTCTCCGGAGCAGGCCCCCTCCCGTATTGAAATTACCGCCCAGGTGAAGGCCCAGGATCGGACTGGAGTGGAGATGGAGGCCTTGACCGCGGTGACCGCGGCCGCCTTAACCATCTATGACATGTGCAAGTCCATTGATCGGGATATGGTTTTGGGCCCCTTCGGGTTGCTGGAAAAAACCGGGGGGAAAAGCGGCCGGTTTAAACGAAAATCCCTGCCGGTTTTCGGTCAATGAATAGGAGCACCCAAGGAGGACTCCCATGAATGCCAGGAAAATAAACAGCTTCAAAAAACTCTTGAACGAGCAATTGAAAACGCTGATTCAGGAGGCCCAGAAAACGGTCAGCGGCATGACCGATTCCAAGGAAAATTTCCCCGACCCTACCGACCGGGCGACGCTGGAATCCGATCGCAATTTCATGCTGCGTATCCGAGGACGGGAGCGGAAACTAATATTGAAGATTGAAGAAGCGTTGGAACGGATCGAGAACGGTACTTTCGGGGTCTGTGACTCCTGTGGAGAGGAGATCGGAGAAGAACGTTTGAAGGCCCGCCCGGTAACCACCCATTGTATCGATTGTAAAAAAAAGGAAGAGGCCATAGAAAAAGCGCGAGGGGAATAGCCGGTTTCCCCGGGCGGCCTTGGACCGGCCTTTCTTTATAATCCCGCTGTCGTGAGGCCTGCACCCTAATGTTTAAAAAGCGTATCCAGGTCTTTCGGTCTTTTCTTTTGCTGAACGACCTCCTGGTTCTTACCGCTTGCTGGTTTGGCGCTTTTTACCTGCGTTTTTTCATCCCCCTCATCCCCGTCACCAAGGGTATTCCTCCCCTGCAGGATTATTTGTTCTTTTTCCCCTTTGTTTTGATGACCTGTGCGGTGACCTTTTATCTGACCGGGATCTATACCCGGTTTTTTAACCGGACTCAGGAATGGCTGGCCCTTTTTAAGGCTTCTTTTGTAGCCTTAATGATTTTGGTCTTTATTACCTTTTTTTTTAAACGAACCGACTACTCTCGTTTAGTCTTTCTCTATTTCAGTTTGCTGGGTTATGCGGCCCTGATTTTAACCCGGCTGTTGTTAAAAAAATATTACATAACCCTGCAGCGTCGCTATTTTGACCTGGAGCAGGTTCTGATTGTCGGCGCCCGGGAGTTGGCCCAACGGGTAGCCCAGACCATCGTTAATCATCCGGAATTGGGACTGGTGGTCTCCGGGTTTCTCAGCCGGATTTCCCAGAAGATCGGGACGCGGATCTTGGGCCTGGAAGTGCTGGGGTTATACGAGGATATCGACCGGGTGATCCAGGAAAAACACATCAATCTGGTCATCTTCGCCATGCCCTTGACGGCCCAGCAGAAACTGGAATCTTTATTGAACCAGATCCGCGATGAACTGGTGGATATTAAAATTGTGCCTGATTTGTATCGCTTGATCACCCTCCGAGGGGGGATGGAAGAATTTGAGGGACTGCCCTTTATTAATCTGCGGGAATCCCCCATGGTGGGCTGGAGTCGTTTTTTTAAAAGGGCCATGGATTTCAGTTTGGCCGCCCTGGTTTTAATTCTCCTGTCTCCCTGTCTGTTGCTCATCGGTCTGGCGATTAAGGTTTCCTCCCCCGGTCCGGTCATCTACCGCCAGACCCGCATGGGTCTGGACGGCAAAGTTTTTGAAATGTGGAAATTCCGTTCTATGGTGACTGATGCCGAAGGACAAACCGGGCCGGTTTGGGCCCGAAAAGGGGATCCTCGAAGGACTCCCGTGGGGCGCTTCCTCCGCCGCCTCAGCCTGGATGAACTGCCGCAGTTGGTCAATGTCCTGAAAGGGGAGATGAGTTTGGTCGGTCCGCGGCCGGAACGTCCGGAATTGATCAACAGTTTCAGGGACAAAATTCCCAACTACATGCTTCGCCATAAAATGAAGGCCGGCATGACCGGCTGGGCTCAAATCAACGGCTGGCGCGGGAATACCTCCCTGCCCAAACGCATTGAACATGATCTGTATTACATTGAAAACTGGTCCCTGGTCTTTGATTTGAAGATCCTGATCAAGACCCTCTGGAAAGGTTTTTTAAACCGGGAAGCCTATTGATTCCATGTTTTTGTTCATCCGTCAGCACCTCCAGGAAGTATTCCGCTACCGCAGCCTGGTCAACAGCCTGATCCTCCGGGAACTAAAGGCCCGCTACCGGGGATCGATCCTGGGATTTCTCTGGACCTTCCTCAACCCCCTGCTGCTACTGGGGGTCTATGCCCTGGTTTTCAACGTCTACTTTCGTATCCAGATGGAGCACTACGCCGGTTTCATGTTTGCCGGCCTGCTTCCCTGGATCTGGTTTTCCTCCTCCCTGATCGAAGGTACCAACGCCATTACCTCCGGGGGCAGCCTGATCACCAAGGTGCTTTTTCCGGGGCAGCTCCTGCCCCTGGTCAAGGTCGGTTCCAATCTGATGAATTTCCTCCTGAGCCTGCCGATTCTCTTTATCTTTTTGGGCTTCATGGGCATCTACCCGAGTTGGGCCCTCTGCTGGTTGCCTTTGGTTCTTCTAATTCATTTTGTTTTCATCGCCGGACTGGTGTTGGGCCTGGCTACATTAAATGTCTTTTTGCGGGACATCCAGCATATCCTGGCCAACCTCTTGACACTCTGGTTCTTCCTGACCCCGATCCTTTATCCGCTCACCCAGGTGCCGGGGCCTTTCAAAAAGATCGTGCTGCTTAACCCGGCCGCCCTCTTTACCCTGGCCTACCAGGATATTTTTTTTTACCGGCGCAATCCGGATCCCTGGCACCTGATTCCTTCCCTGATCCTGTCGGTCTTCATCTTGGGTTTGGGAATCGCTCTCTTTGAACACTACAAGGAGACCCTGGCGGAAAAGCTATAATCTTATGATGAACTCGGCCATCACCATTCAAGGCGTTTCCAAGTCCTTCAAGAAAATCATCCTGCGCGGGAATCATACCACGCTGAAGACCTGGCTGCTCAAACCCTACTCGCTGTTGTCTAAATCCCACGGCGAACGGCTGGAAGTCTTTTCCGGCTTGGATCTGGAAATTCCTCAAGGGATCAGCCTGGGGGTCATCGGTCGCAACGGATCGGGGAAAAGCACCCTCTTGAAGCTGCTGGCCGGCATTTACAAGCCCGACGCCGGGACCATCCGGATCAACGGCCGGATCTCGTCGCTGATTGAACTAGGCGCCGGATTCCACCCCGAGTTCACCGGCCGGGAAAATGTGTTCATCAACGGTGCGGTCTTAGGCTTAAGCCGCAAGGAAATCCAGGCCCGGTTTGAACAAATCGTTCGCTTCGCCGAACTCGAGTCTTTTATTGACGCCCCGGTCCGGACCTATTCTTCCGGGATGTATATCCGCCTCGGTTTTTCGGTGGCCGTCAATGTGGACCCGGACATCCTCCTGGTGGACGAGGTCCTGGCCGTGGGGGATGAATCCTTTTCCCATAAGTGTATCGATAAAATGAGCGCCTTTAAAAAGGCCGGGAAGACCATTGTCCTGGTCACCCATGATCTGCCTACGGTGGAACGCTTCTGCGAGCTGGCCGTCTGGCTGGATGGGGGCTGCCTGCGGGCCCAGGGCGATCCCCGGCAGGTAATCGACGCCTACCGGCAGGAGGTGGCCCGCTGGGAAGAGAATCGCTTCCAGGAGGAACGTCCCGAAGAGGCGTGCCTCTCCCCGGCCGGCTTGCTGTCCAAGAACCGCTGGGGCAATGGAGACCTGGAAATTACCCGCGTCCGGACTTTGGATGACCAAGGGCAGGATCGCCATGTCTTTCAGGAGGGCGAGGATATCACCATTGAAATGGAATATCAGTTCCACCGGCCTACCCGCGATGTGGTCTTCGGAATCGGAATATTTAGTGGTGAGGGGACCTGCGGTTACGGTACCAATACGGACTCGGATCAAATCGATTTGCCGGAACTGGGGTCCCGGGGGTGCATCGGATTCAAGCTGGAAAAACCCCAGCTCATCGAAGGGACCTACTTCCTGGATGTGGCCGCCCATGCCCGGGACGGACACGCTTATGATTATCAAAGTCGCTGTGTTTCCCTGGCCATTCGTTCGTCTTTTAAGGATACGGGGTTTTACCGGATCCCCCATCGCTGGATCCTCCCCGGAGGGGATCCTTAGAGTACACCGAGCCCCAGCTTCTAAGGAGTGCCCGCGAAGGATGGTACGAATTGACCTGGCGGGGACTTTCGCAGGGCCGGGTTCAGACCTACGCTGACGAAAAGACCAGTTACTAAAATGCCTATTGACTTAGCTCGTCATTCCGGACAAGCGAAGCGCGATCCGGAATCCAGGGCTGTTGAAGCCCCCAAATGTTCTGGATAGTGAGTTGTGTCAAATAATGATAATCCTGATGACTAAGACGATATTTCCTAGGATTCGGATGTCTCCGAAGAATTAAATCAATAAATATTTTAATTAGTAATCGGTAACAGGATAAACCATGACCAGGGAACAGACCGCATCTCCAGCCCCAGCCGTGAATGTGCAGGAAATTATGGAAGGTATTCGCCAAAAGATCGACGAAAAGAAAAAGAGCGGCGAATACACCGCGGAGGAACTGGAACGGATCGATCGCTATGTGCTGCAGATCGAGGCCGAGGGCTATAACACTCCGGAAGAGGACCTTCGCCATCACCTGTCCCTGTTCAATTATCTGTTCGACACCCTCCAGGCACCGGAGTTGAGCTTCCCACCGAAAACGGCTCGGGTGGGATGGTCACCGGTCTGAAAAAGACCTTCCTTCGGATCACGTGAGCCCTACAGGCAGATGATTGCTCAAGCGGCAGGTGGATTTCAACGCCGAAATAGTGCGGCTGCTGAACCAACTGGTGGGTGATTATCGTTATCGGGTCAACACCTTGGAACAGCAACTTATAAAAATGACGGAGGAGCAGCAGGCCCAGCAGAAAGGTGCGGAGGCCTTAAGCCGCCGGCTGGCCGACTTAGTCCAGGAAATTCGGGCCCAAAAAATATCCGTCGAGGATCTCCTGGCTGGGTTGCGCTCCGGGAAAGGGGCCGGGGGGACGGGCCCGGCCGCACCGGAAGAGGGTGCCGAACGCCTTCGGGCTTTTGAGTATCTGCTGTTTGAAAACCGACACCGGGGTTCAGAGGCGGAGATCAAGGGCAGACAGCAGCGTCTACCTGCCGTACTTCAAGAATTCCGGGTCGGTACTGGATATCGGCTGCGGCCGGGGGGAATTCCTGGAGCTGTTAAAAGGGGCGGGTATCCCGGCCCAGGGGGTGGAATTAAACCCCGAAATGGTTCAGGTGGCGCAACAGAAAGGGGTAGCGGTCATCCAGGGGGACGGTTTGGAACACTTGCAGACTCTTCCCGAACAGAAATTGGGTGGGATTTTTCTTATCCCAGGTCATAGAACATCTGGGGCCTGAAAATTTAAGGGAACTGGTCCGGACGGCCTTCCTCAAATTGGAGTCCGGAGGGGTCCTTCTGGCCGAGACCGTCAATCCCCAATGTCTGACGACCTTCAGCGGCGCTTTTTATGTGGACCTTTCCCATCACAATCCCATTCACCCGGAAGCGGCCCGCTTTTTATGGGAATCCGTAGGATTCCGTCAGGTGAAGATCCTTTATGTCTCTCCTTATCCCCCGGAGATGCGGCTGAAGGAAATGGTCCGCCGGGATGACGAGTCCTATGAAGACGAAACCGCCCGGGTGCTAAATGAAAACGTTCGGCGGCTGAACGACCTGCTATACGGATACCAGGACTATGCCGTCATCGGAATCAAGTAGAAAAAGGTTTCCCTGATGAAAATCGCCTTCATTTGTCCCTGGTACGGCAAAGATATCGCCGGCGGGGCGGAGGCCGAATGCCGCCGGACCGTGGAGAACCTGCATCAGCGGGGCGTCGCCGTCGAAGTCTGGACCACCTGCCTGCGCGATTTCGAGGGCGACTGGTCCCTGAACCACTACCGGGTCGGCGATTATCAGGTGGAGGGGATCCCGGTTAAACGATTCGCCGTCAGCCGCCGGAACGGTGAATTATTCGGCCGCCTGAATCAGCAGATCATGAATGGGGAATCGGTCACCAGGGAAGAGGAAAACCTTTTTTTCGAAAACATGATCAACAGTCCGGGACTCTGTCAACACATCCAGCGGCACGGTTCGGAGGCCCTGCTGGTCTTTATTCCCTACCTCTTCAGCACCACCTTTTTCGGGTCCCGGATCCATCCGGACCGGACCTTTATCATCCCCTGCCTGCACGACGAGGGGTATTCCCGGTTGCCCCTGTTGCAAGAATGTTATCACCAGGCCCGGGGGTTGATATTCCATACCCGGGCCGAAATGGAACTGGGCATCGACCGGTTTCGGTTGCGGGCGGACCAGTGCCATTTATTCGGGGAGGGGATCGATACGGACATCACTCCGGAAGCCGAACGCTTCCGGCAGAAATACGCCCTGAAGGACCCTTATGTCCTGTATGCCGGTCGACGAGATTCCGGTAAGAACACCCCGCTGTTGATGAATTTTTTCGCCCTGTACAAGAAACGATTCCCCTCTCCGCTCCGGCTGGTCCTGATCGGCAATATCCCGGTCCGGATCCCTCTGGAGCGGCGGGAGGATATCCTGGATTTCGGCTTTGTCCCCCGCCAGGACAAGATCGACGCCTACGGGGGGGCGGCCCTGTTTTGCCAGCCTTCGGTGATGGAGAGTTTCTCCATCGTGATTATGGAGGCTTGGCTGTGCGGCACGCCCGTTCTGGTCAACGCCCGCTGCCCGGTCACGGTGGAGCATTGCCTGCAAAGCCAGGGCGGACTGTTTTTTGAAGACTATCTGGAGTTTGAAGGCTGTCTGCAGGTGATCTGGGAACAGCCGGAACTTACCCAAAACTTAGCCGAGAACGGACGGCGATATGTGTTGGATCAGTTCCACTGGGATCGGGTATGCGAAAAATTCATCTACCTTTTCCGGCGAACCTGGGAGGAAATCGGAACCTCCCGATCCTTCGCCGCGCAGGAGACTTCCATGGCCTTACCGCCCAAATCGAACCCCTCCCGGTGCATTCATCAGCTTCTTCCCGATTTCAGTTACGGAGATGCTATCGGAAACGATGTCCTTGGCATCCAGAAGGTGCTCCGGTCCTGGGGCTTGGATTCGGAGGTCTATGCGCAACATGTGCATCCCAAACTGGCCGGGGTGGCGCGCCCGGTCTGGGAATACCGGGAAGTGAGCGGCTTCAACCGGGTGCTCCTCTTCCATTTCTCCATCGGGTCGGAGGTGTCGGAATTCGTCCGGAGGCTGCCGGACCGCAAGATTCTCATCTACCACAACATCACCCCGCCCCATTTTTTTCGGGGCATCAACCCGGAAGTGGAGCGGCGCTGCGCTTTGGGGATCGAGGAGTTGAAGCTCCTGGCCCCTTATTTTGATTTAGGGTTGGGGGTCTCCGAATATAACCGGCAGGAACTGGAAAAGGCGGGATTCAAGAAAACAGGCGTTTTGCCCATTTTTTTGGACTTTCAAGACTATTATCTGGCTCCGGACGAAGCGTTAAAAAAAGACCTGACCGATGGCCGGATTAACATTCTCCACGTGGGACGCATCGCCCCGCAGAAAAAAATCGAAGACCTGATTCGGGTCTTTTACCTGTTTCAAGCCCGCCACCGGCCGGACAGCCGCCTGATTCTGGTCGGCACCGACAACGGCATGCGCAACTATGGGCGGGCGCTCAGAAAGATGGCCGAGGAGTTGGGTCTCAAGGAAAAGGTAACCTTCGCCGGGTTCGCCACCTTCCGGGAATTGGTCACCTATTATTCCCAGGCCCAGGCCTATCTTTGTTTGAGTGAGCACGAGGGCTTCTGCGTCCCCTTGATGGAAAGCATGTTTTTCGGTCTACCGGTGATCGCCTATTTAACCGGCGGCATCTCCGAGACCCTGGGTGGGGCCGGCATTGGTCTGAAGGAAAAAAACTGGGAAGAGATCGCTGAAACCCTGGCCCTGGTCATCGAGGACCCTGTTTTCCGGGAAGGAATCATCGCCGGTCAGAAAGAACGTTTGAAGGACCTCAGTCTGGAGGCGAATAGTGCCCGTCTGCGGGTTCTGCTGGAGCCCTTTCTGGGGAAATAGGGGGGGGCGAGATCTATGAATTCGAAGCACGACATTCGAAAAGGTTTTGTTTTGAACATTTGACTATTTCACATGAAAAAACTTAAGGAACGCTATTCCCATCTCGATCTGGCTTATCTCAAGGAAAGCCTGATCACCACCGGGCGCACCGGCAACCAGTTTCTCCGCTTTTCCCTGGTGGGCGCCAGCGGAGTGGTGGTCAACCTGGCCGTGTACACCCTGGCCATTTATGTTTTCAACCTCCATTACCTCCTGGCCGCGACCCTTTCTTTTTTGGTGGCCATGACCAATAATTTTCTCCTGAACCGCTATTGGACCTTTAAGACCCACCAATCGACCACCCAGGGGTTCGGGGGCCAGTACTTCAAATATTTCCTGGTCACCTTATTCGGGTATACGGTGAACATGGTCCTCTTATGGGTCTTTATTGACGGTTTTCACTGGGACAAGATTTTTTCTCAATTGGTGGCTATTCTGGTAACTACCCTGAGTAATTTTATCGGCAGCAAGATGTGGGCCTTCAAGGCCGGTAATTAATAATTAATAATCAATAATCAATTGTTAATTATTAATTGTTAACCCTATCGCCAGTGGCCCGGCCTCCAGCCCCAACCCCGAGGACCGGTATGATGCCAGTAGCCCGGCGCCCAGACTGCGCCATATCGGGGGGGCCGTTCCCAGTACCCTCGGTTCCAGGCCCAGCCGCGGCCGCTATAACCCCAATAACCTCCAAGCCAGACCGCTCCGGGATAGGGAATCGCCGGAACGACTTCCACCATGGGTTCCGGCGGGGGACCCGGGGCGTAGATCCCGTCCATGGGTGGCGGTCCGGGTACGTAAGCCAGGCAGCCGGCCAGGGCTACGGCGGCGAATAGCGAGAACATCAAAAACAAAAGATCCTTTTTCATATTAATCCTCCTTTTTTTGTTAGACCACCCTAAGCCTGGATAAGTTAAAAAACAGAATATTACGACTTCCTGCCGTCATATTTTTTCCCCATTTGACCGACGGCTTTTTTAATTATCTCGACCTACCGATCCGGTTCAATCAACTCTTAGCGATCTACCGACCTGGTCTCCAGGCCCTTTGGGCTGAATGCCGGGCTGCCCAGTCCATCAACTCAACCACCACTTCAGAGACCTCATCCTTGATGACCCGAACCATCGGTTGAAGGTTTTTTTCAAAATCATAATCCGTTCAAAAATAAGCCCTAGCAAATGGAATTTGGGGCCAGAAAAGAATTGATCCCGGGTTTGAGTTTTAAGATGACAAACTAATCTGATCCCTTCTTTTTTCGACTTTCCACCATTCATACCGCTACCTTTTTACTCGCCACACCGTGTTATCGGATTCCCTAATAATTAGGTATGGCCCGCCCATCATTACTGGAATAACTTCCATAGATACTCTTCCATAAACAGCGGCGAAAAAGAGAAGGCCCCCCCTGCTTTAAATATTGACCCCTTTCTAAAAGATTGGAGAATCCCTTTTCCGTTATTCCCGTGCGAAGAGGAATCCAGGTTTTTCAGGCAGTTCCAACTTCTCAGGGTCGCATTCGCGAGGGAAGGACGTCTTCTGTTGAACTGGATCTGGCAGGCCAGATCCAGTTCTCAGGGCACTGGCATGCGTCTTGCTGTATTAATTAGGTGCGGGTTCCCGAGTTAGTCCATTAAGCTGAAAGAAATTTAAATCTTCCCGCTTGTAGGAGGTGAGAAATGGTTTCATTTTTTCTGGGAATGTTTTTCGGCGTATTTTTCGGAGTATTCTTTTTCGCTTTATTGCAGGCGTCAAGGATAAAGGGGGCGGTACCAAGGGTAACCGGAAGCACTATGCCTCCCGACCAAGGCTTCGAGAGGGTGTCAAGTAAACTCGCTTTTTAAAGCAAGTCGGGTTCAACCTCAACCCAAATCCTCCCCGCATTTTTAGAAGGGTCCTTTTCGTAATAGTTTAATCTTCAAGACTTTGGTACTGCGTAGTAGTAGGTGAACGTAGATCGTCGGGGGTGAAGAGGCCTTTTCCCCAAGGATATCATCAACTTCTTCCTGAAGTCCTCAATTTGTCATCTTGAATAAAACGGAAGAGTGCAAACGCTATTCAATGAAAATAATTTAAGAAGTTTTGTTTTTATGGTAATAAAGAGATAGAAGCTCTTAAAAAATTAACCAGGTTTTCATCTTAGCAACCTTACTATCAAGGGAGTGTAGATGGCAGAAAATTAGACCCCATTTCTCAGGAGAGAGATGGGGTTTTTTATTGTGAATGCCTCAACCGGAGATTTCTATAATGAATGATAACAGGAAGACCAAAAAACTACTGATCCTGGAATTGGAAGATCTTCGCCGGAGGACTGCTGAACTGGAACAATCTGAATCAAGACGCAAGCGGGCGGAGTCCAAACGGCAGGTTTCGTTCGAGACGCCGGGCAAGAGACATTCATTGATTCGTTCTATTACTGATTCGGCCCAGGATGCCATATTGATGATGGGCCCCACGGGTTGCATCTCATTCTGGAATCCAGCGGCTGAACGTATCTTTGGCTACACGAGTAAGGAGGCCATCGGTCAGGATTTGCATCAATTCCTTGCCCCAAAGCGTTACTGGGAAGAATGCCATGCTGCATTTTCCAAGTTTAAAAAAACCGGTCAAGGCGAGGCTTTGGACAAGACCATCGAACTACAGGCGTGCAGAAAGAATGGTGGCGAACTCCCCATCGAACTGTCTCTTGCCGCTATTCATCGTGAGGATGGTTGGTATGCATTGGGGATCATACGCGACATCACCAAAAGCAAGCAGGCGGAGGCAGTGCTGCGGGAGTCGGAAGAAAGGTACCGGATGCTTTTTGAGGGGAGCATGCACGGTATACTTATAACCGATATTGGAACGGGGCGGTTTGTAGATGCTAATTTATCTATCTGCCGGATGCTCGGATATTCAAAAGCAGAGTTGCTGCAGTTAGGTGTAGCGGACATTCACCCAAAGGACTTGCGGGACCATGTTATGTCAGAGATCGAGTCTCAAGTACGAGGTGGTCAGTCGGTATCTGGCACGATTCCGTGCCTGCGGAAAGACAGCACAGTTTTTTATGCTGAGATCGCTGGCACTAGCACCATCTTTCATGGGCGGGAGTGCGCCGTGGGCTTCTTTATGGATATCACTGACCGCAGGCTGACGGAGGAGGCGCTGTACAACAGTGAACAACGCCTACGCACGCTGGTGCAGGCTATCCCTGACCTGATCTGGCTGAAAGACAAAGATGGTGTCTATCTCTCATGCAATACAATGTTCGAGCGGTTTTTCGGTGCCAGGGAAGCGGACATCGCCGGAAAAACCGATTACGACTTTATAGACCGGGAACTTGCCGACGCCTTCCGCGAGCATGACAATAAGGCCATGGCGGCGGGGAAGACCACCAGCAACGAAGAATGGATCACCTTCGCAGACGATGGCCATCGTGTCTTTCTGGATACAATCAAGACGCCGATGTACAATGCTCAGGGAACGCTCATCGGCGTGCTGGGTATCGGGCGCGATATCACCGACCGCAGGTCGGTCGAGCGGATTAGAAAGGCTTTGGGAGGGACCGTCCAGGCCATTTCTGTGACCGTTGAGGCGAGGGATCCCTACACGGCTGGCCATCAACGGAGGGTGGCTGATCTGGCTCGTGCGATTGCCACGGAGATGAACCTTCCTCTCGATATAATCGATGGGGTCCGCATGGCCGCTTCCATCCATGATCTCGGCAAGATATCCCTTCCTGCTGAAATCCTTAGTAAACCGACAAAATTAAGAAAATCGGAGTTTGATCTGATCAAAGAGCATTCACAATCCGGTTACGATATATTGAAGGACATTGACTTCCCCTGGCCCGTTGCCAGGATAGTTCTGGAGCATCATGAAAGGGTGAATGGTTCCGGATATCCGAATGGTTTAATGGGAGACAATATTCTTCTGGAGTCACGGATCCTGGCCGTGGCCGATGTGGTGGAATCTATGGGCTCCCACCGTCCCTATCGTCCCTCCCGGGGTATTGAGGCAGCCCTTGAGGAAATCGAGAAGAATAAAGGAACCTTTTACGACAACACTGTCGCGGATGCCTGTATGAGATTATTTCGGGAAAAAGGTTATCAACTGCAACAAACCTGATTTTAAATGGTAATCTTTCGCCACAATTCAGTAACGTCTCCCGGGGGCTTCATTCCTTTACCACCCATGGAAATACTCTACGAGCCACCTCATCTGACCGTGAGCGGCCCGAAGAGTTCGAATGGAAATCGCTAAATCAAGCATAGGACAAAGGAAAACATTAGTAGGTGATATACGCTTCGAAGGTCATTTGAGGGGCCATTTATTAATCTCGATGCTCTATTCCAAAACCACCGCCACCCGTTCTACCATCTCATCCGTTCCCCGGCCGAAGAGTTTCCGAATCGCCAAAAAAATCTCCTCTAAGTGACAATTTCTTTTTTAAGCTATTTGACTCGCCGGGTCAATCCGAGTGAGTATTCTTGTTCAACTGATCAAAATTATTAATCATGTTTTATGGCCACCCCCCCCCATCAGGAAGCGCTCAACTCGCTCTTGATTTTCTCGGATAACCAATGGCGGATCAGGGTCCGGTAGGGCAGGGATTTGGTGGTCGCTAATTTCCGGATCATCTGAATTTGAATCGGATCCATCGTAAAGGATTTTTTGCCCCACGAATGCAACCTCCGGCCGAACTCGAACCGAAAAAAAATTTGGTTCCAACAGCCCTCAATCATGGTATAAATAACTCGAATCCGAATGATGGCTTGATTTCCTCAGGCAGGTAAAGGAGCGTTATGTCTCACTCCAAAATCCATTACGGCTGGGTCGTGGTCTTCACCGGCCTGCTGGTGACCATCGGCGCCCATGGGTTCGGGCGCATGTCCTATACCTTGATCCTGCCGGCCATGAAGGACGGGCTTCAGCTCAACTACACCCAATTGGGCCTGATCGGGACCGGCAATTTTATCGGCTACCTGATCATGGCCATTATCGGCGGGGCCTTGGCCGCCCGTCTGGGTTCCCGGCTGGTTATCTGCCTGGCCTTGACCCTGATGGGGGTCACCATGATCCTGACCGGATGGGCTCAGAATTTTCAAACCGCGTTCCTCCTTCGCTTGCTGACCGGACTGGGGCACGGGTCCTCTTATGTGCCGGCTATGGCCTTGGGATCGGCCTGGTTCGTAATGAAGCGCCGGGGTTTTGCCACCGGGATCGTTTCCGCCGGTATCGGGGGCGGGACGATGATCGCCAGCTTTATTGTTCCCCTGGCCTTAAAGGCTTACGGCATCGAAGGCTGGCGCTACGCCTGGTACTTTCTGGGAGCGGCCGTCCTGGTGATTGCGGCCGTGGCCGGCCTTTTGATTCGCAGCCGTCCGGATGAACTGGGATTACACCCGGTGGGGGCCGAAGCGGATCCCACGGCCGGATCACTCCCCAAGCCGGCCTCCACCTCCCTGGACTGGGGCCTGGTTTACCGCAAAGGGCGAATCTGGTATCTGGGGCTGGTTTACTCTTTATACGGTTTTTCCTATATCATCTACATGACCTTTTTTGCCGCCTACCTGGTGAAGGAAATCGGTTGGACTCCGGCGGCCGCCAGCGGGCTCTGGGCTCTGGTGGGGGGCATCAGCATTTTTTGCGGAGTGATTTGGGGCGGCATTTCCGACCGCCTGGGAAGGGCCCAGGGGATGGCCCTGGCCTACGGCTTACTGGCTGCCAGTTACCTGATTTTCGCCCTGATGAAATCCGGCACCGGGTTTTATTTCTCGGCCGTCCTTTTCGGATTATGCGCCTGGAGCATTCCGACTATTATGGCCGCCACCGCCGGGGATTTTGTCGGCCCTCAGATGGCCCCGGCCGGCCTGGGTTTTATCACCCTCTTTTTCGGCCTGGGGCAGGCCCTGGGTCCTTCCCTCGGCGGCTACCTGGCCGACTTGTCCCGATCCTTTACCGGGCCGTTCCTGCTGGCCGCCGTCGTCTCCCTGGCCGGCGGCCTGCTGTCCCTGGGCCTCAGGCCTCCCGCCCGGGAGGGTTGAGTTTATAAATCAAAACCAAGAGGGGGAGATCCCGCCGTAATAATCAACAATCAACAATTAATTATTGATTATTAATTAAAAAACTGACAGCAGAAAAGCCCGATGATAGAAAGCAAAAAATAGGATTTTTATGAAACGATACCCAGTGATTCTTATTTTCATGGTATTTCTGACGGGGGGCAGCCTTTTAGTCAACGGTTGCGGCGCTGATAAAAAAACCGATGCCGCCAAAGGGCGGCGTGACCGGCCGGTGCCGGTCTCCGTCAGTCCCGCACTCCAGGAGACCATCCCGGTGGAGATTTCCGGCATCGGGAACGCCGAAGCCCATTCCACCGTTTCCGTTAAATCGCGTATCGGCGGTGAACTGAAAAAAATCCACTTTCGGGAAGGCCAGGAAGTCCGTCAGGGAGACCTGATTTTTACCATCGACCCCCAACCCTACGAAGCCGCTCTGAAACAAGCCCAGGCCAATCTGGCCCGGACGGCGGCCCTGGCCAAAAAAGCGGAAGAGGACCTGCGGCGGTATCAGGACCTGATCCGGAAGGAATACATCAGCCAGGAACAGTTTGACCAGGCGAAGGCCAATGCCGACGTCCAGACGGCGGCCCTCAAAGCCGATCAGGCGGCGGTGGAGAATGCCCGCCTGAATCTGAGTTATTGTTTTATCCACGCCCCTTTGACTGGGGTGACCGGCAGCCTGTTGTTCAATCAGGGGGCCCAAATTAAGGCCAATGACGACAAGGCCATGGTCACCATCAATCGGGTTCAACCCATCTACGTCAGTTTCTCCGTACCCGAGCAATACCTCCCCGAGATAAAAAAATATTCGGCCCGGGGACCGTTGAAGGTCAGGGCCTCCGCGGACAACGGCGACAAAATTACGGAGGAGGGTTTGCTGACCTTTATCGACAATGCCGTGGACCAGACCACAGGAACGATCCGTCTCAAGGCCACCTTCGACAATCCGAATAGAAAGCTCTGGCCGGGTCAATTCCTGCGGGTCTCCCTGGCCTTGAGTGCGCAGGCCGACGCCATCGTCGTACCTTCTCAGGCCATCCAGACCGGCGTTCAGGGACAGTACGTTTTTGTGGCCACTGCTGAGGAGAAAGCCGAAACCCGGACGGTGGTGACGGGGAGGAATTTTGACGGACAAACGGTTATCGAAAAAGGCCTGAAAGCCGGGGAACGGGTGGTCACCGACGGGCAGTTTCAGCTCGTTCCCGGGAGCAGGTTGCAGATCAAGCAGGCGGTGACGGCTCCCGGAGTACAGCGCCCATGAACATCTCCGCCGGGTTTATCCGCCGCCCGGTCATGACCACCTTGGTGATGGCCGGCATCCTGATTTTCGGGATCTTGGGCTACCGTTCCCTGCCGGTCAGTGACTTGCCTAACGTGGATTTCCCGACCATCCTGGTATCGGCCGAATTACCCGGGGCTTCTCCGGAGACCATGGCCTCGGCCGTGGCCACCCCCCTGGAAAAGGAATTTTCCACCATCGCCGGGCTGGATTCCATGAACTCCACCAGTGCCCTGGGGATTACCCAGATCACCCTCCAGTTCAATCTGGATCGGAGCCTCGATGCCGCCGCCCAGGATATTCAATCGTCCATATCCAAGGCCGCCCGGCTGCTGCCTCCCACCCTGCCCACCCCCCCGTCCTTTCGCAAAGTGAACCCGGCCGATCAACCGGTCCTTTACCTGGCCCTGCAATCGGATCTCCTGCCCCTGTCCGTAGTGGACGAATACGCCCAGACCACCATCGCCCAGCGGATCTCCATGATCAGCGGGGTGGCCCAGGTGCTGGTCTACGGCTCCCAGAAATTCGCGGTCCGGGTGCAACTCAACCCGCAGGCCCTGGCCTCCCGGGGGATCGGGATCGATGAGATCGCCGCCGCCGTGGACAAAGGCAACGTCAATCTGCCCACCGGTACACTCTACGGTCGCCATCAGGCCTTCAACCTCCAGGCCAGCGGGCAGCTCATGAAGGCCGAAGATTACAAGTCATTGATCGTGGCCTATAAAGGCGGCGCCCCGATCCGGCTGCAGGAGCTCGGTCGGGCCTTCTCCAGCGTCGAGAACGACAAAATTGCCAGTTGGTACAATAACCAGCGGGCCATTGTTCTGGCCATCCAGCGGCAACCGGGGACCAATACCATCGAAGTGGTGGATTCCATCAAAAAGCTGTTGCCGCAATTCCAGGCGCAACTTCCGGCCTCCCTGGAATTCGCGGTCCTGTACGACCGCTCCCAGTCTATCCGGGAGTCGGTGAACGATGTCAAATTCACCCTGATCCTGACCATCTCCCTGGTGATCCTGGTCATCTTTCTGTTTCTGCGTAATTTTTCCGCCACCGTCATCCCCAGTCTGGCCCTGCCCATGTCCATTGTGGGCACTTTTGCCGCCATGCAGCTCCTGGGATTCAACCTGGACAATCTATCCCTCATGGCCCTGATCCTCTCGGTGGGTTTCGTGGTGGACGACGCCATCGTCATGCTGGAGAATATCGTCCGCCACCTGGAAAAGGGCGAGGCCCCCATGGAGGCCGCCCTGAACGGCTCCAGGGAAATCAGCTTTACCATTCTCTCCATGACCGTTTCCCTGGCGGCGGTTTTTATTCCGGTTTTGTTTATGGGGGGGATTCTGGGACGACTGCTTCACGAATTTGCCGTGGTCATTGCCGTGGCCATATTGATCTCCGGGTTTGTCTCCTTAAGCCTGACCCCCATGCTCTGCAGCCGCTTCCTGCGCCCGATGCGGGAGCAGGCCCATGGCCGACTCTATATGTTCATGGAACGATTTTTCGACGGGATGCTGCGGGTCTACGACTGGAGCCTGAAGAAGGTTTTAATTTATCGCCGGACCACCATGGCCGTAACCGCCCTGACCCTGGCCGCCACCGTGTACCTGTTTATCATCAGTCCTAAAGGCTTTATTCCTAGTGAAGACACGGGCCAAATCTTCTGCATCACCGAGGCCGCCCAGGGGATCTCATTTGAAAACATGGTCCGCCACCAGCAGGCCCTGGCCGCCATCGTTCAGAAAGACCCCAATGTCAGCAATTTCATGTCCGCGGTCGGTGCCGGGGGATCCAGTGTTTCCGGGAACGCCGGTCGAATGTTTATCCGGCTGAAGCCGAGGGGCGACCGGAAACTGAGCGCCGATGAACTCATCCAATCGCTGCGGGTCAAACTGGCCACGGTGCCGGGCATCCGCATCTTTCTGCAGAATCCCCCCATGATCCGCATCGGAGGCCAGTTCACCAAGAGCCTCTATCAGTTCACGCTGCAGAGCCCCAATACCAATGAACTCTATTATTACGCCCCCCTGTTGGAGGCCCGGCTGAAGACCTTGCCGGACCTGCAGGATGTGACCAGCGACCTGCAGAACCAGAATCCGGAGATCGACATCGAAATCAATCGCGACAAGGCCACCGCGCTGGGGGTGACGGCCGAGCAGATTGAAAATGCCCTGTACACCGCTTATGGGTCCCGCCAGGTGTCCACTATCTACACGGCCAACAATGCCTATAAGGTAATCATGGAAGTAGAACCCCAATACCAGATGGATCCCGAAGTCCTGGCCATGCTCTATATCCACTCGGCCCAAGGCCCATTGGTTCCCCTGAAGGCGGTGGCCAACCTGAGCGCCGGGGTCGGCCCGCTGCTGGTCAATCACGCCGGGCAACTCCCCTCCGTGACGATCTCCTTCAACCTCCGGCCGGGCGTATCCCTGAGCGAGGCGGTGAAGCAGGTGGAAAAGATCTCCCGCAACCTGCTGCCATCCACCATCAGCCCCAATTTCCAGGGAACGGCCCAGGCCTTCCAGGCCTCACAGCAAGGTTTGTTGGTGCTGCTGATCCTGGCCATCGTGGTGATCTATATCATCCTGGGAATATTATATGAAAGTTTCATCCATCCCCTGACGATTCTTTCCGGCCTCCCGGCAGCCGCTTTCGGCGCCCTCCTGACCCTGAGGGTTTTCGGGGTCGAATTGAGCATCTATGCCTTCGTGGGCATCATCATGCTGGTGGGCATCGTCAAAAAGAACGCCATCATGATGATCGACTTTGCCCTGGAGGCCCAGCGCCACGACGGAAAATCTTCCCTGGAAGCCATCTACCAGGGTTGCCTGGTCCGCTTCCGGCCCATCATGATGACCACCATGGCCGCCTTCATGGGCACCCTGCCCATCGCCCTGGGTCTCGGGGCCGGCGCCGAATCCCGCCGACCGTTGGGTCTGGCGGTGGTTGGCGGTCTGGTTTTTTCCCAGTTGCTCACCCTGTACATTACCCCGGTCTTTTTTACCTACATGGAAGCCTTTAAGAAGAAATTCGGCGGTTCTTCCCGGGCCCAATCTAAGGATTAAAACGGGTCGATTTCTGGGGTCTAATTCAAAAACCTAAGTACTCCTTCCTTCACACCAGGCACATATATTGCAAAAATGATGAGCTGTTGGCGATCTTTTTTAAGGCGTTTCCGGAAATTCAGGTATGAGAGGTCTGAGTTGTAATTAACAATTAACAATTGCCAATTGATTATTGATTATTAATTACTATTTATGGCCAAAGGCGACGATATCCAGGAACGGCTTATCGATTTTGCGGTTCAAATCATAAGGCTTTCAGCTCAACTACCCAAAACGCCCGCCGGAAAACATGTTGCCGGTCAAATTTTAAAAAGTGGGACATCCCCGGCACCCAATTACGGCGAAGCGCGTTCTGCGGAAAGCTCGAATGATTTTATTCATAAACTGAGGGTTGCTCTCAAGGAATTAAATGAAACCAAAGTGTGGCTACATATAATCCGGAAAAGCGGGATGATCTCTTTTGAGGAAATTTTGGAATTATACCAATCTTGTGATGAACTTTGTAGAATCATTTGTGCCAGCGTAATGACCTCCACCAGAAGAATAAAACCGGGGGTAAATAATCAATAATCAATTGTTAATATTCAATTATTAATTATTGCGCTAAAGACTCCATATTTTTCCCATGATCTCCAAAATCTTCAGCAGCGCCATTTTGGGCATCGACGCCTACATCGTCCAGGTGGAAGTAGACATCGCCCGGGGGTTGCCCTCCTTTTCCACGGTCGGTCTACCGGAAGGGGCGGTGCGGGAAAGCAAGGACCGGGTCAAATCGGCCATCAAAAATTCCGGGTTTGAGTTTCCCAGCCACCGGATCACCGTCAACCTGGCCCCGGCCGACATCAAAAAGGAAGGTTCGGCTTTTGACCTGCCGATCGCCGTGGGGATCCTGGCGGCCACGGAGCTGGTCCCCCCCGATCTGCTGGGTCAATTTCTTCTATTGGGGGAATTGTCCTTAAACGGTGAGGTCAAGCCCGTCCGGGGGGGGTTGCCCACGGCCCTGTCGTTGAAAAAGAACGGCTACCGGGGCCTGCTGCTGCCCGAGGCCAATGCCTATGAGGCCGCGGTAGTGGAGGGCATTGATGTTGTCCCGGTGAAGACCCTGGGTGAAGTGGTGGAATTTCTAAATGGTGTCACCACACTTCCCACCTTTACCATCGATCATGAGCACCTCTTTCCCAGCCGGCCGGTCTTTCCCTTGGACTTCAACGAAGTGAAGGGCCAGGAACAGGTCAAACGGGCACTGGAAATCGCCGCGGCCGGCGGCCACAATATCATCATGATCGGGCCTCCGGGCTCAGGCAAAACCATGCTGGCCCAACGGCTTCCGTCCATACTGCCCCAACTGACCTTTGAGGAGGCCCTGGAGACGTCCAAGGTATACAGCGTCATGGGTCTGATGCCCGGAGACCGGGCCTTGATTACCACCAGGCCCTTTCGGTCCCCCCACCACACGGTGTCCGACGCCGGACTGATCGGCGGCGGGCAGATCCCTCGGCCGGGCGAAGTCAGTCTGGCTCACAACGGCGTCCTTTTCCTGGATGAGCTGCCGGAATTCAAAAAAAATGTTCTGGAAGTGCTGCGTCAGCCGCTGGAAGACGGTCAGGTGACGATTTCCAGGGCCATCACCTCCCTGACCTATCCGGCCCGTTTCATGCTGGTGGCGGCCATGAATCCCTGCCCCTGCGGATTTCTTTCCGATCCCCAGCGGGAATGCCAGTGCACCTATCCTCAGATCCAGCGCTACAAGTCCAAGATCTCCGGCCCCCTCCTGGACCGCATCGATCTCCATATCGAAGTGCCCGCCGTGAAATTCAAGGACTTGACCGAACCGGCGGGAGGGGAACCTTCGGAAGTCGTCCGGGCCAGGGTCCAGGCCGCCCGGGAGAGGCAAAAAGAACGCTTCCTGGCCAAAAATGTTTACTGCAACGCCCAGATGGGCCCGCGATTGATTAAGAAATTCTGCCCCCTGGATGCGGAGGCCCATCGCCTCTTGGAGCAGGCCATGGAATACCTGGGCTTCAGCGCCCGGGCCTACCACCGCATCCTCAAGATCTCCCGGACCATCGCTGATTTGGAAGCCTGTTCGGCCATCCAATCGCGCCACGTCTCCGAGGCCATTCAGTACCGCAGTTTGGACCGGAGAGTCCTGTAGAAACAGTTTGGCATAGATTAATAACGGAGATTATGCTGACACTGTCGACATAAATGACCGGGAAATGATTGAAACACTGTAACGATATTTACATCAGGAAATTTATTTGGTAGGATTGTACTACAACGGTTTTAGTTGGTAATGGATTTTCCCGTCCCAATTTGTTTCGAATGATTCGTTTTGTTGAGGTTTTCACAGTTGAAAAAATTGTCTCGACACTGTCGAGACAATTGAGCTGGAGTCATTTTGTGGAAATCATACCCCTAAAAGATCCCCTTCAAAAAAAGAAGTTGCATGAAGCGATTATCCTTGCCCGGAGCCGATTGGCCGGAGGTCAGGATTTATCCCTCCAGGAGAGATAAATCGGTGCCGAGACCCGTACTCCCTACGGCTGATGCTTCATGCCTGACTTGAAAACCGACGAAATCATTCCAGCCGATAAAGGGCTGCGAAAAAGGACGATCATCCTAATCATCGGGGTCGTTCTGGCCGCTATGATTTTGGGGCCCTATTTGAACGGCTACCTGGCCGATCTGAGGCAGGAAGGGCAGCTCAGGCCGGAGTCGGCCTACCCCAAATTGATCACCCTGATGAAATGGGTTTTGGGGTCGGCGGCTCTCGGGATCACCCTGACCGGAGTTTACCTGTTGGTAATCGCCTTCCGGGCCCTGAAGGCCGGCCGCTACCCGCCGCCGGGCATGAAGGTGATTAAGGATACCCGGGTCAAAACCGGACGGCAGGCCAAAATAATGGCCTACCTGTTGATTTTTAATTCCGGGGCTCTCATCTTGTTGATTGGCCTGGTCCTTTTTCTTTTTATGACGATGGCGGAGAAATTGAAAATACCGTGAGGTGTTCCCTGTCTGAAAAAAACCGGCCGCGCCGGGTGGCCATCCTGATTTTTGACGAAACGGTTTATCGACAACGGGAAGGTGATCGTCGCCGCCGGAATCTCGGCCGGAATCGACATGTCCCTTTCCGTGGTTGCCAGGCTTCTGGGAGAAGCCGAAGCCCTGAAGACCGCCCGGTACATGGAATATGATTGGAAAAGAAAAATTTAGGAGGGTGAAAAAGGGAGAGTTACCATGGCCGACTATGATTTTGATATGGGGATAATTGGAGGAGGGGCCGCGGGTCTGACCGTAGCCTCGGGAGCCGCCCAGTTAGGGGCCAAAACGCTGCTGGTGGAGAAGGAAAAGCATCTGGGCGGAGATTGCCTGTACTTTGGCTGCGTGCCCAGTAAGACCTTGATCCGCAGCGCCCAGGTCTATCATTTCCTGAAAAATGCGCAAGCCTACGGACTTCCTCCGGTGGAGGCGCCGGCCGTGGATTACGGCGAGATCAGGAAAAGGATCCAGTCGGTGATCGGCACCATCCAGAAACACGATTCGGAGGAGCGCTTCTGCGGTCTCGGCGTCCAGGTGGAATTTGGAAAACCCGCTTTTATAGATGAACATTCCATCCGCTTGAACGGCGTTACCTATTCAGCCAAAATTGGGTCATTGCCAGCGGCTCTTCGCCGGGGATCCCCCGCCTGGAGGGCCTGGACCATACTCCCCACATCACCAACAAGGAGATTTTTTCTTTGGATCGTCTCCCGAAGTCCATGATCATTTTAGGCGCCGGCCCCATCGCGATCGAAATGGCCCAGGCCTTCTGCCGCCTGGGGACAAACGTTTCCGTGATCCAGCGGAGCGGACAGATCCTCACCAAAGAGGATAAAGATTTGGCGGATGAGGTGATGCAGGTCCTGGGTTCCGAAGGAGTCACTTTCTATCTGAACACCTCGGTGGTCTCCACCAGGGACCTCGGAAATGAACGGGAAGTGGTAATCAAGGATGGAAACAAGCGGGAAATTCGACTGACCTCGGAGCAGATCCTGGTGGCCATGGGAAGGGACCCCAACCTCCAGGGGCTCGGTCTGGATCAAATCGGAGTGGTCTTTGATCGTAAAGGATTGCAGGTGGACGAGCGGTTACGAACCACCCAGAAACACATTTATGCGGCCGGCGATGTGACCGGGGCCTTTCAGTTCACCCATGCGGCGGGCTATGAGGGCGGGATCGTTATCAGCAACGCTATTTTCCATCTGCCCCGAAAGGCCGATTACACCTTCATGCCCTGGTGCACCTTCACCGATCCGGAACTGGCCAGCATCGGAATGAACGAGAAGAGCGCCAAAGAAGCCGGCCTGGAGTATAGCGTCTGGACGGAAACCTTTCTGGCCAATGATCGCAGCCTGGCGGAAGGGGAGCAGGTAGGCCGGATCAAGATGCTTCTGGACAAACACGAGAAACCCCTGGGGGTTCAGATTCTCGGTCCCCAGGCCGGGGAGTTGCTGAGCGAATGGGTGGCCGTTTTAAACGGCAAGGTCAAGCTTTCCACTCTGGCCTCGGCGGTGCACCCTTACCCCACCCTGGGCGAGATCAACAAACGGGTGGCCGGGACCTTTTTCTCGCCGAAGATATTCTCGGACCGGATAAAGAAAGGACTCAAGTTCTTCTTTCATTTGAAAGGGAGGGCTTGCGGATAATGGAAAGCCGGGAAGCGAAGGAAACCGGCGGAAGGGCTGAAAAGGAAAAATTCAAAATCAGGGAGGACGTCGGCCAATAAAATTTGAAACCCAGTATTGCCCAATTATTTTCAAAAGGAGAAACCCGTGATGGACGGACCATCCCCTCTTCCGCAAGGCCGTAATAAAGCCTTGCTCAAGGCGGTCATTTTTTTGGCCTTTATTCTTTTTTCCATTTATCTGGTCCGCTTCACCCCGCTAAAGAATGTCCTCTCCCTAAAGGTGCTGGGAGCCTATTTCGACCGGGCCGGGTTTTGGGCCCCGGTGTTCTTTATCCTTTTCTATGCCGCCGGGATTTGTCTTTTTGTACCCGGAACCTTACTGACCGGGCTGGGCGCGGCGATCTTCGGGCCATACTGGGGATTCGCCTATGTCTGGATCGGCGCGATGATCGGGGCCGGCGCGGCCTTCTTTATCGGTCGGACGCTGGGTAGAGATTTTGCCGCTTCGCTGATTGGCGATAAACTCAAGAAGTATGACGAGTCTATCGAACGCCATGGGTTTGCCACCGTGCTGTACCTGCGACTGGTCTATTTCCCGTTCACGGCCATGAATTTCGGCATGGGCTTAACCAAAGTCCACTTTGGGGATTATTGGTTGGGTACGGGTTTGGGCATTCTTGTCGGGACCTTCGTGTTTACTTTTTTTATCGGCACCTTGAAAGAAGTCTGGTCTTCGGGAAATTGGGCTGAGCTGATTTCTTTTAAGGTATTTTTTTCAATCGGACTGTTTATCTTTTCATTTTTCATACCCAAGTTCATCAAGAAACTGCGGCAAGAACCTTGATCCACAAGCCCTTCTTAAAAGCCATCAAGCGTTTTTAATCCCCTACGAACGATGTTCTCTGTGGCCACGTTGCCGGGGTACCCATGTTTTTTCGAAGACCGTTTAAGATTACTCTGTTCGCTGGAATCATAGCCGCCGTCCTAGCCGGTCTATTTCTACTGAGCGCCGTTTTATTCTGCGGCTTGATCCAGGGGCTCTCCTGGTGCCGATGGTGGCCCCATTTTTCCATCACCGAACTCATTGCGTTGATCAAATCCTCTGGGTTTTGGGGAGTAGGCGCCGCTATCGGTCTCATGGTGATTCATTCTTTTGTGCCCTTTCCGGCCGAATTCGTGGCCATAGCCAATGGGATGGTCTACGGCCCGCTGTGGGGAACGGTGGTCACCTGGGTCGGGGCCATGACCGGCGCATTTTCAGCTTTCGGACTGGTGCGACTGTTGGGGCGCCCATTTGTCGACCGGATGCTGACGAAAAGGAAGATTCAGAAAGTTGACGAATGGACGGCTCGATACGGGGGAGGGATGATTTTAGTTAGCCGGTTCATCCCGGTCATCTCCTTTAACCTGATCAACTACGTGGCGGGTCTTACCCGCATTTCCTGGTGGACTTTCGCCTGGACAACCGGCCTGGGAATTCTGCCCATGACCTTGCTGATGGTGGTCATGGGGGAGCAGATAAACAATTTGCCCTGGTGGGTCTGGCTGCTTTTACTGGCTGCCGGATTGGGAATATTGTTGCTGGTGCAACGAAGGTTTCATTCCACCGGTACTTAATGTATAGTGAGAATGTCACGGGGAAGATAGGGCGACGTCTCCTCTATTCTTTTTGGTTTCAAGCTCAAACTTGGCTTTCCGCCGCCGATTCAGGATAACCGCTATGGCTCAAATTCGACAATGGCTTTCGCTTCTTTTGGATATCGGACTCTCGGGGCTTTTGGATATCCTCATCGTGACCTTAGTGATCTACACCTTCCTGGTAGTCCTCAAGCGAACTCGTCGTTCGGGTTTGATTTTTACCGGGATCGTTATCGTTGGGGCCATATACCTGCTGGCCCGGAAACTCAATCTCTTGCTGACGGTGGACTTGTTGCAGGGCTTTTTTGCCGTAATTCTGGTGGCCCTGATCGTCATTTTTCAGGAAGATCTACGCTTTTTTTTCGAACGGATGGCGGCCTTATGGCTGCAAAGGGGTATGCCCGGTTATAAACGGCGCCGGACCCGTCTCCCTCGCCGGGAAGTGGAAATATTGGCCCGGACGCTGGGAGATCTGGCCCGGGGGAAAATCGGCGCGCTAATCGTCATTCGGGGAAAGGACTCGATCGCCCGGCACCTGGAAGGGGGGGAGGAAGTCGACGGGCTGATCAGCGAATCCCTGTTGAAAAGTATTTTCGACCCCCACTCACTCGGGCACGACGGCGCCGTCGTCATCGGCGGCGGCCGTATCGAGAAATTGGGTTGTCACCTGCCCCTGTCCAACAATTTCGACCGATTGCCCCGCAGCGGAACTCGTCACGCGGCCGCCCTGGGAATATCGGAACGAAGCGACGCCTTATGTATCGTTGTTTCCGAAGAACAGGGGACCATCTCCCTTGCCAGACAGGGTGAACTTAAATCTGTTTCCACGGCCTCGGAACTGGCATCTGCTCTCGATGCCTTTTACGAAGAAATTGATCCTTCCCCAAAAACCAGGTCCTGGACGGAAACACTTCGAAAAAATCATCGGGAGAAAGCCCTGTCTTTTGGTTTGGCGGCGGTCCTCTGGATTGTCGTGGGGTATGGATCCCAAACGGTCCAACGGACTTTTGAAGTCCCGGTCCATTACGGGGCCCTCCCCGGGAACCTGCTGGTGGCCGATATTGATCCCGGCAAGGTCGAGGTCACCTTTTCCGGCCATCGTCGGGCCTTCGCCTTTATCCGTCCCGACGACCTTAAACTCGAACTGAACCTCTGGGATTTAGCCAAAGGGGAACACCATATTTCCATCAGCGCCCACGCCCTGTCTTTTCCTCCGGGGATGGATGTGGAGGATATTGAACCGCGCCGGGTGCGGCTGCTGATTGAGAGCAAGCCGCCGAAAAAATCACCAACCGAAAAAGAAACTAAGAATTGATCTTTTTGCCTGTGCAAAAGGGATTTTTTTTTTGAAGAAATTCTTTTGGGGCACGCAGGCCTACTTGCCTTAGGCCCTGGCCCGGCTGGAAAACGTAGGTAGACCCGATCGCGGGACGCCAAAAAGGAAGTCCGTGTTCTCGATCTTCGGGAGGTTGATCGGGGAGGAGTAGAGGAACGGGCCTTTGGGATCCGAAGGGTTGGAGGCGCGCATCCCGGCCAGCTTTTCCTTCTGTGGAGCAGTCAGCGTCTCGCCAACTTCCGCGAAGGCGGTAGCATAGAAATACAACATCTCGCCATCCAACTCGCCGTAGCGTTTCGACAAAGACAGCACCCTGTCCTTGTTGACGCCGGTGAGTGAAGTACTGATGGAGTAGTCCTGTTTGCCCATGGCCGGGGCGGTCTTCAGGCCGAACCCACCGAAGTACATCCCGTGTCGCTCGGGGCAGAAGTAGACATCCGCCTCCACCGAACCGGCATTCCAACTGAACAGGTCGCCGGCATAGGTTATTACGGCCACGGCCGTGCCTTGAGGCAGCCCTGGCATCTTGCTCTTGATCTGGTCGTTCGTGATGTCAGGCCAGGAACTCCAGCCCTTCCCCTTCATGGCCTCCAGGTAGGCCTTCTGGGTGGAATCCAGGGAATTAAGGATTTTGGCATAGAGCAGGGCGCGGTTGAAGCTGATTTGGCCGTTCAGGAGGTAGATGACATTGTTGGCGATCCGGGTCAGGAAGCTGGTATTGTGGCCATGTTGTCGGGGTCGTTGTCCCGCAGGTACTGGAAGCCGGTATAGTCGGCCACCTTGCCCGGGGGGAAGAAGGACTGGGCCTCCAGGTTTCCGGTCATCATGGCCAGGCCGGAAAAGGCCAAGGTGGTGCGCTGGGCCCCGTCGGAGAGGGTCTGGGCCAGGGTAAAGGCCGGCTGGTCCTCCGGAGCGATGATTTAATTGACTGTAGATTCAAACAGATATAGAGTTTTGATGACCTTCAAAGAAGAAGTAGTCAACGGCTACCTGGCCGACCTGAGGCAGGAGGGGGAAGAAAGGCTGGAGTTGGCCTACACCAAAGTGATCGCCTGCTCATCTTTAATTCCGGGGCCATCATCCTCTTGATCGGCCTGGGCATCCGCCGGGAGATGTATAATATGGCCTTGACGGCCTGGATCCGTAGCCAGGCCGAAAGAGCGGAACTGGTCCTGTCGATTTGCACTAGGGCGCTGCTGCTGGCCAAGGCCAGCCTGCTGGACGGACTGGAGGCCACCACCCACTTCGGGGCGATCGACCTGCTCCGAGAAGTGGCTCCCCACACCCAGGTCAGTCCGGAAAAACGATTTACCGACAACGGGAAGGTCATCGTCTCGGTCGGAATCGATATGTCTCTTTATGTGGTCGTCAGGCTCCTGGGGGAAGCCGAAGCCCTGAAGACCGCCCGGTACATGGAATATGATTGGAAGGGAATTGGTGGGTAAAGTGTCCTTGCCCCTGACCAAACCCACTACCAGTCCTCCGTCGCCCGGACCGGCCTTATGAGGAGGGCGTCAGGGACCCGCGAGGGCAGGACCCTTGCCCGCCCAAAATGCAAGGGGCATGACCGAGCACTTTTTTAAGCCCTTCCTGCCAAGCGGAGAATTCCACGTTCACTGCGGGCAATCCCTAAAAATTTGCCAATTTCCAGGCTTTAAATTACACCCGATGTATTGTATATTTCTGGTTCATATGGACATTATTGAAAAATTCAAAAAATTAATGGGGATACAACCGGTCAACATCGGGGAGCTCAATAAGAAGGCAACCCGGGAAAGTTCCTCTAAAGTCCAAATCCCGTCCGGAGATCCTTTGGAAGGGATAGAAATCTCCGAGGAATATAAAAATGTCCAATCCCTGATAGAGGCCGGCTTTCCGGCCATTTTTGTTACTGGAAATGCGGGTACGGGCAAATCAACCCTAATCCAATACCTGAGAACCGTTTTGAAGATAAGATCGGTAGTCGTAGCGCCAACCGGGGTGGCCGCTTTAAATGTCGGGGGCGTTACCATTCACTCATTTTTCCGATTTCCTCCTAAAATTCTTGAAGACGACGATATAAAAATGGTTTTTGATAGAAAGCTATACCAAAAACTCGATTTGCTCATCATCGATGAAATATCTATGGTCCGCTGTGATTTGATGGACAGCGTCGACAAATTCCTCAGAAAGAACCGTTCAAACAATCTGCCCTTCGGTGGAGTCCAATTACTACTTATTGGGGATTTGTTTCAATTGCCACCCGTTGTCCCCAGGTCGGAAGATAGTGTGCTTAAGGCCAAAGGCTATCCAAATTCTTATTTTTTCAGTTCCTTCAGCCTGCAAAAATGTTCAATGTTCCCAATTGAACTAAAATCTATGTACAGGCAATCGGACAACACCTTTGTAACCCTCTTAAACAGTATGCGGGTTGGTGAAAATATCGATTCGGTCACTCAGGAGATCAATTCCCGTTGCCATCGATCAGGAAATAAATCAGCCGATATTACTCTGTGCTGCACGAATAAAAAAGCCGACCAGGTAAACATGAGGGAGTTACAAACGATCACCGACAAAGAATATGTTTTTCAGGGGGAGATCAAAGGCCAGTTCTCCCTTGAAGAGGATAAGCTTCCTTCGCCAATGAATTTAAAGCTTAAAATCGGTGCTCGAGTGATGTTCACCAAGAACGACGAGAACCGGAGATGGGTCAACGGATCTCTCGGCATCGTCCGACATATTGATAGAGAATCGATTGAAGTTGAACTCGTTACCGACCACAAGGGTTCAATCTATGACGTGAAACGAGTAACCTGGGAGACATTCAAGTATTCTTATGATACCGAAAGAGACCAGATCGTTGCCCATAAAGTCGGGGCATACGTCCAATATCCTTTGATGCTCGCCTGGGCCGTTACCATCCATAAAAGCCAGGGGAAAACCCTCGAGAACGTCCTGATTGATTTAGGCAGCGGGGCGTTTGCCTCCGGGCAGGTCTACGTGGCGCTTAGCCGCTGTCGATCGATCGACGGGATCACCCTTGAACGACCGATACGGAACACAGACGTAAAATGCGATCCCATGATAAAAAGATTTTATTTTGCTATGGATGAAATGAAGCGGGCGGCGTCTGCGGATAAAGGGGGGAATACATTAGAATAGAAATCCACTTTTTGTGGGCGGCGGTCATATCCTCGAAGCCTGCTTGAAATAAAGTTTGTGCAAGGCCGTTCCACCCCGAAAGGCCAGACTGGAGGCCAGATCTGAATTTTCGAAGATGGCCACCAAGGCCCGGCTCATGATCAGATCCTGTTCCACCTGGGCATCGGACACCCAGGGCGCCACCTGCCGCCAGGCCACGATATGGGCTTTAGGGATCACAGGTCCCCCTCCACCGTCGTGTTGATCACGATACTCCAACGATTATCCCTGGGAGGTTCATTAATGGTGGTTATACCGGGATCCAGCTTCACCAGAACCAGATGTTTTTTTACCAGCCAGCCGGCCAATTTTTCAACTACCTTCGAAAAGCCAGCCTTTTCCAGTAACCATCCGGCCCGTTGGGCATAGGACAGATTTCCATCCGCTTTGGCCGCCGCTAAAAGCTTGGAAGGGCCCACTTTCTCTCCCAACTCCTGGAGCACGGTATAAACCCGGTCAAGTCCGCCGATCGACCTGGAGTAGCGTAACAGATCAAAAACAGTAGCCTCCGGTGTAGAAACCGGAGTAAACCAGTCTGGACCTTGAATTGAGTTCTTGGGGTTTCCTCGAATCCGGTCTTGACAAAAAAGCGAATGGACTGGTTTTTTATCCGGATTTCCCGCAAGGGTTTAGTGGTGACCACCTGAAACTGCTGCGGCCGTTGGTGGGCCGCCCCGTGGAAGACCGCGGCGCTAAGCAACCCCACATAAAAAGGTTGCCCGATATATTCCATCAGATCGCCAATAAACCATTCCGGGGGGATCAGTCCAGTGGCGGCATATTCCAGGGGAATGATAACGAAAAAGCCTCCATGGACCCGGCCGATTCTAGTTTTCTTGACCAAACGGGCCGCCGCATGTTTAAAAGCGTCCTCGCTAAAATTTATGGTCTCCAGGGCTTCATCTCTGCTAAAAAAATAAAATCCCTGAGCCTGCCTGGAGTCCACCCAGCTTGACAAATCAGTATATTTTGTTTGTTCCCTATCCATAATCCAAATTCCCGCCTGAAATAATCTTTGCAAATAGGATCACATATTAACCCAATTTGCAAATAATATTTATTAGATCAATGACCGGAAAAGAAGTGCAGAAACAAAAAAATCAATGCGTAGGCACGAAAAGGGAAGCAAGGCTGTTCAGTCTTGGCAGCCGTTCAGGTCCGGGTAACCACCGTCGAGACGACGGACGCGGCCCCCCAGAATTCCGCGCTGAACCGTTTAGCGTCCTCGATCTCGAACTCCCGGCAGGAAAAGATGTTCAGATAAACCGCCTGAAGCAAGGGCAGGGCGTGGCAGACCACATTGCTGGTCTCGATGAACTGGACGGCGGATATACCCTGGAGGTGGGGCAGGCCGCTATGGTCCTCCCAGAACAGCGGCTCGCCGTGCCGCGTCATTTGAATCAGCTCGCAGAGACGGACGAAGTAGTCCGTCAGCCTCTCCCGCGACAGGTCGGAGAGGTCACAGCCCTTCAGGTCCAGCAGGAGTTCAAGGCCATAGATTTTTGCATCCATTGTTTTCAAATATTTTTAGCTAGGGTTTATGATTCATCACGGATTATAGATCTCAGGGTTCAGGCAGTTCGGTGGTATCTTTCCCTGGAAGGCGGCGATCAGATTTTCGGCGGCCATCAGGCCCATTTTCGTCCGGGTTTCCACCGAGCCGCTGCCGATGTGGGGCAGGAGGATCACGTTGTCCAGGGAAAGTAGGGCGGGGTGAATGGCCGGCTCGTGTTCAAAAACATCCAGGCCGGCTCCGGCGATCTGCCCGTTTATTAGGGCCTCCACCAAAGCCCCCTCATCGATCACCTCGCCCCGAGAGGTATTGACCAGAAAGGCCGTGGGCTTCATTTGGGAAAATTCCGCCGCGCCCATAAAATGTACCGTCTGCGGGGTGAGCGGCACATGGAGAGATACAAAATCCGACTCCCGCAGCAGGGTTTCTTTGTCCACCAGCCGGGCGCCTACCCGTTTTTCCAGTTCCGGATCCGCCCGCCGGTTATTATGGTAGAGGATGGTCAGGTCAAAACCCCGGGCCCGCCGGGCCACGGCCGAGCCGATCCGTCCGAACCCCATGATCCCCAAGGTCTTATGATGTACGTCCGCTCCCAGAAAGAGCAAGGGCGCCCAGGCTTGGAATTTCCCGGCCCGGGTATATTTATCGGCCTCCACCAGCCGCCGGGCGACGCCTAGAACCAGGGCCATGGTCAGATCGGCGGTAGTATCGGTCAGGACCCCCGGGGTGTTGGTGACGGCTATGTTACGTGCCGTGGCGGCCGGCAGGTCGATATTGTTGAAGCCCACGGCGTAGTTGGCGATCACCCGGAGCTGTGCCCCGGCGGCCTCCAGCACCTCGCGGTCGATCCGGTCGGTCAACAGCGGCAGCAACCCGTCCCGGCCTTTCACCTGCCGCAGAAGTTCTTCCCGGGAAAGACCCCGGTCCCCTGGGGGGCAATCCACCTCGAAGTATTTCTCCAGCAGTTCCATGACAGCCGTCGGAAGCTGCCGGGAAACCCAGATGTTCTTTTTCCCGAAACCGGTCTCCATCATCACCTTTTAATCCCCCTATTAATAATAGCCGACATTGATCAGGACAATCCCTAATATAATGATCAGCGACCCGATCACGTTTCGTCCCTCAATTTTCTCTTTTAGAAAGAGCACCCCTAAAAGGATGGCAAAAATAATGGCGACCTGGCGCACCGGAACGGCCAGGCTGACAAAAACTTCTTTCAAGGCCACGCGAAAGAAGAGGAACGAAAAGTAAAGCGTTATTCCCCCGCCTATACCCGCCTTCCAATAGGAAAGAATCTCCGGGATGATGGTTCGCTTTTTCCAGAAATGCCAATAGACCATCATATTGACCGTCATGAAACCGATGATAAAAAATAGATAGGTGGCGAGTGAAAACGAGGCAATCCGTGATTTGTCGAAGATGGCGCCGAAAGAATAGACAAAGGAAGCCCCCAGCGCAAAGCGCGCCCCGGCATATTCCTTGTGGAAACGGAGGATTTTTTTGAACTCTTTCAGGGTAACGGCGTGGATTTTAACCAGGATCGCTCCTACGACCGTCAGCACGATGCCGGTCCCGGTCAGGAAGGAGATCGTCTCGGAAAGAAAGAAAAAGGCCCAGATCGGTATAAAGATAGGACTCAAAACCGTGAGTGGGTAAAGCGCTGAAATATTGCCTGATTCGTAGGATTTAGAAACCAGGATTTGATACTGGATATAGAAAAATGAAGCCCCGTAGACATAAGGGAGTTGGCGCCAGGGGACGGCGGCCAACCCGTCCGATGAAATAGCGATGGCCCCCGAAATCCCGGAGGCCACCACAAACATGGTAAGCAGGAACCCCTCGTCTCCGCCGGCCTTTCTCATCAGAAAGTTATAGAAAGCATGTAAAAAAGCGGAGAGGACGATAAACACAATGAATTGGAGCGCCAAGAATGTCTTTCCTTAGTACGAAAATAAAATTTAAGGCCGCTATTTGGCCCTTTGTCCTAAGTGGTCATACCGGACCCCAGCTTACCACCTGCCGGGGCAGGCTTTGATCCGGTATCCAGGACCTCCGAAACTTATCCGAGGCTGGATTCCGGATCGCGTCACGCCGGCGGCGTGACTTGTCCGGAATGACGAATCTTGGCCAATCGCTATTTTCACCCTTCCCGGGGGCTTAATATGGTTGCATCCCTTTTCGAAAAAAGATATAAAATTTTAAGGAAAATTATAAAGGTCGGGGAGGGCGCCCATGAAACTCAGCGGAAAAATAATCGATCTTAGCCAAGAGATCTATCAGGGTATGCCGGTTTATCCCGGCCACCTGAAGACCGTGATTTGGACCCATGCCTCCCATGAGGAGGTGGGCCGTCAGTTAGGCACCGGGTTTTCCTATGAGACCCGGGGCATCATGCTCTGCGACCACGGCCCGACCCACATCGACTCGGTCAGCCATCTCTGCACCGATCCGGATGCCCCCCCGGTGGACAAAATCCCCCTGGAGTATTGCATTACCTCCGCGGTCTGTCTGGACGTCAGCGATGTTCCCCGCAAGACCCAGTTCGGGCGGGAGAAGATCGAGGCCGAGCTGAAAAGGTGGAACCTGGAGATTCGGAAAGGGGATACGGTTCTTTTTTACACCGCGCATTACGATCGTTATCTATGGAAAACCCGAATACATGACCGACTATCCGGGTTTGAACCGGGAGGCCACGGAATTCATTATTGACCAGGGATGCATCAATTTCGGCGTGGATTCCTCCAGTCCGGACATGTGGTACGACAAGACGTATCCTTGTCACACCGTCTGTTCCGAGCGACGGATTACCCACATCGAAAACCTGTGCAACCTGGATCAGATCGTCGGGAAACGGTTTACCTTTGTCGCCCTGCCGCTCAAAATCCGGGGCGGGACCGGGTCCCCTCTCCGAGTGGCCGCCATCGTGTACGAGGGGGAAGACGTTGCCTGGGATCTCCACTCCTAACCCCCTTCTTTCGGTTTTTCCTTCCCGACCTTGAACCGACACATCCTCATGGCCTTCGCGGCCAGCCTGGGGATGGGTGTGGCCTTTATGAACCTGACCCCCGTTCTTCCCGTGTTGCAGGCCTTTTATGGAGTAAGCAACGCCCGCATGGGGATGCTGATCACGGCGCTGCTCCTCACCCACTCGCTGGTGCAGGTGCCCTCCGGTCTGGTGGTGGATAAACTGGGGGTCAGGATGGGGCTTCTGCTGGCTCTGGGGCTGGGGTTCCTGGGTTGCTTTCTTTCCGTCTTTTCCCGGAATTACGGTTTTATCCTGATCCTGCGCCTGGTAACCGGTCTGGGCACCGGGCTCTCTTTTGTCGCCGGTCTTCATTACGCCACTTCCCATGCCTCGGAAGATAAAAAGCGGCAGGTTCAGGCTATCTTCGGCGGCCTGATCAATATCGGCAGCGTGATACCTTTCTTTACCAGTGCGGTGTTAATAAAAGTTGACGGAAGACTGATCCACCTCCTGACGGCCCTCTTTTTCCTTTTGCCCCTGCTGGCCGTGCTGCTTTGGGGCGAGAATCCGAGAGGGAAGGTCGGCTTTTCAAAAATCAGGCTAAGCCAAATCCTCCGCCCCGGACCGGCCTGGACGATCGGCTTCAGTCACGCCGTCTTTTTCGGCGGGATGATGACCATCGGGACCTGGATCACTTCTTATCTTCTGAAAACCATGACCGGCTCCTTCTGGCTTTCCTGGATAGGGTTGGTTGGCGGACTGGTGATCGGCGTCAGTGCCGGCGGCAGGTTTTTGGGCGCCTGGCTGCCTCCCTGGATCAGCCCCAGGAACCTCATCCTGGGCGCTTTAGCTTTGTTGTTCCTCGCCTACGTAGGATTGGGTGTCAACCGAACGCTCTGGCCCGGCCTGGCCCTATTGGGAATAGCCGCTTTGATGAATTCCGTTACCTTTGGATCGGTTTTTTACCTGGCCTATCACTATTCTTCGCCTCAGATGGCGGGAACGACTATCGGGCTGGTTAATTTTATCGCCAGCATCGGGGCTTTTCTTTTCCCGATATTTTTTGGATACCTCCTCGATCTGACCGGAACGTTCGCCCTGCCCTTTCTCTTCCTCTCCGCCCTGGCTGTGCTCTCATTGCTGCGGGTCTTTACCCTGCCGGCCCAACCCGGGAAGCCGGGCACGGCCGGATACCAGCATCCAAGCTCGATGCCCAGCGCCGCGGACTCTCCGGCGTCAACCGGAAGCGCTCGTTAAGAATTCTTTTTCTCTAATTTTTCCTTCATCTTGGCGTCGAATTTCGCCTTGTCGATGATGAACCGCTCGTGTTTCCCTCGAGAGATCAGATCCAGGTCGTCATGAACTTCCACTTCAAACAACAACCGCCGCCGGTCAACTTCCAATAGCCTTACCCTGGCAACCATATCCAATCCCGGTGGAGTGGCCGCGACGTGGCTGACATCAATATGAGTACCGACCGTCTGCTCTTCCGGCCAGTTTAAATGAGGGTTGATCGCCTGGATGCAAGCCCACTCGATAAACCCGATCATATATCCAGTCGCCAGGACTTCGGGCATGGCCTGAAATTCTTTGGATTCCGGGTACAAAGCCGGAACCGTCTTCGAATCGGTTACCGGAAATCGAAATTCATGTTCAATCCCCGGTTTCAGTGTGTCTTTCATGATGTTCCCTTATCCCCCATCCCCCCTAACCCCTATTCTTATATACCCCGACCCCCCAAACCCCTTGGCAGGGGCAACTATTTCACGTGGAGCGCCACCCGTTTCTCAAAAGAATAAGCTGCCCCCCTAGACCTCTTCCATTTCCGCGGACCAGGAGCAGTCGATACACCCCTTGATGGATTGATAGGCCGGGCAGTTCTTGGCATAGACGGCCAGGGCCTTTTCCGCGTCCTCCCGCTTGCCTTTCGGAATTTTCATCCGGTAGCGGAGCCGGATTTTCGTGATCCTCAAAACCCCCTCCACGTCTTCGATGTCCCCCTCCACCTGGGCGACCAGGTTTTCTTCGGTCTTTATGCCCCGCACCTCCAGTGCGGCCGCCAGGGTGCCGGTCAGTCACCCCCCGACGCCGGCGATCATATAGTCCAGGGTGGCCGGATATTCCGGACCTTCGATCGTCCGTCCGTACTTGTTCTGGTAAAAATCCTTGATACCCCCGTGCATCCCGAAATGGACCGGCTCCGCGAAATCCCCGAAGTGGGCCGTCCGATGGGGCCCCTTATGCTTCTCGATGCGCATACGACTGGTGTGAGCGACTGACATGGGTTGACCTCCTTCAATTACTATAAAATAGATTTGTGGCTTAGAGACCTGACCACTGCCCGCGAATCCTTTCCGGCCTGGGGCGGCCCCCGTTCAAATGAAACTTCGCCCGGCCCGACGCCCCTTTATCTTTCCCCGGGGGCCGCGCAACGGGATGCTCTTCCAGGGCAGCCTTTGGTCGACCGCCTCCTGCAGTTCGTTCCTGAAGGCAACGCCGAAAACCCTTTCGATGTTTTCGGCGATCGAGGGGCACAAGGAGAATTTTCCTTTGGCGTTGCGTGTATTGCAACTGAATTCGAAGGCGTAGTCATCAATGGATAGTATTCTTTTATCCCCTTCATAAACGGCCAGAGGCCAAAGGAGACAGGACTCCGGTTTGGCGTTTCGGAAAGGGATTCCCATTTGTTCGGCCGCCGTATGCAGGGAACAGACGAGTTTGTTGCCCTTGAGGTAGGCAAACACGCAGGCGCCGTCTTCCTTCGTGTCCAGGCAATACAGGCCGCGTGAGATTTCTTCGAAGACATTTTCGTATGAATGGTTTGATTTCAGGTGCGGGCAAAAGCGGGCGGCCAACGGCAGGCATCCGCTTATATTCCGCAGTTCCTGGCTGTTGATCGTTACTTCGTAGCTCGAACAGCAACAAGGGGTCCCGCTCGAACAACCGGTGCAGTTGTGCTTGACCGAGCAAATCCCGGCGACATCGATCTCAAGTCTCTGTGGGTTCATCTGTTGCCCATAAAGCTGTTGAGCACCTTTGGTCCATACGTTGGTAGGGGAAAATTATTTATGGTCGCCCCTGAGGCCCTCATTGGGCTGCGGCAGTGGAAACATCAAAAAACTCGACCTGGCCGGTCTCCAGGCTGTAGACTCCCCCCGCTATTTTGACCTTCTTTTCATCTGCCAGGTGTTTGATGAGGGGGCTTTCTCTCCTGAGCGCCGCCGCGGTATTTATCACATTCAGTCGGATGGCTGTATTAAGGACCGCGCGCTCGTCCTTACTCTCTTTCTCGGCCTTCTTCACGGCAGGTTGTATTTTTTTAACCACCAAGCCTATGTGGCCCTCCGGCTTGCCGCCTTCCATGGCCGCCTTGACCGCACCGCAGCTCTGATGCCCCAGGACGAGCACGAGGGGGACCTTCAGATGTTCCACCGCGTACTCCACGCTCCCCAGATCAACAGAGCCCACCACATTGCCCGCCGTTCTCACCACAAAAAGATCTCCCAGACCCTGGTCGAAAACGTGTTCGGGGGGCACCCGGGAGTCGGAGCAGCTCACAATGACTGCCAAGGGATGTTGCCCTTTCGTCAGTTCCGTCCTTCTCGCCGAACCAAGATCCTTCTGTGTCGGATCGTTACCCGCAAAGCGGGCATTGCCCTCCACCAGTTTCTTAAGTGCCCCATCCGCGGTGAGCCCCGCTCCTTCGCCGAATCCAAACCCGGTCGCCGCCAGCAGGGAGAGCACCGCAACGATAGCCGCCAGGCCGATAAAAATCGAATTCCTTTTCATGACGCTACCTCCTGGTAAAGGATATATTAACAGTTTCATAATTGTATTTACACGAAGTGTTCTGTTTATCTCTCGCCCGCTTCGCTCGAATTCGCCGAGGGCACAGAGAAAGACGAATCTATTTTTTGAAAAATCGCTGAGACGCCGATTTTTCAAAACAGCTCACGCCTCCGGCGGGGTCTTATTCGCGGAGCGGGAGATTTTTTCTGATTGCCGGCCTCTCAGCGGCAATCAGAAATTAACCATTCTCTGTGATCTCTGTGTGCTCTGCGAGAGATCGTCTCTTGTCTCTGGTTGTGACTGGGCGGCGTTACGGAATCCTATCAATATTATTTTGAGACCGTTAATAAATCACCGCTTCACGTAATCAAGTCTTTTCTTTGATTTGACCAATTGACCGTACTGCCTGATCCAGTTCATTTCATCCGGCTCCAGCGGCCCTTGTTTTATTGCCTCAAGATTCCGACTGAGCTGCTCCCGGTTCTGCGGCCCGGTCAACACAACATGTACCTTGGGATTCGTCAGAACGAACCGGTGGAATCAAGGCCATAGGAACCAGCGATACCCATACGAAAGACGGTTTTCCCCACGACCGGAAGCATTATGTGAGAAAACTCGGCAGGAGAAGTCGGTATTTGCTCTGTCATCTGCCACACCCTGCTGTGAAATGGTAACGGTGCTGTTTCTTTGGGGGTCAACGGGAGCACCCCGCCGAACGGTCCCGGAGCTATCCGGCCGCCTGCTTTTTGACGGTCCGAGTTGAGCGACTGGTTCGCCCTTCATTTTGAGATTCCGTAACAAGACGCAACTCAAGACGACAACCAAGTGCGTGAGCGTACTTCTGCAATGTGGCCAATGATGGAGAGTGTTTTCCCCTGCCAGATTCAAGACGGGCTACCGCGGACTGAGTTGTGCCGATACGCTCAGCAACTTCAGCCTGAGTGACGCCTGCTGCGGCACGGGCCTTGAGAAATTCGTCAAGAAATTGGAACTCCTCGTCCAGTCGATCGTATTCAGCTTTCACGTCTGTGCGCTCAAGGGCGCGGGTTTTAAGTTCTTTGTGAGTGAGCATTTTTGAACTCCTTCATCCTCCGCCGCGCTGTTTCAAGTTCTCTTAGCGGAGTCTTGTCTGTTTTCTTGACAATCTGGTGCAACATCACTATTTTTCGGCCAACTAGAGTACAGTAAAACACTCGTGCGCTTCCCTCGGTAGCCTTCAATCGTAATTCAAATAGTCCGTCACCCATTGCGCGAGTGTGCGGCATGCCGAGATCAGGGCCGTAGACCTCCATCTTGTCAGCATATCTGAGGTAACGACCGAGAAAGCCTGCCGGCATTGCAAGGATCTCTTCTTGTACTGAATCGCTGTAATAGGTGATTGTCCAGTTCATGGGTGCAGTATAGCGTATTTGCTATAAAAGATCTATATGAATATTTATGACTTTATTGTGGTCGAGTGCCCCGCGGATGAGCGGTGGACCCGGAGGACAAGCTCGCTTGGAGATCACCGGTTTATCCGGTGCATCATATTGTTGAAAATAAGTATCGTGTCCTCGGAGTTTCCTCTTCCTTGTCAAGAATAAAGATTTGACCCTTTCTCTCTTTCTCTTTGTGAGAAAACTTGGCAGGAGAAGTCGGTATTTGCTCTGTCATCTGCCACACCCTGCTGTGAAATGGTAACGATGCTGTTTATTTGGGGGTCAACGGGAGCACCCCGCCGAACGATGAGTTGAGCCGAAGCGCTAGCGATCGGCTCAAGCGCCTGGTTGGCCAATATATTCAGAATGAAGACCTGAATCTTTAGCCGCCATAAATTGCCTTTTGTCAGCGGTTACAAACAGGTCAGCCCCCCACTCAAGAGCACAGGCAACATGAAGGGAATCCAGTGCACGTAAGGCATTGTTCTCTAATAGCCTTACCGAACGTGAGACTACCGAAGGTGTGATTTGTAAAACAGTGGCATCTCGTACATCATCCATCAACTGTCTTTTTACAGCCCGATAGTCGACGATAGTTAAAATGTGTTCTCTCAGCCGGCGGTTGAGACCGGAAATGATTTCAGGTACCAAAATAACAGAAAAAGCTAACTCCGAAGCACCCTCCAAATAATGATCCAGTCTTTCGCTGCCAATTTCCTGCACATATCTCTTGGCAAATGACGATGAATCAACTGCCAGCTTCATGAAGTCAGCTCACGTTCTTCTAATATAGCAGAAGACAGATCGCTTCCTTTGATACGTAAACGGATTCCTGATTCCTTCCAGGCCGGCGGCCTTGGTACGTTGTCGGAAAATGGGATTATTTCAGCTACCGGCTTCCCACGCCTGAGAAGAACAAGTGTTTCCCCATGCTCCACCTCAGTGATAAAATCCGAAGCCCTTTTTCGGAAATCAGTAAAAGCAATACTTTTCATTTATGCCGCCTCATAAAGTGTACATCCAACTGTACATTTTAGGTAATATTTTGTCAAGATTCATTTTTCAAGGCGAAGGCGGCCTCGACTCGTGGCCAGCGTAATTGAGGGTCGGACCCAATGCCGTTAACTTAAGGGTATTTCCCCTGCCAACAGCGTCACCCCGGCGAAAGCCGGGGTCCAGAAAACCTGAAAAATCTGGATTCCGGCCATTCGACTAAGCTCATGGCCCTGAGTAAGCCGAAGGGCTTTCGCCGGAATGACGGCAACGACTTAATTTTTGGACTAAATTAGTTAAGTTAACGGCATTGGGTCCGACCCCGAATTTTACCCAAAAACGATGCGGCCATGGTAGCGGATTCTATTCGATCCGACTGGTCGTGCAATTTTCCCCTCTCTATTATTTCTTCCTCGAAATGAGTCTCGATTCTTTTACCCCCCCCGTCCCATTATTAAAACCGGGGGGAGCGGTCTCCTCGCAAGTAACGCATCAGGTCGAAGATATCGAGCAACAGAGACACTGTATCCATAACCATCAAGGTTAAAATCCAGCTTTGAAAAAGCTTGCCATCATGAATGTTCTCCAGTCTGAAACCCAGCCATATGAGCATAGGGATCCATACAAAATGGCCTATGCCCACGAGCCGGACATAACCCAGTTTGGCATGCAGGACCGTCATAATCGTAGCTGCCAGGAGCCCGGTTCCCAGTACCACCCAGGCCTCAGTCCTCGGCAGAAAGAGGATGGAAGACAGATTGATCAATGGCAGACCAGCCATCCAGGGCCACCAGATCATGGGCATTTTGAACATATTTTTGAGAAATTCGACTAAGGCTTTCATAATATTGGCTTAATTGGGGTCGGACCCAATGCCGTTCGTTGTTAGCCTCTATTGGGTCTGCTTCGTGCCTTGGTACGCTTCAGCCGGCTCATTGACGAAAGTCGCTTGGTAATCGGCACGGCTCAAAACGGTATCGTACAATCCGATGTCCTCACTTTCGTGCTTGTTGATCCCGGTGTAGCTCAGGCTGGCATCCTCGTAGCGCTTGAACTTGTAAACTGCGTCGTTCATCAGGGCGCTGTTGAAGACTCCCAGGCTGACCAGCAACTCGAAGTCCTTCACGTTCAGGCCCGTGACCTTTTTGAACAGGCCGGGTTCCAGTTGCCTAATCACATCCTTCAGCGTCCGCTCGCGGTAGTCGGTCAGGTACATAAAGATGGGAACCCGCGTGGCGAACTTGATGAGCTTCTCCTGAATCTCCTTGCGCTTGCTCTTGAACTCCTTTTCCTCCTCGGAAAGCTCCCCCTTCTCTTTCGCGGACAGTTCCTTGTCGTTCGCCTCCTTGCGAGCCTTCTTCACGGCTTCCGACTTGTTGATGATTGTCTCGATGTCCTGATTCAGATTGCGAAAACCCTCGATGCTCATGAGGGCTTCCATCGCCTTCTTGTTGTTCATTAAGCGGCGCAAGGTGTCGTTGTCAACATTCACCAGCAAGGCACTTTCCCAGCGCCGCGCCAGTAGGGTTGCCGTCGTGCCGCTCATGGCCATGTCGAGGATCCCGGCGGCGTCAATTTGCTTCATGGAACTGCCGTCGTAAGCCAGAACCGGCAGGAAGCTGATGAACTCTTCCACCTTCTTTTCCGGGGTCGCCTCGTTGACGTTCAACCGGCAACTGTAGTCGGCAATCTGTCGCAACGCTCGGTCGGGGGCGAAGTCGAAAACGTAGCACTCTTCCTTGATGATCTGTTCTTCGTTCGGGGAAGCGCCGTCGGGGTTGCGCACTGTCCAAGGCGATTGCACTCGGAAGGCCGCCTGAAAATACGTTTCCGGGCTGGAAGAGTTGCGCAGCATGAGAATCCCCGTCCACGGCTTCACCGTCACTCCCGTTGTCAGCTTCCCGCAAGACAGGGTGATGGTCTTGGTGGTGAGGGGATCGTCCATAGCCTCCTGGACCGGAGGCAGGGCCGCCACGCCGATTCCGGCGGCGCTACCCGCTGCCACGATGACCTTGTAGTCGTGGTAGAAGCGGTTCTGTTTCTTCGCCAGCAGGTTTCGCATGGCGTGACAGGCCGCCACGCTAGGGAGGAACCAGAAGGAATGCGAAAGCACGCCCAGCAGTCGCGCATCCGAAAATGGCATCGGCGGCTTCTGCGCACCGAGTTTCAGGTTGTCAACGCTGGTCGGCATAAACGCGCCACGGATCAGGTCCAGCCATTTCTGGACCTCATCCTTGTATTTGAACTTCGCCTGGTCGCCGAGGCCTTCGGCCGAAAAGAAAACGTTCAAGTCGAACTCGTTGAACTCCCCTTGCATGGCGATTTCCCGGATCGCGTCCGGCAGTTGGTAGGTCAGCAGCACCATCCGGGGCAACGCGGCGTAGGGGTTGCCGGTCCCCTTCCAGTCTCGTTTGGCACGCTGTTCGTCGGAATAGGTCCAGTTGAAGATTTGCTCCTCGATGAACTCGCCGGAAGCAATGGCTCGGAACGGTGTGCCGGACAGGTAAAGATAACCGTCCGTAGTGATTGGCATAATGTCTTCGTCGAAGTCTTCGATGCCTTCTCCCACAGCGAACTTGCGTTCCTTCTCATCTTCCGACTCAAAAAGTTCCTTCGCGTTCTCCCGCCATGCGCCGTAATGGTACTCGTCCAGAATCACGCAATCCCAGTTTGTCGAATGGACCCATTCATTCTTGGTCTTGATGCCGCCGGTGCTGGGGTTCCGGCCCAAATAGTCCTGAAACGAACCAAAGCAGACGAACGGCCGTTTCTTGTCCGCCTGTTCGTAAGTCAGACCGCCGGGTTTGATGAATTGCCAGCCCTTGAAGTCCACGTGACACTTCAAGTCCTCTTCCCAAGCGCTTTGTACTGCCGGTTTGAAGGTCAGAACCAGCACCTTCCGCCAGCCCATCTTCTTCGCCAACTGATAGGCGGCAAACGTCTTCCCGAAACGCATCTTGGCGTTCCAAAGGAAATGCGGCGGCTTATTCCGGTTGCCCCGCTCCTTTCGCCAACTGGCGAAGTAGGCCGCCGTCATCTCGACCGCCGCTTCCTGTTCGGGGCGCATCTTGAAATCCAGCGACCGGTTCTCTTCATTCAATTGGCCGGTCCGCACGGCGATGATGGCCCCCTTGACCTGGGCAACCTTGCAACGGAACCACTCGCCTTCCGGGTTCTTAACGCCGTTGATCCGCAGCATCCGGTGAACGTCGTGGTCGGTGAACACCGTTCCGTCATTGCGCATGGCGGATTCTTCAAGACGAATCCGGAACGGGCGGCTTGCCAGGTGCCTTCGTCGGGATACTGTTGCGTCGACGACGGCTCCTGTGCAGTCCACGTTGTGTACCCGACCTTGAGCAGACCCGCATATTGCGGGTTCGTATCCTCGTAGGCGTAAATCGTGGGCCGTGATTCCGGGCGCGGAGGGAAGAAATCCTTACTCATCATCCGGCCCCTTAAGTTTCTTCCTCGACGCGGCTGGCGGCAGAAAGTTTTCGCCGGTCACCACGTTTTTGCCTGTTTTCTGCTCTAATTCCCTGCGCGCTTTTTTCGCGATTCCGCCGCCTTTCTTTCCTGCTTCGGCATTTTCGTCCATGCCCGTTGCCTCGACGCTCTCGGCGATCTGCCGGGTGGACAATTCCGCCAGCGCGGTAAAGATCAACTCCGCCTCGCTCATGTGGTCGCGCAGGTTCTGAGTCTTGAGCCCCTTGATCTCCTTATGCTTTTTGACCGAAACCCCGGTCCATTCCTGATGGATGATATTGGTAAGAATGGCGTATTCCTCTTCGCCTTTGATCTCGTGATCCTTCCAGTAATCGGTGAGTTTGTTCCGGGTCTCCTGCCCCATCATCCGCTGTTGAATCCATTTTTCGCTCCGGCCGTGCTGTTGCCAGTATTCGCGGGCCCGATCCAGCGATCTGGCCGGATCGCTCATATCCTGAATGCGCTCATAACCAACCTTGGCCAGCCAGAGTTTGATCGGCTCAGCCCTGGGGCTGGGAACCGACTGGATAATCCGCAGAAGTGTTTCCGGATCAGCCACATCGGTAAGACGCATCTTGCCGTCGCCGGCTGCCATTTTCAACTGGTGACAATTTGTCACCGATTGACTTCCCTCCTTTTTCAGCCGTTCCTTGAGTTTGTTCCAGTACTTCCGCGCCGTTTGATAATCAGGTTGTTGAATCAAAGCCGCGACGATATCCACCACCGAGAAATACCAGATTTCGGACTTCTCATCATAAACCCGGCGAATCTTGAAATTCTCAAAAACTGCCAGCGCCTGATCACTCGTCACTGTTCACCTCCGATGCTTGACCGCAATCCCAAACATCGACAATCTGTCGACAGTTCCCCGCCCGAAAACCCGGACGAAATCATATGTACCCATCTGCGGAATCATTCGCTTACTCATTTTTCGCCTCCCCGTCTGCGTCATCCGCGCTGGCAGGCATCGGGCGGACTATCGACTCGATGAAGGTGATCTCACTCGCGGAGAGCGCATACTTGGCATAGAGGTCTTTGTCTGTCCACTGTCGGGTCCATTTCTGGATTGGCACGAAAGAGTACACCTTTCGCGTGACGTGTTGGGATGGCTTGTGCAGGAGAATCAAGAGACGAGTCAGCCGACAGGAAAGGTATGATAAAACGCTTTCAGCCTGACGCTTTGAGTCGAACGGGCCAATGCACAGATACGTTTCCGAAGAGATGCTCCCCGGCTCCCCGACGAATGGCGTGCTGATGATTCTGTGAGGGTAGGTATCTCTGTTGCCGGTCCCCGGCGCAGCATAGCTTGCGAAAAGCTTCCACTTGTCGATGAGTTCAGTGCCAATCGTGATCGAGTTTCTCGGTGTATATCCTGTACCACCATTTTGATAAACCATCACGTCACCGGCACGTTTAGCTGCCTTGCCCTTAAACGTTGTCTCTAACCCGAACGGCTTCCTGGAACTTACCAGTCGGTCGAAACGCTTAATGTCAGGTAGGGTCAGCGATTGCGACTTCCGACTCTCGACAGCTATGACCTTCTTTAGGATCGACAGCCCTTCGTTAAAGCGGATGAACACGTCCACCCCCTCTTCGAGCAGTGGACGACTGACTGTCGAAACTGGCCAGTCCTTGAAATGGGTGGTGACTCGGCAGGGCCCCGGATTGTCCCTGTCCCACAGGAAGTAACAAACTCCGCCCTTGAGGCCCACCCCTGGGAAGACGTCCGATGCGCGGAGATAGTCGTCAATTGAGCGCAAACGATTGTCGGTAAGCATCGACTCTCTGAACTCATCCAGCCCCTTACCTCCTGCGAACCATCGCGAAGGAATGATCATGGTCAAGATATCGCGGCTTCAGTTTCTTCGCCTGTTCAACAAACTGGTGGTAGATCGGCGATGCGCTTCTGCCGAAACCCCCATCGCTCAACTGGTACGGGCGGATTTCCTATGATCACGTCAAATTTCATGTTGAATATATCCTCCGGCTTGTCGGTGTGAATAAAGGCGTAGGCGTGGCTTTCGAGTTCGCCGCCCCGTTCGTAGTTCTCCTTGTTGGCTCCGCAGTACACACAACGGCCATTTTTCCAGGAGTGTTCCACGCGCCCGAAACGGATGTTGCCTTCCGGGCTGTCGAAGGCTTCGCAGACGGAATACTTGCCGTTGGCCGTCTTGGAGCAGTACACGGACCGGCGCGAAAGCAGCGAGGTCAATTCCGTGATGGCGAGTCCGTAAAGCTGGTTCTTGAAAATGTGGTTCATCCGCTTCTGGCGGTCACGGATTTGCGCTTCCAGCCCCTTGTCCAGCCGCTTGGCGATTTCGCGCAGGAATACGCCCGACTTACAGCCGGGATCGAAAAACGTGGATTTCTTGTCGCTCCAGAGTTCTTCCGGCAGCAGGTCAAGAATCTGGTTCACCAGTTGCGGCGGGGTGAAGACTTCATCGCTGCTGAGGTTGGCGATACAGGAAAGCACGTCGGGGTTGTAGTTACTGCTGAACATGGGCGATCTCCATGAAGTGAACCGGGGGATATTCCTTCTCCGGCGTGGGAATGAACACGTCCTCGCCTAGATCGGAGAAGAGCGGCAGTTCCTTCATGCCTTCGTGGTCCAGCAATCCGTGAAAGGTGAAGTCCCGCCGTTTGAGCATGCTCCCGTTGACCGGCGACCATTCGGAAAAGACGATGTAGCCGGGAGGATCGCCAACCGTCTTGAGGGTGAGTGCGTCGCCCCAGATGATGTTTCGGTCGAGAATGAACCGGACGGCCTCGCGGCATTTGTTCTTGGTGCGGTTCTTGAACAGCCGGGAATAATAATCGCAGTCGAACACGCCATAGAGCCGGTGCCGACACTGCCGGACATTGTCCTCCAGGATGTCAATGCCATAGATCGAGGAAATGGCAAGGACGGCGTAGCGCTCAAAATCCAGTTGCGACTTCCCGTACCGCTTCTCGACCACCGCCAGCTTCCGTTCCAGAATCGCGGCCAGGAAGTTCCCGTTGCCGCAAGCCGGTTCAAGGAAACGGGAGTCAATCCGCTCCGTTTCCTGCTTCACCAGGTCGAGCATAGCGTTCACCTCGCGCTTCCCGGTCAACACCTCGCCATGATCGGCCACTCGTTTTTTTGATATGATCTGTTTGTCCATTGGTTCTCTGTCTGTCATCTCCGAGTGCTAACGCGGCGTCGATCCGTGGCCCGCGGCCTGAAGGGCCGGGGCCGGGAAGAACTCGTGCCATAGGTGATACGGGGGATTGAATGCTTGGTAGACGACGCTGGCTCCGGTGGCCACCGTAGCCGCCTGAGTTGGGTCTGCGACGTCCGCCTTGGCCATCTCGACGTCGGCCGGCATCAAACCTGGACGCACTCCGCTTCGATTCACCGCGCGGACAGCGCGTTCTTGGCTCCGCAGTGCCCGCGCCGTCCAACACCCCACCGGGCCGGTTCCGAAGATCACGTGTAACTCCGCAGGCATTAGTCCTTCCTCTCAGGTGTGGGTTCCAGGCTAATTCTTTTAATTGGGTCCGATCCCGCATTAAAAGTCTTCATAAAATCCCGTGCCCGGCACCGCGTGTCTATAAAACCGGGCCGTCAGTTCACTCGGGATAAACAGGAATATCGCCGAAAAAGTCGGGGTTTGGAAAAACGTCGTCGGGGACGCCTCGCAAATACCCCGTTCCCCAGCCCTGGCCCTTGGCTCCGAAACCATTAAAGATAGCAAAAACAGGCTCTTTCTGTTAAGTTAACGGCGTTGGGTCCGACCCCGCTTTCCCACTCACATGCTACTGTTAGGCAGCTTCATTCCGCCGTACTCAATCACGGCATGAGCACCACCAAGTCGAGATAGGCGGTTCGTAGCTTGGCCACGAACTGGTTTCTCTCCTGGGCCTTGAGGTGCCGTGACTGCGCCGCCGTCTTCTTGTCGTAGGGGTGCGACACCGGAAGTTGGTTGCGGCGCGTGTTCATGTCCCGAAAGGAGTTGCCGATGGTCGGACAGTTCTTCGAGAACGGTCCGTTCGTGTCCAGCGTGACCCCGAAGTCTACAAGCTGCCCCTTCTTGTCGATGATCGTGCAAGCCGCCGCGTGGCCCGTCGCCGCGAGGTGCCGCTACAGGGCCAGGAATACGGTCTGGTTGAACGAGTTCTGGCAGGCAAGCCAGAAAGAGAGGCCCCCCGGCGAACGCGGCTTCGGCCTGCTTCAGAAGACCCAGCGCGTGCACGTACTCGGCGCCAAGCAAGTGATGCCAGGACTTGCCGCGGGGCACCGCGTATCGCGCTGTGGAGAATCTCGGCGATGGGATCGACCTTCGGGCCCGGGCGCGAGATGACGCCCAGCTCCCGCAGCGTGTTGGCGACCTGCGAGGGCAGCTGGCGATGGTCAGCCCGAAGGTCGATGGCGTCAAGCCACGCTCGTGCAGCGCTGAGCAGACCGACAACCCTGGCTCCGGCGTCGTTCGCCCAAGGAAGGTCTCAACGACTTCTCCCTTTGCGAACGCGGTCAGGAAGCACCGGGGCCAGCAGCGACTGGAGCAGCGGTGCCTGGTACTTCAGCCAACCTGCTGTGTCGAGTGACCGGAGGCCCCTCCGAGACGCAGAGGAAGTGGCAGGCGCCCCACCGCTCGACGAAGTTCTCCTGGGATCTCTGCTTCGCGATGTTGATGGCCCGGTCGTCGTGAGCGGTGTCGGATCGCCGGCCGTCATGGACCGTGACTCCCGGACTGATACTTGGCCAGAACGTGCCATGCCTCGCCTCGAACGTATGGGTATGGATTCTGCTGCACCAGGCTGAGGCAGAGCCGCTCGATCGGCTTCCGGTAGTCGAAGCGGCCAAGGTACGCGAAGAACGCGTCGGCATGCTCCGGGTGGTGTGGAATCAGCCGTAGCACCAGCTTCAGAAGGTCGCTGTCGGGCTCTGCTCGATAGAGGACGAACCGGAGCCGCGTTTTGTCTGTGACTCGGTATGGCTTCCCGCCAATCGCCGAGCGAAACGCCCGCCGAGCCTGCTTCCTGTCGATCGTCTCGGTGCCGCCCGCCCCGTGCTGCGGGTCCGAAATGCTGGGGAGCATCCCCATTGCCTCTTGGACACTCTGGGCGCGCTTGATGGCGAACTTACCCGTCTGCGGGATGAGGCCTCGCTCGCGGCAGTGGCGTTCGATCTCGATCAGGTCCGCTCGAACCTCATTCTCGGTGGCGCCGAAGAGCCGCACGTCGTCGACGTACCGCGTGTACCCTCGCCGCTTCTGGAGCGCGAGGTCGATGGGGAGCAAGAAGCACTCGGCGAGAAAATCGGACGCCAAGGGTCCTTGCGGCAGGCCGTGGCCGTGCCCCGAAACTGCTCGGTCGGAGCTCCAGGTCCGCAAACACTTCCCGATCCAATCGAGGTCAGCGTTGGTTATACGCGGGTAGATGGTCCGCAGCAGGAGTTCGTGCGAGATCGTGTCGTAGAAGGCTGCCAGGTCGAAATCGCCGACCCATCGCATGCCCGCTGGGTAGTGCTTTCGGATACGCCCTTGGAAGGCCCTGTAAGTGTTCTGCCAGCGGCGGAAGAAGAAGATGCTGTCGGGCTTCTCCAAGGATGTTGCTGAAGACGACCTTGAACTGAAGCTGGGCGCGCGCTGCTGCTGCATTCGATTCGCGGCGAGATTTGCAAATGCCTGCAGAACGACCTGGTCCTCGATGCTCAGCAGCGCTAACGGGCGATGGAGGCCCGAAGCCTTCGGAACGTAGATTCGCTCCGGGATGACGGGCCTCAAAGGCGCCACCCAGCAGCCGTTGACGGAGGTCCCGCAAGTTGGCGTCGAGCGCGACCTCATAGGCGTAGTAGACGCGCGGTAGAGCCGCTTGTACTGGTAGTTGCCGCCAGTGGTAATCCGTCTCCACGCCAGCTCAAGGTTCTGTTTGCTTGCAAGCTGGCTGATCCTCATCCGATCGTCACATTCGGTTGTTCTTAGACGTACACTGCGCAGGCCTTCGGGTGCCCAATCGCCGCGAATCAGCCGAACGGCTTTTTGTGTGACTTGAATCAGCCTTGTGTACGCTCGACACGGGCGTGATCTTATGGGGTGACCTTCGACCCTGCTCAGATCAAGGAAGTCCCCTATATGTAAATCCGTTACTGTCATAAGACAGGAACATAAATACTAGCCGAAAGCAAGGGCGATCTCGCGAGGGATCGTCCGTAGGAAGCTGGAGCGCAAAGCTATGAGCCAAGCCTGCCCCGGAGCTGATCCGGGGTACAGAAGCGGGTAAGTATCAATTGCCCGGCTACGGCTAGGTGGCCTCTGGGAACCGCCTAGTGCGGATGTCTTGAGCTTGTCGAAGGGGACCCGCATGCTAGGTGGTGGGGAGGGGGAGGGAAAAACTCTCCCTTACCCGATTAGAAAAAATTTGCGAAATAATAGCTTACTCCGTCTACCCTCAGAGCAATTTGTCAAAAGTGTAGACCTGACCCCGGTGTCCTCTGCTCCAATTCGTAACATACGAGGAAAAGTTTCACGCAGGAAGATACCGCCGACCGTGTCGCTCCCCGGCTCGCTTCAAGACGATACCAAGATTTATGCGCAGCGGCTTCCCAGCGCTCTCCAACATAGGCAGCAGTCGCTCGTTAACGAACGGCTCGGTTGCCGTCCGACCCAGCAGCAAGCCGTCGAATGCATTCCGTTTAAAATCAGAAAGGTCCCTCAAAAGGAATGCCACAGCGTCTTCGCTAAAGTCGTCAGTTGTAAGATCACTTCGGGCATTCAGAACCGTGAGTGCCAGGATTCCCCGATACTTTGAATCCGTTCTGTAAATTCTGCCAAAAACGCCTTCTGCGTCGCTTCTGCAAGCTTCATGGCAAAGAGTTTTGAGAGCCGGTCCCTAAACCACCATTGGGTTCTCACGGGATCCTCGGCCTGCGAAAGCCAGTCCAGCCACCATGAGATATCACCGATGTCTAAAATGCCGATCTTGGGTTCCGCTGGCCCCATTGCCATTTTTTCTAAAAGGCACCAAGCAAGGTGAGCGTTGCGAAGTCTCAGCAGCCGCAGAAAAAGATCCTCGTGCCCAACCCAATTTAAATCCATCTGGGTGAAGATACTCCGGTTCAAGCTTCCGTTCCGTTGCGCTCATGGCCAAGAAACTCTCTAGTGCCCCAAAAACAGAATCTTCTGGCCGCCACGAAGAGTAAAAACAGAGCTGCCTGGCGAAGCCCCCTTGCGTCCGGGGCGTGTGTTTCCACCTCAGAGAAGCATATCTTGGACGCCCCTTGCAAAGAGTCTTAAGTGCATGCACCTCCCCAAGGTTCCTCTGCCATGTCACCAAGCAATTCTACCAGCCGCGAGACATGCTGCTCGTTGAAAGCATTCCAGGACAATTCGCGCTCCTCGCGACCGTGTTCGGCGATGAAGTAAATCGTGACGGCAGCTTCCTTGAAACCCGGAGCAATAATTCAGCGGCCGTTTCGAGTGCCTCCGTAGAATGCCTGTCTCGAATGCACTCCAAAACGACCCGAGTCCGGGCTTTTATACAGCACTCGGCGTTCCCTTTTGGAAGAAGCGCCGCTGTAATTGCAGCAAGCTCTAACTCACCCATTGCCTCACTTATGCCGCACACGAAACCATGCGTGGCGGAGTCCGATTCATTGTCAGTCATTTCGTGCTCGATTGAATCGGCCATCTCGGCGATGCGAGTGAGGTCTTCCTTCACAACGAATGGTCGTAAGGCCCTGCCAAGACCGCTACAGTAATTGTAATCTCCTCGTCTTTCGAGCAACGAGGCGAACATCTCGCTCTTCAATGCTAGCCCATTGCAGTGCAGAAGTTTGGCCGCGGCACATCCGCCCACCATGTTCCCGCATTCCATTATGGCGCGAAGCTGCACTTCATGGGCCCCAGTCACGGGAACGTGCAGATCGAGAGCCAATTCAATCTGAAGGTCAAAGCCCTGCCGTTGCTCTATGCGAGCGGGGATTTCGGCGAGCAAACTTGCAACAACTACTTCACGATTGACTTCGAGATATTTCGCGGCCCGCAATGCGAGAGCAAAATCTGCGTTCATAACCGCCTCAAGGAATGGATTCGCTTCACTCTCGGGGAGAATGCTCAAAGTCAGGAGGATGGCTTGGTCCCATCGGTTCATAGTCAACTTCTCCTTGAGAATCGACGGGGTGGTTCGAAAACGGAGCGCCAGTTCATTCGCAGCCAAGAACTCGGTCACTGATTGATGGAAAAAGGCAACTCGTTCGCCTGAGTATGGAAGAAGCACCGACTGGCTGACTAACCAACGCCCAAGCGTCTCGGGCGTGGGTTGCAGTAGTCCAAGCGCCTGCATCTCCTTGGTGAGCGATTGAAGGAGAGCCTGAACCGGCAATGCCTCTTCGCCTCTGCTGATTGCCTCGTATGCCAACGGCGCCAAGACTTTGGCGAGGTTGAGGTGGCTACCAAAGCGTTCGGCGAATGCTGTCGATAGGTTGGAGAAAAAGGCGTGATAGAGGTTTCGTGGATCAGGCTGTTCCGGAAGTTTCACCCCTCCGCTAGTGACAAGTTGGAAATAGAATGGCTTTCTCAGCAGATCTCTGAGTTCATGCTTAAACGATCCGGAGAGTGTGATTCCCTTCTCTTTTAGTTGTTGCTCCAAAAAATCAGAATCAATCTCATCCAACCAGTAGCTGGGGAACCCGAACTTTGCTAGACCATCCTCGGTGCGAGAGCTGATGATTATCTCGACGGTTTGGTGATGCTTGACAAAAGCTGTAATATCAATCTCTTGCACGCCTCGTTCCCACTGGTCACGCGGCATTTCGTTGAATGAATCTAAGAACACCCTCACTCGGAATCGGTTCGCCAACTCTTGAAGTGTAATTCCTGGTGGGAGTGTCATTTCCAGCATAGCACTCAGGTCACCTTTGTAGAGCTTCATGTCGGCATACATGGGAATGACGAGATCTTCGAGGACTGCCGGCTGTGCCAAACAAGAGTCATGGAGGCTCTGCGCCAACTGGGACACAGCTTTCTTGAGGCCATACGTTTTTCCGGCGCCAGGCAGACCAAGTAAGACGGCGCGTTGTGGACCATCTTTTAAAAATTCGTTGCATTCCGCGTGGTCCCAGCGGTCATGCGATGGATTTCCTGTGCGAGCATACCTCCAACCCTTGCTTGAATGGACTCGTAGTGGGAGTTCGGGGTTTGCTGATTCGAAACGCATTAACCCACTTGCGTAGCGCAGGACGGAAAGGATCAATTCAGTGGCAACGTGGGGAATCGCGCCAGCAGCGTCCGCAGGGCTCAGTGGTTGGAGGCATTCGTCCAGCAACTCAAGGAGCTTGCCGTGGTCAGTTTTTCCGGTAGGCAATTCGCTTGTAGCATAACCGACCAGATGAATCCCGTAGTTCTTTCGCCAGTAATTGACTTCGCCGCTACCCACGTCTGCCATGATCGCGTAGTGGTCTCGCGTTCCCCCTTTCCATGTGTTCGCGAGAACATCCCGGAGCAAAAGGAAGTCCGGATCACGTAAACCAAAACCAAAATAAACCACACGCCGCGTTGCAAGCATGGTTTTGAGCGACTCCAGGGTATGTCTCCATTCCCCACCTTCTAGAAGCTTACGATACTGCTCTCGGGTTAGAACAATGCTCTCGACGTCGCCCACATCACCGTGAGGCTTGAAGATGAAATCTACAGCTCTAGCCTGAATGATGTCGGCTTCCTCGAAGGGTTGCTTGTTTGTCACGACTCGAAACGATCGCCCGTGCTTCCATTTTCGCAGGCTTTCCTCAAGAAGTTGATCGTAGTTTGTCGTGATGAAGCAGCGCGGCCCAAGCGACACGATCTTGCGGTGGATTTCGTGAGGCGCAGCCGTTCCGAATTTGCAGGCGCTTCTGATGAAACCGCCAATTTCCCAAGGGTGTAAGTTGATCAAATCCGTAGCTCGCCGCTTGCAGGAGGTCTTGTTTAATTTCCTTTCTGACAAGTTCAGCATCTCGCCCAAAAAGTTGAGGAGGTCGGCTAATTGATTGAGGAGTTCTGTCCAAGACGGGAGTTCTGACCAACAAGAAGTTCCGGAGCCGATGAACAGAACGGTGTCTTCCTGTTTGAGAGCTTGTTTGAGTTGTTCGATCATGGATGTTGGCCTCCCTGGAAAGTTACGCGGCTCTAGTTGGTACCAAAGGAGCCTTTGATGGGGGCGTCGTCGAGCCGCAGGGGAATGAAGCGGCGCTCCTTGTTCAGCGGGTCGCGAAAGCGGAACGTGCCGGACTCCAACTGCGCCCAGTCCGAGCCGAACGCATTGGCCGACATGCAGAGCACCAGCACGCGCGAGTGCTCCAGCCCTTCCTCGATCTTTGCCGGGATGCTGTCGCCGGGCTTGAGCACCCATTCATCGAACCACACCTTCAGCCCGTCCTTCCGCAACCGCTCCGCCAGCGGGCGCACCACCGCCTTGTCCTTCGCGCTGTGGCTCAGGAAGACGTCGTAGGGGAAGTCCTCATTTACGTGGCGGATCTCCTCCGCGTCTAACAATATATTGAATAGTTTCTTTTCAAAATCACGAAGTTCTTGGATTCTCCGTATCAAATATTAAATTGTGTTTACATATCTATTTGATACTATTTATTTAATTAACTTGTTCAATATTACATTCATACATTTAGTAGGATAACTGTTCAGTCCCGAAGCGGTCTGTTCCTGTTCCCATTCTGACGAGGTTTGACGCCATTCCTGAAAAACGAGCCGTTGGGACGATTGGTAGATTGGAGCGGCCCTGGAGGCCGAGGGTTGGAAACGAACGCCGGCATTCGTAACTCCCATGTGCGCCGCTAAAACGGCGGCTTTATTGATATTGAAGGGATCGGATTACAAACAGGGTAATAAATTTTGATTGATTTTAGTCCAAAAAATGCCGTTGTCAAGGATTTTGCAGTAAATCCGGTTGGGTATATCGATTGCGGGGCGGGCAGGTCGACCAGCGGCAGGGCCTCGACCCGGTATAGAATGGATAGTTTGTATGGCGGACCTTAAAAATTATAGGGAAGCCCTTCTTTTTAGGCGGTCCGTCCGTTCGACCGCTTCGGCCTGTCGATTTTTGTGCGATATGGATTAGAGACCGCAGCGCTTCATTAACCGCTTCCTCGGTCGGGAACACCTTGGCCACATCGGGGCTGAGCAGCACAAGGTTTGTGCCTTCGCGGTACGATTCCAAGTATTTGCCACGTACTCCTGTCCCAAGGTCTTCCCGCTTATACTCCGAGCGGAGTTCGTTTAATTCCTTAGCGTTCTTCATAAATCACCTTTTCATGACGTTCCATTAGGCGCGCACTAATAATTCTGGTTCGGGTCCTACGTTTTGTGTGGGAGACCACAATAAGACGCCTTTGGAGAGATTCCCTAAAAGTCAGTTTCCGTTCTTCTTCTTTCGAATGGTCCGGGTCTGGAAACGAAATAGCCAGAGGATCGCCAAAAACTGTTGCAGCTTCTTGAAACGTGACTCCATGTTTTTTGAGGTTTTTCTCAGTCTTCTTGGGATCCCACTCAAATCTCATAGTAATAACTAAAATAACAGAACTGGCAGATTTCGTAGTAATTCAGAAGGTTAAAATTAGAGTAAGAATTTCGTTCGATTTTATTTCAAAAACCGGGGTTGTCAAGGATTTTGCAGTAAATCCATTTGGGTATTCGATTGCAGGCCGGGCAGGTCGACGAGCGGCAGGGCCTCGACCCGGTCTAGAAGAGGATAGCGTTCCGTGCCCGGATAGACCACGTATAATTTTTTGACTGCACGTCTTCCAGAGCCACGTGTATCGACCTGGTCAGGGTCGGGGCGTCCGTGCATTTGAATTCGAATCCAACCCTGCGTCCCTTCCGCAGGAGCAGCAGGTCCAACTCCGCTCCTCGCTGGGTGCTCCAGAAATAGGCATCCCGCTCGCCCCACATCTGGAGGACCTGTTCCAGGGCAAACCCCTCCCAGGAGGCCCCGTAGCGGGGATGGGACGCAGTTCTTTCAGAGAACCAATGCCCAGCAGGTAATGAAGGAGCCCACTGTCCCGGACGTAAATCTTGGGGGCCTTGACCTGCCTTTTTTTCAGGTTCTCAAACCAGGGCGGCAAGACTCGCAGGATATAAGCCCCCTGAAGTATATCGAGGTAATGACGGGTCGTTTTCGGGGTTACGGCTAGGGATCGGGCCAGCTCGGAGCCCGTCCCAAATCTGCCCATGATAATGAGCGTTCATTGTCCAGAACCGGCGCAGGGCTTCAGCGGGGATGCGCAGACCCAGTTGAGGAATATCCCGTTCCAGGAAGGTGGCGGCACGCA
>CAWJJC010000007.1:0-14674 GCA_963843145.1 uncultured delta proteobacterium
CAACAGTCTCATCAGTAATCTCCCTGAGATTCTATTTTATTGCGAGTTATATATTACCAAAAAAAAGACCTGATTGAATGGTTTGAATACAATTGCCGGTCCTTACTCAAACACAAGCTGGTCTGCACCGGAACGACGGGGAGGTTGATCGAGGAGGCCCTTCAGTCGAAATTGGGCGACGAAGAAGTGGATTGTCAGATAGTGAAATTGAAATCAGGCCCTTTAGGAGGCGACCAGCAGTTGGGCGCCCTGATTACTGAAGGTCAGATTGATATGGTTATTTTTTTATGGGACCCCATGCAGCCGCATCCCCACGATGTGGACGTGAAGGCCTTGCTGCGGATTGCGGTCCTTTACAATGTGCCGATCGCCTGTAACCGGGCCACCGCCGATTTTATCATGTCGTCGCCGTTAATGGAGGAACGATACGCCCCGGTCAAAAAGGATTTTGAGTCCTATATTAAGAGAGACGTAGACCTGGGACAGGTACCCGGCGAGGAATTGCAAGCCCAATAAGCCGGAACCCTTATCCCAAGAAATTCCTGGGAATACAAGCCTCGGTGGAAGCGATGGGGACTCTGGGGACCGGCAGGCACGGGGTTCTTGATCAACCCAAACCCTTGGCACACCGGACAACATTGAAACCTCGGATCTTCTATATAACCTTGGCCGTAACAGCGAGAACAAAAGACCATACCGATCCTTTTCGGATCAAAAGAGTTCCCTTCCATTGCTTTCCTCCTGAAGCCTTTCTCCAATTCACTCAGTGGATTATATCTGGATCAACACGGTCAGCCGGATTCTTATGAATACGGTAGAGGAAGAATGTGGCGGGAGGATGACCGGCAGATAAAAATTCGATTACACGGGGTGTTCTTTTTTTTCTCGCCCGCTTCGCTCGAGTTCGCCGAGGGCGCAGAGAAAGACCAAGTTATTTTTTGAAAAATCGCTGAGAAGCCGCTTTTTCAAAAGAACTCACGCCTCCCGCGGGGTCAGCGGCAATCAAAAATTAGCTATTCTCAGCGATCTCTGGCGCTTGGAGAGAAATCGTCTTTTGTCTTTGGTCGTGGTAAGGCGTTTGGCCCGGTTGGGAAAAGGTCTGTTGGCTGAAAGGGTAGTCAAGCCCTAATCTCAGGCAATCTCCCGCTCACTGACGATTTCCTGTTTGATGGCAGATAGCAGCGATTCAAAAACCGGGAGCACGTCCGTCCGGAATCGTCCGGCCACCAGGAGCAGCATGATGTCGTCCCCCACCTTCAGGTCTCCCCGGTTGATCCAGACCTTGATCTCCAATATCCCGTCTTTCTTCATTTGTTCGGAAACGACGGTCTTGAGCTTCTCCTCATCATAGGAAAGGTTCATCCCGCGCACCGGGTGGCCGTGTTTGGAGGTGGCCCGAACGATGCCGTTATGGACCAGGATCATCCCCAAACCCTCGGGGTCCGCTTTCTTCTTCACTTCAGCCAGCCATTGCTCGATCATGTCGACCCTACTAATGGTTTAGATCGGAGATACTAAGCGGCTTTCACCTCTACCCGGTAGCCGAGGCTTGACAGAAAGTCATAACAATCTTCCCAAGTCAAACCAAAAGCTTTTACATCTGCTACGCCAATGCGGGCAATTATGTTCCGCAGGGTGGGCGCATCCTTTGGATCAAACACCTCTTCATTCATCACCTGCTCTGCCCAATCGACCAGTTGGGCAAGAGTAATCCTGTGATTGAGGTAGGCAACCAATTGATCACGTACCGTTTGACGTTGAATCATGACTCAGACTCCATCGATCCAGTATCTTCGTCCATCTGAGGGGAAATCTTCCCAGTTAGGGAATTTACTCTCGTTAGCGGTGCGAGTAGTCATGGATGGTGTTGGAAAATAGTTTATACCTTAGAAGAATTATATACCCCGGTAGGGTAAAAAATCAAACTATATTGGGGCCACGGATCGGCCAACACCTGAGATTATTGGGAATAGAGGCTGTTATTACCGGCGGACTTCATCTCCGAGAGGGTTCGGGTTACCCAGCTCCAGCAAGAGGCGGTCCGCCTCAGTCGAATCGATCCGGTAAGGCCCTTGGGCTTTATCAATACAGGGATGATAATCTGCTAATAATCCTCGCTCTGCCGGCCGAGGCGCGTCTTTTCATTCACTATTAATTGAGGAAACCCGCGGGTCTCGCGGGTTTCCTCGTTTTGCCGGCTTTTGAATGCTATCTCTGTCGATCCATTCGCCTTGTCGGGTTATCTTTTCCCGAAATGTCTAAAACCGGCTACGGCGAAATCGCCACCGTAGTTAACAACCGCCCAGGCAGTGTGTTTTTTCAGGTCGATACCATAGGTGCCGAGACCGTAGCTCGAGTTGTATGGCCCTAGGACGAATTTCTTGACGCTGCCGTCACCGAAATTCATATCCACGGCGTTGACCCAGTTACCGTTCTCATCCGGGGCGGCCAGGCCTAACAAGCCGTGTCCGAATTGAACCGGGAGCAAGCGATGGTGATCGTAGCTCATGGAGAGGACATACGTATCGGTCTTCTCGGCGCCGAGGTCGGCCATGCCCCACAAGGTCAGAATGTCGCTTTCGGGATCATCACATTTCTTCCGCGTCCCGTTATTCTTAGGTGCCCAGCCGGTGTTGACGGCTTTTTCGGTCGCCTTCCCGTAGTTGGTCGTGGCCGTGCTTCCGTTAATGCCGTCGAGGATGGCCATGGAGGTGCCGACAAACCCGCGTTCCATATGGGCGGCCACCTTTGTATCATCGGTCATGGCGTAGGACGCGCCTTGAGCAACGAGGTTCTCTGTACCGTTCAAGCTGTAGCCTGTGGTGGACCGCTTGACGAAGTGGAGGGTGGGGGTAGTCCCGAGGGGAAAGTTGACGAGGTCTAAGTTAAAATAAGGGAATTTACCGTCCGACTGCCAGTTGCCGTGATCGTCGGCATAGTAGTCGATGGTCACGCGCGGGCCGTCCACGGTGAAGATGTAATATCCAACACGTGCGAGGTCCTGTTCAACCGGGGCATCATTGCCCGAAGCGGGTAAACCCGGGGTATAGAACTTGGAGCTATCAGACTGGGTGATGAGCTGATGAACCTTGCTCAGTCCATCGGGGCTCGTAACCACTGAATTGTAATGGTGGTGATCGTGGCCGGAAATCACGTACTTAACATTGTTGGCCTGCATCGAGTCGAGGAAGGTGTTCATGGCAGACTGCTTGCCACCAACAGTGAGCCCTGGGGTGTTGGTAATCACCGTGTCGGGATCAAGCCCATAGCCGTCACCGGGATCGTTGTTAGCGTTTCCACCGAACATATTGTCCTTGTGGTTGCCGCCCAGGATGTTCTTGTGGGTAAAGGCGAAGGCGTGGGTGTTGGCCGGACGGCCGGAGAGGGTGCTTTCGATCCACGACTGCTGATCGGGGATGTAGCTGGTGTAGTAATCGGGGGATTTGAACTGGTCGAGCAGCATGAAGGTCACGTTTTTATAGTCGAAGGCGTATGAGACGCCGCCGGTGTAAGCGTTGACGCTGTCGGGTGCGGAGAAGTGGCTGCCCACCTTGAATGTTTTTTGTTTGGCCTTGTCCGCCGGTGGATTGCCAGTGATGGGGTCCAGGTCGGCGGAAGGGATGAGGGCCGTATTGATGTCGCCCGGGGTGTTGTTATTTACACCGGCGTAGGAGTCAGGCACGATCTGGGGGTAGGCATGCTCATAATCATCGCCAGAACCCGTGTAGGTTCCGTGGGCGGCCTCGTGGTTGCCGCGCAGCGGGTAAAAGCCGATGCCCGCATTGTACAGGTCCTGGGCGTAGAGCGCCCGGGTGTAGTCATTGACCTGGCTGCCCGAGTCCACCATGTCGCCGACGTGGACGACGAGTTTGACGCCCTGGGCGATGAACTGCTGATCCACCTGTTTGATGATGTCGGCGGCGCAGGTATTCGGGTTCTTACCGTCATCCGCTATGGTCCACTGGGTGTCCGAGATGACGCCGAAACTCCATGGTTCTCCGGATGCCGGTCCCGCTGTAATTTTTTGTAATGAACATGCTTCCGCGGATGTCGACCCCACCGCGATGAGAATCGCGAGCAGCAGGGCCAACGGTGTTTTGGACCAAAGTATTTTCTTCATCTTATTTTCCTTTCAAAATTCTTTTAGATTTTAGAATGTTGTCTGTTCTACTAAACATTTCCGTAAATAATTTAGTGTTCTTGGACAAGAAAACCTGTCTTACCCGTTGAGTTCGTTTCGCGAAAAGCCTCACCTCCTTCACGCTTCCCTGCGGATTATTTTTTTTGAGAAGATGTTTTTAAAGCCGAGGGGATTATTAAGTTCGAATCACCTCGGTGACCCGAACGCTGGGGAGTACCATAGCGGAGGAATGTAACGGGAGGATGACCGGCAAATAAAAATTCAATTACAGGGAAGGAAATGATCCCCGGGAGGGGAATTCAGTTTTCGTTAAGCTTTCGGAAAGGTTGCAGGGTGCAAAATCGAAGAAAGTCGGCCAGGATGAAATTTTGGTTAACAAACCATTATCTGATCATCATCCAATTGGCGGGGATGGCTTCGTCGCTTCACTCCTCGCAATGACAGCCCGGGGGACTTTCTGCGAGTCCGTCACCAATGAACCCTTAAAAAAACCTTTCCTTCATATTCCTGTAACGCTTCCCGAGTAAATTCGTATTCAGATCAAGTGGCGATACCCTACGCGGGGTTTACCTTCACCCTGATCCTGAAGGGGGTTCACCTTGAAGGCAAAGACGAGACCCTTCATTTCACTCAGGGTGACAAGCTGGCAAAGAGCTCAGAATGACGATAAGCGAAGGATCCAGAGTGACAAACTGGGGGAAGGTTCGGGGTGACAGCAGACCGCAGGGATCAGGACAAGATACCGTAATAATGTAATAAGAAAACGAATACGTTTAAATAATTAACGAAGGTGAGGCACTAATGTTTTGTAAAAGGCTAAAAGCCACGATGAAAGTCGGCACCTGCCAAAAGCGACAGGAAAGGGCCCTTCGCGATTTAAGTTATGAGGTTTGCCGTGATTGCCCGCAGATTTTGAAGGTCAACGCCGGGAAAGAATCGGACCGGGATGTGAACCGGATTATCAAGGAATTGGCTGGGTCCCCGCCCCTGCCGGTATTTTACCACTGGGCGTCTGCCCAGGCCGGGAGACCCAAGCCCAATAATTGTTTTAGGAAAAAAAGACAACCCGGCGGGCAGAGGAACGATTGAACAAAACCTGGAAGGGGTCCATTCAAATAAAAGGCGATTCCCCCTTTGAGCTAGGTAACCCACCAATTTGGTGAGGCTGCCGGGTCTGGGAGAAAGGGTTTTCCAAAGGTACTCCGGACTTCTTAGCCGGGCCTAGCAGATTACCAAAAAAAGATGCCCCGGATACCGGGGCATGAAGGAGGGTTGAGACAAGAAAAGAGCCTTGGGGGATTATTACATCAAAACGGAGACAAAGGATATCGGCGTACCGGCCAGGGCCACATCGACAAAAGAGCCGAAAAAGGCCTTCCAGACGATTTCTCCGGCCGTCGAAATGGCCCCCTGAATATATTCGTCGTGGGTTTTGGCTTTGGCCGGATTGAAATGTCCAATATCGGTCAACCGGGAGATGATTTCCTGATCGGTTACCATCCGGGAGTCATAGTTGACTACCACGCTGCCGGTCAGGGTACTGACCGAGGTGGATTTAATACCTTCCATTTCCTTCAGAAGATTTTCCACCACCACCGCTTCCGTCTGATTGTTTTTAATCGAGGGCGATTTGATACGCAGTCGGCCAGGAACTTGATGGACGTAGTAGCTCATTGTAGCACATTCCTCCTTTAAGGAACATTTTGAGATAGTGGCGGCAGTCGGGATAGCCGGAACAACGGAACCGGATCACCCGGGGATAACGGCGATAGACGTGCATGGGCCGGCCGCATGCCGGGCAGGTCGGTTTCTCCTTCATCGATACCCTTTCCGGGTCGAGGACAAATTGCCTCCCGCAGACCAGGCAGAAGTAACGCTGTTTCTTGTTCCAGGTCTTTCCATAGCGATAGATAGCCTCTGACTCGCAGTGGGGACATCGAATTGGAGTAGTATCGCTATCAAGCATGACCCCAAGATATAGTAGGAATGTGACAGTTTGATGAAGGAAATCTATCGATTTCGTTAAATAATTCTTCAAAAATAACAAAATATTAAGAAGTTATCTAATTTTCACCTCCGCACCATCAAATTGCCACGCAGTTTCGGTAAACCATTTATCCAGAAACTGGCTGTAAACCTAAAAAAAAGGAGGTAGGTCATGGAAGAAACAAGCTTGGAAGCCCCCCCATTTAAAATTGATTTTCAGTACTCTCGTCCCTGGCCCCGCAAATTTTTTCCTCTGATCGAAGCCTCTCTGGAGCGGGCCTTATCCTTTCCCCGCTTAAACAGGATGTATGCCCAAGTGGCCTGCGGATCGGACGACCGGTCCTTTTTCGAGAGGTCGCTGGCCCAACTGCGCATCGGCCTCCAGATCTCCGAACTTGATCGAGCCCGTCTGCCCCGTCGGGGACCGGTCGTGGTAGTCGCCAACCATCCCTTTGGAGGCATCGAAGGCCTCGTCCTGGCCGATTTGCTCCTCAAGGTCCGGCCGGATGTGAAGATCCTGGCCAATTATCTTTTGGAACGCATCCCGGAAGTACGGGATTATCTGATTTTCGTGGACCCTTTTGGGCGGAAAGAATCGGCTGGGAAGAACCTTAAAGGTCTGCGGGAGTCCATTGATTGGCTGAAAAACGGGAACTTGCTGGGGATTTTCCCGGCCGGGGAGGTGGCCCACTGGAGTTTGAAAAATAAATCCATCACCGACCCGAAGTGGGGAGAGCTGGTGGCCGGCCTGGTCAGGAAAAGCAGGGCCTCGGTGGTCCCGGTCTATTTTCAGGGAAGAAACAGTGCCTGGTTCCATCTCCTGGGATTGATTCATCCGCTGCTCCGGACGGCGATGCTCCCTCATGAGTTGCTGAACAAAATGAATTCACAGGTTGAAATCAAGGTCGGCCAGCCGATCCCCTTCAAAAAAATTGAACGGTTTGCAAACGATCGGGAGCTAATCGAATATCTCCGGCAACGAACTTACCTGCTGGGTAAGCGCCTACCTGAGAACCAAAATGGTGTAGAAAAGCAACAGGTGAAACGGAGACGGGCCTGGAAGCCTTTGGTCGTGCCCACCGTTAAGAATTTTCTGCTGGAAGAAGTCCGTAATCTACCCGAATCCCAGGTACTCCTGGAACAGGAAGACTATGCAGTTTTCTGGGCCCGGGCCTCCCAGGTTCCCTATGTTCTTAGGGAAGTGGGCCGGTTGAGGGAAATCACTTTCCGGGAAGCCGGGGAGGGGACCGGAGAATCCATCGACCTGGACCTTTTTGACTCGCATTATCACCACCTGATTCTTTGGCAGAAAAAGACCCTTGAAGTGGTAGGGGCTTACCGTCTGGGGCCCACGGACTTGATATTAAACCGTTACGGGAAGAAGGGGCTATACACCACTTCCCTGTTTAAATTTCACAACGACTTCTTCCTGCAGGTTCATCCCGCCCTGGAATTGGGGCGATCCTTCATCCGCCGGGAATACCAACGAGCCTTTAGTACCCTGATGCTGCTCTGGAAAGGCATCGGGCAGTATGTGGTCCGCTACCCCCGGTACCGCTTTCTCTTCGGGCCGGTGAGCATCAGCGACGACTACCGGCGCATTTCCAAAACCCTGCTGATAAAATTTTTGCGGGAGCAAAATTATCGTCCGGAGCTGGCCCGCTGGGTCAAGGCCAAGCGTCCTTACCGGCAGGACCTCCGCAAAGGATGGATGGACCAGGCTGTGGCTTCCATGATCGGGGACGCCGCCGAAGTATCGGATTGGATCGCCGAACTGGAGGCGGACCAGAAAGGCATTCCCATACTTTTGAAACAGTATTTAAAGTTGGGGGGTAAGCTGTTGGGCTTCAATATCGATGCCCAATTCAGCCGGGTGGTGGACGGATTGATTTTGGTGGACCTGGCCAAGACCAACCCGGTGGTGCTGGAAAAATACCTGGGAAAAGAGGGGGCCGACTTCTTCCTAAGCCACCATCAGACCCCGGATACGGCTGAGGTCGTTGGCCGGTTTCCCGGGGCGGAAGAGGCCGAAAGCCCTCAGACCGCCAACGCGGCCTGAAGGCCGGGGATTGTTCAGCCTTATTTCGAGTCTATAGTATATTTTTTTGGAATTTGAGTGAGGTAAAGGAATGAAAAAACTATTTGTTTTACCGCTTTTCTTGGTGTGGGTGGCCTGCCTGTCCACCTATTGGAAGGAAACGCAAATGTGGGCCCAGAGTTTTTCTGGATTATACTTTAGTGGGGGGCCCACCTCACCCGCCTTGGAACCCGGCACCCTGCTTTTTTTAGGGTCCGGACTCTTGGGAACGGGATTTGTCATCCGAAATAACTGGATGAAGAAGGATTAACGGTTTGGGCCTACCAGCGGTGGCGGGGTTGGTCCAAGCCGTACCCTCTTCGATATCAGGCGGCTTGTTGTTCTTCTTCCGGCAGAAAAGCCCGGACTTTTTCCCGGAGGGGTTGGGGAATCTCCGTGATAAAATGGCCACGGTAGAGGACCAGACGTTGCCGTTGGGAAAGAATCAGATCGATCGGGAAGGCCCTGAGCAGTTCGCCGGCTTTCCGGAAGGATATACGGGAGTGCATGGTGATCCCCCGTTGAATAATAATATAACTGGCCTTTTGCCGGGTATCCAGGCAAAGAATGCGGATAGGGTCTTTCAGCGGGAATTTTTCCAACTCGCCCCAATGGTTTTTCACCTCGATGGACCCCTTTCCCACGTCTTCCGGCTCAAAATAGTTTCGAATTCCCCGGTCAAATTCCGCGATGATAGGTTCCTCCAGATCCGGCTGATAGCCATAATCCAGGGACAACTGCCTGGTTTTCGGTCTTGAGTCAGGGAATATGTAGCAGGGTTGTGTTAATAATCAGTGGTGAAATGGTGAAGTTTTTGCAAACAAATGAAGAATCTTCGGCGCCTCCAGAGGGAGGCGAACTGGGGCCTGTAAAACATTAATCCGATAACGATTTGTTACAACAACCGGGCCCCCAGCTCGGCCACTTGGGACCTTTCCCCTTTGATCAAGGTTACGTGCCCGGTGATCTCCTCGCCTTTCAGCTTTTCCACCAGGTAGCTCAAGCCGTTGCTGTTGGCGTCCAGGTAGGGATGGTCGATCTGCTCCGGATCGCCGGTGAAGACGATCTTGGTGCCCCCGCCGACCCGGGTGATGAGGGTCTTGATCATGTGGGGGAAAGGTTCTGGGCCTCGTCGCAGATGATGAACTGCCGGGGAATGCTGCGGCCGCGGATGTAGGTCAGCGCCTCCATTTCGATCAGGCCCCGCTCCAGCAGGTCCTCCACCACTGCCGAGGGCTGGGCGGCGCTATTGGAGAGGAACTCCAGATTGTCGTAGATGGGCTGCATCCAGGGGCGGAGCTTTTCTTCCTTGGAACCGGGAAGATAGCCGATGTCCTGTCCCATGGGGATAACGGGACGGGTAATCAGCAGCCGGTGTAAATTGATTTTGCTCCATCACTTTTTCCAGCCCCACCGCCAGGGCCAGCAGGGTCTTGCCGGTCCCGGCCTTGCCCACCAGGGTGACCACCTTCACCGGATCGTCCAACAGCAGCTCCAAGGCGAACTTCTGTTCCTTGTTGCGGGCCTTGATGCCCCAATTGGGGATTTTCCGTGGGACAGGGGCAGGAGATGTCCCGGAAGTGCCGGGCCAGGGCGGACTGGGAGGGGTTGACTCTTGCCTCAGGAGGATGAAAAAATGATGGGGCCACGCGGCTCGGTTTCGGAGACCTGCACCCGACCTTCCCGGTAGAGGCGGTCCAGTTCCTCGGCGCTCAGGTGCCTTTCCTCCACGCCGTTATAGAGCTGCTGATAATCGACCCTATCCGACTGAAAATCCTCCGCCTGAATCCCCAGCACGTCGGCTTTGATGCGCAGGTTCAAGTCCTTGGTGACCAGGACCGTGCCGCCTTCCTGGCGGCGGTTCAAATAATGCGCCACGGCCAGGATGCGATTGTCGAATTTTGGGGTCCAGGCGCCGGGAGGCTCGTGCCATCCTGATGGTTGAGTTCGATCCACAACATCCCGCCGTCTCGGCATGGGTAGTCCCTCCGCAAGATTGCCATGGGCCCGCGAGGGCGTCCAATTTTCGCGAGACCATCCGTGCATTCCGGCCGATCTCGTCCTGCCCCCTTTTCTGGTTGTCGATCTCCTCCACCACCGCCAACGGAATGATGACTTCGTTGTCCTGAAAGGCGAACAAAGCGTTCGGATCGTGCAGCAAGACATTGGTGTCTAAAATATAGAGGTTGGACATGAGCGGTTTCCTTTAATACGAAAATAGAATATTTGGTGGTTATTCCAGCCCTTTTGAAATCCCCCTAAATCCCCCTCTGCTAAAGGGGGACTTTAACTCCCCCCCTTTGGCAAAGGGGGGGCGGGGGGGGGGATTTTCATGCTTCGGGGTGCCCGCCCCGGGCATGGGGGTTTAGTAGGTAAAGGAGACAAGAAATCGTTTCCTGGGTGTTTGTTTTGGGCCGTCTTCCCGGATTCATACGGCCTCGGCCAGGTCGCTTTTCCCGGGACGGAGCGGGTGGCGGTACATTTCCCAAGTTTCCTGGAAAGCCTTCTCAAAAGAGCGGTCCTCCAAAAACTGCCTCGCCGCCAGTCCCATGCGTTTCAGTCGCAGGGGATCGGCAACCAGGTTTTCCACGGCGTCGACGAGGGCCTGGGGATTATTTGCGGGGACGATCAGCCCCGTTTCCCCGGACAGAATGTTTTCTTGAGGCCCGCCCTGGTCTGTCACAATGACCGGCAATCCCGAGGCCTGGGCCTCCAGAATGACATTCCCGAAGGTATCCGTACTGCTGGGGAAAATGAACAGATCGGCCGAGGCATAGGCCGCCGCCAGGTCCTCCCCGTCTAAATATCCGGTAAACAGACAGGGGGTATCACTCATCCAGTCTTGAAATTCTTTCCAATAGGGTCCGTCCCCCACAATAATGAGCTGCAGGTCTTTTCGCTGGTGCCAGATCCGCTGATAGGCCTCGCCTAAGACCCGGAGGTTTTTTTCTTTGGAGACCCGGCCTACGTAGAGGAGCTTAAATCCCGGCCGGACGGCGAACCGGGCCTCAAAAAAACCGTTCCGCTTGTCCGGATGGAATCGCTGCGTATCGATGCCCCGGGCGAAGAGTTGGATCTTGTTCGCGGCCAGGCCCTTTCCGATCAATCCCTGCCGGGTGCTTTGGGAGGGGACATAGACCCGGTCCATCTGGTCATAATACCAGCAGATATATTTCCAGGCGAGATCTTCGATATCGGGGTCCTCGGTCAGGTAGCGGGCGTACTGAGGGATCGAGGTGTGGTAGGTGCTGTAACAGGGCAGCTTGAGAATGCGGGCGATCACCAAGGCCGCCAGACCGACCGGACCCGGAGTGGCCGTGTGGATGGCCACAAACTGCTCCCGGTAGCAATACTGCAGCATTTCCAGAAAAGGCGGAAAATGGAGTTTGAATTCCGGGTACTCCGCCAGGTCGTAAGATCCGACGGGACGGAATTTTTTGATTTCCGGCTCGGCGTCCTGTTCGTCGGTCCAGTCACAAGTGATGACCGTGAGTCGCTTGTTGTTCTTTTTGGCCATGGCTACCTGTTGCTGGAGGGTCAGCGCCACTCCGTTGACCTGATAAAAGGTATCGGTAAAATGGGCGATCCGCAACCGCCGGGCGGGTTGGGCGGAGGGTGGGCCGAGAGGGCAGGAACGATTGATTTCCTCGGCCAGGTGCCGGTCCTGGGCGAAATGGGAAAAAGCGATGAAATAGGGGGCCATGAGGAAATAAAGCGAACCGGCGGAACCGACGGCCTGGAAAAGGCTGAAGACGTTTCCTTGGGACAGGTTATCCAAAAGGACGTTGCCGATCTGGAAAAGAATGCGGTTGGAAATCTGGTTTACCAGGGAAAACCACTTTTCTTCCAGCGGACGGGTTTGATCATCTCCATTTTTCAGGAATTGTTTCAAGGCCGGGTCGCCGGCCAGCAGCTTATAGATTTCGAAACGCAGGTAGTCCGGGAGGGACTGGAGGGTCTGTTGTGACCGAGAAGACCGTAAGCGGGCGCGGAGCAGATCGTAGACCTTGGAGACCAGCCGGGATTCACTCTGGTGCGGCGAATGGAGGAAGCGGTGCAACAGGCGCAGGAGCAAGTCTTTATGGAGATATTTGTCCAGTTGGAACTTATGGCAATAGAATTGGTAGGCAATGCTGTATAGGGTGCGGGCCAGCGAGGCCGGGGACGAAGCCTCCCCACAAACGACTGAACGTCCCTGCTCCAGACCCTGAAAAAAGTCATTCAGCGTCCGGGCGCCGAGCACCTCCGTATATTGCCGCCCAAGCGACAGGGTGCTGTGATCGTCGGACCCGCCGGTCAGGTGCTTTTCCCAGGGGTGGTCTCCGTAGGGGGCTAAGTTATACCGGTCGGCCAGCTTTTCCAGGTCAACCTGGCGGAGACGGGAAAGGAGTTCTTGCAAGAGGATATTGAGGTGTCCGTCCCGGGCCCCGTTCAGCTCGAAATAATTGAACAGCAACAGGCAACGTTCGAAATGGGTGAGGGTCAGCCGTTCATTGACCCCGAAAAGAGGGTGGGCCAGCACGTGAAAGATTCCCCGGGAACGGAGATAGGGAACCAGCTCAAAGACGTTTTCCCGGAGGGTCTGCATTTCCCGGTGGATGACCTCATCGATTTGGTAGACCAGGACATGGAGCTTGCAGCGGTCCTCCGGAAAATAGGTAGTAACTTCTTCACTGAGAAAGGTGTGCGGCAGATGGGCGATGTCCAGGGACCCGGTCAGTTGATTGTGGTCGGTAATGGTGACATGGGTCAACCCTTGCTGCCGGGCCAGTTGATAAAGGCGCAGGGGCTCGGAAAAACTTTCCGGGCAGCCGATCTTTTTCAGTATCCAGGTGGAGGGGTTGCGGGAGTATTTGGAGTGGAGGTGCATATCGATTTTTACGGTTTGGGCTTCCATGGCAGTCAACTCCTTTACGAATTTGAAAAATTCTCAACTATTCGATTAACAGGGTTTCCCCGGCCCGGACCCGGTCACCGGTTTGAACCCGAATCCTCAGTCCTGTCGCCCGCGGGACCACGACATCCACCTGAGACCCGATCCGGATCATTCCGAATATCTCCCCGCGGGAGACCTGGTGCCCGGGTTTAAAATGACTTTCGATACCTCGGACATGCTTTCCGGCTATCTGAACGACATAACAGGGCAGACGCTGGTCCCGGTAAAGCCCTTCGATGCAGGTGACGGTCCGTTCGTTTCGCAGCAGGTGCAGGGAATTTCTGGTGTAATCACTCCGCCGGATCAGGGAACGCCAATGCATGGGCAGCATCTGCACGTTGTCCGGGTCGGCGGGATAATGGTGGATGAACTTGATTTCTCCGGAAAGCGGAGCCCGGTTATAGTGCACATTGAACGGACTCATGAAGATGCCGATGTGAATTTTAGGGCAGGCCAGGTCCTGACGGCAGATATCGTTGATGCTGGCCGCGGTCCCTTTTTTTATGGCGATGATCTTTTCGCGAGGACCGACTTCCTGGACATAGACGACCCGCCCATCGGCCGGGCTGACCAGTCCCGACCCTCCCGGCGTTCGGCCGGGGTTGCGGAAGAACCAGATGTAGCGCCAATACAGGTAGGCCGAAATCAGGAGGATGAAGCCTGTTCCGATAATGAGCATGTTCCGGTCTTCCATGGGTTTTCCTTAAGAAGTCGAACCAGGGCGACTCCGGAAGAAAAGGGGAAGGTCGACTGACTTCAAAACAATCGGGCTCACCTTTCAATTCCTGGACGAAGCGTTTGACTCCGGCGTGCCTAGGGCCTCTCGTACATAAATGTGGGAGTCATGAAGGAAAACGTAGCTGTTGGGCCGTGCCTGCCCGGGCAGTTTGCCGGAAATCATAGGAGACATCCTTATAGGCACTGATCGCCGTCGATGAAGGCCAGATCGATGGGCGGCAAACTAAGCTGGGAATATTGAGAAAAGAACTGATCACTGCGCAGCTTGTAGTGGGTTATCCAGCGATCGACCCCGAAGCGGGCGAAATGATCTTTCACCTTCAGTGGATTATTCCATTTCGACTGACCGCCAACCGTGTGAAACGGACCGTTCTTGATCAAGGAATAGAGGGGTCGATAAAGGAAAGGTGTCCTTTCCCGTTGTCCTTCAGGCCCAGGGCCAGGCAAACCACGGAGAAGCCGTGTCCGGAGCCGATGACCAGGATGTGTTTGGGACGTACGGCCCGGACCAGACCGTAATAAAGGAAGCCGAATCCCAGGTTGGCGTTGCCCGGCCGGGAATGGTGCCCCAGCGGTTTGGCCTTTTTTAATATGCGTTGAATCAGATCGGGGGAGAGGCTGAAGGCCGAGAGGTCTATTACTTGAGGGCTGGTTTTGACTCGGTACAACATATGGGGGAATATTATACCCCCGGGAATATGGCGGAATTATGTCGATCCAATGATTTTAAGGTAAAAACAGGGGCCGGAAAAATTTAATGTTGATTGCCCTTTTCGGGGGTGAGAGTAAATGTTCA
>CAWJJC010000008.1:0-93310 GCA_963843145.1 uncultured delta proteobacterium
TTTCAATGGATTCTTCTTCCTGACTCGTAAAATTTTTCGCGCCCTGCTCCTCCTCCCCGTTGATGGGGAAGGGTGAGGAAGGTAACTACCCTGATTTTATCTATTTTCTTGGGATTGTCAAGGAGTGGAGTTCCGCGTCGCCGAGTACCCACGGTATTCTTTCAAGACCTTGGAATCCAGCTAGCAAACACCGCGATATAGACACCGGCCTGCGGGGGGGGAGAGGATCCGGCACCTTGAATTGAAATATTGTCGAAAGCTAAGTGGAAAAGTGCTTTCGAACTTTCGCCACAATCTGACGATCCGTCATCTGGTCAACGGTTTCAACCCCCACGATGCGCCCTCCGAGATTGTCTCTTTTCAGACGCTTTTTCAATTCGCCTTTGGCCTCACCTGGACCGAATATCAGAATTGATTCCGCCTCCCGAATACTTGCTATTACCGCATCATAGTAAAGGTTAAGATGCCCCGTCAGCTTTCTCTGGCGACTGTCCCCTGCCGGTACATGTTGTGATTCATAGGGACCCTTAAGAGGTGAATCACCAGACCGACGGAGCTGCTTTTCAACCTGCGAGATGACCAGTCCAATCTCTTCCCCTTTGTCCGTAACAGCCACGACCATAGCCTTCTTATGGTCAATCCACACTCCCACCTTTGTTTTCATCGATTTCTCCTTATCTAATCATTTATCCACTTTTCTTCGTATTTTTTCTACGTTTACCTTCTTGACATAGTCAACGATGTTGAACCACTTCGTATGAAATCCATACCCCCCGTTGACCATTTCTTCTATCGCCTCCTTTTTCGTCCATCCTTGTTCCACAATCCTAAACATGGCCACCATAACGCCGAGTCTATCCGCCCCCCGCCAGCAGTGCATTAAGAACGGACCATTCTCCCTTTTTCTTATTATACGCAGAACTCTGACCACGTCTTCATTTTCAATATGCCAGGGCTTGACGCTTAATTCTTCAATACGCAATCCCGCTTTTTTGTTTTTGTCCGCATCGGAATGGAAGACCCTCAAATTGATCACGGTCTTTATACCCATTTGGGCGAGATTCTTCATTCCCTCTTCGGTCGGTTGTTCACTTCGATAAAGATAATCGGTGACCTTATAAAAATCACCCACCCCTGGCATTTGGATCGGTGTGGCCCAACGGATCGGTCGATCAGACGCTGCCGCCAGACCTGCGGGCACAAAAATCAATAACCAGGAAATTGCTTTTATAAGACTCATCGAAAAAATTATTCTCCGGGTCAGAGGATTTTTCAACTCGCCATCTCTCGAAATTCCGATTGAATCACTCGAATCATGCATAATGATTTTCTAAAGCCAGCGGGAGATCAAATGGGCTAACCGCTCCCGGATTTTGGAAAGCAACGGTCTTTTTCTCCACTCTTCCCAGCGAATCTCACCGGACTCCGCCAGATCCGTGGCAAACATCTTCTCCATCTCCAGGGCGAACGTACGGCTCAGAATAATCGCGTTCACTTCGTCATTGGTTGAAAAACTCCAGAAATCCATATTGGTGGAGCCGACTGTCGACCAGATGCCGTCAATGACCAGCGTTTTGGCATGCAGGAGAACCTTATTGCGCCGGTATAACTTTACCCCTGCTTCCAAAAGCTCGGAATAAAAATATTGTCCGGCATATTGAGCGAGTGAAGAATCGGTGGTTCCGGAAAGAATAATCTTCACCTCGACCCCGCGCTTGGCGGCATCCGTGAGGGCCTCCACGGTCTGGTGGTCGGGGACAAAATAGGCATTGGTCATATGAAGCGAATGCTCGGCAAAGGTGATGGCGGACACATAGAGAATAAAAGTGAGCCTGTTGGCCTCTCCCGGACTGCTGGCGACCACTCCCACCAGGGTATTCCCCTCCTCCTTTTTCAAATCGGGGAAGTAGTTCCGTTCGGATAGTTTCGCGCCCTGCTGCCTCTGCCAGGTGGCCAGAAAAAGCTTTTGGAACTCAGCCACTGCCGGCCCTTCAATTTGAACGTCGGTATCCCGCCAGGGGATGTGGGTCGGATCGTGTTCCCCCCTTCCGGAAAGCCCGCTCGAATAGACCTGGCTGATGTTGACGCCCCCGGTAAAAGCGACCCGTCCGTCGACGATCAAAATCTTGCGATGATCCGATTTGGCCAGACGCCATTTTCCGCGGGCCTTAATCGGATTTATCGGGTTAAATTCGGCCACCTGAATCCCTCCCGCACGCAGACGCTGAAAGAAGGAAGCGGGGGTGCTGTTACTGCCTAAGCTGTCATAAAGGATATTCACCTGAACACCGGCCGCCTGTTTTTGCAACAAGAGATCGGCCAGTTTCAGCCCCGTTTCATCATTGACCGTGATGTCTTCGATGATAAAGGTTTCCAGATTGATATGGTCTTTCGCCTTTCGGATCGCTTTGAACATGGCGGCATAGGTGGCTGGACCATCAACGAGCAAAGTGACTTTGTTCCCTTTGGTTAACGGGCTCTCACTCAGCGATTCTATAAGGGCAAGATAACGTTGCAGAATGTCCGTTGGGTCGACGGATCGCTGCAATCGTTCCACGAGGTTTTTACTCTGTTGGGGAGATAACAGTCCTTTGGCCGAAAGGATTTGAGGAGATTTTCGGGTAACGGGCGCTTCCTGAATCTTTTCCGAAACATTCGGCAGGGAAGCACACCCGCCAAGGATCAAGATGGAAAGGAAAAGAAGGAACGGCTTGATAATCTTCATTCGTCTGGTGGAATCTCCAAATATGGAGGGATCTTTGAGGGAAGCCGGACGATTTAATCCGACTTTTTGATCTCCGGACGGACTATCTCGAGCTTGTGCATTCTGGCCCTCAAGGTGCTGGGGTGGAGGCCCAGGATAGCGGCGGCCCCATCCTTTCCCTTGGGTGGGCGACCGCAATAGAGGGCAGATTAACCTGAAATCGGACCGCTGCTGCCGTGGGGTCTCGGCGAAACCAGATCTAGGGGGGGGTACCCGCCCAAACGGGCAAAGCCTCTGACTCCTTAGGCCTCGATAATCTCGCGGATCTTGGCCTTGACTTCCTCATTCAGGAAATCCCACAACCCCACCCTATGCAAGGTATCGATCGTGGGGATTCCGGTATCGGTCCAGCCCCGTTTCTGATAATAAATGTGAATCAATTTTCGTAACTGTTCTTTTCGGAACCCGATCAGGATTTCGCGTTTATCGGCGGTTTTCATGACGGCTACGTCCGGGAGAGGTTTTCCCAGAATGCGGCTTAGTTCCTCGTCGTGATAATCCCTTTCCGCCAGATAAAGCTCATCGTCCGTGGGCCCGATGGCCCGCTCGGGGATCCAGTCGTACTCTCCGGTTGATTTACCAAAGACCATTATGTTCATAACCCGCTGCAGGTTGATGTCCCGGTCCGTCTGCTCGAAGATCTCTTCCCAGGTCAGTTCCGTTCCCAGCATGCCGTTGTAGAACTCGGCGTAGATCTCCTGAGAGGCCGGATTGATGTAGATATCGGTATCCTTTCTTTTTTCGGATTCCGGATTGAAGACATCCACCCAGGGAAGTTTGCACAATCCCAGGTTGTCGTTTCCCAGACGGACGCGGGGGTAGGTGATCAAGGCTCGGGCCTTGGCCTCCAGGGTGGGAAAGGCGCCCAGCAGATCCACTTTGATGAGCCAGGCCGCGGCATGATGGGCGCCGATATCGCTGGCGGCGGCGTAAGAGCCCTGCATGGACAAGGAACGGTGGGTCCGGTAGAGGGAAAAGGGCAACCCCTTGGCCTGCATGGCAAAGCGCTCCAGTTCCCGGATGGGGGCCGGCCGGCCGGTTCGTTGCGCATATTTGTCGGCCACCCATTTGACCACCTCCGGCAGGCCCCGGCCGGCTTTGCCCGCCAATTCCGTCTCCTGCAAGGCAATCCGATGGATAAAAGCCAAGGCCGCTTTTTCATCGCCCCAATTCAGTTCCCATCCCCCGGTATCCTCCGGGGTCAGATAGCCCCGCTGAAAACATTCCATGATAAAGGCCATGATGACGGCCACGGTAATGGTATCGATGCCGTAATTGTCACAGTGCCAGTTGGCTTCCATGATGAATTCGGGATTCCATATCCCCAAATTGGAACCGAAAGCGGCGGCGGTTTCGTACTCCGGGCCGTCGACCCAGACCCGCTCCCGGTGTCCGCCGGAGGTCAGGGTCACCGGTCCCCCTTTGGTGCAGCGCAGGTTGCAGCCCGGAAAACAGCCGTCCACGCCCTGATGCACGAATAACCGTTCCGCGTAAGTCGTGCCGCAGATCTGCCCCGCCCGGGGGTCCGACCCCAATTGATAGTTGTTCACCGGCAGGGACTGAAAGGCCTCCTTGTTCATGAAGCTGATCAGGCCGGCCGAGCCTTTGCGGTGCATTTGCAGGGAATGGGGATCGACTTCCTTCACCACCTGGTGGAGCCGGGCGCCGGCCTTTTTTACCCGGTCCCAGTCATGGGCGCCGTAGGGGTTTTCACCCCGGGGGTATTCGGCCAGAATAACCACGGCCCGGATATTTTTGTCGCTCATGACCGACCCCAGACCGGTCCGGCCGGCCTGCTTGGTTCGAAAGATCCCTCGGGTCCCATTGACCGGCTTGGTGGGATCATAATAATGGCTATTGATACAGCCGTAGGTCGTCCGGGCGGCCCCGATGCCGGTGCTTAAAAAGACGATATCTTTTTTGGAATAGCCCCGGCCCAGGAATTGATCGACCAGCATTTTTTCCAGTTCAAAAACCTGATCGACGATCGGCGCCTGCTCCAGCGTAATCTCATTTTTAAAGCCGTCGATGACAATCATCAGCTCTTTTTCAGCCTTTCCGGTGATTTCCAGGGCATCAAAACCGGCATATTTAAGAAAGGCCCCGAAGTGTCCCCCGAAATTGGAGACGCCGGGGATATGGGTCAGGGGGGAGAGGGAGACGGCCATGCACTTGCTGGTCCCGGGGAAATGAGGGATACCCCCCAGCGGCCCGGGGGAGAGGATTAAAGGGTTTTCCGGATCGTAAGCCGAGGTCTGAGGCGTGATCCGCCGGTGGAGAAGATAGAGGCCCAATCCCCGGCCGCCGATAAAGAAGTCCCGTATCTTGGGATCAAGGGGGTCGACGCGGATAGCGCCGGTTCCTACATCTATATTCAAAAGTTGATTAGCATATCCATGATCGAGGTGCGATTTGGTGTAGGGAAACATTTTGCTGCTCGATTCCTATTTAGATTTATCTGAAGTCCTTCCGGGACGGGCCGAGTATAAACGAGGGTAAAAATGAGAGTCAAGGAGAAAATGGGAAGAAATTGGGGACGCGCGCTCGGAGAGCCGGCAAAAATCCGATACTCGCCGGAGCGAATAATAGCCATCGGCGGGCTGTTGAACGGTTATTGATTGATAATTCCCGGGGTTCTGCATTATAAGGAGGTAGGCGAGTTGCCCTTTGATTTTGGCCGGACCGGTGGCGGCTATCCTGGCGATGGCCTGAACGTCAGTGGGCCTCCAAAGACAGATCGGTTTATCTTGGGAGGAGAACAAATTTTGAATTTTCCAACTAAAGCAGAAAGATATTCTCTCGCAGAACGCGAACCTGAGAACACAGAGATCCCATTTTTCCCCTCGCCACGGGCATTTTTTATATTTTTATTTCTTTCGGGTTTAATCCTGTCAGGTTCAGGTTGGGCGGCAGCACCGGGCGAGGGCCGTGAACACCGGATTACTGTGGAGGGGTTCTGGTTCACCTACTTGCCTTTGACGGCAAACGATTGGATCCCACCGGGCCCTCCCGCCGGCAATCCAAGCGGTCACTGCGCCATCCCGCCAGGTGCCGGGGAGGAGAATACCTCCAGTCCGGATCAAGTAATCGGCGACGGAACGCCCCAAAGCTGTACCAGTGAAGCGGTGGTGGCCGCCGTGGCCCAGGGCGGGGTTATCACCTTCAACTGCGGGCCGGCCCCGGTTACCATTGTTTTAAAACAGACCGCCAAGGTGCTCAACAACACCGGCCCGAAGATCGTCCTCGATGGCGGAGGCAAGGTAACCCTGAGTGGAGATAACTCCAGACGCATACTGTATATGAATACCTGCGACCCGGCCCAGGTCTGGACTACCTCTCACTGTCAGAACCAGGACCACCCGCAGCTCACGGTGCAAAATATGACTTTTACTAACGGCAACTCTCAAGGAGAAACAACCTACGATGGCGGAGGCGCTATCTGGGTCAGGGGGGGGCGCTTCAAGATTGTCAACTCCCGCTTTTTCAACAATGTCTGCGCCGATACCGGGCCGGATGTGGGCGGAGCGGCCGTGCGGGTCTTCAGCCAGTACCAGGGGCAACCCGTGTACGTGGTCAACAGCACCTTCGGAGGGGCCGAGGGATTCGGCAACAGCGGTTCCAACGGCGGCGGCCTCAGCAGTATCGGCGTTTCCTATACGGTGATCAATTCGCTATTTTCCCACAACCGGGCTGTCGGCACCGGGGCCAACCCGGCCCGGGCCGGAACGCCCGGCGGCGGGAGCGGCGGTGCCATCTATAATGACGGCAATACCTTCACCCTGAGTTTATGCGGGACCCGAATCGAGCACAACCAGGCCAACGAAGGCGGGGGTGCCATTTTTTTTGTCAGCAACGACCGGTCCGGTTCACTCCGCATAGAGGATTCTTTCCTGTCCCATAACCCCAGCGGCCGGTTTGAGACGCCCGGCTACCCGGGCATCTATTTTTTGGGAAATGGGTCACCCTTGGTTATCAACTCCACCATCGAATAACCTGCCTTAGCCGGCCAATACAAACGGAGAAGCCCTTAACCGGTTTTTTCCGGACCATAGCAAGCCTGAGCCGTTGGGTTCGAAATGCGCAGTTCGCCTGTAAAGCCGATAACAGGAAATCCCTCTTGGTTTTGCGAACTGCGTGACAACCGGGAGGACCGGCGGTCGAGTGGCAAAAAAGTTTTCCTGTCGCAACTAACTAGAATAAATCATATTTCCCCTGGTCGGCATTCTTTTAGTGAGGATTGGGGATATGAAACGGCATGGGAAATGCTATTATAGATTCTACCAAAAATCAGGAGGAATTCCGTGGATCCCGGATTTAGACCAAAGCCAAATCTTTCCGATCCGGTTTCGCCAGACCTGCCGGACCGTATCCCCGCTTCAACATTCATCCCATCCGATTGGCTGAAGGCCCTCCAGCGGGTCTTTGGCTTTCCGGGTTTTCGGCCCCACCAGGAGGACATTGTCCGGGCCATTCAGGGGGCCGGGACGTCTTTGCCGTCATGCCCACCGGAGGGGGCAAATCCCTCTGTTATCAGTTGCCCTCCCAGATGCTGCCGGGGACCACCCTGGTCATCAGCCCCTTGATCGCGCTGATGAAAGACCAGGTGGATGCCGCCTGCAAAATAGGCCTGCGGGCGGCCTACCTCAACAGCAGCCAGACGGAGTCGGAACGGACGGAGGTCATCGGCCGTCTGCAAAGCGAGGGCCTTGATCTCCTTTATGTGGCGCCGGAACGATTGGCCCAGGATAGCTTTCTGCATCACCTCCAGGGGGTTAAACTCCTTCTGGCGGCCGTCGACGAAGCCCATTGCATTTCGGAATGGGGACCTGATTTCCGTCCTGATTATCTCCAACTGGCTAGATTAATCGACTATTTCCCCGAAACGCCGATTGCCGCCTTTACCGCCACCGCCACCCTTCGGGTCCAAACCGACATCATCGAGCGCCTCCGGCTGCGCGACCCGCTTCGGGTGAGGGCTTCTTTCGACCGCCCCAACCTTCTTATTGAAGTATGGCCCAAGGAGGATATCGAACGTCAAATCCTGGACTTCGTTCGACAATATCCCCGGGAGGCGGGGATAGTCTACCGCACCACCCGGGAGAGTGTGGAGCGGACCGCGAAGCACCTGGCCGCCCAGGGCCTCAAGGCCCTGCCCTACCACGCCGGACTTGACGATTCCCTGCGGAAAGCCAATCAGGAAGCCTTCAACAGAGACGAGGTCGAGGTAATGGTGGCCACCATCGCTTTCGGGATGGGGATCGATAAATCGAATATTCGGTATGTGGTGCATGGCGATCTTCCCAAAAACCTGGAGAGCTATTATCAGGAAATGGGCCGGGCCGGGCGTGACGGGGAGCCGGCCCACTGCGTCCTATTTTACCGCCGGGGGGACCTTCCCAAAATCCATTATTTCATCGATCAGCTTTCCGATGAAACCGAGCAGCGACGCCAGCGGCAGGCCTTGGCCCGTCTGACGGCCTATGCCCAGAGCCCGATCTGCCGGCGCCGGCTGATTCTGGGCTATTTCGGGGAGCGCTACGAACCCGAAAATTGCCGAACTTGTGACAACTGCACCACCGAGAAGGAAACCGTCGACGCGACCGTGGAAGCCCAAAAAATTCTTTCCGCGATTTTTCGAACCGGGGAGCGTTTCGGCGCCGGCCATATTGCCGATATCGTTTGCGGCGCCGACACGCAGAAAATCCGGCGGCTGCGCCACGATCAGCTTAAGACCTACGGGGCGGGCCGGGACCGGCCGAAAAAATACTGGCTGCAGGTCATGGATGAGCTGATTGCCCAGGGAGAGCTGGCGCAGAGCGAAGGCGCGTATCCGGTGCTTAGATTGACCGATCAGGGAGAAGCGCTGCTGCAGGGAAAACGGGGTTTTTCAATGGTTCACCGGGTCGCCTTGGAACGATCGGGTAGCGCGGGAAAAGCCTTTTCCTCGCCAAACTTCAATCAGGAACTCTTCGATCAACTCCGCAGCCTGCGCAGGACCCTGGCCCAAAAGGAAAGTGTTCCGCCCTATATCATTTTTTCCGACCGGACACTCCATGAAATGGCTTCCTTCTTCCCGGCTACGTCCGAAGACCTGCTAAAGATTACCGGTGTGGGCGAATCCAAGCTGAACCGCTATGGGTCGGTATTCATCGAAACCCTCGTCACCTTTCTGAAATCGCACCCGGACCTCAAGGCCTCTCGACCTAAAGATTCTTCGGCACCAAGGGTTCCGGAAAGCTCTCCGGTCTCTTCGGCCGCCCGGACCGGAAGCGGCACGGTCGAAGCGACCTGGGACCTGGTCCGGCAGGGGCACGGTCTGGAAGAGATGGCCAAACGCCGGAAGCTCAGCCCGCAAACGATCCGATCCCACCTCGAATCCCTGATTCTCGCCGGGCGACCGATCGACCTTAACCGGCTGGTCGACCCGAAAAAACAGGTCTATCTAACCGAGCTTTTTACCGGAAGGCCGGCGGCGAGGCTACGGGATATTATGGAGTCCTCCGACGGTTCCTTGTCCTGGGATGAAATCGCCCTCATGAAAGCCTGGCTGAACCGCCCGGATGGTGAAGGACATTAGCGTTTAAAATGCGGGGGAATCGTGAGGTAATACGGAATGCCTATCTTGAACCCCTCAAGCCGGTTAGGCCGGGGTCCCAGGCCCCGCGGATCACTTCACCGAAGTCTTATTGGCCTCCTCCGGCTTTTTTAACGGATTACCCTTCGACTCCTCGTTCTGTTCCCGATGCAGTTGCCAGCAGCCGTCTCCCTTCTTGGAAAAGGTCAGCCACATGGGGCCGGGCGGCCCGTTTTTATAGGATACGTTTTTCCACAGGCAGTCTTTCATGACCAGGCCATCCTTCTGACTCGTCTTTTCCTCGTCGGGCCCGTAGCAGATCACCCCGCCGCTGCAATCGATCCGGTAAAGCGGCGTCCGGTCCCCTCCGGCCGTTTTTTCCGACTGGGGTTCAATATAACTCGAGGAGGGCTGGTGCCATTGAAAAAAGTAAAAGGTTTCGCTGCACCCGGTTAAAAGGAAGCCCGGCAGGAAAAGCAGCCACCAACCGTATTTGAATTTGAAAGGCCCGGTTTTCATGATTTCCTCCAGCAATAGTATTTCGGCCCCAGAGGCCCGGCGATTAACCGCCCGGTGAAATTGAAAAGGTTGAGGGGTTTTCGGCGACCAGGCGCCAGGCGGTATCCGCCAGAAAATAGGCGTAGGCCCCATACCTTTGAGCATTGTCGGAGCTGGCGATCCCATCCAGTCCCCGCTTATACACTCCTTGAACGATAGCCGCCAGCCGGAACAGGCTGAAGGCGATGAAAAAAGTCCAGTCGGAAGGGACCTTCCGGCCGGTCCGCCGACAGTAAGCCGCCAGGTAATCGGCCTCGGACGGAATTCCTAACTCGACCAGGTTCAAACCCAGATAGCCGTACCCGGAAAGCTCCCCGGAAGGCAAGTAATAGCTCATGCAGTTATAGGCCAAATCCGCCAGGGGGTGGCCGAGGGTGGAAAGCTCCCAGTCCAGGACCGCCAGGACGCGGGGTTCGGTGGGGTGGAAAATCGTGTTTTCGAGGCGATAGTCTCCGTGGACGACGGTGGTCGCTTCATCCGTGGGGATGTTCTCCCGGAGCCACTGGATCAGGCGATCCATACTTCTCCATTTCACCGGTCTTGGAGGCCTCATACTGTTTGGCCCAGCGGGCCACCTGCCGGGTCATGTAATTTCCCGGTTTCCCGAAATCCGCCAAACCCGCGGCCTGCCAGTCCACCCGGTGAATGGCGGCCAGCGTTTCGTTCAGGGCTTCGAAGATCTGAGCCCGTTCCCGAACGTTTCGAGCCTGGGAGACGATCGGGTCGCGGAAAATCCGGCCTTTGACCCGCTCCATTAGGTAGAAGGACGTTCCGATCACCTGTTCGTCCGTACAGAGGAGATAGGGTTCGGGGACCGGAACCCCGGCGCCTTTCAGGGCCTTGATGATCCGGTATTCCCTATCCACCGCGTGGGCCGAGGGCAGCAGTTTCCCCGGCGGCTTTTTTCGCAGCACAACCTCCTTTCCGGCGGCGGAAAGCAGGAAGGTGGGGTTGGACTGTCCGAACCCGAACTGCTGAACGGTCAAGGCACCCGAGAAGCCTTTCAGTTCCTTCCGGAGGTATTCGGCCAGGGCCGCCACATTCAGCCGATGGGCCTCCCGGACAGGACCAATTTCTTCTCTTAAGGTCATCTTATCACTTATTCCAAAGACCCAGGCAGTGCGGACTTAGAATGATATTCACCGCAAAGACGCCAAGGACGCCAAGAAAAAAATACCAATTCTAATCAGGCCTGTTTCTTCAGCTCCAGCCGGGTGATGGTCTCCAGGTGGACCTCATCCGGTCCATCGGCCAGGCGCAGGGTCCGGATATGGGCCCAGGCGGCCGACAGCCAGGTGTCCGAGGAAACGCCCTTGCCGCCGTGCACTTGGATGGCCCGATCAAGGACCTTCAGGGCCATATTGGGGGCCACGACCTTGATCATGGCGATTTCATTGCGGGCCACCTTGTTGCCCACCGTGTCCATCCGGTGCGCGGCCATGAGGGTCAGCAGGCGAGCCTGGTCGATCTCCAGGCGGGACCGGGCGATGTCCTGCCGGATCGAGCCCATCTCCACCAGCGGCTTCCCGAAGGCCACTCGTGATCGGGCCCGCCGGATGAGCTCTTCCAACGCCCTTTCCGCCATCCCGATGGTCCGCATGCAGTGGTGGATGCGCCCCGGACCCAGGCGGCCCTGGGCGATCTCGAAGCCCCGGCCTTCCCCCAGAAGTATATTCGCGACCGGAACCCGGACGTTCTCGAACCGAATGTGGGCATGGCCGTGGGGGGCGTCGTCAAAGCCGAATACGGGCAGGTTACGGAGGACGGTAACGCCGGGCGTATCCCGGGGCACCAGGATCATGGACTGCTGTTTATGCTTCGGTCCCTGGGGGTCGGTCTTTCCCATAAAGATATAAATTTTGCAGCGGGGATCCCCGCCGCCCGAGGCCCACCATTTGTTGCCATTGAGCACGTATTCGTTCCCGTCCCGGACGATACTGGCCTGGATGTTGGTGGCGTCCGAAGAGGCCACCTCGGGTTCGGTCATGCAGAAGGCGGAACGGATCTTTCCGGCCAGCAAAGGCTTGAGCCACTGCTCCTTCTGCTCTTCGTTGCCGTAGCGGACGAGGGTCTCCATGTTGCCCGTATCGGGCGCCGAGCAGTTAAACGCCTCCGGCCCCCAGGGGGAGCGGCCCATGATTTCGCAGAGGGGCGCGTACTCGTAATTGGTCAGCCCGGCCCCGTATTCGCTCTCCGGCAGGAACAGGTTCCAGAGACCTTCCGCCTGGGCCTTTCGCTTCAGTTCTTCCATCAGGGGCAAGGGTTCCCACCGGTCGCCGGCCTCACGCTGTTGAATAAAAGTTCCCTCGTTGGGATAAAGGTATTGGTCCATAAAGGCCTGGACCCGAACTTGAAGGTCCTTGGCCCGGTTGGAAAATTCAAAAAACATGGTGGTTCTCCTCTCGTAATCAGAACTATTGCTTACCCGTATAGTATACAAACGGATTCGGGTGGAGCAAGAAAATTCCCCCTTTCTGCGATTTTGTCTATAGCTTTTTATTTCCGACGGGTTATAATCGCCAAGAATCCATATTCCTAATTCCTACTAACCCCCCATGCCTAAGAAAAAGATAAGAAGAAGACTCAAACTCGAAGAACAGACCTCGCGAGCGGAATTCCTGGAAAAGGTAAAGAGGTATCCTATCGCCAAAGGAAAAGAGATCCTGGTCAATCCCACCGATCGAGACAAGATGTCCCAGGTGCTGCTGGATTTCGTTGACCCCCTGTTAGAAAACTTTGGCTCTGAAATCCCGGTGAAAAAAATTTTAGGGGTAGGGATCACGGCCTGGAATTTGAGACTGTCCGACTTTGGCGACCGGTATGGTCTGCAGGTCTTCTCCGTCGACGTTCCTGGAAATCAGTAGATAGAAATTTAATGGGCAGGTGGAAAGGGTGGTGACCAATGAAAGGAATAGGCGAACGGATATTTCAGTTCAAAATAACCCTTAAGGGCACCGAGCCGCCTATTTGGAGGCGAATTCAAGTACCGGAGACCTTCACCTTTTGGGACCTCCATGTGGCGATCCAGGATGCCATGGGCTGGAATGATTCTCATCTTCATGAATTCAGGGTCAAAGACCCTTCTCTGGGCTTGACGGAGGTAGTTGGGATCTCATCCGAAGAATTCGAAGGTGAGACCAAGGTTCATCCCGGTTGGGAGAAAAAGATCGCCGACTATTTTCAGGCCGCCGGCGCCACGGCCGAGTACGTTTATGATTTCGGCGATAATTGGCGGCATACCCTTGAACTGGAGGGGATCATTCCTCGAAAAGAAGGGATACGGTACCCGCTATGCATTGATGGCAAAAGGGCCTGTCCGCCCGAAGACTGCGGAGGGATAGAAGGGTTTCACGATTTTCTGGAGGCGGCCCTGGTTATTGGACATGAGGATCACAGCGAGACGCTGACCTGGGCCGGTGGAGAATTTAATGTCAATAAATTCGATCCTCAAGAAGTCATTTTCGATGATCCTCAGGAGAGGTGGAAGACCGCGTTCCTTGTAAAATAGATGGCAAGCTATTTTCAGATTAAGGGGTAAGCGATGGCCAGGGAGCCGAAAAACGGGAAGAAACCGATTGAACAATACGATCATAAGGACAAGAAGCGGGTCAATAATCCGCCGGTAGGGCTGGTGTCGCCGGAACTGGACCGAGAGAAGGGAGTAAAGGCCTATGCCTATGATCCCCATCTGGATCCGCAACTGCAATGGTCCGGCAAGGCCGAGCATACCTCTTTTGAAGTGCCCACCGTTTCCCTCCATGTCCACGAGCGGATCGACCCGCGGACCATCATCGAAGCGGTCCGCAAAAAGAACACCGTAAATTACGAACAGATCTCGCTCTTTAACTCACCCGAGGAAAACCCGCCGCTGCGGGAGGCTATCGAATTTTATAAGCACCGGCACAACTGGACCAACCGCCTGATCGCCGGCGACAGCCTGCTGGTGATGAATTCCCTACTGGAAAAAGAGGGACTGGCCGGCAAGGTTCAGATGATCAATATCGATCCCCCCTATGGCATACGCTACGGCTCCAACTTCCAGCCTTTTGTCAACAAGCGGGATGTGAAGGACGGCAAAGACGAGGACCTGACCCAGGAGCCGGAGATGATCAAGGCTTTCCGGGATACTTGGGAACTGGGCATCCACTCCTACCTGACCAGTCTGCGGGACCGCTTGCTGCTATCCCGGGAATTACTTTCCGAAAGCGGTAGTGCCTTTGTCCAGATTTCTGATGAGAACGTCCACCATGTGAGAGAGTTGATGGATGAGGTGTTTGGCAGTGAGTAATTTTATCTCTAATCACCATTCCGGAAAAAATTGGTAGCCATTGAGTGGCAACTCTCTTGAAGAACTATGAATGACTTTTTTGGTTTGGTATGCAAAAGAATCAGCAAAAATTAAGTATCGGCAACTATATCTAGATCAAGGGACTTCTGGAGTAATCAGATTGGTCTTTGACTGACGTAGAAATCGAGAAGGATGAAATACGTCAAAACTGAACCAGGAGGAGATAAATGGAATCGAAAATTAATTCCTAAAGGTCGAGGTTCTTAAAGCTTGTTTGGCGATAACGGCCCACATTTTCAAAGGAGGCCAATGATTTTAAGTTGAAGTAAACGGTAAAATCTTATAATCCGCCAGATGGTGGACTGTTGGAAGACCACAAAAGAATGAATCGGAGCTATTACGATAAAGGGTACGGATTGAATCGAGTACGGAAGCACGTATTAGATATAAACGTTATCTCGATGATTTTCCATGTTATTCGAACTAACAGATCATGTGGGATCGCTACATATTGGTACACAGAATATACTTACGTGGTTCAAACCGACGACTGAGTGTGATTGAACGTTGCCTCCTTATGACCACCGATCCTGGTGATCTGGTTTTTGATCTCACTTGCGGGAGCGGCACTACGGCTTATGTAGCCGAACAGTGGGGCCGCCGGTGGATCACCTGCGACACCTCGAGGGTGGCCATTACCCTGGCCAAGCAGCGGTTGATGACCGCCCTTTTTGATTACTATGAGCTGGCCTACCCGGATCAGGGAGTGGGCAGCGGATTCAAATATAAGACAGTCCCCCACATTACCCTGAAATCCATAGCTAACAACGAACCGCCAGGGCAGGAAACCCTGTACGATCAGCCTCTGAAGGATCATTCCCGGGTAAGAGTGACCGGACCTTTTACGGTGGAGGCGGTCCCAGCGCCGATCGTGAAGCCGCTTTATTATGAGGCTAAAGAGCCGACGGCCGACGAATCCATCGCGAGATCCGGGGAGACGCTGCGACAGGCGGAATGGCGGGATGAGTTGTTCAAGACCGGCATCCGGGGAAAGGGCGGCCAAAAGATCGAGTTTTCCCGGGTCGAGCCGCTGCCTGGGACCCGCTGGCTTCAGGCCGATGGCGAAACCAAAGGAGGGTCCCCGCAGCGGGTAGTTGTCTCCTTCGGGCCGCAGCATGCTCCTCTTGACAAAAAACAGGTGGAGCAGGCCATTCAGGAAGCCCGCAAGCTGGTCCCCCGGCCGGAGATCATCGTTTTCGCCTCATTTCAGTTCGACCCCGAGGCCGCCAAGGACATCGACGAAACCAACTGGCCCAACGTGGTCCTCTTGAAGGTTCAGATGAACACCGATCTGCTGACGGAGGATCTGAAGAAAAAACGGGCCGGCAACGAGAGCTTCTGGCTGGTCGGGCAGCCGGACGTGCGCCTGAAGAAAATCAAAGACAAGAAGGGGTTTAAGTACCTGGTCGAGGTCCAGGGTTTCGATTACTACAACACCCGGACCGGGGCGATCGAATCCGGGGGGCCGGAGAAGATCGCCCTCTGGATGTTGGATACGGATTACGACGGCCGGAGCCTGTTCCCCGGCAGGTCTTTTTCCCCCTGGCCGGAGAAAAGGAAGGCTGGGCCAGGCTGGCTAAGAATCTGAAGGCCGAGATCGACGAGGAATTGATTGAAGCCTACCGAGGCACCCTTTCCCTGCCGTTTCAGCCTGGGGACAATAAAAAGATCGCCGTCAAGATCGTGGATGACCGGGGAATTGAAAGCCTAAAAATCATGGAGGTGGCCTGATGATCATCTCGCGGATTGAATTGAAAAATTGGCGTAACTTCCAAAGGGCGGAGGTAAACCTGGGCAGCCGGGTATTTTTAATCGGGCCGAATGCTTCCGGGAAATCCAATTTCCTGGATGTCTTCCGCTTCCTCCGGGACATCACCAAGCCAGGGGGAGGGCTTCAAAAAGCGGTCAGTAGTCGCGGGGGAATGTCCAAACTGCGCTGTCTGGCCGCCCGCAAGGACCCGGAGATAGAAATCGCGGTCCATCTTTCCGAAAACAACGGTGAGAATAATACCTGGCGTTATGTCATCGGGTTAAAACAGGAAAGCCGGGGGCATCGCCAGCCCTATCTAACCCGCGAAATGGTCTGGAAGGGCGATGAATTAATTCTCAATCGGCCCGTGAAAGAAGATCAGGAAGACCGTCTCCGGTTGACCCAGACCTATCTTGAGCAAATCAATGCCAATTATCCATTTAGAGGGATTGCCAAATTTTTCGAATCGGTCTGCTATCTGCATTTGGTCCCCCAGCTTCTCCGACATCCGGAGGCTTTTGCCGGTCCGGCAATGGAAGAAGACCCTTTCGGGAGGAGTTTTCTGGAAAGGATCTTCCAGACCCCGGAGAAAACGCGGAAAGCCAGGTTGGGGAAGATTGAAAAGGCCTTGCAATTGGCCGTCCCCCAACTACGGCAGCTCAATGTGACGAAGGACGATCGGGGCGCACCTCACCTGGAGGCCATTTATGAACATTGGCGGCCGCACGCCGGGAAACAGCGGGAAGAAGAGTTCTCCGATGGGACCCTGCGCCTGACGGGTTTTCTCTGGTCGCTTTTGGAGGGGGATTCTCTTCTGTTGCTGGAGGAACCGGAATTATCCCTTCACGCCGCCATTATTCGCCGGTTGCCGGGTTTGATCTGGCGGATTCAAAGCCAAAAAAAGAGGCAGGTCTTGATCAGCACTCATAGTTTCGATCTCCTTATGGACAAGGGGGTCGGCGCCGATGAGGTACTTTTGTTGATACCGGATGTGGAAGGAACAAAAATCGTAACGGCGGCTTCTATTAAAGAGATAAAGGATTTAATGGAAAAAGGATTCAGCCTGGCCGAAGCCGCCATACCCCTGACCGAACCGAAACAGATAAGCCAACTAAGTCTTTTCAATGACTAATATAATTCCGGTCAATCTGGCCGTTGAGGATCTGCTCAGCGAGGCTGTTTTAAGGGGTATGCTGAAACAATCAGGCAGACCTTATGCGGTGGGCGCCTGTTTCAGTTCCCGCGGTTTTGGTTATCTAAAGAAAAAGTTGGAAGGGTTTAATCATGCCTCCAAAGGGACCCCTTTTCTGGTTCTGACGGATCTCGACCAATCTGAATGCGCTCCCATCCTGATCAAGGAATGGCTTCCCTATCCCCAAGAAAAAAACCTCCTATTCCGGGTGGCGGTTAAGGCCGTGGAAGCCTGGGTGCTGGCCGATCGCCAGGCCGCCGCCGGATTCCTAAGCGTTCCCGAAACCCAGATACCCCTCACGCCGGACGAAATAGACAACCCTAAACGGTTTTTAATTAACCTGGCCGCTAAGTCTAGAAAAAAGGAAGTAAGGGAGTCCATAGTCCCCCCTATAAAAAGTTCGGCCGCCATCGGTCCTGATTACAACGGGAAGCTGACCGAATTTGTGCAGGGAAGTTGGAGGGTGAAGGAAGCCATGAAAAATTCTCCCAGCCTGAAAAAAGCCTTTCAGGCCATACTTTCATTTTCCCCCAGGTACCACAAGGATCGTTGATGGCCAAAACGACTATTGACCGCCTGATCATTAATTCCCCTTACGAAGAGCCCGGGCAGTATTGGAGCTATGACCGGGAGAGCCGGTTGTTTGATCGCAAGGAAGGCCGGAGGCCGGCCGGATACGTGATCGCCTCGGAGTCCTCCAAAGCCTTTGACGATCCCGGGATTTTCATCGAGATCCCGCTGGTCAATGAAATCCGGCGGCGGGTGAAGACCTGGCGGGAGCATCCAACTCTTCCTTATGCCGGGGTTACCGGGATCACCCGCAGACTGCTCGATCATTGGAATAACACTGAAGAGCGTGAAAGCTATCGCCGTCTCTTTTTCTGCCAGTTGGAGGCCATGGAAACCCTCATCTGGCTGCTGGAGGCCCCGGAGGCGGAGAAAGTCGGAGTGGATATCCCCTCCGATGGGGGATTATTCAAAAGACTCTGCTCCAAGATGGCCACCGGCTCCGGCAAGACCATCGTCATGGCCATGCTGATTTCCTGGCAGGTTTTAAATAAGGTCACCTATCCTCAAGACAGCCGTTTTTCAAAAAACATTTTCGTGGTCGCCCCCGGATTGACAGTGAAAAATCGTTTACAGGTGCTCTACCCCTCGGCCCAACAGAATTATTACGATGAGTTTAATATCGTCCCTTCGGGACTCAAGGAGAAGTTGAGGCAAGGGAAAGTCCTGGTTCGAAACTGGCATACCCTTCATTGGGAAACGGAAGAAAAAATCGCCAGAAAGAAAAGTGTGGACAAACGCGGGGCCAAGAGCAACGAGGCCTATGCCCGGGAAGTTTTGGGGGAGCTGGCCCAGGCCTCCAACCTACTCGTCATCAACGATGAGGCCCATCATGCCTGGCGGGTCCCGGCCGAATCCAAGATCAAAGGCCTTAAGAAGGAGGACGTTGAAGAGGCCACGGTCTGGATCAGTGGTCTGGACCGGATCCACCAGGCCGCGGAACATCTTGACCTGCTATGATTTTTCCGCCACTCCGTTGGCTCCCTCCGGCAAGAAAAGTTCGGAAGAGGCCCTCTTTGCCTGGATCGTCAGCGACTTCGGGTTGAACGACGCCATCGAATCGGGGTTGGTGAAGACGCCGCGGGTGGTCATCCGGGATGACGGCAAGATGGGAGCGGATTATAAGTCGAGGCTTTACCATATTTATAACGATCCGGAAGTAAAGGATGACGTGAATCGAAAGGCCCAGGAATTTGAGCCTCTACCGGACTTGGTGGTCAACGGTTACTACCTGCTGGGGAAGGATTGGCTGGCCACCAGGGAATCCTGGGCTGAGATTGGTTTTAAGATCCCTCCGGTAATGATTTCCGTAGCCAATCGGACGGAAACCGCGGCCCGCATCAAATATTCCTTTGATCATCATAAGATTCTTGATCGAGGAATTGTGCGATCCGGAAAAGATTTTGCATATCGATTCGAAAGTCCTGGAAATGGCCGAATCCCAGGAGGAACCCCAAAGTGCCTCGGCCCCGGAGCGAGGAAGATCAGGAAGAAGAAACCGTCCGCAAGTTGAGCAAGAAAGAACAGGCGGAACTCCTGCGTCAGACCGTGGATACGGTTGGACAAATCGGGAAACCCGGAGAGCAAATTCAGAAAGTTATCTCGGTAGGTATGCTCTCGGAAGGGCTGGGACGCCAAGACGGTTACCCACATTATGGGGATTAGGGCCTTTTCCAGCCAGTTGCTGTGCGAGCAGGTGGTCGGGCGGGGGCTACGAAGAACCTCCTACGAGGTCAATCCGGAAACCGGGCTGTTTGAAGCGGAATACGTGAATATTTTCGGGGTGCCCTTTACCTTTTTGCCCCATGAGAAAACGGATGGACCGCCACCACCACCTCCGCCACCCGAAAACCCGGATCGAACCGGTCGGCGAAAAGAAGAACTATGAGCTAAGCTGGCCGAATATCATCCGGATAGACCATGTGCTTAAACCCCGGCTGACCCTGGACCGTGAAGCGGGTTAAACTGCTGGAACTGGATGCCTACCAGACAGCCACACTGGCCGAACTGGCCCCGGTGGTGGAAGGGAAGCCTGACGTCACCAAGATAACCGAGATCACTCTTGGAAGAATTGGGGATAAAATTCCGGCTGCAGAAGATTATCTTCGAGACCGCCCGGGATATCTATGACCAGATGCAGCCGTCCTGGAAAGGGAATAAAGAATATTTGCTGGTTCAGGTATTTCGGATCGTGGAGGAATTCTATAGCTTCGGATAAAATAATCATCAATCCGCCTCTCTTCAATCAGGAGGAGCTTCGCCGTAGAATAATCTTAACGCTTAATATGAACAAACTGGTTCAGCATATCTGGGAGGCCATTCGTTTTGAGAATACCGAGACCATTGAGCCGGTATTTGACAATGAACACCCTATCCGATCCACCGGGGACATGCGTACCTGGTACACCGGTCGACCCTGCGAATACACCCGGAAATCCCACATCAGCCACTGTGTTTTTGACAGCACGTGGGAAGCCAGTGAAGCCTTTGAACTGGAGCGGAACCCCTTGGTCAAGGCCTGGGTTAAGAACGACCACCTGGGTTTCGAGATCCTTTATCTTTTTCAGGGAGTGGTCCACAAATACCGTCCGGACTTTCTGATACGTTTATCCAGCGGGCAATTTCTGATTCTGGAAACAAAAGGTCAGGACGGTCAGCAGAACCGCACGAAACGGGAGTTTCTGGACGAATGGGTTCGGGCGGTGAATAACCATGGTGGGTTCGGGTTCTGGGCCTGGGCCGTTTCTAAGAATCCCGCAGACCTAAAGGGTATCTTAAAAACATACCCGGATGGAAAACGATAAATTTAAAACGATCCGATTGACCGTCGAAGGCATGACCTGAATGAGTTGAGTACCGAAGGTTATCGGCGCCTTGGCAGGGCTGTCGGGGATCATCGAAGTTGACGCCTTTTACCCGGAAAAAGAAGCCCGGGTGATTTATGATCCGGAGCGGATCGGAGTAGAAGGGATCGTTCAAGGCCTGTCCAGGTCGAGTTATATGGCTGCGCTTAAAGATCCGCTGAAGGCACCCCCCGCCTTCCCAACCTTGACCGGTCGGGAACCGTCGCCATTTCGGCCGGATGAATTGGTCTGCTACTGCTTTGGTTATTCCCGAAAAGATATCGAAGAGGATTTCATTCAACACCACCGTTCCCTGATTCTGGAAAAAATCGCCGCCGAGAAAAAGGCCGGTGGCTGCGATTGCGCCCTTAAAAATCCCAGAGGCCGCTGAGGCTTGGCCGATATCCACCGGGTAGTGGAAGCCATAGACCAAAACAAAATCCACTGACACAAGGGGATGGGGAGGTAAGACCTAACAAAATAACCAGTCCGGCATGACTGAATAGGGATTCATTAGGGCATCCGGATCATTCCGTTGCCATTTTTTTCAACTTTCTTTTTTGTTCCCATTCCTTCAGCTTGAAATAAAGAACGGGGACCAAGGTTCGCGAGAGCAGGGTGGCCGCCACCTCACCGGACATGAGGGCAATGGCCATGCCCTGGAAAATGGGATCGAAAAGGATGACCGAAGACCCGACGACAACGGCGGCAGCGGTCAGCAGCATGGGTCGAAAGCGGATGAGGCCGGCTTGGACCACGGCCTCCTTTAGCTCGGTGCCCTCGTCCAGCTTGAGGTCAATGAAGTCCACCAGGATAATCGAGTTCCGCACCACGATGCCGGCGCCGGCGATAAACCCGATCATGGAGGTGGCCGTGAAGAAGGCCCCCATCAGGGCATGGCCGGGAAGGATCCCGATCAGGGAAAGCGGGATGGGGGCCATGATGACCAGGGGCGCCAGAAAAGATTTAAACCAGCCCACCACCATGACGTAGATGATGATCAGGACCGCGGCAAAGGCGATCCCCAGGTCCCGAAAAACCTCGTAGGTGATATGCCATTCCCCGTCCCACTTGAGGGCGTATTGGTCTTCGAGCCAGGGCTGAACGGAGGAATACTGTCTCAGCGCATAGCCTTCGGGCAGTTTGAGCTGACTGATGGCCTCCTTCATCTTCAGTATGGGATAAACCGGGCTTTCCTCCTTTCCCGCCACCTCGCCGGTCACGTAGACCACTCGCTTGAGGTTTTTCCGATAGATGGTCTTGTCCTCCAGCGCTTCCCGGACCTTAACCAGTTCTGATAAGGACACGGGCGCCCCGGTGGCCGAGGTCAAGGTGATCTCCTTGAGTCGTTCCAGACCGGCCCGATCCGGCAACGGGGCCCGCAGGACCAGTTCGACCGGTTCCTGATCCCTGGCGATATGGACCTGCCCGACCACCATTCCGTTCAGGACCGCCCGGACCGTCCGGGCCACCGTCTCGGTGGCGATTCCATGGTAGGCCGCCTTTTCCTGATCCACATCGAAAAAGAGCTTCTTCTGATCATCCTCCACCAACCAGTCCACATCCACCACGTCCTTCGTTCGCTGGAAAATGGTTTTAATAGTCCCGGCGATTTCCCGCTGTCTCCGGAAGTCGGGGCCATAGACCTCGGCCACCAGGGTGCTCAAGACCGGGGGGCCGGGCGGTATCTCCACAATCTTCACCCGGGCGCCGTAGCGTTCACCGATGGCCTTAATGGCCGGTCGGATCCTCTTGGCGATATCATGACTCTGAGCCTGCCGTTCATCCTTGGAGACAAAATTGACCTGTATATCCGCCACATTTGCTCCGCTGCGCAGGAAATAGTGACGCACCAGGCCGTTGAAATTAAAAGGCGCCGCCGTGCCCACATAGGTCTGGTAATTGCTCACTTCCGGCACGGTCCGGAGGTACTCGCCGATCTCCCGGGTCACCGCGGCCGTTTCCTCCAGGCTGGGATCCCCCGGCATATCAATCACCACCTGAAGTTCACTCTTGTTGTCGAAGGGTAGCATCTTCACCAGGGTCAGTTTCAAAGGCACCAAGAGGAAAGCGCCCAGCAGCAGGACCCCGATGAGGATATAGAAACGAAGCCGCTTCTTCTTGTTATTCAACAGGCCCCGGATATTTCCCTCATAGATGCGGTTGAATTTTCCGATCAACCAGCCCTCGCTTTTTTCCCCCTCCGGCTGGGGTTTGGTTTTTCTCAGGACAATATAGCTCAGCCAGGGGCTGACGATGAAGGCAATAAGCAGCGAAAGCAGCATGGCGGCCGAGGCGCCGACGGGAATGGGCCGCATATAAGGACCCATGAGCCCGGAGACGAAGGCCATGGGCATAAGGGCGGCAATGACGGCAAAGGTGGCCAGGATGGTCGGATTTCCGACCTCATCGACGGCAAACACGGCGACTTCCGGGTCCACCCGGCTCATTTTGAAGTGGCGGTGAATATTCTCGACCACCACAATGGCATCATCCACTAGAATGCCGATGGAGAAGATCAGGGCGAAGAGGGTCACCCGGTTCAGGGTATACCCGTAGACATAGGTGACCAGGATGGTCAGGGCCAGGGTCACCGGGACCGCTACCGCCACGACGATCGATTCCCGCCAACCCAGCGCCAGGGCGATCAGCAGGGTTACGGAGATTGCGGCCAGGAGCATGTGCTTGAGGAGTTCATCCGATTTATCTTTGGCCGTCTCGCCGTAATTGCGGGTGGTGGTTATCTCTACCCCGGAAGGGATCACCTTCCCTTTCAGGGCTTCAATCTTTTTCAGGGCTCTTTCGGCGATATGGGTGGCGTTGGTCCCCTTCTTCTTGGCCATGGAAATGGTGACCGCTTCGTAGAGGCCGGTTCGGTCCTTACGGCCTGCCGGCCCGAAACCCATGAACACATAATTGGAGGGTTCCTCCGGACCGTCGCTGATTCGGGCCACGTCCTTCAGGTAGACGGGCCTTTCGCCTTTTACCGCTACCACCAGATTGCCCACCTCGTCCGCATTCGTAAGCCAGGCCCCGGTTTGAACGATGAATTCGGTATTCTGGTTCGCAAAATTTCCCGAAGGCAGGGCCACATTGGCTTTTCGCACGGCCGCCGCAATTTGGAGGGGCGAAAGGGAGTAGGCCCGGAGGCGCTGGGGATCGATGGAGATTTTGAGCTGCCGCTTCTGGCCGCCGATAACCTGGAACTCGGCGATGTCCGCATCCTTCTTGAGTTCATTGCACACTTCCAGGGCCACCCGCCGGAGCTCGTACCCGCTGTAGCGGGAACTCCAGAGGGTGTAGGCGGTAATGGGCACGTCATCGATGGACTTCGGTTTTACCAGGGGCTGAGAAACGCCTGGGGGGATCTGGTCATAATTGGACATCAACTTGTTGTAGAGGTCGACCAGGCTTTTTTCCATGTCCTGCCCGACGTAAAAACGCACGATGGCCAGGCTCTGACCGGGTTTGGAAATAGAATAGATGTACTCGACGCCCTTGATCTCCCAGAGGAATTTTGACATGGGTTTCGTAACCCTTTCGTCCACCTCCTGGGCCGAAGCGCCCGGGTAGGAAACCAGGACATCGATCATCGGCACCACGATCTGCGGCTCTTCTTCCCGGGGGGTAACGACCACCGCAAAGATGCCGAGCAGGATCGAGGCCACCACGATGAGTGGAGTAAGCTTCGATCGGATAAAGGCCTTGGCAAGCTTGCCCGCAGGACCAAGAATTTCCATAGAACCCCCGTTTGAAGCCCCGGCCGCCAACGGCCGGCGATCTTCAACTATTCAGTAAAAATCGGCCGTTTTTACTGTTTGACCCGGCCGCCGTCGACCGCCTTTTCCAGCCCGGCAACGGCGATGCGCTCACCCGCCTTCAGTCCGGAAAGCACTTCCACCTTTTCTCCGTAGGGCCTTCCGCGCTTAATGAGTCGATAGCTCATGATCCCCTGACCATCGACCGCGTAGACCCCGGTCAGTTGCCCTTTTTCCACCACCGCCTCCTGTGGAATCAGGAGGACCTCTTTGCGGCCCTCCGGGATCAGTAGCCTCCCGAAAAGTCCTGATTTTAGCGACGGGTCCTTGAGCCCGACCTTGATCAAAAAAGTCCTGGTGGCTGGGTCGACGGCCGGGAAGACCTCTCCGATAGTCCCCAGTATCCGTCGGGCCGGAGAATCGAAAACCACCACCACCGGGCTCCCCACCTTCACCCGTCCCGAAAGCCTTTCATCGACGTTGGCCTCCAGCCTGAAGCCGGAGGTGTCCTCGACCGTTATCAGGGGGGTGCCCGGTGTCGCCAGGCTGCCTTCCTCGATCCGTTTTTCGGTAACCACCCCGGCCGCTGTCGCTCGTATCCGCGTAAATCCTTCCTGGATCCGGGCCTCCGCGAGCAAGGCCTTGGCCCGGGTCACCGCTTCTCCGGCCCGCTCATAATGAAGGCCGGCCACCTTTCCCCGGGCCTCAATCTGGTCCATCTCCTGCCGGGTGACGGCCTTCTCCTGAAAAAGATTTCCATAGCGATCCCTGGTAATTTCAGCCAGGGACTTGTCCTGGGCGGCAGACTCGAGGGCCTTTTGCGCCTCCCGATACCCGGCCTCGGCGGCGGCTACGCGCTGAACCGCCTCGCGGTCATCGAGTACCAGCAGAAGATCTCCAGCCTTGACCCGGGCCCCCCCCTGCACTTTCACTGACGTTACCGTACCCATGGTTCGGCTGGCAATAACACTCGTCGTCTTGGCTTTGACCGTCCCGGAGGTCTCGTAGTAGGAATCCACCGGAGAGGGTCCGATGGTAGCCAGGGTCACCCCCCGGACTTCCGGTCGCTGCAACGCTACCGCACCCGGCCCGACTTTCTCTTGACATCCGACCAGAAGAAGCGCCATGACGGCGGTAACGGCTGAAAATAGTTTCTCCATAAAATTCCCCCTCCTACCGTTCCAGGTTCAAATCCTGGATGATGGTCCCGCTCTCATAGCTCAGCCGGATGACAGCCAGCCGAAATTCGTTTTCCCGCAGCACCAGATTCGCCCGGGCCTGGTCCAGGCTCAACTGCACGTCGAGCAAATCGACCAGGGGAGCGAGCGAATTTTCGAACCGGGCTCTTACCAGCCTCCTCCCCTCTTCAGCGGTCTGCACGGTCGACCGAGACAGCGCGGCATTCTTTTCGGCCTCGTCCACAGCCAGATAGGCCTCGGTAATTTTGAAAGCAATAAATCGCTTCAGCCCGTTCAACTGCTCCGCGGTTTCCGCCGCCTGGAAGCGCGCCTTCTTTCGCTTGGATTCTCGGTTGGCCCCGTCAAAAAGATCCCAGCGCAGGGTGGCCATGAGCTGCCAGCTCTCGCCGGAGGAACCGAAAGCCTGCTGGGGATCGTTGAGCTGATAGGCCCCGCCGACACTCAACGTAGGATAGTACCCCGAATCCGCCAGCTTTATTCCGTTCCGGGCGTTTTCCCAGCGGATCTTCAGGGCCTTCAGGTCTCGCCGAGCCTGGGCGGCGGCCTGGTAATAGGCCAACGCCTGAACCGCGAAATCCGGGACTTCCTCCAGGATATCCACCGCGTCTTCCAGGCCCAACAGCAATCCCAGCGAGCGCTTGGCCAGAACAAAATTTTTATGGGCGCTGACGACCCTTTGTTCGGCCTCGGAAACCCGGGTCCTTCCCCGCAGGGCGTCCGAGTAAAGTCCGAGACCATTATTAAACCGCAGCTCCGCTATCCTCAGATGCTCCCGGGCATCCTCGACCGCCTGCCGGGCAACCGCGAGGGTTTCCTTGGCCGTGCGCACCTGCAGGTACGTTTGGGCCACTGTCAAGGCCGTAGTTTCACTTTTCCGGACGTAGTCTTCCTGGAGCGCGGCATATTCCTTTTGGGCCATCTCCAGTCCCACAAAGGCTTTCCGCTGAAAAATGGGCTGTTCAAACGTGACCAGCGTCTGGAAATCGTTGGTCGGCCCGGGGTTATTGAGGGCCCTGATGTTCAAATCCTCCGCTGAGAAGCGTCCCTCATTCAGCTTGGACGAAAAAACCATGGTGGGGTTGTTGGTGTGCAGGGCCCGTTCCTCAAAACTGAGACGCGGCAAAAGGAAGCTCCTGGCAACCTCAACCTCCTCTTTTTGGGCATAGACCGAATTTTTCATGGCCCGCATCTCGTGATAATCCTTCAGGGCCATCGTGACGGCCTCGGTCAGGCCGACCTGTCGTTCAGCGCCGTACCCGTTCAGCGCCGGGATAAACAGCAGAAAAGCCAAGACGGCCGGAACAATGCGGCTGCGGTACATGGAAATACCTCCCTCCCTTGGGATGCTTTTTTTGCGAAAAATTTTTCCTATTACTATCATGTACCCGCACTATTTGCAATTGCCTCCCGAGATTGGGGAATCAGAGGAATACCCGGTGGGAAGGATGAAGGCACTAGATGTCCTTCCCGGCCGTGATCCATTTTCCGGATTTAAACCGCCAGGCCATAAGTATCCCCTGGGCGAACATGGACAGGGTCATGGCCAGCCAGATCCCGGTAGGCCCCAGGGCCAGGGGGAAGGCCAGCAGCCAGGCCAAAGGAAGACGCACCAGCCACATGGCTGCTGAAATAACATAGAGCGGACCCCGGGTGTCTCCCGCCCCCATCAGGCTTCCGGACAGAGCCAGGCTGGCGGCCATCAGGGGTTCGGCAAGCATATTAATCTTTAAATAACGGACGGTCTCCTGGAAAACCAAGGGGTCGGTGGTCAGAAACCCGGCCATGGTTTCGGATAAAAGATAGACCACCGCCGCCAGGATTCCCAAAACCACGGCCCCGATTCCGGCTATCTGCCAAGCCAGCCGGGCAGCCCGATCCACCAGCCCGGCCCCCAGATTTTGACCCACCATCACCGAGGCAGCCATGTGCAGGGCAAAGGCCGGAAGATAAATGATCGCTTCCAGCCGCAGGCCGTTGGAAAAAGCCGCCAGAGCGGGAATGCTCCCAGCGCCCATCCGGCCCAGGAAGTTGAACAAGACCACACTTCCGGCATTCCAGGCCAACTGCAGCAGGGCCGCGGGCCAGCTCCGAAAATAAAGGACCCGGACAAAAGACCGATCCAGGCGGAAAGGAGGACGAAGGACCGGCCGCCAGGATGGCCGCCACAAAAGGAAAAAGGTCAGGAGCGTCCCGAAAAGAAAGGAAATCGCCGTGGCCAGGGCGATGCCCGGGTAGCCCATCCGGGGTAACGGTCCGTAGCCGAAGACCAGCGCGAACTCCAGCAGAATGTTTAAGCCGCTGACCATGGCCATCACCAGGAGCGGCTTCTGCGGTTCTCCCCGGGCACGAAAGATGGCCCCGGAGATAATTAGAAAATAATTAGGGCCCAGGGCCAAGGCAAAAATCCGCAGGAAGGTGGCGGCGATTTCCTGAATCTCCCGTGGGAACCCGCTGAGCTGGACGATCCATTGAGGGGCGAAAATTCCTCCTAGACTCAGCAAGAAGGCGATCAGGATCCCGAAAATCAGGGATTGTCGGGACAGATGGATTACTTCCTGGTCTTGCTGGGCCCCGCTGGCCTGGGAAACCAGAGAGACCGTTCCAATACCGATGGCATTGGCCAGGATAACCATCAAAAAATAAAGCTGGGCAATAAACCCAATGGCCCCCTGGACCTGGGAACTGATCATCCCGGCCACGTAAACATCCGTCAAACCGACCAGGAAATTAAAAACCATGATCAGCAGCATGGGCCAGGCGTTTTTCCAGATGCCGAGAAAGGTGTTTCCGCTGAGGGTGGTATTTAAGGTGGAGTTTGACGAAGGGAACATTGGATCCTCATCATCCTTATCAGAAAATTGGTCAATCTCTTGATTGACAATCCTCTAATCTGCTTTAAAATATAACGATTCAGGGATGCCTAAAGTAATAACGTAGAACGTGGAATTAATAAAGGAGGAATTATGGAAAAGAAGAAATACCTGAGCAGGATGGCGGCGGTTTTGTTGTTTTGGGGAGTTTTTTTCTCCTCCGGCCTTTTTTCTTTGAATCATTCCAGTTCCTTTGCTGCCGGTCCGGACTTTGAGGCCAAAAAGGTAGTGGAAACCAGCCTTTTGACCCTGGAAAGCTTTATGGCCGAACCCCCCAGCGCTGAATTTCAGGACCTGATCAAAAAGGCCCAGGGTATTTACATTACACCCTCTTTGCTCAAGGGGGCCTTTGTGGTTGGTGTCTCCGGCGGCAACGGGGTGTTGCTGGTCCGGGACAAGTTTTCCGGAAAATGGATGGGGCCGGCTTTCTACACCCTGGGAGGGGCCAGCTTCGGTGTCCAGGCCGGCGGGCAAGACTCGGAGGTGGTTCTCCTGATTATGACCGAACGGGGAGTTGCGTCTTTCATGCGCAGCAACTTTAAGCTGGGCGTGGACACGGGCATCGCGGCCGGGCCGGTGGGAGGAGGCGTGGGGGCCGAAACCGCCAACCTCAGTGCCGACATTCTCAGCTTCTCCCGTTCAAAAGGGCTTTACGGAGGCCTTTCTCTGGGAGGGTCGGTCGTCAAAGTTAGAAGCAGATTGAACAGCGCCTTTTATGGAAAAAGTGTGTCCCCGGCTCAGATCCTGATTGGAGGACGGGTAAGCAACCCTTTGTCCAAGGGACTGCTGGAGGCTGTCGCCAAGGCCGCCGGAGAGAGGTAGCGGGACCCGTATGCGCCGGTTTGGATTGATTTTTTGGCTGATGGCCGTCGCTTTTTCATTGACCTCCCCGGCCTGCCGGAAGGCGGAGAGACCCGGGGAGAAGGGGGGTTTACCCATGATTCAAGGACAAGGAAATAAAACCTTGGCCGTGGCCACTTTTGCCGGCGGCTGTTTCTGGTGCACGGAATCCGATTTCGAGAAAGTTCCCGGGGTAACCAAGGTCATCTCCGGCTATACCGGAGGAAAGACCGAAGCCCCCACCTATGAGCAGGTTTCCGCCGGCGGCAGCGGGCACGTTGAGAGCATTCAAGTCTATTATGACCCCCAGCAGGTCACTTATGAGCAGTTGCTGGATATTTTTTGGCGGCACATCAATCCCACCGATCCCGGCGGGCAGTTCGTGGACCGGGGAAGCCAGTATCGAAGCGTCATCTTTTATGACGGTCCGGAACAACAGCGTCTGGCCGAACAATCCAAGGAAGCCTTGAATAAGTCCGGCCAGTTCACCAAGCCTATCGTCACGGAAATATTACCCCTGGGTAAATTCTACGAAGCCGAAGAGTATCATCAGGATTATTACAAAAAGAACCCCATCCGCTACCGGTACTACCGCCATGGTTCCGGCCGGGACCAGTTCCTCCAGGAGACCTGGGGCAAGGAAACGGCCGCCCCGGTTTCAAATCAGGCCTTCAAAAAGCCGGATGAGGCCACCCTGCGAAAACAACTGACGCCCCTGCAATTTAAAGTAACCCAGCAAAAGGGGACGGAGCCGGCCTTTAATAATGAATATTGGGATAACAAAAAGGAAGGGATTTATGTGGATATCGTTTCCGGAGAACCCCTCTTCAGTTCCCTGGACAAGTACGACTCCGGAACCGGATGGCCCAGTTTTGTACGACCCCTGGAGCCGGGTTCTATCGTCGAAAAAGAGGATAACAGCTTTTTTACGAAACGGACCGAAGTGCGGAGCCGTCTGGCCGACTCCCACCTGGGTCATGTTTTCCCGGACGGGCCTAAACCCACGGGGCTCCGTTACTGCCTCAATTCAGCGGCCCTGCGCTTCATTCCCAAGGAGAAGTTGGAAAAAGAAGGTTTTGCGAAATACCGGCCGCTTTTTGAAAAGAAATAGGTTGTTCGCCCTTTTGGGCGGGAGGCCACAATAATATGTAAGCCACCGTCAACCCCGAATGGCTGGGCTGTCCCCACTCGTCACCCCGGCCTCTGGCCATCCAGGGTTGGGTGGCATACCCCCCCACACCCCCTAGGGGGGACTCAGTGTCTCCGGTCTCCTTCTTTATCTGATTGGTTGACTCAACAGGACTCCTACAAGTCCTTGAACCAGATTGCCCTCCCAGGAAACAATTTCCGTTAGAAATATTCCATCACAGGTAAAGCTCTCGTTAAAATAGAACCTCGCAATTGGAGTTAATGGTCTCTAAGAGTCCCAAGAACTGCGATGGGTGGCGTCGGATGTATTAGCCACTCACGCCCTGGCCTATACATCGGCATTTTGCATTCTTCTTACTGGGAATCTTACCTTTGTATGAGCGGTGAATATGATTTCAACGGGGAGGCCCAAGCTATGCCGAATACATTGTAGGTGTTTCCGTCCTTTATTCTATCAAAGATCTCAAATAATCTTACCCAACAAAGACAGGTGCTTAGCCGCTAATTTCTTTGTATCAGAGGTAAAAACAATTTAGCCGAATAATGGAGGATGGTGCCGTTCCACCCGTCGGTAAAGACATTGTTGCCCGAACTCCCCCAGATGTCCAAAAGGGTATTTCCTTGTGGTATTGGATTTTGCCACTCCCAATCCCCTCCCACCGCTAAACGAGGTGCTCCGCATAGTAATAGGGCAGCGATCAGTGTGCTTAGCCATAAAAAATGATAGATGTTTTTATTCCTGATCTTCATAAGTCCCCCTAGAGATTGATCGATTGGTTTGGATAAAAAAAGGTGATCCCTTTGTTCAGACCGCTTAAGGTTGCCATTGGTGTTAGTCCCGGTATTAATCCAGAGTCCGTCACAGATGTTATTGGCGGTGGTGTCATAACAATACTCATAGCTAGTCGCCCCGCTGCTGGTCCCCCAAGTGAGAATGGGATTGGTGGGCTGCCCTGTTGTTCCGGTCCCGGGAGTGTATTTTTTGAAGGTTCCAGGTAAACCTACCTGGGTAGTAAAGCTCCACCAGGTTCCTCTGCAGCGAATGCCGGCACAATATTCAGCGTCAAAAGCAGCACCGTCGTGAACGCGAATGCGAGTAGCGCAAAGAATGTCCTGTAGTTCATCTTTACCCCTCCTTGGTCCTATGCTTTTGCTATTTGGTGTGGTCGCTGTTTTTGAAGAACTCGTACGCGTTCGGCGCGTCGTTGCCGAGCGCGTTGAATCTCTCGATTTCTCACCGCACAATCAATGGCAGATAGAGTTTGGACGGCGTCCATTCAACCGCTCCGATATCTCCGCCGGCGCCGAAAGGCCGTAGGATGCCGCGCTCATCCGTCAGCGGAAAATCCGAGCCCGAGACCCCGTCGATAGCAGGGCTGGACAGTTGCGGCAGGTGCGTCAACAAGGGCGCGCTCAAGCCCGTCGCACCCACGGAAGGACCGCCATTGAACGCGAGCGGGTTCAGCCGCACAGGAATATTGTTCTGGCTGCCGTTACCTCCTAGTCCGCAGGTCAGGTCGCTTGATAGGCTGTACTTGTCAGCGCTCGGAGTGGTCAGCGCTGCGCCGCCGCAGTTGGCGCCGCTGGGGCTGTCGCCGACCATGCTGTTCTTGAGCATGACGGTGTTTGCAAAGACGGAAAGATAGTTGAAGACGCCCCCCCCGCTGCGACCCGCACGGTTGTTCTCTATCGTCACGTTCGTCAGGTTGCCCTTGCCGATATGGCTCGCATCCAATGCCCAGTTGTAGATGCCCCCGCCGTCCGCGGTTGCATTGTTGCCGCTGATGGTGGCGTTGGTCATGTAGAGCTGGTTATAGTTGAAGATGCCGCCCCCGCCCGCGATGTTGCCTGAAGCAGTGGAGGAGTTCGTGCTGATCGTCATGAAATTCAGGAACGCGCTCCCGGAGTTCAGCAAGCCGCCGCCCACACTGACCGCCGTGTTGTCGTAAATTATCGCGTTATCCATGATTAATTGGCCGCTCGAAAGAATACCGCCCCCGTCGCCGGTCGAAGTGTTGCCGTTGATGCTGACGCTAGTCGCGTTGATAAGGCCATAGTTCAGTAGACCGCCGCCGCTTCGCGCCCGGTTGGCATTGAGCGTGACGTTGGTAAGCCCCAGAAAGCTGGGGTCGATGTCGTTGGCAATGCCGCCGCCATAGCCGGCTGTAATGACATTGCTGCTTACGATCACATTTTGCAGGCGGAGATCGCCCGCCAAGTTGTGAATGCCGCCGCCCAGTCCCGAGAAGCTGCCCGCCACGGTATTGCCGCTCACGGTTCCGTTGGTCAGCTTAAGCGTGCCCGTGATGTTCTCGATGGCGCCTCCATTGCCGCTCAATGCCGAGTTGCTGGTTAGGTCAACGTTGGACAAGGTTACCTTAGCAGTTGCCCCACTGCTCGAGATGCCGCCACCGCCCGTCGCGGCTGTATTGCCGCTCAGGGTGCCCTGCGTTACGGTCAGTAGGCCGGCATTACGGATGCCGCCACCGTCGCCGGTGGCGGCCGAATTGTGCGTGAACGTGCTGTTATTGACCGTAAGCGTCCCCAAGTTGTAGATGCCACCACCAGAAAGGCCCGCCGAGTTGTCGTGCAGGTTGACGTTGTTCAATGTGGCGCTGGCACCGCTGTCCACATACAGTGCCCCGCCATTCTCTGTCGTGCCGCCGCTGTTGCAGCCATGCACCTCGACGTTGTCCAGCTCAACGGTTCCGAACGTGATCAGGCAGCTGCCGCTGACGGCGGCACCGTGCGTCAGGGCCAGGTTGGTCAAGACCGCTTGGGTGCCGACGTTCACCTGGATCAGTCGCGTGTTTCCCTGACCGTCAAGCACGATCGTATTGCCGCCGTTGGACCCGTCGATGGTCGTCCCGCTGACAGGAAAGACCACGCTGCTCAGCGGAATAGTGGCCGGCGCGTGGATGCCGCCGCAGTTGAAGGTGATCAGGCCCCCACCGGCCAGCAGACTGCTGAGTTGCACATCGTTGCTGCAATCTGTTACCACCCCGTCTGCGCGGGCTATGGACGCCGCGCCTATGAACGAGAGCATGATTCCGGCGAAAAATATGGCGACTCTTGCTCCCCATAATCGGCTTGGTACGTTGGTTGTCCCCATATAGTCACTCCTGTAGATACAATTGGGCAGTGTTGATAGATACCCGTGAGCCGCCAAACAGGTTACTCTGAAATTTCTTCCTTTTATCCTTCAAGCATAAAGATAATATCTTTAAAGTACAATAGGGGAAAACATTAATTTTTTGGAAAAAAAACTGGTATTTTTAAATTCCGGAGCCTTCCCCCTGTAACTTCCTTTCAGAAAGAGCAGAGGGAGTTCGATCTGATTATTCGGAGGATCGTATAAATAGGAGGAAGTTCAATCTTTTTGCCTTGGTTTCAACGGATTAGCGATTGAAATCCTTTTAAATGGCCCACCCGTTAAAAAAAGAGTTCAGGAAGATATTCACCGGATGACCTCCTAAGCCATTAAGAAGAGGACTCATTTTGCCCTTTTTACCCCCCAAAAACTCCCAGAGTTGTAACGGTAATCAACCACCAAGGCCCTCAGAGGTCCACTGTCAGTAAGGGTCATAGGCCGAGTTGGCCGACCTCCCTAAGAATAGTTCAAAGGCAAATAAATGGACTCCGGGATGGCCGGGGAAGGTTCCCGGAAAATATGGCCGGAAAGGTGGTTATCGGTCGAAAGGGGTGTTCCTAACTATCTAAAATATAATGATATTTAACCCTTCGTTGAGGTGAGTGGCGCAGGGGAGCTTCCCCCCTGCGCTCTCTCAGAACCGGACTTGAACCTCTCGACTCATCCGGCTCCCATCATCCAGCCGTTGGTTTCAATCCCCATTGCCAGTGCGGAAACAGCTCAGGTTGCCTATGGGCTATTCGCCCCAGCCAGTATACCGCCTTGGTCAGATGGCGTCTCAACCTTTTAAATTTCCTCATCGCCCATTTGACCAAAATATGGTTCAAATGACGTAAAGCGGGGTAGAGCGCTGATTTGTAAAAGCTCCCGTAGTAGTTTATCCATCCCCGGATGATGGGGCTGAATATTCTGGACAGGTCTTCCAGGGAAAAATCACTTTTCAAATGGAGATTCCAACGCCGGCTCTTTCGTCTCATTTCTTTACTGGCCGTGTTGCTTACGGCCGGACCAAAGTTGACGAAGAAATCCCCCCGGTGACTCTTGGCGAGTCGCGGCCGAAAAGTGAAGCCCAGAAAATCAAAACTGGTGACTGGATGATTTCCTCGGCGATTGCTGTCTTGACAGTACGCGATCCGGGTCTTTTCCGGGTGCAGTTCCAACTGACATTCCCGAAATCTGGAGGTCAGCTCTTCCTTCAATGCCAGGGCTTCTGACTCCGTTCGACAGTGAACAATCCCATCATCGGCATACCGGCAAAAGGGCATCTCCGGATGGTTCCGCTTCATCCAGGCATCGAACACATAATGCAGAAAGAGATTGGCTAACACCGGGCTGATTACTCCACCCTGCGGCGTTCCTTTCCCTCGCTCCATTAAGGTGCCATCCTCCTGCTGAAACAGGGCCTTCAGCCACCTCTCCACATACAAGAGGATCCACTGGCTGACCGTATGCTTCTTCACCGCTCGCATCAGAAGTTCATGGTCAATGTTGTCAAACAGACCCCGAATATCGAATTCCAGCACCCAGTTATAACGCCAACAACGCTTCCGCGTTATCGCTACGGCCTGCAGGGCCGATTTGCCGGGCCGGTATCCATAAGAGTCGTCATGAAAATGTGGCTCTACCCCGGGTTCGAAATACAGCTTGACCACCATTTGGGCCACGCGATCGGCCACGGTGGGAATGCCGAGAATCCGCTTCCCGATGCCATCCGATTCCAGATCTTGTAGAGGTTGTTCTTCAGATTCCTCTCAAAAACCGTTATCGACTCTCGGTCTACCCCGGCCGCTCCCTGGTTCGCTTTTACCTGCTTCCACGCCTTTACCACTACCCACTTGGAAATCTCATACGGCTTCGCCTTCGACACCGGTTCCTCCCATTATCTGGTTGACCTCTGAGTCCGGCTGGATAATCCACCCCCTTCGCTCCAGGCCCATTACGGCCCTTCATCGCTACTACGGAGTGGTCCGCCCCTGTGTTCCGCTTCGGTACTCTCATTCTTGTGGGTCCTCCACTTGAATTTCTCCCTTATCATCGGAACGACAGGTTCCCACGTTGCCCATGAAAGCCTGAATCAAGTTCACGCCGCCTCCATACCGGATGCCATTCAGCCTGTAAACAGGTACCATCTGAACTTATCCCGAGACAGTGAAACCCCTCGGTTTTGACATCGCCTTTTAGTTTTCGACACGTGATCAGCGGTTCACTCTTGTTCGTCTCCTTGATTCTTACCTGACAAGGTCTCGCCCTGCCTTTTCCTTAACGCTCACCACAAGGGCTCTTTACCCCTGCAGCTTAAGGTGGTTTGGAGCCTGTTCCTGTAAACCGACTCCGAGGGGCCTACCCTCATCTTTCACGCGCCTTCGTGGCGCACATTCACCTACTAATCATTTTCGGCGACATGTGCTTGAATCAGCAATTACCATTCGAAAGCGGTTCCCGGCCTATTATCCTCGGCCCTTCCCATCCTGGTCGCTACACCCCCTCCATAACCGCTTTAGCCAACTTCACCCTATCCTCTATCAATCAAAGGTATTTCCCGCGGTCCTCCAGGAACGACTTATACACCCGGTAATAATCCGTTTCCTCATAGGGTATGGGGGCAATCCTATCGCCGTCGAAGGAGTAGATGACCGCCTCCGGGCAGGAAAGCAGGATCGGGGAATGGCTGACCACAATAAACTGGGCGTGGCCTTCCCGGGCCATCTGCCGGAGAAGCGCTAAGAAGGCGATCTGGGTTCGCGGGGAAAGGGCCGTTTCCGGTTCGTCCAGGAAGTAAATCCCTTCCCGCAGGTAGCGCGCCCGGGCATAGCCCAGGATGGCTTGGCCATGGGACTGAGACAACAGGGACTCCCCCCCGAAGTAATCCAGGAGTCGGGGATCCGCCGTGGCCCAGTCATCGATGCATTGGGTGTGGTATTGAAAATTTTCCGCCGAGAAAAAGGCCCCGGGCTTAACGCCGTTTTTCCAGCTTACTTCGATATATTTATAGAGGGACTTCAAATACGGGTTGCGGTCTACCCGGCGTTTTTGAATGTCTTCCCAGATATGGACGCCGCAGCGTCGGGTGATGGCTTTAAGCAGGGTGGACTTCCCCGTTCCGTTTTCTCCGGCGAAGAAGGTTATATTCGTGGGGAAGTCAATCACCGCGGTTCTTTGGAAAGCGGTCAGGTTAAAAGGGTACAATTCTTGAACCGGGTAGCGTTCAGGGTGGAGTAGTCACTTTTTCAATATGCATGCCCTAATCGCTCCTTAGAAAATTTCTGCCGAGAAAATCTGGATTTTAGTCTGCTTATCCTTCCAGGCATCCCGGGGAAGACCGGCCTTGAGGCAGGTATGCTCCAAAAAGGTCTGGCGATCCCAATGGTATTCGGTGGCTACCTGGGGAAGCAGCAGGCCGGAATAGCCCCCCCTTTCAATGAACAGACCATGCCGGCCGACCTCGATTTCCTGGATGTCCTGAATGGGACGAAAAGGGGTCAACACGGAGATTTCGATATCCAGGTCCTCCAACTCATTTTTGGCCAGAGGGGGGAACCGGGGGTCCTGAAAGGCGGCGGCCTGGGCCATTTCCATGATGGTTTGGCTTAAGGGTTTAAAGGCCTGGGTGTAACCGATGCAGCCCCGGAGCTGACCATTCCGCTTTAAGGTCACAAAGGCCCCCCGCTTCTCTTTGAGTTTCCGGGTCTCCCCTTCGAGCGACGGCCAGGGTTTGCCGGTCAATTGGTGTTCAATTGCCTCGCGGGCGCTTCTAAGAAGAAAAGCTCTTTCCTCCGGCGAATAACCCTCCGGTTCCTCTTTTACCGGCTTTCTTTTCCCCGGGTTTTCCCGGCGAAAGAAAGCCGCGGCCAGATAGCCCACGACCCCGGATCGGTCGCCGGTCACGTCGCCGGAATTGGCATAATAGAGGACTTTGGATTCGGTGGCCCCTAAAAGCCTGGCGGTTTTCATCACCGTGACTATAGGTCCTCCCCCACAGGCTTCCACCCGGTCGCCCTTCAGATCCTGCATCAAACCCGTCTCGTCAAAGGCGGCCACGCGATCCAGCACTTTTTTATCCAAATTTTTGGCCTGGTCATAGGCATGGAAATGGGACAGGTCGCTGCTGGCCAGTAGCAGGACTTTTCTTCCTTTCAAAACTTGAGCCAGGGCCCGGGCCATTTCCTCCGAAGTCTCTTCGTCCTGGGAGCCCTGGATGATGGCCGTTAAAGAAAATTCCTGGAGCGTCTCCTGGAGGAAAGGAAGCTGGATCTCCAAGGCATGCTCCTGGGCATGCCCCTCGGGAACATAACTGAAGACAGTGCTCTTCTCCATCAATTCCCGGGAGAGGGCTTGATCGACGGAGACAACGCCCAGCGGGGTTTCGTATCCGGTTTTCTGATCGATGGAAGCCCCGCGAAAAGCATGTCGGTGACTGGGGGCCACAATCACTACCTGCTCAAAGGATTGGGTAGTCAGGAGTCTGTACGCGTGGGCCGCGACCCCTCCGGAGTACTGATATCCGGCGTGAGGGGATATCAAGGCCACCAATTCCCCGGCGGGGGAAGTGGATTCCGGCACCGCCTTTAAAAATCCTTGGATTTGAGAACGCAGACTGTCCGGGCGGCCGGGGTACCAGCTCCCGGCAATAATGGATTTTCGAATATCTTCTTTCATGATTATCCTCCTGGTGGATGGTACGGTGGAAGGGTTCTCTCCCGGGTAGGTCAGAGGGCCTCCGAAGACCGGAACCCCAGCAGAGCAACCATCAACCTAATGGTTTTCATTCCCAATGCCCGCGGACCCAGGCCCCTTCCGCTGTAGAATACCCAGGAACCCAGCGTGTCGGATGGCCTTTCTTTCTCTCCAAGCGCCCCGGCACCCAGCGGTTCCCCTGCCAGTGCCCCGGAACCAGGACCGTTCCCCGTACCGGTCCCGGAAGCGGCACCGGGGGTGTCAGGATGGGGGGTCCGGGGAAAAGGGACCGGGCGCCGTTCTTCAGGGGATAGGCCTTCTTTTTCGAGGGTGACGGCAATACCGGTCTTCCCAGAGGGCCGGGCGGCTGAACGTTATTTTCAGCGGAACCGAAAACGGCCAGTCCCCCGATCAACAGCCCGCCGATCACAATGAATAAAAGGCCTCTTCCCCTGTCCATGGTTCATCACCCGCGATAGTTACGGAGGACGGCAGCCCTGAATACCGTTCGAACCGCGATATGTTCAGTATAACACGATCAGGATTCAAGATGAAGATCTACCGATCAAAACATTTCTCCTTCGGTTGATTTCTTTATCCGCTTTTTATCATACATGAGCCGGTCGGCCTGGCTGATCAATTCTTCGATGGATACCGTCCGACCCGGCTGGTGGCGGACCACCCCTTGGCTCAGCGACAAACGGTAAGGCCTCCGGCGTTTTTGGTTGAAGGCGGTCAAGGTGTTTTGCAGCCGGGAACTCAGAATATCGGCGTTGGCCAAGGAAGATCCTTCCATCGCCAGAACAACGAATTCATCCCCGCCCATCCGGGCCAGGATATCCGGCTCCCGGAAAGTGTCCTTCATGATCTGGGCCATATCCTTCAAGGCCTGATCGCCCGTCGAGTGCCCCTGGGTGTCGTTGATCTGTTTCAAGTCGTCCAAATCGGCAAAAAGGAGGAACAGCCCCCGGTGCATGCGGTCGACCATCTTTAACTGCTGGCGGGCCAGGGTCAGAAAGCCGCGGCGGTTGTACAATCCGGTCAGTTCATCGATCAGGGAAAGGGCCCGCAATTCCTCCTGAGCCCTTTTTTGTTCGGTAATGTCCCGCTCCATGACGAATAGATGGGACTGATTTTCAATATAAAACTGGCTTAGAGAAACGTCCACATAGAAACGCCGTCCGTCCAGGGCCTGATGGACCCACTCGAACCGCTGCGGCCCCAGTTGAATGGATTTACCCACCATTTCGGTCCCCTTTTCTGCCGAGCGCCGGCCGTCGGGTTGAAACTCGGGAGAAAAGCGAAAAGGGGTGCTGCCCAAAATCTCCTGGCGGCCGCAGCCCAGGAGGCGCTCGGCCCCCGGATTGCAGTCCACGAATATCATCCCCTTCATGACCAGGATGCCCTCCTGGGCCGTCTCAAACAAAATCCGATAACGCCGTTCGCTTTCACGGGTGGCCTCTTCCATACGTCTGCGTTCGGTGATATCCCGGATAATCATCTGCAGGTAGGTTTCTTGGCCGACGAAGACCCGATTCAGGCTAACCTCCGCCGCAAAGGGTGTTCCGTTGACCCGGCGGTATTCCCATTCAAAAAACTGGGGCACGCCTTCGAGGGCAGCCTGAATCTTTCCCCGGAGCGCTTCGGTGGAAGGACGGCCGTCAGGCTGCTCCGCTGGAGAAAGGTCCACGGGCGTCTTCCCGATAATCTGTGCCCGGCCGGCATTGAACATGACCAGGGTCTCCGTATTGCAATCTACCAGCCGCCCTCCTTCTATCAAACAGATAGCATCGTGGGCCGACTCAAAGAGATTGCGGTATTTGGCCTCGCTCTCCTTCAGGGCTTCTTCGGAACGCTTGCGTTCGGAAATATCCCGTAAAAAAGCCAGGGAGATTTCCGCACCCTGATAAACGATCCGGCTGGCGGAAACCTCCACTTGAAGGGTCTGTCCATCCCGGCGGATTCCCTGAAACTCATAGCTGGCCGGCGCCGGCTCCCCTTGCTGACGCCGGCGGATTATTTCGATCACCCGATCCCGATCCTGGGGATGAACCACTTGAGAAGCCGGTTGACCCAATAGTTCCTCCGGACGCGTATACCCGAATATATCCAACATTTTCTGATTGACAAAAATATGGACCCCGTCCTGGACCATGGTAATCCCGTCATTGGACAACTCTACCACCTTTCGGTACTTTTCCTCGGATTCCAGCAGCGCCTCTTCGGCCTGTTTTTTTTCCGTTACATCCCGCGTCGTTCCCTTGAATCCGGTCGTCATTCCTTCCGCAGTTATTATGGGAAAAGTTGAAAACTCGAGAAACCGCTCGGTTCCATCTTGACGAAACGTTCTCACCTCTATGGCTTTGGTCGGCCGGCCGGTCTCGAAAACCGTATGGAAGATCTGATAAACCCTGTCGGCCGTTTCCGGGCTGGTAAATTGCCGAAAATTCATCCCGCTCAATTCCTGGGGTCCGTAGCCCAGAATCCTCGCAAAGGCATCATTGCAGAAAACATAATTGCCGTTCAAGTCCACTTCGTAATAGCCGTCTTCGACATTCTCCAGAAGGGTCCGATACCGCTCCTCGGATTCCTGCAGGACCTTTTCCGCTTTTTTATTTTCGGTAACATCTCGGAAACTCCAAACCCGGCCAATGACCTCGTTCCCAATACGGTGCGCTTGGGAATATCGCTCAAAAACCCGCCCGTCCTTAAATTCCAACAGGTCATAACTTTCGGCCTCCGGGTTGTTGTACAGTTCCCGGACTCTTTGAAGAAAATCCTCCGGATCCTTCAGTTGCCTCAATACATAGTCCAGCGCCGCTTGGTCATCCCGGGAGGATAAAATATCCTCCGGAATTCGCCACAGCTCAGCAAATCGACGGTTGGATAAAACGGTCCTCCCGCCCTGGTCCACCACCAGGATACCGTCGGCGGTTGATTCCAGGGTGGCATTGAGCAGGGAAATGGTTGTTTGTCTCTCTACCTCGTTTCGGCGCAGCTCGATCTCCTGGACGGACCTTTGCAGAATTTGTTTTCGTGCTTCGGACAATTCCTCCAGAAGCTGTGCCTTGGTCTTCCGATCATCCCTCATAGCCGCGATCTCCTTCCAGGCCCTTTCCACATCCTGTCCTCCAACGGTTCTCTTGGACCGACAATAGCATAACCTTCGGATAAGGCAAGTCTTTTGCGGACCGATGGCCTTTTGTCCGATCAGGGGGGGGAATCTTCCCTTCCATTTTTTTGTTGACATCCTTCTTTCCGAACCTTATATACCTACCGGTAAGTATACCTAGACCCTAGCCAAAAATATTTGAACGGAATCCTCCTTGTTGCTTTCCACTCCCCCGACACCTCTCGACCGTCAAGTCCGGGAACGGCTGCTGACCAGCGCCGCCCGGATTTTCGCGCGCAAAGGGTATGCCGCGACCACCGTCCGGGAAATCGTAACCGAGGCCGGGGTGACCAAACCAGTCCTTTATTATTATTTTCGGAATAAAGAGGGTCTCTATACCGAGATCCTGCATACCGCCTCGGTCCGCTACGGCCTGCTCTTGGATGGGGCCCGGCAAAAAAAAGGGGGGGCCGTCAAACGGTTGTTGGACTTGGCGGACCAAATTTTAGCCCTGTTCATGGAGCAGATCGAGGTCGCCCGACTGGCTTACTCGCTTTACTACGGTCCCCCTCAAGGGGCCCCTGCTTTTGATTTTGACGCCTATCATCTGAAATTTCACGGCCTGGTTACGGAACTGGTCCAATTCGGCTTCAAGAACCGGGAATTCGGGCGGGGCCGAGTGGAGGACATCACCTGGATGATATTGGGGGCCGTCAATGTAGCCCTGGAAACACAGTTGTCCCACCCGGATCTGGATTTCGGCCGTGAGGGGTTGGGCCGGATATTGAAGCTTTTTTTTGACGGCCTCAAGAATGATGAAGGCCCAAAAGGCTCCCACTAAAATGAAAGGATTTCAAGGAATGAAAAAGATCTGGATCGCCGGCATTTTTGGACTGCTGGTCGGCAGTCTCCTGGGCTGCTCCCCGTCCAAATCGACCCAACCTTCGCAAGGGAAAGCGGCAGTCAAACCCCCGGTAGCCGTCGATGTGGCCAAAGCCCAAACCCGAGATTTGGACGAGGGGGTCGACGTGGTAGGATCGCTGACCCCCAAGAACGAGAGCCGGGTGAAATCAGAGTATGCCGGGATCGTGACCGAGGTCTATGTTACCGAATGGGTCAGGGTCAAACGGGGCCAGCCTCTGGCCAGACTGGATACCCGGGAAGCCGACGCCGTGTTGCAGAAGGCCCAGGCCGCCGTGGAAGCCGCCCGGGCCAATGTCCTGCAGGCTGAAGTGGGCGGGAACCGGGCCGATCGGGAGGCGGAACGCGCGCGGAATTTGAAAGAATCCGGGCTGATCACCCAGCAGAATTTGGACGATGCCCGGACCGAAAAAGCCGCCGCTCAGGCCCGAGTAGCGGCCGCCAAAGCCCAGCTCCTGGCCGCCGAAAAGGAACTAAACCAGATCCGGACCCGCCTGGCCAAGGCCGTCCTACACGCTCCCCTGGACGGGGTGGTCGCCCAGCGGGATATCAACGTGGGCGACCTGGTCGGGGAGGCGGGTTCCACCCGGATCTTGTTTCGTATCGTGGACAACCGGCTCCTGGATTTGACCGTTACCGTCCCCTCGAGCGAGATGGCTAAAATCCGAGTCGGCCAGCCTTTGACCTTCACCACCGACGCCCTGCCCGGCCAACACTTTACCGGCCGGGTGAAATTCATCAACCCGGCGGTCAATGAAATGGACCGGTCGATCAAGGTTATCGCCGAAATCCGGAACGAACCGGAGGTCCTCAAATCCGGACTATTTATAAAGGGACGAATTGTGACCGGCCGCCGGAGCAATGTCCTGGAAATTCCCCGGTCGGCCCTTTTGGATTGGGACGTAAAGGCCCGTCAAGGCGATATCTGGGTGGTGGTGCAGGGACAAGCCCAACGACGGAGGGTGCAAACCGGTGGTCTCGATCGGGACTGGGTGGAGGTCGATTCAGGCCTCGCGGCCGGAGATCAAGTCATCACCCGGGGCGGGTTTAATGTGCAGAATGGCGATCGGGTAATAACAAACGAGACGGCGGCGGGGAAGTAAAGGCATGTTCCTATCCAATCTATCCATCAAACGGCCCATCTTCGCCGCGGTGATGATGCTGGCCCTGGTCACCCTGGGGATATTTTCTTACCGCCGCCTGCCCATCGACATGTATCCGGATGTGGAAATTCCGGTTTTGTCCATTGTCACCAAATTCCCCGGGGCCTCGCCGGAAACCGTGGAGCGGGAGGTGACCAAACGGATCGAGGAAGCGGTCAATCCCATCCCCGGGGTCAAGCATGTCATCTCCGTCTCCCGGGAAAGCGTCTCCCAGGTGGTGGTGGAATTCAACCTGGAGGTCCGGATCAACGAGGCCTCCCAGGAGGCCCGGGCCAAGGTCAACACCATCCGCGGCGATCTCCCCCAGGCGATTGAAGAACCCATCATCCAGAAGTTGGACGTATCGGCCATCCCCGCCGTCTCGCTGGCCGTCCGTTCGGAAAAAATGCCTCCCCGGGAACTGACCACCCTGGTGGAAAAAAAGGTCAAGCGCCGCTTCGAGAACCTCAGCGGGGTGGGCAAGGTGGATCTGGTCGGGGAAGCCAAACGGGAGGTCAATGTCCTGATCGATCCGATCCGCCTGGAAGCCCTGAAGATGGGCGTGGATGAGGTCGTGGCCGGACTGCAGGCTGAAAACGTCAACACTCCCCTGGGGCGACTGAACCGCCAGGCCTCCGAATTCACCCTGCGCATCGCCGGCAAACCGGAGGAGGTCGAGGGCTTTAAAACCATGGTCATCGGCCAACGCCAGGGAAGGCCGGTCACCCTGGGGGAGGTGGCCGAGATCCGGGATGGTATCGAGGAGCAGCGCTCCCTGGCCCTGGTCAACGGCATCCCGGCGGTGTCGATGAACATCCTCAAGCAGTCCGGGGCCAATACGGTGGCCGTGGTGGAGCGGGTCAAAAAAGAAATTACCCGCTTCCAAAAGGAGTTGCCGCCGGGGACCCGGATCGAGGTGGTCCGCGACGCTTCCACCTTTATCCGGGATTCGGTCAATGATGTGCAAGAGACCATCGTCATCGGGGCCATCCTGACCGTCCTGATCGTCTTTTGTTTCCTGAATTCCTGGCGGTCCACGGTCATTACCGGATTGACCCTGCCCATCTCGGTTATCTCCTCCTTCATCGTCATGAATTTCATGGGCATGACCCTGAATGTCATGACCCTCATGGCCCTCTCCCTGGCTATCGGTCTATTGATCGATGATGCCATCGTCGTTCGGGAAAACATCGTCCGTCATCTCGAAAAGGGGGAAGACCACTTCAGCGCCGCCCGGGAAGGAACCAGCGAGATCGGCCTGGCCGTGCTGGCCACCACGCTCTCCGTCGTAGCCGTCTTCGTTCCGGTGGCCTACATGAAAGGCATTGTGGGCCGGTTCTTTTTCCAGTTCGGGATCACGGTAGCCTTCGCCGTCCTGGTTTCCCTCTTCGTCTCTTTCACCCTGGACCCGATGCTTTCCTCGCGCTGGTACGATCCGGATATCGAACGCCAGGGGAAAAGAAACGTGATCGCCCGGGGTCTCGACGTTTTCAATCACTGGTTCGACCGCACCGCCGATCGCTACCGGTTAATGATTGCTTGGACCCTGGACCATCGCCAAACGGCCATCCTCATCACTACCTTGGCCTTTTTCGGTGGTCTGGCCATCTTTGTCACCCTGCCGAATGAATTTTTTCCCAAATTCGACGCCGGGGAATTCCAGATTAATATGAAAACCGCGCCGGACGCTTCCCTCGAAGAAACCCGGGGCCGGCTGGCGGCGGTCCTGACCGCCTTCAAGAAAATTCCGGAGATCAAACATACTTACGCCACCATCGGCGCCGGAGACACCGGTACGGTCCGGGACGTGGGCCTCTACGTCAAACTGAAGGAAAAAAAGGAGCGTCGCCGCACCCAGGAAGAGGTCCAGGAGGCGGTGCGCAAGGCCCTCAAGGACATCCCCGGCATCCTGCCTTCCATCCTCGAGGCCGGCCGGATGGATGCCCGCAAGCCCCTGCTGGTGAGCATCCGCGGAGACGATCTCGGCCTCCTCAAAAAATACGCCGCCGAGTTGAAGCGCAAGATGTACGCCCTTCCCGGGATCGTGGACCTGGAAGTCACCCTGGAGCAGGACATTCCTGAATACCGACTGATCGTGGACCGGGAGCGGGCGGTAGACGTGGGGGTCAATACCGGACAGATCGTTCGCACCTTGGGGGCCCTGGTTGGGGGTCAGGCGGTGACCACCTACGAAGACGAAGACGGCGACGCCGTCAATGTCCGGGTCCGCCTGCCGCTGGCCTTACGGGAAGACGTTTCCCAGATCGAACAACTCGAATTGTCGGTCCAAAAACCGGGAGTGGGTCCGCTGCTGGTACCCCTGGGGAACCTGGTTCGTTATGAACGGCGGACCACGCCTTCGGAAATCGACCGGCAGGACCTTTCCCGGGAAGTGGTCATTTCGGCCAACCTGGACAAATTGGCCTTAGGGACCGCCGTCCAACGGGTGAAGCAGGCCGCGACCGACATCAAAATGGCCCCGGGCTACCGCATCATCTTCGCCGGTGAAAGCGAACAGATGGAAGAATCCTTCGGTTACATGGCCGAAGCCCTGGTCTTGGCCATCGTTTTCGTCTACCTCATCCTGGCCGCCCAGTTCGAATCCTTTATCGACCCTCTGGCGATCATGCTCTCCCTGCCTCTTTCCCTGGTGGGCATGGCCGGTATGCTCCTGCTTACCCGGGACACGGTAAACATGATGTCCTTGATCGGCCTGATCCTCTTGATGGGGCTGGTTACCAAAAACGCTATCCTTTTGGTGGATTATACCAAGGTGCTGCGATCCCGGGGCCTGGAACGCCGGGAAGCCATTATCACCGCCGGGCGGACCCGACTGCGCCCGATCATGATGACCACCCTGGCCATGATTTTCGGCATGCTGCCTCTGGCCCTGGCCCTGGGGGCCGGATCGGAGATGCGGGCCCCCATGGCCCGGGCTGTTATCGGCGGGCTCATTACTTCCACCTTCCTAACCCTCCTGGTGGTCCCGGTGGTCTATTCCCTTCTGGATGATTTCAGTCAGTGGTTCCGGCAGCGGCGGGAAAGAAAAAGGGAGATGACGGGATGAAACCGAAAAAACTACGAAGCTTAATTATTTTTCTGCTCCTGGCCAGCGTCCTGGGAACCACGGCATCCGTGGCCTCAGACGGGGAAAGGGTCAAGGTTGTAACCCTGGAGCAGGCGCTTAAAATCACCCTGGAACAAAACAGGGACATCCAGAAGGCCCGGGAATACCGAAACCAGGTGGAAGGGAAATACCTGGAGGAACGGGCCGCCGCCCTCCCTCAGTTCCAGATCAAGGCCGGCATTTCCCGCGACCGGGATGAAAGCCAACTGGCCTATGGCCGCATTTTTCCGGTGGAACGGGAAACCCGCAATGCCGGCATCGGTTTTTCTCAACTGCTTTATTCCTTCGGGCAGGTGGAAGCGGCCATCCGGGCGGCCAAGATCGGCATCGCCACGGCCGACGATCAGCTCCGCCTCTACCAGCAGGCCGCCTTAAAAGATACTTCCGCGGCCTTTCACGATTGTCTGCTTTCCGATGAACTGGCGGCCATCGCTCAACAGAACCTGGACCAGAAGCGGCGTTTTTTGGATGAAGTCCGGAAAAAGCACCACCTGGGAGTGGCCACCGATTACGACGTCCTGGCCGGCAAGGTCAATATGGAAAATGCCGGCCCTCCGGTGATTCGGGCCGAAAATCAGCGGGTAATTTCCCGGGAACGGCTCCGTCTTCTTTTGGGCTTGGAGGAAAAAGCGGTGGAGGTTCAAGGAACGCTGAAAGCCTCCATTGCTCCCTATCCGGATTTCGAGGCGGCAGTAAAAACGGCCCTGGACCACCGGCCGGAACTGGTTAACCTGAAACATCGCCTCGGGATCGCCGAGGAGCTGGTCACCATTACAAAGGCCGGGGTTTATCCCAAAATCGATCTCCGGGCCGGATATGGCTGGCAAGGCCTGGATATTTCCACTGCCCAGGCGGACGGGCCCACCTGGACGGCGGGCCTCTTCCTCACCTTCCCCTTTTTCGACGGACTTCGCACTCAGGGAAAAGTAATCCAGGCCAAAAGCGATGCGGCCACTCTAAAAATTGAGGAGGCCCAATTGCTGGATACCATCGTCTTGCAGACCCGGGAGGCGATTCAGGCGGTTCGGGAGGCGGGAGAGATTGTCAAAGCCTCGAGCGGTACGGTGGAACAGGCTGAAAGACTCCTCCTGATGGCCGAAAAAGGGTACGAATACGGGGTCAAAACCCGCCTGGAAGTGGATGATGTCCAATTGAGCCTGGTGCAGGCCAAAGGCAACTTAGCCCGGGCCAAGCGGGATTACCTGGTGGCCCAGAGTACCCTCCAATGGGTCATGGGCACGCTCAGCATCCCGCAATAAAGGGATAGAAGAAATGCCGAATCCCGCATCCTCGGATTGGCGCGCTTCCCTCCTTTCCCTTCTCTTCCTGGCCGCCATCTTTCTAATCAATTTCCTTTCCCGGATTATCTTCGGTCCTTTACTGGTGGTGATGGAACAGGACTTGGGTCTTGGCCACCAGGAGGCCGGAGGCCTGTTTTTGATCGTCACAACCGGGTACAGTCTAGCCCTCCTGGGCTCCGGATATCTGGCCCACCGTCTGTCGCACCGCCGGGTCATCGTCCTCTCCGCTCTGGGCATGGGGGGGGTGCTGTTTATCCTTTCCCTGCCTCAGCCCCTGTGGGCCATCCGGGCCGGCCTATTTCTGCTGGGGTTGACGGCCGGCATCTATCTACCCTCCGGGATGGCCACCTTGACTTCGATCGTGAAACCCTTGCACTGGGGAAAGGCCGTGGCGGTCCATGAGCTGGCCCCGAACCTGGGTTTCGTTCTGGCTCCCTTTTTGGCTGAAGCCTTTCTGCGCTGGTCTTCCTGGCGGGGACTGCTGCTGGCCTTAAGCGGCTGCTCGCTGTTACTGGGATTGGCCTATGCCCGTTACGGCCGGGGAGGAACGTTTAAGGGGGAAGTGCCTACCTTCCAGGTCGTCTCCGTTTTGCTTCGAGATCCTTCTTTCTGGATCATGATGGTCATGTTCGGACTGGGGATTGGGACCAGTTTCGGAGTCTACACCATGCTGCCCCTGTACCTGATCAGCGAACGCGGTTTGGACCGCACCTGGGCCAACACCCTGATTGCCCTGTCGCGGGTCGCCGGGTTACTTATCGCCTTCGGCGCCGGATGGTTTGTGGATCGTGGGGGCGTAAGAAAATCATTGGCTATTTTTTTCGGGGCCACCGGGGTATTGACTATCCTGTTGGGAGCACTGACCGGGCCCTGGCTGACGATCGTCGTCTTCTTGCAGCCCCTGGTGGCCGTCTGTTTTTTTCCGGCCGGTTTCACGGCCATCGGTCGCATCGGCCCGCCGAAACTCCGCAATGTGGCGGTGGGCTTTACCGTTCCCCTGGGTTTCATGTTCGGCGGCGGGCTCATCCCCACCGGCATCGGCTGGGCCGGGGAACAAGGCTCTTTTTCCGCCGGGATCATCGGGGTGGGAGTGGTCACTCTTCTTTGCCTGCCTTTGATCCGGCTGCTGAAATTGACCGCCGTGGCCGATCAAACATATTGAGCCGGGGGTTGGGTCTTGATCCGAATCAAGCGCTTCGACGCCTGGGTGACCATTGACGACAGACAACTGCCGGCGGCGCTTTTTCTGAAATGCTCAGTCCGTTGATCTCAGAGAATTTTCCAGCCCACCCCAAAATTATCGTCCCCTACCCACTGCACATTTCAACGAAAAGCCAAGTAATCCTATCGTGGTTGAGTGAATCAAACCGACCTTTAAAAAGGATGATATGGCAACGGGAAACCTAGAAAAACCTTGCAATGCGGTGACAAATATGTCAACATACAACCAATGAAAACCACGCGGCCTATCTCCTGGAACGACGATTTTGAACTCATTCGAGGCAGCGGCAATGTCTTTCGGGACTTTGGCCACCGAAACGCCATTGTTGAACGAGCGCGCGCCATTCTTGCCGCCGAAATCATCCGCACGCTTGACGTGCGCGGGCTATCGACCCGCGAAGCTGAAAAATTAACAGGCGTGTCCCATTCCGAATTTTCTCGCATTCGTAACGCGCGGCTTGAACGCTTCACGCTTGACCGGATGATTATGATTCTTGGAAAACTCGACGAGGATGTTGAAGTGAATGTTACCTTTCGGAACCGTCATGCTTTGCAAGACGGATTACACGCCTGAAAGGTCTGGCTTGCCATCCGTAATTATGGCCAACTTGCCGGTCTTCCGCTGCCCGCCCACCCTCATATGTTGCGCCACGCTTGCGGCTTTGCCCTGGCCGACCAAGGGGCAGACACGCGGGTGATTCAGGACTATCTTGGACACAGGAACATTCAGCATACTGTAGTTTACACGGCGGCCAATCCCACGCGATTTGAAAGGCTTTGGCGCTAGTTCCGCTGATATCGTCACCGAGTTTTTGTTGCCGTCGTTCAAGGAGGAAGACAATGGCTAATCCTATCTGTCCAAAGACAGGGGCACCGATGCACCGCGACGTGCGTCCGATGACGCTCGCCTATAAGGGCGAGAACCTTACTTTCGATATGCCCGGCTGGTATTGCGACCATTCGAAGGAAAGCATTCATACCGGTGAAGATATGAAGGTATCCGACCGGATGTTGAACTGGCTTAAAGCCCACAGCGAAGGGCTGGCGAGAGAGGCAATAATTTCTTCCTGAACTGTTGTTTTAGAATTTTGGGCCGCAATGCCAGATTTCGAATGAAAATCAGCAAGATTATCTGGGTTAAAGGGGAAATTTTCGAAGAAAACTTCCATCTTGACTACCCATTCACTTAGGAGTATTTTTTACATATTTAACCACCCAGATCTTAATAAGGTTCAAATTTTCTCTGCAATCCGGAAAGGATAGATAGCATGAAGAATCATCCTATTTCTGTATATTCTGCTATAATGAGTTACGAGGAATCCGAGGTGGTTTGTAGACCACGGGTCGTCACTCCAAAGACAAATGGTTATCGTTTACATCTTCAGAATCCTTTGAGGTGGGGAACTATACAGAAACTTTAGACTAAATTGTTGGCCCGGAGACTGATGAAACTTGATCCCACATCACCCGACTACGTGAAGGTCAAGCGTGGCCAAACTGGCGAATGCAACATCTGCCTGACCAATGACGATCTCAAGTGGGATCATGTTCCACCTCAGGGCGGAGTCGATGTTGCACCATTGGACCAGTACACAATTCTCGAACGCCTTGCCGGGCGCTCTCTCAAGCCCAATCGTGCGCTCACGCAGAACGGAGTGAAGTACAGGACGCTTTGCGAGCGGTGCAATAGCCGTCTTCTCGGCGGCGGGTATGACAAAGCGCTGAACGAGTTCGCCTTGACCGTCGGACGCTTCCTCAACACTACGCTGCACCTTCCTTCACAGGTGTCCGTCGCCACGAAGCCAGCCCGCCTGTTGCGGTCGCTCTTTGGGCATCTGCTCGCGGCCAAAGCCGAACTGGAGCATAGTAAGCCAGACGAGGCGATGCGGCAGTACGTTCTTGATCCCGCGGCGCGAGTCCCGCCAGACTTGAACGTGTTCTACTTCGTGTACCCCTATCCGGATCTCGTCGTAGTTCGTGACGTGGTCATGCCAGCGCGCCGGGGGCGATTTGACAGCATGGGCATCTTCAGCATTCTCAAGTACTTCCCGATCGCGTATATCGTGACAAACGTCAAGGAGTACGAAGGACTTCAATCGCTTTCCTTCCAGGGTCCCCAGAACCTGGACCAAGTCGTGGACATCCCGATCTCGCTGGAAAGCCTACGAGCACGCGATTGGCCGGAAGTAGTAGACGATGGGAACTTCGTGGCCGGAGGGGGCTCGACAGGGCAGAGCTCTGTGACGGCAATCCCGAAGGGAGCGAAACTGAGAGGGCCAACAAAGACCTGAACTCGACAAGTGAAAGGCCGCGCTTCGCTTGCATTCCACTTGCGCGTTAGGTCAGGCGATGGCGCGCTCCTCATCCTGGTCGATGCGTCATGCAACCTATAATCTGTGAGCAAATCGAGGGACCAAGGCATGGACAAAGCACTCGAAAGGCTTGACCACATCTTATCAGTTCAAGACATTATGACGCCAGTACAGGCGTTGGAAAGAGCAGACTCCTTTGAAGATGCAACCCGCCTCTTCAAAGAATATGATGTGGTGCCACACCCGAAGACGGGAAGAATTGAGGGTTTTTTCAGACGCAAGACTGACGAGTTGATCAATCTGAAACCAGACCACCTTATCAGTAACGCAACAAGCCTACTCGATATGCCGCAACTTCTCGATCAGGCCTCTTTCCGCTTTGTTATCTCTGCCGACAAAATCGCTGGGTATGTTCATTACTCCGATTTGAATAAGCCAGCAATGAAGATACCCCTATTTCTCCTCTTTCAGGCGATGGAGAAAAGTTTCTGGGACAGAATCAAAGACCAGATCACGGAAGATGTCGTGCGCAAGGTGTTTCAAAATCAAAATAACGCACAGCGTTGCATCAAGAAACGAGATACGGCCAGAAAGAGCAATGTTGACGTTGGCTGGACGGGCGTCTTCAGCCTACCAAGCATCCTAAAGCTGGCGCGGCACTTTCAAGCAACAGATCTATCAGACAAGGAAATAGAAGAGCTGGGATGGACCCGAAATAATGTCGCGCACTCAGACAAGAATCTTGTAAACAGCCATAGTGAGGCAGCCCGATTAGTGGGTGCGATCAAGCTCTGTCAATTAATTCTTGAGTCAATCCCAAAGTTAGTTGAAATTTAGAAAGTGGCAAAATTATTGTGTCCTTCCGATAAGCCTGCGTGAAAATTTTTGGCGGCGGTGGTACCGTTGGTTATCAAAAGAGAAAGGGGATAACCGATGGATCAGCGATTCGCAGGTAGTGAGAGACCCAGTCTTGAAAAGGTTCGTCAGCGATTTGAGCAATGGCGTGGGCGCAGGAGGCGTGGCACGCCCCTACCGGACAGTTTGTGGGAAAGTGCGGTGAGTCTTTGCGCCGATCATTCCATTAGCACGATTTCCCGATCCTTGCGGCTGGGTTATAATGGCTTGAGGCGCCGCGTTTCTCAAGCGAGAGATTGGGTATTTTGTTCATAGGGAGGGAATAATGAATAAGCGGCTTCTATTTTTCTTCCTTTCGTTACTTCTGGCTTATGGATCACCTTCTTTTGCCGGGACCATTCAGCTTCCAAAAACTGGCCAGACCAAATGCTATAACTCAACAGGGACTGAAATTCCATGTGCCGGAACTGGACAAGATGGAGAGATCAGAGCCGGGATCGCATGGCCTGATCCCCGGTTTACAGTTAATGGCGACTGCGTTACCGACAACCTAACCGGGTTGATGTGGTCAAAGGATGGAAACATTCCCAACGAGTACAGAAACTGGCAGCAGGCCCTGGATTATGTGGCTTCAATCAACAGTGGGGCAGGCTTGTGTGGTTATTCAGACTGGCACTTACCCAATATCAATGAATTGGCAAGTCTTGTTAATCTTGGAGTTCCTAACGTGTCCACGTGGTTAAGCGCCCAAGGCTTCAATAATATCGGAACCAATACCATGTATTGGTCTTCTACGACAGATGCAAGTGATGATAGTAGAGCTTGGCGTGTAATTATGGTGGACTGGAGAGATGTGGCCCGGTGACAAGGTGGAAGGTTGCTACCTTTGGCCCGTTCGTATAGCTTCATCACCCACGATCCCTAAGACTGGCCAAACAATTAGTTATGCTCCGAACGATGATGGGGATTTGAAAATTGGAGTCGAATGGCCTAACCCAAGGTTAACGGATATTGGAAATGGAACGGTATTAGACAACCTTACTAATCTAACCTGGACACAAACGCCAATTTTATCGGAAGGGCAAATGACTTGGCCAGAGGCCCTTCAGTATGTGGCTAAGATGAACGGTGGAATAAAGCCAAATTATGGTAAAACTGACTGGCGGCTCCCAAATCCTAATGAAATGAAAAGCCTGACTGATTACTCCAGTTTAATCCAGCACTTCCCGCAGGACATCCTTTTCTTCCGACATCGATGTCAGACGAGACCTTCTGGTTATCGTCCACTCACAGTGCCTCGACTACACAAGCATGGGGGGAGTATATTTCTCTTGGTTGGTTGGATACCCCGTCAAAAACTACCTCATTACAATTTCCTCTGGCCGGTACGGGGTGGGACATTGGATCATTTTGAATTTTCAATCATTCCCTCTCCTCAATCCGTCGGCGTCCCCTTTTCCATTACCATAACAATCAAGGATACCAATGGAAATACGGTGCCGGATTTCAATGGTCCGGTGACCTTAAGTGCAACTATTGGTAACGTCACCCCGACCACAATCAATTTGGTCTCTGGAGTAAGCAATGAAAACGTTTCCCTCGACGCCGTAGGGAATGGCACCAAGATCATAGCCAGCAGTAATGGCAAGCAGGGTGAGAGCAATGCTTTCATTGTGGCAGGATTTCCCAGCATTACTACGGGCTCAGCCACGGATGTGACCACCAATTCAGCCACTTTGAACGGGACGGTGAATGCCAATAACGCAAGCACCACGGTGACCTTGCAATACGGCCTGAACACATCCTACGGGACCACGGTGGCCGCGGACCAGAGCCCGGTAACGGGGAACAGCAATACCGCGGTAAGCAAGGGAATATCCGGGTTGTCTCCGAATACGATTTATCACTACCGGTTAGTAGGCATGAACTCGTCCGGGACTACGAATGGCAGCGACCTGACGTTTACAACTCAGAAGACTCCTTCAGCCACGACCAATGAGGCCAGCGGGGTAACAACCTCGGGGGCCACCTTGAACGGGATAGTTAACCCGAACGGAACCTCTACGAACTATTATTTCCAGTGGGGGACGACTATTTCTTATGGAAACAACACTTCTACTCATTTGGCTGGCAACGGTACGAGTGATGTGAATGTTTCCGCTCCTATCACCAGCCTCACTCCCGGCACCACTTACCATTACCGGATTGTTGCCACCAGTATCGCTGGGACCATCATCGGGGGGGATCAGGCTTTTAATACGTTGGCTGTTGATACCACCCCCAATGCTTTCACCTTCACGGACCAAACGGGCGTGGCCTTGAACCTAATCATTTCCAATGCGATATCCGTTGATGCGATCAACACCGCTTCCCCCATTACCATCAACGGGGGTACATATAGTGTATCAACTGACGGAGGATCAAACTGGTCCACATGTTCGGCGACAACACCATCTACGGTAAGTCTGAACGACCGGGTCAAGGTATGCCTATCCTCGTCCTCCAGTTTCAGCACCGTTACAAATTCAATGTTGACCATCGGTACGATTAGCGATACCTTCAGCGTGACGACGTGGATGACACCATCCCCAATGCCTTCAGCTTCACGGGCCAGACCGGGGTTCTGTTGAATAATTTGAGGGAATCTAACCCGATAACAGTTGCTGGCATCACCGGGCCTACGCCGATTTCCATCACCGGGGGTGAGTATAAGATCGGAACGGGGACCTACACGTCTGCCTCCGGGACGGTCAACAATGGAGATACGGTCACGGTTCGGCAGACCTCCTCTAATTCGGTAGCCACACGGACTGATGTTACTCTTAATATTGGCGGAGTTGTGGGTACATTTAGCGTGACTACTGGGAACACTTCATCTCTGTTTCTCCCTGTTATCCTAAATGCCTATGAGAATTACAATCCGCCTCCCCCTGTACCATCCACCGATTTCCGTTTACCTAAAACGGGGCAAACAACTTTTTTCTATCCAGGAGATGATGGAGATCTACAGAAAGGAGTTGCCTGGCCCAATCCAAGATTTCAGGTAGACGGGGATTGCATACTGGATAAGTTAACCGGGTTAACCTGGGCAAAAACACCCTCAACAACAATGGATTGGTTCCAAGCGTTAACCTATGCAAATGGGTCATCCTTTTGCGGTAAAAGTGGCTGGCGTTTACCAAATGTTCTCGAATTGGAAAGTTTAATTCAAGTGGTCAAGCTGATACCAGGTTCTTGGTTGAATTCCCAAGGTTTTAATTTGGGGTATGTACATGGACTCTAATTTTGGACTTCAACAACCGATAGCGCTAACACAGGTGAAGCTTACTGTGTAAATCTCCATGATGGAGATATTTCTACAATAGCGAAATCACTTCTCTGCTTATTACGTAAATCTGTTCTCGCAGTTCAAGGCGGCCAAAAGTTTTCTATTGATTCTAATTATCCAGCCAATATTCGGCAAACCGGTCAGACCCTCAGTTTTGCCCCAGGTGATGATGGTGATTTGAAGAGGGGAGTTTCCTTGCCGTCTCCCAGGTTCCAAGATAATAACGACGGAACTGTAACTGATAAATTGACAATGTTGGTCTGGTTAAAAGATGCCAGTTGTATTGAATCACAATATCCATCTTATGGGGATTATTGGGAGATGTGAATTGGCAGAAATCGCTTGATTTTATAAAAGGGATCAATGATGGCACCTATTCAAAATGTGGGGCTAATTATAATGACTGGAGGCTGCCGAACCGAGATGGAACTGTTAAGCTTGTATGATTTCTCGAAATACTGACCCATCGCTTCCATCGGGACATCCTTTTATTAATGTGGAAAAGAAAACTATTGGACTTCGACAACTCTTATAGATTCTACGAATAACGCATGGATAAATTGATAGTAACAATAATTTGAAATTCCAATCTGGAATGAATCCGTTTTAAAAGACAAATTCCTTTAATGTTTGGCCTGTCCGTGGGCCGAATCCTTAATCTATTCTGAAACGGTCACAGTCGGCGGGATCGACACTTCTATCCCCATTTCCATTACTGGAGGGGGTACGCGGGTCAATCCCAAAGTTAGTTGAAATTCAGAAAGTGGCCAAATTTATTTAAGCGGCCTTCTTCAATCGAGAGACCTCATTTTTTAAAGCATCCCGCAAACGATAAAGATACTTGAAACCCTGGACCCGTCGCAGGGAGGGTTCAATCATCAGTAGGGCTGAAGCCACCCACCGCTGTTTGTGGTACGCTTAAAAGTCCCTTTTGCCAATTCTGAAGACCCTTTTCAAGTCGGGGATAAGTAACGAAACATTCCAAACGATAATCGTTAACTTCCTGGGGTTTCATGTTAAAAGACTTGTAGGTGATAATCAAGTTTCAGAGTGACACCTTGCCGGACGGCCAGATTAGGGGTGTAGCTCGCCGTTCGTTTTCACTTTGCCGTAATGCTGCGGAATTTTTTTCAGCGCGTCGCCTATCTCAAGTGCAGCCATCCGCAATTCATAGTTTTTTTGCAGGTTAATCCAGATATCCGGCCCCGTCCCGAACCACCGGCCAAGGCGCAAGGCTGTGTCGCCGGTAATGCCGCGTTTACCCTGTATGATCTGGGTCAGCCGGTTCGTCGGCACACCCAATTCTTTTGCCAGCTCGTTGGCGCTCATGCCGAGCGCCTTTAATTCGTCGGCCAAGTGTTCTCCCGGGTGAATGATAATCCGTGCCATAGTTAATCCCCTTTAACTAGTGGGCTGAACCGTGACGGACATATGTCCTTGTTGCCCCTTGCTTCTCCGGGAGGCCGGTTTAACCGTGACTTCTACATCCTGCCCGAGTACCGTTAGAAACTCTATCAACCGGCCAATGGATACCGACACGGGACGGCAGCGCACAAGCGCCGATACTTGCGCCTGCGTGGATCCAAGAAGTTTCGCGGCTTCGGCTTGGGTTAGCCCCCGGTCTTTCAGGAGCCGGTAAATTTGTACCGTTAGCTTGGCTTTAACAAGCTCCTGCTCCGAATGGGGGAACCCAAGATCGGCAAAAACATTGCCGCTGCTTTTTTCGCGATTGATCGTCATATCAAAGTCTCCTTATAATGGCCCTCGGCCTGCTTCAAACGGACGCGGATTAAGTCTAATTCATGCTTCGGCGTTGCAATCCCATGCCTGGCCTTCTTCTGAAATATGTGCAATACATAAACCTTTGCGGCGAACCGGACGGTATAAACAGCGCGATAGGTATCGCCCCGTGATCCTCGACCAGTTCAAGAACCCCGCTCCGCCAAACCCTATTAAGCGGCTTACTCCGGCCAAGGTCTCCTGGTGTAATAATCCGGCCATTCGCTTCCGGTGATATTCTCACCACATTGGGCCGCGTAAAACGGGCCATAAGCCAAAAACGCACTGAACGTTAATCCGGATGCTGTGCTGGCCTTTGCGATCACCTTTAAGGCCTTCAAGCCTGTTTCCTGGGTATTGAGGGCATGAGGCAGGTCCGCTGCATGATCCTTTCAAGCCGAGCATGGCTTTCCGCTCAAGCCCATTAACGCCTTGACCCTTTCGTCCTCAAAAAAAGCTCGGGTCAGCTTATTCGGAAACTTAAGATCATTAAATCCCTTTTAGCATATTATATTATCGCGTCAATAGTCAAATCAGGACTTTCCTCTCATTTCTAAGGCCTTACCGATCCCGTTGTCCTGGCTTCTCCTTCCCCCGTTCAACGACAAGCGCCATGCTTTACGGATAGGGCTTTCCCGTGCCGTTCTTCGCCTTCCTTTTGCGCCCTCGCCAAACCCGCCCTTTTCCCTTTTATTTCAGAACCTTTCTCTTTTTTCAGGTTTATGCGGCTTATAACGGGGTCGGCATCCGGCGCAACAGCCAATCCGCGGTTTTTTCCCCTGCCCTTTGGTCATTCCTCGCGGCCGCCTTGCTCCAAAAAACAGCGTTCCGGCTGTCCTCTTCTTCGTTCCGGCCCTTTCGGGTGCTCGCGGTTGCCTTTGCCCCCGCAGGGAAGACCCCGAAATTGAGACTCCGGATGGGAATCCGCATGAAGATTATAGCTTGCAGCGCCTTCTCGATCTTATTGACCGTAAAGGACTGGCCGCGCTTGGCTAACGGGGCCGTTTTTTCTTGAATGGTTTTTTAAGCCTTGATATATAACAGGATAGTTTGTTATCGTGTTATATATCGGGGAATCACCGTGAAACCCGCGTCCATCACAGGGGCCAAAATATGAAGTTTCTGGACGGATTATCGGACAACCTTAAAAAAAATCTGCTCAAGGGACTCCGGGTCTTGTGGACGCACGCTTCGACTTCCCTTGAGGGCAATACCCTGACTTTAGGGGAAACGGATTTTGTTTTAAGCGAGGGGTTGACTATCAAAGGCAAGCCCCTCAAAGACCACAGGGACGTTGAGGGCCACGCCCGCGCCGTGGACTTGTTGCTGAATCTGGTTAAAAAGGACACGTTCACGGCCGAGGACTTGTTCGATCTCCATAGGCTGGTCATCAACGAACAGATTCTTGACGTTTACAAGCCCATTGGGGATTGGAAAAAGGAAAACAACTTCACCACCATCACCCTTGGCGACACGCAACGATCTTTCAATTTTCAAGCTATCTGGAAGTCCCCCGGCTAATGGCCCGTTGGCTGGACTTGTTGAATATGAGGTTCAAGCCCCGAAAGAGCTAAAGGAAGCCTTGAGATCCTTTGTTCGGCTTCACCTCTCTTTTGTGGGCATCCATCCTTTTTGGGATGGAAACGGCCGGATTGCGCGGCTGGTTTCCAACCTGCCTTGCCTCAAATTCGGCTATCCGCCGATCATCATTGATAAGGACAGGCGCTATGACTACATCACCGCCCTGGCTGAATATCATTTAGCCAATGGGGCTCCTACTGCAAAAACCGACCTGTTTTTTGATAGCCCTTCCCTTGAGAAGTTTTCCGGCCTTTGTGAGCAAAGTTGGGCCAAAAGCTGGACCCTGGTTGACGAGGCCCGGGCGTTACAGAAAAAACAGAACACCCACGCCCCCAATATCTCCACCAGTCCGGCCGGAAAGTTTTCTCCTTAACGGTTGACAGATAGGGCGGAGTATTATAAATTACGATAACATGTATAGGGGAAAAGGCCAATGAACGACGACAGGATAGCCCCGCCAGCCAATTTTCAGTTTTATCCACCTTGCCGCCTGGCCCGGTTGAAGACGAAACCATGCACTCTAAGAACGAAATCCGCCCCGTCTTGGTGCGCCAGGGTCTCAAATCGCCGGGCCGTCGCTCGCTCTTTTCGGTCCTCCTTTTAACCCTACTCTTTTTTCTGATTGCCCTTCCGGGACCGAGGTCGCCGAGCGCCGGAGGTGGGATTCGGCCGCCGGTCTATGGGTTTCAAGTCATTCAGGCCTTCCCCCATGATCCGGAGGCCTTCACCCAGGGACTGCTATTTCACGAAGGCTATCTGTACGAAAGTACCGGTCTCCATGGAAAATCCAGCTTAAGGAAAGTTCATCTGGAAACGGGTCGGGTTGTTAAAAACATCCCCTTGTCGGAACAGTATTTTGGCGAAGGGTTGACCCGCTGGAAGGATACGCTGGTTCAGTTAACCTGGCAATCGCGGGTCGGGTTTATGTATGATTTGCCCACCTTTCGCCTGATGAAAAAAATGCCTTATCCCTTTGAGGGCTGGGGATTAACCGAGGATGGCCAATCCTTGATTGCCAGCGATGGGACCTCACAGCTCTATTTCTTGGATCCGGTTCTCTTGAAAGAACGTAAGCGCATAGTGGTTCGGGACCAGGGGCTGCCCGTGACCCGGCTAAATGAATTGGAATTTATTAACGGGGAGATTTTCGCCAATATTTTTCTCACCGATCGGATTGCCCGCATCGCCCCGGATACCGGGGAAGTCACCGGCTGGATCGACTTGACCGGGTTGCTTCCTGTCTCGGATCGCCGGCCCAACACGGATGTCCTTAACGGAATTGCTTACGACCAGCCAAAAGCACCGGCTCCTGGTGACCGGCAAAAACTGGCCCAAATTGTTTCATATTCGTTTAGTCAAACGGAATCCAGGATCTCCCTGACCCGCTGTCCGAGTTCTTCCGGAGTAAAAGGCTTCTGTAGAAAATGTCCCCCCAGGGTCTGCATCCCCTCCAGATATACCCGTTGCTTTGTTTGACAATGCTATAAACCGTGGATAACCCCAGCCCGGTCCCCTTGCCCATTTCCTTGGTGGTAAAAAAGGGTTCAAAAAATATTGTCAATCCGCCGCGGGGGCTGTCCGGTCTCAGCCGAACCCGCGGGGGCAGGAAAAAACTTGTCAAACCCAGCCTCTTACGTTAAAACCTTTTCAGGGGGGTAGGTTATGGCCTTTTGGAGCCGCAAAAAAGAAAAAACGTCCGAATCCGGAAAGGCGGAGGGCAAGAGCTTCAAAAACTTTATTGAAGCCGCCTTGTTGGAAATGGAAGGCCTGATGGCCCAAGATCAAAGATGGTATTATAACCTGCCCTATACGGGCGCCATGTCCATCGAGGAAGCCAAAAACTTTGAAACCGAAAAAAGGGCTCTCTGGCGTCGGGTGATCTATGATGCCCGGCGCACTAAACTCCCCGGATTAAAGTGGGAAACCCGGGGGGATGCCCAGGTCTGCCCGGAATGCCAGAGAATGGAGGGTCGTATTTTTTCGTTGGAAGAATATGACGGCTTAAACCAAAGGATCATGCACATCGGCTGCCGCTGTAACCTGGTTTCCGTCCGTGATTAAGGCATGACCCGCGCGATTGGACTTCTCTCGGGCGGCCTGGACAGCATGTTGGCCGCCCGCTTGATCAAAGACCAGAACATTGACGTCTTGGGGGTGGCCTTTGTAACCCCATTTTTCGGTCCCGAAAAAGCCCAACAGGCAGCCGATCGGCTACAGCTCCCGCTACGGGTCCTGGATATTACCCGGCCTCATTGGACCATGCTTCAGCAGCCCCGATACGGCTACGGCAAAGGGCTGAATCCCTGTATCGACTGCCACGCCCTGATGCTTCGCGAGGCCGGGAAACTCATGGAGTCCGTCGGCGCCGGCTTTTTATTCACCGGGGAAGTATTGGGGCAGCGGCCTTTTTCCCAGACCAGGCCTTCCCTGCGGGCGGTGGAAAAAACCTCCGGGTACCTGGATCTGATCTTGCGGCCCTTGAGCGCCCTGCTTTTACCGGAGACTCGTCCCGAGCGGGAAGGGCTGGTGGACCGGAGCCGGCTTCTGGATATCAGCGGCCGTTCGCGAAAACGGCAGATGGCCCTGGCTGAAAATTACGGATTGACCGAATATCCGGCGCCGGCCGGCGGATGCCTGCTGACCGACCCGATTTTTTCCAGACGACTGAAGGAACTGCTGGCCCATTCCCCGGAACCGGAGTTGAGGGAAATCGAATTGTTGAAAACAGGTCGGCATTTTCGCCTCCATTCCCGTCTGAAAATAATCGTCGGGCGCAACAAAAAGGAAAATGAGGCCATCGAAGGGCTGGCCGAGACCCAGGACCTGATGGCCCGTTGCCTTGGGTTTCCCGGTCCGCTGGTCCTGGCCGTGGGTTCCTCGACAGCGGAAGATTGGGAAAAAGCGGCGGATATGGCCGCCGCCTACAGCGATGCCCCCGAAGATCGAATGAGCTCGGTTCAATTGATCCAAAAAGACCGGACCTGGACGCAGAAGGTCCCCAAACTGCCCAAAGAAACCTTTAAACAGTGGTTGCTTTGATTCCCTCCGAAGGGGCGACCGGCCGTTCACCCTTACGACCTGAGGTTTTACCGGCGAAATTCCATGGCGATCATTGAGATCAAGGACGTTAGCAAGTGTTACGATACCGGCTCCTCTCGCGTCTGGGCCCTCCAGGGGTTCAGTCTTTCCATTCAGCCCGGGGAAGCGATCATCTTTTCCGGGAAGAGCGGTTGCGGCAAGACCACCTTGCTGAATCTGGTGGGCGGCCTGGATAAGCCCACCTCCGGAGAGGTTTGGGTGGGCCAAAGAAACATCGGGGTCCTTTCGGAAAAAGAGCGCACCCTTTATCGTCGCCGGGAAGTGGGCACCATCTTTCAATCCTTTAATCTCATCCCCATGTTGTCCGTTGAAGAAAATATTGCCCTCCCCCACTGGCTGGAGGGGTTTTCCACGGAACAAACCCGTGATCGGGTGGATACTTTGTTGGATCAACTGGGCCTGACGCCCCGCCGGAATCACCGGCCTTACGAACTTTCAGGCGGAGAACAACAACGGGTAGCCATCGCCCGGGCCTTGATCAATTCCCCCCGGGTCATCCTGGCCGACGAACCAACCGGCAACCTGGATTCCCAGACCGGGTACCAGGTCTTATCCATCCTGTCCGATTTAAATCGCGCCCAGGGACAAACCCTTTTAATTGCCACCCATTCCCGGGAAGCCGATTCCCTGGCCAGTCGAATCATAACGCTTAAAGATGGACAAATTCTCGAAATCAGAGGTTATCAAAGGTAAGGTCAAATGAAAAAAGTCAAGGTTAAGAAAGCGGTCGGTCTGGTCTTGGGCCACGACCTGACCCGGATCATCCCCGGCCAATTCAAGGGCGTGGCTTTCAAAAAAGGTCATATCATTCGCGAGGAGGATATCCCCGCCCTGCTGGACTTAGGGAAAGAAACCATTTTTGTTTTGGATATCCTCCCGGGGACCCTTCACGAGAACGAAGCGGCCCAGCGTCTGGCCGAGGCCCTGATGGGGGAACATCTCTTCTTGCAGGGCCCGGCTGAAGGAAAAATCAGCTTGGTGGCCCAAACCAAAGGCCTCCTGAAAATTCAAGTTCCGGCCCTGAACCGCATCAACCTGATCCCGCAGATCATCGTTTCCACCCTCCACAACCATACGGTCTGCCGCGAAGGGGATGTGGCCGCCGCCACCCGCATCATACCGCTGACCATCGCTGAAAAAAGTATCCTGCGGGCTGAACGAATCTGCGCCCAGGCCGGACCGGTGGTCGCCATCCAACCCTTGGCCGTTAAAAAAGTGGGCGTAGTGGTGACCGGGTCGGAAGTCTTTTCCGGGCGGGTAAAAAACGGCTTTGATCAGTGGGTAGGAAATAAGTTAACCGACTACGGCTGCACGATCATAAAACAAGTGACCGTCCCCGATAAACGGCCCTTAATCTCCGGGGCCATCCGGGAATTGATCGAGTTGGGCTGCGATCTGATCGTAACCACCGGCGGCATGTCCATCGACCCCGACGACGTAACCCGCAAGGGAATCCGTCAAGCCGGGGCCAAGATCATTTTTTATGGCACCCCGGTTTTGCCCGGGGCCATGTTTCTCTATGCCCGGGTGGGGGAGATCCCGTTACTGGGACTGCCGGCCTGTGTCTTTTACCATCAGGTAACTTTGTTTGACCTCATCCTGCCGCTGATCTTAGCCGGCGAACAGCCCACCAGAAAAGAAATCGCCGCCCTGGGTCACGGCGGGCTCTGCCGGAACTGTCCGGAATGCCGCTACCCTGTTTGTCCATTCGGCAAAGGAGGTTATTAGCATGAACTTATCGGGTCTGAGGGTGCTTATTCGCGGGGCGGGAGAGATGGCCAGCGGGGTGGCTTGGCGCCTTTTTCAGTCTCATTTCCAGATCCTCTTGACCGAGATCCCGCAACCCCTGGCTGTGCGCCGGGGGGTTTCCTTTTGCGAAGCGGTTTACGAAGGGAGCCAGTCCGTGGAGGGGGTTGAGGCCGTCCGCATCCAACTCCTGGAGGAGTGCGCCGCGGTCTGGCGGAGCCATCGGATCCCGTTGCTGATTGACCCCGAGCTTTCCCAGGCCTTCAAGCTGAAACCGCAGGTCTTGGTGGACGCCATCCTGGCCAAGAAAAATCTCGGGACCCGGATCACCGACGCCCCTCTGGTTATCGGGCTGGGCCCCGGGTTTCGGGCCGGGATTGATGCCCACCTGGTGGTGGAAACCCAGCGCGGTCATAATCTGGGGCGTCTGTATAGCCAAGGCGAAGCGGAGCCGGACACCGGGGTTCCAGGGACCATCGGCGGGTTTTCAGGAGAACGGGTTTTACGAGCGCCGGTGGCCGGAATTATAAATCCCTTGAAGGCCATTGGGGATGGAGTGGAAGCGGGGGAAGTGGTGGCGGAAGTGGACGGGGTCCCTGTCCTGGCCCGGATCCCCGGGGTTCTCCGCGGGCTGATCCGCAAGGGGACTCCGGTTACCGCGGGGCTCAAGATCGGGGATGTGGACCCGCGGGGGATCCCTCTTTATTACCAGACCATTTCGGAAAAGGCCCGGTCTATTGCCGGGGCGGTCCTGGAAGGCATTTTACGGCGGTTCAATCAATAACCTCTGCCTCCCTTAGCGAAGCCTTAGCCCTGGGCCCCAGGGAATTGATCAGCCTGGTCGGGGCCGGCGGCAAAACCACGTTGATGTTCGCCCTGGCCGGGGAACTTCGGGCCCGAAACCGACGGGTTATCACCACGACTACCACCAAAATTTATCCCCCAGCGCCGGAAGAATCCCCTCGACTGCTTTTGGGGGGATCGGAAGTTCTTCCGATCCTTGAGGGGGAATTGATCCACTACGGCCATATCACCTGGGCTGCCGGGCGGAGCGCCGAGAATAAACTCCTCGGTGGTTCGCTGGCCGACTTGGCTCATCTCTGGGCCCGGGGTTGGGCTGACTATCTGATCGTGGAAGCCGACGGTTCGGCCCGGCGTCCGATTAAGGCCCCCGGCCAAAACGAACCGCAGGTTCCTCCGGAATCCACCTGTTTCATTTCCGTCTTCGGTCTTTCCGCCCTCGGACAACCGTTAAATTCGACCTGGGCCTTCCGCCCGGAAATAATCAACCGCCTGACCGGTATTCATCTTGAAAACCCGATTGCGGTCGAAGGCCTGGCGAACCTGGCCACGCACCCTCTGGGAGGGCTCAAGGGCTGGAAGCCTGGAATGAAGGCCCTGGTCTTCTTGAATCAAATGGATTCCCAAGCCGATATCCACCCCCTCCGGCATCTGGCTGAGTCCATCCTCAGGAAAGGGGATGGACGGATCGAGCGGGTTATCCTCGGCCAAATAAAACCGAAAAAACGCTTAATCGTCACCCAATGGTAACCTGTCGCCGCTACGGTCTATCAGGAGTAATTTTTATGGACAGAACGGAGAACAGGTTATAAAATGACAAAAATATCAACCATGTCAAAAATATTGATTGTTGAGGACGATCCGGATATCCGGGAACTGCTCCGCTTTAATCTGGAGAAAGCGGGGTATACGCTTTTCCTGGCCGAGGACGGGGAAAAGGCCCTCACCCTGGCCCGCAAACATTCCCCGGATATCGTCCTCCTGGACCTGATGCTGCCCGGGGTGGATGGACTGGAGGTCTGCCGCACACTGAAACAGGACCCGGAGTTGCAACGAATCCCCATCATTATGGTGACGGCCAAAGGGGAAGAGCTGGACCGGGTGGTGGGCCTGGAACTCGGAGCCGACGATTACGTGGTCAAACCCTTCAGCCTCCGGGAAGTGGTACTGCGAATCCGAAAATTATTGGAGCGAAGGGAAAAGCAAGCGGCCCCAGCTATCCTCAAAGCGGACCCTCTGGTCCTGGATCTGGACGCGCATACCGCCCGGCTGGATGATCAAATATTGGAATTAACGGCCACGGAATTCCGTCTCCTGGTCTATCTCCTGCGCCACCGGGGGAGGGTCCAGACCCGGGAAATGCTTTTGGATCGAGTCTGGGGGTATTCCTTCGAGGGGTATGGCCGCACGATCGATACCCATATCCGCCGGGTTCGGAAAAAAATGGGGGAGGCCCAAAATCTGATTGAAACCGTCCGCGGAGTCGGCTACCGATTTCAGGCACTGGAATAATCGCGTTTCTTATGTGGCTCAAACGTTACTGGAAATATTTCGGGCTGTTTGTTTTATGCGCCGGGGTGATGATCGCCCTGGTCTCCTCCCATTTGAGTTCCAACCTTCGCTCCCAGCTCCTGGATCAACTTAAGCAGGAATTAAGAAAAGACCTGAACCATACCGCCCAATCCCTTCAAGGTCCCCTTCTCCAGTTTCCAATGGATAGGACCCGGCTCGATCGGTTGGCCGGGGAAGTCGCGCGGAATAGGGGCGAAAGGACCTCGGTCATCTCAGCCGACGGTCGCTTGCTGTGGGATTCCGCCCGGGAACCCCAACGGTTGGATCTGACCGATGATTACAGCCATCGGCCCGAAATCATTATGGCCCGGGAAAAAGGCTACGGGGAAATCATCCGCCATAGTCCTTTCATGAATATCACCGCTCTGTTTGCCGCCGTACCCGTTTACCGGGATAAAACCCTGATCGGTTTTGTCCGTCGGGCCCGATCCTTGATGACGGTGGAGGACACGGTTCGGTTTTTTCGCCAGAAGGTGATTCTTTTGGCCGGACTCGTGGGTCTGCTCTCTCTCCTTTTTGGGGTCTTTCTTCTCTGGTGGATGAATCAACCTCTGAAGGAAATCACCGTCATGGCGGAACAGATGGCCGAAGGCCATTTGAAGCAACCCCTTCATCTGTTCCCCCAGAGTGAGTTCACCCCCCTGGCCCTTTCCCTGGAAAAAATGTCCCGCGACTTGCGGGGCAAACTGGACCTGCTGGACGCCGAAACCAGCCGATTACGGGCCATCCTTCTGGCCATGCGGGAAGGGGTCCTGGTGACCAATGAAAGAGGGTTGATCACGCTGATCAACCCCTTCCTGCGGAACCTCCTGGGCGGAAAGATCCAGTGGGAAAATAGAACCGTCCAGGAAATCTTCATGAACGCCGAATTGCAGAATGGCGTGGATGCCATCCTCCAGGGGGAATCGTTCCACCGCCTGCAGATTAGTCTGGGATGGGAGTCCCCCCGTTTCTTTGAGGTCCAAATCGTGCCCTTGATCTCGGTTCAATTACCCCAGGGCGCCGTGGTCATTTTTCATGACATTACCGATCTCAAACACCTGCTCAAAGTCCGACAGGATTTTGTGGCCAACGCCTCCCATGAACTGCGGACCCCCTTGACGGCCATCAATGGCGCCTTGGAAACCCTACTGGCCATTCTTCCCACGCCAGACCAGGATACCGCCAAGTTCTTTACCATCCTTCAGAAAAATGTTCGGAGAATGAACTACCTCGTTTCCGATCTACTGGATTTGGCCAAATTGGAAGGACAGGAACGGGCGGAGATGTTCTTGGACGAAGTCGACGTGGCGGAAGTCTTAAAATCGGCCCTCCATTCCGTTTCGGATCTCGCCCAGGAAAAAAACATTACCTTGACTCCGGACCTGTCCGGCATTTCCGAAGGATGTTCCTTGTTCTGGGAGCGGGACCGGGTGCAACAGGCGGTTTTCAACCTGCTGGACAATGCCGTTAAGTATACCCCGCCCGGAGGAAAGGTTGACTTGTCCGCCCGGGAAGCCGATAAATCTCTGGTGATCTCCGTAACCGATACCGGACTGGGCATACCCAAGGAACACCTGGCTCGTATTTTCGAGCGCTTCTATCGAGTGGATCGGGATCGATCCCGGGAAATGGGCGGCACCGGCCTGGGCCTATCTATCGTCAAACACATCGTCGAAGCCCATAAGGGGACCGTCGAGGCCCAGAGCGAACTGGGTCGGGGTTCCACCTTCACCCTGACCTTTCCAAAAAAATGAAAAAAGGCCCGGGGTTGAACATCCCGGGCCTTTTTTCTGCAACTTTTATAAAAGAATGGTCCGGTGTCTTTCCCGGACCATTCTTTTATTTAGAACTTATACTGAAAGCCTATCTGGTACATGTTGCTGTCGCCCGTCTTGGGATTTTCATTGTCGGTCCGTTCCCAGGCCATATAGGGCATGAACTCTTTGGTCAGGTCGTAGGAGATACCGGCGATATAAGTCGTTACTCCATCATTGGATACGTCTTTATTGGGGTCGTAGTAATCCACTTTGCCGAAGAGCCGCATCTTTTCGGCCCCGGGGATCCGCACAAAACCGGCGGCCACCCAACCGCTGCGGTCATTGTCCTCGGTTGAGTTCTTGGTCCCTTTGCCCCAGTAATATTGGCCCATCAGGGTGAACCACTTGTGCTGGTAGGAGAGCTGGCCGATGTTGATCTGCCAGTCCGGAAAATCGTTGGTTTTTCCGTTGGCGGTGAAGTTTTTGTCGCTCTGCCCGTAGCTCCCCACGTAGGCCAACTGGAGCCCCTTCATCTGGTCGATGTTGGGCAGGGGCCGGAAGTAGACCAGACCGGAAATCACTTTATTGTTGTTGTTATCCCCCGGGTTGTCGTACCCCGGGCCGTTGTACACGCCGACCTGGTAGCCGCCCCATTTCCCATCGTAATTATTGGAACCGTAGTAGTTCTTCTTGTCCACTGTCGGCCCAAAGGGTCCCAGAATGCCGACACCGTAATCCGCTGAGGCCTGGATGCCGTGACGGTCCAGGAAGTGCTTGCCCTGGACCCGGTAGGGCCAGATGTCGGAATCGTACATGTCCGACGCGTTGTGGATCAGACCGAGTTCCGTGGTGGTGCCGCCCAAGTAGAGCTGGGCCATGGCATACTTCATCCTGACTTCCAAGCCGTTACCGACGTCGTTGGCGTCCTTGGAAGTAAAGATGTCGGTGGTGGCATTGAAGCCCAGCCAGGGAGTGACCTTCTTCTTGAAGGTCAGGTAGAGCCGGTTCAGCAGGAACTGGTTCTGGGTCTTGCCACCTTCCGTATCCTTCAGGTTATACTCGGCAAACATGGTGGTGCTGAACCCGAAGTCCTTCAAGGCCTTCGGCAGATAGGATCCTTTTTCGCCTTCCTTCTTGATCTCTTCCTTCAGCTCCGCCTTCTCTGCCTGGGCCTGTTTACGGGCCTCTTTCATCAGCCCGTCCGCCTCTTCCTGGGTCAGGACGCCTTTTTGCTTCAAGAGGTTGATCAGGTGCAGGGCGTCGACTTCGCCCGCCTGGACCTGATGCCGGCTCCCCAGAAACCCCAGGAACCCAAAAATCATTAACCACAAACAAATCTTTCTCCTCATCATGCCTTCTCCTTTCTCTTTCCCCATGGAAATTTTCCCTTTCGCAGGGCTATTGGGAAGGAGACTGTAGTCGCCTCAGGTTACAAAAGGGTGAAGGCTGGATGAAAAAAGGGTGACACTTTCGATCGGAAAGGTAAGGCGAAAAGTCCTCCTCGGAAATGTAATCTGTTCTTCATCGTATTGTAACAGAACTGTAACAATCAAGAACTTAACATCATTATTATAAATAATTAAGGAGGATGACCACATGAAGAAAAAGATATTGACCGTATTTGACCACCGGGCTGCTGCTGGGTCTCTGGATGCTTAACCGTCCAGGCCGAGGCCAAAACTTTCTTGCAGGTGAAAGGTTCGGACACGGAAGTAAACCTTGTTCAGCGTTTGGCGGAAAATTATATGAAGAAAGACTCCAATACGAGCATCGCCGTAACGGGCGGGGGATCGGGCGTCGGAATTGCCGCCATTATCAACAAGACGACCGATCTTTGCAACGCCTCCCGCCCCATGAAGGACTCGGAAATCGCCCAAGCCAAGGCCAACGGCGTCAATCCTGTCGGGGTGGCCTTTGCCGTGGACGGCCTCTCGGTGATCGTCAACGCCAAGAATCCCCTCAAACACCTGACGACTGACCTGATCGGGCAGATTTACCGGGGGGAGATTTCCAACTGGAAGCAACTGGGGGGACCGGATTCCGCTATCACCCTCTACGGACGCCAGCCGAATTCCGGGACCTTCGTCTTCTTTCGCGAACACATCGTCAAAAGCGATTATTCCAACAAAATGGACCAGATGAACGGCAACGCCCAGATCCTGGAAGCGGTCAAGAAAGACGCCGGCGGGATCGGCTACGTGGGGATCGGCTACGTGGTGGATGACGCCGGAAAAGTCGTGGCCGGCATCAACGTCCTGGAAGTGGCCAAAGACAGCCGCAGCACTCCGGCTTCCCCTCTAAAGCTGGAAAACATCCTCAACGGCTCTTACCCTATCACCCGGCCGCTGTATCAGTATTTTGACAAGAATAATCAGGCCAAGGTCGAAGGGTTCATCAAGTACGAGCTCAGCCCGGAAGGCCTGGCCATCACCAAGAAGGACGGCTTTTATCCCTTGACCGCTCAATGGAAAAAATACAATGCCCAATTCGGCTTCTAACGGCGCTACCCTGGATATGCCCGGAATGAACAGGAACTGGCGGCAATTTCAGGATGCCTCCATTCACCGTTTTTTTCAGTTCAACGGGATACTGTCCATCCTGATCCTTCTGGGTATCTTCTTTATTCTCTTTAAGGACGGGCTGCCGGCCCTGCGTGAACTGGGGGCCGCCAGCTTCATTCACATGACCTGGAACCCCACCTCCTTCGTGCTGGAAACCTACGGCATGGGGGCCATGATCATCAGCACCCTGATGGTCACCTTTCTGGCCCTCCTCTTTGCCGTCCCGGTCGGCCTGGGCTGCGCGGCCTATCTTTCAGAAGTAGCCCCGAACTGGGTCCGTGAAATTCTGAAGCCGGTCATCGAAGTCCTGGCCGGGATCCCTTCGGTGGTCTTGGGGTTTCTGGGGATCGTCATCGTCGGCCCCTGGATCGCCCGGGTCTTCCACCTCCCTAACGGCCTGAACGCCCTCAATGGGGCCATCCTGCTGGCGGTAATGAGCCTGCCCACCATCATCAGCATCTCCGAGGATGCCATCTCCTCGGTGCCCCGGGCCTACAAAGAGGCCTCTCTGGCCCTGGGGGCCTCCAAGTGGCAGACCCTGATCCGGGTCGTGGTCCCCTCGGCCCTTTCCGGGATCATTGCTTCGGTCATGCTCGGCATGGGACGGGCCATCGGCGAAACCATGACCGTCCTCATGGCCACCGGGAAATGCCTTGAAAACCCCCACCCATATTCTGGAGGCGGTGCGCACCATGACCGCCACCATCGCCATCGAACTAGGGGAGGTTCCGTTCGGTTCGGAGCATTATCACGGGTTGTTTGTCATCGGTTTCGTCCTGTTCATCATGACCTTTCTAGTCAACCTGGTCGCCGATATCGTCCTGGCCAAATACCAGGAAGTGGAACGATAGTGCACCTTAATAAAAAAGCCATTACGGAAAAAATCGGTTTTGCCGTGCTGGGGATCTGCGGTCTGTTGGTGGTTTTCACCCTTTTCGGAATCCTCTGGGATATCGTTTACCACGGCGGGTCGGTGATCAACTGGGAGTTTCTGACCCAACCGCCCCGCGAAGGCATGACCCAGGGGGGCATTTTTCCAGCCCTCCTGGGAACCTTGCTCGTCAGCCTGATTACGGTACTCTTCGCCGTTCCCCTGGGCATGTTCAGTGCCATCTATCTCAACGAATATGCCCACCAGGGTAAGCTGGTCCGCATGATCCGGCTGTCAATCCGGAATCTTTCGGGTGTGCCTTCGATCGTCTATGGGCTCTTCGGAGTGGCGCTGTTTGTCCGGGTTTTACATTTCGGGGCCAGCATCCTCTCCGCCGGGATGACCCTGGGGCTATTGACGCTCCCCTGGACGATCACGGCCAGCGAAGAGGCCTTGAAGACCGTGCCCAAACCCTACCGTGACGGGGCCCTGGCCCTGGGGGCCACCAAATGGCAGGCCATCCGCACCAACGTGCTGCCCTACTCCATCCCGGGCATGTTGACCGGGGCCATCCTGGGTCTGGCCCGGGCGGCCGGGGAAACCGCGCCCATCCTGTTTACCGGGGCCGCCTTCTTCATCCCCGACCTGCCCAAGTCGCTGTTCGATCAGTTCATGGCCCTGCCCTACCACCTCTACATCCTATCGACCCAACATCAGGACATCGCCCGGGTCAGACCGATTGCCTACGGCACCGCCCTGGTTTTGATCGCCCTCGTCCTTTGCCTGAACATGGTGGCGGTGTTGATCCGCTATCATTTCCGGAAGAAAGCGCGAATGGGTCAATAATGACGGGCTCGCAAGAAGTCCGTCGACAGACCGAGGGCGATTAAGCCCCGGTCTGGGGTAGGGGTGGAACCATTTGAATTCACTTCAAATGGCGGGGGAGGGAAGACCCTCCCCCGCCGAGCAGAAAGTCGTTTTTTGACTTTTTGCGAGGTCATCAATAATGGTCAACATCGAATATGAAAAAAAACCAGGGGATGGCGGGGGGTCCAACGGCCAGCCAGTTAAAATCAGCGTCAAAGATCTTGATTTTTATTACGGTTCTCAAAAAGCCCTGGAAAATATCAACATGGACATTCCCGCCAATCGGGTCACGGCCTTTATCGGCCCCTCCGGTTGCGGTAAGAGCACCTTCCTGCGCTGTTTCAACCGGATGAATGAAACCATCCTGGGGACCCGAATCGAGGGAACGATTCTGCTGGACGGGGAGAACCTCTATGGCCGCGATCTGGATGTAGTGGACGTCCGTCGTCGGGTGGGCATGGTCTTTCAGAAGTCCAATCCTTTTCCCAAGAGTATCTTCGACAACGTGGCTTACGGCTTGCGCATCAACGGGATGAAGGACAAACGGAAAATTGGGGAGATCGTGGAAAAAAGCCTGGTCGATTCCGCCATTTGGGATGAAGTCAAGGACCGGATGTATGAGTCGGCCCTGGGCCTGTCCGGCGGCCAGCAGCAGCGCCTGTGCATCGCCCGAGCCCTGGCCGTTCAGCCGGAGGTGATCCTGATGGACGAACCGGCCTCGGCCCTGGACCCGATCGCCACGCAGAAGATCGAGGACCTGATTCAGAAGTTGAAAAAAAAATATACGATCGTCATCGTCACCCACAACATGCAGCAGGCCGCCCGGGTTTCGGACATCACCGCTTTCTTCTACCTGGGGAAACTGATCGAAATAAATGATACCGCCACGCTCTTCACCCGCCCCGAGCTGAGGCAGACCGAGGATTACATTACCGGACGGTTCGGATAATCGCCCGTGATGCAGCCCAGACGCCCTCGTCCGTGTTCCCCTCGGGCGGGGAATCCCCGGGTTAAACTACTTTCACGCTTCCCAAGCGTCCTGCTGGGAATGGGGGTTTAAGACGGCGATCTCCGGCATTGCAACGACGCAGGCTGCGCTAACGCCTGGGTAACCGGGAGGCGGTGGGCCTTTTCCCGTTGATCTGGTGCATCCGGTCGTTATGCAACTGGTCAGGTTCCCTTAATAGTGGCTCAATCGATCCTATATTTATCTGATGTCCGCAGTATTGGCAGGCACCGCTAAAATCAACGCTCTCGATCCTCGGGCGCGTCCTCACCACTGAGGCCCTCAAATAGAGACTCAAGGTCCACATCGATATCTGGATTCCCGTAGTAATTCAGAACAGCCTCCGCCGCTTGCTCTGGTCGAAGGATCTACTTTCCATAATGGTAGCAGCTCTGTATCCCTCTCAATTCCGCCAGAGCTTCTGTGGGGACAACCCCTGATCGAAGATCCTCAATGAACTCCTCAATCGTTTCGGGCATTCTCAGATAAAGCCTCCCCGTGGATAGTCGTCACGATTTCGTCCCATTCCCTCTGCATCCGCTTCGATTTACCTCCCCTATGCCAAGTGTGGGGGATGATTCAGTCCCGGCTAGGGCACTGAATACAGACCATTCGCTGTTCTTAAGAGGGAAGCCACAAATCTTGTTGGCTGCTTTGTTGTAGGATTTCCCTAAGTTCAGTGTTATCAAGGATGGTTTCAGTTCTCTATCTTGTCTGCTTCGGTTCCTTCATGGAGAACCCAATCAATGAGAGTCCATTCGTAGATTTCCTCTTCAAATTTGTGTTTGTATAACAAAGCCAATCACTGTGGTGTGATGCCATCTGAGTCCTTTAGCTTTTCGACTGATGGGCAATGGTTAGCTCCTCCTGCTGGTTCGGTCCGATTTCAGCGATGGCAGACAATTGAGTTACAGCGCCTGGGATATCCGGCGCATCGGTTGTGAAATCACTGCAATACAAGTCAGCACGGGCGGCCGTGCTCTAGTATCCTGCTCTAACGTTCATATCTGAATCTCCAAGGGAGCGAGCTGGCCGCCGCAAGAAAGATGGACATCCACGTCTATATGGGTCGCCTGAAGCCAACCTTAGTGGGGGAGCCGGTCATACCTTGATTTTCCGGGCCTCAATAAGGGCAATCTGAAGGATCTCACTATTGGCCTAATGTGAAAGATTATTGCAGAGATCCGAAATCCCAATATGTCTTCCACGCGGGTGAAGACGTCCTCAAACGGCAAACCTGCCTTTTGGGCATTCTTCCACAGTTTTGCCGGACGTTTGACTCTTCGGCCTCGGGTAATCTTAACTCGACTCCCTGTTCTGGCGGTTCCAACTGACTGAGCCTTAGCCGTAATAAGGCCGTCCCCTGCTCCAAGGTCTTCTCCAAATGTTGCTGCTCTGTTCTCATATTGATCCAAGAAGTCTTTTGGAATGTCCGTCTTCAATTTCAGGCCCCTTCACACTCTTGGTTTTGATCACGTGCATAACGGAAAGAGGAGGGCCGGGTGGCTTCAAAGAGGAAGAGATTATTTGGGCGTACTCACGCTCTAGAAAGGATGCCGACTATGAAATGAAACTGATAAGTAGCCCGGCTCCTCCTCCACCGACTTGTTAAGACCTATTCTGGTTCTATAAGACTACGAACCTGCAACCTGGCATTATTCATTACAAATTGTCGTTTGAGCGCTTTTGTGACGTCCCCTGTAAGGACAAAAGGATGGCAATGATGACTCGCCGGTTTCGAAAATTCTCCTCCCCAATGCCGTCATGGGTTTCTCGTGGGATGGAATACCCAGGGCCGAGGAATCAACAAGAACCACTTAGAAACCTACGGCGACTTCCGATAGTCGGATAAGATCATGAATATTTGATGGTGTTCCACCATATTGCCGGATTAGAAGTTTAAACGACTTCTCAACTGCCAAATGCATTTCCCAAACGGCAAGCCCGATGCTGGCGTCATCTCCAATGAGGATGTCCTCAACGCTCCTTTCGATATGCAATGGAATGCTACTAATGAGGGCTTGGAGATACTTGCTAGGGTCATCTGCCGTCATCAAATTGGTTCTTATGCTTCCAGTTGCTTGGCAACTTCAGTCACTCTGTCCGCAACTCTTCAGTTCTTGTGTATCCATAGTCTGAAGGTTGGGCGGGTTCAATATCCACTTGAGTACCTCCTCACCAGGGAGGACTTCATTGGGAAGGGTGACCCATATTCTATTATTTTCTCGAGGGGCAAATAGGGCCAGCGGCACTTTGACACGAAAGGTAGCGTGAAAAATTAGGACCAAGGCCACAGCATTGTCCTCTTCCGTCTTCAAGGCAGCAGCATATCGATCTGCGTACCATTTGGCGACAGCCACGTATAGTGTTTCCAACCACGTTTTACGATGGGTGGTCCTTTCCATTATCCCCTTTCACCTCGACCACACAATATTTAAAATAGGATAGCATCAATAAGGCTGTCTCCGGGAATATTAGAGAGTAGTTCTCAAAGAGGCCCATCTGTTGAAAGGCCGCAAAAGTATGATGTCATTTCCCTCCCCCATTTTGCTTCAAGCCTTGAGGCTTCCAGCTTGGGTTAATGCGGCGTTGAGGCGTGGCCCGAAACGCGCCGCGGGGGCCGAAGGCCCATGTGCGCAAGGGCCATCGCGGTCCAATGACCTGGTTGGCGCAGCCGTAGGCGGAGCCGACCGGGACAGGGACCCGATAGGGACGACGCCGCAGGCGGCGCCAACATACGGCTCACTGGGCGCCGGCTTTTTCGGCGATCCAGTGCAGCCGATGGTTATGCCATGCACTACTCCTCTTTGTCAGGGGCCAGAATGATGTCCCTTATCATGTCTCTGTATTTCAGCTGGCCTCCTATACCCCCCTTCATTGCTATCTTGTATTGTGCAAGTAAGTTGTTAAGCAAGGGTGTTGACTGATTTCCCTTACCAAGCTGATCCCATTTCAGAAAACTATTTAAATCGCTACCTTTTTCAAGATACTTAGGCTCTTTGAACACGCTATACTCATGTCCTACAGTTAGGTAATCGTCGGCAGTGGAAATTGCGTATTCCAACAGTGCACTCAGTACAGCCTCATTTTTGGGCTCGAAGAGCTTTAAGAACGTCTTGGTGAGGTTTTTGTTTGTAGCTGCTCTGTCAGCCGCAATGAAACAATCCTTAAGCAGCTCGACAGTCAGCATATAGAACAAGTGCCTTGTTTGTCCTCGTTGTTGCTTTTCTGCTCCACGGCCAAACTTAAAACGTGTACCCGCCTTATATAGTTGGAATGCGGCATACAGATCATCGAGACTAAAGTCCTCCTGATTAACAATTTTGTGAAACAGACTTCCTCCCGGCGCAAATGGTGGATTCTTGCCAAATGCAATACCTGCTTCTCCTAACCATGCCGCACCATAAACCTTCAACAGGTCAAAGGCGTTTACGCATTCGGAAAAACTGTTTGGTATCAGGGTTCTGTTTTTGGTATGCCTTTTGAGAATCCCAGCCACCGCGTTGTATTTCCAAAAACACATTGTATTGCGAAGCCAGTACTCTTTGACCACTTTTGAAAGTCACTCTCAAGGGCCAAGAAGTCCTTATCACTTACCGCATTCTGGCTGTTCGTAAATCGTGTTGTTTCGGTAAGAAGTTCATCGCCGCCTATCCCAACTTTAACGATCTTAATGACAACGATACCTTTCCCAAGTCTTCTTTTCCATGTCTCCAGTTCGGGGTTTTGACCTGTCCCGCCGGCTTCAAGCTTCCTATACAATACCTCCCAAATTGTCCTCGTCGTCTGACATCCATTGACGACAAAAGGCTCCTGTAAGTTCGTATTCAATGTTGTTAGGCAGTTTTTCAAACTGCTCGACAACAATCGTAATTCCGTTATTGTAAAGACCAAACCTTTCAGGTTTTGTCAAAAGGGTGTTTTCAATTCCTCTGTTTACCTTCCGTCTGTTACCAAGAAACTTTCTAACATTCTTCTCATAAAGAATATCAAGATCGCCTGTTCTGGTTTTGTAGGTCTTCAGGAAATCAAATAGTTGCACCAAACCAACGGAACCGACAAGCATTTCTTCACCAGACGGAACCAAGTGGGCGGATATCGACACGCGAGTTTTTTTCACTCGGCTGACTTCGTCAAGAGTCCTGTGATAGATTATTTCAAGGTTAATGGCATCAGTCTCAAAAATCGCCCCAAGACGACTTTTTCCCATGGCCCTAATATCTTCTACCGCACGTTTCTCATCTTCAGACAACGGTCTTTGAGTAGCATATACAAGGACCATCTTGTCCTTCTCGGATGCCTGTTTACGAAAAGTCTGAAGCCTCTCAACAAGACCTGCCGCCTAGGGACGAGAGATTACTTCTTTTCCCGTCAATGGTATCAATCAGTTTCTGGGCTTCTTCCAATAAAGTCTTAGTCCCGGAAAATGCAGAACCATATTTACTCTGGACTAAATACCAAGTGTCACCCCCGTTAGAATTCTCTTCAGTGTCGTCACCTCTCTGTAAATACGCAATGTCTATACCACCGTCGCCCGTACCATCGCAGTAAACAACGTCATCTGGAGACTCTATGTCTTCTGCAAATTAAAGCCAATGGTTCACTAACATTTTGCGAATCTTCTGCCGAGTTCTAATGTATTGGGGCTTCCGGCTGTGACGTCAGCCAGCCATTCTGTTTCAAACGCCTCCAAGGTCAAATCATTGCTCACGGATGCACCTCCTCAAGGAAAACGGTTTTAATATATGCTTCCATCATCGATGCTACATTCGTTGGTTCACATTTCAGGCATAACATAGTATTATGCCTCAAAAATAGCATCCCTATTGAGCACCTCTAGGAATGCTATGCCTCAAAAAAAGGCCTGGCAGCCCATAATCTCTATGTGATCATGACGCATATGACCCCAATGAGGAGGGATGCTATGCCTCAAACGACTCGCCGGGGCGTGGCGCCATTGACCCCCCCAGCCGCTCCGGCCTGAGGGAACCATTGCCGTACTGCGGGAATCCGGGGCACAGAAGAAGACCATCCCGCACTATATATCCTGGATTCGCCGGTTTGTCCTCTTTCACCACGGGCAGAAGCCTTCTTCGCCGGGAGCTGATCACGTCCAGGCTTTCTTGCGCCAGCGGGGTGGAAGAACAAGTGGCCGTTCCACCCAAAATCAGGAGTTGAACGCTGTGGTCTTTTTTTACTGCACGGTGATCAGAAAGGAAATCGGCGACTTTGGCTATTTTTCTCTGGCCCGGCGAGGTTTGCGCCTGCCGGTAGTCGCTAGTCGGGCGGAAGTCAAAGTGGTAAGCCCCGTCGATACGCTGCAACCTATTGGTCTTGGTTGGCACCTTTTGTTCCCTCCGTCTTTCTGTTGGACGTCAAACGAGGATTAAAGGCCCGATGGGATCGTTTAATTTATAAAATCACTTTGCTTTAAAGATGGAGTTGATTGTAGGATTATTCGTAAAGACGGGTCAATGAAATCAATTCTTGGGGGTATTGTCAATCGAAAAGTAAGCTCAAAGAGAACCCCAGACACGCTCGGAGGATTTAGGGAAAGAGGGGGTTTCTGAAGAAGATGGGATTAGGCGGGGTTGGGCTTTTCAAATAGGAGCTGTGCTATTCATAATGGTAGCGGCAAGCGATCACCACCAAATCATCATGATCAATGGCATAGACCAGCCGGTTAGTTTCATCGATGCGGCGTGACCAAAATCCCACAAGATTCTCACGCAAAGGCTCTGGTTTGCCGATGCCCGTAAAGGGGCTGCGCAGAGCGTCCTGAATCAGCAGGTTGATGCGCTTAAGTGTCTTTTTATCCTGCCCTTGCCAGTACTGGTAATCCTCCCAAGCCGCAAGCGTCCAGGTCAACCGATTAGGCATCCGGAAGATCTCGGGCTGCCACTTTGCCTCTACGGTACTGCTTGATCGAACGCGCCAAGTGCGCGGCATTAGCCGGGGACTTAAGCAGGTGGACGGTTTCCATCAGGCTGTTGAAAGTGTCGAGCGACATTACCACCGCATCCGGTGCGTCACGACGTGTGATCACGGTGAAATCGGCATCCGTGACAGCCTGATCTAATATACCCTTGAGGGCGTTTCGTGCCACAGAAAAATTTACAATACGCATAGCAACACTCCTGTCCAATTTACTGTACAAGTCTATCAATTGATTTCACCGAACGCAAGCACGAATCATGCCGTTGACCGCCGACGGAACCTTTTTGCCTACTCGCTGTCGAAGCTGACCCGCCGGCCTTCATAGCACTTGCGGAAGGCTGGCATCCGAAGGGTCGAAGCGCCTTATTATATCAACCGGCCTGGCCGGGCAATAGGCGGTAGAGTTTTTTACCCCCTAATACCCACCACTTTCTCTGCTTTTTCATTGAAATCATTCAATATTTCCTGATTTCCCGAAACCCGGCCGATTTGCTTGCTTTTAGTTCTAAGCAAGGTTATAATAGCCTTATTTGAGTGCCTTGCGCCCAAAACTTCTTCTAAGTTGTTGATTGGGCCCGCAAAGAACCCTCGACAACTTCTTTGCGGGTTTTTTTATAATTCAGGAGGTCTAATGAATAAAAAAATTTATGTGGCCAATCTCCCCGCTCAGGCCAGTGAACCCGAACTCAAAACCCTTTTCTCCAACGCCGGGGAGGTCGTGTCCGTAAAGATTGTCTCTGATCGGCAGACCGGCCAGCCCAAAGGGATTGCCTTTGTGGAAATGTCCACTCAGTGGGAGGCCCGCCGGGCCATATCCATGCATCATCGAACCGACTTCAAAGGAAATACCCTGTTGGTAAAGGAAGCGATAGTTAGACGTGGTTTTCGCGGCAGGTAATAATTTGGATTGAAAAACAGTTACTTGGCGATAAGATCCAGGACTGTGCCGATAGTCCCTTCTTCCAGCTTTAAGGCATTTATATTGGCCTGGTAATCCCGTTTGGTGAGGACCAGCCCCACGAGTTCTCCCTCCAAGTCCACGTTGGACGATTCCCTCATATCCGGACTTCCGTCCTCGGCGGGCCTGAGGAACCCCGGGGTGTCGACCCGGTCAATCACCGCTTCTACCCCGGCCGGGGAATTGTCCTTCAGCAAGGTCCGGCTACTTTTGAACCCGTCCGTGTTCACATTGGCGATATTGTTGGCGGTTACCTGGAATTTTCGCTCAAAGGCCCGCAGCGCCGACAAGGTCGTATTATTTATCTGGACCATGAAGAGTCCTCCTCCCCGAAAAGAGATTGGTGTATTTTTATCGGCAGGTTCGGGAAAAATCTTTACTCTTTCCTTCAGGCGTCCCCTGGAATCGATCGTTAAGCGTAAAACCCCTTCTCGTGTAAGGACCCGCACTCAGCGGTTATTCTGATCCGGGAAATACCAGGTCCCCCCATGTTCGACCAAAGGGGTAGATTGTTCGTTCAAGCCGGCCGCTCCGGCAGCTTCCCGGTAATCCCTGGGTGGCAGGTCCATCGGCTCATCGGTTAAATCAAAGACCCCCCATTGTTGAGGGATAAGAACCTTAGCCCGCATCTCCAAGGTAGCTTTTATCGCTTCCCGAGGATCCATATGATAGGGTTGCATGAACCAGCGCGGTTCATAGAGCCCTACCGGCATCAGGGCCGCGTCCAGGGGGCCGAATTTTTTGCCGAACTCCCGGTAACCGGAAAAATAACCCGAATCTCCGGCAAAAAAAACCTTTCGCCCGCCTCCCTCTACCAGCCAAGACCCCCAGAGGCGTTGATTGGTATCGAAAAGCGACCGCTTGGTCCAATGCTGGGCCGGAAGCAGTCGGTAGGTAATACCCTGGAAGGTATAGGTTTCAAACCAGTCCAGTTCCACTACCCGAGCCCCGGGGACCACGGATTCAAACCAATCCTTATAGCCGAGCGGGGTCAAATACAGGGGCGCGGTGCCCAGTCGGCGAATACTGTCCTCATTCAGGTGATCAAAGTGGCCGTGCGAAATTAGGACCACCTGGAAGTCGGGGAGTTCCTCCAAAGGAATCGGAAAGGGCGCGTGCCGCTTGACAAAAAAAACGATATCCCCGAAAACCGGGTCGGTTATAATATTCTGGCCCTTCAGCCGGATCCAGAGGGTGGCGTGACCGAGATAGGTGATGGAATCCCCGTGGCTTTGAATTTTCTTGACATTGGTCGGGATACTGGGAAACTGGATGGGTTTCTTTTTCTCCTTGGCATACGGGTTGGAGCCCAATTTCCACCGCAGGAAACGCCATACCCCCCCGGGTTGATTTTGGGGTAGCCAGGGGTTGAAAAATCCGGTCTTCCGATGATGGGCCTTTTTCTTCGCCAGGCTTTCGTAGTCGGGTTCCTCGGATTTGTTTTGAGGAAAGACCGATAGCGGATTGATCAGAAATACCAATAGAACCAAGAGGCTTATTTTGAAACCCATGGGCTGTCCTCACTGTCTTCAGGCGGCTGACTCCTCGCTTTCCTATTACTATGAGAAAGATGCCTTTGATTTTCAAGCCCTAATTCCCCAAAATCGCGTAAATCTTCCTGCCCGGGGCGGACACCCACGAAGGATGAAATATTTCAATATTCGAAATTCGATTTTATTTTCATACTGAACCGAAGGACAGAAAAAACCAATGCAACTACCTCCCGAACATGAAATGTTGGAAATAGTGGATGAAAATAACCGGGTCACCGGGATCCGCGACCGGGCGGAGATTCACCGGCAAGGGCTTTGGCACCGTTCGGTGCATATTTTCATTTTTAATTCTCAGAGGGGAAATCTACCTGCAGAAACGATCCCCCCGAAAAGACCAATACCCGGAACATTGGGATTCTTCGGCCGCCGGCCATCTGATCCCCGGGGAGAGCCCGGAAATCGCCGCCCATCGGGAACTGGAGTGAGGAACTGGGGATTGATACCGAATTAACCGAGGTCTACCGGCATCCGGCCTGTCAAGAAACCGGTTGGGAGTTTGTGACCCTTTTTGTCGGCCGGACCGACGAAACCATCCGCCTGAACCTGGATGAGGCCACGGAAGGGAGATTCTTTACCGCGCCCCAGTTAAAGGATCTCCTTGAGGATCCAGATCAAAAAGTGGCGCCTGGTTTCCTCCTGTTGCATCGAGTGACCGCAAATCTGCGGAGAGCCTCCTTCAAAGGCGGGGGGTTGCAGCCCCCCTTGGAAGGGGCGTCATGGGAGCGCATTCGCGATATGAGCTACGAGAGCCGGGGAGGATGATCGCTGTCGAGACGAATATCCTGGTCTATGCCGACCGGGCAGACTCCCCCTGGCTGGAATCACCGGAACTCGTATTGCTCAGTGAATTCGAGCATTATTGGACGGCACTGAAACCAACCCTTTAGGACCCAACATGCACCGGCTCCTTCCGAATGAAAAAGACCGGCGCGAAGAAATCGTTCACAATTCCCTTTCGGCTGTGGGGTTGTGGAAAACCTTAAAAGACCGTCTGGCTCAATCGGCCCTCTCGCTGACCCTGGAACAGCAGCAGCGCCTTTGCATGGCCCGGATCCTGGCCCTGGAGTCCCGCATCGTTTTAATGGACGAACCCTGCTCGGCCCTGGACCCCATGGCCACAGAAAAAATAGAGAGCCTGATGCTGGAGCTCAAGGAAAAGTACATCATCGTTATCGTCACCCACAATATGCAACAGGCCGCCCGCATCTCCGACGAATCCGGGTTTATGCTCCTGGGCGAACTGATCGAGTTCGGGACCACCGGCCAGATCTTCACCAAGCCCCGGGATGAAAGAACAAATGATTATATTACCGGGAGATATGGATAACAAAATGAGGCCTCCCAACCAAAAGGGCGAACAACCATAAATATCAACCGGCGATCAATTTTATTTTTGTTGCTGGTGTTTGACCACTTTCCCCTCGATCATATAAATCACATGTTCGGAGATATTGGTGGCAAGATCGGCGGTCCGTTCCAAATTGTGGGCGATTTTCAAGAGGTGAAGGCCCTCTCGATCGTCTTCGGATCGGCAATCATGTAGGTGATCAGTTCTCGCAAAATCTGGGAGGCCAAACCGTCCACAATATTGTCCCGTTCGCAGACACTGACCGCCAGGTCCGGATCTTCATGGACAAAGGCGTTGACGGCGTCTCGCAGCATGCCGATAGTCGCCTCGGCCATCCTGGGCAGATCCAGCAAAGGTTTGACCAAAGGTTGGGTGATAAGAAAAAGGCCGTTTTCGGCGCTATTGGCGGCATGATCGGCAATCCTTTCCAGGTCATTGTTGATTTTCAGACTCATCAAGATGGTCCGCAATTCCTTGGCCTTGGGACTGAATTGGGCGATCATCGTCGTACAGAGGTCATCGATCAGGATTTCCGTCTCATTGGCCTTTTTTTCACTTTTTTCGATGACCTGAAGGAGCAAATCCCGGTCATTTCTTAACAGCCCGCCGATGCTGTCGTCGATCATTTTTTCCACCAGGAGGGCATATCCGATCAAGGTCTTCCTGAGCTCGGCAATTTTTTTTCCAACATAGCTTCCCCCGATCAACCGAATTTCCCGGTTAAATATTCTTCCGTTCTCTTGTCTTTGGGAACGGTAAACATCGTTTTCGTCAACCATATTCAATTAATTCTCCAAGGTAGATAAAAGCCGTATAATCGGAAACCCGTGCGGCCTGGGCGATATTGTGGGTGACTAGGAGCATGGTGACGGTTTCTTTCAGGTCGGCGATCAATTCCTCGATATGAGAGGTGGATTTCGGGTCCAGAGCGGAAGTCGGCTCATCCAATAAAAGGATTTCAGGATTCATGGCCAGGGCCCGGGCGATGCAAAGCCTTTGTTGCTGGCCTCCGGACAAAAAGGTCCCCTTTCGGTGCAGGGAATCCTTGACCTCGTTCCATAAGGCGGCCGCTTGGAGGGACCGTTCCACGATTTCTTCGGTTTCCTTTCGGAAAGACGGATCCCGTTCAGTTTATAGCCGGCGATGACATTATCATAAATGCTCATGGTCGGAAAGGGATTCGGTTTTTGGAAGACCATGCCGACTTTTCTTCGGAGCACGATCGGTTCCATGGCGTAGATATCTTTATTCCGCAAGTAGATCTTTCCGTCGATGGTGGCGCCGGGAATCAGCTCATGCATCCGGTTGATGCAGCGGATGATGGTGGTTTTGCCGCAACCCGAAGGACCCATAAGGGCGGTGACGCTATTGTCGACGATAGAAAGGATTGACGTCTTTCAGTACCCGGTTTTCTCCATAGCCGGCGGAGAAATTTTCAATTTTTAAGACATTTACAACTGGATCTTCCATCTTTTTGATACTCTCCGGGCGATAAGATTAAACATCAGGACCAGACCCACCAGGATAAAAGAGGCCCCCCAGGCAAAATTGGTGAAATTCCGGATAGGGGCTGGTGGCATAATAAAAAATGAGATGGGGCAAAGACTCCATGGGTTTAAAAAGATTCCAATTTAAAAAGGGATTGCCGAAAGAGGTAAAAAGCAAAGGGGCGGTTTCCCCGGTGATCCGGGCGATACTTAATAAGATGCCGGTCACTATGCCGCTCATCCCCGCCGGTAAAATGACTTTTAAAATGGTCCTTATGATAAGGCACCCCCAGGGCCAGGGCGGCCTCCTTCAGATGATAGGGGATGAGCTTCAAGGTCTCTTCGGTGGACTTGATGATCACCGGGATCATCATCATACTCAGGGCGATGCCCCCGGAAAACAACGGAGAAGCTCCTCAGGGGCCGACGATCCAGGTATAGGCGATGATGCCGATGACGATCGACGGCGTGCCTTGCAGGATTTCAACACACACCTTCACTGTCCGGGAGAGGCGCCCTCCCTTTTTTCCGACAGGTAGATTCCCGCGGCTATTCCAACCGGCACGGAGAAGAGACTGGAGAGTAAAATAAGAAAGAAGGTGCCCACAATGGCGTTAAAAACCCCGCCCCCTATTTCCCCCATGGGCCGGGGGACTTGGGTGAGGAAGGCCCAATTGATGGAAGATATCCCGTTCTTCCCGATATAGAACAGGATCAGGAGCATGGGCGAGATGGAAAGAAAGGAGAGGAGGCACGATAAGCCACTTAAAGAATGGTATTTTTAAAAATGCGCCAGGTCGTATTCGATTCCATCAGGTGACTTCTCTTTCCGCCGCGATGCTGAATTTCTTGATGATGTAGGTCCCGATGAGATTGACCACCATGGTGACCAGAAACAGCACCAGGGCGATATTGATCAACGAGGCGACATAAACGGTCGTGGTGGCTTCGGTAAATTCATTGGCGATGACGCTGGCCATGGTATTGGCCGGATCGAAAATGCTATGAGGGATGCTATTCCGGTTGCCGATCAGCATGGTTACCGCCATGGTTTCTCCCAGGGCCCTTCCCAGGGAAAGCAAAACACCGGCGATGATCCCCGAGCGGGCATAGGGCAGGACGATTTTTTTGACGACCTCATACCGGGTGGCCCCGAGGGAAAAGGCGGCCTCTTTGAGATCGGCCGGGGCCAGGGAAATGACCTCCCGGCCGATGGAGGCCGCATAAGGGATGACCATAATGGCCAGGATCAGCGAGGAAGAGAAAATACCGACCCCTTCCCCGGGCACGCCCATTTTCATTTGCATTTCCCGGACGATCGGGACTGAGAATGAACAACCCCCACAGACCATAAATAACCGAAGGGATACCGGCCAGGACCTCGATGGAGCTTTTCAGAAAGGAGGAGAGGGCCCCTTCCTTAAAATACTCCCCAAGAAAAACAGAGATGGCCACGGAGAAAGGGATCGAGATGAGCAGGGCCAGAAAAGATCGTCCGAGACACACGCTTGTGCCGCACCGTCCTTGACCAGGTTGATGGCGACGCGCATCGACGAGTCCTTTTTGCGACGCAATGCGTCGGCGGGCGGCTCGTGCATCTCGACCACTTCGCTCGCCGCCTGCACGGTGACGCGGTCGATGGCCCGGGTCCGGCTCGCAGCCAGCGCCTGGCGCACTTCGTTCTCGCGGCCGACCAGGATCACTTTTGCGCTGGGCGTCTTAGCGAGAAACGCCAGCGCTGCGGCGACCGTCACCCGCGGCCCATGGTCGCCGCCCATGGTGTCGATAGCAACCGTGATTACGTCGGGGGCGGCGTCGGGCGGCGCCGCCATTCGCGCGTGAGCTGCGCCCTTGACGGCGAAGGGTCCCGCCCGCGTGCCGTGCCGGTCCGCTCGGGTCGCGCTTCCTCTCATCGTAGTGCCGGACCCGGGACGCGTGGGCCGCTTATTCGTCGGCTTTGGTCTTGACTACTTTTTTGCCGCGATAGTAGCCGCTCGGGCTGATGTGGTGGCGAAGGTGGACCTCGCCGCTGACCGGTTCGACCGCGAGCGGTGGCTTCGGAAGAAAATCGTGGGCGCGATGCATGCCGCGCTTCGACGGTGACTTCTTGTTCTGCTGGACAGCCATTGCCTTTGACTCCTCAAAGATTCGGTCGGTACAAAGAGACAGTTTTCCGCCTGTTCGAAATTGCTGCAAGCGCCCGCCGGCGTTGCTCAATCCGGATTGCGGCCCTTCAGCGCCGCCAATCCGGCGAATGGCGAGAGCTTGCTGTCGTCTGCCATCGCACGGCGCGCCGCTGCGCATTCTTCCTCGCCGTGGCGCGGCGATAACGGAAGCGACAACAAAAGCTCGTCCTCGACCAGGTTGCGCGGATCGAGCGTTGTGTTCGCCAGCACAACCTCGGGCTCTTCCACATCCAGACGCGCCAGCTCGGCTTCGTCGCGCGCGAGCAGCAAGTCCGTCGCTTGCGCGACCGGTGCCACGAACGGTTGCAGGCAGCGCTGGCATACCAGCGGGACCGCGCCGTCGAGCCGCACCGTCAACGAAGGCCGCCCTGCCGCGTCGCGGCCGCCGGTGATCCGCCACGCGATCGGCGCCGCATCGGCACCTACCGCCAGTTGATCGGCAACCCGAGGCAGTGTCCCCGCATCGAGCTCCCCCGCCAGCTTGCCGCCTTCAGCGGACAATTCAAAGGCGTCGAAGCGCCCGTGCGCGCATGCGTCAGTCGTCCGAATCGCCATCCGGGTTGGTCCTGGGTTGGCCTTTTTGGCCGGCAAACATCACGTCCGGCGACAAAGCCGGCGGCGATGCATGGCCCGGCCGCTACAGGCAGGACAAACGTTGCATAATAGCCGGCTTGGCCTCGAGTGTCAAAGAAAACTGTGAAAACAACAACTTCGCCTCGCCCCGCGCGTCCGCTGGTGCTCGCATCGGCCTCGCCGTATCGCAAGGCACTACTCGAACGGCTGGGCATCCCATTCTCGGTTGCCGTGCCAGCCATCGACGAGTCGCCGAATCCGGACGAGGCGCCGGCCGACACCGCCGTTCGGCTGGCGGAGGCCAAGGCACACGCCGTGGCGAGCGCCCATCCGGACGCGTTGATCGTCGGTTCCGACCAGGTCGCCGATTTTCAGGGCAGCGCCATCGGCAAGCCGCGCGACGCCGCCGAGGCGCTGGAGCAGCTGCGGGCGATGCAAGGACACACGATCGTCTTTCATACCGGCTTGGCTCTCCTAGATGCGCGCAGCGGGCGTTGTCGCCGGGCGCTGGTCGACGTCGCCAGCACCTTTCGCCAGCTGGGCGATGCGGCGCTCCAAGATTATCTCGCGCGCGACCAGCCGTACGATTGCGCCGGATCGGTCAGGGTCGAAGCGCTTGGCATCGCGCTGTTCACGCGCGTCGCCAGCGATGATCCGACGGCATTGATCGGCCTGCCGCTTATCCGGCTGACCGATATGCTGATCGCCGAGGGCCTGCAGCCGTTGTGAAGACCCAGCGCGACGCGACCGGGAGGCTGTACCTGCTGCCGAACCTGCTCGGTGCGATCGAGCCGTCGTCGGTGCTGCCGGCGGATACGATCGCGATCGCGCGGCGGCTTCGACATTTCGTCGCCGAGACACCCAAGACTGCACGGGCCTTCGTGAAATCGCTGCCGTCCGACCATGCGTTGCAGCAGATCGGCTTCGCCGAACTGAACGAGCACACGCCGGCGAACGAGGTGGCGGCGCTGCTTGCGCCAGCGCTGGCGGGCGAAGATCTGGCGCTGATTTCGGATGCCGGTTGCCCCGGCGTTGCCGATCCCGGCGCACCGCTCGTCGCCGCGGCGCATCGTGCCGGCATTCGCGTCGTGCCACTGGTCGGGCCGTCGGCCCTCTTGCTCGCGCTAATGGCTTCCGGGATGAACGGCCAGAGCTTCGCCTTCCACGGCTACCTTCCCGTCCGGCCAGAAGCGCGCGCCAAGGCTTTGCGTGCGCTCGACGATGCTGCGATACGCACCGGCGCCACGCAACTCTTTATCGAGACGCCCTATCGCAATGAGGCGATGGTTGCGGCAGCGCTGGCGGTTTGCCGTCCGCAGACCCGTTTCTGCGTCGCCGCCGATCTGACGCTGGCGAGCGAACAGATCGTCAGCCGCACGGTGGAACAATGGCGCGCGGCGCCGTGTTTGCATCTTTCCGGCAGGCCCGCGATGTTCCTGCTGGGCAAGGACTGACGCTCGGCAAAACGCGGGGCCCGACCCGGCTCGCATCGCGGCCCTCACGCTCGCGCCGAGCAGTTACTGCTCGTCCGCGTCGGGCCAGTTCTTGATGTAGCTCTTTAGCATGCGGTTTTCGAAGCTCTGCTCTTCGTAGACCGCCTTGGCGACATCGTGAAACGAAACAACGCCCAGCAGCGTCGGGCCGTCGATGACCGGCACATAGCGCGCGTGGCGCTCGAGCATCGCCCGGCGTAGCTCCATCACGTCGAGTGCGGTGGTCGCGGTCAGCGGGTCGTTCACCTGGATCTCGTTGACCCTGAGGTCGCCGAGCTCCCCTGCCGCATCGACAACGCCTGCAGCACTTCGGCAAAGGTCAGCATGCCCACCATCCGTCCATGGTCCATCACGACCAGCGAGCCGATGTCGTGATGCGCCATGACCTTGACTGCTTCGAGCACCGAACCCTCGGGCGCCGTCGTGAACAGCGCGTTCCCTTTGATCCGCAAGATTTCGCTGACCAGCATCGGGCTCCTCCCTTTCGTGCCGGGTCTCCTTCGCACCGGCATCTCAAGATCGAGGTTACTCCCGCGCACCGGCGGCCCGCAACGGTTCGCGTGCCGGATTACCGGTTTTTCATGGTGCCTCGCCGCTGGCGACCGGCAACGGGCGAGCCCGGCCCGGCCACGCCGGATTTTGCTTGCTCTACGCCCGCATTGGAGTGCAAGATTGCATCCCGGTCCGAAAGAGGCCGATAAGGAACTTCCGTTACCAGCTAGGAGGAGCAGATGAATGATCGCAATGACAGCCCGGCTGTCACCAAGCCTGTCCAGCCGGCCCGCCGGCGCCTGCTGAAGGCGGCGGGTATCGCCGCCGGCGGCGCCGCATTGTCGGCGCGCCTTTCATCCGCAATGCCGCCGCCGCCGAAACGACGACCTGGAAGGTCCAGACGTCGTGGCCCGCGGGCGTCGGCCTGCAGACATTCAAGACCTGGGCCGGCACGATCAAGGAGAAGACCGGCGGCGAGCTCGAGATCAAGCCGTTCGCCGCCAAGGAAGTGGTCGGCGATTTCGAGCTTGCTCGACGGCGTCAAGAACGGCGTGCTCGAAGCGATGAATTCGTTCACCGTGTACTGGGCGGCAAGATGCCGGCGACGGCCTTCCTTTCAGTCGTACCTGATGGGTCTGCGCTACCCGCACGAGTGGGACATCTTCTTCTACAGCAAGGGCGGCCTCCAGGCGGCGCGCGAGATCTTCGCCAAGCAGGGTCTCTACTACGTCGAACCGCATCCACCACGGCCCGAACATCATCCACTCGAAGAAGCCGATCCGCACCGATCGAGGATTTCAAGGGATTGAAGCTGCGCGTCCCCGGCGGCATGATCGCCGAAGGCTTCGCGGCGATCGGGCGCGACGCACGACGCTGCTGCCCGGCGGCGAAGTGTTCTCCGCGCTCGAAAAGGGCACGGTCGACGCGGCCGACTACACCGGTCCGGCCGTCAACTGGGACTTGGGGTTCCAGCAGGTCACGAAGTACATCTGGACCGGCCCGCCTGGCCTGGAGTCGATCTATCAGCCGGTCGACCTGATGGACTTCGTCGTGCGCATGGACGTCTGGAACAAGCTCTCGCCGAAGATGAAGGTCTGGCTCGATGACGAGATCCAGGTGTATTCGAACATCCACTTTCGCGGCGATCCAGAAGGCCGACATGGAGGCCTGGCCGCAAGTTCGAGAAGGCGGGCACGCAGATCAACCGGCTGCCCGCCGAGGACCTGCCGAAATTCCAGCGCGTCGCCGTGCCGATCTGGTTCAAATGGGCGAACAAGGACAAGGATGCGGCGCGGCTGTTCAAGCTGCAGCTCGACATCATGGAGTCGCCGACGGTCGGCTACGTCACGCCGGACATGTACAAGGGACTCAAGCTCGACGTGTGAGGTCGACGCCGTCCGGCGTCGCAACCGGCCGTGCGTTACGCACCGCGTGCGGCGCGCCGCGGAGCGGCCGCCGTTTGCGTTTACTGCTTGGCATCTGCGTCCATGCCCCAACTCGAATTTCATCCTGCCGCACTGGCTCTACTGGGCCGGGCTTATTGCTGTTCCCGCTGATCGCGATGTACCTCGTCGCGCGACAGCGCCGCGCGCCGACGGCGGCCGGGCCCTTCGCTCTTCATCGCCTATCTGTTCTGGCTACTGCCGGGTTTCTCGGCATCGCATCGCTTCTATCTGCGCAGCGCCTGGGGCTTCTGTCTTCATCCCGGTGTTCCTCGCGATCCTGTATGCGAATCGCTCAGGCGCGCGACGTCCGCGACGACGATGTCGCGCACTTTCGCCGCGCTGCAGCAGGCGCAGAGCCGTGGCGATACCAGCGCGAGCCCCAGGCCGCCGACGCGCCGCCCGAAGCCGTGACCGCCTATGCGCCAGCAGCGAAGCCGAACTCGAAGCGGCCAAGCGCGAGTACGGGACGGCGAAGGAGATCTACGATCGCTCGCAAACTGCATGGCCGCTGGACTGGCGATACTGCTGGGCGTGATGCTGCTGATCGACGCCGCGCTGCTGCCGGCGCTCGTGCGCCGGCGGCGCGCGTTGGAGTTGGCGCATCCCGACGCCGGAGATCGCGCACGCGGAGCGCGCCCGCATGTCGCCGACCATCGGCACCGGCGAGGATCCGACGATGCGCATCCATACGCGCTTCACCGACGTCGATCGAATGGGTGAACGTGCAAGGTCGGCGAGTACGTCGCGTACTGGGCCGTGATCGCGGTGTTCGTCTACTACTACGAGGTGATGGCGCGCTATGTCTTCAACTCGCCGACCAACTGGGTGCACGAGAGCATGTTCCTGATGTTCGGCATGCAGTACATGCTGTCCGGCGCGTTCGCGTACAAGGAGGACCAGCACGTGCGCGTCGACGTCCTCTATGCGAAGCTGTCCACGCGCGGCAAGGCGATCGGCGACATCGTCACGTCGGTGTTCTTCTTCATCTTCATCGGCACGATGCTCTGGACCGGCGGTCGCTTCGCGCTGGACGCGATCGCGTCGACGAGCACTCGTTCACCGAATGGGGCATCCAGTACTGGCCGGTCAAGCTCGCCATTCCCGTCGGCGCCGCGCTGATGCTGCTGCAGGGCATCTGCCAAGCTGCTCAAGGACATCGTTATCGTCATGCAGGCGGGGGGCTTGAGCGTGGGCACTCGAGATCGGCATCGCATGGCTGCGCGTGCTGCTGTTCGGCGGCTCGCTTTGCTGCTGCTTGCTCGGGCTGCCGATGGCGTTCTGCACCGGCAGCCTGGCGATCGATCTTCCTGTACGTGTTCGGCACCGGCGGCGTCCTCAACATGCTGCCGTCGCGGGTCTTCCCGTTCATGACCGACTACCAGCTCTCCGCGGTGCCGCTGTTCATCTTCATGGCGGCGATGCTCGAGAAGGCCGGCATCATCGAGGAGCTGTTCGACGTCATCTACAAGTGGCTGGGCGCGCTGAAAGGCGGCCTCGCGTCGGCCACCGTGATCGCCTGCACGGTGCTCGCCGCGATGGTCGGCGTGGTCGGCGCGACCGAGGTGACGATGGGCATGATCGCGCTGCCGGCGATGCTGCGCCGCGGCTACGAGCCGAAGCTCGCCTGCGGCTCGCTGCTCGCCGGCGGCACGCTCGGCATCCTGATCCCGCCGTCGGTGATGGCGATCGTCTACGCCGTCGTCGCGCAGCAGTCGCTCGGCGAGCTGCTGATCGGCTCGGTGTTCCCGGGCTTCTTGCTGTCCGGCCTGTACGTCGGCTACATCACGCTGCGCTGCTACATCAATCCGTCGCTGGGCCCGGCGCTGCCGGTCGAGGAGCGCGTCGAGCATGCGCGAGAAACTGCGGCTTCTGCGCAATACGATCACGCCGGTGCTGCTGATCATCCTGGTGCTCGGCGTCATCTTCCTCGGCATCGCGACGCCGGTCGAAGCGGCCGGCATCGGCACCTTCGGCGCCTTCGCGGTGTGTGCGCTGCACCGCCGGCTGACCTGGGACGGCGATTACACGACGCCGCGATCGCGACGCTCAAGGCGACGGCGATGGTGATGTGGATCTTCTTCGGCGCGACGATGTTCGTCGGCTTCTTCATCGTCAAGGGCGGCCAGACGTTCGTCGACCGGAGCTGATCATCGGGACCGGCTTGCCGCCCTACGGCATTCTGCTGCTGATGATGGTCGTGCTGGTCATCCTCGGCATGTTCCTCGACTGGGTGGGCATCCTGCTGCTCACCGTGCCGATCTTCCTGCCGATCATGGTCAGCCTGCCGTTTGGCGGCGTGCTCGGGACTTCCGGGGTGCGCGCCCGACGACGTGTCGCCTGTGGTACGGCGTCATCTTCATGGTCAACATGCAGATGGCGTTTCTCAGTCCGCCGTTCGGCTACTCGCTGTTCTACCTGAAGAGCGTGGCGCCGCAGGAGATCTCGATGGCGATGATCTTCAAGGCGGCGATGCCGTTCATCGGGCTGCAGGCGGTCGGCCTGGCCCTGTGCATCGTGTTCCCGCAGATCATCCTTTGGCTGCCAAGCGTGCTCTACCAAGGCGCCAAGTAAAGGACCGCAGGAAGCGCAGGGCTTTATAGCGCCTCGGCCAGGTGCGTCAGGGCGCGAACGCCCGCCGTTCGCGCAGCGCCTGCGCCAGC
>CAWJJC010000009.1:0-42753 GCA_963843145.1 uncultured delta proteobacterium
CGCTTCAGCCTTCAGGGTGGGTGACCCCAACATATAGTAGTCGGTTATAAGGAATAAGGCTTGGGACAAGGATAAAGATCCAAGCCGCCACAATGGAAATAAATGGCTGTCTTAAAATGCTCTCGATTTCGAAATCCACAAGCCATCTGTTTGACCATTTGGATTTTGCTGTTGAGGCCCTCGGCCACGGCATTGGTGATCCGATGCTTAAAGTAGGTCAAAATGTTCGGCAGATGGCTTTTCAACGTTTTAGCCGCCTTGACCATCGGACGCAGACGGGAATGGGTAGCCCAGTAATACCAGCGGTCAAAAAAGCCTTCCGCCCATTTGGCATATTTGTAATCCCAAAAGGGGCGCAACGATTCCTTAAGCGCCCAGGCGCGACCGGTCTTCAGTTGATCTTCCGCAATTCGGAAAATTCCTCACGCCGCCATTCGGGGATGTTTTCTTCATTGGCCAACCAAAGATGGCGGGTTCGTTTCAGCGTTTCATCGCCTTGTTCCTTCAACAGCTTATGCTCCTGGCGGCGAACTTTGTCCACGGCCTGCGTGACCAGTCGAACCACATGGAACCGGTCAAAGACAATATCGGCCTTAGGCAGCCAGTCCCGGGTGGCGGCGATGTAAGGGTCCCACATATCCATCGCCACCCCCTTCACCAAACGGCGTTCCTCTTCCTCAAATTGACGATAATACGTTTCCAGACTGTCTTGCGAACGTTCATCCACTACAAATTCCACCGTACCGCCCTTCAAATCACAGACCAAGGTCTCGTACTTGTGCCTTTTGGCAAAAGACTTCTCGTCAATACTAAGATACTCCGGTATCCGACGCATTTTTCGTTTAAAGTCCACGTCTCACCGCGCGTTCCAGGGCTCCCCACATTTCCTTCCAGCCGGAATGCAACAAACGACAGACGCCGCTGATGTCGCATTCTTTCAAGGTGTCGATCACCTGGTGCTCAAAGGCCAGGGTAAACCGAGACCCCGGTTCCGCCCAGGGGCCGCACAGTTGAATTCGTGGACCGAACAGTGGACCCGCGGCATCCGGGCATGGAGAAAGGTTTGGCACTGACAGGTATCCAGGTGTCGCCAGATCCGCTCCTCGTCGTGGTCATGCAAGGGACCGGTTCGTCTACAGGCCGGGCATTTCCACTTAAGCCCTTTGAACTCCTCTACCCAAACGTCCACTCGATTCTTAGACAAATCCAATTCCACTTTAACCACCCGCCAGGGATGCCGGAATCCCTGACAGAGCGGCATACAACTCCTTGGTGTCTTCCATGATGACCTCCTCAATAATATCCTTCAGGAGGTCAAAACTATCCAATTTTATCGGTTTTGTTATTATGGTTAACCTTGGTCGTTCATACTGAGACCCGGTCAGGAAAAATTGTTAAACCACTATATGTTGGGGTCACCCACCCTGAAGGATGACGGACCAGAAAAATTAAAGGCGGTCAGTATAAAATAGACTTTGTTCCAAATTCCACCCGTGGAGCTTTGACATAGACATCCCCTTCTATCGCTCCAGCATCCCAACCAATAATCCATCCTGAAAGATGAACAGTTTTTGACCAATTAGTTCTTAGGGTAAAATATTCCCTTGACCATCCGTTTTCAAGTGCTGCAACAACACCACTTTCGATAGAATAGGTCCCTGAATTCCATTCCGGGGTATTTTCTGTAGTAGTAAACAACTGAAAATGGGGATTTCCTTGAATGTATTTTCTGCAAAATATCAATCGAAAAAGTAAAGTAAGTAAATTTAGGGACTTTCCCTATATCGAAGTATGTAGCAAACCATTCTCTACCGTTCTTAACGCGAACATGGTAAATATTAAATTGGTCTTGTGGGTCAAAATTACTTCTTTATAGATATATTGGCCACCATTTAGTGGACTATTCCTGTAATTATCTGGAATTCCATCCATATCCAGATCCAAAAAATGCAGGATTAATAATCAAGTTTTCCCCAATTAAGTTTGCAAGGTTTAAATCGCCTGCGCGTTGGGCTACAATCATATAAAAGTCTATAAATTACATCTTTTTCGGTTGTTAGAGTTTCGTCTTGAGAAATATTCAACATATAGAAATACTTATTCCTAAGATATGAAACCCTTGAAATTGAAATAGCATGGTCATACTCCTTCAGTGCTTCTCTAAATTGTTTCCTTTTATAAGAGAATGTAGTTTTATCCATAAGGGCAGTGACTGTAGTTGCTAATTTCGCCATTTGTCGGAGTGAGGAAGAGTCCAATCAAAAAGGGCATATTCACACTTCAATGGTCAATCTCATGCTCATAGGGTTTTAGTCTATCCTCCCTTGCAACCTTTTCATACCAATTTGTCGCTTGGTCGAATTTACCTTGGTTATAAAAGTAATCTCCGATTTGAAGACGAACAAAACGAAAAGAACAAATGCAAATCAGGCTTAAGGCAGAGATTAGGGTTAGACTTATGAAGAATCCTGAGCATTTTGCGCCGGTAGCATTCATTCTGTCTGTGGGTGTGCTGATTAGGAAATCAAGAGCTTTGAATAATTGAGAAATGAAAAATAAGGAAAAATCTCAAGGAGAAAATGTTGATATTCAGTTTTTTTTGGGTGGGGAATCCCACTTCGTAAAGGGCGCGCGTCGAACATGGGTAGATATGAGGATGGGGGATTTAAACCCATTAGGATTGAGCGCTTGTTTTAGGAAATCATGAACATATTTCCTTGGTGTAGCTTATTGGTCTATATAAATAATAAGCGGAATGAAGGTATTCAGGAAGAAGGAATGATTCCCATTCAACTATAGTAGGAGTTAGACATAAGCCTAAACAAACTCGGAAGCGATTGAGCCAACCATCTTGAACTTTTGTTAAAAAGATACTGGAAACCTTAATCCGGGGCGGATCAGTGGAATAGTAGCTTTGTTGGACTTCCCAGGACAAGCGCACGGCTAGATTGTCCTTCTGTATATCCTTAATGATGCGGATCGGAACAGGTGCTTCCAATAGTCTTTTGGCTAGAAGGAGCCGAGGTAGATCATGCGTCGGCACTTTAAGCGCGAAGAAAAGCCTGTTTCAATAGTTTTTGGCCAATCGACTTTTTCCGATTTCAGTTAATCTGGCCAAGTCGCTGATCGATTTCAGGTTTAGCCAAAGGTGGCGCTTGGCGCCATGGACGCAGAGCACAGAGAACAAACTTTCAGCGGAAAATGACGGCAATGTTTTCACCCCCCATTGATATCTGTTCAACCTGATCCCACCAAGGTTCGTACTTAGGGGAATTGAAGAAACCATGTGGGGGGCATTCTCAGGGACCCCCAAGTGACTTTTGCAGGGTTGAAACCATTCACAATTGGCCGAAGAATTGTCTTCTGGTGACTCAACCAAAGCAATCCGTTAACAATTGTTTTATTAATATTTCTAGTTAGAAATCCTTTTGACACGAGCACGACCATATCCAAGCTCCCATAGATCTTAACTCATCTCCATAACAATTGAAGTCATGCCTCGGCCCCAAATGCAGTGGCCTGTCATGCCCTTCCAAACACCAGATGAGCAGTTGTTACATGCACAAAGTGTCCTTTGTGCTAGCTTCAAACATAAATCTCGATCAATTTGCTCATTTATCAGGAACTTATTGAACAAATGGGTCTTGAGGATCAGTAAATGAGGGGAATCTGGTGATGTTCCTGCTCATGTCACACGGCATCCAATCCACCGTCCTTGAATCAGGTTCAGTTTGGCTCCTCCTCTCCGTAAGGTTCAGTTGCTACAGACGAATCCACCTCAACACTGTATCAGGTTGAAGACGAAGAGGGACATGCCAAGATGAAGAGGAGATGACTTGTGATGGTTTCTTGTGGTGATCTTGTTCATGCCGCCTGCCACCATCCAGGTGAGGAGGACAGGCAGGATGCGCCACCACCAACCGAAACTCGCACAGATATTTTCCCAATGGGATGTCATTCAATATTGTTATATAACTGTTTTCAATAGCATATAGTCTTTGTACTGTTGAGAGGCTTAGCATGTTACGTTGCATGAGTCATTCCATCGTTTTCTGTACTTTTTCATTTGATGCTGTTTCAGGTAGGTCTGCTTGCTCTCTGTTGCTCAAAAGCAATGACAGCTGTCTGAATCATTACAAATGTTTCAGTCAACAAAGCAGCGAACCTCACGCGTTTCTTTTACTATCCCAGCATCCTCAACCATTTCAGCCTCCCATAAGCTGATTCGGAGTGACCAAAAATGGAACATAAAGTCCCATTAAGAGATTGGACATCCGAATCCGTCTAAATTTACTTGGGTTGGCAATGTGTTTGCAGTTCCAGGTCAGCAGATAGTCACACTTGTGAAGGGATGCCAATGCAAGATGCAACGCATCTCCAACAGGATTTGCAGGCATCACCCGGTTCTGAATATAGGTTTGGACAATCTGCCTGACTGCATCTTCGATAGGAACTTCCGGAAGAACACGAACAAGATCGAGTGCCTCTTGCGAGTGGGGAAAATTGGGATGAGACAATTCGTCAACGACAGCCCGGCTGATAACCACTTCGTATCGGTCCCGTAGCTCATTCCACCATAGGCGGCTCCAATAACGGACGAAATGGGGGACATTGGTGTAGAGGACAACCTACGTCATCCAATTACATATTTTTATCTGTTATTGGAATCCTTCTGATTCTGATTGATTTTCTGGTAACTGTTACCATTGCTCCGGACTCCAATTGCGCCCGGATTCTAGGCCACATAGTCTCAATCAGTTTAGCTAATTCCGCGCCTTTCAGTCCTTCTTGTCGAATTCTGACCACTGATGGCGACTTTGCGTTTTGCACTGCCAAAATTGCATGAAAATCGGCATCCAAAGTAATAAGCACCCTTTTTTCAAGCCGGGCATAAGTCAAGATATCCTTATCGGTAGCTCGACTGAGTCCTATGTCACCGGTGTGTAATACATCCCATCCCGTTTCACGCAGGATTCTTGCTGCCGTTCGGGATAGCCCCTGATCCAGCAAAACCCGGTTCAAGCTGCCTCCATCGGAATGATTTGGCTGTCAAGATTTCTTGCGGCAAAAGCCAAAGCCTGGTGAATATCTTCCTTTTCAAGTTCTGGGTACTCGGTTTGGAGATCGTTCCAGTCCGGGTATAGCGCTACCGCTTCCACAACCCTTCTAACAGTCAGTCGCAAATTACGTAGGCATGGCTGCCCGTTCATGACTTGTGGATCAATGGTAATCCGATCGAGCCTGATGTCCATTATATCCTCCTATTTCATTTCGAGAAATCCAATTTGTCTTTTGGAAATGCATCCAGCCATCCCCAACTGCTGAAAGAGTTATAGAGCACCAAGGCTCGTACCTGACACCCTTTGTCCAGTAAATTTTCCACCAGACGGCTGTCGATAAATCCATCTATTGATAAATCCGCTAAGGTTGAAAAGTTTTGCCTTCCCAAAAGGGGCCTATCGATCAGGTCTTTAAATTTAGCGTTTTGCGGGGGATGATTTTGCTATTTCCTTCCCCTGCTTGAAACAATCGGGCAGGGCGTATATGGATTTATACGGTTCTTTGGCTATTTCTGCCTTGCTCAGTTCCCTGAAACCCTCCTTCTTCAGCATCGAGATGACCTCTTCTTCCTGTGATTTTCTTATTTTTTTTGTCATTTCAGACACCTCTATTTTTATTCTGCGAAATTCCTTACATTTTTGTCTTTGGGTTGCGCAAAGGTCTCATGACGGTGTCCCTGTTCGACGACCAGATTCCAGTCCACTCCTTTGGAAATCAGGGCTTCCAGTTTGGGGCCCTTTTCCGGGTCCACTCCGGCGCAGCAGATTAGGAGGTCGACGACTTCAGAGGGGATGGCCATTTTAGGTCAAGATGGAAGAGGGAAGATGGAAGAGGGAAGCAAAAGAAAACAGACTCGGCGCAGATGCATAGCCCTGGCGTTGGGGGCAAGTCTGTGAATTCTGCGTTTTGTGGAAGGTGGAGTCCCTCACTTTTCCATTGATTTTTGGCAATCCTTGATCAGCAGCATGAGTTGCAGGGGATGGAGGGGGGAAGGTTCGAAACCGAATCGCTCGTAAAAACCGCGGGCCCGATCGTCCTTCGCGTGAACAAAGATCGCCCGGATACCGGCGATCTCGGAGGCCTGAAGCGTCCGCAGAAGGGCATCTTTCAACAAGCCCCGACCGATCTTTTTTCCCTGATGACGGATATCTACAGCCAATCGGGCCAGGACCATCACCGGGATGGGGTGCCGAGCCAGACCTTTCCGAACTCGCGCCGGCGCGGCGGCGTGATCCACAGCCCCTACCGCCAGGCTGTAATAGCCGATAACCCGGCGTTCCTGACCGCGGCAAACGACAAAGGTCCTAACCGCATTGGCCCGTTGATTCTGAAGTGCATAACGTCGCAGCCAATCGTTGAGCAGGGCGTGGCCGCAATCGAAACCGTGGCAGTCCTGTTCTTCCGAAAGCAGCACCGGGGCCGCATAGGGCGTTGCCTCCGAGGTCGCCCGGGGATGCGAATGAGAGGGCGCATCCGGGGGAGTTTTGGTCATTTTTATTTTTCCCAGATTGTCGGTTCTGCAATGAGCGACTGCAGGCCCTTCTTCGTCTGCGCGGGCCTTTCGAGGGCGTCTTGAAATGCTCGCCAGGTCAGTTCATCAACCATGAAAAATCGTTGATCCAAAAGGGTTTGTTCCGCCTTTTCGCAAACGCTGCTCAGTACAAATTCGGTGACGCTCTTTTGCGTCACCTCGGCGGCGCGCTGGATCAGAGCGGCCTGAGCCGGTGTCGTGCGAAACCCCAATCTGTCGGAGCGCTTACCGGATGCCTGCTTGCGGGAAGAGTTTGCTTTTGCCGTCATTGTGGTTGTTGCCATGAAGCCCTCCTGGTTTCTTGTATAATTGTACAACCAATGTACATACAAAAAACCTTGGTGTCAAGCGCAGATTTTGAGGTCTTGACCTTTTGCTAAAAAGATCGGAGAGAATCCCATCACCACAGAGCCACGGAGGGCACAGAGAACAATTTTTTTTGCCGGGATCCCGGTAGCGGGACGGCAAAAAAAGATGCTCGGCCTCCGGCGGTGGTCCCTCGGTGGTGCATGGGTTCGACGACCATCCGGCCATCCCGAGAGAACGGAGGTATCGACGCGGCTTGCTGCCCTGTTCTGCCAATCACTCGATAATAGGAGGCATAGAGTGGAAGTGTCTAAATCTGAGATTCTTTAATTACGTCAGCGATGGTTGGACGTTTGGTTGGAAGGACATTATCAGAACTATGTTTATGTTCCGGAAAATGTTTTAAGCCCGGGTGATGAGGGGTGTTGTCATATCGAAATATCAATTTGTTATCTCTATCCTGCAAATGATAGCGATAACCCAAGTGATTGATTTTTCCCTTTTCCAGGATTATGGCCTCGTTGACTTCCAATAATGATTGATTGAGGAAACGAACCCGTATTCTTAAATTGGCCCGGGTGGTGGACAGAAGCTCCTCTTCGTAAAGTTCGACGTAAGCATCCGGAAGCTGGCCGATTGCGATCTGAACTTTTCGAAAGTATTCGACAAAAGGCTTAAGCAACACGTCTTAGGTCTTTCGCCAAATCTTCCCTTATGCCCAAAAAATGGCGATAGTCGTTTGCCCACTCCGTAAAATCCAAGGTATCTTCCATTTTTCCACTTGAAAATTTATTAAAAAAATCTTCCGAAGACATATGGTATCTTTCCTCTAAGAGGCTAAGTCGTTTAGATAGGGCGACCAGTGAGTCTATTAACGTATTGTATTCTAATATCTTTTTCACCATTTTCTGCCCTCCCTTTGGGAAAACAGGGCTTCCAGTTTGGGGCCCTTTTTTGGGTTCACGCCGGCGCAGCAGATTAGAAGGTCGACGACTTCAGTGGGTATGGCCATTTTAGGCCAAGATGGAAGAGGGAAGAAGGAAGATGGAAGCAAATGAAAAAATACCTGCCTTTCGGCGGTGGTCCCTATGGTGGTGGATGTATTCTACGTCCAATTTTAATTATCGACTAAAAATGTCGTCTGGTAACCCAAACTTTTTGATCAAGCCCTTTAGTGCATAGGGTAAAATTATAGATATTCCAAAACTCGTCAATATCCGGATCAATAGCTTGTTCTATTGCGCCGCTTTTAACGGCATGATCGATATAATCCTTTATGCAATCACCCAGCGATTCAAGAGCTTCTGTTTCCGTTTCCCCATGACTTGATATGGAAAAATCCAAACAACGGGCGACAATAACTCCGTCTTCTTCTGTCAAAAGAACATGAAGATGAAAATTTGGAAAATCCTTTATCAAAGCCTGGACACCCCTTAATGGTCTCATTTTGACTGCCCCCCCCGTCTTTTTATAAACCCTTATTATTTGTCATCTAAATTATGATCCAAGATAATCTCTGGTCTCTTCCAATCTACCAGGAACTGATTTCGTAAAACCTTTGGGAAATCAGGGCTTCCAGTTTGGGGGCCTTTTTCGGGTCCACTCCGGCGCAGAAGATAAGGAGGTCAACGACTTCAGAGGGTATGGTCATAAAAGGTCAAGATGGAAGAGGGAAGAAGGAAGATGGAAGCAAAAGAAAACATCTCCTGTTCCATCGGTTGCTCCTCGGCAGGTTCGGGACTTTTTGCGAAACCATCAATCTTGAATATACTATGAGGCTGAAATCGCTTTTCTTTTCCTGGCGACGCTCTTAATCAATTTACCGGCCAAATTTACTGCTTTTTCTGCTTCTTCCCGTGTCGGGGATCCCAGGGGCAGCAGGCCTGCTTCCGCAGGATAGCGGCCCCGGTAAATACTGTCGACGAACACGATTTCATCTTCAGAAATGGGAAATTTTACGCGAAGGTCTTTCCCAATCGCGGCCAGGCGGGCCGCGCTATGGGTCTTTTCCAGGTCCCACCCCTTCTTAAAAAGGCCCGCCTTCATGGCCTTTTCCACTGATTGTTGCGCATGATAGCACGCGCCTTTGAAATACCCGCCTTGCAAAAGATAAACGGCCATATCCAGCTCGTCCCTGGCCTGTTTTACCCATTCTTCTACAATATCCTTCATAAAGAGCATCCTCCCCTCACTCGATATGAGGTGCAAAAAGGGGCTTCCCTTTTTTTGATATTCCCGCCATTTCGACAAAGACACGACGAAGGGGTCGATGGAGAACTTTTTGTAAAAAGGTTTAAGCGAATTCTGAACTAGAGATCCGGCATCCTCAATATTTCTCTCCCGATCATCGATTAAAATAAATAAATCCAGATCATTCCCCGACCCTTCCCGGGCTACGGATCCGAAAAGAACAATGGAACAGGGATCGACAGCCTTCCTAATCGATGTGGCCGCCTTCTTTGCATCTGCGTAAGTTACTATCATTTTTCCATTGTTGTCCGGGCATAATGCTGCGCAAGCTGCGCAGCATAAGCCAGAACCTTGGGGACCACAGCTAGCAGTATTGGCGTAAGTAACGACACAGAACGATAAATTTCCGATAGCCGATCCGCCGCATATTCATGGGCGATCAGATTTCTGAGCTCACGAATATGGACCAGATCACCGGCCGATTCAACCCAACCGCGTTTTTCCGCCCGTTGGATACGATCCAGTAATGTGCCATCCGGGGTCAGCTCCAGTTCGTCAATCAGGCGCATAATTTTCTGGGTCAATAGGTCGGAGAGGCGTGCGAAACGGCTGCTAAGGGACTCCAGACGCTCTAATTCTTCCGATGTCCAATTTTCACGCCGGATGATGGCTAAAGTCCGGTTATATGAAAGGGCCAGATGAGAGGCGGCCTGCTCCAGATGCGCCAACCCTTCCCGCAGCAGGAGGAGCTTGTCCGTGTTCATAGGGGCACTCCACTTTCCATGGCCAGCCGTGCAAAAGGCCTGGAAAGGTCGGGGTAGATAGCCAGGTCTATCTTTTGTTCGCCCAGTATCCGATGCAATCTGGCCAGCACAGTGAGCTTGTCCGTCAAGCAGAGTTTTTTGGAGATGACCAATAGGTCGATATCACCGCCCCTGGCATTATCGTTGGCCCTCGATCCAAACAGGTAGATGTTCGCCTCCGGATCAACTTCCGTGATGGCTTCTCGTATAGCCTGATGTTCGGCTTTGGTAATGCGCATCAACCTTCCTTACCCAGAGCGTTCTGTAAAAATTGAGCGAACGAATCAAGATCCGTGCGGATCAACCGCCAGTGCCGTTTTATCTTCCTCATACAATCCGCCTTCCCTTTTGCTCAAGGGATTTAAGGAATCGACACCGCTCCCCCTCGATGAGGTCGACCGTTCGGTTCAACAGGCCCTCCATCTCGGTTACGGTTTTGAGATAGTCCCCGCCCAATCCCTCAACGAGCACATCTATATCTGAGAAGGGATAAAATCTCCCCTTCTCAAGAAGGGAGCCTATCAAGAATGCACGGCGGAGCTTCTTTTTTTTGAAATAATCGGTCAACAGAGTTCCAACCCGGCTTAAGGTGGCCAATCGGTCTTTTTCCCTTTCGGCACATTCCCGACGAATCGATTCTTCCCAAAGAGAAAGATCAAAGTCCTCCGATTGCACGGAAGTCCTGGAATGCTTTCGGGTTTTAATCATGGGTTGAAGGCTTTTCGCCGATATAAGTAGTAATACTTTCGGCAAAGGCTAAAAAATCCCTCAGGTTGCGCTGGAAGACCGCGAAAACGACGGCATCATCGATCTTTTCATAGTAATGGACGATCAAATTTCGAAAGGCCGCCATCTGTTCCAACCGAGGAAGCAGATCGGCTGAAATGATTCTTTCTTCGGCCAGGACAACGAAGGCGTCTCGATAGGTGGAGGGCTCCCGAAACCCCTCGTCGGAGATGATATGTTGGGCAACGTCGATACAAGCTTCGATCATTACGTGAAGGGTCCGTTCCACAAAGCGGCGGGTCCGGACATCGCTTCGATACACCTCCCAGGTGATGTCCTTGGCCTTTTCTAAATCGCGGACGTTGGCGCGTATATCTCCCAGTACCTTTTCCAACAGCAGGCGATCTACCATAGATTATTCTCTTTTAGGCCGGACGTGGAAATGTTCGGCTGAGATGTCGACGGTGAAGATAAAGAAAATCTTCATAGGATTTTCTACCCCAGATCTCAAATTGTTTCCTGAGACGGGGATCCCGGTCGTAGAGCAGACGTCCGTACCGGCGGACCTGGTATTTTAATAGTTCGCCGGCCCGATTGAGGATGACCAAGTCGACTCTCAGCCCCAAGGCCTTTTCCAGGGAGACCGCCAATTCCAGGACGGGAAAATCGTCTTCCCTACCGGGCTGGAGGAGTACTGCCAGATCCAGATCGCTCTTCGGTTTCGCTTTTCCCGTGCTTTGGGAGCCGAAGAGGTAGACCGACAGAATGGCCGGGTAAGAAAGGGCCCGGCGCCGAACGACTTCGGTCAATCCTTCCGGAGCAATTGAGTTCATGGTTTTACCATTCAATGTCGAGTTCTCGCTTCCATCTTTCCAGATAGGCCCGGTCAAGCTTGTCGGCGAAAAAATCGACTATATTGGAAATATCCACCCGATCCTGGGGGCGGTTGGCAAGGGCTTTGAGTAGGAGCAGATCCTCGGGGCTGAGGATGGGTAGAGAAATCCCCTCCAGATCAATCTGTTTTTTTCGGGAAAGAGCTTCCTGGTGAAAGCGGGTTTCCCCCAGGATGAAGTCCATAATATATTCGATGTCTCCGTCGATCCCAAGAGTCCGAAATACCCGGGCATTTTTGAACTGCATGGGTTCCTTTTGGGAGACTATGTCGTCAAACAGCGGTTCCAGTATTTGATTAATTTCGGTGAGCGTATCAGGATGAGCCATGATCAGACAATCGAAGTCGATCGTCGCCCGGGGGGAGACCAGAATACTGTAGGCCATTCCGCCGCATACGGCGAAATCGACCCGACTGGTATCCAGGGCCTGGACCACTTTCTTAAAAGAGGTCATGAGGAAGGAGGAGTAATCCATCTTTTTTCTTTGATTTTGCGAAGTTCAAAAAAAAGTTGTTTCTGGGGATTGGCGACTGGAGATTGTCCTTGAAGGTAGCGTTCTTTGAGGCTTAAACAAAGCCCTGTAATTTCCGCCCAAGACTTCAAGTTTCGAATAAACCGCTGGTCTTTTTCAAAAGCAGAATTCATTGCTTAGTCGGCCATTGAGACCTTATTGCCACCAGAGTTGGGAAAGGTGGATTTCGATCTCCGGAAAGGGTTCGGCCCGAACCTGGTCGTCGTCGGCATGGGTGGATAGGAGCGACCATCGGCCTGATTCCAATCGAAACACTTCAAGCGTCCGGGCAATAGGGTCCAACAGCCACAGGAAAGGGACCGCATATTGAGCGTAGAGAGGCATCTTTTTGATTCGATCTGTCCGAAAAGTCGCCGGAGAGAGAACTTCGCAAATCCAATCCGGAGTTGTGGCAATAAAGTTGGTGTCCGGGGGGGTGGTTAGCCTCTCTTTTTTCCAGCCGGCCAAGTCAGGAACCAGGATGTGTTCGCCGAGAGCGATTTCCGGTTCAAACAGAAATATCCAGCCTCCAGGGCCTCCTTCCCCGAACCGATACGGCGAGCCGATCCGAACATCCAGAACCGATACTGCGTGGCTATGTCTCGGCGAAGGTCTGGGAGAAACAACTAATTCCCCGGCAATGATTTCTCCGATCATATTTTCCGGAATTTCGAGGAGATCTTCATAAACCGCTTCTTTTTTTGCCGTCTCCGCCATGCATTATCTCCAGTTGGGCCTTCGCCACTCGACTATTGGTTCCCAGAGAGGAACTCCCAGGCCCGGGGCGGGCACCCCGAAGCCGGTATATGACCTTGGCCAAGATTCGTCATTCCGGACAAGCGAAGCGTGATCCGGAATCCAGCCTCGGATAAGCTTCGGATATCCTGGATACCGGATCGAGTCCGGTATGACTACTCAGGGAAAAGGCTGAAAAGCGGTGGTCGATTCTATTTTCGTATTAAACCAGAGGGTCATGAAGCGCTATGGTCCGCGGGGTCATTCTGAATCTCAGCGTTTTCAGGTTGAGGAGCCGAAGAGCCATTTTCCTTAATGAAGGATTTATTATTTTTCCACCATTCGATAATGAAGGCCAAAAATACAAAAATAAAGAAGGCCAGAATGGTAGTGATAATAACAATCAATGCTTTCTTCGGTTTAACGGGCTTCAAAGGGAGGTTGGGTTCAGAAACGAAGCGATACGATTCATAAAAGGTATAACGAATTATTTCCATATCATTGAGCAGGGCATTGTATACTTCCCGGTTGGTGTCTTTGTTTAAGTCCAGGTTTTTGAAAAACTGATTTTGGAGTTCGACCAGGTTGTTGTAAACCAAATCCCCATTTTCGTCTTTCCCAAAAAATTTGCGGGCATCATTAAAGAAGTTGTAATTAATCCGGCAAATCTCTTTGTTTCGCAGCTCCTTGGCAGATTTCTCCATAAGATCGGCCACCTGTGACTCCACGCCCACCACCTGCGTGGCCGGAGACAAATAATTGTAGCCCCCTTCCCCAACAGAAACTACCTGGCGGTTTTCGGCCGAGCCGCCTGACGGATAACGCTTTAGAATAGTTCTGATGCGGTCCGCTTTTAACGAGAGTTGGTCCAGATTGAATTTGGTGGTTAGGTTGTCGTTTTCAAACTTACGGATATCATTGGCGAAAATGGTATAATTGCCGTTTATGTAATCATAGAGGAGGTTATACATGATCGTATTCCTGAGAAAAACCCCCAGAATGATTACTAAGTGCCCGGGCTTTCTCCGGACCTTTTGCTTCCCAGTTCAACTGGACCCCGATCACATAATTCTGCATGTCGGGAGGGAGGCCGGCCAGCACTTTTAAGTCTTCCTTGGCATAGGCATACGCCGGGGAAATGAGCTTGTTAAGATCCTCGGAAGATTGGATGGATTTGGAAACCATGGATAGATCTTCCTGATTTAATAGTCCCTTTCCGCTTAATGAAATTTTGAAAAAGCAAGGGGTTGGTGAAACGCTTTTGGTATTTTTTAAAATCGGGAATCGCCATTGTGGAGATCCGAAGGGTCCGGTCTTTATCTTTATCTTTATCTTTATCCTTATCCCTTTCCGAAACGATACGCTGGCCGGTAAAGGCATAAAATCCTTCACTTCGATAGATCCGGGGAAGCACCAGGGCAATGAGTAGGGACAAAACGGCCGCCAACAGGGTGCCGTAAAGAATAAATTTTCTCCTTCGGTAAAGAATTTGAAAGATAGGGGCCAGGTTGATTTCGTCCTCGTAAAGGGGTCTGGGGTCTTGTTCGGGGTTCATGGGGTTGAGATTCCTTTTCCTTGATTTTGGTACCAGGTGTACGTGGAGGATATCCCCTCCCTGAGATTGATTTTATACTTCCATCCCATCCGCTGAAGTCGCTGGACATTAAGGAGCTTTTGGGGGGTCCCATCCGGTTTGGTGTCGTCGAACACCAGCGTGGCTTCAGGATAGACTACCTCCCGCACTATTTCGGCCAGTTCCCGGATGGTACAGTCTTCTCCAGCGCCGATGTTGATATGGGGGGCATCGGAGTAATGTTCCATTAAATAGAGACAAGCTTCCGCCAGGTCATCCACAAAGAGAAATTCCCGGCGGGGTGAACCGGAGCCCCAAATGGTTACGGATCGTGAGGAGGCCAGGCGTGAGGAGGGAGGGGGATTATTTGGGATTTGGGATTTCGGATTTCCGATTTCCGATTTAATACGGGGGATGCCCAGGGAGCCTTTTAATTCCGGGGGGATGGGGCCAAACAGGGATTCATCTCGATCAAGGCCTTCCAGGTCTTCTTGCTCGGCGAGTTTGGCCAGATGAAATTTTCGGATCAAGGCCGGGAGGACGTGGGAACTCAGTAAATCAAAATTATCGTGGGGACCGTAAAGATTGGTGGGCATGGCGGAAATGAAGTTGGAGCCGTACTGCTTCCGATAGGCCTGGCAGAGTTTGATCCCGGCAATCTTGGCAATGGCATAAGGTTCATTGGTGGGCTCCAATAGACCGGTCAGAAGATATTCCTCGACCATGGGTTGAGGGCATTCGCGGGGATAGATGCAGGAACTGCCCAGGTAAAGGAGTTTTTCGGTCTGGAAGACGTGGGCGGCATGAACCACGGTGGCATGGATCATCAGGTTGTCGTAGATGAATTCGGCGGGTCGGGTGGCGTTAGCCCAGATACCCCCCACGGTCCCGGCCACCAGAAAAACGTACTCGGGCCGGTTGGCTCGGAACCAGTAATTAACCGCGGCCTGATCACGCAGGTCAAGCTGTTCGCGGGTGGCGGTCAGTAGGTTGGCATAACCCTCCTGCCGCAAACGGCGGAGGATGGACGCGCCCACCAGACCCCGGTGGCCGGCTACAAAAATTCGGGCGTCTTTAGGAAGTTCAGGCATGGACTTTTCCGGTTTTTTGATTTCTTTCTAAACCTTGGAACCACGTGATCTTTAAATCCAAAATTCGAAGCACGAAATCGACCCGGCTGAGCTCGTCGCAGGCCGAAACAAGCACGAAGGTTCAAAATCCAAATGACCGAAACAGACTCCCCTCCTTGCTCGGGAGGGCGGGAAAATTGGATTCCTCCACCTTGGCGGATCGCTGCGGTTGGCGGGGTGTCTTGAATTTCGAATTTTGGTCATTTGAATTTGTTTCGGATTTCGGATTTTCGAGTTTCGAATTTAAGCCAAAAAATTTAAATATTTTTGGCTAGAACTAAAGGACATCGGCGAAGCCGGATCGGGTTTTCATAAACCACATATATCCGCAGACAAAAACCAGGACAGCGCCGGCTGTTTGGAGGAACCAGAACCCGAAGTCGGGCCACTGATTCCAGACCAGCACCTGGCGGAAGCCCTCCAGTATCCCGGTCAACGGATTCAAATTGATGAATATTCGGAATCTTTCCGGGACGGCCTCAATGGGATAAAATATCGGGGAGAGGAAAAACAGGACCTGGACCACAAGCCCGATGGCATAACCGATGTCTCGGAGATAAACGCCTAAGGAGGACAAAAACCAGGCCAGGCCCAGGGAAAAACCGGCCAGTGGGACAATAAATAAGGGCAGGAGAAATACCTTGGCCGAGAAGGTACCCAGCAAAAATATCTCACCGGCTATCAGGATGGCCACGCTAATCAGCCCTTGAAAAAGTGCGGCCCCCAAAACGCTCACCGGCAGGATTTCCAGGGGGAAAATTACCTTTTTGACATAATTGGGGTTGGAAACAATCAAGGAAGGGGCGCGGGTTATGGTCTCTGAAAAAATGGTAAAGGCGATCAATCCGGCAAACAGGGTCAGGGCAAACTCCCCCTGGTTGATCTCTCCGCCGCCCAACCACTTCACTTTAAAAACCAATGAAAAAATAAAAGTATAAATACCTAGTAATAACAATGGGATAATTACTGGCCAAATCATCCCCAGGTAAGAGCCTTTGTAACGTCCCTCAATCTCCCGCCGAGTGAACTGACTTAACAGATCCCAGTGGCGATAGAGGCTGTAGAGAGGGCCAAAAGGGTTCAGGAAGCGGTACCAGGAAATGGAAACCAGGTTTAACCGAACTCCGGAGGCCAGGTAAAGTCGATGAGCGTCTCGGCCGGCCCAGCGGATGATTAGGACAAGGCCGAAATAGATGGAGGCCAACCCCAAAAGCAGTGCCCCTTTGCTCCAGAGGGCTAAAGAACCTATAGGTTGCCCCCCCAGGGGAAACGAGCGCCCCTGGAGGGCCCATTCCGTTATCCAGGAAGCGAAAAAAGACCCTATTAAAAACGAGCTAGTTGTATTAATTTTCTTCAACTTTTACTTTAAAGATACAAGCCGGAGATTTCTTGCTCTTGAACCACTCCACCTCCTCTTGCGCCATATCAATCTCGAGGAAATACTCTCCTGGTCTTTCTGGAGGAACCACTTTGGCCACAACTTCCACCTGTTGCTGAGGTTCTAAATCATGAGGCAGGTTGGTTCGTTCAATCGGGGTACTCACCAGGTTCCCGGATAAGTCATACCAGCGATAGGCCAAGCGGATCCAGTTGCGGTCCCCCTCTTTTCCTCGCTGGGAGGGCCAATTCACCGGGCTATTATTTTTGATCACTATCTTGGCTTTAAAAACCTGGTAGGTCTTTAAAGTGGCAGGTTGATTTTTCATGCTTAATTGGGCCTGAAAGCCTTCAGGTGGCAGGGGCCGGTCACTCGAAGTTTTGTTGCTACAGCCCGGACCGAGCATTAGAAGAAAAACAAGGGCAGGGATCAGGAACCTCAAACCAGGATCCGCGGCTGGGAAAGGGACTCTGGTTGCCTGGAATTTTCGAATTCCAACTTGAGGGTCTCAATTTCTTGCTGCAGGTGTTCATATTCCTTGGATTTAAGCTGGATAAACTGGTAGGTCAATTCCAGCTTGCGCTGCATTCCTTCCGGGGTCAGATGGTACATATACGATCGCTTGTTGGCGGAGTTTTTGAAATGGACGACCTTGACCAATCCTTGATTGATCAGGGCGTTCAGCAGGTAATTGGCCTTTCCCAGGCTGAGTTTGAGCCTTTCGGCCAGCATCCTTTGGGAGAGGGAAGGGGTCTCCTCTAAAACCCGGAGTGTTTTTAAGTAGTTTTCGTCCATTCTAACTTGAGGGATAAGGTTCTTAAATAGCAATCTGAAAAAACGAGCAGAAAAAGGGCAGGCTACCGCCATCCCCGGTCAAAACCGGGCGGTTGTTCAAAAGGAAGTCGAGGGACAGGGCAAAAAAGACGGCCCTCTTATTGTCTTTGAGGCGAAAGCGGGTTTTTTATCATAAGCAAAAATTTTCTGAAATTTTTGCCTAGGGTTTAGACAAAAAAGCCTTGTCCACTTGGACCTTAGCGCTGTAATGAATGGTATTGAGTAAAATCAGGACCCGGTCACTGGCCTTCATTTTTTTTAACACGACCCCTTCGAGACCCTCAAACGGACCTTCCTTAATCAACACCGGCCCCCCTTCGGGGAACTCCGCAGGCTCGAGGTGGAGATATCCATCCTGCATCCGCATTCGAAGACCTTCCAGCAACCCTTCGTCGATAACAAAAGGGTACCCTTCCTTATTCCCGACGATCCGTTTAACCCCCCGGGTATACTTGATCATATGGTAATACAAGGAGGGGTCGAATCGGGAAAAAATATAACAAGGGAATAGTTCTTCAACAACTTCTTTCAAGGTTCCCCGGACAAATTTTTTCAGTTTCAATTTGGGATTAAAGACTTGGATACCATCATGCTTTAATAGTTTAAAGGTGACGATATCTTCCTGCTTCGCCTTAGTGTAAAGACAATACCAGTTTATCATAACAAATTGTATTGATTGAGTAAATAAAATGTTCAGAGGTTGAACTTAGATATACCAAGCAGTGAAATGTTTGTCAAGCATTTAATAGGGGAAAGATCGTTTAAAAAGCTTGGAATAACCCTATCCCCTTCTTATAATAATAAAGAATCAGGGGGGGGGACTGTCAAGAATTTTTTTCAAAAACAAATCAGCGGATGTGCCGCCAGGAGAATCTCTGGCCTTAATGGAAGCCAATGATTTGAATAAGGAAAAGCAAGTGGAAAACCCTTTCGCCGAGCCGCCCGCGGCCGAAGGCCCGATTTAAGACTTTGCGGCTATATACCGTGGCCGCTCACCCCAAAGGGCGAACAACCTTTTTCGTGAGGTCAAGAATTCAAGGCCTCCGGCAGGGACTCCACGTAAGCCTTGATTTCGTCACGAACACGACGGTAGGGCGCCAGGGCCTCCTCTTCGTCTGCGGCCCCGGCGGCGAGGCGCGGAGGATCGTCAAAGCCCACATGAAGTTTCCTGGTTTTTCCTGGGAAAAAGGGGCAGGATTGAAAGGCTGAGTCGCAGAGGGTGATCACGTAATCAAATTCCTGGTCCCCCAAGGCTTCCACGGTTTTCGACTTTTGGCCGGAAATGTTTAGGCCTGCCTCAGCCATGACTATAACCGCGCGAGGATCGATCTCCTTTGGTTCGGTCCCGGCGGAAAACGGTTCAATCCGGTTCCCTTTCAATTTTCGGGTCCAGGCTTCGGCCATCTGGCTGCGGCAAGAATTACCGGTGCATAAAAACAAAATTTTTATTTTTTTCGGTTGCTGGTCCATCAACCATCCCCTTTCGTCCGGCGGTGCAGAACCGCGCCGATCAGGAATTTAATATATATTGTTTCAACAACCAATTCCAGAGGAGAGATGAGTATGGCCGATGAAAAGTTTTCTGCTGAAGGGGAAAAACGGGACAATCCCCGCGTCCAGTTGGGTCTGGTGGTTTTGATCCCTCCCGGGGATCAAAAGGTCATGTCTGAAAATTTTTCCCTGAAAGGATGCTTTTTGTCGCAAGTGGATTTAGGACCTCCGGGAAACCGGGTGATTATCAAAATCGACCTCCCGGGTTTCGGGTTTCTTGTCCTGGAGGCGAAGATTGCCCATAAGGGCCAAAACAACCAGGGTACCGGCTTGGAATTTGTTTCCCTCACCCCCGAGGCCAAGAAAAATCTATCCGATTTCCTGAACATTTTTGCCCTCGAACCATAAGCAGCGCACCATCTGCTACCGGTAAAGGATGACCATGTCTATTCCCCGATCTTCCCAAGAAGTTTCGAAGTTGGTTCAAGAGATAAGAAAATATCCCGGACTCCTCCGAAAACAGCCTATCGAAGCGGTTTTTGAAAGACTGGTGGCCGGCACCCCCTATGGGTCCCAGTTGCCCAACTACGGGGATGACGCCGCCGTGATCCCCTGGGGCGACGGGTTCCTGCTTTTGGCGGCGGATGGGATCATGCCCCAGCTCTTGATGCAGGAACCCTACGCCGCCGGCAAGGCCTCGATTATGGTGACGGTCAACGATATTTATTCCATGGGCGGCCGGCCGATCGCTTTGGTCAATGTGTTGTCCCACGGCGATGAAGAAGGGCGATCTCAAGTGGTGGAGGGGATCCGTCACGGGTGCGAGAAACTCCGGGTGCCCATGGTGGGAGGGCATCTGCATCCCGATCCCTCGATTGTCGTCCCCTCTCTGGCGGTGGCCATCCTGGGCTATGGCCGCCGGGTTTTGCGCAGTCACCTGGCTGCCTCGGGGGACAACCTGATCCTGGCGGTGGACCTCAAAGGGCAACGCGGCTGCCGCTCGGTGGTGAGCTGGGATGCGAATTCAGGCAAAAGCACGGAAGAGCTTCTCTCCCGCCTGGAAACCATGCCGTTGATCGCCGAAAGGGGATTGGCCTTTGCGGCCAAGGATGTCAGCAATGCCGGAATCCTGGGGACCCTGTCGATCATGATGGAAAATTCGGGAAAGGGCGCCTTGGTGGATCTGACTGCCATCCCCGTCCCCCCGGAGATTGAATTACTGGATTGGTTGGTCTGCTTCCAGAGTTTCAGTTTCATTTTGGCGGCGGCCCCATCCCAGACCGGGGAGGTCCTGACGATTTTCAGGGAGCGGAACATCACCGCTGAAATCATCGGTCGGGTAACTTCGGAGCGAAAAGTGGTGATCGCCGACGGCGGCGATCACCAGGAATTATTTGATTTTGAAAAAGAAAAGATAACCGGAATAGATTCTTACATCCATTGTTCTGACCTATAATACCGGCTGGAACTTTCCCAGTCCCCGGGCAAATTGGTCCTGGTGCAGGATGGGCGTTCCGGGATGATCCAGGGTCGGGCAGGGCCACTGGAGGCCGACTTTTTCCAGGCGGTCGTAAGTGATTCCGGAATAAATAGGGGTCACCATACGGATTTCATAAAAAATGGATCGGGTGTCGGGATAGGACAGGGGATAGCCCATGCGCGTCCCGATATCACCGATAACCTGCCAATCGGGTTTGGCCTTCCCCTGCGGTCGGAGGGCTCGACGTATCCGTTGGACGCGGCGCTCGGTATTGGTAAAGGTACCATCCTTTTCGGCGAAAGAGGCCCCCGGCAACACTACCTGGGCCGCTTGGGCCGCCTCACTGAGAAAGATATCCTGGACCACCAGGAAGTCCAGGGACTTCAAGGCCTCAAGCAGTCGAGGCTCTGGCGGTTCGGAATCGGGGGGATCCCCGCTCAAGAGATACAAACCCCGGATTTCCTTTTTTAGAAGCCCCTCCAACATCTCTTCGGGTGACGGCCCTAGTTCGCCGGAAAGTCCTCGCACCCCCCAGGTGATTTCCATTTTTTTTCGAGCCTCGAAATTCCCGACCGGCTGATAGCCGGGAAAGAACTGGGGCAGGCAGCCCAAGTCGCAGGCCCCCTGACTGTTGCTCTCCGTGCGCAGGGGATTCAGCCCGGCTCCGGGAAAACCCAGGCTTCCAGTGAGCAGGGCCAGATTGGCCAGGGCTTTGACCAGATCCGCTCCTCGGGCGTTTCGGGTGGTTTCCCGGCTGAGGAAGATCCCGACCTTGTCTCGGACGACCATCCGGGCGGCCGTTATCAGGTCCTTTTCAGAAATCCCGCTGATCTCGGAGACAATGGCCGGGGCGAAGGAAGTCAGGGAGGCGGCCCATTCCTCAAATCCTTCGCTGCGTTCCCTGACATAATCCCGGTCGTACAGCCCTTCATCGAGGATGATACGCATCAGCCCATTGATCCAGGCGATATGGGTGCCCGGGCGAGGGTTCAAGCGGAGGTGGGCCATTTTCGCCAGTTCATTGTTCCCGGGGTCGGCCAGGATGAGACGGGCGCCCCTAAGTACGGCCCGCTTCATGGCGGCCCCGATCACCGGATGCTCCTGCGTGGGATTGGACCCGATGACCAGTAAGACCCGGGCCCGTTCGATTTCCCCGATGGAGTTGGTCATAACGCCCAGTCCAAAGGCCGTTTCCAATCCCTCCAGGAAAGGGCCGGGTCTCATTCGAGTGGTCTGGTCGATGGCGTTGTTTCGAAACAAAACTCGCACGAGCTTCTGCAGGAGATAGTTTTCTTCATTGGTCATCCGGCCGGAGGTCAGGGCGGCCAGGGATTTGGGCCCCTGCCGGTCGCGGATTTCGGTGAAGCGACGGGCCACCAGGGTCAGGGCCTCTTCCCAGGAGGCCTCCCGGAAGCGACCGGCTTCTCGAATCAGGGGCTGGGTTAACCGTTCGGAGTGCTGGACGAAGTCAAACCCGAAGCGTCCCTTCAGGCAAAGATGGCCAAAACTGGGAGGAATCCCCGTTACCCCATCTACCTTGACCAGGCGGTTTCCGGTCTTTTCCAAAAACAATTGGCAGCCTACAGCGCAGTAGGCGCAAGTAGTTTTGATCTTTTCCAATTTCCAGGGACCGGGCGGCGGCGGTGCCTTTTCTTCCAGGGCGCCGGTCGGACAGTGGGCTACGCATAGTCCGCAATGAACGCAACGTTCATTAATGACCGGAGAATAAATCGGGGGGCCCCCCTCGGACAAGGCGGGCCATTCGTTCAGTTCAAACGCTTCCTGGACCTGGTATTCCGAGCAACCATGGACGCACTGGCGGCAGGTGATGCACTTGTTGGGATCGATGGCGATATGGGAATGGTCTTCTTTGAGGGGGTGCACCCGTTTGGTCCAGATCGGCAGCTTGTCGATTTCCACCCGGTAGAGCTGGGCATAGGCGCGCAGGCGGCAGTCGAAGGCATCCAAACAGCCGCAGGAGAGGCAGCGAGCAGCCTCGGCCTGAACCTGGCTTTCGTTCAGGGTGTATTCCACCTCCTGAAAGTTTTGATGCCGATCGGCCAAGGGCCGGTGAAAGCCTTTTTGCCGGGGGGATATGGGGAGACCTTCGAAATTGGCTGGGTCCACATCCCTCAGCCGTCCTTTACTGATGTTGAAGGGCACGGGTTCCGGTTGGAGGGTCTGCCCGTTAAGGTACTGGTGGATGGAAAGGGCGGCTCGGCGTCCGTCGGCAATGGCCTGGATAACCGTCTGCGGGCCGCGGTAAAAATCACCGCCGACAAACAGATAAGGCAGGGAAGTTTGCAGGGTAGTGGCCTCGGCCTGGGGAGTTCCCCACTTGGTCAGGGCCAGGTCCTTGATTTCCGGGTCATGCTCCATAAAAGACAGGTCCACCGATTGTCCGATGGCCACGATGACCGTATCGGCTTCGATTTGGGTCTCGGAACCCGGCAGGGGAAAAGGCCGGGCCCGTCCGCTACCGTCCGCTTCCCGGAGTTCGTTGCGTATGAATTCCAGACCCTTAACCCGGTCGCTGCGGATCAAAAGTTGGGTTGGTGAAACCAGAAATTCCATCCGGGTGCCCTCTTCCTCCGTTGCCGCCACCTCTTCCGGGTGGGCCGGCATTTCCTTTCGAGAGCGCCGGTAAAGAAGGGTCACGGTTTCCGCCCCGAGACGGACGGCCGTCCTGGCCGCGTCCATGGCGGCATTCCCGCCGCCGATGACCAGCACTTTTTCCCCCAGTTCCGGTGGTTTTCCGGCGGCGGTCAGGGTCAAGAAATCCAGGCCGGTAATGATGCCGGGCAGTTCTTCCCCGGGAAGCCCCAGGCGAGTGGATTTCCAGGCCCCGATCCCCAGAAAGACGGCTTCGTATCCCTGGCCGCGAAGTTGGGCCAGCGTAAAATCCTGGCCTAAGGCCTGGTTACAGCGGAGATCGACCCCTAGATCGGTAACTCCTTTTATTTCCTGATCCAAGAGATCGTTGGGCAGTCGGTATTCCGGTATACAATAGCGCAGCATGCCGCCCGGCTTATCTTTAGATTCAAAGAGTGTCACCTGGTGGCCGGAACGGCGGAGGTAATAAGCCGCCGAGAGCCCCCCCGGTCCGCTACCGATAACGGCCACCTTATGTCCGCTGGCCGGCGCGATTTCCGGTATCACATAGACGCCCTGGGCCCAGGCATAATCGGCGGCAAATCGTTTCAGGGGATTGATGGCCAGAGGTTCCTCCACTCGGTTCCGCCGGCAGACGTCCTCGCAAGGGTGAGGGCAAACCCGCCCCACCACCAAGGGAAAAGGATTCCTTTCCTTGATTAATTTTACCGCCTCCAGGTAGTCCCCCCGGGCAATATGGGCCAGGTAGCCCTGGATATCGATCCGGGCCGGACAGGTCAACTGGCAAGGGGCCAGGCAATCCCCGTAATGCTGTTCCAGCAGGAGTTCCAGGATCTGACGTCGGGTCTCGATCACCGCTGCCGAGTCGGTCCGGACAGACAGGCCTTCCGAAGCCGGTGTGGCGCAGGAGGCGATTAACCTATCCGAACCCTGGACTTCGACCACGCAGATCCGGCAGGCCTCTTCCGGCTTCAGCAGCGGGAAATGGCACAAGGTCGGAATGATTATCCCTTCCTCCCTGGCGACCTCCAAAATCGTTTTTCCGGATTCGGAATGAACGGTGCGTCCATTGATGGCCAGCGTGATTTGAGACATAGAGTACTCCTTGGAATCCTGTTGGGGTAGATTCTTACATCCATTGTTCTGAGAATTTGTCCCTAACAATGGATGTAAGAATCTAATATGAAAAACGGTTTTTAAATCTTTGAAAGTGGTTTTTGTTACACCCAAAAAAATTTCAATTCTTTTTGGCTAGGCCTAAATCCAAAAAAGAAGCAACCTGTCCGGCGGGAAAGCGTTGTTGGTAAATTTTTAAACACTTTCGGGAGGGGAGTCAAATAGAAATTATAAAGAAAGGGCAGGGGGATTATAACCCCTGCCCTTATGGAGAGTCAGATTAGGTTGCCTAAACGGAACGGGTTAGGACAAAAGGAACTGGCGGACGAAGTGGGCCCATTTATTGCCTTTCAGATGACCGGCGAAGTCCTGGGCCGGCATTCCCCCGTCCAGGGCGGTGGCTCCGATATCGCTCTGGATATGGGTGACGAGACGGTCTTTTTCCTCCAAAAGCCACTGGTTGGCTTCTTTTCCGTATAACAGGCCCTTCAAATCGTTCTTCAAGGCGTTAGGTTCGACGACGAACAACCAGCCGTCCTGGTACGGTTCCTGGTTGAGCAGTTCCGGATGGCTGGCCATCTTACTGTTGACATGGGTCACCGTGCCGTCGATCGGGGCCAGGACTTGAACCTCCTGTTTTTTCCGTTTCAGGGACAACCCCGGCGCGCCCGGGCTTACTTTCTGTCCGACTTTGGGGAGGTTGATTTCTTCAATGTTCCCCACCACTCTTTGGGCGAAGTCGTCCAGTCCGACTCGGACCCGGCCGCCGAATTCGGTAACCGCCCAGCTATGGCCCCGGTGATAGTAGTAGCCCTCCGGCTGTCCAAAACCGCCCACTAGGGGGATGTCTTGAATTTTGGAGGCGCCGGCCGGCGGTATCCGGTCCTGCATCATCTGGTCATAGGTGCATTCGCCGCATTGAAAGGCGTTGGGACAAATTTTATGAGCCACGGCGCCGTTCAGCATATACCGGCATTTGCGCTGCGAGGCCGGCAAGGACAGGAATTTTTTCATCCACACCTCGGTGGGTTGCCTGTCCTGTTTGATCTGCACCTTGCCGGAGCTTTCGTCCTGGGCCTTCTTGTACATGCCCTTATCGAAGTTACAATTCAGACAGTTGAAATTATTATTGCACAATTTAAAGGAAACCACGCCCGCATCCATCCAGATACAGCGATTTTCAGCCGGGGCAAAGTTTAATTTTTCAGCCATGATGACCCTCCGTTGCGTATTGTTTTGACTATCTAACAAGCAAAGGTTGTGCCAAGAAGGGGGTAACTAATTTAACTAATTGATTTAATTAAAAAATAATATAATTTTGTTAAGTAAAGCCCCTTCCTTAATCCGACTGCCGTTGTTTTGAAAATATACAAAATACATGATTTAAATTATAACTTATTGAAAATATTAATATTACATTATGTATAAAAAATAAACATTATGTATAAAAAATAAACATATTTTATAAGGTAGAGGTCTGGCCCTATGGGGATTTCGTGAAAGCCCTGTTTGCCGGGGAGATATTTTAAACCCCTCTCCCGAGGGACTGGATTCCGGATCCCGTCACATCGCGTGACTCGTCCGGAATGACGGTTTTTCATGGCGCTCCAAGCGCCTGGGGGAAGACTTATTTTATCGGGTTGGGATCGTTTAAGGCTTCTTGGATCTGCTGCTGCATCTCCGCGGCCAGAGCCAGGGGATCGGTGGCTTGTTTCAGGGGGCGACCGATGACCACGTAGTCGGCGCCGTTCAAAAAGGCGTCCCGGACAGTGACAATCCGTTTTTGGTCATCAACTCGGTTTTCTACAGGCCGGACCCCCGGCACCACCACCAGGAAATTCCCCCCCAGTTCCTTTCGCAACCTCGGGGCTTCCAGGCCTGAGGAGACCACCCCGTCGCAGCCGACCTGCAGGGCCCGTCGAGCCCTGGATAGTACCAGATCTTCCGGGGAGCATTGAAAACCCAGATCGTTCAGGTCCCCCTGGTCCAGGCTGGTCAAAACAGTAACCGCCAGGATTTTCACTCCCTGTTTGGCCTCGGCCGCAGCCCGAAGGATGGCGTCGTTGCCATGAACGGTGGTAAAAGATACCCCCCGGCCAGCCAGTTGCTTGACGGCGGAGGCCACGGTCTGGGGCACGTCGAAGAACTTGAGGTCCAGCATCACCTCCGAACCGCGTTTCAAAATCCAGTCGACGATTTCGAACCCTCCGGCCAGAAAAAGCTGGAGCCCGACTTTAAAAAACTTCACCCGGTTTTCCAGTTTTTCCACCCAAATCCGGGCCTCTTCCGGGGTTTCCAGGTCCAAGGCAAAGATGATGCGTTTGTCCAAGGCAATGTTTTTTGGTTTCATGGTCGATTTATCGCTCATTCCAACTCCCGCTCCTTGACGATTTCCCCCTTGATGGTGGACAACAGGGACTCAAAGACCGGAACCACGTCCGTCCTGAATCTCCCGGCCACCAGGACCAGCATGATATCGTCCCCTACCTCCAAATCCCCTTTATTGATCCAGACTTTTATCTCCGCAATGCCTTCTTTCCGCTTCTGTCTGCGAATAAGCCTCCGGAGCTTATCCTCGTCATAAGAGAGATTCATCCCGTTCACCGGCTTGCCTTGCTTGGACGTGCCGCGAACGACTCCGTTATGGATCAAGACCATTCCCAGACCCTCGGGGTCTGCCGTTTTCTTCACCTTAGCCAGCCATTGTTCAATCATGCCGAAGTCTCCCCTTAACCGAACCTTCCGGTGATGTAATCATTGGTCCGTTCATCCCGGGGCTTGGTGAAGATCTGGCCGGTGGTCCCGAACTCGATCAGTTCGCCCAGGAGCATAAACCCGGATTCGTCGGAGATGCGGGCGGCCTGTTGCATATTGTGGGTGACGATGACGATGGTGTACTTTTCCTTGAGCTCCAGCATCAGGCTTTCGATCTTTTCCGTGGCCATGGGGTCCAGGGCCGAGCAGGGTTCGTCCATTAGAAGGATGCGGGATTCCAGGGCCAGGATCCGGGCCATGCAGAGGCGCTGCTGTTGTTCCAGGGTCAGAGTGAGGGCGGACAGAGCCAAGCGGTCTTTTAACGCTTCCCACAACCCCACAGCCGAAAGGGAATTGAAAACGATTTCGTCGCGCCGGCTTTTTTCCCTGGGCAGGATCTGGTGCATTTTGGGCCCGAAAAGGACATTTTCCGAAATGGGCAGGGGAAAGGGATTGGGACGTTGGAAGACCATGCCCACCTCCCGGCGCAGTTCGATCAGGTTGGTTGCCGGGGCGTATATGTTTTTGTCTCCGATCACCACCTCCCCTTCGATGCGGACCCCGGCGATCAGATCGTTCATCCGGTTCAGACAGCGCAGGAGCGTGGACTTGCCGCAGCCCGAGGGACCGATCAGGGCCGTTATGGTCCTGGTTTTGAAAAATGAAGAAACGTCCTTGAGGGCGTGGAAGGACCCGTAGTGCAGGTTCAAATGATTGATGGTAATTTCGGGCACTAAGATTCCTTTATTAGCCGAAGCGTCCGGAAACGTAATCTTCGGTCCGTTTGTCCTTGGCCATGGTGAAAATCTGGTCCGGCGGCCCGTATTCGATCAAGTCCCCCAGGAGGATAAAAGCCACCTGGTCGGAAATACGGGCGATCTGTTTGGTGTTATTGCTGACGATGACCACCGTATGGTCTTTTTTCAGCGTCCGCAGTGCCTCCTCAATCTTGGCCGTGGAGATAGGGTCGAGACCCGAGGTGGGCTCGTCTAAAAGGATCACCTCCGATTGCATGGCCAGGGTCCGGGCGATGCACAACCGCTGTTGCTGACCCCCGGATAACTTCAAGCCCGACTCATGGAGGCGGTCCTTGACTTCGCCCCACAGGATGGCGGCTTTAAGGCTCGCCTCCACCCGTTCATCGAGAAGACGGCGGTCCCGAACCCCGTGGAGGCGGGGTCCGAAGGTCAGATTTTCATAAATGGAACGGGGCAGGGGAATGGGTTTGGCAAAAACGATTCCCACCCGGGTCCGGAGGCGGTTGACATCATATTGGGGATCCAGGATGTTCTCTCCATCCAGCAGGACCTGCCCCTCGATAGTCACCTGGGGGGTCAGGTCGATGAGCCGGTTTAGTATTCTAAGAAGCGTGCTCTTCCCGCTGTTCGACGGCCCCATAATCCCAGTGATTTCCTTTTCGAAAATCGAGAGATTGATCCCCCGCAGGGCGGGGACTTTATTATAAGCCACGGAAAGGTTTTTTATTTCGATTTTAGGAGCCATGGTGAAATTAGGTAGGGGCGATCCGGGTGACTCTTCTATGAATATTTTTTTAGGAAAAAGCGCATCATCACGTAAGCGCTGACATTGATTACCAGGATAACGATGATCAGGACAGCCGCAGTGCCGTAGGCCATGGGCATGGATATCCCCTCCCGGGCCAGGATATAAAAATGCACGGCCAGGGTGCGGCCGGACTCAAAAATGGTTTTGGGGAACCGCAGGGATGACCCGGCGGTGAAGATGATTACGGCGGTCTCCCCTATGGAGCGAGCGATGCTCAGCACGATCCCGGTGGCGATTCCGGGCAGCGCGCTGGGCAGGACGATGCGGGTGATGGTCTGCCACTTGCCGAGCCCCAAAGAAAAACTGACTTCCCGGTATTCCCGGGGAACGGCCAGAATGGATTCTTCCGAGGTCCGGATGATGGTCGGCAGCAACATGACCGAAAGGGTCAGACCTCCCGAAAGCAGGCTCCAACCCCAGCCGAAGGCCATGACGAAGATGGCAAACCCAAAGAGACCCAGGATAATCGAGGGTATCCCGGCCAGGCATTCCGTGCCAAAGCGGATGATCCGGGTGACTGGTCCTTCCCGGGTATATTCGGTTAGATAGATGGCCGTCCCTAATCCCAGGGGGGTGGCAAACAGAAGGGCAATCACGATGATGTACAGGGTGCTGACAATGGTGGCTAAAATGCCGCCGGACCGGCCCATATCGACCGGATTAGTAGATAAAAACTCCCAGGAAATTTGCGGTACGCCATTGACGAAGACGACGAAAATGATGAAAAAAAGGATGCCGATGGTCAAACCGGTGAGGGTCCAGAGCAAGGTCTTGACCATATTCTGCCAGACGATGGGAGAAAAAAATTTCATTTCCGGCGCATCAGGGTGGTGGCCAGGATATTCAAGGCCATAATGAAAACAAAGAGGATGATCCCGGTGGCAAAAAGGGCCTGGCGATGATCTCCGGTGGAATAGCCCATTTCCAAGGCAATGTTGCTGGTTAAGGTCCGGACAGGGTCCAGGAACGAGGTAGGGATTTTAAGGGCATTCCCGGCCACCATGATGACGGCCATGGTTTCCCCGATGGCCCGGGCCATGCCCAGGATGATGGCGGTGACCACACCGGAACGGGCGGCCGGAAGCAGCACGTAGCGAATAGCCTGCCAATGGGTGGCGCCCATGGCCAGGGCACCCTCTTTATATAACAAGGGTACGGCCTGGAGGGCGTCAATCGAAATACTGGTAATCGTAGGTAGGATCATGATGGCCAGGATGACGGAGGCGGCCAGAAGGGAAAGCCCCGGACCGCCGAGGTATTCCCGGATCAGGGGAACCAGAAAGATCATCCCCAGGAACCCGAAGACCACGGAGGGGATCCCGGCCAGGAGTTCGATGGTGGGTTTTAACACGACTACCCAACGGGGCGGGGTAAACTCCGCCAGGGTAATGGCGCAGGCCAGGGCCAGGGGTACTCCCAGCAGGATGGCGTTGAACGTGACCGCCAGGGAAGAGATAATCATGGCCAGGATTCCAAAATGTCCTTTGGTGGGGGCCCACTTGGCGCTGAAAAGGAAATCACGAAGTCCCGCTTTCAAAATGACTGGAAACCCCTCCCGGAAGATAAACACGGTGATCAGCAGAAGCAGCCCGATAGCGGAAAAGGCCAGGATCATGAGTATTTTTTCAATAAATTTTTCTTTCATGATCAATGGATGCCGATGAGGCCCTCATGCTCCAGGATCCGCTGTCCGTCAGCGCCCAGCACGAAATCAATAAATTTTTTGGTAGCCGCGGAGGTTTGACCCTGTGTTACAAAGAGAAAGGGCCTGGTCAACTGGTATTGTTTGTCCTTGATCGTCTTCAAGGAAGGGACAATAGAATTGACAGACAGGGTTTTTACCTGATGATTGACCAGCCCAAAAGAAATGTAGCCGATGGACTGGGGGTCATTGGCGATTATTTCCCGTACCGAGCCGTTGGAATCCTGGACCAGGGCCTCGTCGGAGATCTCCTTTTTACCCATGACCAAATGTTCAAAGGCATCCCGGGTCCCCGAACCTTCCTCCCGGGTGACGAAATGAATGGGTTTATTTACCCAACCCAGTTCGGACCACGATCGGACTCTCCCCGTAAAAATTCCTTGCAACTGTTCGATCGAGAGATTGGTAATCGGATTTCCGGGATGAACAATAATAGCGATGCCATCATGGGCGATGACGATGCGGTGCAAATCCTTTTCCTCATCGCGCAATTCCCGGGAACAGGTGCCGATCTGAGCGGCTCCCGACCGGCAGGAAGTGATCCCGGCCGTGGATCCCCCGCCCTGGACATTGACGATGGTTTCCGGGTTGACTTCCATGTATATTTCGGCCAATTTTTCCGCAAAGGGCTGAACGGAAGTGGACCCGGCAACGGTAATGGAATGAGATTTGGCCGGACCCCGGGAACACCCGGCCAGCAGACCGCTGCAAAGCATGAAAATGCTTAATTTTATTAGTAAAGAATTCATCTAGGCTATCAGGGGATCAAATAGAACCGGAAACTAAGCCGTAATCGACTATAGCGAATGGGGGCCTATTTTTCAACAAAAGAAAGTAGGGGGATAATGGAGAGATTTAAAGCCTGATGAACCCGCAGTAGGCTCTCGAATCGGGTACCCATGAAGCATGAAAGCAGGCTTCAAAGGAACCGAATTAGCTCGTCATTCCGGACAAGCGAAGCGCGATCCGGAATCCAGGACCATTTAAGCTTCTCTTACCCTGGATCCCGGATCGAGTCCGGGATGACGGCAAAAACAAATACTGAAAGTAATGCCTGTTTTTTTTTATATTAACCCGATAAGAATAAAAAAGCCGGCACAAGAGCGGGGAAAGCTTTTGTGCCGGCTGGATAAGTTTACTAATTTATAGGGTTTTAACTCTTACGATCAACTTGTTATGTCTCTCCTGATAAAAATCAATTGCCACCTTATCTACAGGAGCGGGGAACATAACTCGTGTCCGTAAAAGATCCCACCTGCCTCCCGTATATATCGGTCAGGATTTTTCCGTTGAGTTCAGTGTCAGCAGAGTGAAAATAAATCTGGCCGCCACAGTACCCAAAAAGGTTGGTGATTTTATGTGTTTGCGCATTGAATTGAACCCCTCGAAGCTGACCGACATAAAGATGGCCGAGGAGTTGGACGCTGGCGTTACCGTCAATCCCGAGGCTATCCCAAGCAAAGTTGTCGACAAATCCGTCTACCACTTTGTAGGCGCTTCCGGTTTTGAAGGGTTTCCGGCCGGGGCCGGTAAAAATCAGGTTGGCTGTATCGGTCACCCAATCGGTTTTTTGGGTGCTGTTATTAGTGAATTCTTTCTTTACATAGTAATTATCTGCCGACCCGGCTACGAGATAGCCCTTGGGAGCGACATACAGGGAAGTGAATTCGCTGTTGGCTTCAATGCTCTGGTAGATTCCGTAATTTTGGAATTTCTGGGCAAAGGCGGCCGTACCTAAGGGTTTGCCTTGGATCAAAAAGGTTCCGTAATTGAAGAACTGGCTCGGGAAGGTCCGGGTTCCAGGACCGTAGGCGTTGAATTTTCCCTTATTGATAACGCTGGCCTGGAGTTCCCCATCATAATAATCAAAGGTCCCGCCGACGTTATTCAGCAGACTGCCCTGAACCTTCAAGGTCCCGCCACTGGAGGTAACGGCTTTAGGATCAGAGTTAGGATCGCCAAGGGTGAAAGTTCCGATGCTCCCCGGGTCCCGGGCGATGGTCAAATTCCCGCCGATGAAATGGTTGCCGCCGAACTGACTAAATGTGCCGTTGGATCCGGAAAGCATCCCGATAATCTCGCCGCGGCTCACCTGAAGCTCCCCGTCATCCAGGTAATAGGTGCCTGTTCCCCCGCGCCCGACCGTAAAACCAATATATTGTTGTGGTTGGTTACAGCTTAATGAGGTGCGTTTGGATAAGGCGGTAGAGAGCGACTTCCCTCTCAGGTTGACCTCTTGATCGATACCCCTGATCTTGACCGTTCCGCCGTCCTGGGAAAAAACGCCGTCGCCCAGGTAGCCCACAGAGGCAAAACCGTAGACGTCCAGAAGGCCGACAGAGGAAGGGGTAGGAGTGTCCTGAGTTGGATGGGGATTCACGGAAAGATCAAAAACTCCGGAGCTGCCGCTATTCATACCCAGGTAAAGATTTCCATTGATGGTATGAGTGCCATTGGATTGAGTAAAGATACCGTCTCCGCCTTCATCTAACCCAATGATCTCACTATAATTGACATTGAGGGTACCGCCCGAAAGGTTATATTGGCCATAATAGTTGTTGATGTTTTCGTTTTTGCTGTGCACGTTTTCGAGACCCACGATTAAACCCGGTTGCCGGCTGGAAACGCATCCTAGTGGATTGTTCTTTAGGCTACTCTTGGATATCGCGGAAAAGACAGGACCGGAGGAAAGTATCCCCTCGCTGGTCAAGGGAGTCGTATCATTGCCCTTTATTTTGACGGTGCTATCGGTCTGGTTAAAGATCCCTTTTCCCTTTATCCCCACTCTGATTGACCCGCCAACGTCCAGGCTGCTGTTAGATAGATCGAATTCGCCTAAGCCGAGGTGTTCAACCCCCAGGTAAAGGTTTTTGCCCACTGAATGAGGGGAGCTGACAGGAGGAGGAGTCACATGCGGAGGAGTCACATGGTGAGGAGGGGTGAAATGGTGAGGAGGGGTCACATGGGGAGTGCAGCCCAAAGAGGGTGATTCTCCTAAAGCGATACTGCTTGAAAGTGGAAATTGAAATATAAATCCCTGACCGGCCAGGCCCAGTGTTTCATTCCCGCCGACCGATAGGGATCCTTGGTTTATGAAATAGCTTCCGTCCCCATTTTCGGTAGTGCCCAGGGTCAAGTCCTGCAAGATTTTGTTGGTCCCGGTGTCAAGAAAGTAGGCGGCCGTGCCGTTCTTGCCGATCGTAGTGTTTTTGACAGTCAGAGTGTCCTGGATTTGTTCGAGGCTGACTTTTCCCTCCAAAGGATTAGAGGGATCCAACAAAAGCGAGTTGAGCGTTGGGTTGCCGGAATTATGAAGTGAATCATCGGCACTTGGATAATAACCATAGGCCCCCGGGTTATCAATAAATACATCATGGGCGTCTTGGTTTATAATCCCGTTAGCAGGCACGCCGTTTGTCCATTCGCCAGGGTTAATCCAGTCCCCCTCCAATCCACTCCAATGGGTTTCCGTGGCCAAGGCCGGTGAAGTCAATAGCAGCATCAAAGACAGTCCTAAAAACAGACCCCCGATCAATGAATTCTTGAATTTTGCTCCTGTCATATCTCCTCCCTTCAAATCGCTTTCCAGTGTTGGAAAGAAAAAATTGGTGAAATACAATTCCTTTTTTTGTTACCGACTATATCGGCACTTTTTGGGATTTTGTTTAGATAAGGAGGAAACTGAGCAAATTTGATACCAGGGAGATTTTTTGACCCTGGTAATCTGCCGGGGATGTGGAGGAAGGGAGGGGAAGGCCAAGAGATTGATGGCTAAAATAAATAATTAATATAAGGAGTTGTATTTATTTCAAGGGAATTTGGAAAGAGATAAAAGAAGGCGGGAGAAAGGAAAAACCGGCCCTATTTGGGGAGAGAATTACGTCCTGAATTCATCCTATTCCGATTGAAATCACCATTTTTTGTCGCTTGCTTACAAATTTCAGGTAGGAAAGGATTGATTTGATGGTGCGCCCGGCCCGACTCGAACGGGCGGCCTGCGGATTCGAAGGTATAATTTTTAAGCCTCCCTGATTTCCAATTACTTCCAACACGTTATTTTTATTACTCAATCAATCGTTAATCTAAGTCAGTTTATTTGTTTATTTGCTTTTGTTTCCAGGGACTAACTATACAAAAACTATACAGGCTGACCGACCGACATCGGGGTTTAATGATGGGACCCATTAGGGTTATAGGTGGGGGTCTTAGACTCCGAAAAATAAAAAAGGAATTTTTGCCATGAAGGAACCTATTGAAACAACCCATCCTATTAAACCACCACGGAAATATCCCAAACCCCTATCCGGTCAAATGGTTGCAGGGATTAAGGCGAGCCTGGAACTTGGTAATTCCATTAGGAAAATACGGAAAGAAACGGGCCATGCCATAGGGACAATTATGAAGATAAAGCACGGGGAAATTGAGGTTAATCCCGAGATGGTGGAACGTATAAAAAAGAACTTTTCCAATAAGTTATGGACCTTATCCAGTTTGGAACTTGATAGCCTTTTAAGAACCGCTTCGGATGATAAGGCCATGGACAAAATACCCTATGGAACCCGAAAGCTGGCCTTATGCCAAGGGATTGACAAGGGGTTACTACTGGACGGGAAGGCCACGAATATAACCGAAATAAGGGATGACACAATGGGGGAATTAATGAACCAGTTAGGGAATATACTGCGCCGTTCCCCTCAGATAGGGGTTGAGGTAACCCGTATGATGGCAGGCATACCGGAAGAACTCCGAGGGACCACCATGAAGGTAATCGAAGATCATAAATTGATCCCCGAGGGGGACGAAGAAAAATTTAATTGATTTATCTCATTGGATTTTTGGGATTTTACGATATTTGATCTTCCTTATAGACACCGAAGGTACTCTTGTGATTGTGGGGCTTTTCAACTGAGGAACCAGAACAGTCTAAAGAGAGATTCCCATTTCAGAATACCTTTCCAAAATTGCCGCAAGGAAAGATTAAAAGGCGTCAAGGCTGGGGCAAACGCTCTGTCCGCCGAAAACCGGAAAGAGATAGCAAAATAAGCGGCTAAGACGCTTTGGAAACACTCGGCAATATAAGATTAGATTTTATCTCTTTGTGTGCATCACTTTGCGTTTGTAATACTTTTATAAAAGCATCAAGTTTACCTGCGGAAACAACTATACTTGCCACACAATTGGCCTGAACTTCTTCGGGAATTCTCTGCTCGATGGCTAATTTTATATCTGGGCATATTTCAAAAAAAAGAATTTTAAATTCGTTTTCTAATCGTTGAACAACTATATTACTGGCATATCGAGTAATTATATTATCGGGAACATTCCATCTTAGGGGAACCGCCACGCCATGAATTTTCGCTGTCGCCTTCTTTTTTTTACTTGTATCGGTAGCCATAAATTTCTCCTTTTTAAAAGGGTTATGCGAACATTCCCCTTGCTAATTTTCTTGCAGGTATTGTATTTGTGGTCGATGAAATAGTTTTTAATTTATGGTCAATTAGCCTTACCACCTCATCTGATGTACTTGGCGGCATGATTTCCTTAAATCGAGTGGTATCTGAAATAGTAGCCTCTTCTTCCCTTTCTTTCAAAAAATAAGGATCTTTATCAAAACTTGGAACCTCTAGGGATTTTGAAGATAAATTAAGTTTCCATTCGGCTAATTCACCAAAAGAGACAAAGCGGACCACGAGGGCAACGTCAAGCGCAGAAGACAATTGTTTTAATGTTCGCAAAGAATAACTGCAATAATTAGGGTTTTCAATGGCAGAGATTCTTTCCTGTTTCATCCCCGTTCGAGAAGCCAATTCTTTTTGGGTCCATTGCCTGTCATGTTGTTCTCGTAAGGCTCGTATTTGAAATGGGATAGTTTCGTCGGTATATGCCGAAACAAAAGAATCCCTCTGCTTTTTATTTTTTAGTCTTTTTTTTAGTAATTCTCTCTCTTGGACAATATTCATTGATATGTCTCCTGTTCTCGAAAACTAATTTGCGCCTACGCTCCGCTGTTTCTATGGCATTGGGGGGGGTCCATACTTTGCCTTTTTTACTTGCTCCGATCAACAAAGTAAAAACCTGGGGACCTGGCCCGAAACACCCAAGAGGACGATATTGTCTATCTTTACCTTTAATAATAATTTCATGAATATGGTCATGGCCGTGGAGTATATCAAAAAAGGGACGGCCCCAAGTCTTTGTGATTGACATCATGTCAAGCCTCGCCCTAATTTTTTCTTCTATATCAGCGTCTTGACCTAATATCCACTCTTCAAAGGTATCTTGGCCATTTACTTTAATAAAGACTTTGAATGTCCACTCTTTCATGGAATATATAATAAAAAAGTTATATTTTCAAGCGATTTTTGCTGAGACAAATATAATAAATTTATTATATTGCTAATTCTCTAAAATTTCCAGTTAATTAGTCGCTTTTAACACATCCATATTGAAAAATATACTAAAATTTATGGAAATCGTTGATCCTGGGCGGTTTGGATAGGGTTTATGTTGATTAGGATGGGAAAATCTGATATTTAACGGCTGATTGAATAAGTAGTCTGGTTGGCAACCCTTTAACCGGAGGAGTCAATGCGGATTTAATGACCCCGTTTCTCAATAGAGAGGTGGGGTTTTTATTTTTGGTGGACTCGTTTTCCAAAATAGTGACTCTCGAACCAACCAAAAGCATTTGGACAAAGGAGGAAAGACGGATGAGGATTAATAAGGTTTTACCAACCTATGCTCGCCTGATGGTTGTGGGACTTGTAGTTTTTTTGGGCGTGTTGACTATTATTGGGTGTAGATCAACGATGGTATGGGTCAAACCGGGGGCAACCGAGGAACAATTTAACAAAGACAAGTATGAATGCATGAGAGAAAATCAGCAAGTATCTTCTGCGACCTATGTTAATCGTTATGGTGGTGGTTCATCGAGTAATGTAGTAGTTGACCCGGATATGTACAACGCATGTCTGCAAGCTCGTGGTTATTCTCTTAAGGAAGAATAATTATCTAAGTATTGAAGACTGAACCAGTTATTTCGTGTCCTTCCGGCAAACGTGCACCGAGCAAAAAGATTTAGACCCCACCTCAGTTGAGGGCCGATTTTTACACAGGGAAGATCAATCGTAAAATGGAATAGGAGTGCCCGGGCCGAGGGACCAGATGCCCTCGGCCCGGGTCCGGTATCAGGAAGCGGCTACCCCGTAGTTCCAAGGCAGATAAGCGTCCGGGGAATGCTCCAGGTCTCGGCCGTTTTGGAGCAGCCAGGTCAGGTAATCCAGGGGATTGACTCCGGCCAGTTGCGCGGTGTGGATCAGGCTCATGAACAGGTCCCCGACATGGGCCCCCCGTTGGGTTTTGTAGAACAAAGCATTTTTACGATTCAAGATAGCATGCTTCAAGACACGCTCGCAGAGGTTGTTATCTAGTGGGGTCCCGGGAACCCGCAAGAAACAGGTCAGCTTGGTCCAATGGTTGAGCAGGTATTTGATGGCCTTGCCTAACCCGGAGTTAGGCTCCACCAGATTTTCCTCGAGCTGCTTCCGGGCCCAGGACTCTAAATCGTCCATGACCGGTTGACTGTAGGTCTGATGCCGGAGCAGGCGATCCTCGGGAGATAGGCCCTCTTCCCGGATCAGGGCCTCCTGTTGATAGATCAGCCCCAGTTGCTCAATCACATAGGTACACTCCTCCGGGAACCGATCCACCAGCTCGACGAACTGGCGCCGGGCATGGACCAGGCAGTTGGACAGGATGGTCTGGAAGTCATGGGAGACATTCCGGGATAGGGCATCGCACATTTGTATAGGCGGTGCCAGACCGGTGGCCCGGCGCTTAAGCAAGTCGTTCAGGTTCTCCCCGGCATGCTGCCCCCCGGTGCGGAACAGGGCGATCCGGTGATTTTGCCAATAGCTGACCAAGCCGGTGGTAAAGATGCCTTTGCGCTCACTCTCCGGGTCCTTCAGGAAGGACAGGATCTTCATGGTGGTGTCGTCGTTGTGGATCAACTCCCCCTGGGCCGCTTTATCGATCAGGCCCTCGTAGGCCGGGACCAGGATCAAAGAGGCGGCGTATAAAAGATCCCACTGGGTCGAAGACGGGAGGGGTTGGCCCAGGTGTCCCTGGAGCCTTTCGATCCGGTGCAGGGGCAGCCCGCAGCCATATTTAAGCAGGGCCAGCATGGCTGTGGCCGAATCGGTATATTTTTGCTCGCCGACCTCGGCCGGCAGTTCCGGGGTAAAGACCTCGCCGCAGAGATTGCAGCGTAAGCGGGTGCGTTCATAGACCGTGGCCTTCAGTGGGGCTTCCCCAATAACCTGGACGAAGATCGCCGGTTGAGCCAGTTCGTAGAGCTTGCCCTGTTCACAGCCCGGGCACCGGTCTTCGGGCTTCAGGTGGGGATGGTCCAGGGTGACTCGGGCGCCGCCGGTATAGGAGGCCGCGCCGTTCCGGCCATGCCCTTTGCGCTTCGGCTTTTCTGGCGGTTCTTTCGGTGTCTCCGGAGGTTCCTTCCGCAGCACGTTGCGCTGGGTCTCGGTCGGCGCCCCCAGCAGATGCTTGGCCAGTCGCCCCAGGGAAGTATCCTTTTCCTCTATCGCCAGGCTTAACGCCTCCAGGGTCTTGGTCATGCCTTCGAGAACGGCCCAGTCCTCTTCGGCCAGTTGGCGCTTTTGGATCCGCTCCTGCAGGGCGCTTAACTTGGTCCTCTGGCCCTTGCGCTTTACCCGCATAAGACCTCCCGGAACCGGCGGTGTAAGGGGTAAAGCCAGATGGTCTTGACCGGTTGCCTGTGGGTGTTGGTCCGGTCCCATTTCCCCCGGCCCTGGGTCCGGCCCACACAGATCCAGTTGGCCGCCTGGTAGCAGGTGCCGGTAAAGCGCCGGGCTTCGACAAAGGTTTCCAGTAAAACCGGGCGATACCGATACCGCTCTTCCCAGTAATCCGATAGAGTACGCGAGGCCAGGCCCAGGATCCGGGAGGCCAGGTTCTTACCCCGCACCCAGGGCAGGATCAGGAAGCGGCTGTTGTCCACCACCTGGTGTAAGCGTTGCTGCCGCTGCGCCTCGGTCCAGCCGATAAAAGTCTCCCGGGGGGCTACCCGCCAGGCGGCGGCGGAATAGCCCAGTAAAGCAATCAGCTTCCCGGAAGCCCGGACCAGAAACCGCATCTGCGCCCCGCCGGCCCGGCAGTACCCTAGATAGTGGTAGCGGTCGATCAGCTCGTTCCAAAGGGGCGAAGTCGAAGGTCCCACCGCCTCCAGGTTCAGCTCGACCCGGCCGGGTTCCAACTCCAGCGCCGGTTGCGGATCACCCTGGGGTGTCCGCAGGATCTTACCGACCCGCGACGGTCGCTGCCGGGGTGCCGGCAGTTCAATCAAGCCGACTCGCTCCAGACGTAGCAGGGCCACCCGGCAGCTCATCTCTTTCAATCCCCCGTCGGGTTTGCGCCAGTCCGTATGGGCGCAAAACTGACGGGACAACTGAGCCCGGTTCAGGTGCGGCTGGGTAGCCACCTGATCCCGGATCCACGACAGGTCCGTCTCACTGAACTCTCGACCACAGATCGACAACGGAGTCTCCTTCCCAAACAAACGTTGACGATCCTATAGCAAATTTTTTTCCTTGTGGCCAGTACTTTTTTTAGCTTACTCCATTTTTTTCAGCGGGCGGAATTCCTCCGGGTTGATCCCCCAGGGGTCGCTGTTCCACAACAGCATCTGCAGTTGCCGGACCGCCAGTTCCCGGACTTTACCCGCAGCCGTATCAAAGGACCAGATGAACCGCCCTCTGGACAGACGCTTGTGGCAAAGCCAGAATCCCTGGGTGTCATAGGCCAGCAAACGGATGGCTTGTCGGGAGCGGTTCACGAAGACAAACAAGGCGCCGGAAAAAGGATCCTGCTCCAGCCGTTGGCGGCAAACCGCGCACAGGCCGTCTATCCCTTTGCGAAAGTCTACCGGTTCCACCGCCACCAGCAGCCGCATCTGCGGCGTGAGTTGGATCATGCCAGAAAGTCACGCACCAAGCCGCCGAGGTCCGGCAGCGGGCTGGAACTCGATAGACGCAATCGACCGCCATCCGGTCGTTGGCATTCAATCTGCCAGGAGCCGGTTAAGGGACGAATATCCAGTTCGGTAAATTGAACCGGCGCTTTTTCCGATAAATGTTTCTTGAGGTCGTTGAAGGATAGCCGCAGAACCCGACTGACTCGAGTGAGTGGATGCTCCCGGCAGAGTCGGACCGCCACCGCCCATAGGTGCTCGGGGATCGGTTCCCGACCTGTCTTGCTGGCTCGCCAGGATTCAAACTGTTGTTGAACGGACTCTAAATTAGGGGTATGATCTGTGGCTGAGTGTTTCATCGGCTATCCTTTTCTTTTTCGTCATCGGATAGCCTGAGCTTATATCAGGGCGCCTGGCCTGCCAAGCACGCTTGCCGGAAGCACACAATAAAACGAATATCGAATATCGAACGCCGAATATCGAATGATAAAAGGGTAGGGGCGACTTTAGTCGCCCGCTGGAGTTTGGACCTTTTTCAGGTCAGGTATAAGCATAAATCATGAGATTTTTCGATATATTTTGTGTTGGGAATGGAGAAACTGACGTTTCGTTGATTTCACGACGCAGTTGCGTAAACAGATCCAACGTAGAGAAACGGTGGGGCGGCTGCTTTCTCCACTTAGGCAGAGGGGCGAGGGCCTGGGAACGGCCCGGACCATACGTTTGGAGGCCAGCCACTAACAACAAACTATACGAAGCTACCGATAAAGCGGGATGCCGGGGGACGGACTTTAGGGAATGCACTTGAGCCTGACCTACCCCGAGCAAGGATTTTTGATCACGATGATTGACCTCGATCTGCCAACGATCAAAATAGGCCTGCACCAGTCGTTTCAAAGAAGCGGTCACATCGGTGGTCAACAGATAAGCCGGATCCCGATAGTAGGTGCGCCCTTTTTTGGAGTTTTTATACGGTTGGGGGGCAATCACGATCAACCGCAGGAGTTGGGTGCCGGCCCCACGGCGCCACAAGAGGTTCTTCCGTTCTTTCACTCGGATCCAACGTCGACGATTCGCGTAATAGATCCGGACTCGTTTCCAAACCACTCCGGAATCGGCCCGAACCGATTCCGGAGTAAACAACTGGGCCTCGTAGCGCCGCTTACCGGGCCCCGCCGCCGGGTAGCACAAGCGGGCATCTTTGCGACAGCGGGCCAGGAGGATCACCCGATCCCAGGAGGCCCGAAACAAAGTCCGATTACAAAAACTACCGTCCAGAACGGCCCACAGCCGTCGATGGGTGGCTCCGGTATCGTCCAGCCTTTTTCGCAACCGCTCCAATTGCTGGACGGCCGAACACGACAGATTGATTTCCTTCTTCAAGCGACGGTAGGCCTGCCACTCTTCGTCGGTAGCCCGCTTGCCGGGCTTCTTCACGGTGGGGGCCTGGTCGAACGCCATCGGAATAGCCCGCGCCGCAAAGGGACCCTCCTGATGCAGAGGAAAAAGCAGACTGGCCTGCAAAAACCGCAAACCAAAACGCAAGTTGACTCGAAACGGGGGAGACAGCGGGTCCTTGTGCCATCGCGCTCCTGGGATCTTCTTCCCGGTTTTCGGATACAAACTGTCATCCAAGGCTACCGTCACCGGACCCCGGTCATAGCGCCCCAGATAGGCGTCCAAAACGGGATCAAACAAGTCCGCCGCCTTCCAAGGGCTCCGGGAGAACAACTTGTAGTCCGCGCTCCAATCCCGATCCGCTCGATCCAGGGCGCACAGACTTCGGGAAATGGTACGCCGACCCAGAACCAAGGGCAGACTCAAGGCCTGTCCTACGGCCCGTTCCCGGGTCCGCTGTTGAGCAAAGACCGGGCGCCAGCCTTCAGCCATCAGCGAGGTGAAGGTTTGGAGCAACATGGCTACCGAGCCTTTTTTAACAACCCAAAAACATTTTTGTCGGTACGCACGAAACGATCGCCTCGCTGGACCTTTTTCACCAGCGACGAGACCAGCGATTCCCGGTCGACTTGGCGATTATGGACTTCGGCCATCCGACGGATGATCTCGCTGATATGCAGCGGCCCCTCGGTTCTTGAAAGTATGTCGAAAGCCATGTCTACCTGGGACATACCTTTTCTGATTTTACGCTGGGGAGCTGTTTCTTTACCGGATCGCAATCGCCGGACGGCTCGCAATTGGGCTTCCAAGCTGGTTTCAATTGCTTCAAAAATGACGTCCTGGACCTGGGATTCGTTCATGATGCCCTCCTTCGGATTGTTTCCGGGAGGATATCATCTTTAAATATGTATGTCAACTAAATTAATAACATACCGACATAAAAAGTCCAAACTCCAGGG
>CAWJJC010000010.1:0-271822 GCA_963843145.1 uncultured delta proteobacterium
TCTTTAATGGGGCCAAAGTACCCCAATTGCGGTTACCGGAAAATCCCAGAGTGTACTCCGGCCATAAATATGTAAAATGAAAATATAAGTTGCAATTTACATATTTTATGCTAATTATAAGTTATGGTTGCGAGAACTATTGAGCCTATATTGTTGGATCTATCCCGGCGCTACCCGGTTGTAACCATCACCGGGCCCCGGCAGAGCGGAAAAACCACTCTCTGCCGCAACGCTTTCCCGAAACTGAAGTACGCCAACCTAGAAGCCCCGGACGTCCGCCGATTCGCCACCGAAGACCCGCGCGGTTTTCTGACAGCTTACAGCGGGGGCGTCGTTCTCGATGAGATCCAGCGGGTGCCCGAACTCCCTTCCTATATCCAGGAAATTATCGATGCGGAGCGGGAGCCGGGGAAGTTTATCCTGACCGGCAGCCAGCAGTTTGAAGTAATGGATACTATCAGCCAGTCCCTGGCCGGCAGGACGGCCCTTCTCAAACTCCTGCCCTTCTCGCTAAGGGAACTCAAGCAGACCCAATTCTCCGGAAGTATTGACCGGCTCCTGCTTACCGGCTTCTACCCCCGGATTCATGACCAGGGACTGAGCCCTACCCAGGCGTTGGGTGATTATCTTGAAACCTACGTGGAGCGGGACCTTCGCCAACTCGCCGCCGTGAAGGACCTTTCCCTCTTTGAAAGGTTTTTGAAGCTGTGCGCCGGGCGGGTTGGCCAGTTGCTGAACCTGCAGAGCCTCGGGAATGATGCCGGCGTGTCCCATAGCACCGCCCGGGCCTGGCTGACGCTGCTGGAGGCCAGCTATATCGTTTTCCTGCTTCAACCGTGGCACGCCAACCTATCCAAGCGCCTGATCAAGTCGCCAAAGCTCTACTTTCATGATGTCGGCCTGGCCGCTTTCCTGCTCGGTCTGGAAAATGAAACCCAGGTCGGCCGGGATCCCCTAAGAGGCAACCTTTTTGAAAACCTGGTGGTGGTCGAAGCCCTGAAATACCGCTATAACCAGGGGAAACGGAGCAACCTTTTCTTCTACCGGGAAAGCAACGGGAATGAGGTCGATCTCCTGGCCGAAAGCGGAAGCAGCCTCATCGCTGTAGAGATAAAGGCCGGCGCCACCGTCAACCCCGACTATTTCAAAGGGCTTCGTCATTTTGCCAGGGCGGCGGGGGCAGCCCGACAGGTTACCGGGGGCGTTATTTACGGGGGCAGCGAGATCCAGAAGCGCAGCGATTTTCCGGTTTATCCGGTACTGTTATGCGAGGAATTGTTTGCCCAGCCGGAAGCATGAGCTGCAATTCAAATTTGTGGGGACGGGGTCGGTCCACGCAAACCAATTGATTTGAAACCTCTCTCATTTGAGTCTGGCAAAAGTCAGCTAATCAACAAAAGAACTAATACGACAATTATCCGCTTACATAGAAAATTGTCTTGACAAAAATCTATTATAAAGGAAATCCTTGCTCCCGGCGGCAGCGCTGTGGAAGAGCCTCCGCAGCAGACGATGGACACCATCCTGGGAACCGCGGAGGCTGCCCCCGTCACCATAAGAAAAACACTCCAGGGGCTTCTTCGTTGGGGCGGTTTTCCGGAACCTTTCCTGGATCAAAACGAACGAAGGCATCGTCTCTGGCTGCGAGAGAGGCGAAACCTGATCATCAAAGAGGACCTACGCGATCTGTCGCGCATCCGCATGATCTCCCAGGTGGAGGAATTGGTCGAGCTCCTGGTGCTCCGGGCCGGGGGAGTGCTGTCCTTTCAAGCCCTCCGGGAAGATTTACAGGTAGCCGTGGAATCCGTCCGCCAATGGACCGACCAACTCCAGCGCCTGTATTTCATTTATTTGATCAGGCCTTTCGCCGGCAAGTTGCCCCGCGCCTTGCGCAAAGAACCGAAAATCTATCTGTGGGACTGGTCGGAAATCGAGGGGGAAGGTCCGCGCTTTGAAAATCTCCTGGCGAGCCATCTACTCAAATGGGCCCATTTTACCCAGGACTGGGGCCTGCCGCCCCTTGAACTCCATTACCTGCGCGATCGGGAAAAGCGTGAAGTGGATTTCCTCCTGACCTTGAATCGAAAACCCTGGGTCTTGATCGAGGCTAAACTATCCTTGGGAAAGCCCTCTCCGGCACTGTCCTATTTCGCCGAACGTTTACAAGCGCCCCATAAGATCCAGGTGGTCCTGAATCTGGATCGACCCGGCCTGGCCGGAGATGTGCACGTGATCGACGCCGCCAATTTTCTTCAAGCCTTACCGGTTTAGTTTTGGATTCGGGGTCAGATCAGCCCGATCCGTTTTATTGAAAAGGATTGACGATCTGGATGCCTTCGATGACCTCACCGGCTTGCAGGTCTTCCGTAAAAATTTGGTCTGCCCGTCCATCGATCGCGGCGGCGACGATCAGGGCATCCCAGAAGGACAGCCGGTATCGTTCCTCGATTTCGGAAGCCCTCCGGATATTTTGCTGACCGTTGATCACAACCGGCCAGGAAAAATAATTGAGGATGAAGCCCCGAGCCTGGACCGGTGTCAGCGGACGGGGGATTTTACGGGTGATATTCACATAAAATTCCTGGATCACTTGGGTGCTCAGCAGCCCGGTCTCCTCCTCCCAGAGATTCTTCAATATTTCTGAGGCAATGGCCTGCTTCCGGTCGGCATCCAGATCATGGGCGTAGATCAGGACGTTGGTGTCGACAAAGATTCTAGCGCTCATGCAGTTCATCCCGGACCGGGGGGTGGCCGCCGCCGTGGAAGCCTTTCTTCAATTGGGCGAGGGCTTTCTTCTTGGCCCGTAAGTAGGCCTCTTTTTCCTGAATGGCTTCGTTCAGCTTGTCGCTGACCATCCGGGTTAAAGAGGTTCCTTGCATGGCAGCCAGTATTTTTCCTTTCCGGAGCACTTCCTTGTCCAGACTGACGGTAATGTTTTGCTTCATGTTTCAACCTCCTGAAGGAACTGCCACTCACTGGGCGGGAACCTTTGATCGGGCGGCGCCGGTGCTCCCCGGCCCTTTTTCCAAAACCTATTTTTTCGTGTAGCACGTAAATAACGTGTTGTCAAGTCGTGAAATAATCGGGAGCCTTCAAAACAGCTAACCCATACCCAGGGCCAATCGATATTTCCTCCCCAACCTGATCCGGCACATCATCCATCGCCGCCGCATAAATGGGAATTCCTGCTATTACATATACCTTCGCTTGGCCCGATCCCCTGGGCTTAAATTGAAACGGTTCCATTCCTCCTGACTACGGTCAATTTTCTTATTATACTGCATAAAAACAGAAATTTTTGTGTATTATAAATAAAGGATATAACATTCATCCGCTTACACAGAAAATTGACCAATTGATTTGACACCCTCTAAGAAATTTATGCTTTACCCCTCATCCTTTCCCATCGACCCCGTTCTTCCCGATTTAAAGGAAGCCATCCGCGCCCATCCGGCGGTGATTCTCCGGGCCCCGCCCGGCTCCGGTAAAACGACCCGGGTCCCCCTGGCGCTGCTGGAGATCTTCCCCCCGGGGAAAGGCCGTATAATCATGCTCGAACCGCGCCGGCTGGCGGCCGTGGCGGCGGCGCGCTGGATGGCCCGGGGTTTGGGGGAAAAAATCGGCCGGACTTTGGGTTATTCGATCCGTTTCGATAGCCGGGTATCGGACCAAACGCGCATCGAGGTGGTCACGGAAGGCATCCTCACGCGGCGCCTTACCGCCGACCCCGCGCTCGAAGGGACGGCCCTGGTCATTTTCGACGAATTTCACGAACGAAGCCTGCAGGCCGACCTGAACCTGGCCTTTTGTCTGGACGTCCAGAGAAATCTTCGGGAGGATCTCAAAATCCTGATCATGTCGGCCACCCTGGACTGCGGGCCCCTGGCCGCCCTGCTGGGGGAGGCCCCGGTCATTCAAACGGAAGGGCGGCTCTTTCCGGTCGAAGAACGCTACGTGGTCCGGGGGAGCGACAGACCTCTGGCTGAACGGATTGCCGGCGCCGTAGCCGCGGCCGTGAGGGAGACCGCCGGGGACATACTCGTCTTCCTCCCCGGGGCCGGAGAGATCTGGAGGGCCGCCGAGGCGCTCCAGGCCCTGGATTGGGCGAGCGGGGCTGAACCGGCCATTCATCCTCTTTACGGGGACCTGCCTTTCGAGGAGCAGGAAAAAGCCATCCTTCCCTCCAAAAAGCGTAAAGTGGTCCTGGCCACCAATATCGCCGAAACCAGCCTGACCATCGAAGGGGTGCAGGTGGTCATCGACAGCGGTCTGGCGCGGAGACTGCGCTATGACCCCCGGACCGGAATGAACCGCCTTTTCACCGTGACCATCTCCCGGGCTTCGGCCGAGCAGCGCCAAGGCCGGGCCGGCCGTCTCGGCCCCGGTGTTTGTTACCGCCTGTATGACCCTCATCTCTTTCAGTCCATGGCGGCTTATACGCCGCCGGAGATGCTCTCCCTGGACCAGGCTTCATTGGTTCTGGAATTGGCGGCCTGGGGGGTCAAAGACCCGGGGGCACTATCCTGGCTCGATCCGCCGCCGGCAACGGGCTGGGAGGAGGCCGGGCGCCTGCTGGCTGACCTGGGCGCTTTGGACTCTCAAGGGGCCATCACCCGAATCGGACGGGAAATGGCCCTGTTGCCCCTGCATCCCCGTCTCAGCCACCTCCTGATAAAATCCTTTGCGCTCGGTTGCCCCCGCTTGGGCGCCGACCTGGCGGCCCTCCTCTCGGAGCGGGATATCCTGCGCCCGCCGGACCCTCGGGCCGGAAGACATACAAGGAAAGGTTCGGAGCTCAGCGAGCGACTCGACCTGCTCCAAGAATGGCGGCAAGGAAGGCAGGTACCCCCGGCCGCTGATCCCTTCGCCCTGCAGGCCGTCGATCGGGTGGCCCGTGAACTTTTGAAAACCGGAAAGCACCGATCCGGGATTGCTGCCGAGGATGAGTCGACGCTGATCCCCAGGCTGTTGGTGCAGGCCTATCCCGATCGCCTCGCCCAAAAAAGAGCGGAAGGGGCCGGGCGGTTTCTCCTGGCCCGGGGGCCGGGGGTGCGGCTGGCCGCCGGAGACCCGTTGGCCGGGAGCCCTTATATCGTCGCCCTCCAGGTCGAAGGCGGTCCGGGGGCCGAAGGCCGGGTGTATCTGGCGGAACCGGTTACTGAGGCCCTGATACGGACGGAACTGGGTGAGCGGATCGAATCGTCGCGGCGGGTCGAATGGGATAAAAAGGAGGGACGGATCATCTCCGTCCTGGAGGAACGGCTGGGATCGCTCGTCCTTGCCGTGAAACCCCTGAGTCCGGCGCCGGAAGAAGCGGCCCAAATCCTCTGCGCGGAAATACGCTCCGCGGCCCTGCCCCTCCCCTTCCGCCCGGAAGTCCGGCAGCTCCAGGGGCGTGTCCGGCTGCTGGGACGGGTTTTTTCTGAAGAGAACTGGCCGGATCTGTCCGACGAGCATCTCCAGGCCAACCCGGAGGAATGGCTGGCGCCCTTTCTGGCGGGAATCCGCAGCCGGGAACAGCTTGCCGATCTGGAACTCCTGCCGCCCTTGTTCAGCCTTTTAACCCGGGAACAGCGGCGCCTTCTGGACCAACGCGCCCCCACGGCCCTGGCTGTTCCCAGCGGCCGGAGCGTCCCCCTGGACTATGCGGCCGGCGCAGTTCCTGTGCTCGCCGTCAAGCTGCAGGAGATGTTCGGCCAGGCCGATACGCCGACGGTGGCGGAGGGACGCGTCCAGGTCCTTATCCACCTGCTGTCGCCTGCCCGCCGCCCCGTGCAGGTCACTCAGGACCTGCGGGGTTTCTGGAACAGCGGCTACGCCCAGGTCAAAAAAGAGTTGAAGGGCCGTTACCCCAAACACCCCTGGCCCGACGACCCCTGGAAGGCCGTCCCGACCCGGCAGATTAAAGGCCGGACAAGATAAAGGCCAGACCGAGCCGGGCAGGAAGGAAACCCGCTTGCCGGAGGAACTCTTTACGAATTAGCGGGCAACCCGGCTTTTTCTAATGAAATGGGGTCAATTATTTGATCTTGACAACCTCGCAAAAAGTCCAAAAACCTGTCATTGCGACCCCGGACTAGATCCGGGGGAAGCAAATCCCCACCATGCTAACTGACTGATTCTTGGGGATTGCTTCGTCGCTTCACTCCTCGCAATGACAGCGCTGGGGACTTTTTACGAAACCATCAATATTGACATCTTCGATGGATGGATAGGGAGTAGAAGGGTATAGAAAGCAGAGAATTGATAATCAATTCATAAAAGGCAGGGCTCGAATCCTGCGTTAGAATTATTTCACAGGGTCGGGTCTATTTGAGGCTTTTCCTTGCCACGCAAAGTGTCGATAGCTTCATTAACTGCTTTGACCAATTCCGTCGTCCGGGTGATAAATCGGAAACCATATCTTTTGGTCCCCTGATGGGTAAGAATGATTTTACCGAAGTTCAGCATGGCCCCTAAAGCGGGTTGATAAATATTTATCTGAGTGATTTCATTAAGAGGTATGATCAAAGACCTCTTCCAGGGAAAGCCGATTTGAATGTCCAATTGTTCGGCCGTCAAGGTTATCCGGGATCGCTGGAGGCTCAGAGACGAGCATACTCCCCAAATCAAACCAAAAGCAATCAAGACGATCGACTGGGATCCTTTTGATTCCAGGATAATTCCGCCTAAAAAAATAACTAAGGCCGGTCCAAAAAGCATAGCCCAATGGAGTCCGGCCTGGTAAATGATTCTTTGATTCTTCACAGTTTGCTCTTTTTCCGAATTCATTAGTAACTGAAAAATAAAAAAAGGTCGATTGGAAATCGTTCCGGACCGACCGGTAAGGTAGTTACTTTCCCATCAATCGATTCGGCAGCCAGGTGGCAATGTCCGGGAAAATAAACATGATCGCTAAAGCAAGAACAAGAGCGGACAAAAAGGGAACCACCCCTTTATAAATCGTTTTAAAGGGGAGTCCGGTGATATTTCCCAATATAAATACATAAATGGCGATAGGCGGGATGATGCCGCCGATCATCAGGGTAATGCAGATTAAAATTCCAAACCAGATAGGATCATAACCCAGTTGCATAACCGCCGGGAAAAATATCGGTGTGGCCAGGACCATAAAGGCCAGGTCGTCCATGATGGAGCCGCCGATCAGATAAATCAGAATGATGACCACCATAACCAGCGTTTTCGATATGGGAAGGGCTGCGGCCCAATTGGCGGTGATGGTCGGGATCTCGGTGATGGCCAGAAAGTGGCCAAAAATATTGGAACCGGCAATCAACATCAGCGTCATGATCGAAGTCCGTAATGATCCGCGAAAGGAACTTAGGAGCATCTTGGAAGTGATCTCTCGTCGCGATAGGGCCAGAAGAAAAACGGCCACCGTGCCGATGGTCCCCGCTTCCGTGGGGCTAAAAAAACCGACCATCATCCCGCCGATAACAATGCTGAAAACCACTAAGAGGATCAAGGCCTCCGGAATGGCCTCCAGGCGTTCTTTCCAGGTTCCCTTTTCAGCCCGGGGCGCAATTTCAGGCTTCCACATGACCCATCCGGCGATAACGGCCATAAAAAAAGCCGAGATCATCAAGGCCGGAAGGATGCCGGCCAGAAAAAGCCGGCCGATCGATTGTTCAACCTCAAGTCCATAGATAATCAGCACTGTGCTGGGGGGCAGAATCATGCCGATGGTACTGACCGAGGCCACCGTACCGGCGGAGAGTTCCTTTTTGTAGCCATAACGGTCCATTTCCGGTATGGCCAGTCCGGAGAAGGTTCCGACCGTGGCCAGGGTTGAACCACACATAGCCTTGAAGGCCGTAGCGCCCACCACGGTAGTCATGGCTAGACCGCCCGGTATGTGTCCGAACCACTTATGGGCCCCGTTATAAAGCCTTTTGGCAATATTTGAATTCTGGGCAAACTCCCCCATGACGATAAATAAGGGAATTACCGTATAGCTATAGGTGGTAAAGGTATCAAAAAAATCCTTAACCACCAGATTAGAGGCGGCCGTGAAAGTCATCAGAAAGGTGAATCCCACGAAACCCACCAAAACCATGCAATACGCCATTTCCAATCCGGTCAAAAAAAGGGCCAGCAGGATGAGAATACTGTATATGCCAACCGCTACATCACTCATGGTCGCCTCCCTGGATGGTCTTTATCAGATCACAACCGATGGTCAAACTCTGGAATAGAAAACTGAGGGAAATGGCAAAGCAAAAAGGGTAGTAGGGGATCTTGAAGCCGGCGGTCAGTTCGCCGGTTCTTTTTACATCCAAACCGTATTTATAAAAGTTATAGGCGATAAACAGGAATAGAAGAATTCCAATAGCTCGGGTAACGGCATTGATCCTCTTTTGATTTTTGGGATTCAGTTTCTGGGTAATCAAATCAACCGCCACCTGGGCGCCGATCCAGGTGGCATAGGGAATCGAGAAACTGAAAACAATGGAACCGGCATATTGTATAATCTCCATTGATCCGGTAATCGGATGGCCAAAATTCCTCAAGATCACATCGCAAAGTGTCAATAGGATCATTAAGGCCAAGACGGTCCCGGCGGCAGCGAATAAGATTTTATCCCCTTTAATAACCGCGGCCATCAGGTTTTTCATGTTTATTGCCTCCTCATTTTACTGTGAGTCGCCTTATTTCAAAAGGATGAGGGTTGTAACTCGTTGCAACCCTCATCCTGATCCAAGGCTTTCCTATGTCTTAGGGATGGGTTTTGAGATAGTCCTGGCAGAATTTCAAGGCTTCCTCCCCCGGGAGGCCCTTGGATTTAGCCATTTTGACATAGCTATCTAAAATCGGCTTCATCTTCTCAGCCGTCAGGGTCATATCTTTCTGGGGTATGGTCAAAAAGGTAACCCCTTTGCCCGTGGCAAATTCCTTGGCCTTATTATCCAGCTCGACCCAGCGCTTAGCGATTTTTTCATTGTATTCATCATTAATTTTCTCGATTGCCGCCTGGTCGGCTGGGGAGAGCTGATTCCATTTGGCTTTGTTCATGACTACATACATGGACGTCATGTAAGACATGCCGTAGTCTTCCAGCACCGTCTTGACCACCTCGCCGATTTTAAACCCCTGTAAGGCCTCAATGGGAAATAGGCACCCGTCGATAACGCCTCGAGAAAGGGCATCGTAGGTTTCGCTGACCGGCATGGTTACCGGAGCACCACCCAGGTTCTTGACGATGTCGGTATTTTCAGCATTGGCCTTAATTCTCAGCCCTTTGATATCGTCCATCGATTTAACCAGTTTTTTAGTCATGATAAAGCCCGGGGCCGCACCGTGCAGGAACATGACTTTCACATCATCAAATTCTTTCGGTTTAAATTTTTTATAATAGGCATTGGCCAGCTTACTGGCTTGATAGCCGTTCTTATACCCCAGAGGCAGTTGCAAGACCTCGGAAAGAGGGAGTCTACCCGGGGCATAGGCCAATAAACTGGCGGCAATGTCCACCACCCCTTTAACCGTGTTGTCATAGGCCTGCATGGGCGGGGTCAGGGTATTGCCCGCGAACATGGAGATCTTTATCCTGCCCTGAGTGGCTTTTTCCACATCCTTGGCCCACTCCTCGGCCAGTTTGGTCAACGGGTGTACCGGCGGCCAGATGAGTGAATACCTCAGTTTTATCACTTCCCCTTGAACCTTAGCCGGCAACACCGTTAGCAGAAAGGCGGCCAGGGTCACACCAACTAAACTGAAAACCAAACCATTTTTTTTCATTTTTCAAACCTCCTTCATTTTTTCTTTTTTTGTTTAATAATCGACACGCTAAATTTAAGACCGGTTTGCGCGGCCAAGGCAGGCGTTAAATCAAGCCGCCTTCTTTGAACTCTTTCAGCTTTGAAGGTCCATAGCCGAAATATTTTAGAAAGACGTGCCCATTGTCATAGCCGGCCGGCCGGCACACCCATTTGATCCTTATCGGCGTCTCCGTCATCTTGTGCTGCGCCTGCGCGACCATGACTTCCCCAAAGATCGGATCTTTCACCGGAACCAAAACGCCCCTTTCCATCCAGTTCTTATCTTGCATGGCTTCCATGGGGGAGCACACCGGAGCCACCACGGGCGTGATGGGAGCCAGACGCCCCTTCTTGCCGTATTCAATAGACATTTTCACCAACTCCTCATTGGTGTATTTGCGAGTCTCGGCGAAAACCAAAGGCGCCCACTTCAATTGTTGCTCTTTTTTCGTAAAATAGGTCAAATCATCCCAACTGCCCGCATCCCATTCATCCCATTTCCCCACCATGTCGGCGAAGGCCTGCCACATTTCCAGCCGCAGCCCGCCAAGGAAGACGGCGCCATCCGCGGTTGGCGCGAAACAGTAAAGCCATCCGCCGGGAATGAGACTTCCAAAACGTTCAAGAACAACACCGGCACCCTCGTACCAAAGCGGCCGTCATTATCGAAACGGGAGTAGGCTTCGTTTGTGGCGACGTCCAGCGCCTGTCCTTCTCCGGTTACAAACCTCCAATGCAACGCGGCCAGAATGCCCACCGCCATGAATGTCGCCGGTTGGCTCCAACCTATCCAGGGACCTGCCTTGGTTGGCACGGCCCAGGGGCAATCATCGTAGCTCTTTCCCTCGGGCAGGACCTCCCCGGTGGCCGCCTGTATGCCTGACCTCGCCTGCGCTATGTTATCGTAATCGGGCATGCGGCTTTGGCTCAAAGGCCCAAATTGTCCGTTGGCCGTAATCGAAGCAAATATCAGTCCGGGGTTGATCTCTTTCAATTGTTGATAGCCGATACCCCACTCATCCATGACCCCCGGGCGGAAGGTTTCTATGAGCACATCAGCCTGACTCACCAGACCCCTCAGAATTTCCCTCCCTTCCGGCTCTTTCAGGTTCAGCGTGACATGAAACTTATTTCTGCCCTCGGTCAGATAGTTCAGACCTTCGCCCTTAAACAACATTCCATAAGGAGTGCAGGTTCTGATGAAATCGCCCTCCGGAGGCTCTATCCGTATGACCTCGGCGCCAAACTCCGCCAAAAGAGACGAGCAATAGCAACCGGCAAAGCTCTTGTAACTCAAATCCAGCACGGTTAGGTCATCCAACGCCTCCGGCTTGGCGCGCCCGGCCCGAGGATCGCTTTTCTCTCTCACCCAGTCAGTCCAGTTTTGTCCCTTTTCCATTTTACTCCATTCCCCCCTCTTTCCTGGCCATGATCAGCCCGCTCTTGCCGTCCCAATCAGAGGGAGGTTTGCGCCCCCGGATATCAGCCCATTTGCCCACGGCGCCGCAATCGTACAACTGCTGGATCTCGTCTTCGGTTTTGCCGAGGTGCTGCATCAACACATATTCGTTATCGAAGCCCACGGGTCTTACTCCCCACTTGACCCTGGGAGGGGTTTTGGACATCATTACCGGAAAACCGCCGTCACGATATCGACCGAGAAGAGGATCATCGATCTCGGATATATACCCTCGCTCCTGGCTGTGCTTGTCCTCCATCACATCCCTGGCGGTCTTTACGCGAGCGGCGGCGAAGCCGTGCTTTTCGGCTAAGGCTTCGATCTCCCCGGCGGACTTGGTTCTCGCCCAATCGGCGATAATTTTAAGGATCGCGGTTGCGTTTTCTTCCTTCAACCGGGTCAGGTGATCCCTGAATCGGGGGTCTTCCGCCAGTTCCGTTTTCCCCATTGCCGCGCATAGCCCTTTGAACTCTTCGGGGGCCGGAGCGGCCAGCGCCAAAAAAGCGCCATCGCCGCAATAGAATGTATCAGCCGGACATATGGATACGTCCCTGTTTCCCGAAGGCCTGGCGGTCTTTCCCGTAATCTGCTGGTAGGGCCAGACCCAGGACATCAGTCTCATGATGTTCTCAGTTTGCGCCAGATCGATAAACTGACCCTCGCCTGTTCTGTCCCGACGATGCAGGGCGGCCAAAACCGCCACCTCACCCATCAATCCGCCATAATCATCACAGGGGTAGATGCCGCTCTTCAGGGGCGCTTGGCCTGGAAAACTCGACATCCAGGCATATCCGCATAGTCCCTGAGCCGCGCCGTCATTGGATGGCCTGTTTTCTTCGGCATAGGGACCCCACTGGCCAAAGCCGGTTTTCGAAAGATAAATGATGCGAGGATTGATCTCCTTCACCTGGTGGTAACCGACATTCCATTTCTCCATCACACCCGGTCGGAGATTGGTCTGAATAACATCAGACCTGGCCGCAAGCTCAAGAAAAATCTTCTGCCCCTCAGGCTTATGCAAATCGAGGCCGATCCAGTATTTGTTGACATTGATATGCGAAAAAGTCGGGGGGAACGCCTCTTTAAAGAGATACCCGAAAGGGGTCATGTTGCGTGCGGTATCTCCAACGGGCGGGATTTCGCATTTTATTACCTCGGCGCCCATCATGGCGGCAAAACCCGGCCCGACCGGACCCAAGATGAGGGTACCCACCTCGAGCACCCTGATTCCCTTTAGTGGTAATGGCTTAAAGCGCCTCTTTTCCTTATAGCCCTTCCATGTTTTCTCCGCCATCGGCCCAGTCACCCTTTCTTCGTTGAAGTTTCATGCTCAGGGGTAGAGGTTCTTAAAATTCTCATTAGCCGTTTCCATCGATAGGCCATAGGTTGACCCCAGAATCAGTCCGCCTGTTTTAAATTCGATTTCCCTTAGGTCGAATTCCCTCTGCTTTTTAGTAAATTTTGGTATGCTTATTCATTGGTCTAATCATTAATTTGTTTTAAATATTATGTCAATAAAATATTTTACTTGTAAAGAGTTTCTTTTTTCTCTATTTCACAAGAGAAATATTGAGTTAACCTACCGAATTTTAAACTGATTAAACAGATGCGGCTATCCGAGGTAGAAAAAAATGTATTGGTTTTATAAAAAACCCCTTAAAATAAATATTGGCGGCCATTTGGGGATGGGCCGAACATAGCAATTCCCGTAAAATTTGAAAAACGGACAGGGGCTTAGCTTATTGGCACCAATCACGGTTTCAGGCCTAAAGGGGAAACAATGACAATGACGACATCAAGTTATGGGTGGTGTGGTGAAATCCTGAAAATCGATTTATCGAATTCACGGATTACCGTTTTACGGACGATGGATTATGCCGGCCGTTTCCTCGGGGGTCGCGGGATTGCCACCCGACTGTACTGGGAGCTGGTCAAACCCGAAATAAAGGCCTTTGACCCGGAGAACCCTTTGATCTTCATGACCGGTCCTTTAGGGGCCACCGGCGTTCAGGGTGCTTCCCGTTTTATCGTCGCCGGTAAATCACCGATGCTTTTACCGGAAGGATTTTGTTACGGAAATATGGGCGGATTTTTCGGCCCCTTTTTAAAAAAAGCCGGTTACGACGGGCTGATCATCTCCGGCCGAGCTCCAAAACCGGTCTATATCCGGATTCAGGACGACGATGTTCAAATACTGGATGCCTCGGCGCTCTGGGGGCGGGGCGTTTATGCCGTCATGGACATCCTCAAAGAAACCCACGGGAAAAATGTGCGCTTTGTTACCACGGGTGTTGCCGGGGAGAATAAATGCCGGAGCGCCAATCTGCTGACCGACAACGAAGGGAGCGCCACCGGCGGTTTCGGGGCGGTCTTTGGGGCCAAAAATCTTAAAGCCATTGCGGTATTGGGAACAGGAAATCCCCAGACCGCTCATCCCGACCATTTGAAAGAACTCAATAAACGTTCTCTTTTTTTGAATAAGAACGAATTTCAGTTCAATCCGTTTCCGCCGGAACAGGTTCGCCGAACCGGGAAAGGATCCTGCTACCAATGCGGGCTGGACTGCATCATGCGCAACGCCTACCAGACCGCTTCCGGCAAGAACGTCATCCGGAAATGTCAGGCCATGTTCGTGTACTTCCCCTGGGTTGCCCAGCGGCAGGGCGAGCCCATGGAAACGGCCCTTGATGCTACCGGAATATGCAATGATTTGTCCCTCTGCACCATGGAAATGTATAATATAGTCGATTGGCTGGCGCGCTGTCAGAAAGCCGGGGCCCTGACCGATAAAGACACGGGCCTTGACCTGACCCAAATCGGGACCAGGGCGTTCTTTGAAAAGCTGGCCCACATGATCGCTTACCGGGAAGGGTTTGGCGATCTATTGGCCGAGGGACTGATTCGAGCGGGGGAAACGCTGGGGCAGGAAGCCCGGGCCCTCTTCCCCGAGGGAGTGTCCGACGTTGGAGACGGGGCGAGCTATTCCGCCCGGGAATATCTGATGAACGGGCTGCTGTACGCCTTTGAACCCCGGCAGCCGATTGCCATGCTCCATGAAATCAGCCGGCTCGTGGGCTATTGGGTCATCAATCAGAATGATCCCCAGGCGTCCCCGGTGACCCATGATGTTTTTCGCGCGGCGGCCGCCCGCTTCTGGGGGCATGAAAAAGCCTGGGACTTGTCCACCGCGGAAGGGAAAGCGCAGGCGGCCGTCAAAACCATGGATCGGACTTTGGTCAAAGACAGCCTGCTGCTCTGCGATTCCGGCTGGCCCATGATGGTTTCCTGGAATACGCCTGACCGGGTCGGAGACCCCTCACTGGAAAGCCGAATATTTACGGCGGTAACCGGAATTGACGCGGATGAAAAATCGCTTCATCAATACGGCGAACGCATATTCAACCTGCAGCGGGCGATCCTGTTGCGCGAAGGTCGGCGTCCGCTGACAGACGATGTCCCGGGGGAATTCAATTTTACTCATCCGGTGTATTACGTTTTCATGAATCCGGAAGTTATCGTCCCCGGTCAGGGGAAAGAAGTGATCAGCCGCAAAGGTCGGATTTTAGACCGGAAAGTCTTTGAAACCATGCGGAAGGAGTTTTATGAACTTCGCGGCTGGGATCCGGAAACGGGCAGGCAAAAGGCAAAAACACTGGAACGGCTGGGGTTATCGGATGTGTTACCGGAATTGAAACAGATGGAGGTGATATTCTGAGGGAGTAAGCCAGGTATCAACCTTTGAATTGGACTGCCATGGAATGGGGCCATACGTTCGTTCAGGTCAGAGGACTTCGGTTAGCCTCCGCCATCCTTTTGCGCTCCAGCAGTTTTCGATACACGAAGGAATAGGCGATCATGGTAGCCGGCAGGGTGGTAAACAGGCCGATGGCAAAGGCCATCATCCCCAGCAGGTTGATTCCCAAAACCAATAAGAAGAACAGAAACATCTCCCTTTTGACGCCCTCCGTCATTTGCGCACTCTCCTTGAAGGCCTCTTTCAGGCCCGAGGTTCCGGTCTACGATCAGGAAGGGGGCGAACTGGTATTTGATGCTCCAAATGATCCCGGGGATCACCAACAGCAGCAGGCCGCCCAGGATGATCAGCAGGAAGAGGATATTCGCCCCCACATAACGCCAAAAGGTCGGCAGGTCCCCGAACAGTTCTCCATACCGAGGCTGTTGACCGTCCACCAGCCGGAGGCTGATCCGGACCAACCCCATCTGCGTGGCCATTTGAACCAGATAACCGCAGAGGGTCCAAACCAGGGCCAATAGCGGCGCGGTCTCCAGGGTCTGCCACCTCCCTATCTCCGGCAGGGCGTTCAGCGCCACAATCAGCAGCATCACCCCCAATATAAAAACCAGGTGGGCCTTCAGGGTCTCCCATCCGAAGCGCAGGGCCTCGGCCTTGGAAAATGCTTCTGTCACCATATATCCTCATAGTATAGCAATATTTTCTTGCGAGCTAGACGTTTTTGTTTATGGTCATTTGAATTTTGCGACCTTCGTGCTTGTTTCGTCGATTTCGTGCTTCGCAATATGGTCTAGGACTTTCTAAACATCACCTAGGTTTCATTGATTCCAGCGCCTGCACCAGGGCGGCCGTCGACCCGCTGAAAAAATGATCGCCCTCCGGGATAATTATTACCGGCGGAGAGGGGTTCATCTTTTCGACGATCTTCATAATCTCCTCGACCGGCCCGTAGGCATCTCTTTCCCCGGCAATGACCAGCCGGGTCTTGTTATCGTCCTTCAGGAAAGAAAAATCCATCATCTCCTGGGGCGGGGCAACCAGAATCGATCCGGCGACTTCCGGAAGTTCCAGGGCCGCCTGGGCGTTGACCCAGGCCCCGAAAGAATAGCCGGCCAGGAAAATTTCTCTGATCCCCAGCTCTTTCAGGTACCGGACCGCCGCTACGGACGTCCTCCTGCTCCCCTGTCCCTTCATCGTATTCCCCTTGGCTCCGCCCCACCCCCCGGAAATTAAACCGCAGCGTCGTCCAGCCTTTCCCGGCAAAGACCTCTTGAATGATCCCCACCACCTGATTCCGCATCCCCCCGCCGTACAGGGGATGAGGATGGGAAATGACCATCCCCCGGTCGCCCTCCCCGCGGCTCAACAAACCTTCCAGGGACATATCCCCCGACAAAAATGTGATCCGCTCCTCTTTACCCGATATCATCCTATGTTTTCCCTCCGATTTATCCCTGTTAATCCCGGTTTGACTTGCCATCCGCAAAAAAATATCTGCGGCTTCTATTATTTGTTTTTGTAGTCATCCCGGACTCGATCCGGGATCCAGGACAGGAAAGCCAAGGGGAGGTGGTGGGAAGGTCCTTTTCCTCCTATTGCCCAGTCCCCCAATGCGCCATAATACCTTAGTCAAAAACAATTTTTTACCAGACATACAGGAAATAACGCAATGGAAATCCACAAGATATTTTTTGGATTCTTTCCAATGGGTCACTAGCACGATCTCCTGCTATCAAAAAGCAATCTTTAATTGCTTAATGCTTACAAAAGATATATTTATTGTTTCATGGTGCAATAGAATGTCTGGAGGACAGAAACTGGCCACCGCCGTAAGAATATCTGATAAACTTGTAGATGAGGCCAAGAGATACGGACGGATCGACCACAGATCCTTGGCCGGCCAAATTGAGCATTGGGCGCGCATGGGCAAATTTTCCTAGAGGAGTTACGCTCCCATGAGCCGTTTCACTTCGATTCTGCTCGTGTCCCCGCTGGCTGACGGCCAGACATGGGTCTTGATGCGCGAATTCGGATACGGCGTCGGGGCCGAGGACAGCCAGGATCAGATCACGGTGCCCGTGGGGTTCGAGACGGACTTCGCCTCGGTTCCCCGCCCTTTTTGGGCCATCCTGCCCAAGTGGGGCAAGTACGGCAACGCCGCGGTCATCCACGATTGGCTTTACTGGGAGCAGGGGCGCCCTCGCCCGGAGGCCGATGCGATCCTCCTGGATGGCATGGTGGTGCTCGGGGTGAGTGCCGTCGTGCGTCAGACGATCTATAGGGCGGTGCGCCTTTTCGGGTGGCTGGCCTGGTATCGAAACCAGGCGGATCGAACGGACGGGTATGAACGGGTGCTCACCACCCTCCCGACCAAAGCCGCTGCGACCACCCAACGGCGCGGCCAGTACGTTCAGCTTATCCGCCATCTTCTTGGGCGAACAAGACGGTGATCTTTGAGAAGGCCTAACGGGATGTCGCCAACAAACGAGGTGCCCTCCGCGAAGCGGCTGGACGCCCACACATCATACCTACGAGGCAGATAACCCGGAGGACGGAATGGCCCTCCTTCAGATCATGAATGTCAAAGCCACTAAGATCTATTACCGCTACACCCGGCACGCCAATTGGTGGCTGATCAGTCGCCTTCGGCTACTTCCATTGTCTGAGTTCAATAATCAGCCCGTCAGGATCTCTTATTTCTCCACGGAAGGAATCGCCCAAATCGACCGGTTCCCGGGCCATGTCGATCCCTTGGCTCTTCAGATATCCCACGGCCTTAGCCATATCCTCGACCTCTAGCGCGATACCCCGATAGCCGACCTCCCAGGACGCTTCCGATTTTCCCTGCGGATTATCCGCGGAAATGATCTCTAAAACCGTATCGCCCAATTCCAGGTAAATGACCTCCCGCATGGGCGGCACCTTCACCTCATTCCGGCTCTTCAGGCGGAAACCAAGAATGTTGACATAGAAGGCAATGGTCTCCTCCGGATGGCTGGGAACGATTTCCACATGATCGAATCTCTTGAACATTTTTCCCAATTCTTTAGCCATGGCACCCTCGAAAAAATAATTAAAGGAATAGTTTCACGATCCTTCGCCAAAACATTCGGCCGGGTAGAGTTTCCTACTTTTTAAGATTAAAGTGATGGAAAAAATTGTCAACAGCAATAATAACATTGGTGGGCGGTGCTTGGACCCAATGCCGATAGCTCAAGCCCCTCAGCCTTGATGGAGAGACTCCCGGTGTCATTCCGGCGAACGCCGGAATCCAGCCTTTTAAGGCTTTTCTGTCTCTCTGCTGGGGTTTATCTCGCGAAGGGAGGGACCGGGGTGGCGACGTAGGCTACAGGGTTCTCCTTATTATAACGGCATTGGGTCCGACCTTAAAAAGAAGAATCAAAACCCCCACCATAAAATCCAATGAAACCCTTTTCTTAAAGGTTAGATCGCGGAAATTTCCCAACTTTTCCCTATTCTCTTCCCCCAATCTACCATTATACCCTATTACATTGGATTTACAGCAAATATCCTTGACAACCCTATTTTTCCGAATTAAAGCCAAACGAAATTTTATTTCTTAATTTTTAGCTCAACCCCTCTTGCCGCTTTGCCGGCCCATACGGGAGTTACGAATGCCAGCGTTCGTTCCCTACCTGCCTTCTAAAGTGCCGCACCAATTCGCCGATCACTCATACTGCGGGGGCCCCGGCTACGCCTCGTGGCCTTCATATCTGCCACCCCCACAAGACAAACAGAAAAATGAAACCGAACAGCTAATAGCCCGAATGGGCAGAAAACCAGGGGTGGGTCCAATGCGCTGCCCCCGCTGGAACAAGGGGCTGGCAATGTCACTTGCTGGTATGCTCCTTCGGCGATACAAGTTTCGTTCCACGGATCGGCGCCGCGATTAGGACACTCAATATCAGAGGTAGTCAATGCAAGAACAAAACATTTTGACCACAACCAGGGTTTTAAAGACTTTCGATATCGAAGGTTACGTAATTGACAGCGAGGCATTGAAACGGGTTGATGAGATTTCGAGAGAAGCTGTCACTAGCATGGGAGAGTTGAAGCTTGAGCATCTCAAACTCGCCTACTGGATAACAACCCCCGACGAGAACACAGTTAAGTTCACAAGAATTGATACCCTTGTCACTCATTTAGAGTCAAAGCCCATCGAAGTCAAATCACTTTCTCTTCAGTACATTGTCGATGATCGAGCTGGCATCAGTCTAGTTTTCCAGCCAGAAGGCGAAATCGAACTGTCCGCATATAGTAACGCCCTTGATTTCCAATTCAATATTGATCGGTTGACGCGAGAGATCCAGAAGTGTGACCGGAAATATGGTTGGTTCGTACGAACCTTCATCTTCCATCCGAGGGCTAGAAGAATACTGGGCAGCATAGTTCTATTGGTGTCATGGTTTCTACTCTTGAATATAGGCTACTATCTATACGCACTTGCCGTTGGAGTGAACATAGATACTGCGTTAGTCACCAGCAAAAATTCATATTATCAAAAAGTCGAAGCTGCAATAAAGTCCGATGATATTTCGAGGAAGCTAAATGTGCTTTTACTTGCTCAATTTAGAAGTTTTGTCAACGTGCGCGACATACTCCGCAGACAAGAACAATATGTTATTTTCTCATTAATTGCGCTGGTAATCACTCTTGCCTTGTTGTGGGCACTTAGGTCTGTAGCTCGCCTCTATCCCCTGTCCATTTTTGCATTTGGCGGTCAAAAGGAGATTTTGGCGGAACTCCTCCGGAAACGAGAAATATGGACTGTTGCTGTTGTCATTGGTCTTATTGTGAATGTGCTCGCTGGAATCATAATAGCATTCTTTGCAAGAGCAACTGGATTTGGTCTCTAAAAAGCATGCTGCTTAGCCGATTAGAATTGAGACGATCCTGAAGGGATTTTTTCCCGTCTCGGCGAAACTCAATGAGCTCCAAAAACTTTAAAAAACAGTTTATCCCCCTATCTCATCCGGAGACCATTTGACCTTAGCTTGAAATGTTATACAGGGCCGCCTGAGTCTGAGCCGTATCCGTGGTGAGGGGCGTCTGCAGAAATTCCCTGGGAAGGACTCCCGGTCTTCTGGCGGTTTGCACCAGACTGGGGGGAATGCTGTGGGTTTTCAGACCGTTTTCCGATCGGGTTCCGAAACATATTTTGCGGAAGATCACCAGATGCCGAAGAAACTGTTCCGCTTGATTATTGGTGGGCGGCACTCCGGGTCGCCGGATGAAGGTAATAGAAAATTCTCTTGGGGTCCTGCGAGATAGGCCCGGAGGATTCCGGTGAGTTTGAAGCGCAGTGGCTGTTTACAGAGGAGGCGGAGTTCCCTGACGAACAGTTTTTCAATCCTGGCTCCCGCATTCCAGTGAATATCGCTGGATTTCAACCTTTGCCGCACCAGGCGGAGTCGTGAGGCGCGAACGCCTATTCAGCCCCCGGAGCACCTCGGGCAGGCTTCGCCAGTTCCTCGATCATCATTTGCCCCCACTCGTGAAGCTTCAGATCGGCGTAGGTCTTGAATACCCGTCCGTCTTTGGTACGGAAGAGCTTCTTCGGGTCCCGGTCGTCAACCGAATTGTCGTAGCCGTAGGCCCTGTCCACCATAGCCATCGCTATGGCGCCGTTGGCTATAGAGCGATTGTAGCGCGAAATGATCTTGGTAATGGGGACATCGTGCCCGCCGTCCATGACCCGCCTGACGACGCGGGCGGCATTGATGTGCGGGCCGTCGGTGCCGATAAAAAAGAAGCGGATAAAAAAATCCGCTTCTTTTACCCTTCTGAGGAAATCGAGTTTGTCGGGAGCCGAAAAGACCGACTCCAGCAACATGCTCCTTCTTGCCCTCAAGCACTCCTCACGCAATTCCTGGGCACGCACCACCGCCTTCATGACGGCCTCGGGGGAATTCCAATCCCCAAAGTCGTGCTTGGCGATCTCGTCAGGATTGATGAAGAGGCATCCTGCGGACCAGTCATGCCGCAGCACCTGGTTCGTGAAAGTTGTCTTGCCGGCGCCGTTCGGCCCGGCGATTACGATGAGCTTGGGTCTAAGTGCTTTCTTTGGCATGATCAATGAACGCAGCGCGAGCCGAGTCAATCTCCCGGCGCAAGCTGGTTTTCATTCTTTCCTTCTGTTCAACAGTCTGCGCCCTTACCCGGTCGCCAACGGCGTTCATGATTTCGTTCAATTCCTTGTCGGACAGCTCGCGGAGTCCCTGGGAATCCGTACCAGGTTTTCGTTTGGTTACCATGGTTATCTGCCTACCTCTCTGCACGCCGGAAATTCTCATTGATAGTAATCAGAACTTCCTTATTCACGATAAGAGTATATGAAGAAGGATTTTGGGCGTCAAGAGGATTTTGACCACAAGGAAAAGGGGTCACCCATTATGAGGCCTCTGGGTAACAGTTTAGCCCTTCTCTCCCCGGCGACCATTGAGACGTCAACTTACATTGCCATACAACGCGGAATGAACCGCCGCCGTGCCCCGGTAAAAAGCGTTTGTAGGAATTATCTGGGAAGGACGCCCTGTCTTCCGGCGGTTTGTACCATAGTGGGAAGAAGGCGGTGGGTTGATCCGGAAAGATGGACAGATAAAAGGGCTTGTAAAATGTCAAATTCCGGTTGAATATGCTTATAAAGGCAGGTAATCGGAATAAGCTAAGGCAAAAAACACAATGAATACTTCGACTTTAATCTGGGGAGTGCTATTTGGTTCAATAGGGTTAGGATTCTTTGTTTACGGCAAAAGGCAAAAAGCGGTTATTCCGCTGTTGTGCGGCCTGGGGCTGATGGTCTTTCCCTATTTTATTTCGAATAGTATTATTCTTGTCCTGGTGGGTACTGTTTTGATAGCCCTGCCTTATTTTATTAGAATATAGGAAAGCCTACTCGGACGTCATCGGCCCTGCCCGGTCAGGAGTGTCATTTTCGTGTTCCTCGGAAAGGCTGCGATAACAATGGACCATTACCCCGCCCAGGGCCGGGTCACCCTGGGCCTTTTCCAGGAGTTGAGGAACGACGTCCCAAACCTGCCCCTTAGGTAAACCCCAGAAACTAATTTCCGGATCTTGCTTCAAGCGAACCGTCTCCAGGGAAGGGAAAATGACCTTCTGAATCCGCCGGGCGTAATTCCTTTCCTCCTCCACGCAATTTAAGACCTTCGGGACACTCCGCCGGTAAGACATGATGACGATGTAGTCCGTCAGGTCCTGGATGTGTTCACTGAACCGTTTCATCTTTCCCTCGAACTCCAGCCGGTATTCATCCTTATCCCACCAAAAGGGCGTATCCACGGCGAGCCACAAACGGGGTGCCTCTTCCCGCAAAAGGGATCGGGCCCGGCGAAGGACAGAAAGGTAATCTCTTATGATGGGATGGTGAGTCGCTTCGGAAGTCTTCCATTCCTTCGTGCAATAGGGTTCGACATCATACTTGATACCTTTGAACAGGGCGTCCTTGGGCAAGGTCTTGCTGAAAGCAATGACGGCCCGTAATTCCCGAAGGGTCTGCTCCTGTTTTTCGGGGAAGAACATCCTGGGCTGCCCACGCAGGCTGGCAATGGTAATGTGATATTTTCCGGCGGAGGCGATGAGCTCCCGAAAGGCCTCGGCGTCTAGCAGGGTGGATTGGTCGGGATCGGAGGATATTCGGGTGTAAACATCCAGATGGCGGATATCGTGCCTTAGACAAAATCGGATGAGCCGTTGTCTCGCTTCCTGGGTCGAGAATTCTGATCGCGACCAGACCCACATCCCTATTCCTTTTCCAGGCTCGGCTTTCAGGCCTAGGGGCAGGGCCAGCAAAATGGCGGCAAAAAATAGAGACCGAATGGGTCGGATCCGCATCACCCTTTTTTCCTCCGAAGGGATTTTTCCCTTCAATTAGTCGCCAATCGTTATTACCGGGCAACCGTCCCTATTCTGCGCCATCCGACCGGCCAAGTCCATCCGGTCAGATGCCGAAGCCTAGAGACGCGGGTAAAAACATGATTACTCCAAAACTCCACCACAAGTCAATGAAGATTTAAGTTCCCGCACCGCGATCCACGGCGCCGCCACGGGTCTCGGGTTCAGCTTCACCCTCGCCTCGGACATACGAGTGATCACTAAGGAAGCGCGCTTAGCCGCGTCGTACATCAACGTGGGTTTCGGCGGCGCGGACATGGCCTGCAGTTACTTCCTCCCGCGGTTGATCGGGGCAGGCCGCGCTTATGAATTCATGCTCACGGGCGCTTTCATGAGCTCCGAAGAAGCCCTGGGACTGGGGCCGGTGAGCCGGATCGTAGACCGCGAAAAGCTTTTTGAAACGGCGCTGGAGATTGCGAGAACGATGAATTCCAAAAACCCGATGGGCTTGCGCCTCACCAAGGAGGCCATAAACATGAATCTCGATGCCGGCGGCTTAGAGCAGGCTCTGCAAATCGAGGACCGGAACCAAACGCTGTTGTTCGCCAGAGGCCTATTAGGAAGAAATGGCACTTGACCGGATAACTGGAAAAACATCCCTTATCCCTATTCCCATTCCGCGGGCAATTTCATGCTGAACTCGATGATCTGATGCGGCTGGGCAGCGGTGCTGGTGCCTCGACCTGAGACGGATATCATCGTCGATCTCTTCGGGAAGTACCGGCCTACCGGTATGGTCGGAGTTCCCACGATTTAGACGGGGCTTTTGAACAACAAGAAATTCTGCGCTCACGACTTTTCGGAAATAAAGCTTTTCGCAGCCGGGGCCGCCTGAGACGACCGCTGCCGGTTTATCAATGCCGGCGATTCGTTCCCTGAAAACCAGGCAGCCCGTGGAGCCTTGATCATCCCCCGGACAGGATGATATCAATAGCCCGTGCCCGGCGGCCCGGATTGCGGATAGGGCCAGCCGTACCCCCAGCGGAAACAGGTGGGGAGCCACCAGACGCCGCCTACCCGAACCCCGGCATACATGATCTCCGCCGCAGCCGTATGACCGCGGGCGGCCACGCACCGCTCCAGCGCCCGATCCGCTTTTTGCCTCTCCCGGCGTGTTCCGCCCCGCCAGTAGGCCAGGTCGTGGAGAACGCAGCACTCCAGCCAGTCGCCGTCAAACCACAGGGAACAGCCGTCGGAGGTGAAGGCCGTGGGGGGCAGCGGTTCGGTCAAGGCCGCTTTTTTAAAGACCTCATCCGCCATCGGCTTAACGGATTCCGACATGCGGCAGCAGCCGGTCATTAGGAGGACTGGGAGGATCAGCGTTGTTAAAATTAAGCCTTTTCGCCTGATGGTCATAAACGGCAACTCTTGTCCCCCTGACTTTATTTCCCATTATAGCCCATCCCGGAAAATTTTCCAGGTTTTACCGATGGAAAATTTATTGACCTTTCGGGTTCTTTTCGTGACCATAATGGTATAAAATAAGAAAATTTTGAGAACCTTCAACAGGAGTACTCACTATGACGCTGTCACAAACAAAATCCCCCGAAGACCCGGGCCGGGAACCGGATAGCATCTCCCGGCGATATTTTCAAGAGCGGGCCGATGGATTGCGCCTCACCGGGGCCGGCCGGTTAATGAAGGCCGGAGGCTGAAATGGGAGAAAACATTCCGGAAACGCTTTCACCTGAAGAATGTGCGAGCAAGATTTTTGAATTGAGCGGCGTCAAATTCGAGCCCGACATTGCCCAGGATTTATGGGGTAAAATCCTGCAGCACAAATGGCTCTTGTCGGAAAAAGTAGGTCGAGATGTCGGCTTTCGGACCGCTTGCATCGATTTCCTGGAAAACATGGAGCAAGCGGTTGACGAATATCTGACTTATAAGCAACGGGATATCTTGAACGAATTGGGGGCCCAAACCATCGGTCGAGAAGTCTGGGATACCATCTCCGATTCCCAGCCCCCTAAACAACTGGTTCAGCGGCGGATCATCCTCCCTTTCACCCGGGAAGACCTTTCCAGAAAACACGGCGTGATCCCCCCTAAGACCATCATTTTTTTCGGACCTCCGGGTACGGGAAAGACCCATTTTGTCAAAGCCATTGCCGGGGTCCTTTCCTGGTGGTATATAGAAATTTCCCCCAGTATGCTCATGGTGGACGGCGCCGATAGAGTTGGCGCCAACCTGCGCAAATTAATGGAAAAGGCCCGTCAACTGGAAGAGGCTATTATTTTCATCGATGAATTTGAAGAACTGGCCGGGCCTCGAGATAATGCCGATCGTCTCGAAAAATCCATCACCAATGAGTTCCTCAAACAGGTCCCCCAGTTCAAGAACGAAGCGAACAAGGTGCTGCTGATGTGCGCCACCAACTACATCCAGCAACTCGATGCGGCCCTCCTCCGCCCCGGAAGATTTGACTGTATTATTCCCGTGGGCGGACTGAACGAAGAAGAGAGAAGGGTTATCCTGGAATACTATCTGGCCCGACTGAACAAGGGAGAGATCGATCTGACCCGGATGGTGAAAGAGACCTCCCGGTATACACCGGCCGATATTCAATACCTCTTTGAGCAGGTTGCTCAATTCGCCTTTGAACAAGAAATTGCGAGGAAGGAGGATTACCAGGTAACCACGGAAACAATTTCTCATATCATGTCAAAAATTCGGCCATCTCTGACCGATGAAATCATCAAGGAGTTCGAAAAAAATAGCATCACCTACGCCCGGGTCTAGGGACCAGCCGTTCAAAAGGAGAAAACCATGGAAACCAATGACCGCTATCGAAGAGGTTGGGAAAAACTTAAAGAAGTGGACGGAGAGGCCGGCGAGCGGGTCATCGAAAGCCTTAAGGATATCGCCCCGGATTTTGCGCGATACCTGATCGAATTTCCCTTCGGCGACATCTATTCACGACCGGGATTGGATCTGAAATCCAGAGAAATAGCCGTGGTCGCCGCCCTGACCGCCTTGGGAAATGCTGCCCCCCAGTTAAAAGTTCATATTCATGGCGCTCTAAACGTGGGCTGCACCAAGCAGGAAGTTGTGGAGGTAATAATGGAAATGGCCGTTTATGCCGGTTTTCCCGCGGCGCTGAACGGCTTGTCTGCCGCAAAAGAAGTTTTTGCTGAAAGAGGTCAAACCAAAAACGGCCTTGGCTCGAATCAGGCGAAGGGGATGAATTCCCAGTGATTTATGCAGAAATAGGAGGGAAATGGGCTTTGGAGTCCCTTTTTCGTCTCAAATAATGGAAAAGTCAAAATCATTACTCTTTAAGAAGGATTTGTTATTGAAATTTTCGCGAATATAAGGGAGATTGAACCATTCGGAAAAGGACCGGTTTCTATAAACTGAAAGGAGTCAAGCATGAGCAAACATTTCGTTCTTATTCATGGTGCCTGGCACGGGGGATGGTGCTGGGAGGGAGTCATCAAGGCCCTGGAAAAAGCCGGACACACCGCCGAAGCGCCCACCTTGCCCGGGCAAAACCCGGGCGATGATCGTTCTGAGGTGACGTTTGCTTCGTACCTGGATAAGATCGTGGAAACGCTGCAACAGCAATCCCACCCTGTTGTTTTGGTGGGCCACTCCAGCGCAGGATTTCTGCTGCAATCCGCCGCACCCCTGGCCCCGGAGAAGATCGAACGGCTGATTTTTCTCAACGCCTTTATTCTCCCCGAGGGTAAATCCCAGTTTGATCTCGTCCCCCCGGAGGCGGCGCAGGGCATGACGGCGGCGGCCGGCGTTTCACCCGACAACAGCGTGCCGGTGATCGAAGAATTCGTCCGCCATATGCTCATGGCCGGCGAGCCGGTCGAGATGCAGAATGCCTTGCTTAGTCGACTGACACCCCAACCGCTGGTCCTTTTCACGACCAAGGTAACAACCGCGGCCTTTGACCGCTTGTCCGTACCCCGCGCGGTAGTGTTCTGCAAGGGGGATGCCTCGCTTCCACCCGGCGCGTTTCTGGGCATGGCGCAAGGCCTGGGGAAATTCGAACTGGTCGAGGTCGAGGGTGGCCACGAAGCCCTCTTTACCCAACCGGAGGTGGTGACCCAGGGATTAATCAAGGCGGCCGGTTGAAAGTCGGGAGGGCGCCAAATTCCCTTGGATCGAATAATGGCTGATGGAGACGAAGTCTATGGATCAGGAAGGCCAAACCAAAGAACAACTCCTCTCCGATCTAAAAGCCCTGCGCCACCAGGTAGCCCAATACCAGGGGGTCGAAACGGCCTTAAAGCTAAGCGAGGAAAGATATCGGGCCATTATCGACAACATTGAAGACGGCTATTATGAGGTAGATTTGGCGGGAAACCTGACCTTTTGCAATGATGCCCTTTGTCGGATCAACGGACTTTCGCGGGAAGAGTTGATGGGCACGAACAATCGTAACTATACCGACGAGGAAAACGTCAAAAAAGTTTATCAGGCCTATAATACGGTTTATCGGACCGGAAAACCCGCCCGAGAAATTGAATTTGAAGTCACCCGCAGGGATGGGACCAAGAGGTATATAGAGACCTCAATATCTTTAATTCGTAATTCTTCCGGAAAACCGATCGGGTTTCGAGGAATCGCCCGCGATACCACCGAAAGAAAAAAAACGGAGGAGTTATTGCGCCGTCTTTCAACTTTGGATGGCTTAACGGGGATTCCTAATCGCCGATATTTTGATCAAATGCTGGACCAGGAATGGAGTCGCGCCCGACGCCTCTCCGCCCACTTGGCCATCATCATGGCGGATATTGATTTTTTTAAACACTATAATGACCAATACGGACATCAAGCCGGAGACGATTGCTTAAGGAAAGTGTCCCAGGGCCTGATCGGCTGCTTGAAACGGGCCACCGACCTGGCGGCCCGGTACGGCGGTGAAGAATTCGTATTCATACTGCCGGGGACGGACCTCAAGGGCGCCTCCAGCCTATCCGAGACACTCCGTGCCCGGGTGGAGCTTTTAGGTATTCATCATGCCGACTCCCCGGTCAGCCAATGGGTCACCATCAGCCTGGGGGTGACCGCGGCGATCCCTTCAGCAGATTCCTCCCCTTTTGAGTTGATTCGGGCCTCAGACCAGGCCCTCTACCAGGCCAAGCGTGAAGGTCGCAATCGGGTCACCCTGGTGCAGGGATAGGGCAAGGGATCGGCATCGGGGTTGATCGGAAAGACACCGAAAAGATCTTCGAACCCTTTACGCAAAAGGTGGGGAACTTGACGGCGTCCAGATCCTCAAAATGGAAAAATTAGTCAATAAATAGTTCCTCATGCCGGAAAGCCCTCTAATCGGAGATCGGACCGTTTCCACCCTCTGCCGGATGTGCGAACAGGGCTGCGGTCTGGAGGTGTCGCTGGGTCCGGATGGGCGGCCGGTGCGGGTCCAAGGGGATAAGCATCATCCCTACAGCCGGGGTTGGCTGTGCGTCAAAGGACTGGCGGCTTTGGACTTCCTTTACTCCCCCCGGCGACTGTCCGCGCCCCTCATTCGCGGGAAGGACGGACTCCACCGAAAGGCCTCTTGGGAGAAAGCCCTCTCCTTTTCGGCCCGTGAACTGTTGCGCCTTCGGGAAACCTATGGTCCCCAGAGCCTGGCCATCTACCACGGCGAGGGGGTGGGGCACCAGGAGATCAAGTCCTACATGAAACGGTTTGCCAACGTGTACGGCACGCCGAACTTCATGGGGGTCGGGTCTCTGTGCAACGCCGCCCGGACCATGGCGGACACCCTGACGCTGGGTCAGGTCACCCGCCCCGATATCCCCAACACCCGATTCCTGATGGTCTGGGGCGGCAATCCCCTGGTTTCCAATGAACCGACCTCGCCGCTGGAAATGCGTAAACTGGCCCGCCGGAACGCCGCGCTGGCTGTGGTGGACCCGCGTCGGACCCCGACCGCCGGCCTGGCCGACTACCACCTGGCCTTGCGTCCCGGGACGGATGGGATCCTGGCGGCCAATCTGCTCCAGGTGATCCTGCGGCAGGACCTCTGGGACCACCCCTTCACCGAGGCCTGGATAAAAGAGTTTTCCGCGCTGGAGGAAGCCGCGGACGATCGTTTCTCACCGGAGGCCGGAGAGCGCGAAACCGGCGTACCCGCGGACCTAGTCCGCCGGGTCGCCGTGGCCTATGCCTCGACCAAACCCGCCTGTCTGCTGGTCGGCAACGGCCTGGAGCATCACGGACAGGGGATCGACACCATGCGCCTGCTGGCCCTTTTGAAAGCCCTAACCGGCAATCTGGACGTGCCGGGCGGAGACCTTTTTTCCTCCGGGCCCAAGCTCCGGGATATTACGGCTCCTCTCCCTCCGTCCACAGTTCCGCCCCTGGGGGCGGACACTTTTCCCCTGTTCTGCCGCCTGCGGCAGGAGGCCCACGCCCTAGCCTTACCGGAGGCAATTCTGGAAGGACGCCCCTACCCGATCCGAGGCCTGATCATCGCCGGGGGTAATCCTTCCCTGGAGTGGCCGAACAGCCGGAGGGTTCGGGCGGCCCTCGAGAAGCTGGAGTTCCTGCTGGTTATCGACGTGGTCGATTCCCCGGATACCCGCACCGCCCGGGTCATCCTGCCCGCCTGCACCTTTCTGGAACGAGACGAGCACCGGGTGCCTTTGTACCACAACCAGCAACTCGTCCTGCTTCGAAAAAAAGTGTTCGAACCGCTGCACGGACTTCCGGATCAGACGATCTGGATAAGGCTGGCCCAGGCCATGGGTTTTGGAGAACACTTCCCTTGGGCCGGTCCCCGGGACGGCATCGACCACATCCTGGGCGACCTCGGCCTCACCTACCAGACCCTGGCGGAATACGAAGGCGGATTTGAATATGCGGCGCGGCGCTTTCGCAAGTATGAGGCCGGCGGCTTCAGGACACCCAGCGGCAAAGTGGAGGTTGAGCCGGAAGGTATTCGACAATTTGGTTATACCCTTTCTCCCCTCCCGCCACTAAGGTCGGAAGAGTCCTCCCGGGAGACCGACTACCCCCTGCTGCTCAGCACCGGCGCCAACCTGCTACCATTCCTGCACTGGCAGTACCGCTATCTTCCCCGTCTTCGCCGCTTGGCCCCGGAACCGCGGGTCGAGATTCACCCCGACACCGCCCGGCAGTACGGTTTGGCCGATGGGGACCTGGCGGAGGTGGAAACAGCGGTTGGCCGCATCCGTTTGAAAGCGGGGCTCACGGCCGGCATTCAACCGGACACCATCCACATCCCCCAGGGATGGGAGGAGGCCAATGCCAATGAGCTTACCGGAGCGGAAGCCCCTGACCCGGTCTCCGGATTTCCAAACTTGAAGTCCAACCGCTGCAGGATCAGGAAGGTCAACGCTCCCCGGGAGTGAGTGGTTAGACTGAAGAGTAAAGAGATCTTTGCAGATCTACATTTTCTAAGTGGGGAATTAGTGTCTTGTTCTTCACCAAGGCTCTTAAGGACATAAAACTGAGCATTGCTTATCCCGTATTTTCCGGAGGATGCATATTCTTCATGGCCCTATTCTCCTATGCAATTTTCGGTGAAAAACTAAGCGTGATGAACCTGGTTGGCGCCGTGGTCATTGTATTGGGTATCGCTTTAATGTCCAATTGAGGATTGTTCGGAAAAAAATTAGAAGTGCACCGGCCGCTGTGAAAATAGACTATGAAAGTGGGTTTTCGACAAAATTCATAAGCGGATCTTTCTTTTCGCCAGGCAACTCGGCAGCGCGAGTCCTTGTTCGCTCGCAGACCTTGTGTCCTCTCCACCCCAAAACTAATAACTGCCGGAACCCTTCACTTTGCCGCCGAAGACCTTGTAGGTGTACGAGGTGTAGAAAATGATCACCGGCAGCAGGACGGCGGTGACGATCAGCATGAAGCGCAGGGTCTGGGGAGAGGCCGCCACTTCGGTTACGGTGACCGGAGAGATCACATTGGGGATCATCTGGGGGTAGAGGCTGACCGAAACCCCGCTGAAGGAAAAGAGGACCAGGGCGGCATTCCAGAAGAGTGGGGCCTTCTCCCGCCGCTTCACCAGGCTGCGGAAAAGCATCAGGAAGGCCCCGGCCGCCAGGAGGGGAAAAAAGGCGACCACGTAAAGGTCCGGCACCGAGGACCACTTCCGGGCCATATGGGGGTAGAGGCGGATAAGCCACAGGTAGACGCCGCCCGAAACGAAAAGGGTGGCCAGGGAGGAAAAAAGGGCCAAATGCCGGCTGCGATCCTGCAGGGCCCCTTCGGTTTTCAGAATCAGGTAGTGGGCCCCCAGCATCACGTACCCCAGAAGGACCCCCAGAGCCACCAGGGCCGAAAAAGGATTCCACCAATCCCATACCGAACCGACAAACCGGTTCTGGCTCAGACGCACTCCGCTGAGCAGGCCTCCCAGGGCCAAGCCCTGAGCCAGAGTGGTGATCAGGCTCCCCAGGCCGAACAGGAACTCCCAGGTGCCCGGTCTTTCCGAGTGTTCCCGGAAATCGAAGGCCACCCCCCTAAAAACAAACCCCAGCAGCATGACCATGGAGGGTAGGTAGAGGGCCGAGAAAAAAACGCCGAAGAAGAGGGGGAAGGCCCCGAACAGCATCCCGCCCAGGACCACCAGCCAGGTCTGGTTCAGGTGCCAGACACCGCTGATGCTGTCCATCATCAGACCCCGCTCCCCCCCGCCTCGGGCCGCCAGGGAAATGATTCCCACCCCCAGGTCGAACCCGTCGGTCAGGGCATAGACCAAAAGCAAAAAACCGATGATCATCAACCAGATATCGGGCAGGTAGATTTCCATTTTTAAGAACGGGGATTCCCCAAGTCAGGACCTCGGCGAATAATCCGGGCGGCGAAAAAAATAACCGTCAGCAACAACAGCAAATAAATAAAGGCGAACAGGAGCAAAGACCCGCCCACCGGCCAGGCCGGCAGCGGGCTGACCGCCTTACCGGTACGCAGCACCCCATAGATAATCCAGGGCTGCCGCCCCACCTCCCGGGTCACCCAACCGGCTTCCATAGCGACATAACTGAGTGGCAGGGCCGCCATCCAGGCCATCCAGAGCCCTCTTGGCGCAGACAGGGTCTCGGATTTCAGCCCGCCCCGGTACCAGACGAAAAGCGTGTACAGCATCAGCCCTAAGAGGCCGAACCCCAGGGCCACCATGATTCGGAAGCTGTAAAACGGGAGACCGATAGGGGGGCGGTCGGATTTCGGAAAATCTCGCAGGCCACGCACCTGTCCGGTCAGGGAATGGGTGTCCAACAGGCTGAGCAGATAAGGGATTTGAAGGGACCAGTGGTTTTCCTCTCGCGCCGGGTCGGGCCAGGCCAGAAGGTTCCAGGCCGCAGCGGTCCCCGGCGGGTTCGTCCGCCAGTGGGCCTCCATGGCCGCCAGCTTAGCCGGCTGATACCGTCCTACCGCGAGGCCCGAACCGTCTCCCAGGTAAATCTGCAGGGGGGTGAAGACGATAGCACCGATGACGGCCACCTTAAAGGATTTCAGGAAGAAATCGACCTGTCGGTTCCGGTGGAGTTGCCAGGCGCTGATCCCGCCGACCACGAACACCGTGATTTCCAGGCAGGCCACCCACATGTGGGAAACCCCCCAGGGCATGGACGGGTTAAAAATGGCCGCCCAACTGCTTTCCTGCAGGAAGCGCCCTTCTCGAAAAATCCCTCCGGCCGGCGTCTGCATCCAGGAGTTGGCGACCATGATCCACCAGGCCGACAGGGAGGAGCCTAGGGCCACCATGATGGTGGAGAACAGGTGCCAGCCGGGAGAGACCTTTTTCCAGCCCCAGATCATGATCCCCAGGAAGGAGGCCTCCAGCATGAAGGCCATGGTGGCTTCAAATCCGAGAATATGCCCGAAAATATCGCCCCCGGCCCAAGAGAAAAAGCTCCAGTTGGTACCAAATTGAAATTCCAGGGGGAGGCCGGTGACCACCCCCACCGCAAAATTGAGAATGAACAGACGGGACCAGAACAGGGCCTGCTGATAATAAAGGGTGTTCTTGGTCTTCAAGTACAGGGCTTCCATCACCACCAGGTACAAGCTCAGACCGATGGTCAGCACCGGCCATAAAATGTGAAACATGGCGGTGAAGGCGAATTGCAGGCGGGAGAAAAGGATCGCTTCGGTCATGGTTGTCGCCTAATTAGTCTGGCAACTGAAGCCTATAGCCCCTTCCCTCTGCCCGGATCCACCAAAATCTTCCCTCCATCTTACTTACCTCCCTTGCCTTTATGCCCGCCATCATCCTTCTTATCTCCCTTGTCTTTATGCCCGGGAGGGCCCCCCTCCTGCCATTTATCGTGTTTTGGTTTACCCTTTTTATAGCCTTTATCCCGATATTTCGAGGGGGGTCCTTGGGGCCGCCAGTACTCTGTTCGCCAATCATGATCCCTGTCCCAGTATCTCTCCCTATCCCAGCGATCATGGTATTTTTTGAACTGCCCATAGGGAATGTGCCGCTGCCCCGGTGGTATACGCCGATAATCCGGAGGTAGATCGATCACGGCCCGGGGGACCCGGTGGGGCTCCACGAAAACCCAGGGTCCATTATAGGCACGGGCCCGGAACCAGTGGTCTTGGTACGGCCGATACCAGTATCCGCCGAAAAATAGAATATCGACATCGATGGTCGGAGGGAAATACACATTAGTCCTGGGGATCGGTATCACGGGCGGCGGGACTCGGATCACCAACGGTGGCGGCAACGGAATGCCTATCCCGACGCTGACCTTCACCTCGGCGGGGGATGGCGCGACCGATGAGAGGATTGGGATAAAAATTGCCCCGATAAAGACAAGACCGATTTTCAATTTTTTCATGGCTGGCCTCCACTCAACTGTCTGCTTTAGCCTTTTCATTTAATACTAAAACCTTAGGCTCCGATTGGACTGACTCAGGGGGATAACTCGTCATACCTTGTATTCCGTAAGCCAGAGATCGTGCAGATTACAAAAGCTGGTGGCCCAGAGAAGGCCCTGGAATCCCTCCGGCAACTGGTAGGAAGACTCGGCGGTATCGGCCGGGGTAAAAGTTTTCTCCCCCAGGACCTTTCCTTCCGGGGTTAGCAGGGTGTGTTTGACAATGAAGTGTTTCTCGGTCATGGGATGGGGGGTCACTATTTTTAAGCCCCTGCCCTTCACGGTTACCTGGGGGAGATGAAGTTTCTCTTTCCCGGCCCACCGCCCAAGAGACGCTTTCGTGTAGATAAGTCCGGCGGGAAATTGGGTAGCCGCTTCGGCGTCCAAGGCTTTTCCGGTTGCGGCCAGGGCGGCCAGCGCCAGGGAAGTCTTCAAAAATTCTCTTCTTTCTTTCATGACTGTGCTCCTTTCTGGTTGGTTGAAAAAGGGCCCTTACCCCCACACAGGGAAGAGAGAAAAATGTTGTGGTGTCAGGCTACCGGGAAGTTGCTTCCAAACCCCAAGCGGGTCACCGAAAGCTTTATCCCGGAATGTTTATTTTAGTTGAATTCCATTTACGGGATCGGCCCGACAACCACGGTTCCGGTATTTCCGGATCGATGGTCCAGGGCTAAAAGGGTAACCTTGGAATTCGGTTTTAAAGCCTCCATCATTTGGATAAAACCGTCCACCCCCTCCACCGCCTGTTGATCGACAGCCAGGATGATGTCTCCCAGCTCAAAACCGGCTTTTTTCAAAGGCCCCCGATCTTCCAGAAGGGTGATGATTACCCCTCGGCCGGCCTCGAGGCCGTAATGCTCCGCTTCCTGCTTAGAGAGAGACCGCACCTCGGCGCCAATCCGCTGCTTTATGGCGGCCAGATACATTTTCGTCGAAGATTCCAAATTTCCGATTTTGACCGTCACCTGCAGCCGCTGACCTTTGCGCTCGAAAACGATCTTAACTTCGCGACCGATCGGGGTATCGGCGACTTCATTTCGCAGCGCCCCGGAGTTGGGGACCGCCCGGCCGTCGAACTCCAGGATGACGTCGTCTTTCTTCAAACCGGCCCTTTCGGCCGGCCCGTTCTTCAAAACCTCAACAATCAGCGCTCCTTTTTCCCTAGCCCTTTGAAAGGAATTGGTCGTCGGAGGCGTGACATCCCGGGTGGTGACTCCCAGCCACCCCCGTTCCACCTTCCCGTGGGCCATGATGGCCTGGGCCACATGAACGGCTATGTTGCTTGGGATAGTGAATCCGATCCCTTCGAACCCGCCGGATTCCGAAGCGATGGCGGCATTGATGCCCACCACTTCTCCTTTAAGCGTCAGCAGCGGGCCGCCGCTGTTGCCTGGGTTTATGGCCGCGTCAGTCTGCATGAAATCCTGGTAACTGCTGGGGTCGGTGATCCCGCGACGATGTTTGGCACTGATAATCCCCTGGGTAACGCTCTGATCGAGCCCGCGGGGATGACCGATCGCCACTACCCACTGTCCCACCTCCACCTTGTCGGAATCGCCGAAGGTGACATGAGGAAAAGGTTCCTTCGCGGAAATATGGATTACCGCCAGATCGGTTTTGGGGTCGCTCCCTACCAATTTTCCGGGAAAACGGCGTCCGTCGGACAGAAGGACCTCGATTTTGGTGGCCCCTCCGACCACATGGTGGTTGGTCAGAATATGGCCCTGGGAATCGATAAGCATCCCCGAGCCCAATCCCCGCAATTCCCTTTTGAATTTCTTGGGCATCTTGGGAATATTGAAAAAATGCCGAAAAAAAGGATCGCTCCCGAAAGGCGCCATGGGGTTTTCAACTTCCTGCCTTTCGGTCACTTCAATGTGAACGACCGCCGGAATGTTCATTTTAGCCACCTGGATGATCGCGGTGGACAAATCCAGCGGGACTTTTCCGGTTTCGGCCCCGACAGCACAGTGAACCGCACCTGGTAAGAATAGCAGATTGAGCCAGAAAAGAATTAAGCCTCCCCTGACGGACAACCGACACCTATTTTGCAGTTCCATACCCCCCCCTGCGTGAATATTTTCAGCTTTTATAAAAATTTCCTGTTCCCTTCTAGCTCTTTAAACCAGCCAAATCCTGGAGGCCGGGCTACTCCATCCCCGCTTCCTTCAGATTCCCGACAATCACCCGGATCGCCTGCTCGGGATGGAGGTAGGTTTGCGCCACCCGGAGAACGTCCTCCCGGGTGATCGATTGAATCAGTTTCGGGTATTTTTCCGGATAGTCGAGGCCGAGGCCGAAGTACTCGACCTGAGCAAGAAAACCCGCAAGTTTTCCCTGGGTGTCGAAACGCATCGGGAAACTCCCGATGAGGTATTTCTGGGCTCGCTGGAGGTCATCCGGAGAGACCGCTTCCTTCCGGATTCGCTTCAGTCCCTCGAAAACCAATTTCAGGGCTTCTGAGGCCGAAGCATTTTTGGTTTGCAGGACCACTTGAAAAGAGCCCTGGTACTTGCGGCTGTCAAAGAAGCTGGCCACGGAATAGGCCAGTCCCCGTTTCACCCGGATTTCCTCCATCAGCCTGGAACCAAAGCCCCCGCCGCCTAAAATATAGTTCATGACCGTCAAGGCGTAGTAATCGGGGTTGGTCCGCTCCACTCCCGGCCCTCCGATAATGATGCTGGCTTGGGTCACCTCGCGGTTGATGCGTTTGGTTTCAGGACCCGGCTGAAACGTCGGCGTAAAAGGCTGAGGTCTGATCTCCTTGGCCTCCCAGGAGGTCAGGAGCGGAACCAGTCGGGTGTTCACCTCTTCCGGACTGATATCTCCGACAACGGCCAAGATGGCGTTGTTGGGATGATGCCATTTCCGGAAGAAATCCAGGACCCTTTCCCGGGTCAATTTCCCCACGGATTCTTTTGTTCCTTCCACCGGATGGCCGTAGGGATGGTTCCCAAAGAGGGCCTGGCGAAAGGCTTTTTCGGCCAACGTCTCGGGATCTTCTTCAGCCGCCTGGATGCTCCCCAGAATCTTCTTTATTTCCTTGTGCAGTTCCTCCTCCGGGAAAGCGGGCCGGGTAAGGGCCTCCAGAAAAAGGCCGAAGGCCTGGTCCAGGTCCTTTTTCAGAAAGCGGAGACTGACGACCGCATAGTCGGCGGACGCCGAGGCCCCCAGGGAAGCGCCCAGGAAGTCCAGGGTCTGGTTAAAAGCCGTCGCCGACTGACGGGTAGTGCCGAGTAGAAGTCCTTTGGCCGTGAGATAAGCCAGCCCTTCCTGCCCGGCGGGATCACGCCGCGAGCCGGCATCCAGTAACAATTGGATGGTGACAAAAGGAAGGGAGTGGTCTTCGGAGACGAGCAGGACCAGCTTGTTGGGCAGTTGCTCCCTATGGACTACAGGCCGGGCCACCGCGTCAGACAAACCCACCCCTGCTATCCAACCCCAGAGAACAGCCGATAAAACGAATACGCTGAATGGAAATCGTGTCATTATTGAAAACCTTAGCGGATGATTCGGCCGGCACCGGAGGGAACCGACGGTAAAGGTTTGCCTTCCTGAGGCGGCAGGGGGTTGAGGATTCCCACCGTCCGATTCCGGGGAATCAGATATTGGCCGGCCACCCGCTGAATATCCGCCGGCGTCACCTTTCGGATGGAGGGCAGGTAGTCGTCCGCCGACCGCCAGCCCGAAACGATTTCACACTGGGCCAGGAGCATGGCCTGGGCGAACAAAGAATCCTGGCCATAAATGAAGGCGGCCTCCAATTGATTTTTGGCCTTCTCCAGTTCCGCCTCGGTGACGGGTTCCTTCTGGAGGCGGTCCAGTTCCTGGTCGAGGGCTTTTTCCAGTTCATCGGCCGTGTGCCCCGGAAGCGGCTGGGCCGAAAGGGAAAAGAGCTGGGGGTCCCGGGAAAGCAGGGCGTTATCCGCATCGACGCTCAAGGCCAACTGTTTTTCCCGAACCAGGCTTTGATAGAGCCGTGAGCTTTTTCCGCCGGCCAGCACCGCCGCAATGACTTCCAGCACGTAGCCGTCCGGACTGTGGAGGTTGGGCACGTGATAGCCCATCAGGAGGTAGGGAAGTTCGGCCTGCCGGCTCACCGTTATTCTCCGCTCGCCGCTCTGGGGCGGGTCAAGGTCCTTATTTGGGCTGGGGGTCTCCCGCCGGGGAATGGATCCGAAAGCCGCCTGGATCCGGGGCAGGATCTCCTCTTTTCGAAAGTCCCCCACGACCACCAGAAAGGCATTGGCCGGGTTGTAATAGGTCCGGTAATGGGACTGGAGGTCCTCCAGGGTATAGCCTTCAATATCCTGCTTCCAACCGATGGTCGGCCAGTGATAAGGAGACGTCTGAAAGGCTGTGGCCTCTAATTGTTCGGCTAGGTAGGCCTGAGGACTGTCTTCGGTGCGCATACGCCGTTCTTCCAGCACGACCATCCTTTCCGTTCGGAAATCCTCCTCCCGGAGCATCAGATTTTGCATCCGGTCGGATTCCAGATCAATCAGCACCGGCAAGCGGTCGGAACGCATATTTTCAAAATAGGCCGTAAAGTCGCTCGAGGTAAAGGCATTCTGCTGGCCCCCGTTCTCCTCGATGGTCCGGTCGAACTGTTTACCACTCACCCGGCGGGTGCCTTTGAACATCATGTGCTCCAGCATATGAGAAAGTCCGGTCTTGCCCCAGGATTCATTCCGGGACCCGACCCGATACCAGACCTGAAAGGTGACTTCGGGAACCTTCGGGTTTTCCAGAAGGATCACCTTCAGGCCGTTGGGCAGCACCTGCTCCACCACCCGATCGGCCAGAGTGGTCGAAAAAGCCGGAGCGGAAACCAGAAACAGCAGCGATAAAAGAAATAGGTTTACCCCAAGAACCAATCGTCTGATCTGCAAGGACAACCTCCTCGTCCGATAAGGATTACCATTTATTCCCTGGGTGCTTCCAGGGGGGATTCGCCTGATTCAGAAAGCTATCATACCATAACTTCCTCTGGGTATCGGAACTTTTTGACGGGGGAAACGCCTGTCGGGACTGTTTCGGTTTTCATGCCCGGGAAGGGGCGTTGGAACCCTCTCAGGATTCGACAGATTACCAGAGTACGGCGGGGGAGTTAAATAGCGGAAAACCATTATTTTTGGGATGGAAACCCATTATTTTTAGTGGTCGGGGACCTCGGACCCGAAAAAGCGTCGACTTAGAGGAAAATAACGGCAGGAGATAGGGAGAGAAAAACCGCTTCGACGCTGCCTGCCGTTCAGGTGCGCCGCCCTTACCTGACCGCCGCGGGGGGTCTTCGTAAACGCTCAAGTTCACTCTCGGCGGCAAACAGGTCATCGCGCAGTGATTCGCGGCGACGGTCAAGGTCGCGTATCTCACTGCGTAACTCGTTGCGCCGCGAATCGGAGGTTTTCTTTTCGCGCAGTTCGGATTCTTTGCGCGAGATCTCGTCCAGATTGTTGTTGATGCGGCGCTTCAGCGAATTGATTTCGTAAGCAGCCTGGTAGATGCCCTTGAACCTTGCGTCACAGACGTCCGCGTAGGAATGGCCCGCCAACCCCTCCCGTACGGCGTTCTCGGGCTGACAATAGTCGGATAGCCCCAACCGGCGTCCCTGCAAATAGCGCTTTTCGTCCGGGACGACCTTCACGCCGGCGCAGGCGTCACGGTGCCGAACGAGTCGATCCGCCGCATAGCCGGTGCGGCCGTCCTTGATCCCTAACTCGTACCAGTCGACCTTCGCACACTGGTCCTCCGGAATCGTGGCGCAACCGCCCAACAACCCCACACACACCGCCAAGACGACGAGACAACGCAAAAGGTTGATGTTTTCCAATTGAAAGATAGGGTTACATCATGAATGAGGCATGCGGTATACCGCGCCGCCTTCACCAGGTTGTTGAAGTCGCATCCTTGGCTTGTTTGTTTGGTCTGATGAGCATACGTAAACCCTTGCTCTGGGGAAGTCTTTCAGGTTCAGACGATGAGCGATCAGACATATGACCTGGCAGTGGGATCCATTGAGAAGGTCCACGGCTGAGATGAATTGGGAAGTATCCAATGCGGCTGTAACCTCATTCTCAACGAGAACGGCAGCACCTGTGGTGGCCGCTTCAAGATGGGAGCGAAGAAGCCTAAGCATGAATTGCCCGCGAGATTCATAGCTTCCTGGCTCTAATTGAACATCATCAAGGGAACCAAGGCGGACGCTGACAGTCGGCGACATAAATTCGACAGAGATTTTTCCGTCTAAGAAACCGGTTGTAACTGATAGTGGATGTTCTATCCTCGTTGAGGAAAACAAGGCTTGAAGAATAGCTCTGAAGATTGTGGTTTTCCCCCAAGCGGGGGATTCCTCCGTGATTATGTTTAGCCCAGGAATAAACTCCAGATTGAGTTGCTCCCAGCAACCGACATGCAAGAGGTCAACACGTCGTAATGCCGGCACAATTTCAATGGATCTCGTTAGGCGCACTCTATCCTCGACTTCAACACTAAGTTCACCGGGAGCCAGATTTTTGGTCAATCCGGTGGATCTTCGGGTTCGCCGCCTTCTACAAAATCAAACAAAATCATATAATTGATAAAAAAAATTGATTACCCAATTATCTTGTTAAGTTAAGTTTGTGTTCTAATATGTTGGCAAGGTCTAAAGGACTTATCCGCTGATGTCGCAGAGGGGGTTGGTCAAACAGGTCGAAAACCTGGCCGTCCACGCCCAAGGAATCAAAAGCCCCGCATTTAATCAGGCCTTTCACCACCCATTGGTTTAGCCGGCACAGCTCATCCCGCTTACAAAAATCGATCAGAGACTTAAAGGCGTCCCCTTTGTCCCTGGCCTCCAGGATGGATTCGATAGCACCTTCCCCCAGATTTTTTACCGCTGCCAATCCAAAACGGATTTTGTCTTCCACTAGAGTAAAATCCAGTTGACTCAAGTTGACATCCGGGGGCAGTACCACGATCCCCTTCTCTTGGCATTCAGCAATACACTTGGCGACTTCTGTGGAAGTTCCCATTTTATTGGCCATGAGGGCGATCATAAAATCCAACGGGTAATGGGCCTTTAAATAGGCGGTTTGATAGGTGATCAAGGCATAGGCGGCACTGTGGGACTTATTAAATCCATAGTGTGAGAAGGTTACCATATGACCAAAAATAGCCTCAGCCTTTTTCTGATCAATTTTTTTCTTCCTGGCCCCTTCCAGAAAACGGGTCCTTTGCCGCGCCATGACCTCCGGGATCCTCTTCACCTATATCCTTTCGCAGGGTATTGGCCTCTTCCATGGAATAATCGGCCAGGAGACTTGCGATTTGCATGAGCTGCTCCTGATAGACAATAATCCCAAAGGTCTCCTTGAGGATCCCTTTCAACAGGGGATGAAGATATTCGACCGGCACTTCTCTGCGTTTTCTTTTGATATAATTTTCCACCATGCCACTCTCTAACGGTCCAGTCCGGTACATAGCTTTGAGGGCAATGAGGTCTTCAAATTTTTCGGGCTTGCTTTTGATCAGCAGGTCTTTCATGCCGGAACTTTCCATCTGAAAGACCCCGGTAGTATCTCCCCGAGCCAGGAGATTATAGGTGAGGGGATCATCCAGGGGGATCAGCTTTAGATCGATTTTTAGACCGTGGGTCTGTTCAATGGTCTTGAGGAGATATTTGATGATGGTCAGATTGTTGAGACTCAGAAGATCGAATTTGATCAACCCCATTTCCTGGACCGAATTCATTCCAAACTGGGTCAGGGCCTCCCCCTTGTGCTGTTTGTATAAGGGGACGCTATCGGCGATCGGATGGGGGGAAATCACCACTCCGCCAGCAAGGGGGCCATTATACATGGGTAAGCCCTCCAGGGCCTCGGAAATTGTCAATAGTTCATGGATAGTCGGATCCGTGTCTTTGAGTTCCTTGAGCCTGGGTTCTTCCCTTAAGGCCTCGAATAAGAAGATATGATGGGAGGGAATCAAATCGGCAATCTTATCGACTTTTTCTTGTGGGATATTTAATGCCTGGCCCACAAGCCTAATGACCCATTTTAGGGGCATTTTCTCGAAGGTGATGATCTTGGCCACATATTCCTGACCGTATTTCTCGGTGATATATTTAATGACTTCATCCCGGCGTTCCAGGCAAAAGTCGACATCGATATCCGGGAGTCCATTGCTTTCGATGCTGAGAAACCTTTCAAAAAGGAGATTGTAGCCGAGGGGATCAATATCGGTGATGCCGAGGGAATAAGCCACCAGACACCCGGCCACGGAAGCCCGGCCCGGTCCGACCGGAATCCCCTGGGCCTTGGCATAGTTGACATAATCAGCCACAACTAAAAAATAGCCGGAAAACCCCTTCGAAGCAATAAGGGTGAGTTCTCTTTCTAGCCGGTCCTGGTACTCTTTAACCCGGGAGGCCGGGAAGGCGGGGTCCAATTGGGTCTTTAAGGCCAACCGTTGTTCTAAACCGCTCTGGGCCTCTTTTTTGAGACGGCCATCGATAGTCTCTTCCGCAGCCAGGGGATAGCGAGGAATATGGAAATGGCCGAAGGTCAATTCGAGATTACAACGATCAGCGATATGGAGGGTATTTTCAATGGCCTCCGGGAGATCTGAAAAAAGGGTTATCATATCCTCCGGCGACTTGAAATACTCTTGGTCGGTGAAAAAGCGAAACCGGTTGGGATCACCTAAAGTCTTCCTGGTCTCGATGCACATCAAGACCTCATGAGACTTGGCCTCTTCCTGAGTCAAATAGTGACAGTCGTTGGTGGCCACAATGGGGAGACCCAGGTCCCGGTGAATTTCCAGCAGACCCTGATTAACCAGGTCCTGTTCCGGAATATCGTTTTTTTGGAGTTCGAGATAAAACCGGTTCTGATCGAAAATCTCAGCCATTTCCCGGGAAATATCCAATGCCCGGTCTTTATCGCCTTTGAGCAGGGCAGAAGGAATCTCCCCATAAAGGCAGCCCGAAAGGGCGATCAAGCCTTCGTGATGTTCCTGCAAAAGCTCCCGGTCGACCTATTATCACCGATTTAAAAACCTACCAAACCCACCGGTAGAGAAACCGGCCAGGGGATGGTGAGGGCGGTATTCAGCGCCGTGGGCTCAGCCGAAGAGCGAACCGCCGGGTTATCGGGGTCATCCGAGATCAGGAATCTACCCGATTATTTATTTTCATAATTTAAGGCTCAGGATTTAATTTTTCTTCGATAGCTGGACCCTCCTAAGATAAGGACCTCCGAGTTACAAACGAGACGGTCGGCTATCGCCGTGGCGGCCGTGGTGGAATCGAAGATATTTCCCCAGTCAGCAAACGGAAGGTTCGTAGTCAGCGCAGTGGACTTGACCTCATGCCTTTGGCTGATGACCTGGAAGAACAGGTTCGACCCTTGGGGGCCCAGCGGTAGATACCCGATCTCGTCGATGGCCAGGAGGTCCGGGGTTTGATACTCATGGAGCTTGCGGACCAAGGAATGATCGGCCTCGGCGGCGGTGAGTTGATTGATCATATCCATGGCCGTGGTGAAACGGCATTTGATGTTGGCATTACAGGCGGCAAAGACCAGGGCCTTGGCCAGGAAGGTTTTACCGGTGCCGGGATTGCCGATGAAAAGGACATCCCGGCGTTGGGCGATGAAGTCCAGGGAGAAGAGGTTGAGGATCTGGGTTTTCTGGTCCAGCCGGGATTTATGATGATGGAAGTCGAACTGGTCCAGGGTGGGTTTATCGACCAGGCGGGACTGACGATAACGTGAGGTGATGGCCGTCTGCCGGCGGGCTTCCAGTTCGTGGTCGGCCAAGCGGTGGAGGGGGTCCACCCCGTTGAGATTTTTCTGAGCGGCCTGGTCCAGGACCAGGTCCAGGTGTTGGGCCATGGTTTTCAGCCGGAGCCGGATCAGTTTTTCCTTGAGGTCTTCCAGGTCGGGCATGGTTACTCCTTGCGCTTCAAGATATAGGCGTCATACTCGGCCAGGAGGGGCTCCTCCAGACGGATGCGGTTTAAGTCCTCCCTTTTCAGGTGCACCGGGGGATGGATTTTTTTAGGGTGCTTTTCCTGGTGGAGGATATTTTGCACATAAGCAGCGCCATAGGCGTTATGGGCGTTGGCCCGCGAAAGTGCCTGGATTAAATCGGCGGTCCCGTATTGATCGTGGAGGGCCAGGAGTTTAGCCAGATTTTTTTTGATCGGCTGTCCGGTCCGGTTCAGGCCCTCCAGGAAGGCCTGGGCTTCCTCACCGAAGGAGATGAAACGGGAGACCTCCACGGCCAGCCATTCCTGGGGTCGGCGTTTCCAGGCCGCCTCGCGGTGGGCCGGGAGCTCGATCCGTTGTTTCTTCTCCCAGCAGCGGGTATGGGTGGCCAGGACCTTTTCCCGGAGATAGACGGTGACGGTGTGGGTATCGGCCTTGACGATGACCGGTTTGCCGACGGCCCAGGGAGGAACCGAGTAGCTGTTGCCGTCGAAGCGGAAGGCGAAGTCGGCCTGGACCTTGACCGAGAGGGTTTCCCGGCAGTCGGGCAAGAAGTCCGGTAAGGGTTGCAGGGCCTCGGGCTTGAAGCGATCCTTCGGGGCCGTTCGCCGGTGGTGTTGTGGATGCGGCTATTGGCCTGGGTGTCCAGCCAGTGCCGGAACTGCTGATTGACATCCGTAAGATCGGTAAAGGACCGCAGGGGCCAGAAGTTGTGGCGGATGTAGTGGATGCCCCCTTTTTCGATCTTGCCTTTTTCCTGGGGCTGATAAGGATGGCAGGCCCGGGGCACGATCCGGAAGGGTCTGAGAAACTCCAGGAAGGCCTCGTTAAAGCGGATGAGGGACCCCTCCCGTTCGGTGACGGCGGTGCCCATGTTGTCGACTACCAGTTCCGAACAGACGCCTCCAAAGAAGAGAAAGGCGTTCAACAGGGCCTGCTGGAGGGCCTCCTGCTTCTGGGAGTGGGTGAACTCCCCGTAAAGCAGCCGGCTATGCGCTTCAATAATCGCCAAGCAGTAAAGCTTCCGGGTAGTCTTCCCGTAGAGCAGGGAGCCGAAGTGGCCCCAGTCCACTTGAAACTGTTTTCCCGGAGCCGATTCGAAGCGGATATAGGCCCGTTTTTCTTTCGGCCGGATCTCGTGCAGGTAATCCCGGAGGATGGAGGTCTTCCCGGTATAGCCCTGGGGGATCAACCGTTGGAATAAAACCGTACTGCTGACCGTGGGGTCCTTTTCCAGCAACCGCCGGATCTCCTCCCGGAAGGGGTCCAGCTTGCTGGCCCGGACGATCACCGGCTTGGGCGGGTTGGGCTGATCCAGGTATCTTTTGACGCTGTCCCGGCTGAGCTTCAGGGTCCGGGCGATTTTGCGGATCCCATAGCCTTCATGGAACAACCGATGGATCTCGAAGACGGTGCGGCGGTCGATCATGCGGGCCTCCTTTCCGGCAAGGACAAGACCTGGAACAGGGGCTCCTGAAAGGCCACCAGGTCCCGGGTGATCAAGCCATTGAGGGCCCGCCGGTATTGTTCCGGACTCAGTTGCAACCGGGAGCCAATGGTCTCCGGGCGGTAATACGAAAGTCCCTGCTCATCGGCGGCCAGGACCAGGAAAAAATAGAGCAGCAGTTCCTCCGGACTCAGGTACTTAATCCAACCCCGGAAGCGATGTTCGATAAAGGCGAAGCTGCCGTCGATTTTTCGTATCCGGCGGGGGTTCAAGAGTTTTTTCTGGATCATGGGCGCCTCCCGATGTTTTGGAGGCATCGATTAAAAGAACTCGCATCATTTAAAGTCTATCGAGTCCTCTTTTGCAATATGGACCCCGTGGTGCCAACTGGCTGGAATAATGAAGATTTTTTGGCGCTAACGCATCCATCTTTGCAAGGGCGGGAGCAATAAAATAAGTTCCTGAGCTTATAAAAGAAAGAGGCTTGAACGCGTCCATCTTTGCAAGATTCGTTAACCGGCGTTTTCGGTCCGGACTTTTCTGTTTCGGCCGTTGTTGCGTTTGCACATAGGACGGGGTGTCGGTGACCGATAGTTCTTCCAATAGTCGGGATGGTGTTTCAGCCAGTTCTTTTGGGCATCCCGATGGTCGGCCTGGTAGTCTGGATCTTGGCGAACTTTTCCCGTTGCCAGAGGGTTTTCCGGGCTCTGCTGGCATTCCGGTCGGTTACAATACTGCTGGTTCTTTATCCGGGGATTCGGAAGAAAAAAAGATTGGCAATGCCGACATTGATTCCGGTCCATGGCTTCCCTCCCGGGGAAACCATAAATCGGACATCGATTCTCTGAAACGGAAGAAAATTAAAAAAATGGAGGATGGTCGGAGAAGAAAAAGGAAGAAAATAGATCCCTGGCCGGGTTCTACTCCGGTGGCCCTGGACTACTTCTTAACCGAAGTAAATGGTAGGCTTACTGACTGGTGATGATACCCTTAAGGATTTTGGCTTGAATCCAAAAAACCTGGGAGCGGAAATCGGCCTGACCATGGTCTTGCATACGAACAGCCGAAAACTGGACTTCCATCCGCATGTTCATGCGGTGATACCCGGCGAAGGTGTCGATAAAAAAAGGCGCCAGTGGAAAAAGAAAAAAAGCCAGTATCTGTTTAACGTTAAGGCCGATGGCTAAAGTTTTTCGGGCCAGGTTCCTGGCCGCTTTGAATGAGGCCAGGCTTTCCATCCCCGGAAGCGTTTCCGGAGAATGGGTCGTTGACTGCTCTCATGTGGGAAAGGGGATCAGCGCCCTGAAATATTTATCCCGATATCTATACCGCGGGGTTATCAGTGAAAAAAATATCATCTCAAATCAGAATGGCCAAATCACCTTTCGATATATTCAAAGTAAAACCGGTAAAACTCAATACCGCACCCTTAAAGGAGAAGATTCTTTGTTTCTCATCCTGCAGCATGTCCTGCCCAAGGGATTTCGGCGGGTCAGGGACTATGGGTTTCTCCATAGCAACGCCAAGAAACTGCTGATGGTTGTCCAATTGATTTTGCGGGTTTTTCTTGAAGTTGTCAAAGAGCGGCCAAGACCTGTTTTTAAGTGTTCCTGCTGTTAAACCCCACTGATAATTCTTGGTTTTCGTTATCCTGCATTGGAATCAGGGTAACTGACCTTTGTGGCTAAGGCTGGCATAACCTTTCATCATGAGGTTTCAAAACTATACGAAATAATTCAGTTTTTTATTAAGCATGTTAAATGCTAAGGTACCTCTACGTCCTGAAAAAGGCGCATCGCGTTAAAGCTTCTCTTAAAACTCCTTCTCAAAAAAGATATTTTCTTTATATAAAGTAATCGGGCTCGTTCAACCAAACGGCATAATATTGTGGTTCGCTTCGCTCTCACAATCTATCCTTATTCGTTGGGCAATGATCTAAGAGAGTTTAGTCACCTATGGAGCAATAATGTCCGGGTTAGGGTTTTGCATAAACGGTTAAGAAGTTTTGGTCATCGTAGTTGTTTGGTTTTGGTGAAAAATAATTTCCCTCCAGGTCGAAGATGTTACTTGACAAATCAGGTATTTAGCGGGCCGATTTTCCGTAACCATCTGATATTACGGAGGATCTATTCATGCCCTACACGTGGATACCTGGGAGACCAAAGAAAAAACACAAGGCCCACGACAACCTTATGACACCTGTCAACCACCTATTGCCCGATATCACTCCTTTGCTCTCGGGATGCAACTGTCCTAGTAGGCCCAACCTTCCAAATAGATCATTTATGACCTTTCGATCTAAAACATATGTCTTCAACTCGAATGCTGCAACGAATTTATAATTGTCGTCCCCTGAGACTGATATGACTGCGATATCCGTCCTTTGATGAATGCCGCCAAAAAACTTTTCTATATCTATATCGTGTGTGGGAATGAACTTCTGAGAACGGAAGCGGCGTGTATCTTTTGTATTCTCTTCATCATCGAAAGTTATCCCTGTCCGGCGTTCTATGCTTTTCAAAATGTATCGAAAGAAAATATATTCCGATAAGCCGGTAAAACCGGAGGAAATACCCATTCGTTTCTTTAAGCTCTTTCCACCAATCCCAATACATTTGAATAAGTGCTTTTTCCGCAGCATCGTCCTCAAGGCATTTTTCGATATGCTGATCTAAAAGATCAAAAACCTCGATCTCGATGCCCTTCATAAAACCCCTTCGCAGTTATCAACGCCATGGCTGACTTGCCGCCGCTTTTTGGCGGTCAAGTCCAGCCGCTTGTTAGGCGGCGTTCTCCGCGATCAAACGTTTCGCCCAGTCCACCGCTTCTGGGTAATCGTGCGTATCAAGAACGAACTCCTGTCCACGCGCCACACTCTGAAGATACACATAATTCTGATCGAGTTGCCACTGCAGGGGTTGGAGTGATAGCTTAGCCCTGATCCCCTTTCCGAAGGGTGAAACCACTTTGGTAGCCTCCAAAAACTGCGATTCGACGCTGGAGCTGTCAAAACCAACTGGTCAGCAACGGACGGAAGGTCCCCGCAGCATAAGCTGTGTCGGTTCCAGCTGCGACATAGATTGTGTTGGTAGACCCGTAGTTTGCGGCAACGTGAGGATGCATGCTCGCCCAATCGGGGACACTGTATGAATCTTTCCCCAACCGCCACATATCACCGACCTCAAGCCAGCCAAAGAAAATGTGGAGATCTGGAGCAGCGGGCCTGAAGCGAAACCGACCACTATGTTGTTCGACCTCCCGGAACCAGCCGAAGAACAGAAAGATCTCGCCTGATCCAACACCGTGCTTGTCGAGATGCCGCTGGGCTGCATCCGCCTGCCCGAAAAGCGGTCGCCATCCTGGTTTGCGCGGAAGCGAGTCCATTCTGAGATCCGGATCAAGATGAACAGGATCACTCGCCTTCACGGGGCGGCTACGCCGGACAGTCAGGTCTTCCACGATCGCACCGATCCGTTGATCCCCGCCAATGTCCGAAAAGTTAACGCGTGCGTGGTCTGGTGGCGGTGGCGAAACAAACCCATGTGGTATCGGCAAGGACACAAAAGAGCCGTCCTCGAAGATAGGGCTTGCGCACCCACCGAACGAGGAGTCAAATCCCTTTCGACTCAGGATTAGCTTCATTGATAGGATCCGTGTAACGCCGGGTATCAGCGGGAGCCCGCACTATGAGTGATCCACTGCATGCCCGGTGTTAGGTGTCGCATTGTTTCTTTCGTTGTAAAGCATATAACGCTTCAAAGTACCCGGACGATTTTGCATAATTGAAGATTCAAGGCCATACCGCTCCGATATCCTTTTCAACAATTACTCAAATTGAGTTCGGAAGATATAATGTTGACTTTCGAGGTAAAAGCCAATATCGTGGGTCTCCCTGTTTAACCCAGTTGTCGCTAAGGCTTCCTCCTCTGGTGCCCACTGAGATTTACAGATGACATTTTCATATTGAGCCTCCGCTATAGGATCTGTAAACATATTTATTCCTCCATAACTCCCACAGTTGAAGGTTGCCAACAAGAAAACTTGATTATTTTACCTTATTCTTCCTATATTTTAATTGCCAAAAAGTCAATAAATTTCAAATCCCTTTCATTCCACTATATCTCCAGCCTATTTTTTGTGCCTTTTTAATGCCGTTTCTAAATCCTTCTGCAAGGTCGATTTCAACTCCTTTGGTGAAACCACTTCCACATTAGGCAACCAACTATAAATCCAGTGAGTTATCCCCTCCAGACCGTTTACCCTGAATCGGAGTTCCAGTCGTCCATCTTTAAGATCTCGTTCCTTTTGGCTCCCGTGCCACTTTTTCCTTTGGATATAAGGTTTGCATCCCTTGTCAAATCTTAAAACCACTTCGACTGGTTCTCCGTCCACTACCGTTCCAAAAGCCCCCGAGAGTTCTTCCTCCGGGGCAATATCCCTGGGGACGAAATGTTCCTCCAAAAGCTTTAGAGAGATAATCCGGTCCAAGGCAAAAGTCCTGACTTCCTCTCTGAGATGGCAATATCCTCGAAAGTACCAAAATTCCTCATCGAAGAAAAGATAGTAGGGATCAACTTTTCTGGTATTTTTTTGATCGGAGGAAAGTGTCCGATAAATCATTTTGAGTTTCTGAAAATTCATGATGGCCTTATGAATAAGACTGATGTGGCCGGTCACCTCCTTCGGAAGCTCTTTTCCTGAAAGGACAATGTGCCGGGGAATATCCGTTTTTTTGACCGTAAGCTTCTCTTCAATCCGCTTTAAACTATCCTCCCAGCCACTCCCCATCCTGCCCATCATTTTCCTGGAAATACCCAGGGCCAGGGTCTCTTCCATCGAAAGATTCGGTTTTTTTAAACCGTAGCCCTCCGTAAAGCCATAACCCCCTTTCTCTTTATCCAAGACAATCGGAAATCCGGCCACCTGAAGGGTGTTAAGATAACGGAAGACGGTCCTCTCACTAACTCCAAGGTCTTCTTTCAAAGACTCAACGGTAACCTTTTCCTGGCTGTCGAGTTTATTCAGGATCATCATCAGAGAATCGAATTTATAGGACATCTTTCCACCTCTTATTAATGATCTCAAGAAAGAATCAACATCGAATCACTGAATTCCGGGTCAAGCCCGGAATGACTAAAAATGGTTTATCAACTTTTTGCTATTCCGTAATTATTGGCACATCTCTTTTAATTTCTCTAAAATTTTGACCATAGCCAGGGTATCGAGGCGGCAATAATCCAGCATGGCTTGACGCAATTTGGCTGCCTCTTCCATATCCCGAATTTCCATTAAGTTCTGATAGGCATTCATCGCCATCCCCCCATCCTGGATTTCCAGGTTGGAATAAGTCATATCGGGAAGCAGGCAGGGGAGGACGTTTTTCAGGGAATAAGACCCTTTCATTTTCCAGTGATAGACATCTTTTTTTCTGAAGGGGATGGCCAGATCCTGAAGATTTTGGGTAATTCCTTCGATCCTGTCTTTGTAATTCGGGAACCAGGTAGCCAGGTTCTGGAGACAGCCTTTTTCAAAGCTGGCGTTATAGGCGATAACACAGGCCCCCGGAGGGATTTGATCGCAAAGGTTTTGCAGGAGTTCTTCCCTGAAATCGGATCTGGGATCTGCCAAGAATTCGAGGTGTCCCAAAACCCCGTTCTCCTTTTCCTGGTAATGGAGCGAATATTGAAAGGGGATCCGCTGATAAGGGCGAGTCCCGTTAAAAGGAGGAATCGGAGGATTAATCGTCTCGAAATCCAAAAAATAGAGGGGATACCAGAGGGTCTTGAGGAAGTCCTTGACCCCATCGGAATTAAAAACCTCCTCCTGGTTGAGGAAGGAGTCTAATTGAAGCCTTTGACCCTGGGACAATAATTCCCCGGGGACCTCTTTTAGATCAACATACCCCTGATAGTAGAGCTTAAAACGATTCGTTCCTTGCCCCCCAAGGTCAAAAATAGAATTCTCGGGAAGATGCTCCCGGCAGTGGCCGATGAAATCACAGGCATAGGGATCATTGCATTGTTTCCCGATGGCAATCTCGGGTTCCTTTCCTGAAAGCATCCGCCGGAGCTTGTTTACCTCCTCCTTTACCCATTCTTGTTTTTTCAGTACACTTTCTGTAACCTCATCGACAATAAATAATTTGTCCGGTTTTATAGCCCCGTTTCGGACATATTGATTATTGATATAAACCAGGAAGGTTTTCTCAACGGGAAGCCCGGAGCCTTTGGCCACATAAAATTGGAGGGCCACGTCATTCAGATGGACTTCTTCTATTTCCGTAACCCCTTTTACCTCGTAAAGTTCCCAACCTTCCTCTCCCAGATGAAGGAGGTCGTTTTTAACAAAGATGTCGTCAAAGCTGAAGGTAGCTTCATAGATAGTGTCAATCCCCTTGCTCAGGGCGTTTTGAGTCTTCTGAAGCTGGTCATTATGGGAAAGACCTTCATAGGGAATTTCTATTCCTCCAGGGAAGAGCTCCTGGGCCAACATTCCCACTTCTGTCCCGGTCTGGAAAAGGTTCTCCTGGTCTTGAGAAATTTCATCCCTCCATTCCGGGTGAAATTTGTGGAGGTATAAGGACTTAGGACACTGGATGCCTCTTATAAAGAGGGACTTGCTTAAATAGGCCGTTCCTTCTTTCGGCATGTCTGATCTCCTGCTTAATTGAGTTAGGTTTTTCCTTATTGTTGCTGATTTCTTATTTTGACCAAATATTATTATACCGTACTGCCAGGGCCATGTCAGTTCACTATGTTAATTATAATTTATAAATCTTTACATATAAAATCCATGTAACGCGTAGAAGCTTAATAATCCTATGTGGTTATCAATAATAATAGCCAAATTTCATAACAAAACCAATTATCTGAGGGGAAATATGGACTTCAAACAACTTCTCGAAAAGATTTACCAAAAAAATAGCTCAGTAAACGTTTATTCCAAAAAGGGGCTCCATTGGTCGGAGTATTTTGGGTTGACCCCGCTATAAAGGAAATCGAGCTGACTTTTGCCGAGCCGGCAGAATCAATAGAATTGGAACCGGGGAGCGAGTTTATTACCGGTCCTCATGGTCATTGTGCCATTTGGGCACAATATAAAAGGAATGGCTTACTTCCTCAAAAATGGAAGGATCAGGAATACGAATATGTTCCCAGGGGGAGGGTTCTCTACGAGAGAAAGAAAAAAAGGTTTAAAGTTTTTTCCAGCCAGGAATTGGCCAAAAGTCGATGGTTTCGGGAGGCAATTATTAAAGAGTTCAATCTCCAATCCGAGAAAACAGGTTTTTTCGGCGATGAGCACTATGAAGATCCTTTAAAAAGGAAAAGAAAATAGGTCTTTTCAAAATTAGCGAATGAAGGGCAACGCTTTTTTCAATGAATAAGCGTCTTATCAAGACCAGTAAATTCTTGAGTCTGGTCCTTCGTCATCAACCCGAAACCATAGGCTTATCATTAGATCAAATAGATACTATTGCCATATATTTTCATCGATGGATGTATCTCAAACGAAATAAAAACCAGGCATCTCTCTTGAGAATTGAGGTCTACTATTCTTCCATCAAAACTCCTTGATTAAAGGTTGCCAGAAAGAAATGCCTCTATGGCTGCGGATTTAGAAGCTTACAAGGAAGCACTCTATTTGGATAAACTACATTCATCCGAATTGCCCAAAGTTTAGCCACTCATCTTGACTAAGGAGCCATCAACCAGTCCCTGATAATCTATCCAGTTCTCTTCAGCGTTTCTTTCCGATCGCAAACGCTTTTCCAATAAATTCCCCGATACCATGATACTGTTGTATTTCCGGGCTGAAGACCAGGGGACGAATCTTCTCGATATCGGGTTTTCCATCATCCTTCAGCATACTTTCATCAATTTTGACATCTAAAATCTCACCCACGAATTGGGATGGGATTCGATCCTTTCATTTTATCTTTTCTCTACCCCTGCGGCCGCGCGGCGGTGGACTTTCTCTGAGGCGGCCAGTTTATTTAGGTTTGGCCCGTTGGTATTGAGGAGGCCAGGGGATATCCACCTTGAGCGTCTTGGCAGCCCGGAGCGGCCAATAAGGATCCCGCAACAGTTCTCGGGCGATAAGGATCGCATCGGCCTGACCGGTGGTTAGAATCTGTTCGGCTTGGACGGGGTGGGTGATTAAACCCACCGCCCCGGTGGCTATTCCAACCTTAGATCGGATCTCCGCGGAGAAGGGGGTCTGATATCCGGGCCCGACGGGGATTTCGGCCAAGGGCACCAGACCACCGCTGGAGCAGTCAATCAGATCAACTCCGAGTCTCCTTAAGCCGGCAGCCAAGCTCCAGCGATTGAGATCAGATCCCAGCCTCCTTTGACCCAGTCGGTGCAGGAGATCCGGGCAAAGAGAGGAAAATCTGCCGGCCAGCTTTCCCGAACGGCCCGTACAACCTGCAAAGGGAAACGCATTCGGTTTTGAAGATTGCCGCCGTACTCATCCGTCCTGTGGTTGGACAGGGGGGAAAGAAACTCATGCAGGAGATACCCGTGAGCCAGGTGGATCTCCATTACCTTAAAACCGGCTTCCAGACTCCGACGGGTCCCTTCTGCAAACTGGGTCACTACCGCTGCCAAGTCCTGGATGGCCATTTCGCGCGGCCGGGGGTGCGTCTCGGCGAAAGGAAGCGGACTGGGGGCCAGAGGTTGCCAGCCACCCTCGTTAACGGCCAGCGGTTTCTCCCCCCGCCAGGGAACCTCGGTCGAGGCCTTACGTCCGGCATGCGCAAGCTGGATCCCCGGCACAGCCCCCTGTTCCTGGATAAAGGCGGTGATGCGCTTGAAGGCCTGAGCCTGCGAATCCGACCATATCCCGCTGTCCGCGGCAGAGATCCGACCCTCCGGGGATACCGCCGTAGCTTCAACCATGACCAGGGAGGCTCCTCCAACGGCACGGCTGCCCAGGTGAACCAAGTGCCAATCGGTCGGCAGGCCATCATCACTGGAGTATTGACACATCGGAGAAACGAAGATTCGGTTTTTGAACTCAAGACCGCTGAGTTTCAGGGGAGAAAATAATAAGCTCATGGCTACCTCTGTTTGAGATAGAGGATTATAGAATGAGATGGAGGGAAGGGAGCAAGGACGAAAAAGTGAAAGGTTTTTGATTAGGGTTCAGGACTCTGGTTTGTCTCCCAGCGGATTTTCAGAAGCCCAGCGCCTTTTCGAGGTTGCGGATCAGCTCCGCGGGGAGTAGGTTCCATCCAGCGCTGCCCCAGAACCAGGAAAAAAATATAAAAACAAAGGATGCCCAGCGCCGAAAAGATAAGACCGGCCAGCGAGCTGATTTGGGGAAGCGCACCCCGAATCCCGGTTACCAGCCCGACCGAAAAGAGGCAAGCCAAGGTCGGGATCAGTACCTGGCGAAACACCGCAGACCAGGGTAGAGAAAGCAAGCGCCCGATGATTCCATAACGAACCAATTGCATTAAAACCCCAATCCCGGCCATTAATATCGCTACCCCCCGCGCGCCTTGCCAGTAGGTCAGGGGAATTACTCCCGCGCCGAAAAGGACGGTCATCACTAAAACCGTCTGAACCCAGAGTTTCAGCCGGCCCAGGGCTTGAAAAAGGCCTCCCAAAAAACCGGCGAATAGGGAGCAGACCCCCCAGATCGCCAGCCAGGGGACCAGCGGCAGACCGGCCAGCCACTGATGTCCCAGAACGAGCGGGTAAAAATCGGGAGAGCAAACACAAACCAGACCCGCCATGCCCAAAGTGATCACGGAAATCATGCCGAAGGATTGCCGAAAGGCTTTTTCCAGACGGTCCCGATCCTGCTGGAGGTGGCTAAATACCGGAAAGGCCAGTTGGGCGACAACTCCACCGATTTCGGTGGTGGCCAGCGTACAGATCAAAAAGGTCATCTGGTAAAGGGCCAAAGCCTTAACATCCAGGAGGCGTCCGATTACCCAGTCTCCCCCTCGCATAAAAATGTAGGCGACGAGGCAATTGATAAATATCAAGAAACCAAAGCGGCGAAGGTCCTTCAGCGGCCGCCAATCAAAGGAAATCCCCAGACTGCCGGGTTCCGAGAAAAGATGCGCGCCCAGGGTAGTGACCGCCGCCCCGCTGAGCCCGGCCAGCACGAGAGCCCAGGCATCCGGACGAAGATAGGCCATAGCCAGGCCCACACCCAGACTGATCAGGGATCCCCCGGTCTGCAGGGCCACGACCGGAGCGAATCTAAGTTCTTTCCTGGCCAGGGTTTCAAAAAGAGGTTCAAACCCTTTAATGACCGGGAGCAGCGCCATCACCCGAAGAATGGCCAGCGATTGAGGACTGTCAAAAAAGGCGGCCAGCCACGGCGCGCCCAGGAATACGATTCCTCCCAGCAGTAAACCGCGGACGATCTGAAGCGTTCGAACCGGCAAAAGATAGACCGAGAGGTCACCCGAGCGTTGAATCAGGGCCGACCGGAGACCCGTCTCCGAAAATTGATCCAAGGCCGTCAGGGCCAGGGTGGCCACGGCATAAACACCCATTTCATCCGGGCCAAGCCAGCGGGCGATGGTCAGCATCCGCGCCAGATCGAACCCGCGGGTCAAAAGGCGCGCGGCCGTAAGGGACAGCCCCCCGCGAAGGAGGCGCCCGGCTAGATCTGGGACGATGGCGTTCAAAACATTTTTCGTTGAGGCCGAGGGCTCTTTTTATTCCAATTTTTTTAGGCTTAAGGATTCTACCGGAAAGCCGCTGTCCAGCCAGGCCTGCAGGCCGCCGGCCAACACGCGAACCTTTTCTATTCCCCGCCGTTTCATCAATTGCGCCACCCGGGCGCTGGAAGCTTCGTTGGGTCAGGAGCAGTATAAAATAACCTCCCGGTCCAGAGGGATCCGCTGGATATGATGGCGCACGCCATTCAACGGCAGGTGAAAAGCACCGGGGAGGTGCTGCGGTTTCGCTAGGAGGTCCAGTTCCGTTCGAACATCCAGGATCAGCGGACGGTCTTCGTTTTCCAATTTTTCCTTGACCTCCTCCGCTGAAATGCGCAACAATAGAAATTGCCTCATGAGCCATTGTCGTTGCCAGAGCTTCCAGATAATGGTCCCCGCCAGTCCGCCCAGGAGGAGGACCCCGACGCCATTCCCCAGTCTCAGGAATTGATTGGCCATCCACTCCAGTTGATCGCTGAATTCATATCCCAATCCCACCAGGACGATTACCCAGAGGATGATTCCCAGGGTATCCCAGAATATAAACCGCTGGAGCCGCATCCGAAAAATCCCGGCCAAAGGCGGGGTGATAATGTTGACCCCGGGCAGGAATTTGGCCACCAGAAGTGACCGGACCCCTTGTCGAGAAAAAATATCCTTGGCCCGGCCGACACAGGTGTCGGGGCTTAGGGACATTCGGCAAAGAAAAGGGATGACCTTCTCTCCCCGCCACTTTCCCAGGGAATACCAACTCAAATCGGCGATCAGCGCGGCGCTCCAGATCACCAGGAAAATCGGCAGGATTTCCAAGCTTCCGTAACCGACCAGGGCCCCGGCAGCCAGCAAAATAGGCGCCGACGGGATGGGGAGACCAAATTGCTCCAACAGCACCCAAGAAAATAGAACCGCGTACCCGTGCTGAACAAAAAAAGATAGAAGTATTTTCACCATAATTAAGGACACACCGGGAAAAGATAGTTACCCCGCCAGTATAGAAGAATCGTTTTGCTTTGGGCAAGAAATTTTCACTGGCTAAAAGATCGGCGATCTCCGCCAACGCTTCCGGGGTCCGGAGGGTTGGAGGCCCTGATCTCCTCAACCCGGTTTAATCAGTAGATCTTTTTTCGTCTTTAAGGTATATGTAGAAATTGAACTTAAACCCAGACAATCAAAAGAGGTGCCTTATGCGGTATAAAAACACGTTACCAAATCTGTTGGCTCTGCTTTTAATGAGCGCTTTCATTTTCCTTTGGGCTTCCAGTGAAGTCATGGCCCGGGCGGGAGGCGGACTGTCCGGAGGATTTCGCGGGAGCCGGTCCTTTTCCGCGCCTCGGACTTTCAGCCCGTCTCCTCTCAATCCAGGCGCCCCTTCTTCGGGGATGTTCAACCAGTCCACGCCGATGGCGCCTTCCACGGGGAGTCCGTTACTGCGGGGGTTGGCGGGAGGCCTGGCCGGGGGGTTCCTCGGAAATATGCTCTTCGGCGGCCTGGGTCACGGCGCCATGGGTTCCGGAGGCGGCGGAGGCGGAATCGGCTTCCTGGAAATAATACTTCTAGGGATAGGGGCCTTTCTATTATTCCGGTTTATCCGCAGTCGTAAAAAGACCGCGGGTTCCCCGTTCCAGCAGACCAATTATATCCCCCCTCCCTATTCCCAAGATCCTAATCCGTCAGGCCTCGCCGCGGATCAAACGGTCGAAGCCGGAATCGGACATATCCAGTCCATGGACGCCCGCTTTAATCCCGCGGATTTCAAAGACTGGGTCCAGGACCTTTTCTTCAAGATTCAGGCCGCCTGGACCAATCAGGACCTGGGGCCGCTGACTCCTTTTTTAGCTCCGGAGATCCAAGCCATGTTCTCCCGGGATCTGGAAGGTCAAAAATCCCAAAACCGGATCAATCGTCTGGAAAATATTGCCGTCCGTTCGGTGGATATCACCGAGGCCTGGCAGGAGGAAGGAAAAGATTTTATCACCATCCTCTTTTACGCCAATTTGCTGGATTACCTGGAAGACAAAAAGACCGGAGCCGTGGTTTCCGGAAGCAAGACCGAACCGGTCAAATTCCGGGAATACTGGACCTTTGTACGGCCCGTTGGCGGCCAGGATAATTGGCAGTTGAGCGCTATCCAACAGGAAAGTTAAACCAGACAGGGAATTGCTCGTCATCCCCGAAGGTCTTTATCGGGGATCCAGTGTTCCTTTGGAAAAACCTGGATTCCCGCTCAGAAGCGCTGCGGGAATGACGCTTTATTACGCGGGGTCACTAACCACCTTATAAGAGGCCGGCCAATGCCCGGTAAGTCCACAGAAGAGCTTCAGGAAAAGATCCAATTCTATGAACGGGTGCTGGACAACATCCGCAACGGGGTTATGATCACCGAACCCTCCGGGAAAATTATTTTTTTCAGCCGGGCCTACGGTGATTTCCTGGGCATCGATCCCCAAAAGGCCATGGGCCGGCATTGCCGGGAGGTGGTGGAGAATACCCGCATGGAAATCGTGGCCCAGACCGGCATCCCGGAAATCAACCACCCCCACCGGATCAAGGGCCAGGACATGGTGGTGCAACGGATCCCCATTAAGAAAAACGGCCGGACGATCGCCGTCTATGGACAGGTCATGTTTGAAGACGTGCGGGATGTTCAAGCCCTGGCCAAAAAGCTCAGCCTCCTGGAAACCAAACTGGAATTGTACGAAAAAGAACTGACCCACCTGCGCTCCTCCAAGTACACCATCAAGCATATCATCGGCCGAAGCGAGGAGATGACCAAATTAAAGAATATGGCCCTCCAGGCGGCCAAGACCAATGCCCCGGTCCTGATCCTGGGGGAAAGCGGCACAGGTAAAGAGCTCTTCGCCCATGCCATTCACTACGCCAGCGAACGGCGGACCTTCCCTTTTATCCGCCTGAATTGTGCGGCCATCCCCCGGGACCTGCTGGAAGCCGAACTTTTCGGCTATGAACCCGGGGCCTTTACCGGGGCCGGCAGCAAAACCAAACCGGGGAAATTCGAACTGGCCCATCAGGGAACCATTTTTCTGGACGAAATCGGGGACCTGCCCCTGGAAATGCAGCCCAAACTGCTGCGGGTCATTGAAGAAAAGGAAACCGAACGTCTGGGCGGCACCCGGCTGATCCACAGCAATTTTCGCCTGATCACCGCCACCCACGCCCCCTTGGAAGAGATGGTCGCCCAAGGCCGTTTTCGCAAAGACCTCTATTACCGCCTTAATGTCATCCCCCTGGCCATTCCCCCCCTCCGCGATCGAAAAGAGGATCTCCCGCTGCTGGCCGACCATTTGATCCAGATGCTCAACCGGGAACTAGGGACCCATGTCACCCGGCCGGCGCCGGAGGTTTTGAATCGTTTCCGCCAATATGACTGGCCGGGAAATGTGCGGGAACTGATCAATGTGCTGGAAAGGGTCCTCTATTCTCTCGACGGGGACACCATTCATATTGACCATTTGCCCATTTTTTTGCAGACCCACAAGAAAAGAGCACCCTCCGCCGGCGCCACCTCCCTAAAACGACTGCGAGAGGACTTGGAGAAGGAGGTCCTTTCCCAGGCCATGAAAAAAGCCCATTACAATAAACAGCAGGCCGCGCAGGCCTTAGGCATTCACCGGACGGCCCTCTATAAAAAAATAAAGAAATACGACCTCCCCCTGCAGCCGGCCCGCTGGAAATAAGGAATGTATACTTTTCTCTACATGTATCCAGTTGGCTATATTCTGATAAACCCGCCTGATTATCACCATAAAAATAAAGACTGGTTATTTTCTGTAGCCATTTTGCTACACCTCGGGGATTTCCTCTTTTCCCCTTCTTTTCCTCTTTCTTATTGAATTATTAAACAGTTGTCCGTTCTGGGCCGGGTCGGCTTTTCTGGCCCTGTTATTGCTGGTATATGGCCAACACTCTCCTAAGTTCCCACCAAAACCTTAAAGGAGCCTTTTATTATGGGCAAAAAAGTCGATATTTCCGAGCCCAGGATCAGGAAAGACGATGTGCTGATCCTTTCCGATCCCGACTTTAACGTCAACAACGTCTGTCTGGTGACCGGGGCCGGCGGGGGTATCGGCCGGGCCACGGCCATCGCCGCCGCCGCCAACAACCTCATGACCGTTGGACTCGATATCAACGAAAAAGAGGGCCAGAAAACCCAGCGACTGGCCCGGGACCTGGGCGGGCAGATGATTTTTATCAAAACCGACTTGACCCGGGAAGAAGACCTCCGCTACGCCGTGGCCGAAGCCGCCAAATTGGGGACCATCAAATATCTGGCCAATATTGCCGGCATTCAGCACATCGATTCCATCGAAAACTTTCCCATGGAAAAATACGACTATATGATGCGCCTTATGCTGCGGGCACCCTTCTACCTTTCCAAATTGGTCGCTGCCTCACATGAAAAAAAGCAAAAACGGAACCGGGGCCATCGGCAACATGACCTCCATCCACGCCCACATCTGCACCCTGAACAAGACCGTCTATAACCTGACCAAGTTCGGACTGCGGGCCCTGACCCAGTCCATCGCCGCCGAAGGAAACGGCAAAATCCGTTCCTTTTCCGTCAGCACCGGCTTTGTCAAAACCGCCCTGACGCTCAAACAAATCCCGGCCCAAGCCCAACAGCGGAAAATCACCCCTCAACAGGTGGTCCAGGACGTCATGCTGGGTAATTCCCGGATCAAAGAGATGATGACCCCCATTGAGGTAGGGAATCTTTTTCTGTTCGGCTTTTCCCGCTTCGCCAAATACCTGATCGGCGGGGATTTGCTTTTTGATGGCGGCATGGTCTTGACCTATGCCGAGAAAAAAGGTTAGTCTCTCTTCCGTTCGCTGATTTATCAAAAAAAAATAAGGAGGTGATCCATCAGGTAAGAAATAAATCACTTCTATCTTTAAGAGCTTTTTGTAACGCACCTAATAAAAAAGGAGGGTTAATGATGAAACAAATCAAGTTAATGAGCCTGGTCTTGATCTTGTCCTTTTTACTCTGGGGGGGATTGCCTCCGACGAACAAATGCCTGGCGGCGGACTCTTATAATCTCGGAGTCGCGTTGGGTCTAACCGGCACCGGTGCCCTTTATTCCAAAGACGGTACCGATGCCATTAAGCTGGCCGTCGATGAAATTAATGCCCACGGAGGTTTCTTAGGGAAAAATCCGATCAAGTTATTCATCAGGGACACTCAGACCAAGCCGGATGTGGGCGTCCGGGAGGCCAAGGACCTGATCCTGCGGGACAAGGTTCGCTGCGTCCTGGGGAGTTATTCCAGCGCTGTGGCCGTGGCCATCAAACCGGTCTGCCAGGAATATAAAGTGCTTCATATTGCCGCCATCAGCAACTCAGAAAACATCACCCAGGTTAATTTCAGTCCCTACACTTTCTCGGTTGTTCCCAACAGCTACATGCAGGCCAAGGCCGTGGTTTTAGGTGTGGCCCAGTTGGCCAAAAAGAAAGGCTGGAAGGATTACGTGACCATCGCCTCGGACTACGAGTGGGGCCGATCCACCCAAGAAAGTACGGTAAAACTCCTGAAAGAGGCGGCTCCTAATTTGAAGTTAAAAAAGGAATTTTGGCCGCCGCTGGGAGAAACGCAGTTTACCTCCTATATTACGGCCATCATGGCCCAGAAGCCTGACTTTGTAATCGGCTCGGTGGCCTCTAAGGACAACGTGGCCTGGATGCAACAGGCCAAGGCCTATGGGTTCTTTGATAAAATTCCTTATCCAGGATCATTGATCAGCGTTTCCGAATTGATTATCGAGGCTAAAACCCTTACCCGGGGTCTGGTGGGGCTGATGCCGGGCACCCTTTTTTGCCCATCTGGATGTCCCCATGATGGCGATTTTGTTAAACACTTTAAGGCCAAATATGACCGTTATCCCAGTGATTGGGCGGTCATGGAGTATGATGCCGTTTATGCCTTGAAGCAGGGGATCGAGAAGGCGGGAGGCATCGACTCGGAGAAAGTAAAGGATGCGCTGAAAGGAGCGACCATCAATACCACTCGGGGCAAGCTCTATTTCCGACCGAATAGACAACCAACTGAGCTGTTCATCTTATATGGGTGTAGTAGCGGATGATCCCAAATATCCTTTCCCCATCTACCATGATCTGGTGAGGTCAAGGGCCCGGATTCCTGGCGTCCTGAAGCCGAAATTATCGCTGCCCGAAAAGCGAGAAAAAATAAGCGGGCGCTAAAGGACCGCCGGAAGATCGACCGCAGCCCGAGCACGATAAGCGCCGGGCTGCGGTCGGGGTGGGCCGTTTGAATTCACTTCAAATGGCGGGGGTTTCCCGCCTGAGGCGGGACCCTCCGCCGAGCAGAAAGTCATTTTTGACTTTTTGCGAGGTTAGCAAAGATGGATATTTCTTTCCTCTGTCGCAATTTTTGAGTGGCTTGGCCCGGGGTGCCATGCTGTTTCTTATCGCCTCGGGCCTGTCCCTCATCTTTGGGGTAATGAATATTCTTAATTTTGCCCATGCGTCCTTCTGGTTGGTTGGGGCCTATTTTTGCCATACCTTCTGGCCGATGATTGCAAAATTATGATTTTGGCGCTATGGGTGAGTATCCTGCTGGCGGCCTTGGCGCCTGGCTGTTATCGGTTGGCTCGTCGAGGTGGTGTTGATCCGCCGGGTTTATAAGCGGGAATTTGCCCGAACAACTCCTGCTGACCTATGCCATGGTGCTTGATTTTCGGGGATTTGATAAAATTCATTTGGGGGGTGGAAGACAGATCATCGTCGCCGCCCATCGTGGACAGGACCCGGTTTTTATCTTTCGGGGTTCCCTTCGATTCTTACTTCATTTTCGTCATTCTGATCGGATTGCCGCTATTTTCCTGGGCCTGTGGTGGTTTATGAAAAAAACCCGATACGGCCATATTGTCCGGGCCGCGGTCTTCAGCCGGGAGATGGTCAGTGCCTTGGGGATTCCTATCCCCAGGATATATACCGGAGTGTTTGTCTTAGGAATCTTTATCGCCGGTTTAGCCGGGGCCGTTCAGGCCCCGGTGGGATCGATCACCCTCGGCATGGATATGGCGATATTGTTCAGGCCTTTTGCGTGGTGGTCATCGGCGGGTTCGGAAGTCTTCCGGGTACCCTGGTTGGATCGCTATTGTAGGTGAGATATATTCCTTTTCCATTCTCTTTTGGCCGGAAGGTGCCCTGGTTCTAATTTTTGTCGTAACCGCCTTTGTCTTGATCATCCGACCCTGGGGATTGTTCGGAACGCCCCATGAGGATATGAAGAATTGACAGAAGGGATGCTCCTTATGAAGAGAACCTGGTGGCTGGGGTTGCTTATTATCGGCAACCTTATTCCTTCCCTTGATGGTCGGGGAATACTGGATTCATGTGGCCATTGAAATATTGATTTAGGCCTTTTCGCGGTCAGCTTTAATATGATCTTTGGCTATATGGGCCAACTTAGTTTTGGCCATGCGGCCTATTTTGGCGTGGGTGCCTATGCCACGGGCCTACTTATGGTCAAGACTTCCGTACCCCTGCCCCTCTGTCTGGCCGCATCCATGATAACCGCGGGGATATGGCTTTGATCCTCGGATACTTTTGTGTCCGTCTCACCGGGATTACTTCGCCATCCTGACCCTGGCCTTCGGCCAACTGATGTACTATATCATCTTCCAATGGTATTCCTTTACCGGTGGGGACAACGGCCTCCAGGGATCCCCCCGGCGATACTTTTAGGGCCAATTCCTATTACTACTTTACCCTCCTTATTGTCACCGCGGCCCTGGTGGTCATGTGGTTTATCAGTGAATCCCCTTTCGGGTATACCATGCGGGCCATTCGGGATAACACCGACCGGACGCGGTTTATCGGCATCCATGTCCGAAAATACATGCTTATTAACTTTGTGGTTGCCGGGATGTTTGCCGGCTTGGCTGGCGGCCTTTGGGGACCCTTTAACCGGAGTATCGCCCCTGATCTTTGCAACTGGCACCAGTCCGGAATCCCGGTGTTCATGACCGTTATCGGAGGCCTATGGGCTTCTTGGGGCCTATGGTCGGGTCGGTGATTTACACCTTCCTCATGGCCTTTGTCACCGGGTTTACCGAATACTGGCCCCTGGTTATTGGGCTGGTCATTATGTTCGTCGTCCTCTTTGTACCCGGCGGAGTTCTCGGGTTGGTCAGAGGAAAAGACGAAGGGTAGACGGGACAAGGGACTGGAAGCCAAAGGGAACGAATTTTAGAATTATAGAAAGTTGAGCGTATGGCCGAAGAAGTTATCCTCAGAGTGAAGGAATTATTCAAAGCCTTTGGCGGGCTTTTGGCCACCAACAATGTTAATTTTGAGATTAAAGCCGGAGAAATGTCCGCCATTATCGGCCCGAACGGTGCAGGAAAAAGTACTTTATTTAACCTCTTAACCGGATATCATGCCGTCGACCAGGGGCAGGTGTTCTATAAAGAAAAGAATATTACCAATTGGCCAGCTTATAAGATTGCCCGTCTGGGGATAGCCCGTGCCTTTCAGGTCAGTAATATTTATCCCAAACTGACCACCTATGAGAATGTCCGCCAAGCGATTCTAACTCAGCAAAAAAGAACCCTTAACTTCTTTACCCCCGCCAGGCGGCTGGCCCAAAAGGAGACCCAGGACATCATTCAAATCACCGGGCTAACCGAAAACACCCAGATGGTCGCCGGCAACCTTTCCCAGGGAGACAAGAAACGACTGGAACTGGCTATTGCCCTGGGGAGTAAGCCTGATCTGCTTTTTCTGGATGAGCCCACCGCCGGCATGTCCGGGGAAGAAACCCACGAAACGATGGAATTGGTGGCTCGGCTCAACCGGGAAATGGGGTTGACCATTCTTTTTACGGAGCATGATATGCCGGTGGTCTTTGGGTATGCCCGCAGACTATCGGTTTTGCATGCGGGGACCATTATTGCTGAAGGGACGCCGGAAGAGATCAGGGCCAACGAAAATGCGCAAAGGGTCTATCTCGGGGAGGAAACATGATTCTGGAGGTCAAAGACGTCCAAACCTATTACGGAACCAGCCATATCCTTTTTGGTGTTTCCCTCTCTGTAGATCGGGGTAAAATCGTCTGCCTCCTAGGAAGAAACGGGGCAGGCAAGACCACCACTATGCGGAGCGTATGGGGTCTCACTCCTCCTCAATCCGGCAGTATCCAATTTAATGGTGAGGAAATGAGCGGAAAGCCTCCTTATTATATTGCCCGGAAAGGGATGGGCTATGTGCCGGATAACCGGCTGATTTTCCCTGATCTTACAGTAAGGGAAAATTTGGAGCTGGCCATTGAAGATGCCCAAGGGCTTTAGCGGGTAGCCTTGGACCCGTAGACCGAATTTACGAACTTTTTCCTCCCCTGATAAAACTGGACAAAAACTTGGGGGGTTATCTGAGTGGTGGTGAGCAACAAATGTTGACGGTCGGCAGAACCCTGATGGGGAATCCCGGCTGATTCTTCTGGACGAACCGGTAGAAGGGCTGGCCCCCCTGGTGGTGCGGGCCCTGGGAGAACAAATCCTGAAATTGAGGGAGATGGGAGAGACCATCTTTTTTTCAGAACAAAATGTCAAATTCGCTACCATGATAGCCGACCGGGCCTTTGTAATTGATAAAGGCAAAATTCGGTACGAAGGCAGCATGGAGGAATTGAAAGAGAATGAAGAGATTCGAAAGAAATATCTAATGATCTAATGAAAACCCCTTAGCCTGTTGGGCCGTCTTCCGCACCCTCAATAGTATTAAAAGGCCTTTTCCAAGGAATTTATTATGAATATCGGCACCCTCTTGCCTCGACATGCCCACTTTCGTCCTGATCATACCGCGGTTATTTTTGGAGAGTACTCGGCCTGAACTATCGCCAGTTCAATAAGAGCGTCAACCGTCTGGCCAATGCCTTTCTGGATCAAGGGATTACTAAGGGAGATAAGGTTGCCGCCATCCTTCCCAACTCGCTGGAGCTACTAGAGGTTTATTGGGCGGTGGCCCAAATCGGGGCCGTGGTGGTCCCCTTAAGCCCCCTGCTTCGGGGAACTGGACTGATAACGCTACTGAAGGATTCCGATACGGAGATGGTCATCACCAATGTGGACTTTGTCGAAATTTTGAACCCCATCAAACCGGCACTCTCTGCCATTAAGGCTGATCGCTACTGGCTGATCGACAGCAGCGCTACTGAAGGCTACCAGAGCTATCAGCTCCTGAAGGCCCGGGCCAACGACCAGGATCCCCAAAGGATCGAATTAGGCGATCAGGACCCTTACAACATAATCTACAGCAGCGGCACCACTGGCTTCCCCAAAGGAATCATCCATACCCATTATGTCCGGGCCATGTACTGTACCCTTTTTGCTGCCGCCTATCGGATTTCCCCGGAAAGTATTGTTCTCCATACCGGTTCCATTGTCTTTAACGGGGCTTTCCTGACCCTCATGCCGACTATGTACCTTGGGGCTACCTACATCCTTCACCCCCAGTTTGATGCCGAAGCCATGATCAGGACCATCAAAGAAGAAAGAGTCACCCACATTGATGTGGTTCCCGCCCAGGTAATTGCCCTCTTGAATTCCCCCAATTTCGCCCTAAAGAATTTGGGATCTTTGGAAATGTTTCATTGCTATCGGGGCGCCCCTTCATAAAGAATATAAAGAAGAATTAAACCGCCGCCTGCCCGGACGCTTCTACGAGCTGTACGGCCTGACCGAGGGCTTCGTGACCATACTCGACAAAACCGATTTCCCCCGCAAACTTTCTTCGGTGGGTTGCTGCCCGCCCTTTTTTGAAATGAAGATTCTGAACGAGCAGCGGCAGGAAGTGCCGGTGGGCGAAGTGGGCGAGATCGTCGGCCGCGGGCCGATTCTGATGCCCGGCTACTACAAGCGTCCGGACCTGACCGAAAAAGCGATCATCGACGGCTGGCTCTATTCCGGGGACCTCGGTTTCGTGGACGAGGAAGGTTATCTGACCCTGGTGGACCGCAAAAAAGATATGATCATCTCCGGCGGCATCAACGTCTATCCCAAGGACATTGAAGAGATCCTGGTCCAGCACCCGGCGGTCCGCGAGGCGGCGGTCTTCGGCCTGCCCCATGAGAAATGGGGCGAAACGCCGGTGGCCGCGGTGATCCTCAAGCAGCCCGGGCAAGCCACCGCCGAGGAACTGAAGACCTGGGCCAACGACCGGGTCGGCGCCAAGTACCAGCGCCTGGACCGGGTGATCCTCATGGAGGAATTTCCCCGCAGCACCGCCGGCAAGACCTTGAAACGGGTGATGCGGGAGGAACTGCAGAAGGGGATTTGATTCAGAGATTTTTCCCGTCATGCCGGACCTGATCCGGTATCCAGGTTACCCGGGACCTTCCCGACCTTTGGCAATCCGGATCTCGTCACACCTCCGCAGTCCTCATCCGGAATGACAACTCTTTGCCGGGCTAATCCTTTTCTTCATGCTTCGCGGGTACTCCCGTCCTTCCCACCTTCTGACCGCCTCACTATCCTTTTCACTTGCGTTGGAGCTAAAATGGTTCTACAATAGATCTAACTTTTTTGAGGAGAATTGACATGCCGGTAAATCTATCCATAAAAAATGTGCCGGATGAAGTAGCCGAAGCCCTCCGCCAAAGAGCGGCCGGGCATCATCGCTCGCTTCAGGGGGAGCTCATGATCATTTTGGAGGAGAGCCTGGGTCAGAAACCTTCCCTGACGCCATTCGAACTTTTATCCAAATTGCGTGAGAATGGACTGAAATCACCCGACGAATCTCTGCGCTTTGTACGGGAAGACCGTCGTGGGCATTCTCGTCGTTGACGCATCTGCTTTAGGTGCCCTGATTTTCGGGGAACCCCAAGCGGAAGAGATGGCCTCCCGGATGGAGGGGGGAACCCTGGTTGCACCAACTTTGCTTTGGTTTGAGTTGGCCAGCATCTGCCTGAAAAAGATCAAGGCCCATCCCAGGCAGAAGGAGGAATTGCTCCAGGCTTTGGGTTTTGTCGAACGACTCCCGATTCAGCCGATCGAGGTTGATCAACCGGAGGTGGTCCGGTTGGCTTGGCAAACGGGACTGACTACGTATGATGCCAGTTATCTGTGGTTGGTCCAGCGATTGCGCGGAGAACTGGTAACCCTGGATGAAGGATTAATGGGGAAGATTAATAAATGATGCCTCGACATCATTTTATCTGATGTTATAATGTTTTCATGAGAACCACCCTGATTATTGACGACGACGTATTGGATAGGGCCCGGACCCTGGCGACCAAGAGCAAAATCCCTTTTCGGACGGTGGTTAACGAGGCCTTGCGCGCCGGGTTGTCCATGGTGGAGGCTCCGGCGAAACAAAAAAAATACCGGACCACCCCTCGCCCTTTGGGTCTTCGAGCCGGCAGGAATCTGGACAACGTTCAGGAATTGCTAGCCCAGGTCGAGGGGGAACACCGGCGGTGATCCTGGTCGATGCCGATATCCTCCTTTACGCCGAAGACAGCCTGAGCCCTCGCCACCGCCATGCCCGAACCTGGTGGGATGAAAAGCTTTCCGGATCCGACCCGGTTTGCCTCTGCTGGCCGGTCATCGATGCCTTTATCCGTATCGGGACCAATCCACATGTTTTCGAACATCCCCTGCTGATCGGACAAGCCCTGGCCCGGGTGCAAAGCTGGCTTGACCAGCCCCCTACCCGTTTGATCCACCCTACCCAACGGCACTGGGTTATCTTTCAGGAGATGTTGACCGCGGGACAGACCTCAGCCAATCTGGTCCCCAATGCCCACCCGGCCGCCCTGGCCCTGGAACACGGGTGCGAGCTCTACTCCAGCGATTCCGATTTCTCCCGCTTCCCGCGTTTAAAGTGGAGAAATCCACTGGCCAAAGATTGTTTGACGCCTGTTCATTGAGTGCTATAATCCGCTCATCGCAATTTCAACAATGTAAGCATTGTCTTTCGAGATCGATTATCGGGAGGACAGGCTGATGAAGCAGAGAAGCAGCAGAAACCGATTTAAACAGGGCGTTTATTATGACGACAACCTTCCCGACCGCGTTCTCAATGTCTTCAAAAGTGTCAATCTTCTAGGCGGCTGGGATGGCGCGTCGTCTGGAGCGCCATTTCGGAGACCCGACACCTACCAATCCATACTGGATGGAAAAAATCTACGACGGGTTGTTTACATTAACGGCCAGGTTACACCGCTGATTGACGGCTTTACCATCAAAAACGGCAACGCCTCGGGCTGGGCCACCAATTGCAGCGGAAGCAACGCCAATGGTTGCGGGGGAGGAATTTTCGTTTACCAGGCCGACGCTCGAATCATCAACAACAAAATACTCGACAACACCGCCAATAACTTTGCCAACCAGTCCGGCTACGGCGGAGGCATCCATCTGGAGGCGACCTCTGGTGCCGTGATACGCGACAACCTCATCCAGGGAAATCGGGCCAATAATCCGGTGGATGGAGGGGGCGGGGGAGGAGGATTGTCCATTTACGGAGCCGCTCAGGATTTTCCCCGGGTTAACAACAACCTCTTTATTAATAATTATGGTTTGATGGCGGGAGGACTCTTATCCGTTCTCCAACCCAACCCGGTCATTTATAATAACACTTTCGACAATAACAGCGCCTCGGGGGCCGCTGCCCTGGGCGTCTTTGGGGAAGGCACGATCACCAAAAATCGTTTCCAGAATCATCAAGGTACGGAAACGGTTTATCTGGGCACATTTTCGGGAACCTTCGAAGAAAATACCCTGATTGGCAACAATGCGAGTATAGGGGTACATTTGACTTACGAAAGCCCTCCTTTCCCTCCAGGGATTGAACACCAATTTAGTAAATTCCCTGGTCGGCGATCCGGGTTTCAAGGACCCCGCGGCCAGGACCTGGTGAGCATCGAGTCCATGAAGATGGAGAGCTTCGTGGCCTCCCCTTGCGACGGAATAGTGGCGGACGTCAAGGTCCAACCCGGCCAGGCGGTGGAGTCCGGGGATGTCCTAGTAACCTTCCAAACTTAGCTGCCGGAGTTTCCCGATGAAAAAAGAAACGCTCCTTGCCTAATAGCTTAGAACTTGATAAAATGTTCTTCAGAAGGGATTTGATAATATTTCTTTAGAAGTCGGCGATGAAGAAAAAACCTAAAAAGGTTGCGTTATTGACGATGGTTGTTGCCCTCTCCCTGTTTCTGGGGATTTCAACCTACCTCAATTATTATGGTCTATCGGAAGCCGATATCCTGGCCACCAACCTATCCTTTGAAAACCCTGATTTGGAAAATCTGTTCGTCGATCACAAAAATCAACTGAACCTGATCCCGCCTTACGCCTCCGAGAATACCCCGGCAGGAACTTTTTCAGAAAAGTTTTTTTGCTACTTCTTTCCCAGAACCTCTCACGATAAAAAGAATCCCGTCCTTCGTTGCTGAGTCCGGCCCCGGCGTTCATATCCTTTAATGGGGTAGCTCCCACTTTTCAGGTTTTTTTACTAAAAGCAGAGTAACAGTTTGGGAGGGAGGACTTATGTTAGGCATCAATCAAGACATGCTGGTAATCCTGGTAATTGCCGCTTTTATTTTTGGGGCTAAGAAATTGCCTGAAATTGGCAAGGGATTAGGTAAGGGGATACAGGAATTTAAGAATGGAATAACCGGCCAGGACGAGGAGGAGAATCCCGCCAAACCTAAAGCTGTTGAAAAGCAGGAGACCAAGTAAAATTAGAGCGGGGGGGAGTGCGGTCGTGGTGATCAAATCATTTTCCCCGGAGGCGGTGGACTGTCCAAAAGATGAAGCCGACCAGGGAAATTCCAATAATGATTTCCAGTTCATAATGCCTGAGGTCAGCCAACAGAATCTGGAGGGCCGCACCGAATAGATATCCCCCCAAAGCGATGACCACGGACCAGAGCAGGGCCCCCAGGCTATTTAGAATCAGAAATCGGCCGACCTTGAACTGTTTATCCAACCCCAGGACAAAGGGGGTGAGGATACGTATGCCGTAAACAAAACGAAAACCCAAGACGATCAGGTTATGATAACGTTCCATGGCTCTATGGACCTTATCCACCCGAGTCTGGAGTTTGGGATACCGGCTTAACAACGTAACCCCTTTATAGCGTCCAACGAAAAAGAAGAGCTGGTCCCCGGAAAAGGCGCCTAAAAAGGCATAAAACATGACCCAGGGCAGCTTAAGATATCCTAAATGCGCGGTGAGCCCGCCTAAAATCAGGACGGTTTCCCCTTCAAAAAAAGTACCTAAGAAAACACCCAGGTACCCATAGGTCCTGAGCAAGTAATCAAAAGTCATGCTTGACACCACTCCTTAGGGTGTTTTTCACGCCGGGAGAAGACGACCTTAGCGCGGAAGATTCTACCCTTCATTCTTTACTATCGTTTACCGGGGAGGTTTCCAGTTGAGGTGAGTTTTTATGATAGCATAGATCCCACTGGAAGGGAAAAATATTGTAATCTGCCCAACTGGCCCGGTTGAACGGTGCCACGGAGGACGAGATCGAAAACGCTTTTCGGGGACCCGAACGGTACCTGGAGGAAAAAAAGCTGCTGTTCTCGCCGGATTGTTAACGATCTCAAGATAGGAACAAAACATCACCGCGCGTCATTCCCATAGCGTTTCTGAGCGGGAATCCAGGCTGTTCCCAGAGAAAACTGGATCCCCGATAAAGACATTCGGGGATGACGAGAAATAGGCTGCAACGACAATAAAGAGACCCTTTATAGGTGCCGAAGGGATTACGGATTCCTCCGGGGGACTTGCTTAAAATCAATAAACCCCCGATCGACGTCTGTATGGATCAATTCGACGCGAATCCGGTCGCCCACATCAACGCCTTCAAATCCCTGGACCAGCCTTCCCTCCAAAGGCGGATTAAGGAGACGCGCCCAGGTTCCCTTGGGGGCTGCCCCGGTAACTATAGCCTCAAATCGCTCCCCGATCCTCGCTTCGAGGAGCAGGGCGGCGGCCGATTTCCCAACTTGACGCTCTACCTTCCGGGCGGCATCTTCCTCCTCAGTGCAGTGCCTGGCCAATTCCTCCAGTTCGCCCCCGCTATAAGGACAAGGGACCCCCTCCAGGGCCGCCTTAAGCAATCGCTGGGTGATCAAATCGGGATAACGACGGTTAGGGGCGGTGGAATGGGCATAGTCTTTTACCGCCAGCCCGAAATGGCCCGGAGCGTTCTCACCGGGGAGCTCGGAAACGTATTCCCCGGCCCCCAACAGTTTAATAATGGAAAGCGAGAGGTCGGGGAAACGAACCGGATCATCGGCTTTGGCCTTCAGCAGAAATCCTTCCAGGGCTTTTGAATCCGGCTCCTCCGGGAGCCTGAATCCCTGCTCCCGGGCAAGGGAGACAATCCGGTCCCATCGTTTAGGAGTGCGGACCACACGCCGGATGGAAGGGAATTTTTTTTCAAAGAGAAACTTGGCCGACACCCCATTGGCCGCGATCATGAAGTCTTCGATGAGGCTCCGGGCGCGGTTCTTTTTTTCCACGGATAATTCGCTGACCCGGTCGCCATCGAATATGGGACGCGCCTCAACGGTCTCGAAATTCAGGGCCCCGTGTAGATGCCGCAAGCGCTTCAGGCTCTGGGCCACCCGATCCTGGAGGCGGAGGTTTTCATCCAGCCCGCGAACAGCGGCAATCCCTTCCGGCTGAGGTCCGCTCCCCTCCAGCCAGGCGGCCACACTGTTGTAAGCCAGTTTGGCCTGACTGCGGACTAGTGCCCGGGAGATTCCCCATGCCTGGAGAGATCCCTCACGGTCGATGACCATTTCGATGACCAGGGCCAAGCGATCTTCCCGGTCATTGAGGGAAGTGAAGTCGGTAGACAGTTTTTCAGGCAGCATCGGGAATATCGTCGCGGCCGTGTAGACCGAGGTGGTATTGTGCCCGGCCTGACGGTCCAGGGCCGAACCTTTCAAGACCAAGACATCCACGTCGGCTACCGCTACCAGTAGTTTGCATTCGCCATTAGGCCGGGCCTCGGCCACCGACAATTGATCCAGATCCCGGGAATCATCATTGTCTATGGAAGCCCAAAGGAGGGCCCGCAGGTCGCGGATCTGGCCCGAGCTGGCCGTGGCGGGGGAATGAATTCGCTCCAGTTCCGCCAGTGATTCGGCGGAAAAATCCGGCAAAAGTCCTCTTTCAAGCATCGCCCGCCGGGCAATCTGCTCCAGAATTGCGCGATGGTGTTTACCCCTGGTCATCATCCGGCCCCCTTTAGCTAGTTCAATCAAAAATCACTGTGGAAAAAAAACCTGTTTCCTGAACCCTGGTACTTTCAATATTTCTAATCCATTGCTTAATCATAACCATGTTACATATTAATTTTATTATCAAAAATGTCACGTATCTCATGCATGAAAACAGGGGCTATTTATTGCCAATCCTCCTTCGGATGAGGTTAGCCGCATAAGAGCTACTTTTTACCCTTCCGGGTGGGCGCCCACCCCAATCTGGTGTGATTGTTGGGACCAGGCGGCCAAGGAGCCTGAACTCAGCCCAGGCTAACCCCTGTGCCAGTAAGAAACAAAAAATAAATAAAAACAAATAAGTTATAATGCAATAATTCGAAATTGTATAATGTATTTTGCCGATATAAAGTTGGGCCCGATCTTCTGGGAGCGCTTCTTTTGATCGGACCAAAACCAACCGGAAAGTCCTTCAGCTTTCCCAAGTCGAGGGGGATCAATTCGAGCATAAAACCGGCGCCCGGCGTCCCCTATCCATTTTAGGATCATACTTTTTTTGCTTTGCTGGTTTTAATATAGCGTCGATTAGTCTTGAGCTTTATAATGGATTAAACCCTAATCGAAGGAACACGGTTTGTTGTCTTCAAAATTGAAACCTGCGGTTTCCAAATATTGGCTGGCCACGGCAGCGGGCTTGATGTGGACCGCCGTAGGTCTTATGCTCTGCGGGCTGGCCTATGAATGGCTCGCCGTCCTCCCTTTACGCGGGGCCGCCCCTTTAGGAGCGGTGGGTATCCTTTTGTCCCTGGCGGTTTATCGCTTTGGTTTTTCGAAAATCGCCCTGAAAAACATCGATCGGCTTCGCCAATTTCCGGATAGAGTCTGTTTTTTTGCCTTCCAGGCCTGGAAAAGCTACCTGCTCATCGCCCTGATGGTTATGCTCGGTTTTATTCTTCGGCGCTCCACCATTCCCAAATACTACCTTTCCGTTCCTTATGCCGCCATCGGCGGGGCCTTGCTTTTGTCCAGCTTTCATTACTATGCCCATCTTTGGCGCCCGGCTAAAGAGCAGGAAACGAAGTAATGGGGATAACCTCGCAAGAAGTCCCGAGCCTTCATCCTGTGCCCTTCGCCTCCTGTCATCCCTCCCTTTGAACGACCGAAGGGAGTGAAGGACAGGCACTCTCTGACGGATTTTTTTGCAAAGACAGTAGTTATAATCGTTATAGATCGTCTTACCTGCTTCGTACGCTCGGCGCTATGCGCCCTGCGCTTTGCCTTTCCTACCGGTAAGTGATCAGGGACGGATCCCGCTGCAGTTCCAAATAGGCCACCGAATTAAACGAAGAGAGGGTGAAACGCTGTTCGGAGAATTTAAAGGTGGAGACCGAGGCGTTGCGTATCTGCCAGGCCAGGTCCACCGCGTCCAGATCCGGCAGGGAAAGGGCCTTCTGAAGCAGGGCGGCCAGGGGGCCGCCCGAGGTGACCAGGGCGACGGTCTTTCCCTTTCCGGATTCCCGGAGGATCCGGGCCAACCCCTTCCGCACCCGCCCGGTAAAAGCCGGCCAGGTTTCCACGCCCTCCAGGCCTTCCGGGTTGTTGATCCAACGGGAAATAGAGAGGTTCAGCACCCGGTAGAGGACATGGGGATCGGTAAAAAGTTTTTCCAGCTCCGCCTCCAGGGACGGTTTTTCCCGAATTAACAGGGGAAGCTGCATATTGACCATCGTGGCCAGGTCAAATTCATTGAAATCGGACAAGAGGCGCGGAGACGGATCACCGGAAAATAAAGCCGGTTTTTGACTTAAAGCCGCGGCCGTATCCCGATGCCGTTTCATCTCACCGCAATACAGGGCGTCAAACGTTCGGTCCGTCCGCTCGAAAAAGTCCGCCAGCAGTCGGGCCTGGGTTAAACCCATTTCCGACAGTTCATCGTAATCGGGCTTGCCGAATGAGGCCTGGGCGTGCCGAATGAGGTATAAATCTCCCATAGTCTTAACCTGTCTCATTGATTTTTAACATAATATTATCCCCTTCTATCCTACCAATGTCAATTTTCTTTCGGATTTCGCGTTTCGAATTTGGTTGCGGCCAGGCACTGCGCAGGATGTCCAGGGAAATGGTTTTTTTCTTGAAACCGACCCGCTTCTCTTTTACCATGGGGAGAATGATGGGCTCGCCAGAAGTCCATCATCAACCCGAGCGCGATTAAGCGCCGGGCTGGGGTGAGGGGGGCACCGTTGGAATTCACTTCCAATGGCGGGGGAGGGGGAACCCTTCCCCGCCGAGCAGAAAGTCGTCTTTTGACTTTTTGCGAGGTTATCAATGATGGTCTCGCAAAAAGTCTAAAATAAGTTAATGAGCTGAAATAATTTAATAAAATATTATTTTTCCCTTGACAGTGCGGGTCAAATTGATTAGAATCATGTTTAAAAACAGACAGTTAAGGCACAAGACATGATTCAGATCAAAGACCACAAAACGGGCTACATTTTCGATCTCTGGGACTATTTGGGCCCCAAACGGCGGAAGCTCATGGAGGAGTCCTGGGCTGGGATGTTTCGGCAAGAGATCCTCGACGAACTGCCGGTCACCGAGATCGCTTCCGCCTTTTCAAATCTTTTTGGTCGTCCAACCAAGGAACTCTATATGGCCTTGGGGGTCCTGGTGCTGCAACAGATGCAGGACCTGACCGACGAAGAGACTTCGAAGCAGGTGGCCTTCAACCTGCAATGGCATTATGCCCTGGATATCACCGAAGAGTCGGATGAGGCCAAGTATCTCTGCCCTCGGACCTTATGGCATTTACGGCAATTGGTCACCGAGAAAGATTTAGACACCCTATTATTCCAGAAGATCACGGCCAAACTGGCTCGGGTTTTCAAGGTGGATGCCAGTCAGCAACGTCTGGACTCGGTGCATATCCAATCCAATATGCGCCATTTGGGCCGCATCGGGATGGTGGTGCAGACCATCCATAAATTCCTGGTCAACTTGAAACGACAACGTCCCGACCTTTTAGGGACCCTCCCCGCGGAGTTGGTGGACCGTTACTTGTCGGAGAAGGCTTTGGGTTGTTTTTCCATGGTCAAACCCTCGGAGTCGGAACGGACCCTGAACCAGGTCTGCCAGGATCTGTTTACGCTGGTCCGGAAGATGAGCGCTTATCCGCAAGTGGCCTCCCTGAGCAGCTTTCAGTTGCTGCAACGGGTGTTGAAGGACCAAGGTCATATTCAGGAAGCCGAAGGGCAACCCGTGGCAGTCCTGGTTAAAGCGGCCAAGGAAGTATCTTCGGATTCCTTGCAAAATCCCTCGGACCCTGATGCGGGTATGACGCCCACAAAGGCAAAGGATATCAGGCCCAACTGCTGGAAACCTACAGTGAAACGAAAGAGCAGTTGTCCCTGATTACCGAAGTAAGAGTAGAATCGGCTTCGACCATGATGTTCATGCTCTGATACTGGCTATTGAATCTGCGGTCGCCGGGGTTTGAACCCCACAGAGGTGCTGGCGGATGCGGCCTATGGGAGCGACGACAATCTGCAAGGCGCTCAGGAATTAGGGGTGGAAGTAATCGCCCCGGCCATGGGCGCCTATCGTTCGGATCGTCTGCCCTTGTCCCGGTTCGTCTTTTCCGATTCCGGAGCAGTGGTGCGTTGTCCCAGGGACAGGAACCGGAGAGAGTCCGCCGGAAACAGGATCACTATCGGGTGGCTTTTCCGCTGACTCCCTGTGCCGGTTGCCCGGTTCAGAACCAGTGCCCGACCCATCCGGGCAAGAAGTATCGCTACCTGCGCTACGATCACAAGGTCTTCCGGTTGGCGCAACGAAGACAAGTGGAGCAGACGGAAGCCTTTAAGCAGCGGTACCGGTTTCGAGCCGGGATCGAGGGGGCGTTTTCAGCCTGGGATCGCCGCACCGGAGTTAAACACCTGCGGGTCCGAGGGGGACCAGCGGTTCGCTTCGCAGTGACTTTAAAGGCGGCGGCGATGAACATCTTGAGGGCTACGGCCTTCAAGGCCAAGGAAACCGATGGGTCCGGGACTCCCCTGGGTATTACTTACCTGGTCTATCGCCCGTTTTCTGTTTTCAAAGAGCTGATCGGAGGGTTATTAAACCTCCCCAACAACATGATAACTTTTTTTGCGGATGATTGTCCTTGTCAGCTAAAATCCGCAGCCTGACTTTTTGCGAGGTTATCAAAATGAACGGCTCGCTAAAAATCCTGGTTTGCATCAAGCAGGTCCTATCTCAGGATGGTCCGATCGAAATCGATCCCGCTGATCCCTCCGGGAGATCTCTTTTTGCCGGGAATCTTCCTTTGTTCGTCCTCAATCGTTTTGATGAATTTGCAATGGAGGAGGCCCTGCGGGTAAAAGACGCCTTTCCCGACACGAATCTTCACGCCCTGACCGTCGGCCCCGCCCGGGCCGAAGCGGTGATCCGCCGCGCCCTGGGCATGGGAGCCGATCACGGGGTCCATCTGCTCACCGAGGAGGGCGAAGAGCCGACGCCCTTTCAAATCTCCTCCTGGATAGCGGCCTTTTCCGACGCCAGCGCTTACGACCTGATCTTAACCGGGATCATGGCCGAGGATGATCTGCAAGGGCTGGTGGGGCCCCTGATCGCCGAACGACTGGGTCTTCCCTGCGCTGCCTCCGTGGTGTCCTTCCGGGTTTCCCCGGAACAAAACCGGGTCGAAGCGGAGAAAGAGGTGGAGGGCGGCCGACGGGAAAAGTGGCGGCTGCTGCTCCCGGCGGTGCTGACGATTCAAAGCGGGATCAACAAGCCCCGCTATCCATCCCTCTCCCATGTACTTCGAGCCCGAAAGCAGGCCCTGGAAATCATTGCCGCCGCCTCCCTGCCGAACGACGAACCCCGGCAGTCCCTGGTGCGTTTTGTCCTCCCCGAAAAAGTCCGCACCGGCCGGGTGCTTACCGGGACTTCCGAAGAAAAGGCCGAAAGACTCACCGGGATCTTGGGCGAAAAAGGCCTCCTGCCCTGAATGGCCCCCTTTGAGCCCACACTCTTCGTCCTGGGGGACCACGACCAGGGTCAGATCAGCCCGTCCACCTGGGAGGGACTGGGCCTCGCCGAGGAGATTCGGCGTCACCAGCCCGCCCCGATCAAAATTATCCTGATGGGCGACGCCGTGGAGGGACCTGCGGCCCAGGCGGCCGAGGAGGCCCGGGTGGATGTCCTGGCCGTCAAGGTCCCTGGCCTGAAAAGCTTGCCGGGAGAAATCGCCCTGCAGGTCTTGCAGAAATTATTTTTCGAATCCCCGCCGGTTTGCCTGATCATGCCCCAAAATTCCCGCAGTTGGGAACTCGCCCCCCGAATCGCCCTGCGCCTGGGGTTGGCCTGCATTCCCGGGGTGACCAAAATCCTTCAGGAAAACAATCGTCTTCTTTTCAGGCGGTCCCTCTTCCAGGGTAAGCTCCTGGCCGACCTTGCCGTGGAAACCCGGGGAGTGGTCCTGACCTTCGAATCCGGCTATTTCAAATTTTCAGGATCGCCCCTTCAGGAAAACGGATTTTGGGAGCTGAAAACCCTGTCCCCTTCCGAATCCCGGGCTGAACTGCTGGAATTCACACCGGCCGTGGAGATCGAAGCGGCCCTGCGCGAGGCGGAGGTGATCGTGGCCGCCGGCCGGGGCATCGGTTCGGAAAAAACCCTCGACCTGATCCATCGCCTGGCGGCCCTGTTTCCCCGATCGTCCGTGGCCGGGTCCCGTCCCGTATGCGACTTGGGCTGGTTACCCTACAACCGACAGGTAGGCCAGACCGGGTCCACTGTCCGCCCCCGGCTTTATTTGGCCTGCGGCATTTCCGGCGCCTATCAGCACATCGCCGGCATGAAGGATTCCGGTTTCATCGTCTCCATCAACCGGGATCCCCAGGCGGCCATCGGCCAATGGTCGGACTTGCGCGTTGAAGAGGATTTAAAAACTTTTTTACCTCTGCTCATCGAAGCGGTGCTAACATACCGGGAAGGCCGGGGTAGTTCGGAAGAATGTAACGGGAGGCTTAAGTGAAAAAATCGAAACAGCTATCCGGAAACCGGATCAAAGGATTAATCGCCGACTTCATCGCCACGTCTCCCGTCAATACTATGGGAACCAAAACCGGGGAGCCGGCCTGGGAGGACGCCTTGGTGGGCTTTGCCTCCGGCGCGGACCCGATTTGGCAGCAATACAAGGAATACATCGGGCCCTTCCACTGGACCCCCTGGGAGGTCTTTACCCAATACCACCCGGAGGAAACCGCGCGCCCGGAGGAACTGACCGTGGTTTCGTGGGTCTTGCCTCAACGTCAAGCGGTGCGCCGGGCCAATCGCCGGGCCAAGAAGTATCCCGCCGAGGAATGGGCCCGGATCAGAGTCTATGGGGAGGAGTTCAATGTGGCTTTGCGTCGCCACCTGGTTCAGCGCCTTGAACAGGCCGGCCACGCGGCCGTCGCCCCCATGCTGGTTCCCAACTGGACCGTTGTCAAGTCGCAACGGTTTTCCTATGCCTCTTCCTGGTCCGAGCGCCATGCGGCCCATGCGGCCGGCTTAGGCACATTTGGGCTCTGTGACGGACTGATCACCGCCAGAGGTAAAGCCCTGCGGGCCGGGTCGGTGGTGGTCCGGCTAGCCATTGAACCGACCCCCCGGCCCTATGCCCACCATCGGGCCTATTGCCTCTATTTCGCCGAGGGTACTTGCGGCCGATGCATCGACCGCTGCCCGGTCGGGGCGATTACCGAGGCCGGCCACGACAAGGAGAAGTGTCGGGAACATCTGGTCCGGACCAGGGCCTATGTCGAAAAAACCTATCAGTTCGTGGGCTATGGTTGTGGGCTGTGCCAGGTGGGCGTGCCCTGCGAGGCGGGCATCCCGGTCAAGGCCGCCCGGGAAGCCCTGGAGCGGGGCGAATTACCGCCCCCACCCCCGCCCTTGGCCTGAAGCCGCTCGGACGACGAGCCCAGGATAACCCTATGCCTCATTTTGGATTGATGGATCCGGATGCCCTGGGAGCGGAAGCGGCGGCTCTGCAGCGCGCCAGGCTGCATATCCGCGCGGGACGGAGGAGACTTCGCCAGGGAAAAATATCCGCCGGTCTGGGTACCCTCTACGACGCCCTCCTTTCCGCCCTGGAGTGGTATGCGGCTTCTCCCGATCGCCGAGAAAACTTACCGATAGGCGATGAAGATAATCTCGCCGATGATCGGACAGTATTCGCCCTGCTGGTCAAATCCGGGTTGATCGACGCCCGGATCGACTATTCAGCCTTTAAACACCTCCTGGACACGGCGCCTCCCGAGTCTTCCACCTATGATTATGCGGAAGTTCTGAATCAAGTGGAGTTGGTCATGACCCGGCTCGGCGTTATGCCCTTCGAAGAGGGCGGATTGCCCCCCGAGGACCCCTCCACCTATTGATGGGCTTGCATTTCCCATCATCCAGAGATTATACTGTTTTTATAAAAAATCGGGGAGCTGGGGGGTGCCCGGCTGAGAAGGCAAGCGATCCGTTGCCGACCCTTTAAACCTGCTCTGGGTAATGCCAGCGAAGGGAACGCAAAATAAAAGCCGGCCCTTCGTTGGCCGGCTTTTATTTTGCGAAATCCGGATTAAGCCGGGAAGAGGAAAACAACCCAGACCTCCTTTTTGATGGAGGATACGACCACTCAGACGGCCAGGGAGATTTCCAACCTGTGGATGGAATAAAAAATAAAATCTCGGTTCTTTTAGACCGGGTCCGAACCAAAAGACCGGTGGTTCATGCCATCACCAACTGGGTGACCGGGGGGAATGTGGCCAATGCCCTGCAGGCCCTGGGGGCTAGGCCGGTGCTGGCCTTTTCGACGTCCGAGGTGGCCGAGATCACCACCCGGGCGGACGCGTTGTACCTGAATCTGGGAACCCCTACACCCGACCGGATTGCGGCCATGCTGCTCGCGGGACGCCGAGCCAATGAAATCGGTCTGCCCGTGGTTTTTGATCCGGTGGGGGCCGGTGCTTCCACTTTTCGGAAGGATGCCTGCCGCCAAATCCTTTCAGAATTAACCATTGCTATTATTCGGGGAAATCCGGCCGAGATCGGCGCTCTAGCGGGACAGGGAGGCCAACTGCGGGGAATCGACAGCGTGTCCGGTCCGGAGGACATCCACGAAGCGGTCCGGGTCCTTTCCGCGAGAACGGGGGCCGTGGTAATTGCCAGCGGGGAGCAGGACCTTATTTTCTATGAGAACCAAATGGTGATGGTCGGAAACGGCCATCCGCTGATGCTCCGGGTTACCGGTACCGGCTGTATGCTCTCGGCGGTCATTGCCGCCTTTGCCGCCGTGGGTCGCGCCCCCCTGGAAAGCGCCATCGCCGGGGTCTCCTGCTTCAAACTGGCCGGGGAACTGGCCGGACAGACGGCCGGCGGTCCGGGGGCATTTAGAATCGGCCTGATGGACTTTCTCTATGCGCTCACTCCGGACGATCTTCAAAGATCCGCTGCCCTTCAAGGCTAATAAATGGAACCAACCGGAACCAACTCTCGTACTGTGGCCCGGGCGATCATTCTGGTAGCCATTGGGGTGGCCCTTTCCCCTTTCACCAGTATTCCCATAGGCATCGCCAAAATCAATCCGACCCAACATTTCGTGAACGTCGTCGCCGCCGTTTTGCTGGGACCCTGGTGGGCCGCCGGTGTCGCCGGGATCATTGGCCTGCTCCGAAACGCCCTGGGCACCGGGACGCTGCTGGCCTTTCCCGGCGGGATGATCGGCGCCTTCCTGGCGGGGCTCTTGTTTCGGTTAACTCGGAACATTTATTTCGGGGCCCTGGGCGAAGTCCTCGGGACGGGAGTGCTGGGAGCCCTGGCCAGCGCCCTGATCGTGGCCCCGGCCCTGATGGGCAAATCCATGGCCTTGGGGGCCTTGATTATCGCCTTTTCGGGCAGCACCTTCGTTGGGGCCGTTTTAGGGATCCTGGGGTTGAAGCTATTGGAAAAAGCCGGCTATGCGACAATCAAAAGACCCAGACATGGACGAGTTAGCAAGAAGTCATCTCAAGGGATTTGCCCCTCAAAAAAGGCCCTATAATTTGGTTCTGGCTTTCGAAAAGGTCTCCTATCGTTATGATGGAATGGAGGACTGGGCTCTCAGCGAGGTCGACCTGACCGTAGCGGAAGGGGAATATGTGCTGGTAGCCGGGGCCAGCGGCAGCGGCAAATCCACCTTCTGTCGGCTGGCCACCGGGCTGGCCCCCCATTTCCACGGAGGCGATCTGAAAGGCCGGGTGCTGGTCGATGGGTTGGACACCCGGGAAGTTCCGGTCAGCCGACTTTTCGGTCACGTGGGCTTGGTCTTTCAAAACACCGATGCCCAGTTGTTCAACCGGACGGTGGAGGAAGAACTGAGGTTCGGCCTGGAAGGGCTCGGGCTGGAACCCAAAGAGATTGAAAAACGGCTGGAATGGGTGAGCGGGGTGCTGAAACTCGGCGGCCTCTTGGAACGCTCCCCCCACCAACTTTCCGGGGGCGAAAAACAGCGGGTGATACTGGGAGCCATTCTGGCCCTTCGTCCCCGCCTTCTGCTGTTGGATGAACCTTTTGCCCATCTCGATCCGGAAGGCAGCGAAGGGCTCCGATTGCTACTTAAAACCCTGCGCGGCGAAGGGCCGGCCGTGCTGGTGGTCGAACACCGCCTCCAGGAAGTGGTGGCGGATGTGGACCGGCTAGTACTATTTCATCAGGGCCGCCTGACCGCGGACGGTCCCCCGCGGCAGGTATTGGAACAGGAGCTGACGGGTTACGGGCTGAACCTTCCTCCGCTGGTTGGTCTTTTTCGCGCTTGGGGGCTGGACGGTCCTCCCCCACTTACCCCTCGGGAGGCGATACAACTTCTCGCTTCCGGACCTCCCCGGCGGTTTTCCCCAACCGAAATAAATAACTCTCGGGAAGGAGTACCTCCTTTTTCCCAGAATCGGGAGGCCGTCCCGGTGGTGGAAATCCAGGATCTCCGGTTCGGTTACCCCGACCAGGAAATCCTGGAAGGGGTTGAATTTCACCTTCGGCCGGGAGAATGCGTAGCGATTCTCGGCCGAAACGGCGCCGGTAAGACCACGCTGATCAAGCACCTGAATGGACTACTGCAGCCTTCCCGCGGCACGGTACTGGTCCTGGGCCGGGACACCCGGGTGACTAAAACCCACGAACTGGCGCGAGGGGTCGGATTCGCCTGGCAAAATCCGAACGACCAGCTTTTTCAGACCTCGGTGCGGGAGGAAGTGCTGATCGGCCCCCGTATTCTGAAAGGCCTACGATCCCCCCTGGTGCGAACGGCTTTTTGAACGGTTCGGACTCGGTCCCCTCCTGGAACGATCCCCCTTCCGGCTGAGCGAGGGAGAAAAAAAAAGAGTGGCTTTCGCCACGGCTCTGGCCGCCCGGCCGGAAATCGTCATTCTCGATGAACCGACCGCCGGTCAGGATGAACCCTTTCGCCGGGAACTGGGCGGACTGATTCGGGAGTTGCGGGAAGAAGGCAAGACCGTGCTGCTGGTGACCCACGACCTGGAATTCGCCGCGGAACAGGCCCCGCGCTGGCTGGTCTTGTCCGGAGGAAAAATCATAGCCGATGGGTCCCCCGAGACGATCATGGGCGACCGCCGGACCATGACCGCAGCCGGTCTACGGCCCACACAGCGGTTTGAATTGGCTCAGTTACTGGGAAACGTGGCATGAAATCATCGATTCCGGATCCCCGCGCCAAGCTGGTCCTGGCCTTCACCGCCGCCGTGATCTTGGTGTCGCTCGATCAATGGCTGACCCTGCTGGTTGCCGCCGCCGTAATCTGGGGAATGACTCTCCCCCTGAACCTGGTGCCCACCTGGTTCAAATTTTTTAGGGGGTTGGGCCCGGCGGTCTTCGGTTTCTTCGCCATCGCCTGGCTGGCCTTCGATCTTTCCACGGCCCTGATATCCGGCCTGCGTTTGCTGGCCCTCGGCACGGTTTTCTTTCTTTTTTTTCAGACCACTTCCCCTAAAAACCTTTCCCAAGCCTTGGTCCGGATGGGGATGCCTTACGCTTTCAGTTTTGTACTGACCGTCTCCATGGAATTCATCCCGGTCCTGACCCGACGGGCGGCCAACATCCGGGACGCGCAACGGGCCCGGGGGATCCCCCTTCAGGGCGGCCTGCGAACACTCCGCCACCTGCCGGCCCTGCTGGGGCCTTTGCTTATTCAATCCTTCAAATTGGCGGACGAGATGGCCGAAGCCCTGGAGGCCCGGGGGTTCGGAGCCGCTGCCCGCCACACCCGTCAGGAATTACCCCTCCGGGCAATGGATTGGGGGATTATCTCGTTAAGCCTTGTCGGCCTTGCCGCCTTACTATTTTTCAAATATAGCTGAAAAATTTGCTTTCCTGCTTTTCTACTCGAATTATTTTTGATAAACTACAAAGTGTTCCCAGGGCTGTCATTGCGAGGAGTGGAGCGACGAAGCAATCCCTAATAATCAGCTACTTACCAAGGTGGGGATTGCTTCCCCCGGATCAGGTCCGGGATCGTGATGACGGTTTTTTCGACTTTTTACGAAACCATCGTTAGTACCGCGTCATGCCCCATGGATTATCACTAAGGATCAAAATCATGGATAGCAGAAAGCTGTTGGATCCCATCACTCCAGGAGAAATTTTGAAAGAAGATTTTTTGGAGCCTTTGAAGATCAGCCTCAACCAACTGGCCCGTAACATTGGGGTACCCCCCAACCGTATCAGCGAAATCGTCAACGGGAAGCGAATGATTACCGCCGACACCGCCCTGCGGTTACAGAGGTTTTTCGGAGTGGAGGCTCAGTTCTGGCTCAACCTTCAGTTGGAGTATGATCTTCGGTTAGCCAAACGGCAACGATGGACGGATATTGAAAAACAGATAATCCCGATTCAGGCTGCTCTCAAAATTATTCCGGAAGATTCGAGGCCAATATAGAAATTGGATTCTATTTCGGTGGCAGGGACTTGGCGTAGGCCAGGCCAAGGTCCAGCCACTTTCTTGTAATCTTCGGTCCCGGCTAGTCTGGCCTTGGGGATCATCACCCACCCTTTCATGGCCTTTCCGGTGATGTCGAAGGCCAGCGCCCGTCCGGATTGGATTTCCTGGTGCGCCCGCTCCGGGAAACCGAGACGAACGATTAGATTGTCTTTGTAAATCCCGAAGGCCATGTTCCCGCCAACCAAATAACACACCCCGCCGAACATGCTCTTGGCTATCAGCCCCTGTTCCCCGACATAGAGTTCTTTGATGATCGCTTCGATTGCTTTGTCATAGGCCACGGTATAATCTCCTTCCTCTTAAAAGGTGGAACAGACGTCCTCGCCTGTTACCGACCAACCCCAGCCGGGGGCGGCTGGGCTACAAAAAGACCTTTGCAATTATTTCTTTCTGCGAAAGACCAAAACGGTACTTTCCAGTTCCGGGGGTAGCACGAAACCGCTCAATCGAGGATCCGCCTGCCATTCAAACCGCTGTTGGCTGGTGTAGACTTCCCAGTTGCCGCCGGCAAACCGGTAACGGCTACCGATGACCACATAGAGATCGACTCTGGGGGTTGAAAAAACCTCCTTTTCAAAGGAGTTCCCCGGAGGCGGCCAGGAGCAGAGAACGACTTGGGGTTTGTATTTTTCCAGGGCCTCTTTAGCGCCCAGTTTTTCCACCCGGTCCGGGTATTGAATGGCGTGCGTCCAACTGAAGTTGTCGGTGGCCGTGACCGGGACACCGGCCTCGATCAGCAGCGAGGCCAGCGTGCCGTCCCCGGCGGCGATCTCCAGGCAGGAACGCCGGTCGATCAGGCCGGCCAAGGCCTCAATCAGAGCGGTTGAGTAAAAGCAGTAAATACCCCGGGACTGTACCAGCGGCATCAGGAAACGCTTCTGGGAGATCAACGGCCACCAGAACCTGAACCACCCCAGGGAGACCGGTTTGCGCTCCAGGCCTTTTCTGAACAGAAGCCGCTGGATAATCAATCCGTTGACCAGATTGAAGCGGATCTTCCCCGAGGCTTTTCCGCTGGCGGCGGCCAGGTAGCACTTTTCCAGCCCCTGCAGGAGCATCCGGCTTTTAATCAGGTGCGGCAGGGCGCTGGCGATGACCTGGGGATTCTGGCCGCTCTTTTCAATGCGCCGGGTCCAGAGATCCAGGTCCGACCGGGCTGTTCGTGGCGGCCTCCTCCGTGGTCAGCGCCTTGGAGTTTTCCAGCGCGGCCACCAGCTTTCTACCCGCCTCCTCCCACTCGCCGGGATAACGATCCATGAGTTCCTGGAGGGGAGGATTGCTGTTCAACCACCTCAGAGAGGCTTTCGCCTCGGAGTGCTTCATCGATTCCCTTTTTTCAAAAGCCGCCGGTCAAACTCAAGATCTTTGACTTCTAAAATGGTCACCCGGACTATATCCGAATGCCCCGGGTTGATCAGGATATTATGCTCCTGCTCGACGACTGCCGACGGCACCCGCAGCAGGAGGCTGCGTTTGGAATGGATCCATTCGGTCCCCAGGTCGGCCAGTTTGCGAGAGGCGGGGTAATGTCGCCAGTCCTTAGGCAGATCCACGGCTGAGAGGCTCTCCGGTTGAATCTCGTTGGTTAACTCGAGGGTCGCGATGCCCAGGTCGCTGGGGGCCTGCATCCAGGAAACGTGGACCAGAAACTCGACCATAGCCAAAGATCGGGTTTCCGAGGTATAGAGTATTGCGGTTCCCCGGTGATTCCAACGGCCCCCATAGGTTTTCGCGCCGATACCGGTCAGATCGTTCAAATGCCTTTTCCTGGCGATCCGGTAGACGAGCATCAAGAGAAGATTCCGTGTTCGATTCGCCCCAGCTCTTCCAGGACTATTTCGTTCCCGAACCGCGAATTCAGAAGCGACGCCGGCGTTCTGTTCCTCAAGGCCGGAGAAGGCGTCCTCAACCAGGAACTAAACCGCTCGCGGTCCCCAAAGACCTCTTCTCCCCGGACCACAACCTCGGCGATCTGCAGGATGTGTTCGGAAACGATCCTGTTAAAGCGGTGGTTGCGGCGGTAGCGCTGAATCGTCCGCTCGGTCACCGGCAGCATTTCGGCCATCTGAGCGAGCGACAAGTGCAAATGCTTGGCCAGATGAAGCAGGGCTTCCTTGGTCAGTCCCTTATCGCTGAGATCCAGGAGGTCGAGACGGCTGGCGATCACGCCCTCGAAAGCCTTTTTCCCTCCCAAGACCCCGGAGATTTCCGATAATTCCATATCTGGACTCCTTTCCCGAATAACGACATTTGTCGATATAATAGCGTCTTTTGTCGTAATTGTCAAAGAAATGTAGAAAAGGTAGATTGGGTAGAGCGAAGCGAAACCCAACAAAGGAGGAAGTAGCGAATCCCGTCGACTTGATTTTAATTGACTCCGAGCGGTTGTCAGCCATACCATAGGCGATACGATAGAAGGTGACCAGGATAAGCGAAAAATGATGCAACTTTTAATCAAAGTTTCGCTCAGCGTGGCTATTATTCTTCTGGCCACCTTTACCGCCAAGCGATTCCCCTCCATTGCCGGTTTGATCGGCGTCATGCCTTTGACCGGGGCCTTGGTTTTGGGTTGGGTGTATTTGGAAAACCGCGGCGACCCAAAGATCATGACGGCTTTTACCAAGGGGGCCGTCTGGGGCATGTTGCCCAGCATCTTGTTCTACCTCGTCGCCTTGTTCTGCCTCAAAAAGGGATTTCCCCTGACGATCGTTCTCGGTTCGAGCTTCGCGGCCTGGTTCCTGGCGGCCGCCGTTCACCAATGGGCGTTGAAATAGAAAGGCTCTTATTTTATTGACGACCTGCGAAATGCCATCGGCCTCCTGAAACTGATTTCCCAGGGAGAAGAAGATATCAAAAACGGGAAGTCAAAGTCACAGGAAGAGGTATTCGCCGGCATCGACCAGAAGCTTAAAGAATGACTATGGAAGAAATACATTATACCCCGGTGCATCCTGGGGAGGTCTTGCGGGATAAATTGGAAAAAATCCGTTTGACCCAATCAGCTTTAGCCAAGCATATCGGCATCCTCCCCAAGACCATCAATGAAATCTGCCGACTTTATAGAAATTAAACCCATCGCCGCCTAAGAAGATGCACACGGCATGAAAAAACCCAGGCGAAAACTTTCTGCGGCCGAGAAGGCGGGAAAGAGACGGCGCCGGAAGGAATATATGACCATCTTCATCAATGGGAAACAGAAGCGGGTCAAACGTCCGCCGACCGTCGAGGGTCTGGAGGTCGATGAATTCATCCGTAGAAACGCAGACCCTATCTGGTTGCATCAGAATGAAATGTGGGAGTATATGATTGAAGAAGAGGCCTCCCTTGAAACAAGGGGTCAAAAGGTCATCGAAGTCTCACCAGACATAACGCCGGTGGTTGGTGAGCTAACCGCCAGGCACTAAGCTGCCCGACGACACCTTCCAACCAGATACACCGATATCCCCCGGGGATGAAATCGGCCCAAAAATGAGAGGCATCAACGTCGACATGGCCATGAAGCTTCCCGTGCTTTGAAGCTCCGCTCCAGCAAGCCGGCTCCGAGGGGGTCCACCCTCATCTCTTTTGTCGCTTAGTGCGAAGTACACCTACTAATCCTCCATCCTTGTAGCCCCGAAAGTTAAGGATTACAGATAAAAGTATTCTATGGGGAATGCCCCGATTGAGACCCCATAGATCTATTGTGATCCTTCCCTATCGGTTCCGTTCTTCATGCGTAAATCCAAAATTGCTCCCAAGGCTTCGAATAGCTGCATTTTTTTCTCTTAAGCAACTTTGAATTGATGCTTATTCGAAATGTGCTATAAAATTAAAAAACGGGCGCTGTCCCTAAATATTACCCATGGCAGATACGAACCATCAGGGCGAACTGAATCGACTTTCATTGCCTTGTTTGAAACTTCCCGTCGTCTCCCGCGATTCGTCACTTGATACCAGGCGCCCGGATATTCTATTTTCAAAGGTCGGGACATAACCAACCATATACCACAAATCCTTCTTAAGAGCCAAAAGCGAAATTGACCTCTTTTATCATGTCGGTTATCCTTCTTGGCGCAGTAAACCACCTTGACCTCATCAAAAAAATAAGGGGTCCGCATCAAAAGAATACTATTTTTACCCCATTCCATTCTTCCGAAAATATTAGTATTTTCAATTTTGGGGGCAAGTCCTTCAACCCTAACCCAAAATGCTTTGCCTTAAGTTAACAGGTCCTTGCGGAGGAGTGATTTTATGAATACTCGTAGATATCGTGACCCGAATAGTCTGTTTATAATTCTGCCTCTGATCTGGGGGACCATCTTGGGGTTGTGGACCACCCCTGGTTCGGCTTCGCCAATCGAAAATTCAAGGGATGTTAAATTATCCCGCCCACCACTGCGATTTGAGATTAACGAGGGACAAACCCACCCGCAGGTTCAATTCACCGCGAGGGATCGCGACGGAATCGCCTTCTTGACTCCCGGCGAAACGGTATTGCAGATCTCCAGGAGAATGGATCGGCCGGATTCCGGCCCCGAATGGGAAAGGCGGCCGGTCCATCGGTGGGGCCGACCTTTGAATCCTTTTATATTCGTTTAAAAATAGAGGGCGCGAACCCGAACTCCAAGGTAACTGGAATAGAGCGGTTGCCGGGGGTGACCAATTACCTAATCGGCGATAACCGGCAGAACTGGCGGACCCAGGTTTCCGGCTATGCCAAAGTCAAATACGAGGAGGTTTATCCCGGGATCAATCTGGTCTACTACGGAAACTATGAGGGCCGCCTGGAGTATGACTTTATCGTGGCGCCGGGCGCGGATCCCAACCGGATAATTCTTTCCGTCGAAGGCGCACGGGACGTAGCCATTGACCCGTCGGGTGATCTGGTCATGAGCACCGACCTCGGAACGATACGCCAGCAGGCCCCCAGGGTCTATCAGGAGATAAACGGGAGGCGGAAGGAGGTGGACGGGGGATATAAGATAATTGAGGGAGTAGAGTCTGCCGGACGCAAGATTTTGGCCTTCGCGCTGGGGAATTACGACCGAAACCGGCCGCTGGTGATAGATCCCGAGATCGTCTATGCCACCTACCTCGGCGGGTCGTCGACCAGCACTGTGGCCAACGAAGGCGCCCGCGGGGTGGCCGTGGACAGCCAGGGGGAAGCTTACATCGTGGGGGTAACCATATCGGCGGATTTCCCGACCCTGAACCCGGCCCAGGGCACGCTGCGGGGGTTCAGCAACGCCTTCATCACCAAACTGGACGCCAACGGCCAATGGTCATTCGACCTACCTGGGAGGCAGCGGTTTTGACGAGGGCACCGTCATTAAAGTCGACGCCACCGGCGCGGCCTATGTGGGGGGGAGCACCTGTTCTACGGAATTTCCCTACAGTCAATGCGCAGCAGGGGACCTACGGGCTCAATTGCGACGCCTTTGTTGCCAAGTGAGCCAAACGGGTCCCAGCTCGTTTATTCCACCTACCTGGGAGGGGCTGACCGGGAAAGCGTGGCGGACTGGCATTGGATACGGACAATAATCTGTATGTGGTGGGCAACATCTCCCCGGCAGCGGGGATATCGGCCAACGATTTTCCGACCGTCAACCCCATCCAGGCCACCTATGGCGGAGGTTCCCGGGATGGTTTCCTGTCGGTTGTCAACTCCGCCGGTTCCAGCCTGCTTTTTTCAACCTACCTGGGAGGGAATGGCGATGATTTTTTTCAGTCGCTTAAACTTGAGGCAGGCAATGGCGATGTGTATTTGAGTTACTTCAGTGATTCCGACAACTTTTCAAATAGCCTCTCATCTCCGACGCCTTCCCTGGAAGTAACCTTCAAGAAGAAGGGGAAGATTAAGTTGCGGGATATCGGAGAGAAAGTATTTTTTATTTTTAAGCTGGTGGAAGAAATCGTCAACGACCCATCGGTAGACCCTTTCTTCAAAATGGTAATCGAAGAAGCCACTGGTATTTTTATACGCGTGCTCGCTGAAAACACAACCGGCGGCATTACCTTGAACCACGTACAAGCTGATTCAGTTCCAGCCCTGCAACCCCAGGCCTTGGGTGGTCTAGATGTAAAATTAAGCTCCTTCGACCAGAATTTGAACGTGATCCGACGGTCTTCTTCGGCGGCAGAGGCGAAGAGACGGTAAGCGCAATGGCGGTCGATCGTCAGGGCGCCGTTTACGTCATCGGTAGCACCATGTCGACCGATCTGCCGACCGTCAATCCCATCCAGGCCGCCCATTCGGGGGGCGATGCCTCCGACGGTTTCCTGGCCGTCTTCCACCCCCAGACCATGTCGCCCATATTCGCCACCTACCTGGGCGGCACCGGGGTGGAGTTTCTAACGGCATCACCGTCGATGCCCAGGGCTATATGTACATCGTCGGTGAAACCTGGGCGGCTTCCCGACCCCCACAGCCAACGCCTATCAGAACCAGTTTCGCGGGCGCACCGACGCCTTCCTCATCAAGATCTCGCCGGTCACCATCCCGCCGATCCTTCGGCTTTTTCTTCCTTTGATCCAGAAATAGCGCATTAAGGAGACAAGCTGCCTTCCTCGATATCGCCTTTGAAGACCCGTGCATAGGAATAAATTGCCACCTACCGAGAGTTGAGACGGTTCCCGATTGGCGTTTGTTTAATTGACAGGCGGAAAACTGGGTCGGACCCCAATCCCTCATGCAATTACCTCAGAATAAGCGGTAGATAAATATTCTTTCTAATTGGGGCAAAGGCCAAATCGTAGCTGATGTTATTCTGGGCTATCAGTGTCGCGATCCCTGTGCTTTTATCCAACACATAAAAACCACCAGTGCTGCCGAAAGCAGCATAGAGAGTACCATCGCTAGGATCAATCGCCAACCCGCCAAAACCACCTATTGTTACCCCGGGGTTTCCTATGGAGGTATAGGAGCCAGTGGCAGGACTCACTGTGCCCAGAGAGTTGCCAATAGCATCAAGCGCATAGAATTTTTGACCATCAAAAGCCAGCCCATTCAGGTCGCGGTTTTCACCTGGGACTGGTCCCAGTACCGTGGCGATACCTGTGGTGGGGTTGATCGTGAACATCGCAGCGTTACCAGCATTCCCTTGATTTACTCCGAACAATTGCCCTGACGCATCAAATGCTAGTCCGCCTTCGAAAACGAAGAATCCTAATGGCCCAACTGCAGTGGCAACCCCATTGGTTGTATTGATCGTGTACAACCTTGCGCCCGAACCGATACTAGTGCCGTATAGAGTCCCGTTACCGTGGAAGGCTAAAGCTCCTATTGCGATCTCAACTGGTCCGTGGGGACCAATCAGGGCGGCGCTTCCGGTGGTTTTGTCGATCATAAATAAATTCAGACCATCTGTAGCATACAAACCTCCTGAGACCGGAGTTTGTAACACTGCGGCAGGAGCAGATGTGAAATCTTTATGAAGTCCATCTTCGCTATTGGTGGAATAGCCGAGCACACCGGTCAAAGGCGATATAACTCGTGGCACCACTTTCATTGCCGGAGCAGCCGCTGCCCAAGTTTCCAAAAAACCCAACCCGATGGTCAACACGAATGCGATAATAAGTCGAAATTTCATTCTATTTCTCCTTTAGGTTGTTTGCAAATGTTTTATGCCTAATATGTCATTAAAAAGTACTGTGATCTCCATTACAAAGATATGATCTTAAGTTTACCGTAAGCGTTTGATCCCGCCTCACCTCATCAAACCACAACCCCCACCTCTTGGTTGAGAAATGGGGTTTCCTAAATTCCTCCATTTTCTTGCCCTCTTTTAGGGTTGAGTGGCGTTGCTGGAAAACGGGTTATCTTACTGTTTTGGGTCTTAAATGAATCCCATTATATACAATTTTTGAAATAGTAAATAGGAGGTTCTTCATCGGGCAGGTACCCTTAATTTGGGCAGGTCCTTCAACAATTTCCGTTTGAAATCTTCTCAAAAGGGCAATCCGTCAAAAACAATTCAGGAAGCTATACGTACTAAAATCTGATTTTCTTATTGAAGTTAATGGGTTAGGTGTTGTTTAAAATCTCATAGTTTTGTTTTTTCGTCAAGGATTATTTGGGTGGCCAGCCGTTTGTTGCCTGATCACCTCCATGGCTTTGAAGTAGTCTCTCTGCACCTTAAGGTTTGATATCCGGCAGTACCGTTGTGTGGTTTTCACATGGCTATGACCCAAGAGATCTTGAATGGTGGAGAGATCGGCATCGGCATTGAGCAGCTGGGTGGCCATGGTATGCCGAAGATGATGACAGGACACCTTGAGCTTGGCCTGGCGGGCATAAGTTTCCATGCGCCGCTGAATGCCGCGGATGGAGATGGGCTGCCCCTGGCAAGGCTTCTTTTCCGCCAGGAAGATCTTTCTGGATCTGGATGGAGGCCTCACCCTCAAATAGGCGGCCAGGGCCTGAAGGGCATCATGGCTCATATAGACGACCCGATCTTTTCCGCCCTTACCGTCTTCAACCAGGATAGTCCTGCGTTTGACGTCTATGACCCCGATCGTTAGCTGGGCGACTTCTTCCACCCGTAACCCGCAACGGAGCATGAGCATGAACATGGCCCGGTCACGGACGCCCTTGATGGCCTTGAAGAAGGTCTCCACCTGATCATCTCTCAGGTGCCGGGGAAGGGGCTGGGACATCTTCTGGAGATGAGTCTTCTTGATGGGATTGGTGATAATCACCCCTTCCTCATCCCGCAGGTAATGGTAGAACTGGCGAATACCGTTCAAGTGGCAGTTGACCGTCTTGGGCGCCAGCCTCTTCCTCATGAGATGCTCGATGTAGCGTGACACGGTTGCGTGGGTCACGGCCTCCACCGGCACATCCAGCCAGAGGATAAAGTGTTTAATGAGGTTCAGATAGTTCTTCACGGCATGGGGCGAACAGTTCCGCCGCTTTAAAAATCTCTGCCAGTTCAGGATCGCATCGGTCATCGCCATTACTGTCCCTCCTCTCTATTTTCGACATGGCTCTAAAATACTCTTCCTCGCGGGTCTTATCGGTCAACTGGGCATAACGCCGGGTCTCCTCGATACTCCGGTGACCCAGCAAAACCTGGAGACACTCCAGACGCATACCGGCGTTGAGAAACTCCGTGGCAAAGGTGTGGCGAAGGGTATGCAGGGAATATCCCTTGTCCGCCAATCCCGCCTTCGCCAGATATCGTATAAAGATGGTCCGGGCGGTGCTGTAGGACATCGTCTCTGTCCGGGTATAGATCAGGTACTCCTCACCGGGATTCCTCTTCTTCAACCACCTCCGCAGAGCCAGGGCCGCATCGTCACTGAGATAGACCACCCTCCCCAGGCGGTTCTTCTCCCCTTCGTAAATCTCTATCCTCCGCTCCTTGAGATGGACGTCGGCCATCTTGGTATTAAGCAGTTCACCGATCCGCAGACCCGTCCTCAACAAGACCAGGATCATGGCCCGGTCACGAATATCTTCAATGACCGAAAGCAGCTTCCGCAGATCGTCAGGATCCATGGCCCGCGGCAGCCGCTCCGGTAATTGCAACCGTATCCTTCTGCTGAATAGTTCCGCAGAAACGATCCCTTCTTCTAACAGGTAACGGAGAAAGGCTTGCACACTCACCAGCCTGGTCCTGATCGTTGTAATCTTAATCCCCCGGTCCTGCTCCTGCTCAATGAACGCCTCCACATCCCTTCGGGTAATGGCTTCCAGGGATGCCCTGCCGCTCTCCCGTATCAGGCCAAGAAAAAGAATGATCGCCCCAAAACGACTGTATAAGGTCCTCGGTCTGCGGTTGCGAAGAGTCAGGTGACGAAGATAGGCTTCCACCTGATCCTTCCCCGGAAGGTCCATCCGGACCAGCCGTTTCAAAATCTTGCCAAGCGCTTCTAAACAGCCTTCAGGATGTATTTTAAATCGTAATCGCGTTTGATAATAACGGGGAGCGTTATCGGCGGGAATCTTAAAATCAGAAGATATACTCGTCTGCTGTAGATCACTATGTCCGTTCGTCATCTCTGCCTCCTTTTCTTAAATCAATAAGAAAATCAGACAGATGATGACTAATAAACACTTATCTGTCAAACATCAGCTTGGTACGTATAGCAGGAAGAAAGGCACAAAGCGCTCATCCTGGTTACCGGACCAGGCATGCCCATCCGGTAACCAGCATGGAATTTATTCAAACAGGTCCGCTTTCATCTCCACCGTCAACCCATCCCCTTCCATCAGCCGCCGGGCCAATCCCTCGATTTTGGGTAGCTCGTAATGGAAGAAATAGGCAAACGTCTGGATACTTCCCCTGGTAAAAATTATTTTCTTCTTCGGACAATTCCTTTTCCAGGGCCTTCCGGATGACCAGGGCCTGGACCAGCCACTGCCAGGCCACGGCAATGATGCCGAAGAATTCCAGGTAGAGGGTGGCGTCGGCCAGGAAGTATTCGGGGCCTTTCTCCTGGGAAATTTGGACCAGGCGGGCCGTGACCTCCTTCAATTTTCCCAGGGCCTCCTGCAGGCGCACGGCGTAAGGGGCCAGTGAGGAGACCTCCCGGGCCTGGGTGATGGTTTGCTCCACCTCCCGGAGATAAAGCTGGGCCGCCTTCCCGCCCTTCATGACCATTTTTCTTCCCAGCAGATCCAGGCCGTGGATCCCGGTGGTCCCTTCGTGGATGGGGTGGATGCGGGCGTCGCGGTAGAACAGTTCCAGGGGGAATTCGTCGCAGTAGCCGTACCCGCCCAGGATCTGCAGGCCTTGACTGACCGAAAGGAGGCCCATTTCCGAGGGATAGGTCTTGGCGACCGGTGTGAGCAGATCCAGCAGCAGTTCGTTCCGCTCTTTATCTTCCCCGGTGAGAACCCGGGCCCGGTCCGCATAGAGGCTGCATTGCAGCAGCAGGGAAAAAGACCCCTCGACTACGGCTCGCTGGAAAAGGAGCATGCGCTTTACGTCCGCGTGTTCGATGATGTTGACCTGAGGCAGCGTGGGGTCCTTGGCCGCCAGCCGGCGACCCTGGGGCCGTTCCCGGGCGTATTGCAGCGAGGCATAGTAGGCCGCCGAGGCGATGGCCGTAGCGCTCATCCCCACGTCGATCCGGGCTTCGTTCATCATCTGGAACATGTAGGCCAGGCCTTTGTGGGGTTCGCCTACCAGGTAGCCGCGGCAGTCATTGTTCTCCCCCAGGCTCAACTGGCAGATGGGCGATCCCCGGTAGCCCAGCTTATGGAAGCTGCCGGCCACCTGGATGTCGTTGCGCGCCAAAGAGCCGTCTGCTTCGGGGCGAAACTTAGGCACCACGAACAGGGAGATCCCCTTGACCCCCGGCGGGGCCCCCTTGATCCGGGCCAGCAACAGGTTGACGATATTGTCCACCCCGTCATGGTCGCTGGCCGAAATGAAGATTTTCTGGCCCCGCAGCAGATAATAGTCCTGATCGGTGGGTTCGGCCAGGGTGCTGAGGTCGGACAGGGAGCTGCCGGCCTGGGGTTCGGTCAGGGCCATGGTGCCCTGCCACTCGCCGGCGTACATCCGGGGAATGTAGGTTTCCTTAAGCGTCTGGGAACCGAAGGACTCGATCAGATGGGCCGCCCCGGCGGTCAACAGGGGGTAGACGCTGGCCGAGTAATTGGCGGCCGAAAGAATAAAACGGACCACGGCCCCGATCAAGAGGGGCAGTTGCTGGCCGCCGTATTCGTAGGGGGCCAGTGCGGAGATCCAGCCGCCCTCCCCGCAGGTCCGCATCCACTCCCGGACCATGGGATGGACTTTGACCTCCCCGTCGATGAATCGGGGGGGATTTTGATCCATCTCCCGGAGCAGCGGCTGCAGGATGTCCCGTCCCAGTTTGAGGGCCGTATCCAGGACCAGATCGAAGATTTCCCGGCCGTGTTCGGCGTAGGTATCATATTGGGTCAAGGCTTCGGCATCGAAGACCTCGTAGAGCATGAACTTTACATTTCGTTCGCTGATGAATTTCTCGGCCACTCCGAAGACCTCCCTATCGATACAAAGCCCCGGCGTTAAGCGATTCCACGTCCTTTTCCGATAAATTCTTGGGATTAGGGAAGAACAGCCGGGCTTGCCTCCTTCCGCCTTCTACCGGTCTGGGGAGATCCGACTTCGAGGTCCCGTCCGAATTTGTCAAAAGATTAACCTCCAAGGGTCTTCCTAATCACTTTTTTATCCAGTTTCCCCACACTGGTTTTGGGAATGGTATCGATAAAAATATAACGATCCGGAACACCATACTTGGGCAATTTCCCTTCATCGGCAAATCGCCTCATGAATTGTTTTAAATCTTCTGCAGAGACTTTGTCCCGATATTCCGGTTTAAGGGTGACGACCATCAAAGGCCTTTCACCCCATTTTGGATCCGGAACCCCAATGGCCGCCGATTCCAGGACGGCTTCATGCCCACTGAGCATGTTTTCCAAATCCAAGGAAGAAACCCATTCTCCGCCGGTCTTGATTACATCTTTGATACGATCGGTAATCTGCAGATACCCGTCCGGATCAATAAAACCCACGTCACCGCTGTGCAGCCAGCCGCTTCGCCACAGATCTGCCGTCTTATCCGGGGCCTTAAAATAGCCTTGGGTCAGCCAGGGGGATCGCATCACCACTTCACCTTTGGATACACCATCATGGGGCAAGATTCGGTCGTCCGGATCCACCACTTCAATCTCCGCCAAAGGAATGGGCCTACCGGTTTTGATGACCGTGTCTAACAAATCATCCTTAGAGCATTCCAACTGGTCTTCCGGCACAGAGGCTACGGTCATGACCGGGCAGGTTTCAGACATCCCATAACCAGCCTCAATCTCAATACCGCGCTCTTGGGCTTCTTTAGCCAGTCCTCGCGGTAATCGGGCCCCGCCGATAAGCACTTTCCAGTGCGACAAATCCACCTCGTTTATGGCCGGACTATTTAACAACATTTGCAGAATCGTGGGCACACAGTGGGAAAGGGTTACCTTTTCCCGTTGAATCAGCCGCAACAGCTTTTCCGGCTCATATGGACCCGGATAAACCTGCTTGGCCCCAAGCAAGGTGGCCACGTAAGGAAAACCCCAAGCATGAACATGAAACATAGGGGTCAGGGGCATATAAACGTCATTGGATCTAAACCGGCCTAACGTATGATAACTTCCCTTTAATACCGCTACGGAAAAGGTATGCAGCACCAATTGTCGATGGGTAAAGTATACCCCTTTGGGATGGCCGGTTGTCCCGGTGGTATAGAACGTGGTGGCTTTGGTATTTTCATCCAGGTCGGCAAAAGGATAAAGGGCATCTTCCGCTTGAACCAACTGCTCATATTCTGCGTCGGCTTTCAATATTTCGTCTCGGTCCGGCTTTCATCCTCCACAATAACCACCAAGGTCTTGACCGAGATAAGATCCTTCCATAATTTTTCCAGGATGGGTAGAAAGGCTGTATTGGTGATGATCATTTTGGCTTCGGCGTGATTAAGCGTGTACAATATTTGCTCAACCGACAAACGCCAATTGACCGTTTGGAGCACCGCCCCCATCATAGGGACAGCAAAGAAACATTCCAGGTAGCGAGGACTGTCATAATCCAAAACCGCCACCGTATCACCCATCTTGATGCCCAGGCGGTTGAGTCCGTTGGCCAACCGGTGGATGCGATCATGGAGTGTTTTGTAGTTATATCGACTTTTATCGGCATAGACAATTTCTCGATCCGGAGAATAGATCAACGGGGTATTCAGCAGTTTTTTGATAATTAACGGATACTGATAATATTCTCCGGGATGATAGTTCTTAGCGGTCATAAAAAACCCTCCCTTTATACTTCCAGCCATTCTTTTCGAATGGAAAGATCGTTTTTTAAATCTTCCGGCGTGCCTTCAAAAACAATCCGCCCATGGCCCATGATGTACAGGCGCTTGGAGATCTTCAAGGCGATACTCAACTTCTGCTCCACCAGGAGCACCGCGATTTCCCGCTGGGCAATTTGTTCGATCAATTGGCCCATGATTTCAACCAGCATGGGGGCTAAACCCTCGGTGGGCTCGTCGATCATGATAAAATCCGGATCTCCCATCAGTGTCGCGGCAGATGGTCAGCATCTGCTTTTCGCCGCCGGAAATCAACCCGCCGGCCACGTTGTGGCGTTCACGGAGGTTGGGAAACATTTCAAACACCTGGTCAATGGTCCAGCGGCCTTTTTGTTTTCGGCTCTTCAAACCCAACTGAAGATTCTGCAGCACCGTCAGGTCGGGAAAAATCCAGCGGTCCTCGGGGACAAATCCGATTCCTTTGCGGGCGATGATGTGCGGCCTAAGCCCGATGATCTCCTGATCCTGGTAGAGGATCGATCCCTGGGCCGGAACGAGCCCCATGATCGATTTGCAGGTGGTGGAACGCCCGACGCCGTTGCGGCCCAGCAAACCGACGATCTCCCCTTTTCCGACCTGCAGGCACACCCCTTGAAGTATGTGGCTGCGGCCGTAATAGGCGTGCAGGTCATTTATCTCCAGCATTTAGGCCAGCTCCTTTCCCAGATAGGCTTCCTGAACCCGGGCGTTGCTGCGAATGTTAGCGGGGGTATCCGTGGCCATCAGCTCCCCATAGACCAGCACGGAAATGCGATCAGCCAGGTCAAAAACGACGCTCATGTCGTGCTCGACCATGATCAGTGTCTTGTCGTTCGTAACGCTGCGTATCAATTCGACGGCCCGTTCGGTCTCGCTTTTACTCATCCCGGCCGTCGGCTCGTCCAGCAGGATGACCTCGGCATCTCCGGCGATGGTGATCCCGATTTCCAGGGCCCGCTGTTCGGCATAGGCCAGCAGACCGGCCGGAATGTCCCTTCGGTCGGCCATGTTTATTTTCTCTAAAAGCTCCTCGGCTTTTTCATTTACCTTTTTAAGTCGTCCGCAGAGATGCCAGAAGGAATATCGATAGCCCATAGGCCACAGCAGGGCGCAGCGAATATTCTCGAAAACGCTCATACGGGGGAAAATGTTGGTCACCTGAAAACTTCGGGAAAGGCCGCAGCGATTGATCTGATGGGAGGGCAGGCCGGTGATGTCACGCCCTTTCAGTTCAATGCGGCCCGAATTGACGGGATAAAAGCCGCTGATCAGATTAAAGAGGGTGGATTTGCCGGCCCCGTTGGGCCCGATGATGGCGTGTCGTTCCCCACTGAGAACTTCCAGGGTGACTCTGTTGATGATTTTGCTGCTGCCGAAGCTTTTATTAATATCGATCAGTTTGAGGGCGGTGGCGGTCATCACGAAGCCCCCTTCTTCATTTCAGAGGATACCTCTTGCCAGCACTGGCTGACCCTCCTAGCCGCCCGGCGAAAAAACAAAAAACCGATAAGGATCAGTCCGATCGCCACCGCCCAGGGGAGGGGGGACTGGGCACTGAAGCTGATTTTAAACAATTTCATGGGGGCGGTCGGATCGATACTCAGGGAAAGGTGGTAATTGATTTCAATCAGGATCATGGCCCCGAAGAACAACACCAGGCCCGGCAGGACGGCCCGGACATAAGCAGGAAGGAGCCGCCGCATCAGCCCGGCCTTCCAGACCGGCTCATGGATCATGATGATGCCGGCCAAACCGTTGGGAGCCCAAATCACCATCCCCATAAAGAGAAGACCGAAATAAAGCAGCCAGGCATGGGTGATATTGGCCAGAGAGAGCTGCATAAAGGTGACCAGCACGGCGCCCAGAATGGGTCCGAAAAAATGGCCTACCCCCCCGATATAGGTCATCATCAAAACATTGGCGGAAGGAATTTGTCCGACCGTCTCGGCGGTGACCAGCTCGTAGTTGATGGCATACAGTCCGCCGGCAATACCGGCAAAAAAGGAAGCCAGGGTATACTGCAGAGTCCGCACCCGATGGGGATCGTAACCGACGAAAGGGGCCCGCTCCGGGTTGTCCCGGACGGCGTTGGCCAAACGTCCCAGGGGTGTCTGGGTCAGCAGATACATGAGGATGGCGCTGGTCATGGTCCAGAAGGCAATCAGATAATAGACCGCGATTTGTCTTCCGAAGTGGATTCCCGTAATAGCCAGGATGGAGGTGCGGTTCCCGGAAATCCCCTGCTCCCCCCCGAAAAAACTGGGCAGCATCAGGGCGCTGGAGGCGATCAATTCCCCGATGCCCAGGGTAATCAGGGCAAAAGTTGTCCCGGCCCGCTTGGTGGCCAGCCAGCCGAAGATCAGACCGAAGACAACCGACCCCACTCCCCCGACCAGGGGCATCAGCTCCAGGGGTATGGGCAGAACCCCTCCACTGACCAGGTTGAGGACATGGATCGAAATGAACCCGCCCAGCCCATAGAATACCGCATGTCCGAAAGACAACAATCCCCCTTCCCCGAGCAGCATGTTATAGGAGAGGGCGAAGATGATGGCGATGCCCATCTGGCTGAGCATGGACCGGGAGAAACTGGAGCGGAAGATCAACGGCAGAAGACAGGCCAGGATGGCCGCCCCGATCCAAAATCCGTAGCGGCGCCAAAAATAAAGAAACTTCGATTTTTCTTCAATGGGGCTCATGATTCCCTTTTTCCCATCAAGCCTTTCGGACGGAATATGAGCATCAAGACCATAAACAGATAGGGCAGGATAGGACCGGTATGGGATATCTGGATTCGCAAGAAATCCTTTAACAGACCGTTGGACATAAGATGGATGCCGAAGAAGCCCAATACATCGTTCAACGAAACCTGGATTCCGACCGCGAAGGTTTGAATGGCGCCCAGGAGTAGAGAGGCGACAAAGGCCCCGGTCAGAGATCCCATACCGCCGACGACAATGACCACAAAAACGATAGGGCCAAGGTGGGTGGCCATGGAAGGTTCGGTGACCAGATAATTGCCACCGATCACCCCGGCCAGACCGGCCAGGGCCGAACCGCCGCCGAAGACCGCCATAAAGACCCCGGGCACGTTATGGCCCAGGGTGCTGACCCCGTCCGGATGGGTTAGGGCCGCCTGGATGATCAATCCGATGCGGGTGCGGGTCAGGACCAGAAAAAGGAGGACGAACATGCCCACGGAAATGACCAGCATAAAGGCCCGGTAGGCTGAAAAATCCGTTCCAAAAACGGTAACCAGGGGAAAATTCAGCCTGGGCGGGATTTGATAGGGCACCGCACTCCGCCCCCAGATGAGATTGACGAGCTCCTCGATGAGATAGGCCAATCCCACGGTAAACAACAGTTCGGCCGCATGGCCGTACTTGTGAACGGACCTCAGCCCATAGCGCTCCACCACCACCCCCAGCAGACCAACCAGCAGGGGCGCCACCACCAGCCCGGGCCAGAACCCGACGAAGGCGCTGATCTGAAAGGCAAAGTAGGCCCCCAACATGAAGAAGCTGGCGTGGGCGAAATTGAGGACCCCCATCATGCCGAAAATCAGAGTAAGCCCGCTGGAAAGCATGAACAACAGCAGTCCATAAAGAAGACTGTTTATGGAGGAAACGACGATATATTCAAGCATGAGTTTCTATTATCTATTAAAGGATTCCGGCAATCGCGGTTTATACTCTATTTCCTCCCGAAAAAGGCGGCCATGACTCGCCACGGAAGAGGTCAAGGATTCATGGGTCAATGGGGAAGGTGTTGATATCAACACCTTCCCCATGACCCATGAATCCTCGAATCCATATTTTCAAATTACCTACTTGGCAGGTCTCTTCATTTTACAGGTCGTCGGCATGGCCGTAGCGGCCGCCTCAATACGGGCATCCGTCTTCCAGCCTTCCCCAGAATTTTCAAAATCGTATTTGACACCATGGGTACCCACCTTGGTTAGTGTGGAGATGTACAGAGGCTGAATCAACTGATGGTCTTCAGCTCGCATGGTCACCATCCCGTCCGGGGTTTGATACTGCATCCCTTCCAGGGCAAAGGCCACGGCCTTGGCCTCGGTGCTCTTGGCCTTGTCAATGGCCCTGGCCAACATTTCCATCTCTGTCCGGATACGGCCATAAGCCCAAGGCATCTTGCCGCCATCGGAGTATTTCTTGTTATAGTCCAGGAAAAATTTGCAGTCCTCCGGTTTTTTCTCCTCCACACAGAGGTTATTATGCCACTCGGTTACCTGATTGACCAGTTCATCACCAGCGGCCCCAATGGCGGACACTGCCCCACCCAAACCGGCATAAAAAGTGAAGTATTTGACATTGAGACCAGCCTCCTTGCTGGCCTTGACCAGAAGAGTCAAGTCATTCCCCCAGTTGCCGGTAATGACCGTATCGGCACCGGAGGCCTTGATCATGGCTACGTAGGGGGCGAAATCCTTGACCTTTCCAAGAGGAATCAGGGTGCTGCCTACGATCTGGATGTCCGGACGCTTGGCCTTCAGCATTGCCAGGGAGGCGTCCCGCACCGAATGACCGAAGACATAGTCTTGGTTGATCAAATAGACTTTTTTGATGTTCTTCTGACTTTTAATATAATCGGTAATGGCAGCGATCTTCATGTCCACATGGGCATCGAAGCGGAAGTGCCAGAAGCTGCAGCCTTCGTTGGTGAAGGCCGGGGTGATCGCCGCGTAATTAAAGAAGACCACCTGCTTGTCCGGATTGCGTTCATTATGCTTGTTGATGGCATCGATCAAGGCCCCGGCCACACTGGAACCGTTGCCCTGGGTAATAAAGCGGATTCCCTGATCGATGGCGCTATTCAGTTGAACCAGGCTGTCGTTGGCGCTTAATTTGCCATCGAAGCCTATGACCTCAAGTTTCTTTCCGCCCAGAACCCCTCCTCGGGCGTTGATCTGTTCGGCCATGTATTTAAAATGTTTAAGTCCGGCATCGCCTATATTGGCAAAGGCCCCGGAAAGGGGGTCGATATAGGCGATTTTAATAGTCTCGGCCGCCATACCAGACCCGCAAACCATGATGATAAGTCCTAAACCAACCAAAACCGCAACCATTCTTTTTAGTCCCATAATAATCTCCTTTCAGGGGTTAAGTATTTTCTATTTTTGATAGAATTTTCTCTTCGCTGGAAAAAGTATCATTTATCAAGCCGTCCTTGCCGTTAGAGGGGATGCTGGTTAAATTGAATCCTTTTACCCCGGGGGTTCTCCTTCCCCATGATCAGCAGGCTTTGGATACAACTCATCAGCAGATCAACCGCCTGATCCCTGGGGTAATTCTTCAAACTCCAGCGTCGCAGGGAAAGGAAGGATAATAAATAGACCACCAGGTTGGCAAAAAAGTACGTATCTTCGATCCGGGCTAAACCCTTCTTGTTGGCTTCATCCAATAAGTTCTTCAACATGATAATATAGCGGGTTTCCTGTTCCAGAATGGACTGCAACATTTCCTTGCTCAGGGAGCCGGACTCACGATAAAGCAGGGTGATTTCTTCTTGAAAATTATAGGTTTTCTCCAAGGCATTCCGGATGATAGCGGCTAATTCCCCGGAACGGATACTCGAATTCGTCTTCCTGGATGTCAAAAAGGGTGCGATACACCTGATGGATCATATCCTGATGCACCAGATAAATATCCTCCTTCGTCCGGATATAATCATACAGGTTTCCCATGCTGAAGGAGGTGGCTTTGGCAATATCGCGAATGCTGGTCTGGTGATAACCCTTCTCAATAAATATCTTGGTCGCCGCGCTGATTAGTTGCCGTCTTCGGCGTTCGACCAAGCCTGTATTCTTGATCTGGGTGGAAACCGTGACCGGCCCCCGCGTTGCTGCTCCAACAGTTTTCGCTTTTCCCTTCATCGGGCCTTCCGAGATTTCCGAGCGAATGCTCGCTATCATACTAATTTAAGGAAATCTGTCAAGGATTTTTTAGCATCCTTTGAATCTCTTTCGGATTTCGATTGCGAAACCATCCACAGGCGAAGTGCATCGCTTGGAAGTTAGCTGGCCCGGCTGAAGTAATCGGGGGATATTCCCGGCCAGGGGTTGTCGACCTGCTCCATCTGAACCAAGTCAGGCTCGGCCAGCCGGGTGAAATCCGACAGGTCCTTGGCTGCCCAGATCAACCGCTGAAACCGCTGATGGTGGTGGTGAAATCGTTGGTTGGCGTATTCCTTGGCCTGGGTGGTAAACAACAGGAAAGGCCAGTCGCTTCCCTCCATGAGAAGGAGTTCCCGGGCCAGTTGGCGCAATATCCGGTTTCCCCGTTCATCCATATCCCGGCCCGATAAAGTGACTTGTTCCAAAACTTTTTCCAGCTCGCGGCCGCAGCCGTTGATATAAGGCCAGATCCACCCGTGCTCCGGGTTCAGCCAGACGGTGAAGTCGCTGTTCATCCCCCAGGTGCTCACCCCCAAATTGATCCTGGAAAAGTCTTCCTTTCGTCGATCTACGAAGTCGCCCAGGCTACCCGTCTTTACCTCCTCTTCTCCGGCCAGGCGGCGGAAGACCCGGTCGATCCAATCCACCCCTTCATGCCACCAGTGGCCGAAGAGCTCGCCGTCATAAGGACTGACGATAAGCGGTCCCTGGTTGGAGGTTTCTCGCTCCAGCCGGAAGGCCTCCTCCCGGAGCAAGGAGACAAAATGATCGGCCTGGCTTTCCACCCGCTCCCGGGCCATCTCCGGATCATAGCGGGCCTTCTCCGGGCCGCCTGTCACCCGGCAATAATGAAGACCGGATTCGGAATCCTTGGCATGAAATTCCAGGTACCAGGGATCGCCCGGGTAGCCTGTCTCCGCCGACCAGACCTGGCGGCCGGTGGCTTCATTGCGTCCGAAAACCGCCACCCCGGAGGGCAGCCGGTATCCCCGGCCGGTGCCGGGCCGGCTTTCCTCATACTTGTTTTCCAGGAAGCCGGCCCGGGTCAGCCCGACCCCCTCCACAAAGAAATAGGCCAGACCCTCGTCGGCCAGCCACTGGTCGATTCCCTTCCGTTCGCGCTTTTCCGCCTCCACCCACTGGGCCGGGCGGTAGGCGCACTCCGGCAGCCAGAAACCCCGCGGTTGCCGGCCAAAATATTTCCGGTACGTTTCCACCCCGAGGCGGATTTGAGAGAAGACGCTCGAGTCCCGTTCCAAGAGGGGCAGGAAGCCGTGAGTGGCCGCCGAAGTCAGGACCTCGATCACCCCTTCTTCCTGGAGCCATTTCAGGGTTCCCAAGATATCCCGGTAGAAGTCATGAACGTAGGCCTGAAAATGGCCTTGGAAGCGCTCCCGCCAGTATTCGGCAATCCGCCGGTTCTCGGGATTGCCCTGGAATCTGCGGCAATCCTCCTCGGCCCGGCGGATCTTATCTTCCAGGTACTCGATGAACCTTTGGTTCATATAAGGATCGGCCAGTTGCTCGGCCAGAATGGGAACCACGCCGATCATAATCCCCGGGCGGAGCCCATCCATCTGAAATCCGCGCAGTACCCGCAGTAGCGGGATATAGGTTTCATTCATGGCCTCGAAGAGCCATTCCTCCCCTGCCGGCCAGACCCCGGACTTACGGCAATAGGGTATGTGGCAATGGAGCATTAGGGCAAAAAGTCCAGGCATACCTTTTTCCTAACCGATCACTTTACGCATAGCGCAGAGCGTAAAGCGCCAAACGCGCCTTCCGTTTTTTCTTCCCTCTTCCTTCTTCCATCTTCCCTCTACGCCTTTACCCCTCGTTCCGCACGATCAACGCCACTCCCTGCCCCCCTCCCAGACACATGGTGGCCAGGCCCAGTTCTTTCCCGGAACGGCGCAGCTCGTAGATGAGCTTGGTCAGGATGACCCCGCCGGTACCGCTGATGGGATGGCCCAGGGCAATGGCCCCGCCGTTGACGTTGACCCTTTCCGGGTCCAATCCTAATTCGCGGATACAGGCCAGCGCCTGAGAGGCAAAGGCCTCGTTCAGTTCCACCAGGTCGATCGCCGCCAGGGACAGGCCGGTCTTTTTCAGGACCAAGCGAGTGGCCTCAATCGGTCCAATGCCCATCAAGGAGGGTTCCACCCCGACCGAGGCATAACCGACGATGGACACCAGCGGTTTTAACCCCAGATCGCGGGCCTTGTCCCGAGAGGCCACCACCAGGGCGGAGGCCCCATCGTTCATACCGCTGGAGTTGCCCGCCGTCACCGTACCCCCGGAGCGGAATACGGGCTTCAATTTGGCCAAATCCTCCAATGTGGTCTCCGGCCGCGGATGTTCGTCCTGTTTGAAAAGAAGGACCTTTCCCTTGGATTGCGGCACGGGGACAGGCACGATCTGCTCTTCAAACAGCCCCAGCTTCAAGGCCTGGGCCGCCTTCTTCTGGCTCTCCAGGGCAAAGGCATCCTGATCGGCCCGGTTGATCTGATATTTTTCGGCCACATTTTCGGCCGTTTCCCCCATGGTGTTGCCGCTGATGGGATCGAACAGGACCAACTGGTCCATGAGCTGCCCATGCCCCAGCCGGTATCCCCAACGGGCTTTGGTCAGGAGATAACCGGCGTTACTCATGTGTTCCAGCCCTCCGGCCACCAGGACCTGGGCGTCACCGGCCTTGATCGCCTGGGCCGCCAGAAAAACCGATTTCAGCGATCCGCCGCAGGCCTTGGCCACGGTAAAATTAGGCACCGGGATGGGGATCCCGGCGTCCACGGATATGGGCCGCGCCATATTGGGCGGCAGGTCCCCGGTCCGGTATTGCTGGGCAAAAACAACTTCCTCCACCTGGCCCGGCTCCAGGCCGGCCCTTTCCATGGCGGCTTTAATCACCAAAGCCCCCAGGGCCCGGTCGGTGACCCCTTTCAGGGTCCCGCCAAACCGTCCCACCGCCGTTCGCACGGCACTGACGATCACAGGTTCATTCATAGTATTTTCCCTTATTTTAAAAAGTTTTATTAGACAGGATTAACAGGATATTCCCTCCGTTTTAGACCAAGGATAGATTGCGATCCCCATAAAGCCCGCCCTTGTTTTTTTTCTTTTTTGCTTCCTTCTTCCCTCTTCGATCTTCCCTCTCCACTCAAGGCGGACCATCCGCCTTGGCGCCTCAATCAGGCCTTCGTCGGTCCCAACCGGCTCCCGTCCGGGCCGTATTCGTACCAGCCGCGGCCGGTCTTGCGGCCCAGCCATCCGGCCTGGACCCTCCGCCGCAGCACGGCCGGCGGATACCAGCGGGGGTCTTTGGTCTCCTCGTAAATCGCCAGCAGGGCCCCGTGGGTCACGTCCAGGCCCACCAGGTCTCCGGTTTCAAAGATGCCCATCTTGCGTCCGGAAGCCAGCCGCAACCCCTTGTCCACATCCTCGATGCCGGCCACGCCCATCTCCACCAGGCGCATGGCTTCCAACGCTGCCGGAAAATTGATACGATTGATCAGGAAGCCGGGTACGTCCTTGTGAACCAGGATCGGCTCTTTTTTGACCTGAAGGACAAACCGTCGTCCGGCCTCAAAGGCCTCGTCGCTGGTGAATTGACCGCGGACGACCTCCACGGCTTCCATCATGGGGGCCGGGCTGAAGAAGTGCAGACCCAGGACCTTATCGGGTCGTCGGGTCCCGGCCGCCAGGGTACTGATGCTGATGGCGCTGGTATTGGAGGCCAGCAGGGCCTCCGGCCGGGCCGCGGTGTCAAACCGGGCAAATATCTCCTGTTTGACTTCCAATTTTTCGAAGACGGCCTCGAGACATAGATCGGCCTCCGCCGTCCGGGTGAAATCCGTGGTAGTGGCAATGCGGCCCATCACGGCCTCCAACGGCCCGACCGCCTTTCCTTTTTCAATCAGCTTCCCGGCGCTCCAGGCAATATTCTTAGTTGCCTTTTCCAGCACCTCCGGCCCGATATCGCCGAGGATTACTTCCAGCCCGGCCTGGGCGCAGACCTGCGCGATGCCCGACCCCATAAGCCCGGCACCGGCTATAAAGACTTTGTTAATTTCCATATACTGTTTTCCTTTGCGTTCTTCGCGTCTTTGCGGTGATGAAATTTATTTTGCTGTTACGCTTTCCGGCAGCCGTCGGGTGAGTATATCCACGGTTTCTTCGACCATCTCCTCCAGGACCTGACGGGCGGGTTTGATCTCCTTGATCAATCCGGAGATCTGGCCGGCGAGGCCCCCCACATATTCGTCCTGGTTGGCCTCCACAAAGGCCCCTAACAGCGCGGAAGAAATCAACACCTGGGAAGGAAACGGCAGGGGCTCCAGGCCGGATTGATCCCAGAGATCATGGTACCGGTTGTAACTGGCCCGCAAGGTCTTGCCCGAATAAGCCCGGCTAACCCGGGTATCCTCATCGGTGGATTCGATGATCCGACGCTTGTTCACATCCAGGGCCCCGCCCTCGTTGGTGGCCAGGAACCGGGTTCCCACCCAGACCCCGATGCAGCCCATGGCCAGGGCCGCGGCCACACCCCGACCGTCGCCGATGCCGCCGGCGGCCAGCACGGGAACCGGGAAGGCGGCATCCATGGCCTGAGGTAGCAAGGCCATGGTCCCGATCCGACCGGTGTGTCCTCCGCCCTCGTGCCCCTGGGCCACCAGGAGGTCGATACCGGACTGAGCCATCCGCCTAGCATTTTTGGCGTTTCCCGTAATGCCCAGCACTTTGATGCCCAGGGCATGGGCCTCCTCCACCATAAAGCCCGGGTTCCCCAATCCGGCGCAGAACAGGGGGACTCTCTCTTCGAGGCAGACCTTCACCGCCTCCAGGGGGCGCATGGTAGTGGTATTCATGCGGACCATGATCTCCGCCTCAGGTAGGACCATCTCCCGCCGGATTTTTTCGACCCAGTCCCGATGGGCCTGCGGAATGGACTGCAAGACCAGGCTGAGAGGTATCTTATCCGCCCCCGCCTGGCCGAGTCCGCCGCCCATATCCAGCTTCTGCGGCAGAAGGAGGTCCACCCCAAAGGGTTTATCAGTCAGCGTCTTGATCTGCCGGATGGCCTCTCGCAATTCATCCACCGTGTAGCCGCTGCCGCCCAGGACTCCCAGGCCGCCGGCCTCCGAAACGGCCACCACCAGCTCCACGGGCGCGCCGGTCCGCTCGCCGATCAGCGTCGGCCCCATACCGGCGCTGAGAATAGGATATTCAATCCCAAGAAGATCACAAAGTTTTGTTCGAAGCACTCGTTTGGCCATAGTTCCTCCTAAATTTGCCTTTCTATTATTACGAAAATATAGTCGACCTTCTCTTTCAGGTCTTGGTTTTGGCCGTCATGCCGGACCCGATCCGGCATCCAGGGCATTTAAAGCCTAAACGGCGCTGGATTCCGGATCTCGCTTCGCTCCCCCGGAATGACGCCTCTTTCCCGCTATTCTTTTTTGTTCAGCCGCGTCGACTCTCTAGACTAATGACTGGCTCCAATCTTGGCTAACCCGCCTGTTCGACTATCTGTTGCGCGGTTTTTTCCAGTACCCGGACGCCGTGGATCAAAGCGGCAAAGCGCTCATCTTTGGTCTGGCCATGAAAATAACGGTAATAGATTTGCTGAGCGATTACTGCCAGCCGAAAAACGCCGAAGCAGTAATAAAAATCGAAACAGGCGGTGTCCCGCCCGGTTTTTTCGCCATACCGGCTGATCAGTTCCTTCCGGGTCAGGGCCCCGTCAATATGGGTGGGCATGTTCCGCAGCAGGTGGGCCTCAGGAGGATCGTCTTTCTCGACCCAGTAGGCCAGCGTGTTGCCCAGGTCCATGAGAGGGTCTCCGATGGTGGCCATCTCCCAGTCCAGGACCCCGATGATCCGGAAAGGGTCCCGGGCCTCGATCACCAGGTTGTCGAGCCGGTAATCGTTGTGGACCAGGGTCGGCCGATCGGTATCCGCCGGCATCTGCCCGGCAATCCAGGCCATGATCCCTTCAAAATCGGGGGCGTCGGGCGTTCGGGCCGCCCGGTATCTTTTGCTCCAGCCTTCCACCTGCCGTCGCACATAGCCTTCCGGCTTGCCGAAATTTTCCAGCCCGATTTTTCTATAGTCAATGGAGTGAAGTTCCACCAATACGTCCAGGAACCTTTCAAAAAGATTTCGGGCCTGTTCGGGGGTAATCACCAAACCCGGGGGAAGATCTTTTCGCAGGATCAGTCCATCGATCCGGGCCATGACATAGAACGGGCTGCCGATCACGGATTCATCTTCGGTATAGACTAGGGGTTCCGGACAATACGAATAGACCGACCGCAGGGCCTTAAGTATCCGGTATTCCCGGCCCATATCATGGGCGGTTTTGGCCTTGGTCCCGAAAGGCGGCCGACGAAGAACCAGATCCCGGTTTTTAAAAGAAAGCAAATAGGTCAGATTGGAAAACCCTCGGGGAAACTGCCGAACGGACAAGGGTCCCTCCAACCCGGGGACCGAAGCCTGCAAAAAAGCTTCGACCCGAGCCGGATCCAGTTCCTCTCCCACTCGAATCGCAGTGGCCTGGTCAGTGTAATTCATTCCCAACCTCCCTAAAACTTAAATTCAAAATCCGAAATCCGAAACAAATTCAAATGATCAAATTTCAAAATTTGAAACAAGGATTCTTTCTAAACCCGCCAGAGCTTTTGTTTTGATCATTTGGATTTTGGACCTTCGTTTGCTTGAGGATTTCGGCGTTCGGTCGACGCTCAGCCGAGTCGATTTCGTGCTTCGAATTTCGGATTTAAGGATCGCAACTGTAAACCTATAGTGTAAGGATTACCGTATATTCTTCCCTTCATATTCCCGCAGAATCCGACGCGCCACGGTAACTTTGTGTACCTCGTCCACACCGTCATAGATTCGGGCGGCCCGTTCGTGACGGAAGTAGAAGGCAATGATGGTGTCGTCGGTCATGCCCAACCCGCCGTGCACCTGCAGGGCCCGGTCTATGACTTTTTGCATGACCCCGGCCACATAAAATTTTATCAGAGAAATTTCCTCCCGGGCCTCTTTTTGTCCCTGATGCTCCATCTTCCAGGCAGCGTGGAGGACCATCAGCCGGGCCGCCTGGATTTCTGCCGCGCACTCGGCAATCCAGGTCTGGATGATCTGACGGGTAGCCAGGGTCTTTCCGGGGGCGATCTCCCGCTTCAAAGCCCGGGCGCACATCAGGGAAAAGATGCGGTTGCAGATCCCGATCCAGCGCATGCAGTGGTGGATCCGCCCCGGTCCTAACCGCTCCTGGGCCATGACAAAGCCGGCCCCCTCGGGGCCGAGCAGGTTTTTTTGGGGAACCCGGCAGGACTGGTAAAGAATTTCGGCATGACTGGCCCAGCCGGAGCCCTCGTGCCCCATGACGGGGATATTTCGGATCCGGTTGAAACCGGGCGTATCGGTGGGTACGATGATCATGCTGGCCCGCAAGTAGGGAGAGGCCTCCGGGTTGGTTACCGCCATGACGATGGCAAAGGCCGCCCCATCGGCGCTGGAGGTATACCATTTGTGGCCGTTGATGACGTAATGGTCTCCGTCTTTTACGGCGGTGGTGTCGAGCATCACGGGGTTGGAACCCGCTAGTTCTACTTCGGTCATGGAAAAGCAGCTTCGAATCTTCCCTTCCACCAGGGGCTGGAGGTAGCGGGCTTTTTGATCCTCCGTGCCGTGCAGGTGCAGTATTTCAATGTTACCGGCATCGGGGGCCTGGGCCCCGAAGACAAAATGCCCCAGGGGCGACCTTCCCAGGGCTTCCGACACCAGGCCGAACTCCACCAGATCGAGCCCCAGGCCGCCGTATTCCTTGGGGTGCTGGGGGGCCCAGAGTTCCATCTGCTTCACCAGTCGCCGCTTTTCTTCCAACTCCGGCAGAAGCTCCACAAAATTTTTCTTCAAATATTCCGGTTCCAGGGGAATGAGTTCCTTGTCCACGAACTCATTCATCATTTCGAGAATAGCCTGCATCTTTTCCGATATTTCAAAATCCATTTATTACTCCCATTCCTATAGAGGTTGTTTTTCTCTCATCTGTCTGTCTTCTCTATTCTGTCCGCTGTCTTATGTTTTTTCTTCCATCTTCTATCTTCCCTCTTCCATCAAAACCCACCGGCTACCTATACGTGAGTAGTTCCGGTTCCCGGTTTATCTCCAGGTGGGCCACGTTGTTGAAGGAAGACAAAGTCAAACGGTCGCGGTTATATTTGAAAGTGGAGACGGAGGCGTTTCGAACCTGCCAGGATAATTGAACCGTCTCTCGATCCGACAGAGACAAGGCCATTTTTAAGATGGCCGACAACGGCCCTCCCGAAGTGACCAGGGCCACGGTCTTTCCCGGGCCGCTTGCCGACAGGATGCGCATGATTCCTTCCCGGACTCGCCGGTTAAAGTCCAACCAGGATTCCAGATCCCCGGCTTCTGGCGATTCGGCCATCCAGCGGGAAAGAGACCGGTCCAGAATCCGCTGCAGGGCTCGACGATCGGTCTGGAGGCGAGGGAGATCCCGTTCCAGGGAGGGGTCCTCCCGGATCAGGTGCGGAAGCTGTGTCCGGATCACGGCCGAGGAATCGTACTCATTGAACTCCGGCAGGATGGACAATTCCGATTGAGGGACGTCAGGACCGAAGCAGGACCGAAGCGGTTCGGCCGTAGCCACCTGTCGTTTCAGGGAGCCGGAATAGATGGCCTCAAACCGCGTGCCGATCCGGTTAAAAAAAGCCTCGAGCAGGCGGGCCTGCCGGATCCCCAGTTCGGAGAGTTGATCATAGTCGTTCTGGCCGAAAGAGGCCTGGGCATGCCGGATAACGTAAAGATCTCCCAATTAACTCACCGTGAAAAAAGCTTCCTCAAACTCCGGACGGCCGGCGTAACGCTTCAAGTAAAAACCCGGGGCCAGATCGATATCCTCAAAGAATTTTTCATTGACCTCGATTCCGGACTGCTGCAGGGCCTGGACCAATTCATTCCTGGATGGAGGGCAGCCTTTAACCGGGATCATTTCCCGAATATCGGGATGGTCTTTATTGGCCTGAACCATGCATTTCCCCAGGAGGATAGTCTTCTTCATGCCGGGGGTGGGTTTCATGGCCTTGCCGGTAAGGATTTCCACTTCATCCCAGGGGCTTCCCTTCCAGGCCTTGGCGATGGCCATGAGGATTACCCGGGTCAGCCCGGAACAATAAGTACACATGGTCAAATCGTATTTTTTGTAGGACAGGCCCTGGATGCCCATTTCGGCCATGGGTCGGGGCAGGGTGCCGGCTTCGTTATAGGGAAAGAAATATTCATGGCGGGCCGCCACCGCCTCAATATTTTCCCCGACCACCTCTATCCCGGACAGGTCCGGTTGCCGGCCCTGGATGCCGGCGGCGTGAACCAGATGGGGGACCTCGGCCGGTTCATACCCCAAGACCTTGGCGCCTACAAAATCGGCTGATAAGATATCCGCCGAGGCAATCAGGAGATTGCTGCGTCGAATCGTCCCATCAAACCCGGGACCCCGCTCATTGGTGTAAATCCCGTCCAGCACGGTCAGACAGGGAGGAACGGCCTTAGCCAGGCGGCCGACCATATAATGCAGATCTTTTTGGGGATCGGCCCCATGACATTTTTTCCGGGAGTTGATATTGATCAGTCCCTTCAGGTTTTTGATCCCCAGGGAGACAACGGCCTGGGCATGGGTTTTCAGCACCGGCAGATCGACCAGGAAGTCGCTTTCCAGAAAATCGACGTTGAAGTGCAGGGCCACTCCGTCCCCGAGATCCACTTTTTTAAAAGGACGTTCCAGAACGTTGACCACCCGGACCCCATACCTTTTTTTCAGCCGGTTATAACCAAGCGTTTCAAAGGCATGAGCCGGGGTTTCAGGGTCCTTGACCGTACGGGTGACCATTCCTTCCCCGATGGTAATGTCCCCGATCCCTCTTTCTTGCAGCAGGTGGACCAGGTCTTCTACCACCCGGGAAGTGGTGATCACCCCCCATTTGGGAAAAGGGGTGAAGCGGGTCCAGAAAACAATATTCGGTTTGATAAACACACGGGCCTGGGAGGGGAGGTGATCCAAGCCGCGGCATTGCTCGACGGCCCGGCGCACCGATTCCAGGGGTTTTTCATAGCGGACGATGGAAACCAAGGAGGGATTCATAGGACCTCTATTTATCATTTCGAAATACAAACCGCAGGATAGGTAGAGGGAACGAAACCCAACAGTACAGCAGGCTCCCTACCCGTTGGATTTCGCCTTGTTTTCCCTAACCTACCAAATTCACAATTTTCAACAATCAATTGTCAATTAACAATTAAGAATTGATTATTGATTATTAAGTTTTCCCCTGGTTTTTTTTACCAGTCATAGACTTCCTTCTCGATAACTGTCGCTACTCCCTGGCCGCCGCCTACGCAGGCATTGGCCAGGCCGTAGCGGCCGCCTTTGACGTTCAGGGTCCGGGCCAGGGTTCCCACCAAACGGATACCGGTGGCCCCCAGCGCGTGGCCGATAGCCGTACCGCCGCCCATGGCATTCACCTTTTCCGGGTCGAGGCCCAGTTCCTTGATACAGTTCAGGACCACGATACAGAAGGCTTCATTGATTTCCCAAAAATCGATGTCCGAGGCCTTCAATCCCGCCTTTTCCAGGGCCATCTTGCTGGCCGGAACCGGTCCCGCCCCCATGATGGTCGGGTCCACCCCGGCAATGCCCATGGACCGGATGGTCGCCAGGGGCTTGATCCCTTTCTTCTTGGCCGTATCTTTGGACATGAGCACCATACTGCTGGCGGCGGCGTTGAGGGGGGAGGAATTTCCCGGAGTGATGACCCCGTCTTTCTTGAAAGCCGGCCGCAGACCGGCCAGCCCTTCCAGGGTTGTGTCGCCCCGGACGGCCTGATCCTTATCGACCGTCAGGATCGTTCCGTCGGCTTGTTCGGCCTCTACGGGCAGGATCTCCCCCGCCAGGAAGCCGTCGGCCTGGGACTGGGCCGCCCTTTGATGGGAGCGGACGCCCCATTGATCCAGATCTTCCTTGGTAAGGCCGGACTGAGCGAACAGCTTTTCCGCCGTCAGCCCCATGTTGGTGGACGTCATCATGTCCCAGTGCAGGTAGGCCGGGTCCGTATAAAGCGCCATGTTCGGGACGATATGTCCCCGGTCGATGGTGGCCAGGCCCATGGGCACCCGGGTCATATTCTCATAGCCTCCGGTCAGGACGATATCGCAGAATCCCTGGGCGATCTCCATAAACCCGACATGAATGGCCGCCATGGAAGATCCGCACTGCTGGTCCACAAACTTGGCCGGTATCGTTTCCGGGAAATTGGCCAAAAAGATGGGGTTACGCCCACCATAGGCCCACTGCTCGCCCACGGCCGTGGCGCAGCCGACGACAAAGTCATCGATTTCTTTGGGGTCCAATCCGGTCCTTTTGACGACCTCGGGAAGGAGTTTGGCCAGGAGCTCGTCTCCCCGCATCTTGCAAAACACGTCCCGGGCCGGGTCATTGGGCCGGGATCGGGACTGGGCTGTTCTTAAATATCCGGCAATCACTACTTCTTTCATAATGTTCCTCCTGTTTTGATTCACCGCAAAGACGCCAAGAACGCAAAGGAATTCTTTTAGTCGCCGGCTGAGCCGGCAATAAAAAATATTTCTTTCTCTTTGCGCACTTTGCGTCTTTCCAGTGAATATTTTTGTGTTTTCAATCCTTATAAAAAGTCTTATTGGCCTCGGCCATTTCTTTCAAAAGCTTGGCCGGCCGGAAGCGAAAACCGTATTGCTTCTCCAGGGCCAGCAGCTTTTCATAGACGTTTTTGACACCCCATTTATCGGCATAACGCAGGATCCCGCCCCGATAGGGTGGAAATCCGGTGCCGTAGATCATGGCCAGATCCATATCCCAGGGCCGATCACAGATCCCTTCCTCGATCATCAGGGCTGCCTCGTTGATGGCCTGGGCCAGCATCGTGTCCACGACTTCCTGATAGCTTATCTTCTTAGGGGAGACCGCATTTTCCTTCCAATACTGTTGAACCACTTCGGCGATTTTCGGGTTAGGGGTTACGGTCTTGCCCTGGTAAATGAAATAACCCGACCCGGTTTTACGGCCATAGCAGCCGGTCTGATAAATCCGCTCCGTGAGAGGGTGAATTTTGTAGCGTTCACCCAGCCGCTGCTCAAAAGTTTTGTTGACGTGGTAGTTGATATCGATCCCGGTCAGGTCGGCCAGGGTGGCCGGGCCCATGGGCATACCGAAATCCATCATCGCCTCTTCGATGATCCGGCCCTCTACCCCGTCGGCCACCAGGAACACGGACCCGCCCATCAGGCCGCCGAGCTGCCGGGAGACATAGAAACCCGGCCCGTCGTTGACCACGATAGGTATTTTCTTGATATTCCGGCCGAAGGCCACACTGCTGGCCAGGGTCTGGTCCGAGGTCTGCTGGGCGCAGATGATTTCCAGAAGCTGCATCCGGTGGGCCGGGTTGAAGAAATGCAGGCCGATCATCCGGCCGGGGTCCTTGAGGACCGAGGCCATTTCAGTGATCGGCAGGGCGCTGGTATTCGTCCCGAAAATGACCTCCGGACGGCAGATCCCTTCCAGTTTCAACCAGATGTCCTGCTTGACCTTCATGTTCTCCAACACCGCCTCGATCACCAGGTCCACGTCCTTCAAATCCTCCAGGGCGGTGGTGGTGGTCAGCCGGGCCTGAATCATTTTTTCCAGGTCGGCCGGGATCAGCTTCTTCTTCTTGATCGGGTAGTCGAAAGTTTTCCGGATAGCGGCCACCCCCTTCTCGAGAGCGCTGTCGTTGATATCCCAGAGGACCGCTTCGAAGCCGTTGGCCAGCAGGAGGTTGACGATTCCGGACCCCATGACCCCGCCGCCCAGCATGGCCACTTTTTTGATTTTGGCCGGCTCCAGGCCCTTGATCCGGGGCAGCCGCCCGGCCGCCCGGGTGTTCAGGAAGATGCCGATCAGGTTCTTGCACACATCGGTTAAGGCGCATTCGCTGAAGAGCTCCACTTCACGTTCGATATCCGCCTCGATGTCGAAGCCCAACCCCTTTTCCACGGCCTCGATGGCTTTGAAGGGCGCGATATATCCCTTGGCCTTGTTCATAGTCATCATTTTGACGTAATTCAGGAAGGGCTTTTTCTCCGCGGCGCTGGGCAACCGGTCGATCTTGTTCCGGGTCCGGCGCAGGTCCAGCCGGGGCCGCCCGGAGAGAAACCGTCCGGCCGCCTTTAAGGCGGCCTCGATCAGCTTTTCCGCAGGGACGACTTCATCCACCAGACCCCGCTGCAGGGCCTTTTCGGCCTTGATCGGAGCGCCGGTGGTGATCATCTCGATGGCGTTGGGCAGGCCGATCAGTCGGGGCAGCCGCTGGGTACCGCCGGCTCCCGGAATCAGGCCGATTTGGACCTCGGGCTGACCCAGGTTGACCCCCGGCGTGGCCACCCGGTAATGGCAGGCCATGGCCGTCTCCAACCCTCCGCCCAGGCAGTTCCCGTTAATGGCGGCGATGACCGGCTTGGGGGCCATCTCGATCCAGTTCAGGAAGCGGGCCGCCTCCAGGGCCGGGCCAAAAATATCTTCCCTCTTTTTAACCAGTTGCAGCCGGGTGATATCCGCTCCGGCAATGAAATTCTTTCCGGTGCCGGTCAGGACGATGGCCTTGACGTCCCCATCCTGCATGGCCTCACGGATGGCCGCCCCGAAGTCCTGCATCAATTGAGGCGACATCTGGTTCACCGGGGGGTTGTCTAGTGTTAGAATCGCCACCCCGTCTTGCAGTGTCACTTTTACAGTTTGGTAGTCTGTTTTCATAAGCGATAACTCCAATGTGATTTGGTGGATGTTTAAATTCGAAATCCGAAATCCGAAATCCGAAACAAATTCAAATTTTCAAAATTCGAATGACCAAAAGATCTCCCCCTCCCTTGACGGGAGGGGGTTGGGGGGTGGGTGAGTTTCTGAACCACCGCCTTATCCTTTTCGTTTCCTTGTCACCCCTACCCCGTCAGGGGAGAAAAAACGTTTCAAATTTTTTTATTCGGTCATTTGAATTTGTTTCGGATTTCGGATTTCGAGTTTCGGATTTATTTTTTTATTTTGGCTTCTTCTTCAGCCCGCAGGACCTTCCGCAGGATCTTCCCGACTGCCGATTTGGGCAGGCCCTCCCGGAATTCCACCTGTTTGGGCACCTTGTAGGCGGCCAAATGCTCTTTACAGAAACCGACGATCTCTTCGGGTGTGGCTGTTACTCCCTCCTTCAAGACCACATAGGCCTTGACTGTCTCCCCCCGGTACTGATCGGCCAAGCCTACACAAACGGCCTCCTGGATCTTGGGGTGCTGGAAGAGCACTTCATCGATCTCCCGGGGATAGATATTGAAGCCCCCGGCGATGATCATGTCTTTCTTGCGGTCCACGATGTACAGGTAGTCATCCTCGTCCCAAACGGCGATGTCCCCCGTATGCAGCCAACCGTCCCGGAGCTGTCCCTGGGTTTCCTCCGGGTTGTTCCAGTAGCCCTGCATGACCAGAGGGCTTCGAATGAGGATTTCCCCCGGTTCTCCCCGGGGCACATCCTCTCTTCCGTCGACCACGTCCACCAGCCTGACATCCGTATCCGGCCAGGGGATGCCGATACTGCCGGGTTTGCGTAGGCCAAACACCGGGTTGCTGATGCCCAGGGAGGTGGTCTCGCTCATGCCCCAGCCCTCGGAATACGAAATGCCCAGGTCCTTGACCTGCTCGATCAATTCCAGGGGCATGGGGGCGGCCCCGGAGTTGAGCATCTTGATCTTTCGGTCCAGGTTCAGCTCCTCCGCCTTGGGATGCTTGAGCAGGGCGTTGATCAGGGTGGGCACAGCCGGAAAAAAAGTGATTTCCTTGAACCCGGCCAAGCAGGCCCATAAATTCTTCGATTTCAAAGCGGGGGACCAGGTACTGGGTGGCGCCGTTGATGATGGCCCAACCCTGGCAGACGATCGTCCCGTAGACATGGAAATAAGGCAACACGGCGAGGACCGACCGCCGCTCCGGCGGAACCAATCCGGTGGTCATTTTGCCCCAGACGGCCACCTGGACCGTGGCGGCCACGATATTCCCGTGGGTCAGGACAGCCCCCTTGGGAATGCCGGTCGTCCCGCCGGTGAATTGGATCAGGGCCGGATCTTCGGGCAGGATGGCTACCCGCGGCACCCGGGTTTGGGTGCAGTTTTCAATCAACTGCGAGAAATGGTGCCAGCCTGCCGGCAGGCCCAATTCGGCCGGCGTGCTCTGAGGCATCCCCTGGATATAGTCCGTGACCCGGGTCACGACCACCCGCGTAATAGGAACCGCCTCGGTGACCAAGACGATATTGGGCAGAACCATATCGAAGGTGAATAGCGTGGAAAGGCCCGTGTCAGTCACGATCCGCTTCAGTTCGTCCGGGGTATACATGGGGTTGAGATTGACGCCGACGGCCCCCAGGGAAAGCACGGCATGATAGGCGATCACGTATTGCGGGCAAGTGGGCAGATGGAGCCCCACCCGGTCCCCTTTCCGGACGCCCAGTTCCCCCAGGGCATTAGCCAGTCGCAACACCTGCCGACGCAGGTCGTAGTAGGAAATCTCGCTGCCGTAGAAATGCGTGGCCGCCTTGTCCGGGAACCCGTTGGCCGTATAATGCAAAAAATCCTGGACCGGGATGCGGGGGTAACGCAGGGTAAGCGGGACTTCATAGTCGTAGTGGCGTTGCCAGGGTCTGGGTTCCATGAAAAGCCTTCCTCAATTCAAATTGTTTTCTGGGATTTTTCGGAAGAAGGTCGTCTTCCGGTGGCCTTTTTCTTTTCCGCACCCAGGTTGACCTGAAACTGCCAGGCCTTTTCCTCCTCCGGGGCCTTGATCCCCCCGATGATCAGATCGGTTAAGGGATCCACCATGTCGATCAGGTTCTCCGGTTTTCCAAGAAGCACCTGCCTGATAACCAGATGTTCAATGGCTCCCAGGATGGTCGACCGCACCAGATAGGGATTGATGTCGGACTTGAATTCACCCTTGGCTATTCCTTCTTTGATTATCCGAATCATAATCCGGGAAAGTTCCTGGACATCCTGATAAGCCTGCATCTCCAAAAATTTCCGGTTCTGTTTGAGAATCAGCATGGCCACGGAGGCATAATCCGGGTTATTCTGGTAAAAATATAGATGGTGATATACGAAGGCTCTGACCTTGTCCGCCGTCCCCCGGATAAACTGAAGGATGTACTCCAGATTTTCTCTTCCCCGGCGGGCTGTTTCCCCGGGGAGAGAAAAAAGAAGTTCCTCTTTGGAGGGGAAATATTCGTAGATAGTGGCGTCCGAGACCTTGGCCTCCCGGGCCACGTCCGAGATGGTAGCCTCCTGGTATCCTTTCTGCGCAAAGGTCCGCTCGGCCGCCAGCAAAATCTGCTCTTTTCGGGTCTGCATTTTTTTTTGAATAGCCAAGACTTTTCTCCTTTTCGGTCAACTGACCCGAAAAAAAGTTTCATCGAATTCGGGCCGCCCCTGATAACGCTGCAGGAAGAATCCCGGCAGTTGATCGAAGTTTTCAAAAAGCCCGGGATTGGCCTCGATACCCGCCTGATGGAGTGCCTTGACCAGGTCATCCATTTTGGGAGGACAGCCCTTGATGGCGATCATTTCTTGTATATTCGGGTCATTTTTATTGGCCTCGTAAATGCACTGGCCGACCAAGATAGTTTTTTTCTTCCCCGGCGTGGGCTTCATCATCTTACCGGTCAAGACCTCCACCTCGTCCCAGGGTTGGCCTTTCCAGGCGTGACGGATAGCGGTCAACATCAGCCCGTTGATCCCGGAACAGTAGGTGCACATGGACAAGTCGTATTTATGGTACGTCAAGCCCTTGAGGCCCTCTTTGGCCAGGGGGACCGGTAGGGTCCCGCTTTCATTCGACACGTAAGCAAAATCGTATTCGTGGCGGGAGGCGACCCCTTCCAGGGGCTCCCCGACCAAATCAATGTCCGAGAGATCCAGGGGCCGGCCCTGGTTTCGGGCGGCGTGGACCAGATGGGGAACCTCGGCCGGTTCGTATCCCAAAACCCTGGCCCCCACCAGATCGGCGGTCAGCAGATCGGCCGAGGCGACCAGGATATTGCTGCGGCGAATCTTGCCGTCGAAACTGGGTCCCCGCTCGTTGGTATAGATCCCGTCCAACAGAGCAAAGACCGGGGGGAGCTTCTCCGGAAGCCGGGCGATCATATAATTGAGATCTTTTTCCGGATCGGCGCTGTGGCACTTCTTCCGGGAAGGAATATTGAGAACTCCCTTCAAATTCTTGATGCCCAGGCTGACCACGGCCTGATTGTGGGTCTTGAGCACAGGCACATCCACGATAAAATCGCTGTCCAGGAAATCGGCGCTGAATTGCAGCACGATCCCTTCCCCCAGATCGACTTTCTTAAAGTGCCCCTCGAAGACATTGAGGCACTTCACCCCGTAGCGTTTTTCCAGCGCCCGATAGCCCAGGGTCTCGAAGGCGTGGGCCGGGGTTTCCGTGTCTTTGGGGTTCATGGTAACCGTGCCTTCGCCAATGGTGATGTCGTCAATCCCCCTTTCCTTGAGCAGGATCACCAGATCCTCCACCACCCTTGAAGTGGTAATGACCCCCCACTTGGGGAAAGGCACCACTCGGGTCCAGAAGACAATATTAGGTTTGATAAAGACCCTGGCCCGAGCGGGAAGCCGGTCCAGTCCCCGGGAAAGAGCAACGGCCCTTCTCACCGATTCTCCGGGAGTTTCATATCGGACAATAGCAGCGGTAAAGCGATTCATGGTTTTTCTCCCCCCTTTTTGATGGTCCACTCTGGCTCATGCCCCGGAGGATCCGGGGTTGAGGAAAGGCCAGCGTTGAATCGGTTTTGCTCTCCGGGAACAGATCCGATTAGTAGAGACTCAGTTTGATTTAGTTCTATTTTTTTTAGAAGAGGCTTTTTATTTTTCTATTTTTGAAAAAGTGTATAGAAAAAGTCAAGAAAAAAAATAGTTACTATAAAGTAAATTGATAAATAATACTTGACTTTTAAAAAAGGGGTTGATAAATAATTCAGGATTGATGAATATCATTCGCATCCTGTAATGTAATAAAATGCCTTTTTCGTTCCAGACCATCTTGAATCAGTTGTTATCGCTCCCGACATGGGAGTTAAAAGGAAATATCTTTTCAACCTTAACTAACTGGCTTTAAGCATGACCATGGGTAAAGGTGTCCCCCCAACCGCATTTCATTTCCTCAGGTTGTTTTGGTGTATTCCCTGCCATTTCTGTCCCATAATCCCAATCATCAAAAGGAGGAGGAACGTATGATGAAGAAACGAACAGTTGGATGGACTTTTTTTCTGGTCGTCAGTTTGGTCGTACTGGCGCTATCCTTCACGGTGGAGGCCAGGACCATTAAGATCGGGGTCATCGGCCCGATGAATTTCGTCCAGGGCAAGGGCCACTGGAACGGGGCCCTCATGGCGGCCGATGAGATCAATGCCAAGGGCGGCGTGCAGGTAGGCAAGGAGAAGATGAAAATCGAACTGGTCAAGGCCGATTCCAACGAATTCTTGAATGTGACCGATGCCACCAATGCCATGGAGCGCTTGCTCACCAGCGACAAGGTGGATTTCGTGGTCGGTGGTTTCCGGACTGAAGCCGTGCTGGCCATGCAGGATATTGTCGCCGATTATAAAAAAATATTCATCGGCTGCGGCGCCGCCCACCCGGAACTCTGCACCCGGGTAGCCAAGGACTATAAAAGGTATAAATATTTCTTCCGGGGCACGCCCTTCAATTCCTCTTTTCTGGGACGGACCTGTTTTATCCAGATGGCCACGGTCGGGGCTATCCTGAAAAAAACCCTGAACTTGCCCAAGATCAAGGTCGCCGTGGTGGCGGAAAAAGCCGTCTGGGTGGACCCCATGGTGGAAGCCGCCAAAGCCCAGATCCCCAAGATGGGCATGGAGCTGGTCGGCGTCTGGCAGCCCTCGCAGACGGCCACCGACGTAACGGCCGAACTCACGGCCATTCAGAAATCCGGTGCGCAATTGATCTTCACCGCTTTTTCGGCTTCGGTGGGCATCACCTTTGCCCGACAGGCCGGCGAGTTGAAAATACCGGCCGTCCAGGTGGGCATCAATGTGGAAGCCCAGAAAGACGGATTCTGGGAAGCCACCAAGGGCATGGGAAATTATGTCACCACCCTGGACACCTATATAATGAGCGTGGAATATAACGAGCTGACCCGGCCTTTTTTGGATACCTATCATAAGAAATTTAATGAGGTGCCCACCTACACGGCCGACACCTATGCGGCCATCGTCCATGGGCTGGTCCCGTCCATCGAAGCCGTGGGATCTCTGGATACAGACAAAATCATCGCCAGTCTGGAGAACCGGGAGTACCTGGTACCCGCTGGGAAAGTGAAGTACATGAAAGACGCTGAGGGTAAACCGCTCCACGACTTGACCTGGGGACCGGGGTACCTGACCAGTCTGGGGGTCCAGTGGCAGGACGGCAAACAGGCCGGAATCTGGCCCAATAAGTGGAAGGCGGCCGAAGGCGCCCCGGAAGTTACCTACAAGGGTATCGTAGCTTACAAGATTCCACCCTGGATGATTCAGAAGTATAAAAAATAAATTTATCATTAGCCTCACGCTCCCTCGCCCTTGATCCCGCCTACGGCGGGAGAGGGGCTGGGGGGGGTGATGCCGTTTGGGATGATGATCGAGAATTCACCCATATCAAAATATGAATGGCCTCAACATAAGTACCAACATCGTAGAGCGTCATTCCCGCAGCGCTTCTGAGCGGGAAGCTAGGTTTTTCTCAGGAAACTCTGGATCCCCGATAAAGACATTCGGGGATGACAAGAAATTAGATGTAAAAAGAACAAAGAGACAATTATTGAAGCAACCATACGCCCTTAACTGACCGGGTCTCCTAAGGAGAATATTTTTTGGACATCATCATCAGCGGCCTCATCAGCGGCAGCATGTACGCCCTGCTGGCTATCGGCTTTTCCCTGATCTTCGGGGTAGCCCGCATCGTCAACATCGCCCACACCGCCTTCTACATGGTGGCCTCCTACTGCATTTACTTCGTGGGACGCAAATTCGGCCTCAACCCCGTATTGTCCATGCTGACGGGAATACTGGTGGTTACCCTCTTCGGTCTGATCGCCTACAAACTGTTCATCGACCCCATTCGGGAACACGAGGCCGCCGTCTTGATCGCCACCATAGCCCTGGCCATCATTTTTCAGGAAGTCATGCTCCTGATATTCACCGGAGACTTCCTGAGTGTTTCGGCCCTGATCGGGGGATTCGTTAAAATTTTCGGCATCAAGGTTTTTTACCAACAGATCCTTACCTTTGTCGCCGTCATCGTGATGATGGCCGTCCTCTGGTTCCTGCTGATGAAGACCAAGCTGGGATTGGCCATCCGCTCCACCGCCGAAGACCGCGAAGTAGCCAACTTGATGGGCATGAATGAGAGCCGCCTGGCCTTGATCACGTTATGCATCTCAGTCGGATTGGCAGGGTTTACCGGGGCGGTGATCGTCCCCTTGACGATTTTGAACCCCTATATGTGGATGGAGCCTTTAATCATGATGATGGCCGTGGTGGTCCTGGGCGGACTGGGCAGCATCAAAGGGAGCGTAGTGGCGGCCTATATCCTCGGGTTTGCAGAAGCTCTGGTGGTCTTCCTGATACCCAAAGGGGCCTTTCTGAAGGGTTCGGTCGCCCTATCCATTATGATCCTGGTGCTGCTGATCCGGCCGGAAGGTCTGTTCGGGGTCGCCTTTGAGGAAGAGCGTTAACCATGGGTTCCCTGGCCTATTATCTAAAAAAACCGCTGACCATTGTCCGGACGGAAGTACTGGTGCTGCCCAGTCGGGTGGTGGTGGTCCTTTTCTTTCTGACCCTGCTGAGCCTGCCACTGCTCACCCATGATCCCTACCTGCTGCGCATCCTGATCTTGACCAGCATCTTTGCCATCCTGGCCTCAAGTTGGGACCTTCTTTCCGGCTTCACCGGCCAGATGAATTTCGGCCATGCCCTGTTCTTCGGCGTGGGCGCCTACACCACCGCCCTCTTGAATATGCAGGCCCACATCCCCCCCTGGGGCAGCATTCCCCTGGGTGCGATAGCGGCCGTTCTGGCCGGGTTGGTCATTGGCATTCCCTGCCTCCGCTTAAGAGGAACCTACCTGGCTCTGACCACCCTGGCCTTTCCGATCATTTTGCTGGGCATCGTCACCGCCATCCCCAGCGTGACGGGGGGCGAATTGGGAATTTCCGGTATTTCGCGTCTCTCCGGCTCCCGGCTCAGCGACTACTACATTACGGTGGTACTCATGCTCGGGTTATGCACCATCATGTGGAAGATCACCGATTCCAATACCGGTATTATTTTTCACGCCATCCGGGAGGATGAACTGGCTGTCCGGGCTTCGGGGATCAACACCACCCGCTATAAATTATTGGCCTTTTCGCTGAGTGGTTTTTTTGCCGGCATTTCCGGAGGGCTTTATGCCCACTTCATGCGCATCGCCGGCCCCTCCACCCTGGAGGTCTCCTTGTCGTTTACGGTGGTCATCTGGGCGGTTTTCGGAGGAATCGCCACCATCTACGGGCCCGTCGCGTCGGTTTTCATCTTGTTTCCCCTGCTGGAATTTTTTCGCTTCTGGCCCGAGTACCGGACCTTAATGTTCGCCATTATTATCCTTTTGATCCTGCTCTTCATGCCGGAGGGTCTGATCCACTGGGTCCGGGATAAAATTGAAAAGGAGTGCCCGCGGTGCAAGTTACGAAACGTGGCGACGCGCAAAACCTGCCGCGTCTGCACTGCACAATTAGATTGAAGGTTTCACCGCCAAGGCGCAAAGGGCGCAAAGGTATATATTTTAATTCGATCAATAACCGATCGAATTAAATTGAAATCAGAGTCTTAGAAACGTATTAGCCGCAGGCCAAAGGCTTTTAAATTGGCCGCCCTCACGGCGGCCAATTTAAAAAATCTTTGCGGCCTTGGCGCCTTGGCGGCGAAAATTTTACTCTAAGGAATTGGATATGGACCCTAAAGACGTATATCTTTCCAGACCCTGGCTGAAATTCTACCCCGAAGGGGTGCCGGCCGAACCCGTTGTTCCCGACATTTCCGTCCCGGAGCTGTTCGACCGGATTGCCGACAAATATGCCTCCAAAACGGCCCTGGTCTTTTATGGCAAAAAAATAAGCTACGCCGAACTCAAGGAACTGGCCAACCGCTTCGCCGTGGGCCTGGCCGGCCTGGGGGTCCAAAAGGGCGACACCGTGGCCCTGTATTTGCTGAACAGCCCCCAGTACGTCATCGCCTATTTTGCCGTCCTCAAGTTGGGGGCCAAGGTAACCCCGATCAGTCCGGTGTATACCAGCATCGAAGTGAAACATCAACTCACGGACAGCGAGGCCCGGACCGTAATCTGCCAAGACCTGTTGTACGACAACCTGGAAAAGGCCGGGATGACCCCGGACCGAGTGATCCTGACCAGCATTGCCGAATACTTGCCGGCCATGAAGAAATGGTTCGGCAAAAGCGCCCTGGCCAAGGCCTACGGCGGGATGGAACTGCCCTCGGCCGACAAAATCAAGAGGTTGGGGATTCGCCTGTTTCAAGAACCTGATCAAGGGGAACGCTCCCCAGCCCCCGATGGTCTCCATCGATCCGCATCAGGACCTGGCCGCCCTGCCCTACACCGGCGGTACCACCGGCCTGCCCAAGGCGGCCATGTTGACCCACTATAACATGGTTTCCCTCCAGGCCCAGATCTTGAGTTTCTGGCCCATCTTCGAGGAAGGGAAGGAAACGGTCATGGCCTTCCTGCCCTTTTTTCATATCTACGGCCAGGTGGTGGTCATGCTCGGCGGACTGGCCATGGGCGCCACCCTGGTGCTGTTTACCACCCCGGATATCGAAGAAATCCTCTCGGCCATGGAACGCTACCAGGCGTCAGGATTTTACGGGGTGCCGACCCTCTTTGAATACCTGAAGGAATATGAAAAAACCGACCGGGTCAATTGGAAAAAACTCAAAATGATCGCCTGCGGCGCCGACACTTTGCACGAGTCCACCATCGAAGGTTGGGAACGGCGGACCGGCTCCCGAATCTTCGAAGGCTACGGGATGACGGAGACCACGGCGGTCAGCCACAGCACCCCCATCCACCGTCCGAAAAAGGGCTCCTTCGGGGTCCCGATACCAGGCGTCCAGGCCGCCATCGTCGACCATGAAACCGCTGACTTCATGCCGGTCGGCGAAGTGGGCGAACTGATCCTCAAAGGCCCCAACATCATGCAAGGCTACTGGAAAAGGCCGGAGAGCAACCAGGAGACCTTCCTGGAGATCGACGGACAGCGCTGGATGCGAACCGGCGATCTGGTCAGCATGGACGAGGAGGGTTACTTCCATTTCTTCGACCGCAAGCGAGACCTGATCAAGTACAAGGGTTACTCGGTCTTCGCCCGCCATGTGGAGGAGGTCTTGTACCAGCACCCCCAGATCAAGGCCGCCGGGGTGGTCGGCGTTCCCGACCCCAAGGTGGGAAATCTGATCAAGGCCTACGTGGTCCTGGAAAGCGAGGCCCGGGGGAAAGTTTCGGAAGAGGAAATCATCGAATTCTGCAAAGAAAAGCTGGCCCACTACAAGGTGCCCAAAATCGTCGAATTCCGAGGGGAATTGCCTAAGACCGACGTGGGCAAAGTTTCCAGAAGAGAATTGCGGGAGGAGGCCGAGGAGGCCTGATATGTCCGAACCGTATCTGGAAGTCGAATCCCTGACCAAGAGTTTCGGGGGCCTCCTGGCGATCAACGATGTCTCCTTCCGCATGGAGCAGAAGGAAATCATCGGCCTCATCGGACCGAACGGGGCGGGCAAGACCACCCTGCTTCGGTTGATCAACGGCATCCTGAAACCGGATTCGGGAAAGGTTCATTTCAAAGGGAAATCCATCGTGGGCATGAAGACCTGGGACATCGTCAACCTGGGTATCGCCTGCACCTTTCAGAACATGCGGCCCTTCCGAAGACTACCCATCATCGCCAATGTCATGGTTTCTTGCCTGTCTCCCCGGTCCATGAAACGGGGGGAGTGGGTCAAGAAGGTCGAAGCCAAGGCCATGGATGCCCTGGAATTCGCTGGAATCTCCGACATGGCGCTGGAAAAGGCCTCCACCCTGTCCCAGGGAGATCTCAAGCGGCTGGAGGTGGCCCGGGCCATCGCCACCGAACCTGAACTGCTGCTTTTAGATGAACCTTTCGGCGGTTTGAGCCCGGCCGAAACGGACCTGATGGCCAAGTCCATCCGAAGGCTTCACAAAGGGGGGCGCTTTGGCCGCCTGCACAGTGAAGGTCCGGCCATGATCATCGTGGAGCACAAATTACAACAGTTGATGAAGATTGTGGATCGGATTGTGGTCCTCAATTTCGGAACGCTCCTGGCGGAGGGTCCCCCGGAAGAAGTGGTAAACAATTCCCAGGTTATCGAAGCCTACTTGGGACAGGGAAACGTTTAGTCTGCCCAATAGTTTCAAACCTATTTTTTAGGTTAGTTTTTCACCGTCATACCGGACCTGATCCGGTATCCAGGTTTTTTGAACCTTAAACGCCCCTGGATCCTGGTTTCAGCCAGGATGACGGGTAATTTAAATCGGATTAAAAAATGTTGCTGCAAGTCGAACATTTGAATGTGCGTTACGAAAAGGCCGTACTCATCAATGACCTGAACCTGTCCGTGGACGCGGGGGAACTGGTCAGCCTGGTGGGCCCCAACGGGGCCGGCAAATCCACCACCCTGCGGGCCATCACCGGTCTGGTGGCCTGGGAAAGAGAGATCAAGCGTCGCTCCACGGCCGGGGACATCTTCCTGGAGGGTACGGTGACCTTCAATGGGGAGCGGATCGACCAAGTCCCGGCCCATGAAATCGTCCGGCGGGGACTCGTGCTTTGCCCGGAACGGCGAAGACCTTTCCGGGAAATGAGCGTCCTGGATAACCTGCTGGCCGGGGCCTACCTGCAAAAGGATAAAAAGAAAACCCAGGAAGGTCTGGAAAAAATCTATGATATGTTTCCGGTTTTGAAGAGCCGCTCCGGCCAGGTTTCCGGGACCCTCTCCGGGGGGGAGCAGCAGATGCTGGCCATCGGACGGGCCCTCATGTCCGAACCCAAGCTGCTGTGCATCGACGAACCCTCCACCGGTCTGGCTCCCCTGATGCGCAAGGAGGTTTTCGATAAAATTTCGGAGATCAACCGCCTGGGCATCACCGTGCTCCTGGTGGAGCAGGAAGTGAGTACCGTCTTCCAAATGGCCATCCGCAATTACGTGCTTTCCTCGGGTAAGATCATCGCCGAGGGCACCGGGCAGCAACTCCTCCAAGACGAGGTCCTCCGCAAGACTTATCTGGGATTTTAAGTCCGTCTTTCCCCCCGCCGGAGAACCCCGATCATTATTTTATTCCATCTTGGATTCCAGGGAAGGACGCGCTTTGAAAGGTTGTTCGTCCTTTTAGGTGGGTGGCCACAACATCTGGCCGATTAACCTAGGATTGGGTCTCTGTAGCCGTTGGGCCGCGGAAAAAGGGTTTTCTCCCTCAGGCGGGACTTTTTAGGTTCAAACCCGGCCCCTGTGTTTTTAAATCTCCTCAGAGGCAGGGCCAGCCGGGGAAGCATCAAAAGACTCAGTGTTTGGGCCTGCTTTAAATAAAATTGGCAAGTTAGGCCCGGATTCGGAGTCCGGAGTACCTTCGGAAACCCCTTTTTCCGAGGCCCAACGGCCCCGTAGCAGATCTGGGGAATACCAACCCAAAAAGACGAAGTGTAACTAAAAAAACCAAAAAGCGAAGGATCAAGCCATGTCCCATTTTAGAGTGAACGAAAAGGATCTTTTTTTTATTTTGAAAAGCCAGTTGAATTACGGCAGTCTGTGCCGCTTGGACCGTTACCGGGAGCTGGATGAAGACACCTTGGACCTGCTGGTCAAGGAGGCTCTGAAATATGCCCGGACTGAAATTGCCCCACTCCAGGAGATCGGGGAAAACTGGGGGGTGGTCTTCGACCAGGGGGCGGTTCGCTGTGCTCCCGAGTTCAAACAGGCTTTCCGGCAATACGGTGAAAACGGCTGGATTGCCGCGGCCCGGGCCCCGGAATACGGTGGCCAAGGATTTCCCCACATGACGCGCATCGTCATTAACGACCTGATGTATGGGGCTTGCCAGGCCTTTAACATGGCCCCCAGCCTGACCCATGGGGCTGCTCACCTGATCGAAAACTTCGGGAGCCGGGAACTAAAGGAACGCTTTGTGCCGTCCATGTTCAGCGGGCAATGGGCCGGGACCATGGCCCTCACCGAACCACAAGCCGGCTCCAACCTGGCCGCCATCCGGACCACCGCCATGCCCGAAGGCGAGCACTACCGGATCAAGGGCTCCAAGATCTTCATCTCCTGGGGAGACCACGACCTGACGGAAAACATCATTCACCTGGTCCTGGCCCGCATCGAAGGGGCGCCCGAAGGCGTCAAGGGCATTTCGCTGTTCGTCGTTCCCAAGGTCCGGATCAACCCGGACGGTTCCCTCGGGCAACCAAATGACGTGGTCTGCGGCGGCGTCGAAAAAAAACTGGGTCTCCACGCCTCGCCTACCTGTCAGTTGCTTTTCGGGGAACAAGACGGGTGTATCGGCTATCTGTGCGGCGAAGAAAACAACGGCCTGGCCCACATGTTCCAGATGATGAACGCCGCCCGTATCAATACCGGCGTGAGCGGAATGACCCTGGCCGGCAGCGCCTATCTCAACGCCCTGGCCTATGCTCGGGAGCGGATCCAGGGCTCGGATCTGGCCGGTCGCAAACCGGGCTTTGTCCCGATCATCGACCACCCCGACGTGCGGCGCATGCTGCTTTGGATGAAGGCTTCGGTGGATGGAATGCGTTCCATGATATACACCGGGGCCTACTGGTCGGACCTGGCTCTGGAGCTGCCCGAAGGGGAAGAGAAGAAACATTACCAGGCCCTGGTGGATTTTCTAACCCCGATCATCAAGGCCTACTGCTCGGATATGGGCTTTCGGGTCTGTGAAACCGCTATCCAGTGCCTGGGCGGCTATGGATTTTGCCGCGAGTACCCCCTGGAACAATACTTAAGAGATTCAAAGATCATGTCCCTTTACGAGGGTACCAACGGCATTCAGTCCGTCGACCTGCTGGGAAGAAAGATGCGGTTGAATGGCGGGGCGCTGTTCAAGGCCTTCCTGTCCGAGATTCAGGAGTTCTGTAGGAAACATTCCTCCCAGCCCGTCCTTGGGTCGGAAATCCAGGCCCTGGCCAAGGCCGTGGAGCGATTGGCCGAAACCGCCCGTACACTGGCTGAAAAGATGAAAACCGATCCGCTCCAGTGGGCCTCCTATACCTACCCGGCCCTGCTGTGCTTTGGCGATATTACCATGGTCTGGCGACTCCTCGACCTGGCGGTCATCGCCCAGGAACAGATAGACTCCGGCAAGGGCACTGATTTTCTCTCCGGAAAAGTGGCTCAAGCCACCTACTTCACCGGGACGACCTTGCCGCTGACCCTGGCCCGGCTGGAGACCTGTCTGCGGTCCGGGCGGGAGGTAGTGGATATGCCGGAAGGGGCTTTCTAATACGAAAATTGAGACGAAACGGAAAAATAAATGGCCTTAAAAACAGGGGCGGAATACCTCGATTCCATCGAATCTTATGGGCTAGCGGCCCACATCCTGGGAAAAGAAACCAGCGACCTGACCGAACACGGCCTGGTCCAACCCTCCCGGCAGGCGGTGGCCTTTACCTATGATGCCGCCCACCAATCGGAAACCCGGGATCTGTTCTGCGTCGAGTCACCGCTGTGTCAGGATACCGTGAACCGCTTCACCCATATTCACCAAAGCACGGAAGACCTGATCAACAAAGTCAAGATGCAGCGCTACTGCGGCGTTCAGACCGCCTGCTGTTTTCAACGCTGCGTTGGACTGGACGCGGCCAACGCCATCTTCAGCACCACCTTTGACTGCGACCGGAAGCACGGGACTTCCTATCACCAACGTTTCAGGGACTACTGGAAATCGATCCAGCAACAGGATCTGTTGGTGGACGGGGCCATGACCGATCCCAAAGGGGACCGGGGGAAGCGCCCCAAGGACCAGCAGGACCCGGACCTGTACCTGCGGATCAAGGAACGCCGGTCGGGGGGCGTGGTGATCAGCGGGGCCAAACTCCATCAAACCGGCATGCTCAATTCCCACGAGATACTGGTCATGCCCACCCTGACGATGCGGGCGGGGGAAGAGGACTGGGCGGTCTGCTGCGCGGTTCCCACCAATGCCGAGGGCGTCCGGCACATCTACGGACGGCAGACCAGCGATACCCGGAAACTGGAAGCCTTTCCACTGGACAAGGGCAATCCCACCTATGGCGGCCAGGAAGTGATGACCGTTTTTGAGGATGTATTTATCCCCGACGAACGCCTTTTCCTTAACGGGGAAGTCGATTTCTCCGGAATCCTGGTCGAGCGGTTCGCCTCCTATCACCGGCAGAGCTACGGGGGCTGCAAAGTCGGGGTAGGCGACGTCCTCATCGGAGCTGCGGCCTTGATCGCCCGGATGAACGGCGTATCGGAGGCCAGCCACATTAAGGATAAAATCGTGGAAATGATCCAGCTCAATGAAACGATCTATGCCTGCGGACTGGCCTGTTCCGCCACCGGTGAAAAGACCCCGGCCGGAAATTACCAGGTTAACCTGCTCCTGGCCAACGTCTGCAAGCTGAATGTCACCCGCTTCCCTTTCGAACTGGCCCGGCTGGCTACGGACATCGCCGGCGGCCTCCTGGGGACCATGCCTTCGGCCGCGGATCTGGATGACCCGGTGACCGGTCCCTATATCCAGAAATACCTGGCCGCCTCTCCGGGCAGTCGGGTGGTCGACCGCATGAAGGTGCTGCGCCTGATCGAAAACCTGGTGGCCGGCGCCGGAGCCGTGGGCTATCTCATCGAGTCCATGCACGGGGCCGGGCCCCCCATGGCCCAGCGGATCATGATCGGCCGTCAGGCCGACCTCGAGGGCAAGATCAGCCGGGTCGAGAAACTGCTGGGTTTGGTATGAGCATGCTCTTCCAACCTTTTCCCCTAAAAAATTTAACCTTGCCTAACCGGTTTGTCCGGTCCGCCACTTATGACGGAATGTCTGGAAAAAACGGCCGGGTTACCTCCGAACAAATCCAAATGGTGGAGGATCTGGCCAAGGGCGGAGTAGGCCTGATCATTTTGGGCATTGCCTATGTGCAGGCCTCCGGTCAAATTTCAGTCTTCCAAAATTCTCTGGCCGACGACGATTGTATCCCGGGCTTCCGGAATTTGGCTGAAACCGCTCACGAACACGGCGCTAAAATTGCCGTCCAGTTGTTTCATGCCGGCAGGGAAACGGCCAAGGCCTTTAAACCCCATCGCAAGCAGGCCCTGGCCCCAGCCATCATCACCGATGACCCTTACTTCCAAGGGGCCTACCGGGCCATGACTGAGGAAGAAATCCTGGAGGTCATCGGGGCTTTCGGCGAGGCCGCCGGCCGAGCCCAAGAAGCCGGGCTGGATGCGGTTCAGGTCCACGGGGCCCATGCCTATCTGCTGAGCCAGTTCCTGTCCCCTTTCACCAACCGGCGGACCGATGCCTGGGGCGGGGACCTGGAAAACCGCCTGCGCCTTCACCGCGAAATCCTGGGGGCCATCAGGTCCCGGGTAGGTGAAGCCTATCCAGTCCTGCTCAAGATCGGGGTCCAGGACGGGTTTCCCGGCGGACTGGAATTCCCTGAAGGGAAACAGGCCGCGCTTCGCCTGGCCCAGTGGGGCTACGACTCTTTGGAAATCAGCTCCGGACTGAGGGGCCAGGGGTATGATAACGCCGAATTCAAGACCCGCATCACCCGGCTGGACCGCGAAGCGTATTTCAGATCCTGGACCCGGGAAATAAAATCGGAAGTACCGGTCCCGGTCATGATGGTCGGAGGGATGCGGACGCCGGCACTCATGGAAGAAGTGATTCAAAACGGCGAGGCCGACCTGATCTCCCTCAGCCGGCCACTCATCAAAGAACCGGCGATTATCAAAGACTGGCAAAACGGCGACCTCCACCGAGCCACCTGCATCTCCTGCAACAAATGCTTCGAGGCCCTGCTGAAGGGGGAGGCCCTGCGCTGTGTCTTTCACGAGGAAACCGGTCGGTAGATTCGTAGCACCCTGATACTGGCGTGCTCTTTAAATTCGAAATCCGAAGCACGAAATCCGAAATAAGCACGAAGGTCCAAAAATCCAAAAGATCAAAACAAAGACGTTTCGAATTTTGAAATTTGGTCATTTGAATTTGTTTCGGATTTCGATATTCGGATTTCGGATTTGAACTAAAAGGAGATTGACATGGGTAGTGGAAAGCACGATTTAGATCAAGGCTGGTTGTCGGAGGTCGAGGAACTTCGCCTTCGGGAACGTCTGGCGACCCAGATGGGCGGGGAGGAAAACCTGGCCCGCCATCGGGCGGCCGGTCGTTTGAACGTCCGGGAGCGGATCGATCGTTTGCTGGATAAAGGCAGCTTCCACGAAACCGGCGCCATCACCGGGGTTCCCACCTGGAAGGAAGACCGCTTGGTCAAATTATTTCCCTCCAATTTTGTCCTGGGGACCGGGCGGATCGATCGGCGCCGGGTAGTGGTGGGGGCCGACGACTTTACCATTCGCGGCGGAGCGGCCGATGCCGCCATCGGACACAAGGCGGCCTACGCCGAACGGATGGCCCTGGATCTTCGCCTGCCCATGATCCGCCTGGTGGACGGTACCGGAGGTGGAGGAAGCGTTAAATTTCTGGAGCAGATGGATCGCACCTACGTGCCTTACAACCCGGGCATGGACACCATGGCCGAGTTGCTTTCCACCGTGCCGGTAGTCAGCGCCGCCCTGGGATCGGTGGCCGGTCTGGGCGCGGCCCGGGTGGTCTTTTCCCATTTCTCGGTCATGCCCCGCAAAACGGCCCAGCTCTTTGTAGCCGGACCACCGGTGGTGGAACCGGCGCTGGGCCGGAAAGTGGGTAAGGAGGAACTCGGCGGGTCCCAAATCCAGACCGGCGGCTTCGGCGCCGTGGACAACGAGGTGGCCACCGAAGAAGAAGCCTTTGATCAGGTCCGCCGTTTTCTTTCCTACCTGCCGGATTCGGTCTATGAACTTCCTCCGGTTCAGGCGTCTTCCGATCCGGTCGACCGCCGCGAGGAGGAACTGATCCGCATCATCCCTAAAAACAAACGCCGACCCTACCCGGTGCGCCGCATCCTGACGCTGGTGCTGGACCAGGGATCGTTTTTCGAGATCGGGGCCAAACATGGCCGTTCGGTGGTCACCGGCCTGGGTAGGCTGTCCGGCCGGCCGGTGGGGGTTTTCGCCCACGATTCCAACTTTTTCGGCGGCGCCATCACCGCCCAAGGGGCCGACAAGCTGGTTCGCTTCATCGATCTTTGCGACACCTTCCACCTGCCGGTGGTCAATTTTGTGGACAACCCGGGCTTCATGATCGGGGTGGAGGCGGAGAAACAGGGCACCATCCGCTTCGGGGCCCGCTACATCTTTGCCGTCTACCAGGCTACGGTCCCCTGGTGTTCCATCATCCTCCGGCGGGTCTACGGAGTCGCCGGAGCGGCCCATGGCAACCATTCCCGTCTCAACCTGCGTTACGCCTGGCCTTCGGGCGAATGGGGCTCCCTGCCCATCGAGGGGGGCGTGCAGGCGGCCTACCGCCGACAGATCGAAGCCTCCGAAGATCCTCAGGCCCTGCGCCAGGAAATCGAGCAGCGTCTGTCGAAGTTCACCTCCCCCTTCCTGACCGCCGAGAAGTTCGGCATTGAGGAGATCATCGACCCTCGCGACACCCGGCCGCTGCTCTGCGAATGGGTTGAAAATGCCTACCGCCTGCTGCCCAGCCAGTTGGGGCCGAAAAAACGGGGTATGCGTCCTTAACCCAAAGTTTTTTTCTGCAGGTCGGAGGTTTGCCGGTCAAAAAGTGGTTTGTGCTAGAAGTCAGGAAGAAATCTCTCGCCCGCTGCGTTCTCTGTGGTCTCTGTGAGAGATTGCCCTTGTCTTTTTCCGCGGATTTCGAATTTCGTTGCGGCTATGCTGCTCTGAGTGGGTCCGTGGCAAGAAATTATAGAAAAGGAGTTCATTATGGACTATGAGATCCCGGAAAGCCTGCGCCTGATGCGGGAGACGATCCGCCGCTTCGTGAATCAGGACCTGGAGCCCCTTTCCCAACAAGTGGAGGACGAGGATCATATCCCGGAGGAGATCGTCCAAAAAATGCGGGAATTGGGGCTGTTCGGCCTTTCCATCCCGGAGGAATACGGGGGATTGGATCTGGGGACCTTCGGCGAATGTCTGGTCTATGAAGAATTGACCAAAACCAATGCGGCCTTCCGTTCCCGTATCGGCACCAGCAACGGGATCGGCTCCATGGGGATCCTCCTGGACGGCACCGAGGAGCAGAAACAGAAATACCTTCCCCGGATTGCCAGTGGGGAATGGACCGCCTGTTTGGCCCTGTCGGAACCGGAAGCGGGGTCGGATGCCGGGAACATCCAGACCACAGCCGAGCGACAGGGAGAGACCTTTGTGATCAACGGCCTCAAGCACTTCATCACCAACGGCGACGTAGCCGACGTCGCCACTGTCCTGGCCGTGACCGACAAGCAAAAACGAACCCGCGGCGGGATCACGGCTTTCGTGATTGAAAAGGGGACTCCGGGCTTTTCGGTAGGAACTATCGAACGGAAGATGGGGCTCCGGGGCAGCCACACCTGCGAACTGATCTTTGATGATTGCCGCGTCCCGGTCGAGCAGGTGATCGGTGGGGAAGCGATGATCGGCCAGGGGTTTAAGACCGCCATGCGGGTGCTCGACAAAGGCCGCCTGACCATGGGGGCCTGCGCCCTCGGCGGGGCCCAGAAGCTCCTGGATTTATCCGTGGCCTATGCCCGGCAGCGGGTTCAATTCGGCAAACCCATCGCCCAATTCCAGTCCGTTCAGAACATGCTGGCCGATATGGCCACCGAGATCTATGCCGCCCGGCAGATGCTCTACCACGCCGCTTCCCTGCGGGACCAGGGCCGGACGGTGATCAAGGAAGCCTCCATGGTCAAACTCTTTTGCACGGAGATGGCCTGCCGGGTGGCCGATCGGGCCGTCCAGATTTTCGGCGGCATGGGCTACATGAAGGATTTCCCGGTAGAGCGGTTTTACCGGGACCTCCGCCTGTACCGGATTTACGAAGGGACCAGCGAGATCCAGCGGATGGTCATCGCCCGGGAGCTGACCAAAGAATAGCGGGCTTCCCCATTTTATTTACCAAGCGCCAGGAGGTTCGGACAAGATATCCCAACCATCAAAAGGCTTTCTTCTTGACCCTTTTGCAGACCCTATTTATGATGGCAGTCTCTGAACCAGACCAACCTGGAAAAACTAAAAAAGCCTGAAAATGGGCGGGGGAGAATATTTATGGCGGATAAAACGGCTCCGGCCGGTTCCCAGGGAAAGGGTACAGACCAACAATTTTTGGTTTTCCAACCCTATCCCCTGCTGGTCGGACAAAAGATATTTATTGAAAGCGGCCCCCGCCGGGGGGACTGGGAAGTGATAGGCCTGAGTGACCGCAAGGTCAGGCTGCGCTGTCCTTTTTCCGGCCGGGAGATAGAATGGGAACGTTTTTGTTATCTGGTCGAGGAGCGCCAAGGCCTTTGGCCCCATCCGGATTAACCAGGATTTTTAATCTTCCGGAGGGGAATTTCGACATCAGACGGCTACTTGTGCTTCCGCCACAAAAGCCTCCAGGAGTTGATTCAATTTCGAAGCTCCAATGCTATGAGTTTGCTTTTGGCATAAATAAATTCGAGGGCATCCCTTGCCTTCCCATCGATTATTTGACTATACTTTTACCTGTTCCATTATCCATCAAACACCCGCATTACCTTGTACCTTCAAGGAAGGTACTGAATCCCACGTCTTTCCCTGCAAGAGACGGCCATTATGTTTTTTTGCCCGCTTCTTACCGTCAGCTCCCCAGCCTCCCCACTGTTTGAAGAAAAAGGCGGACCGTTGCCCGTCGCATTGGCGCTTGACGTTCAGCACCCACTCCTGGCGCATCGGCCGGGCCTTGGGTCCGGACTCACCGCCGACGATGACCCAGTGGATTCCGTGCAGGTTCAGGACGCCCAGGTCCTCTAGTAACGGCTCAACCGAGGTAAAGCGGATATGGGCCGGCACCCGGCGAAGACAGTCAAGCCGGGGGAGCCCGTATTTGCGATCCTCCACGGTTACCCCCAGCCAGGCGTTGCGTACGGTATGGGGTCGCATCTTTATCTTTTACGATTAAGTACTATCAGACCACCACCAACTGATTTGATGCTGCCTTGGAATTTATCCGACTTTGGGCCTGGACGCGATGAATAACCCAGCGGAGAATTTTTCCTAAAGGCTATAACAAACTCAAGCGACCCTATCACGTTTTCCAGGATAAATCGGTTTTGGTGGCCGGCTGACCAGTCGACCGGAGCAGCCATCCTGAATTTTTATTAAACGTTGAAAATAGGAATCGGGAGCATCTTGAGATTCCTTGTCCATCCGCCTTCGGATTTCGCGCACCTTTTTGACAATCGGGTCTTTTTTCATTTATGCGCTTTACAACGGTGATTTTCAGGATGCCTTTTTCAGACGTTCAGCCACCCACAGTTTAATGATGGATTGTCGGGGCACTCCCAGGCGTTTCGCTTCCTTATCCAATTGTCTGATCATCCAAGCCGGAAAATCAACATTAACCCTCTTCTGTTCCAGTGTCGATCTCCGAGCCCTGGACAAATCAAGGTACTTAGAGATGTCATCTCCTTCGTCAAACTTTCTGTCGAACTCCTTAGCTTTCATAGATATCAATCTCTGCCATGGAGTAAAATCAAATTCCCTCTCCCATCCGGATTAAAAAGTTTTTGGACTTACAGTACAACTTCCTTAATGAAACGTTAATTTTTAGGATACGGGCTTATTGTTTTGCAGAGCTTCAAAAAACTTTTGGCAGACCGCCTCTAATGGATCGAGTTTATTCTGGACCACATCCCAAACGATGGGTAAATTGATCCCAAAATATTCATGAACCAGAATATTCCGCATTCCGGTAATTTTACGCCAATCTATCTTGCAAGTCGTTTCTTTAAAACTATCCGGTAGGCTTTTCGCTGCCTCGCCAATAATCTCCAGGTTCCGGGCTACGGCATCCTGGGTTTTTCTATCGTTGGCAAACGATTTTTCGTCTTGGCCTTCGACATAGGACCTGATTTGCTTTATCGCCTCAAGAATGTCATCGAGGTAAAGGCGATAGTCCCTAGACATAGACCGCCTCACCGGCGATGATCGGCCGAAGACGGGGTTTCAATGAGTCAGCCAAAACCAGGTCCACAGACCTTCTAAGTTGGTCCTCCAGAAAAAATTTCAAATCCATATAATGATCCAAAGTCGGTTGGGCCAACTCTACTAAAATATCTATATCGCTCTGGTCGTCGGCGGAACCATGCAGAAAAGAGCCAAACAATCCGATACGCTTAACGGTGAACCGCCTCTCGATCTCACTTTTGTTTTTTTTTAAAAAATCGACAATCTTTTCACTATCCATTTTAATAATCCACCTCCCTGTCTCCTAAAAATTACCGCCCCAATCTATCCTAGAGGATAAAAAGGCCCTTCCTCTGAGAATGAGAAAAGGGCCTTAGGATTCCATTAAGTCCTCCCCGGTAAAGTTGGGCGAATAAATAGAAAAAAAAATTAATTAGATAACTTCTAATAGCACGACTTACCCTGACTGTCAATCATGGGCCTTCAAATCTGGTCAATCATACATCTCCTGCAGCAACTCCAGAATTTTCCGCCGGCTGGGGGTGGTGGGATCGGTGGCCATATTCACCGCGTCGCGCGAGGTGTAAAAGGCGATCTTCTCCAGGTCCCCTTGGGGAATTCCCTCGGCCTTCAGGCTGATGCGGATATCGAGCTTCTCGTAGAAGGCCAGCAGGCTTTCCAGGAGGTCGTTGGAGCGGTTCAACATCTGGGCCAGATCGGTAAAGGGGTCCTTACAGGTGTCCCGGTTGGCCCGGACAAAGCCGAGGAGGCCGTAGATGGCCGCCCGACCGTGGGGCAGATGGTAGTGGGCGCCCAGCACATGGGTAATGGCATGGCCGATCCCCAGGCCTTTCAGAAAGGCCAGGCCGCCGCAGAGGGCCGCCATGCACAGGTCGGTCCGGGCGGCGATATCCTCCCCGTCCCGATAGGCCCGGGGGAGGCTGCGCCCGATCAGTTTAACCCCGTAAACCGCCATGGACTCGAAGTAGGGGTGGTAGGGGGTGGCCAGGGAAACATAGCCCTCGACGCAGTGGGCCAGGGCGTCGATACCGGAGGCGATGGTCAGTCCGGGCGGCATAGTCCGGCAGAACAGGGGATCGATGACCGCCACCCGCGGGATCAGGTGATTGCTCATCAAAACCAGTTTCAGGTCCCGTTCCTTATCGGTAATCACCGCGCAGGGGTTGACCTCGCTTCCCGTCCCGGAAGTAGTCGGCAGGCAGAGGATCGGCGGTAGAATCGGCTTGATTTTGCCGCCTCCGCCCACAATCCCTTCAAATTCCCTCAGGTCCCCGGAGTGGGTGACCTGCAACCCGAGGGCCTTGGCCGTATCCATCGAACTGCCGCCGCCCAGGCCGAGAATGCCGTCACAGCCTGATTCGATATACAGCCGCCCGGCTCGTTCGATGAGTTCGATGGGAGGATCGGGCTCCACCTCCGAAAAAACAACCGTTTCGATACCCCGAGGCTCAACGATCCGGCGGATCTCGTCCGCCCGCCCCAGGGAATACATGACCGGATCGGTAACGATAAACAGTTTCCTGACCTGAAGACGCTTCAGGACTTCCCCCATTTTTCCCGCCACCCCGGCGCCGAACAGCGTTTCCGGCAGGGGCGGGATGCGGATTTCCCAGATCTTTTCTTTTTCCTGAAAGGAGTCCAGCCCGGCCCAGAAATGCGTGATCTCGGCCTCCTCCACATCGAAAACCTGGTGGGTCGGGGCAACCGCCTCCTCGCGAATAAAGGCGGCCTCCCGGGTGTCCCCCCGGCTGAATTCGGCCTTTCCATTGAAAGCGAGCTGATCCCTAAGCGTCTGTTTGCCGATCTCCAGGACATCCGCGGGCGTCCACCGGCCCCCGTAGCGGGCGTTCAACAGATCGGCCAGGAAGGGATAGAGGGAAACCCGTCCGCCGGGAACGGCATTCAGGCAGTAGCCGAAAGCGTCACAGACGGCGGCCTGGACCTGGGCCTTGAGCGAATTCTCCGCTTGTTTCGTTCGGCTGAGGGGAATCCGGTAGGTCAGCCCGGCCGTGTGATCCGCGCCCATGGGGCTGGTGTAATAGGTGACCCCGGTTCCCTTGGTCGATCGGGGATCATGGCCGGGCAGGGCCTGCCCTTTATAGGCGGGCACCCGGCTGACGCCCAGGTATTGGGCGGTGGCCACCACCCCGTTTCCCAGGGCCCGGCCCAACGGCGTTTCCCGTTCCATTTCTTCCAGCAGCCGCGCGGCCGAGGACCAATCGCCGAAGGTCATTTTCCCGGCCTCCGCCGCCAGGCCCAAAGCGCTGCCGGTTTCGATGGCATCGACCCCCAGATCGTCGCAAAGGAATTTGAGCCGGGCAATGGCATCCGGATCGGTGATGCCCAGATTGCTTCCCAGCAGGGCGATAGTTTCATATTCATACGCCGAGCAGATCCGTTTCCCTTCCTGATCGGGATAGATGATGGAACAGCGGACCACGCAGCCGGGCATACAGCCGTGCATCCGGCCGCCCCGCTCAAAAAGGATTTTCTGGATGCTGTTGCCGCTTACGGCGATAAAATCTTCGGGCCGGCCCGAACGGTAATTCAGGGTCGGCAAGGTCCCCTGGCTGGCGGAATTGGAAACGGCGAAAGGCGTGCCGAAGCGGGAATAAAGGCTGCAACTCACATCGTGTTTGAGGGTGTTGACCCAGGATTTCACCCGCCGGCGAAAGGCCTCCGGATCGGCCGTCGCCACCGGACCGGTCTTTGCGGGATCGATGATAATGGCCTTGAGCCCCTTGGACCCCATCACGGCCCCGAGCCCTCCCCGGGCGGCATTCCGCGAGGGATCCCCGAACAGATCGGTCAAGGAGACCGAGGCCCCCCGGTATTTCCGCTCTCCCGCCGGGCCGGTAGAGATGATCGCCGTCTTTTCCCCGTGCTTTTCCCTCAGTCGCCCGGCCAGTTCGTAATTTTTAAGGCCCCGGTATTCCTCGGCCGGGATCAAGGCCGCCCGATCCCCGGAGATCGATAAGACGGTTAAGCGGCCATCCGGCGGAGCGCCGTGAACAACGATGGCGCGAATCCCCAGCCGGTCGAGGAATTGTCCGGCCGGGCCTCCGGCATTGGCCTCTTTGATCCCCAGCGTCAGGGGACTCTTGGCCCCGACGGAGATGCGCCCAAGCTGGGGCGCCCCGGTGCCGGCCAGGGGGCCGACGGCCACAATAAAGGCATTCTCGGGACCCAGGGGATCCACCGCCGGCGGGACCTCCCGGTTCATGATCCGGGCCAACAATGCGCTGCCGCCGATGGGCAGCCAGTCCTCCCGGAGGCCCTCAAATTCAATCGTTCCCGTTTCCATGTTTAATCGCAGCAGCTTCATATCGGCACTTCCTTTGAATAATCAAGATTTAAGGGCGCTATCCTATCATAATGCCCACCGCAAGTCCAAAGGGATGCGGCAGCAGAGGTCATAAAATTCTTAAGTTTTAGTCCTCGGCTCCGATAATCAGCTAGGGCCGTCGGCCATACTATTTAACATTTTTTGCAAGGGGGAAAATAATGAAACGATTTTTCGTGGTTTTTTTGGTGTTGGGGTTGTTTGTGGGAACGGTCTATGCTGCCTCGGAAAAAGACCTGGCCGTCTCCTTAGTGGAAAAGGCGGCGGCCTTCGCTCAGGCCCAGGGCAAAGAGAAGGCCCTGGCTGAAATCAGCACGGCCAAGGGACAATTCGACAAGGGGGAAGTCTACGTGTTTGCCTATGATCTGCAGGGAGTGATCGTAGCCCACCCCAAGAATCCCAAGTTGATCGGCAAGAACCTTTTAGAGGTCCCCGACCCGGACGGAAAATTCTTCCGTAAAGAGATCCAGGAAGTGGCCAAGACGAAGGGGACGGGCTGGGTGGATTACAAATACACCAATCCTGTAAATAAAAAAGTAGAACATAAGACCACCTATCTGAAGAAGGCAGGCGATCTTATTATTTGCTGCGGAGTATATCTATAGATGACCTCGCAAAAAGTCCAAAAACGACTTTCTGCTCGGCGGGGAAGGGCTTCCCCTCCCCCGCCATTTGAAGTGAATTCAAATGGTCCCACCCTCACCCCAGCCCGGCGCTTAATCGCGCTCGGGCTGCTGCTGGACTTTTTGCAAGTCCATCACTATAACCTCTTAAATAACCTCGCAATAAGAAACAACTTGCGCCTGGGGGGGGGTCTGGATAAGCTTCCTGGCTTTTTCCCGCCCCTCCTTGTTTTCCAAGGTTCCAAAACGGCCAACCGCTGGACCTCCTGATCGGCCCGCTGAACGGGTATGTCCGCCGGTTTTTTCCAGCTTCTCGGCAATCACTTATCGGTTGCAAGTTGCTCCCCCGACATGTTAATTTTTTTTATTGACACAAATCATTTGAATGGAGGGGCAGTCCCGTGAATTTTTTTATTCAACCGAAGCGATACATCACTCTAATGGCCGATGAGGGCTCGCGGCTCCTTATGGAGAAAACCATTGCCTTCTTTGAAAACATGGGCAAAAGCCGGCTGCTTGAAGACTACAACCGAAAAATCTGGTACCGGGAATTTGTCGATTTCATCGGCCGGGAGCGGATTTTCGCCAAGCTGCTTACGCCCAAGGTATATGCCGATGACGACCCGGACTGCCGCTGGGACACGGCGCGCAATAACGAGTTCAGCGAATTATTGGCTTTTTACGGCTTGGGCTATTGGTATTGCTTCCAGGTCACCATTCTGGGGCTGGGCCCCATCTGGATGAGCCCCAACGAAAAGGCCAAACAGAAAGCGGCCCGACTCCTTCGGGAAGGCGCCATCTTCGCCTTCGGCCTGTCCGAACGGGCACATGGGGCGGATATTTACGCCACCGAAACCACCCTGACCCCCCGGGGCGACGGCACCTGGTCGGCCAACGGCGAGAAGTATTACATCGGCAACGGCAACGAGGCGGAGATGGTTTCCACCCTCGGCAAGGTCAAAGACGGGACGGACGATTTTGTCTTCTTTGTCACCAACTACCGCCATAAGGCCTATGAGCTGAAAAAGAACGTCATCTCCCACCAGGAGTACGTCTCCAACTTCGCCCTGCACGACTATCCCGTCACCGAGGACGATATCCTTTCCCGGGGTCCCCTGGCCTGGGATTCGGCGCTGAATACGGTAAACATCGGCAAGTTTAATATCGGCCCGGCCTCCATCGGAATGGCCGAACACTGTTTCTACGAGGCCATTACCCATGCCGCCCACCGCGTCCTTTACGGGGTTCGGGTCAGCGATATGCCTCATGTGCGTCGAAACTTCATGGACGCCTGGCTGCGGCTGACGGCCATGAAAAGCTATCATCGCCGGGCCACCGACTACTTCCGGCAGGCCGGGGAATATGACCGGCGCTATCTGCTCTACAACCCCACCAGCAAGATGAAGGTGACCCTGCAATCCGAAGAGGTGATCAACCTGCTCTGGGAGGTGATTGCCGCCAAGGGTTTTGAAAAGGACACCTACTTCCACATGGCCGCCGCCGACGTCCGGGGCCCGTCCAAGCTCGAAGGCACCGTCCACGTAAATGTCCAGCTCATCCGCAAATTCATGAAGAACTATTTTTTCAGCCCCGCGGAATATGCCCCGGTGGGTCCCGATTTTTCCCTGAAAGACGACCTGTTCTTGTTCAATCAGGGACCGACCAAGGGTTTGGGCGCGGTCCGGTTTCATGACTACCGGCCGATATTCGAAGCCTTCCGGGATCTCCCCAACGTCGGCCGCTTCATCCGCCAGACCGAGATCTTCAGGGAGCTGCTCGAAAAGGCCGGACCGGACAAGATCCAGGATCTGGACCCCGTTTTCTCGCTCCCCCTCGGCGAGATGTTCTCCATCGTGGTCTACGGCCAGCTCATTTTGGAGCAGGCGCAGCTTGAGCACCTGGACTCGGATGTTCTCAACCAGATCTTCGATTTTATGGTGCGGGACTTCGCGCGGTTCGCTTTGCAGATCTACGGTCTGCCCGCCACCCGAGAGGAACAACGGGCCTTCTGTCAGGAGGTCATGCTGGTCCGGCCTGCCGGAGATGAGGCCCAATACCGGCGGGTCTGGGAGGGGTATGTCCTTCCCCTGAATGGAGAGTACGCCATGAATGAGTGACCTTCCTAAATCGTCTGCCCGCCGTCTACGCGGATAATCTCTCCGGTGACAAAGGAACCCGCCTCGGAGGCCAGGAAGAGGGCCAGTCCGGCGATCTCCTCGGGTTCTCCGAAGCGCCGCAGAACGATCTCTCGGAGGCGCACCGCTTTCCGGTCCGGATCGGTCCAGTTGACCCGGCTGAACTCGGTCTTGATGGAGCCCGGGGCGATGGCGTTGACCAGGATGTGGTGCGGAGCCAGCTCCCGGGCCAGGACCTGGGTCATCATGTTCAGCGCCGCTTTGCTGATACAGTAAGCCCCGGTCCCGTCGGCCCGGGCCCGTAGACCGCTGATCGAGCTGATATTGATGATCCGCCCCCCGCCTTGATCGATCATCCGGCGGGCCACGGCCTGACTCATGAGCCAGGCCCCCTTCAGATTAATCTCCAACACCTTATCCAAGCTCCGCTCCTCGAGATCCAATAGGGAACTCAGCACCGGATTCATACCGGCGTTGTTGACCAACACATCAATTTTCCCAAATCGCTCCAGGGTTTTTTGGACCAGATTCTCCACCTCCGTCTTCTTCCCCACATGGGCCGCGATCGCCAGCCCGTTGCCCCCCAAAGCGCGGATCGCTTCGGCGGCCTGTTCCAACTCCGGCGGCTTGCGGTTGCGGCTGGAGACCACGACCTCGGCCCCCGCTTCCGCGAAAGCCAGGGCAATGGACCGTCCGATGCCCCGGCTTCCTCCGGTCACCAGGGCCACCTTGTTCTTTAAAGAAAATAGCTTTTCAATCATCTCCACCTCCTCCTTTTATTTTTAACCTATCCGGGATACTATAATGCCCATCGCCCCCACCCGGTTAATTGGCTCTTTGCACCTCCTTTGCCGAATCCTTTTCACCGCCAAGGGGGATATTAGGCGATAACGGAGGTGGCCTCACCATAGTCTATGAATTTGTTAGAGGCAGTTGTTGAGCCGTTCCACGCTGTTCACGCCTACTGAAATCAGTTCGTGGCCCAGTTCCCGGAATACGACGGCGCCGAAGGGGCCGCCTGTTTCCCGGATCACATTCTCCCGGGCCAGGAAGATGGCCAGGCGCATCTTCTCCTCATCGCTTCGGCAGGGCGGGATATTTTTCATGAAATGATCCACCCAGGCCGGGAGGGTCCGCTTAATTTCCATTGGACCAAAGGGCGCGACTGTTTCCATTTCGACGATTATAAACCGAGGTCGATATAAACCTAAAGGCAAATTCGCCAGGTATTGAACGCTGGAGGAAGGGAAAATGAGAATGCCGGACTGATTCGGGGCCGAAAATATCTCGAAGAGGCGATTTTTTTCTTGAAATTCAAACCTGTTTTGTAACAAATTGGACTAGTGTCATCCGGGAACGGCTATTTGGGTTTTTCAGTAAGGCCGATCCCATCCTGTTAGGCAAATCCCCATGAGGGAGGGCGGAATGAAAGTGGTGATCATTGGTCTGAGTGCCGCCGGTCTTTCGGCCTTGGAAACACTCCTGCGGTTTGCCCCCGAGGCCGAGATCACGGCGATCTCCGAGGAAAAACGGCAACCCTACTGCCGCTGCCTGCTCACTCAGTACCTCGGTCGTGAAGTCCAACAGGATTTTCTGACGATTCGGGAGACAGCCCATTACCCAAAAAACGTGACCTGGCTTCTCGGGGAGCGAGTCTCGCAGATCGACCCGGGGAAGAAATCGATCGCCTGTTCCTCCGGCCGCACCCTGAACTACGATAAATTATTGATCGCTGCCGGAGCCGGCGCCGTCCAGCCAGAATATTGCCGGGACGAAAACCGGACCCATACCTTGCGGTTTTTGGAAGACGCCCTGCAGATCGAAAACCTGGCCGTCGGGAGAGGGATCGTTGCCGGAGGCGGTTTTGTGGGCCTCAAGACGGCCTATGGGTTGAAGGAAAGGGGCCTGGAGGTGGAAATGGTCGTCTCCTCCCCGCATCTGCTGTCCATGGTCATGAACGAACGGGCAGCGGTCTGGGTGGAAAAGGATCTTAAGTCCCTGGGCGTGGTCCTGAACCGAAATGACGATATTGCCCAAATCAGCGTCAAGGATCACCAGGTCCGGGCCGCGTTGAAATCAGGGAAAGAAATCCGGAGTGATGTCCTGGTAGTGGGCAAAGGGGTCGTTCCCCGGCTGGAGCTGGCCCGAAGCGCCGGTTTGACCGTCGAGGCCGGTATCCTGGTCAATGAATTTTTGGAAACCTCTGCGCCGGATATTTTTGCCGCCGGGGACTGCTGCCAGGCCCTGGATGTAACCCGGGGACGACCCTGGATCAACGCCGTCTGGCCGGTGGCGGTGGAGCAGGGGTATTTTGCCGGCCAGAACCTGGCCGGGGTCCCGGCGGTCTATCCGGGGAGTATCGGGTTGAATAGTCTGAAAACACCCCGTTTCCATCTCATCAATGCCGGACTTTTGAACACCGCTGACGGAGTCACCTTTCACGAGCGACAGACTCCCGGCAAAGATCAGTTCCGCATGCTGGCTCTGCGGGAAGATATCCCGGTGGGTATGAGTTTTTATAATGCCCCCGAAGGCGCCGGGCCGGTGGTGAACCTTATCCGGCGGGGCCTGCCCCTGGCTCACGGCCTCCCGGAAGCCATCGTCAGCGGGGAGGCCTCCCTGTACGATTTGCTCAAAAACTGACTTTTAAATAAAACCATTTGAATTTGTTTCGGATTTCGGATTTCGTGCTTCGAATTTTCCCTAAAAGGAGGTCCTTATGAAAACGGTGGTAGTCAGGCCCGAGCGTTGTGTCGGCTGCCTGCAGTGCCGTGTGGCCTGCGCGGTGGCCCACTCGCTGAGCCAGTCCCTCTACGCGGCGCCCTATGAGTCGGTGCTATCCAAGCCCCGCATCCACATCGGGCTTTCCAAAGAAAAGGAGCCCTTTCCCAACAAGTGCCGGCACTGCGACCCGGCGCCCTGCGAGATGGCCTGTCTGACCAAGGCCATTTTCCGCGAAGATAAAGCCCGGGCCATGATGATCAATCCCGATCGCTGCATCAATTGCGGCATGTGCGCCATGGCCTGTCCCTTCGGCGTGATCCGCTATCATACCTATCCCAGTCATAAAGAAGCGGCCCACAAGTGCGATCAGTGCGCGGCCCGCCAGCGAGAAGGAAAAGGGCCGGCCTGCGTGGAGGTCTGCAAATCCGGCGCCCTGCTTTTTGAGGAACCCAACCGGGTCCTGGATCGGGAGACGGACGAAATGGCTTCCCTGGTCTATCTGGGCATTCGGGAAAAAGCCTCGGCCGATAATCCCTTTGCTGCCTTAACCCGTTATCGCCATTCGCTGGAACAATTAAGGAGGAGATAAGCCATGCGTGACGTTCAAGATCTTTCCATCTGTAAAGATGCCCAGCTTATGCTGAAGAAGGCGGCCGAAGACGGCGTCGAGACCGTCTGGGACCGGTATCTAAAACAGCAGCCCCCCTGTGGCTATTGTGAACTGGGGCTCTCCTGCCGCAACTGCGTCATGGGGCCTTGCCGGATCGATCCCTTCGGGGAAGGGCCGCAACGAGGCGTTTGCGGCGCCGATGCCGATATCATCGTCGCCCGCAACCTGGCCCGGATGATCGCGGCCGGGGCGGCTTCCCATTCCGACCACGGGCGTGACCTGGTGGAGGTTTTGCATAAAATCGGCCAAGGTCAGGCCCCGGGCTATGCCATCAAGGACCCGGAAAAAATGAGACGCCTGGCGCTGGAGTACGGGGTCCCGACCGATAACCGCGAAACCCAGGCCATCGCCCTGGACTTGGCGGAAGCGATGATGGAAGACTACGGGATGAAGAAATCCCAGATTACCCTGGTCAACCGGGCACCAAAGCAGCGCCTGGATCTCTGGAAAAAATTTCGGGTCCTGCCCCGGGGCATTGACCGGGAGACCTCGGAGATGATGCACCGGACCCATATGGGCGTGGACAACGACTGGGTCTCCCTGCTCTTGCAGGCGGTCCGCAACAGTCTCTCCGATGGTTATGGCGGGTCCTTGATCGGCACCGAAGTGTCGGACATCATCTTCGGCACGCCTCAGCCGGGGATGTCCGAGGTAAATCTGGGGGTGCTCAAGGAAGATCGGGTCAACATCGTGGTCCACGGCCACAGCCCCGTCGTATCCGAGATGATCTGCCTGGCGGCCGAGGACCCGGAGATGATCGCCCTGGCCCAATCCAAAGGCGCCCGGGGGATAAACCTGGTCGGGCTCTGCTGCACGGGCAACGAACTGACGATGCGCCGCAAGATCCCCATGGTCGGCAACCACCTGATGACCGAACTGACCCTGGTCACCGGGGCGGTGGAAGCCATGATCGTCGACTACCAATGCATTATGCCCTCCCTCGGGACAGGTGGCTCAGTGTTACCATACTCGAATGTATTCGACCTCGGACAAGGCGAAATTCCCCTTCATGGAACACGTGGAATTCAATCCCGGCAACGCTAAAGAACAGGCCTACCGGATCGTCCGGGAGTCCATTGAAAATTTTACCCGCCGGGTCCCAGGGAAGGTCAACATCCCGGTCGAACCGGTCAGGACCATGACGGGTTTTTCGGTGGAGGCTATCGTCGGGGCCCTCGGCGGGACACTTACGCCGCTGATTGAGGCCATCAAGGCCGGCAAGATCAAGGGCGCCGTGGGGGTGGTCGGCTGCAACAATCCCAAGGTCAAGCAGGACTACGGCCATGTGGAGTTGATCAAACGTCTGATCGCCAACGACATATTGGTTCTGACCACCGGCTGCGTCAACGTGGCCGCCGGCAAGGCCGGGCTGCAGGCCCCCGAGGCTAAAGACCTGGCCGGTCCGGGCCTAAAGGAAATATGCGGCGCCTTGGGGATTCCGCCTTCCCTCCACCTGGGATCCTGCGTGGACAATTCGCGGATCCTGGTCATTGCCTGCGCCCTGGCCAACGCCCTGGGAGTGGACATCAGCCAACTGCCCCTGGCCGGTTCGGCGCCGGAATGGTATTCCGAAAAGGCGGCGACAATCGCCTTCTACGTCATGGCCAGCGGGATCTTTACCCATCTCGGGGTCATGCCCCCTATTTTGGGGAGCAAGAAGGTCACCGAACTGGCCACCCAGGGACTGAACGACGTCTTCGGGGCCTGCTTCGCCGTGGAACCGGACCCCATCAAGGCCGCCGAGTTGATTACTAATCACATCCTGGAAAAGCGAAAAGCTTTAGGTCTCAGCGTTTAGTCGATAGTAGCTAGATGCAAAGAGGGTCCAGACTTAGGGTCTGGGCCCTCTTTGCATAAGCACTCCCTTCTTCCCATTTTTCATGCCGGAGTTCTGGTTTCAAATCCTGGCGCCTTCCCATCAGATGCATGTTTTAACTTTTTGACTCAATTCTACAAGAGGAAAGCCGTCTTCAATAGCGCGAGGGACGTAAGGGGATTCACTCATAGAGTAAGGTCCGAAGGCCTGGCGACGTTCAGTTCGCTTACTTTTTGAAAGGCGGCATCAGCCTTTGGAAATATCGTCGAGGTTCATGAATCCCAGCTATCTTCTTTCAGGACTTTCCTGAACTGTTCATGACTGAGGCGCATAGGACGTTCACAAAAAAGTTGGTAGGCGCTCTCCCGCTTTTGGGGATCGGGCAATCGGTTACTCAGGTAAGTGACCAGAGCGTCCTGAATCAGGTCGCTCAAAGGCCGGCCCTCTTCAAGGGCCCGATGTTTGGCCAGTTTGATAACCTCTTCTTCAATCAAAGTGCCGACTTTTCTTTTCATATTAAGGGTCTCACAATAGTCTGTACATACACTGACCGTAATCCCCGAGGGGAAGTAATTCCCCCCATGGGTACTGGCTGACCAACGGAGATTGCTTCGTCGCTTCGCTTCTCGCTGGCCCTTGGCTTCGTTTGATCCCTCCGTTTTTTTGATTTTTCTCCCTTCCCCTCTCTTTTTTCCATTGTATCCCCTTTCCGGACTAAAGCAAATTCTTATCCATGTAGTCCGGACTTGCGTTTTACATGGCGGCCAGCGGCCCGAATATGTTAATTTGTAAAAATTGAAATTTTTGCCGGGTATTGTATTGTGAGCATGAATGACCAAAGGGATCCCCTCTCCCCATTCCATCCCCTGATCCGCAAGTGGTTTACGGAAAGGCTGGGTGCGCCAACCAATATACAGTCACGTCGCCTGGCCGGAAATTGCCCTCGGAAGACACGTTCTGGTGACGGCGCCTACGGGCAGCGGCAAGACGCTGACGGCCTTCCTCTGGGCCATCAACCAACTGGTCACCGGCGCCTGGGTCACCGGCCGGACGCGCGTCCTCTATGTCTCGCCCTTAAAAGCGCTGAATAATGATATCCGGCGCAACCTGGCCAATCCCCTGGGGGAACTTCGCTCGTACTTCACGAAGGCCGGCGAGGAGTTTCCGCCTATCGGCCTGCTGACGCGCAGCGGCGATACGCCGGCGGAAGAACGGCGGCGGATGCGGCGCCGGCCGCCGGAAATCCTGATCACCACGCCGGAAAGCCTGAATCTCCTTTTGAGTTCCCGGAGCGGCCGGGAGATGCTGACCGGGATTGCCACGGTGATCCTGGATGAGATCCACGCCGTGATCGGCACCAAACGGGGGACCCATCTGATTACGGCCGTCGATCGCCTGGTCCGCCTTTCCGGCGAATTCCAGCGACTGGCCCTGTCGGCCACGGTGAAGCCCCTGGCCATCGTAGCCGAGTTTATCGGCGGGTCCATGCTAAAGGGCGAAGGGCCCTCCGGGTATTATGAAAAACGGAACGTTTCGATTATTAAATCGAAGGACACCAAGCGCTATGGGATCGAGGTCCTTTTCCCTCCGGACGTCCGGGAACAGCCGGCCGACGCCTCCCGGTGGCCGGTCCTGGCTGCCGCCTTCCGGGAAGTCATTCGGGCCCACCGCTCCGTCCTGCTCTTTGCCAACAGCCGCCGCCTGGCGGAAAAGGTCACCCGCCTGATCAACGAAGGTCTAGCGGAAGAGCTGGCCTACTCCCACCACGGCTCCCTCTCCCGGGAGATCCGCCTGGCAGTGGAACAGCGTTTGAAAAATGGCGAACTGCGGGCCATCGTCGCCACCAGTTCCCTGGAGCTCGGCATCGATATCGGCGAACTGGATCTCGTCGTGCTTATCCAGACGCCGCCCTCCATATCCGCGGCCATCCAGCGGATCGGGCGTTCCGGCCACCGCGTCGGAGGGGTGAGCCGCGGCCTGCTCTATCCCACCCACGGGATTGATTTTCTGACCGCCGCCGTTATCGCCAAGAGCATCACGGATCAGGATATCGAAGCCGTCCGGCCCATCGAAGGTCCGCTGGACGTATTGGCCCAGGTGATCCTTTCCCTGACCGGTTTGGAACAATGGGATATGGATGAACTGTTCTCCTTCATAAAAACCAGCTACCCCTACCGGCGCCTCCCCCGCCGGCAATTCGACCTGGTCCTGGAAATGCTGGCCGGGGGATACGCGGAAACGAGGCTCCGGGAACTTAAACCGCGCCTCTCCCTGGATAAACTCGATAGCACCGTCCACGGCCGGGAGGGGGTGCTGCGTTTGCTCTATCTCTCGGGCGGAACCATCCCGGACCGCGGCTATTATGATTTGCGGCTGGCGGATTCCAAGGCCAAGATAGGCGAACTGGACGAAGAATTTGTCTGGGAACGGAGCCTCGGCGACACCTTCACCCTGGGCGCCCAGGTTTGGCGGATTCAGAAGGTGACCCACAACGAGGTAGAGGTGCTGCCGGCGGAGGTCAAACCTGGCATCTTCCCCTTCTGGAAGGCCGAGGACTTGAATCGGGATTTTCACTTTTCGGAAAAGATCCTGCTGTTCCTGGAACGATTCCAGACTCGGCCTGAAGTTTCCGTTTGGAAAGAGGAACTGCGGCGGGAATATTTCATGGAGAGAGGCGGCGGCGGACGAACTCCTCGGGTTTCTAAAAAGACAACAGGAAGCGACCCGGTCCGAGCTCCCTCACCGGCATCATCTGCTGATCGAGCACTTCCAGGATCCCCTGAACCCCGCGGACGGCCGGCAAGTTATTCTACATACGCTCTGGGGCGGAAAAATCAACCGGCCTTTAAGCCTGGCCCTGCAGGCGGCTTGGGAAGAGAAGACTCGACACTCGTCTGGAAATCTTCCAGAATAACGACGGCCTCTTATTCCTGCTGCCGGACGACGTTTCCGCCGCGGAGGTCCTGACCCTGGTGACGCCGGAAAACCTGGAACGGCTGCTCCGGCGGACGCTGGAGCAGAGCGGGTTTTTCGGGGCGAAATTCCGGGAAAACGCCGGCCGGGCACTGTTGCTCCCCCGCGGGGATTTTAAAAAACGCCTGCCCCTCTGGCTGAACCGGCTCCGGTCCAAGACGCTGTTGGAGGCCGTTCGGGTCTATCCGGATTTTCCCATTTTGCTGGAGACCTGGCGCACCTGCCTGCAGGATGAGTTCGACCTGGACCATCTAAAGCAACTGCTCGACGAAATCCGTGGCGGTCGGATAAAGATCACCGAGGCCGTCACTACCGCGGCCTCTCCCTTCGCCGACGGCCTGGTCTACCGGCAGACCAATGCCTATATGTATGCGGACGACACGCCCCGGTCGGAGAAAGCCTCTGCCTTGAGCCAGGAACTGCTGAAAGAAGTACTGTTTTCCCAGCGCCTCCGGCCGCGCCTTTCCCCGGACCTCAGCGCCGCGCTGGAGGAAAAGCTGAAGCGAACGACCCCGGGCTACGCCCCCCGATCGGCGGCCGACCTCCTGGACTGGGTCAAAGAGCGGCTCCTGATCCCGGCGCCGGAGTGGCAGGAGCTTAAAGAGGCCATGGGTCGTGATCGCGGGAGTTCGCCGGACGACCGAATCACAACCATCAGAGAAAAGATCGTCTCCCTGCGGCTGCCCGGGGCCTCGCTGGACCTGATTGGCGCCATAGAAAATCTGGGCCGGATCACCAAGGCCTTTCAAATCCAACCCGGGAAGTTGACGGTTCGGGATGTATTTTCCGGTGCCCCCTTGTCCGGCCGGGCCGCCTATTGGGTCGACACCGTATTAAAAAAATCCCCTTCAAAAAAAGCCGATCAGGAGGAGAACCCGCTGCCGGATCTCTTCCAGCAGTGGCTTTCCTTCTACGGACCGATCCGGAAATCCTCTCTGAAAGAGGTGCTGGGTCTCGAGGGTGTCCGACTGGATGACCTGTTGGCCGGCTTGGCGGAAGCCCAGGAGGTGGTGCTCGACCTGTTGACGGAACAGGCCGAAGAGCTGGAAATCTGTGACCGGGAAAACCTGGAGATCCTGCTCCGGATGGCCCGCAGGTCCCGGCAGCCTTCCTTCCAGGCCCTCGACTTGGACCGGCTGCCGCTGTTTCTGGCCGACTGGCAGGGCCTCACCCGGCCGGGCCACTCGCCCGATGACCTCCAGCGCATCCTGGATCAGCTCTTTGGATTCCCGGCCGCCGCCGACGCCTGGGAGAAACAGTTTCTGCCGGCCCGCTTATCGCCCTATTACGGTGCCTGGCTGGACGGTCTGATCCACTCCGGTCCTCTTCTCTGGTTCGGCTGCGGCCTTCGTAAATTGAGCCTAGCCTTCTCCGACGACCTGGAACTCTTCCTCGATCCCGGCAGTGCCGGATCCGGATCGAAAACAGCGGAGACGAAGACCGGGGAGGAGGAACTGGTCCGTCTGCTGCCCCGGGAAATCGGACGTTACGGCCTGCTGGATATTATCCGCCATTCAAAAATGGACAGCCGGACCGTAACCGGAAAACTCTGGGACCTGGCCTGGCAGGGGCGGATCACCAATGACGCCTTCACCGCCCTGCGCCAGGGGATCGTGACGGATTTTGCTCCGTTTCCTTTAAATGAGGCCGGCCCCCGGCCTTCCCGATCGGCCTTTAACCGCTGGGCCGCTACACGCCCGCTGTCCGGAAACTGGTACGCTATCGACCGCGATAAGATGGATAAAGATCCCATCGCGGAAGCGGAATTGGTCAAGGACCGGGTCCGTCAGCTCCTCCGGCGCTATGGTCTACTCTTCCGGGAACTGGTAGCGGGCGAGCTGCCGCTGCTTCGCTGGTCCAGGGTATTCAAGGCCCTACGGCTCATGGAGCTTTCCGGCGAGATCCTCTCCGGGCATTTTTTTCAAGGTATCCCCGGCCTGCAATTCATCTCCCCCGAGGCCTTCCGCTTCTTAAACGAACCCCAGACGGAGGACCCCGTTTACTGGCTGAATGCCGCCGACCCGGCCTCGCTTTGCGGGATTAAACTGGAGGCCTGGAAGGGCCTCCTCCCCAGCCGCCGACCTTCGACGCATCTGGTCTACCGCGGATCTCGATTGGTCATCATTTCCCGCCGGAACGGCGGGTCCCTGGAAATGCGGATCCCTCCCGAAGACCCGCGTCTCCCCGACTACCTGGCCTTTTTTAAGGTGCTGTTAACTCGCGAATTCAGTCCCGAAAAAATCATACTGGTGGAAACGATCAACGGGAAGCCTGCCCTGGAAAGCGAATACGCCGGTCCTTTGAAGGCCTTCGGTTTTTACAGAGGCTATAAAGGATTAGAGTTGGTGAAGAAATATGATTGATTTGAGTGGGGCTCAAATTTGATGAACTCGCAAAAAGTCCCCCAGTCTGTCATTGCGAGGAGTGAAGCGACGAAGCAATCCCCAAGAATCAGCTAATTGCCGAGGTGGGGATTGCTTTTCTTCGCTCGCAATGACGGTTTTTTCGACTTTTTGCGAAACCATCAAATTTGACAGGCCCGGATTCCAGCTAAGCTAAATAAAGGGGATGACCGTCAGGTTAACTCAGAAATTCCGTCCTCCCCGAATGCTTTTATCGCGTATCCAGGGTTCCCGCTCAGAAACGCTGCGAGAATAACGTTTTATGATGTTATTACTATTTTGAGACCATTCATGATATCCCGGCCGAGCCTCATCATCCATTCCTTCCTTTATGGTTCAAGCCGGCCTGCCGCTCATACTCCTTCTTGACCGCCTCCGACCCGTATTTGCGTTCCAGCCGCCGAATAGTAAAGTGGCCTCTGGCCATGGCCTGAAAATGGGAGACAAACAACAGGTTGATCAATGCGCCGCCCAAAGCGCCGATCAGGGGAATCATTTCGGCCAGGGTTTTTTCCGAAACCACCACTCCGAAACGCGACGTGACCACTGTCATCAGTCGAATCAAAAGGGGGGCTCCCTCCTGGACCGCCCCCCGGCCGCCCAGGAACTCCGCCGCTTCGGATACCAGCCTGGCCAACGAGGCCCGCACCGCGTAATACCCGGTTTCCGCGGCATCATCTTCCGACCGGGTTCCTCCCAGGGTAAACACCTCCAGGCAGGCCCATCGAGCCTCCAGGGCGTCCAGGTCCTCGCCCTCCGATTGGGCCACTGCCACGATGGCCCGCAGCATCAAAACGGTTGAAACCGGCAGTTCAACGAGCAGACCCGGCAGGCCCCAAAAGCCGCCCAAGGCTCCGCTGAGCATGACCAGGCCACGGTGGGTTCCCAGCGAAGGCTCCGGCGCCGCCCTTTTCCCCAGGGTAGCGATCGCCAGCCCCAGGGACTTACCCAAAGCCCTTTCCGTCAACCAGCGGATCATCAGAGACAGCGGTTTGGGCAAGACCCGGATCAGGGCCTCGATTGGGGCACCCAGGAAATTGATCAGGCGAATGGCCCAGCCGGGATGTTCCAGTCCTTGAACGGCAGATTTCAGGTCTTGGAGATCTTTGGTTTCCCACACGGAAGGTACCGGATATAATTGATGCCGATTCACAAGGCTTTAAAGACCTTGGCCAGGGATTCCCCATAGACCGACAGATCCCATTCGCAGTCTAATTCTGGAACCTGCTCCAGAGTCTTTTCAAAAGTGCGGAACCGAAACCGTTTGGTCTGAAACATCAACAACTTCACCGGGAAATCCCCCTTTTTCTTTATCGTACCATGGATGCTTTTCCGGATAAACTTAAATCCATCGACCGATCATTGAGATCCTACCGGTTTTTCTTTATAAGGTCGTTCGCCCTTTTGGTTGGGCGGCCTCAAGATTTTGATTTAGGTCAATGTCCAAATTATTCAATCAAAAATATTCTAATGATATTGGTGGACCTTTTGATATAATCTATCTCACCATTGCCTAAGAAACGGGCGGCGATTATTCATTAGGGAGTACCGGTACCGACCCGGGCCGACAGTATCTCACCAAAACGCTGCACCTGCCGGGAGGTGCCACGGCGCTTATCGCGGTCATCGGCGGTGACAAAATTCACCACTTCGGTTTTTTCTACGCTTTGGTGCCCGTAGCCCTCGGGGCCGCCGGGATGCTGGTGGTGGCCCTGCTGGTCAACAATATCCCCAGGGACCGGAAATATCCGGAGTTCTGGCTCTAACAAAAGGTGTCTTCTTGCCCCCTAATCCTTTACTGAAAACCTTCGCCTCCCTGCTAAAGGGAAAAGAGCTTTCAGGCCCGGTACTGGATCTGGCCTGCGGTGAGGGAGAAAATGGTCTTTTCCTGGCCGGCCTGGGTCTTCCGGTGATCCTGGCCGACCGATCCTCCGAGGCGTTGGCCAAAGCCGAAAAGGCGGCGGTGGGAAAAGGCCTCGAAATAGGTTTCTGGAAAATCGATCTGGAAACCGGCGTAAACCCCCTGGAAGAAGAACACTACCGAGGCATCCTGGTCTTTCGCTACCTCCATCGCCCGCTGATCCCTTGCCTGAAAAAGGGGATGAGGAAAGGAGGAATCCTTATTTATGAAACCTTTACCGTCGAACAATCCCAATACGGCCATCCTCACAATCCTGATTTTCTGCTCCAGCCCGGCGAGTTGTCCGGCTGGTTTTCGGATTGGCAATTGATCCATTATTTTGAGGGCCTAATGGAAGACCCCCCCAGGGCCGTGGCCCAGATCGTTTGTCGCAAACCCTTTCTGAAATAAAGGCACTTGACATCCCGGCGGTGTTTTGGTAATTGAGATCTTTCGGTTCGAGGGTTAACGGAACACGGTGCGACTCCGTGGCGGACCCGCCGCTGTAACCGGTGACAAAACCCGAATGACCACTGCCCGTTCCAAGACGGGTGGGAAGGTCGGGTGGCGGAAGATCCGGGAAGCCAGAAGACGAACGCTCGAACCGGGGGCACGCGGATGGTAAACGGTACCCCTGATCCCTTATTTTTAGGGATCAGGGGTTTTTTTTCGCCGCTCGCCCCGGAAAGCGGCGGGCAACGGCCCCGGGCCGTCTATTTCATTCGACAAGGAGAATCGAGGGTATGTCAAAAAGCGTTTTGGAAGCAGGGGTAATGAATCGGAGCCTATTTTTCATGAATACCAAATCGCTGGTGGGGGCGGTGCTGCTGGGATTGGTTTTCGTACTGGTGCAACAAATCGCCCACCGAATCGATGCCTTGATTAATCCGGCCTGCGTCATCATCGGCGGGGTGACCTGGGCCACCTTCACCGGACTGGTGGTGCTCCTGTACCGCCAACCGGCCGGAATCATCACCGCTGAAGTGGCCGCCTTCACCGGACTGGCAACCGGCCTTTCGGTCCTGGCGCCTTTCTTTATTCTGGCCAATGGAGCCGGATCCATCGTCTATTCGCTGGTGTCCTGGAAATTGCCCATGAGGACCTGGCTGCACCACTTCCTGGCCCAACTGGCCACCAACCTGGTCGGCAACTTGCTGGTCGCCATCGGCCTGCGGGTCCTGCTGCACCTGCCCTTCGGAGTCATCCTGGTGGCGGCCGGGATCACCACCTTGGCCGGGGTAGTCGGCGGAACGATCCTGACCAAAAAGATTTATGAGAACATCCATCACGCCGGGCTGGCCGATTAAAGGACATTGACGCTATGTCGCAGGATCTCAGGGTCTTTTTGAAAGATTTCGAACGGCTTTTCCCCCAGCAGGTGGTACGGATCAACCGGGAATTGAGCCCGGTGTTTGAGCCCACTGCCGTTATTATGGAACTGGAGCGATCCCGACGATACCCGCTGGTCTACTTTGAAAATATCCGGGGTTCGGCCTTTCCGGTGGTGGCCAATGTCCTGGCTACCCGGCAGCGCCTGGCCCTGGCCCTGGACGTCCGGCCGGAAATCGCGGCGGAGGTGTTTGCGCGACGGATCAAGTCCGCCATCCCCCCCTTGCGGGCCCCCGAAGCCCCCTTTCAAAAAAATCGCCAGAACGGCGAAGCGGTCAACCTGACCGGCTTCCCGATCCTGACCCATTTCCCGGTTGACGCCGGTCCGTACGTGACCGCCGGCCTGGTCCTGGCCAGGGACCCCGAGTCCGGCTCCGATACCTGCGGCTACCACCGGATGCAGCTCAAAGGCCCGAACAAACTCGGCGTGAGTCTCCACTCCCGGCAGCGGCTGTGGGAATATCTGCGTCGGGCGGAACAGGCCGGCCGCAACCTGGAGGCTGCGGTGGTCATCGGCGTGCATCCGGCCGTATCCCTGGGGTCCATGGCCTTGGTACCCTATGACCAGGGTAAATTCGCCCGCATCGGCAGTTTGTTGAAAGCCCCCCTTCAGGTTACCCCCTGTCAAGACATCGACCTGGATGTCCCAACCTTCGCCGAAGTGGTGATCGAAGGTGAAATCCTGGCCGGCTGTCACGAACCCGAAGGACCTTTTGCCGAGTTTACCAACTACGCTTCTTCTCGCAGCACGGAAAATGTATTCAGGGTAAAATCCATTCACTATCGGGACCAGGCCCTTTACCAGAGTATCACCCCGGCCCGGTCCGCCGACCATGTGACCATCGTCGCGCTCCATCGGGAGGGGGAGTTATGGCGCGCCTTGCACCAGGCCCTGCCCAATGTCCGGCAGATCCACGTACCCCTTTCGGCCTGCGGCTTGTTCCACTGTTACCTGGCCTTGGAAAAAACCGCCGAAGGCCAGCCCATGCAGGCTATTCTGGCCTCCCTGGCCGTGGATCACAACATCAAGCTGGTCATCGTGGTGGATGCCGATATCGATGTCTTCGACGAAGCCCAGGTTTTATGGGCCGTGGCTACCCGGGTTCAAGCGGACCGGGACGTGATGATCATCCCCCAGCATCAGGGCATGGGCTGCACCCTGGATCCCTCCAGCGATGAACTGAGCCGCAGCGCCAAAATGGGCATCGACGCCACCAAGCCCCTTTCAGGATTTGCCCGAAGGATCGATCCGGACCCGGCCGCCCAGGACAAGGCCCGCCGGATTCTCCGGGAATTGCGGATCTGACCCTGTCCCAGACCATGACTGCCACGGAACCGGCCCTGTTGCGGGCCCATATCCGGACTTTGAGTTTCGAGCCGAATTCCTCGCCTGTCTTACGGGACATCCTGTTGAAAATCGCTCCGGGAGAATTCATCCTGCTCCTGGGCCGAACCGGCGCCGGGAAATCGGTCCTGACCCGGTGCCTTTCAGGAGTAATACCCCGCTTCCAGAAAGGCTATCTGGACGGGGCCGTTTACTTGGCAGGACAGGAGACTATCTCGAAGCGGCTGCCGGAATTATCCGCCCTGGTCAGCCTGATCACGGACGATCCTCAAAATCAACTCTTCTGCCCGACGCTGGCGGATGATCTGGCCTTCGGACCGTGCAACCTCGGGCTGTCGGCTGACAACGTCCGGCACCGGATGGCCCGGGCGCTGAAGGAGGTGGGGCTGGAAGGCTTTGGACAGCGTCGGCCCGAAACCCTTTCCGGGGGTGAGGCCCAAAAAGCCACGCTGGCCTCCTTCCTGACGCTAGGTGCTCCGCTCCTGATTCTCGACCGAGCCGCCGGGCAGATGGACGCCGAAAGCCGAAAAACCGTTTATGAACACCTGGCCGAGTGCTGCCGTAACCGGAGCCAAAGCATTCTGGTTATCGATGAGCAGTTCCAGCCCCTGCTTCCCCTCGCCAGCCGCCTGATCTTCCTGGAAAACGGATCGGTGGGCTACGACGGCCCCCCAGGCCGGGCGCCTGCCGGGCTCCTGGAAAGCCTGCAGTCGCCAGCCTTCGAACCGCGACTGCCCAATCCGGTCACTCTACCCGCCGCCGAGGCCCCCCCCCTTCTCGAGGTAAAAGACCTTTCCTCCGCCTATCCCCACGGAACATTCGCCCTGCGTCAAATCTCCCTGGCCGTTCATCGAGGGGAATTCGTGGCTATCCTGGGCCGCAACGGGGCCGGGAAGACCTCTTTGATCCGGCATTTCAACGGGCTGTCGGTCCCGGATCGGGGAGAAGTCCGGGTCGAGGGGTTGAATACTCGGGACCATTCCCCAACGGTTTTCGCCGATCGGATCGGGTTCCTTTTTCAAAACCCCGATTCCCAGCTTTTTGCCAGAACGGTCCGCGAAGAGGTGGGGTTCGCCCTGCGAGTTAGGGGAGTAAGCCGAAAGAAAATCGAGGCCCGGGTGAAGGCGGTTTTGGCTGAACTGGGCCTTTTGCCAGTGGCCGGGACCCATCCTTACCGGCTCAACCGCGGCACCCGACAGATCGTGGCCTTGGCCGCCTGCCTGGTCAATCGCCCCCCGTTATTGGTGCTGGATGAGCCCGTCTCCCACCTGAGTTTCCCCCGCAATTGGGAAATCCTGGAACTTATCGGCCGTTTGAACCGGCAGGGCCTGACCGTTATCCTGGTCACCCATGATTTCCAGGCCGTCCGGCATTTCAGTACCCGGAACATTTTTCTGGAAAATGGGCGTGTGGTCAAAGACCTTAATTGCCCCGGCGTCTTCGAAACGCGTCCTGCTGCAACCCACAGGCCCGTGTGACCGGCGGCATGAACCCGATCCCCGGAGAAGACGATTCCAGGTCCGGTCCGGTATTCGACCCTCGGGTGAAAATTGCCTGGCTGGGGGCCGGCGTCACGCTGGCGGTCTGGCACCAGCAAATCGGGCTCCTCGGCCTGCAGTTGATCCTGACCCTGGGGTTAAATCGCTGGATCGGTCTGCCTTCAAGCAAATTGGGGCCCCTGTTTAAAGTGACGGGGGCCATGGGACTGCAGTTGATTCTCCTCCAGGGATTTTTGCAGCCGGAGGGGTCAAAGCTATTCACGCTGGCCGGATATAGCTTTTATACGGGAGGCGCGCTGCTGGGCCTTAGAGGGATACTGGTGGTCTCCAGCCTGGCCCTCCTTTTTTTCCAATTCCTTTTCTGGACCTCGCCCCGGGAAATCACCCTGTTGTTGATCAAGCTACGAATCCCCTATCGATATGCCTTCGCGGCCGGAATGGCGGTCCGCTTTTTACCCCTGCTACAGCAGGACCTGCAATCGATTGTCCAGAGTCAAATGTCCCGGGGCCTGCCGCTGGATGGTTTCTTCAAGAGAATAAAAGGTCTGCCTCCTATTATGCTGCCGTTGATCCTGAAGACCTTGCGACGGGCCGAAACCATTGCCCGTTCGATGGAACTCAAGGGATTCGGCCTTCAGCCCAGGGTCACCCGACTGGAGAATTTAGAAATGGGCTGGAAGGACCTGGGGGCGCTCGCGGCCATCGCCTTCTACGGCGCCCTGCTGGCCTGGGGTTTCTGAATAGACCTCTTCCCACTGAATGCCGATCCGGACCTCAAGGCAAGGCTCTCTAGGGCCTATGAATTGGCAAGCTTCCCTGAGGCAACCGGCGCGTAAAATTGAAACCCAGGGTTAAATAATGCTTGCCAGCCGGGTCTAATTTCTGTAATTAAATAAATCTGAATAAATGGTTCCCGCCGGAATTCCCGAGAAAAATAAAATCTAATAAAACAGGAGGAACTCCCGATTATGGCCGACTGGACTTTTCTGACCAATCATGCCGTGGTGTTAATCTTGTTGTCTCAAAATGCGGGCATCACCGCCCGGGATTTAGCCTCGCAAATCGGAATTACGGAACGATCGGTTAGAAAAATCAACGCTGATCTGGAAAACGAAGGGTATCTTGAAAAAACAAAAATGGGCCGGCGGGTTAACTATAAGATCAACCAAAAGCTCCCTTTCCGTCATCCGACGCAACGTGATCATGCCATTGAGAAGCTGTTAGTCGCAATGGGCGTGAAAACCGATGGACGGAAATAAGAATTCTGATAGAGGAAAGTTTATAACTGAAGCTTCTCAAGGGGTACGCCTGCCGGCCATTAAAAAAGATTGGGTCGACCATTATATTTAAATTCATCCAAGTTCCTATCTATCCACTCCTCATTTGGTCTTTATCCTTTTGCAGATTCCCTGTCTCTCTGGCAGGGAATCTTTAATTATCAATTTGCTTTGCCTTGTTTTCCAGCCCCTTAAAGAAAAGTTAATTTGACCACTGTTAGATTTGTCCTGGATCACTGTTTCTTCTCCACGATTTTCGAGGTTCCCGGCGACTAACCCCGAGGTTAACGTAATGCCAAACGGGAGCAGATGCCTCCGGCAACTATACCCTAGTAGTGAGTGGTTTGCCCTACCCCTACCTGACGGCCACTGCCACCGATGCCCGGGGGACTTCGAGGTTTTCGACGGTCTTCACCTCTACCGCCTTCCTGTTCCATTTGCCGATGGTGATGCGGAAGGAAAGGTCCCTCCTTAACGCTTATACGCCGGACGGACATCCGCGATGCCTATATAAAGGGTCTCAAAATAGTAACAACATCGCAGCGCGTCATTCCCTCAGCGCTTCTGAGCGGGGATGACGAAAAATTGCATGTAAATATTTCCTTTAAGTTCCCGGCACCGGCTCAAAGGGCCGTTTCATTTTGGGCTGCTCGAAGAGTTTCAGAAATTTTCCGAAGGTCAGGGCATTCCCTTTCTCGTAAGTAAACCCGGCCAGGATGATCAGGGGATTGCGGATTTTAGCCAGCATTTCCTTCCAGGCCCCGGAATCCGCTTTGACCTTCAGGTCCAGATTCATCCGGTCCAGGTCCCCGGGGGGCCGGGGCCTGATTTCCGCCACGCCATAGCGCACCCGTATGGTGAAGGCTTCCCCGGTGTCGGGGAAAACCATGCCGGCTGTCGGGAATTGCGGCTCAGCCGGGAAGTGGTCGAGCTCCGTCCCAACTCAATTGAAATGGGTGAAGCGGAACTCACCTTTCACTACTCGGATCACGACTATTGGGGGGGGACGTGGAAATCGTCCGGGTAGGGGTGAACGGCGAGGTTCAGACCGACTCGGCCTCCGAGACCGAGTCGGTCTGATCGCTGGCGAACTCGGGGAAAATCGCTAATATTCTTTTATCGGTTTAAGGCCGAGGATCCGCCGCAGGGTGACGATTTCCGCCGTGTGGTAAGCGTTGTGGTCGGCCGCCAGAAGTACCTCCCGGAATACCGTGTAATCTTTAGCATGGGGGATCGGGCTGAAGAACTTGGTTTTCGGATCGAGAACCAGTTCCTCCAGGGCCTCCAGGTCCGCCCGAAAGCCGCCGATCGTTTTTTTCCAGCGGCCGGGGGTGGCCATCTCGTCCGCCGCCGGCCAGTAGCCTGCCGGGAAGTCGGGCGAAACGTGGTTCGGATTCCGGACAAATTCCAGGATATCCCACTGGGCGATCCGCAGGTGCTCCAGCAGGTGCCACACCGTGTAGGTGGCGTTCGGCAGCCGGCGATTGATCTCTTCCATCGGGAAACCGGAAACAGCCCGGGTAAAAGGCATATGGGCGTTCTCGCCTTTCAGCATTGCCAGCAACTGGTCACGCAGGATTTGATCCGCTTTCATCATTCGATCCTCCTTATTGCTTATTTTCCTTCATCCTTTTTGAGATTTTCTTATATAGAATTGAATTCCATTCTGGGCTGGTTTTCCGAAAGGATTTCCCGGCGGGACTCCCCGCCGCAGAAGCGCCCCACCAGTTCGATGATCTGGCTGCAGGTTTCTTCCACTTCCTCCGGGGTAACCGGCGGGAGACCGTCCACATTGAATTCGATGGCGTGGGTATCCAACTGGGTCAACGTGTGATTGGCCTGGCGCCAGGTCCAGCGGCGGGTCAAAACCGTATCCCCCTCAGCAAAAATGATTTCACCGGGCAGCGGATGTTCCGATTTATCCGAACCAAAGGGGATAAATTCTTCCTGCCCCGTTGCCGACCGTAAGGCGATATCGCCGGTCAGCACATCGATGGCATGCCCTCCGGCCGGAACGAGATGCCGCAATGAAATCAGGTTGCCGATATCGACCAGGGCGTTGATGGCCAGCAGGGGATCACCCCGCAGCACGCGGCGAACCAGGGCCTCAATGGAGGAGCGGAACTCGCTGGGCTTGGCGCCAAAGGAGCGATAGGCTTCCCGCCACGACCGGATGCGCGGGTGCTCGGCCAATTGCTCGATTTTCAGGCGGGCGCGAACGGACTCTTCCGCTTCGCGCAGCAGCCCACCCAGGTCATCCGGAGACGGACGATTGGAAACCTGACGGGCCACCACCACACCGCGCACATATCCCGGGAACTGCTGAAAGATTTCACTTGAAATGGAATAGCTCAGCGCCTTCATGCTTCCCCCTTGATCACGGATGAACGCCCCTCCGAGGATGATAGTAATCAAATTTAGGGACTATTTCTACAATATAATGAATTGCTTTAATGATTGTCTAAACCGGACAAATTCGTTAATATAGAATAATTCAACCGGAGATTTGAACATGAAAAATTATTGGCGGCCGGCGTTGCTGGTGGTTACGCTGATCCTGGCTTCGGGTTGTGCCCATGACCCGGGAAGCACGAGCGCCGGGGTTCCCTTATCAAAATTTCAGGAGATCCTGCAGAAGAACGAACTGGTGGTGGGGATGACCGGCAAGCAGCCTCCGCTCAATTCCAAAGACCAAAAGGGCCAGCTCATCGGCCTGGAACCCGATCTGGCGCGGAGAATAGCGGACGCCATGGGGGTCAAAATTAAGTTCGAGCTGCTGGACTTTTTCGAGCTGTTGCCGGCCCTGGAATCCGGACGACTGGACCTGATCCTTTCCGGCTTGACCATGACGCCCCAGCGCAATCTGAAAATGGCCTTTGTCGGCCCCTACTTCGTTACCGGCAAATCTTTTCTGACCAAGGCCGATCACATCGTCAAATGTCAGGAACTCTGCGATATCGACAGCCCGCAAACCACCCTGACCTTCCTCAAAGGTTCCACCAGCCAGTCTTTTACCGAAAAAATGATCCCCCAGGCCCGGACGATCCCGGCCAAGGATTACGACGAGGCCATCCGCCTGGTTCTGGAAGACAAGGCGGACGCCATGATCGCCGATTTTTTGACCTGTGTTCTGGCCGTGCTCCGCCATCCCCATCAGGGGTTGTTGACTTCGTTGAAAACTTTTTCCTTCGAACCGTTGGGAATAGCCCTTCCGGGCACGGACCCGCTGCTGATCAACTGGATGGAAAATTTTCTGAAAACCCTTCAGGGAACGGGTGAGCTGAAAAAGCTCTCCGAATACTGGCTGAAAAACGAACGCTGGGTTGAGGGAAAAGACGATCCCCCGTTTGAATTTGAAACGTCAAGGCAGAAATCCACCGGCCTTTAATCGCCAAAGGCTAAGTCTGCCTTTTTAATTTCTCCTTTTCGCCTTATACCCGACCTCGGCGACCTGAGGTCAGGCCGCCGACCAGGATACAACCTCCTCTGGCCGGAAACCTGGAACTCCCGGTTGACTGCCATGCCAAGTGAGCGTCCGATGGAAAAAAACATTTCATTGAATAAAGTTCGGGAAATCATGCTGGAGTTTTCCAGCCTGACCGGGCTCTCGGGATCCGGGAAGCCCCCCAAGCGATACTTGTGGACAGACGCCTTTGCCGTCTGCAACTATCTGGAACTTTACCGCCAAACCCGGGAAGAGGAATTCCGGGACCTGACCCTGCGGTTGGTTGCCCAGGTTCATCAAAACCTCGGCCGGCACCGGCCGGATGACTCCCGGACCGGTTGGATCAGCGGCCTGGGGGAAGTAGAAGGTTCGAGACACCCCACCCTCGGGGGATTGCGGATAGGCAAGCCATTACCCGAGCGCCGCATCGGCGAGGCCTACGACGCGGAACTGGAATGGGACCGGGATGGACAATACTTCCATTATTTGACCAAATGGATGCAGGCCCTCAATCAGGTCAGCCGGGCCACCGGGGACTGGCAGTATAACCGCTGGGCCCTGGAGCTGGCTCGAACGGCCCAGGCCCGCTTTGTCACCCTTTCCCCGTCCGGGGTACGGGACCGGATGTATTGGAAAATGAGCATCGATCTTTCCTTTCCCCAGGTCCCTTCCATGGGACAGCACGATCCACTGGACGGCTTCATTACCTACGCGCAACTCCGGGTAACCGGGGAAAAAGATCCCGAAAAAAATCCGGACTGGGACCTCACGGCGGAGTTGGCCGAGATGGCCCGGATGTGCCGACACCAGAAGTGGGAAACGGAAGATCCCCTGGGAATCGGCGGCCTGATGAGCGACGCTTATCGGGCCGCCCAATTGTCCGCCTCGGGAAGAGACCTCCCTGCCGATCTGCCGATTACCTTGCTGGATGCCTCCCTCTCCGGCTTAGCCTCTTTGGCCCGGAAAAATTCCTGGGATTACCCCGCCGACTATCGGTTGGCTTTCCGGGAGCTGGGATTATCCATCGGGTTTCGGGCTCTCGAGAAACTGGAGGAATTCATAAAAAACCAACAGGGATCGTTGAAAACGGATACTGCTCTTCACAGCCGGATCGAACGGCTCGCCGCCTACAGGTCTCTCCAGGAACAGATCGAGTCTTTCTGGCTTGATCGCCGAAACCGCGCCGTCCCAAGCTGGACGGAGCATCGGGAAATCAACATGGTCATGCTGGCCACCAGCCTGGCCCCTGACGGATACTTCACGCTTTCCTGACCGGCGATCCCTCCCGATTTTTGCATCCAGGCCCAGGCCCCAATGATCGGGCGAACCTCTCTATTTTGGGGTCTTGACAGACAATCCGAAAGGGGTATGATGATCTTTAAAAGGCAGCAAGTCTTCCCGACCGGTTGATCTGCTGCTGATAAACCGGGAATAAAACGTGTCGCTTCTCTGGAGACCAGGAATGGCCCCTTTCGGTCAGGTGCTCGGTATAGACATCGGTTCCGTTTCCCTGGCCATCGCCTGCCTGGCTCCCGACACCACCATCCTGGAAACCTTCTACGCCTTCCATCAGGGGAAGATAGCGGAAACCCTGAATTCCCTGCTCTCCGGGTATCCGCTCGAACCCGTCGGCCATCTGGCCTGCACCTCCTCCACCCCCGAAACTATCGGCCCCGCGGTCCGCTACGATACCCAGTTGGCGGTCATCAGCGGCGCCTCCCTGGTCCGGGAAAAAATCGGAAGCATCCTCCTGGTGGGGGGCGAAAAATTCAGCCTGCTGCAGTTCGACCCCCAGGGCCGGTACCGGCGGTCCAAAACCAACACCTCCTGCGCCGCGGGAACCGGCAGTTTTCTTGACCAACAGGCCTTTCGTTTGAACCTGCAGGGGGTCGAGGCGCTGGCCGAATTGGCCGATTCCAATCAAGGGGAAATCCCCAAGATCGCCTCGCGTTGCGCGGTATTCGCCAAAACCGACCTGAGCCATGCCCAACAGGAGGGGTATTCCCTGGCCGAGATCTGCGACGGCCTCTGCTTCGGGCTGGCCCGCAATATCGTGGATACCCTCTTTACCGGCGACGGCGTGACGGCGCCGGTGATTATGAGCGGGGGGGTGTCATTGAACCGGGCCGTGGTCCGGCATCTTTCCAGGCTGATCGGAATGCCGATCGAGGCGGACGCCTATTCCCCGCTCCACGGGGCCATCGGCGCCGCCGCCTGCCTGCTCCGGGAAAACAATTTTGAAAACCCGCTGTCGATTCGCCGGCCGGCCGAGCTGTTCCGGCCCTCGGCGGAAAAACGGACCTATTTCTATCCGCCGCTTTTGACGACCTCTTCCGAGGTCCCCGATTTTCACCCCCCGGAGAGTTACCTTTACCGCTCCGCCCGTTCCGATTTCCAGCCCGGGGTGGAGGTGGAACGGTTCGAACCCCTTTCAGCGGGGGAAAACAACACGGTATTTCTCGGCCTGGATATTGGCTCCACCAGCACCAAAGCCGTTCTGACCGGCCCGGGCCGGAAGGTGGTCGCCGGATTTTACACCCGCACGGCCGGACGGCCCTTGCAGGCCGTCCAGGTCCTTCTGGAGGCCATGGATGACCTGGCCCGGAAGCAGGGGACGACCTTCCAGGTCCTGGGAGCCGGAACGACCGGATCGGGACGGACCTTCATCGGCCGGATTATCGGGGCCGACCTGATCATCGACGAAATCACGGCCCATGCCCGAGCCGCGGTGGAGTTAAACCCGGCCGTCGACACGATCATCGAGATCGGCGGACAGGACTCGAAGTTCACTACCCTGAACCAGGGGTTGGTCACTTTCTCGACGATGAATGCCGTCTGTGCCGCCGGGACGGGCAGCTTTATCGAGGAGCAGGCCTCCCGGCTCGGCTGTCCGCTGACCGAATACTCCCGGCGGGCCGAGGGGATTCGGGCCCCGCTGGCCAGCGACCGCTGCACCGTGTTCATGGAACGGGACCTGAATCATTATCTCAGCAAAGGCTATGGGGTCGACGAGATCCTGGCCGCGGTGCTCCACGCCGTGCGGGACAACTACCTGTCCAAGGTGGCCGTGGGCTCCCGCATCGGAACCTGCCTTACTTTCCAGGGGGCGACCGGACGGAACCGGGCCCTGGTGGCGGCCTTTGAGCAGAAGCTGGGCCAACCGATCTTCGTCTCCCCTTACTGCCACCTGACCGGGGCCCTGGGGACGGCCTATATCCTGGAGGAGGGCGGCCTGAATCGCTCGGCCTTCCGGGGGATCGAACTCTATAAACAATCGGTCCCGATCGAGACCGAAGTCTGCGAATACTGCACCAACCACTGCAAGATCAAACTCGCCCGCCTGGACGGCGAAACGGTGGCCTACGGTTTTCTCTGCGGCCGGGATTATGATACCCGGGAATTCGTCAATAAGAACCGCTCCGGCTTCGATCTCCTCCAGGAACGGGCCCGGGCCTTCCGGTTTAAACCGGGAACCCACGATACCGGGCCGACCATCGGGCTTCCGGCGGCCCTGCATCTCTTCGAAGACCTGCCTTTCTGGAAAAAGTTCTTCGACCTGCTGGAGCTGAAGACCCGGTCGAGCGAGGACTGCCGGGATGCCGTCGCCAGGGGAAAGTCTCTGGCCGGCGCCGAATTTTGCGCGCCCATCGCCGCCCTTCATGGCCATGTTTCCTATCTGGCCCAGCGCTGCGATTCTATTTTTTTGCCGATTTACCTGGAAGCCCGGGACAAGCCGCCGGGACGGATACGAAAATACTGCTATTACACCCAGTACGCGCCGGCCCTTGTCTCTCGGATGGAAGAGACCGTTCGCCGGAAGTGCCTGGTACCGCTTCTGGACACCAACGCCGGGATTAGTACCGGACTCCGGCGGCTGCACCAGGTCTTGAAACAGGTCAAACCGGGGCTCTCCTTCCTCAAAGTCCACTCGGCCTTTCAACAGGCCCGGGCCTTTCAGGCGCCGGTCGGAAGCGGCTGATCGAGCTTTTCGAACGCCGCGTCTCTGAGAGCGGCGAAATCAAAGTCGTCTTATTGGGCCGCCCCTATACCCTCTTCTCCCGGGTCATGAACAAGGGGATCCCCGATATCTTCGGGTCCCTGGGAATCCAGACCTTCTCCCAGGATATGCTGGCCGGGACCGCGGATAGGGCTCAGGAGATCGGCGGGCTGCTGCGGGCCTTTCACTGGAATTACGCGGCCGCCATCCTGGAGGCCGCCGAAGCAGTCGCTTCCCGGGAAGGGATCTACCCCGTGCTGGTCACTTCCTTTAAATGCTCTCCGGATTCCTTCGTGACCGACTACTTCAAGCAGATCCTGGAAGGGGCCGGGAAACCCTACCTGATCCTGCAACTGGACGAGCACGATTCCAGCGTGGGTTACGAAACCCGGATCGAAGCGGCCGTACGAGCCTTCGGCAACCACTTCCGGAGGAAAGCCCGGATCGTCGGGCATCGGGTTCGGGAAGTAAATCCCCGTACCGAAAACGAGATCGGCGGCAAAACGCTGCTGCTGCCGAACTGGGATCCGATCTGCTGCCGGCTGATCGCGGCCAATCTGGTTCGGCACGGGGTGGATGCCCGGGTGTTGGAGGAGAACCGGGTCCTGATTCAGAAGAGCCTGCGCCACAATACCGGACAATGCCTGCCGCTCAATGCCATCGCCCAGGAGTTCATGGAGTATATCGAAACCCACCGACTGGAACCCGAAAAAACCCTGCTCTGGATGGCCGGTTCCGAGATCGCCTGCAATGTGCGGCTCTTTCCCTATTACATCCGGAGCATCCTGGATGCCCGCGGAGGAGGGCTGGAGAAAGCCGGCGTCTATGTGGGGAATATTACTTTTACCGAATTGTCGTCCCGTATCGGGGTGGATACTTACTTTGCTTTTTTGTTCGGGGGCTTTATTCGAAAAATAGCCTGTAGGCTTCGCCCCTATGAGCTGACCCGGGGTGAAACCGACCGGGCGGTTTCCCGGGCCGTTCAGATCGCCGCCGATTCTTTCCTGGGGAAACAGGACCGGGAGGCGGCCGCCCGGGAAATTTCGCGGTTGTTTCAGGAAATCCGGGTGGACCGCAGCCAGTCCGCGTCCCTTGGTGGCCGTCTTCGGGGATCTTTATACCCGCGACAACGACGTCATGAACCAGGACCTGATCCCGGCCATCGAGCAGGCCGGCGGGGAGGCGGTCACCACGCCCTACAGCGACTACCTCAAGATGATCGCCGAGCCCTATTTCCGGCGCTGGCTGACGGAAAAGCACTACTGGATGGTACTGGTCAACAAGGCCCTGCTCGGACTGGTCAGCATCCTGGATCGAAAATATTACCGGATCTTTCAACCGCTATTGGGCGACCCCTATCCCGTCTACCCGCGCGGAGCCCTGGAAATCCTCTCGCGATTCAATTTGCAGGCCCAGCACGCCGGGGAGTCCATGGAGAACCTGGTCAAGGTCTTTTCCCTGCTGCGGCTTCACCCGGGGATTTCCCTTTTCGTCCAGGCCAGCCCGGCCTTCTGCTGCCCTTCGCTGGTGACCGAGGCCATGGGACGGGACATCGAGCGCCAGACCGGCATCCCGGTGGTTTCCATCACCTATGACGGGACGGGCAGCCCCAAGAACGACGTGATTATCCCCTATATCCAATACACCCTCCAGTCGGCCTCCAGCTCCCCATATTCGGCTTCAGGGGCCAGAAGCTCCAGGGGACGGGTGACCTGAAATGGCTTTCCAAATACCGGCTGAAACACGAGGTTGTTCGCCCTTTTGGGTGGGTGGCCACAATATACGTGGCAGCCTAGTCTGAAATCGAAGCTCCGAAGCCGCCGGGTCTCGGCGAAAGGGTTTTCCATCTCGCTTTTTCGGTTCTAACCCGGCCCCCATCTAGTCAAATCTTCGAGGAGGCAGGGCCGGCCTGATAGGCATCAAAGGCCTCTGAATTTGGGCCTGCTTTAAATAAAATTAGTAGTTTAGGCCCGGATTCGAAGTCCGGAGTACCTTTGGAAAACCCTTTCGCCGAGACCCGGCGGCCATACCAGATCTGGGGGGTACCCACCCAAAAGGGCGAAGCATCAAAGAAAATGGGGCGTCAAAGAAAAATTCGAGCCCCCTTTGAATTTGAAACGTCAGAGAAGTTATCCACCGGTCCCTTATCCCCGGAGGAACCAGCCCCCAAGTCAGTAGTTGAAACAAAATCAGTCATGCGGGAGAGGAAGTATTATGGGAATAGAGACTGTCGCCATTGTCGGCCTGGGAACCATGGGAAGCCAAATCGCCGTTGTTTGTGCCCAAGGGGGGTTTAAAACGATGGTCTTGGATATCTCTGAAGAGCGGTTGGTCAGAGGAAAAGCGGCCATCGGCTCCTTTCTGGATAACGAGGTTAGGAAAAAAAAGAGGGATCAGGAAGCACGGAATCAGGCTTTGGGGGCCATCCAAACCACCACCAAGCCGGAGGAGGCTTTTGAAGACGCCGATCTGGTGATCGAAGCGGTTTATGAAGACATTCAAACAAAACGGGCAATCTTCCAGGAGGCCGACCGGAGGTGCCCGCCGCGGACAATCCTGGCCAGCAATACCTCGACCCTCTCCATCTCAGAGCTGGCCGCCGGGACTCACCGGCCGGACCGCTGCCTGGGGACCCATTTCCTGATTCCCGCCGCCCTGACCCCTCTGGTGGAGGTAGTCCGGGGCCTCGACACCTCGGACCAAACGCATGAGGCGGCAATCGGCTTTCTGAAACAGTGCGGAAAGGAAACAGTAACGGTAGCCGATTCTCCGGGATTTGTGATCAACCGGATCTACCTTCCCCTGGTTAATGAGGCTTTTTTTGCCCTGGAAACCTCATTGGCCGCTGCCGGCGACATCGACCGCTGCTGCCAAAAGGGCTTGGGATTTCCCCTGGGTCCGCTGGCGGCTGCCGATGCCTTCGGCCTCGACATCCTGCTCGACTGTATGCACAGCCTGCACCGGGAACTGGGCGATAAATACCGGCCCGCCCCCCTGCTGGTCAAACTGGTTAAGGCCGGCCGGTTGGGGCGAAAAACCGGGCAAGGGGTTTATGACTATAGCCCGAGCAAAAAGTAAGGTTCCGCCTCCGAAGAGACCGGGTTTGATCTCCTCCTAAAGGCCATCAGAGATACCGAACCCGGAGGATGGTTTTTAGGACCTTTCCGGTGGGGTTGCGGGGAATCTCGCCGAAGAAAACCTTTCGCGGGCGTTTGTACTTTGCCAGTGCCTCACAAAAGGCCAGGACCTCTTCTTCGCTCAACCCGCCTCCCGGGATGACCTCTATGACCACCGCCACGATCTCGCCCAGCCGTTCATCGGGGTAACCGATGACCGCCGTATCCTTGACCTGCGGATGGGTGTGGATATGGTTTTCGACTTCCACGGGAAAGACGTTTTCGCCTCCGCAGATGATGATATCTTTTTTACGGTCCACCAGGTAAACGAAGCCGTCTCCGTCCTCTCGAGCCATGTCCCCGGTGTACAACCAGCCCTCCCGTAGCGTCTGGGCCGTGGCCTCGGGATTGCGGTAATATTCCTTCATCACCCCGCCACCCCGAATCGTCAGCTCCCCCACCGCCCCGGGATCGACTTTTTTTCCGTATTCATCGACGATGCGCATTTCCCAGTTAAACCCCGGACGACCGATGGCCCCCACTTTATGAACGTTTTCGATGCCCAGTTGAAAACAGTTCGGGCCGGTGGCCTCGCTTAACCCGTAGGTGGTATTGTACTGGATGGCCGGAAAATACTTCCGCCAGCGGCTCACCAGAGAAGGCGGGATGGGCATGGCGCCCATGTGCATCAAACGCCAGGCGGATAGGTCGTAGTCCTCCAAATTCAGTTTTTCGCTGTCCAGTTCCAACAGGATATCCTGAGCCCAGGGCACCAGCAGCCAGAGGATCGTGCCTTTCTCTTGACTCATGGCCTCCAGAATCCAGCGGGGGCTGACTCCCTTGAGGATCACGGCCCGGCTGCCTACGATGAGGCTGCCCAGCCAGTGCATCATGGCCCCGGTATGGTAGAGCGGGGGGATAAGGACAAAGTTGTCTTCTTTGTTCTGGCCATGATGAACCTTTTCCGTTATAGCGGCGCAGGACAGGTTCTGATGGGTCAGCAGGATCGGTTTCGGGCGGCCGGTCGTGCCGGAGGTAAAGTAGAGCCCGCCGGGGTCTTCCGGACCGATAGCCACCGGGCAGGGTCCCGGCGAGCCATTTTGCAGGGCCTCCGCGAAGGAAACCGCGTAGGCCGGGGTGACCTCACCCAGAGCGATGAAGGTCTCCGCGCTTTTTATGGACTGCCAAAGGGGATCGATCCGGTCGCTGAATTCCTCCCCGAAGAGGACGGCCTTGGGTTCCGCCACAGCGGCACAATAGCGGATCTCTTCCACGGAAAACCGAAAATTAAGCGGGACCACCCAGGCTCCCGTTCGCAGGATGCCGAAATAGGCGATCAACCAGTCGATAGAATTGTATACCAGGTGGATGACTCGATCGCCCTTCCCGATGCCTCTCTGTCTCAGAAAATCGGCCAATCGGTTGGCCTGCCGGTCGAACTCCTGCCAGGTGATCACAATCCGCTGGTTTTGGGCGGGGTTCCGCTCCACCAGGGCGATTTCTTGCGGGAACATCCGGCCGTTCCGGGCCAGCATTTCAGCGATGTGAATAAAAAATGGATTCATCAATATTCCCTCGAGATTTTTGTCGCTCCGCCCTTTTATTGCAGGAATGACAATATGAAGGCCAGGGGATAGTCGGTTCTATTATGTAGACATGAATAGGTAGGCACCCACCCTATCTGGCATGAAAACGGTTCATTGATCCGCTGATCTACCGTCGGGGATCCGCGGCCAGCCTTTCCCGCAGCAGCGATTTTTCCGCCATCATGCCCTTCAGCCGGTCCGACGGTCCAAAATAGATACAATGCCCTTCACAGACGTTATCCGCGCAGGCGGGGATCAGCCCTCGATCCAGCCGCTGGACGCACAGGTTGCATTTATAGGCTTTCCCTTCCCGTTCAGCAAAGGCGATGGCCTGGTAGGGGCAGGCCTCCAGGCAGAGGGTGCATCCGGTGCAGGCCGCCGTTTCCAGAATGACCAGCCCGTCTTCTCGCCGGGTGATGGCCTCCACCGGACAGGCCTCCACGCAGGGCGGGTCATCGCAATGGCGGCAGAGATTAACTCGGTAGCTGAAGTCCAGCTTGCCCTCAACCCGCCGAGGGCCCTCTTCAATCACTGAAATCAGGCGAACGCCGTCGGGTGCCTGGTTTTCCTGCTTGCAGGCCACTTCGCAGGTCCGGCAGCCCCAGCAGGCTCTATTATCGACGGCCAATCGGTAGTCGGTCATGATACTTCGCCTCCTCTTTCAGAAAAACCGCGACCTACGGAAGCGGTTTTTCTTCCGGGTAGATTTTACAAAGCAGGGTCCGGATGCTGGTGGCCCCCATGGCCGGGTCCATGGATTCATAGGCATTGTCGGTCAGGATGTTGATATTGGATTCCTCCCAACCGTGACCGGGGTCTTTCTTTTCCGGAAACCACCAGCCGTGCTGGGCGGCCACGATCCGGGGGTCCATGCCGGCAAAGAGTTTGGCCCGCTGCCGGACCTTCCCCCGTGGGGATTCGATAACCACCCAATCCCCTTCCAGTATCCCCTCCCGGGCGGCGGCCTCCGGGTGGATCTCCACGACCGGGTCCCGATGAAGGTCCCGGAGCCAGGGGACCTGTCGGTTTTCGGTATGGAAGAACCCCGGCTGCCTGGCCCCGGTAATCAGGATGTACGGGTAGTCCCGGTAGCGTTCCGGCGTGCTGACCGGGCTCTCGGGTGGTTCCCGAAACTGGGGCAGGGGATCACAGCCCATCCGTTCCAGGGAGGTGCAATAGAGCTCAAACTTACCCGTGGGTGTGGAGAAGCCGCCCTGCTCATACTTCCGGTAACGCACTTCCCCGCGGATACAATCCATTTTTTTGAATTCCTGCCAAGTGACGCCCAGCGGCTTGAGGATGTAGTCCAGGCCGCCCTCGAAGGTGTCCCACCAATACTCGCCCTGGCCGATGCGACGGGCCAGGTCGTTAAGCATCTCGTGGTCGGAGCGGCACTCGCCGATCTGGACCACCTTGCGCCGGGGGAGCAGCCGGCCGTGGCGCTTCCAGAAATCGCCGATATAATCCATCTCCAGCCAGGTGGCGGCGGGCAGCACGACATCGGCCAGTTCGGCCGTGGGGGTCATAAAGAAATCAGCCACGGCCATGAACTCCACCCGCTCCAGGGCCCGGTAGACTTCGCGGGCATTGGCCCGGGTGATGAGGGGATTGGAGCTGATGAAAAAAAGCATCTTCACCGGATAAGGCTTCTCTTCCAGAATGGCGTCCCAAACCGCCTTGGGTTGAATAATGGCGAACCGGCCGGCCAGGCGAAAGCGCTCCCCGCCCAGACGCTTAGCCGCCTGTTCCGGGGGGAGCAGGCCGTGGGCCCCGAATTTCCCCACGTTGTGGACGGGCGGGGTCCGGTAGAGCACCTGCCCTCCGGGCACGTCGATGTTCCCGGTAATCCCCATGAGGCACAAGAGGACCCGGTCGTTATCGGCGCAGGTGTTCTGCTGCTCGATGGCCACCCCCCACTGAATGGCCGCCGGCTTGGTCCGGGCAAAGAGGCGGGCGGCCTCCCGGATCTTTTCCGGGGGAACCCAGGTAATCCGCTCCACTTTATCCAGCGGATATTCATTGACCCGCTGGACGAACTCTTCCCAGCCGTGGGTGTAGCGCTCCACAAACTCCCGGTCGTACAGCTCTTCGTGGATAATGACCCAGGCCATACCCAGAGCCAGGGCCGTATCCGTCCCCGGGCGGAGTGGCAGCCAGACGTCGGCCCGGGCGGCGGCCCGGGTCAGGCGGGGATCGACCACGATCAGCTTGGCGCCGGCCTCGAGGGCCACGGAAAAGGGCTCCCCCTTGTAGCAGTCCGGATTGCTGATGACCACGTTATTGCCCCACATCATCAGACATTGGGGACGGTTTTCATAATCCACGATGGGGTTGGTGCCGCAGGTAAGGATGCTGGTGGCGATCCGGGGCCCGTAGCAGAAGTGACCGGCCGTCAGCACATTGGGGGATCCCAGCAGGTTGGCGATCCGGTAGATGGCCGCCTCGTTTTCCCGTCCGGTCCCATACCCGAAGACGACCGATTCGGCTCCGAACCGTTCCTTATAGTCCAGGATCCGGGCGGCGATCGTATCCAGGGCTTCATCCCAGGAGATGCGCTCCCAGCGTCCGCTGCCCTTGGGACCCACCCGTTTTACCGGGTAGGTCAGCCGATCGGGATGGTAGACCAGTTGCGTCGAGGCCAGTCCTTTGCTGCAGAGCGTGCCGTGGTTGATCGGGCAGTCCGGGTCCCCGGCTATTTTGGCGATGCGTCCGTCTTTAACATAGACCAGGACCCCGCAGCCGCCGTGACAATTCCGGCAATGGCTCTTGACGACCCGGTCATAGCCGTAGACCTCCATTTCCCGGGCCACGTTGGAAAAGCGGTATTCCATGCACTTGCCTTTCTTCGAAAAAAGTCGTCACCCCGGCGAAAGCCCTTCGGCTTACTCAGGGCCATGAGCATTGTCGAATGGCCGGGGTCCAGGGCAGGAAAGCTCCGATGTTCTGGATGCCGGATCGAGTCCGGCATGACTCTTAAAAATAAAAGGGCCCAGGCAACAGCTTAACTAATTGATTTTAAAAATTAATGATCAATTGTTAATTATTAATCGTTAACCCTTTCCCTACCTCTCCCCTAAGCCTCCGCAACCTCCGCCCCCAGCAGACGGCTAATCTGTCGGGCACTTTCCGCCACCTTCCGGCCGTAGAGCTTCATCCGTTTTTTGGGTATCAGGCCGGTTACAAACAAAACCCCCAGCAATCGCTCCCCCGAACCAAAGACGGGTGCGGCCAGGGCCTGGATCCGAGGGTGCATTTCCCCCGGGTCCTCGGCATAACCCTCCCGGCGGCAACGGTCCAGTTCCCGATCGAGGCGAGGGCGGTCCAGGCGCGAGGGATCGCCGTGAAAAAATAGTTTTTCCTGACTCAGGAGGCGCTGCCGGTCGGGTTCCGGGAGAAAGGCCGCGATCGCCTTGCCATGAGAACCGTGGCTGAGGGGGTAGCGTTGCCCCAGGCGGATGGTCAGGCCGAGTCGGCCGTCTCCCTCGTTCTTGGCAATAACAAAAACATTCCGATCGGCAATCAGTCCGAAAAAGGCCGGACTGCCTGTTTCCCGGGCCAGCCTGGCCAGAAGGGGATCGGCCACCTCCTTGAAATTCAGGTTGTCCAGCACCGCGCGCCCCAGGGCAATCAGACCCGGTCCGAGTCCGTAACGCCTCCCCTCCTCGTCCCGCTGAATAAAACCGAAAGTCTGAAGGGTGTTCAGGATGGCAAAGCCTTTACTTTTGTGGATGTCCACCTTCCGGCAAAGGTCGGTCAGGTTCATTCGGGACGGGGCCTGGCCGGCCAAAGCCAGCAGCAAACGGGCCGCCTGCTCAACGGCCGGAACCACTCGGCTGTATTCGGCTTTCGGAAGGGAATCAAGTTTTTTCACGGGAGGCTTTGTCGGATCGATAGGGAATTCTGCATACAGAACAAATTATTTTATGCAGAACAGACTACCTCTTCGGCCCCCTCCTGTCAACAAATTATCATCCGCTATTTTCGAACAGGGATCGCTTTTTTTCGCCCTGTTCTTAAAGGTGAAAAATACATTCTTAGACCCTGTCCCTCAGGCCTAGCGGGGAGGTGTGTTCATGAAGGAGAAACCAACCCCTTCCGCTCCGTCTTTTTCCTTGACCCTGTCGGCCCCTTTTCCTATACTCTTTCAGCCAAAAAGAAAACTTATCCGCTACCTGGCAATTCAGCCGCTTGGCCCAAAGGGAGGATGAAGATGTCCGGCCTGGTTTTACCCCAAAAGCTGGTCAGTCAATTAATCGAGGCCGTTAAAACCGGGATCCTCCTGGCCGATAATGAGGGAACCATTCGTTTTGCCAATGAGTACCTGGGCGCGCTTCTGGAATACCCCAGGGATAGTCTGATCGGGAAGCCCCTGCACCATCTTTTTTTCCAGGAAGATGTCCCCGTTTTTCTGGCCAATATCATGAACCTGACCCTGAGGGACAAGGGCTTTGAGGGCGAGGTCCTTCTGCGCAAGGGGGGCGGGAGCACCCTTTTTGTCAAGCTTTCCACGGCTCGCTATCAGGAAGATTCACCCGAACGGGACATCCTTATTTTTACGCTCCAGGACGTCTCTCGATTTAAACAAATGGAAAAAAATCTTTTCTATTCGGAACGATTTGCGGGTCTGGGAAAAATGACCGATCAGATCGCCCACCAAATCAGAAATCCGGTGGCTTCCATAGGCGGGTTTGCCCTTCGCCTGGCCAAGGAAAAAGTTCCCTATGAAATGTATACCCGCTATACGGATATCATTTATACCGAGGCAATCCGTTTGGAACAGATCATCGACCGCCTGGTGGAATTCGCGCAAGTTTCTTCTCCGCGTTTCCGACCCATAAAGCTGGTTGAAATTTTCCAGGAGGTGCTCAAGACCCTGGCCCCGATTCAGGCAGCCAACCGGTCTCGGATCAGAATTCCCTCTTTGGAATTTTTACCGGAAACCACCCTTTACGGAGACCCCGGCCTGCTGGCCCAAGCGGTTCATTATTTGCTCCTGAATTCCCTGGAGGCCTCTTCCGATCCGGATGAAATTGAAGTATCGGGAACGGTCCGGGACGATCAGGTGATCATCGAAGTCAAAGACCGGGGAGAAGGGGTCCTGCCCGAACACCTGCCTTTTGTTTTCGACCCATTTTTTTCCACCAAGTTCAATTACCTGGGTCTGGGCTTAACCACGGCCAAACGGATCGTCACCGAACATCACGGGCAGGTCGAAATTCTCAGTATCCCCAAAAAAGGCACGGAAGTGAGTCTGGTCTTTCCGAAAGATCGCCGTCGGCCCATAAGGACCCGGCTCATCTGAGGGACTTCGGGGCCCCGGCTGGCCCGCGAGAGATCAGATCCTGAACCGGGCAATGAATCTATTATCGAGTTGTGCGCCAAGTGCTTCCGGACCGAAGTCTTTAGACCCCTGGCCTCATTGAGGACCGGCGGATAGTGGCGGAAACCACTGCCAAGTTTCTTGAGAAACCAGGCTTTATTTACAGGAATGGACTTATACCTTACCGCATGACCCACTTTTGACCCGCCTCAATGGCAAACTGGCATTCAAGGATCGGAGGCATTTCAGCCCTAAGCTTCCGAAAGTCCACTTCGGGATAGTCTCTGATCTTGACTCCGCCGGTCAAATTGAACCGGATAACCCGGTCTTCATCAAACCGCCAAAACTGACGCCTGATGGCCTCCAGGCATTCCTCCGAAGGGAGACCACCGGTCTGAATTTCGACCATCTCCCTATCATAAACCGGCAAGGGCACAAACCGGGTTTCAATCCGGTTATTGAGGACCTCGGCTTCGACAAACCCCTTGACGAATATCTGGATTATTATAAAATAAAATAATTCGTGCACCAGGGGGTGCTTACTTGGCCCTCATCAGCGAAGACGAGGAGGAAGAACAGAAATGCTGCCCTTTAAAAAAATCTTGTGCCCGACCGATTTCAGCGATCCCTCTTACGAATCATTGAAAGCGGCAGCCGAACTGGCTGGTCATTTTTCGTCCGACCTGTATCTGGTGCACGTCATCCCGCCGATCCCCCTCTCTAATTTTATGAGTCCGGAAACGACGCCGGCCTTTGACTTTTCTCTCTACCAGGAAGAACTGAAAAAGGGCTCTGAAAAAAACCTGCAGGAGGTAATCGAGCGAAGGTTACCCAAAGGCCTTTCGGTCCATCCCCTGGTCGTGCTCGGCCATCCCGTCGAGGAAATCCTTCGACTCGCCCAGGATCAAAAAATGGATCTTATCGTGATTGCCACGCACGGCCGTACCGGATTGCCGCATTTCCTCTTCGGTTCGGTGGCCGAAAAAGTCGTCCGGCTTGCGCCCCTCCCGGTGCTGATCGTGTCAGCGCCCCATGGAAAACCGGAGGAACTGAACCTTTCCAGAAGAGAATTTCTGGGTCTTTCGACTCCGGACGAAATTGGAAAAGTTTAAGAGCCGGATCAGAAGTGGAATGATCTTGAGACCAATTGAAATTTTGACATCGCCCCCTGGAGGGTCAACCATACATTCCCATCCGGAAAATCCCAGGGTCGGCTGAACCCAATAAGGTTTTTATTGTAGTCGGATAAAGCAGTTAGCTCTCCTTTACCTCAAATTCATTTTGTGGGCATCGATCTTGCTTTATTTTCTGGTAAAAAGACGCTATATGTGGTATTAAATTATTTAATTACCCCTATATGTATGCAGTTACTATGAACCAGCGGCCCGGAGGGAACGCGCAATAATCATGTTTATCGTAATCTGTTCCTGGTGCAATCGGGAGATCAGCCGGTTACCCGGAAAGGATGCGGTCTCCCATGGGATCTGCCGCTCCTGTTATGAGAAGACCATGGAGGAGGTCAGGTCCTTTGTACCTCGGAAGATCGAATTAATTAAAAGACCCGCTTCGGTGAACAATACCCTGGTGGAACAGCTCTGACCCCCGATCGGCAGCACCTGAAATTCCTCCTGTCCGGAGAGAGATCATCTCCCCCGGCAGTCGCCCCCCCTTGCTGCCCTGGAGCCCGTTCGTTCCGGGCGCGGGCAACTTACCTCAGTATTCGCTGCAGGGCCGCCAATAGCCGGTCCACGTTTTCCTTTCGGGCCGTGTGTCCCATGAGCAGAATTTCTTCGATGCCTTCCAGTAAGTTTTCCATACTTTTCCTCCGGTTGATGGCAGATGAAACTTCCCCATTCATATTAAATAACTCAGGAATTAAGAAAAAGGAAGTTGGATCTTAATAGTGTCCGGCAGGGGTTACAACTACCTTTGATCGACAATTCCCAAAACCAAGGGAAGGATTTGGGCGGGCAAATATGATCCAGCGGTAGTCATCTTCGGTTTTATTGGGTGAGCGCCGGTAAAATGAGAGCCAGTTTGGGGAAGAGCATTAAGAGGATGGCATTGATGATGATGGCGATCAGAAAGGGGAAGATCCCCTTAAAGATGGTCTCCAGGGGGAGCTCCGGAGCGATTCCTTTAATCACATAGACGTTGACCCCCACCGGGGGGGTAATGACCCCCATTTCACTGATCAGGACCACCATGACCCCGAACCAGATCGGGTCGAAGCCGAAACGGAGGACGACCGGATAGATGACCGGGACGGTCAGGACCACGAGGGCCATGGAGTCCATAAAACAGCCACCCACCAGATACATGAAAAGGATAATCCCCATAATCACGAACGGCGGCACGGGGAGCCCCGAGACCCAATCGGCCAGAATAAAGGGGATGGTGGTAACCGCCATGAAATGGCCGAAGAGCACGGCACAGGCGATAATGCACAGAACCATGCAGGAGGTCCGCAGTCCGCTCTGGGTCGCTTCCAGAAATACCCGCCAGTTAAACTCCCGGCGCACCAGGCCGATCACCAGGGCGCCGGCCGCCCCGATTCCTCCGGCCTGGGTGGGGGTAAACCAGCCCCAAAACAGTCCCCCGATCACCAGGCCGAATAAGAGAACGGATTCCCCGGCGTTTAAGGTCGCTTTTATCTTCACCCGCCAGGGTACCGAGTCCCCCCGGGGGGCCATCTCCGGATGGCGCCAGCAGATGAAGGCCACGGTCAGGACGAACAGGAAGGTCAGGATCAGGCCGGGGATGATCCCGGCCACAAAGAGCTTGCCGATGGATTGCTCGGTGATGATGCCATAGACCAGAAAGATGGTGCTGGGAGGGATCAGGATCCCCAAGGCCCCGGCGCTGGCGACACAGCCGGCGGCCAGCGTATCGGCATAGCCATAGCGTTTCATCTCGGGCAGGGCGATCTTGCCGATGGTGGCGGCGGTGGCGGCGGTGGAACCGCAGATGGCGGCAAACCCCCCGCAGGCCAGGACCGTGGCGATGGTCAAGCCCCCCCGCAGGCTGCCCATCAGGGCATAAGCGGCATCATAGAGTCTTTTCCCGATCCCGGCCGCGAAGGAGAAAGAACCCATGAGGATAAACATGGGGATGGCGCTCAGCGGGAAGGAAGAGAATTGTTCAAAAATATCCCGGGCCAGCAGCTTGCAAGCCGCCGGAAAGGAAACCAGGACGGAAAAGCCCGCCAAACCGACAAAGGCCATGGCAAAGGCGACGGGTAAACGGATTAAAAAGAGAAAGACCAGAAAGACGATGCCCAGGAGTCCAAGGCTAACGGGATCCATGCTTCACCACCTGGGACAAGGACTGGACCACTTCCAAAAGAAAAACCAGACAGACGGGCACGGCCGAGAGCGCGATCAAAAAGGCAAAGGGGTAAAAGGGGACCCGGGAGGTGGACCCGATTTCCCCGGCTTTCAGCAGGGACTGACCGTAGAGCAGGCTCTGCCAGGCCAGCAGGGCAAAAACCGCCAGCCCCAGCAGGGAGCTGAAAGCGCTGATCAGTCCCCGGGGTCGGGGAGATAACCGGTCTAACAGGAAGTCCACCCGGATATGCTGGCCTTTCAAAAGGACGTAGGCGATCGGCGGGGCGATGGCCACTACCTGAAAAAAGCCAATCACTTCGACGGCCCCGGGCATCGGCCAAAGAAGCAGTTTCGCCCCGACCACATCGACCAGATTGACCACAAACATGGCCAGAAAGCCAAACAACCCCACCCATTCCAAGGAGCGGCTCAGCGTGGTAATGAGCCGCTCCAGGGTACCTTGACGGTTGAGCACTTCCATGGGGTTCCGTGGCCCTATTTCACCCGCACGGCGGCCGGACCGGTGGCGGACTTGACCCCCGCTTCGATTTGCTTTTTGGTCCAGAAATCGATCCGTTGTCCGATGAAGTCCAGCCAGCTCCGGACTTCCGGCTCCGGGTAGCCGACGCCGACCATGGATTTGACGTACTTATCCAGGACCGGATGCACGGCTTGCTTCCAGCGCGTGACCTGGTCCGGGGACAACTCCGAAATCTTCAGCCCTTTTTCCAGACCGTATTTTTTGCCATCGGTATCGGCGTTGTTCCACATGACCGCGAATTTTTCTTCGAAGGGATATTCATTGAAAATCTTTTGGATGTCGGGCGGAAGCTTGGCCCAGACCTCCTTGTTCATGATCAGGTAAAAGGTATACACCTGGCCGATAGGCCAACATTCCGTGGCGTATTTGGCCACCTCGGCCAACCGAAAGGCTCTCAGGGTTTCCATGGGGATCAGCAGCCCGTCGATCACATGTTTGCTGACCGCTTCATAGGCCTCCGGCATGGGGATGGCCCGGGCCGTCCCGCCCAGGGCCGTGACCGATTCGGCGATATACCCCAGTCCCCGCAGCGTCATGCCCTTCAGGTCTTCCAATTTCATTACCGGCTTGGTGGCCGACAGGACCACGTTCGGCGGGCTGGTATGCATGGAGAGCATATGAATCTTGTCCCATTCCTTGGGTTTGAATTTCCGGAAATAATCGTTGGCGACATGATTGGCCACCCAGGCATCGGGAAAGCCGATGGGCAGGTCCAGGGCTTCGGTCTCCTTGAAACGACCGAAGGTATAGGCGACGTTGGAAAGTCCGATATCCCCGATCCCTTCCACGACCCCGTCGTACATCTTAGGGGCGCTGAGCAGGGTGCCTCCGGGGAAATAGCGGAACTTCACCCGGCCGCCCGTTCGGGCCTCCAGGTCTTTGATCATTTCTTCGCAAATCTTGGATTGATTCGAGGGGGCCGGAAAGTAATTGCAGAATTTCAACTCGATGGCCGCCGAGGCGAGGGAAGGTACCACCAAACCCAAAACCAGTAGACAGGAAACAAATAGCTTCTTGCTCATGACTGTAAACCTCCTGGGAATAAATGAATGGAACGGGAGTTGCCTGACTTTTCCAATAAAGGGAATGAACACCCGATTGGTTGGCGATTGAAACCGATTCACCTCCTTTCCACTAGGAATAGATTCTTACATCCATTGTTCCGAGAATTGGTCTCTAACAATGGATGTAAGAATCTAAATTAAAAAACGTTATCTTTAAATCTGTTAAGTGGTTTTTATTACAGCCAAAAAGATTTTAAATATTTTTGGCTAGTATTAGTAACATTAAACCACTTCTTTAAGGTCGCTGAAATTGATTTCCAGCATTTTTGCGCTGGCCAGAATTCGCTGAGCATTGCAATCCACGGCCTGGATCCCCTCTGATAAATCTTTTAGTTGTAAGGCGGCCTTTTTGATGATCTGGATTTGACTATCAATTTGTTCAAGGGCCTCGAGTTCCTGTTGATTCATGATAGGGTCTCCACTTTTTCCCAAATAAATCCTCATTCCTATTATTCTTACTTTCGCAAGTCCTTAAATCTCTTGGCCTTGCCTTCCGGACGGGGTAACGTCTGAAAAGGATGAATTTCAATGTGATAATTCAGGTTGGTCTGGAGTCTCAATTGATTTTTTAAACGAGCCAAGCTCTCTTCCGGAACTCTTTCCTGATCGCGCAGGGTCTCCACCTTTAAGGTTATATCGTCCGTATCCCCTTTCTTGGTGACGACCACTTCGTATTCGTCTCCCAACTCGGGAAAACTGCGGACCACTTCTTCTATGGCCGAGGGCGACAGCAGGACCCCCTTAACCTTGGTGATATCATCCGCCCGCCCGGAAACCCCGCCTTTAAATAGCCGGAAGCTCCTCCCGCAGGGGCAGGGAGTATCGGCCCATTCGACCAGGTCCTTGGAATCAAAACGGATGCAGGGTTGGGCCATACGATCCAGGGCCGTGATGACCATCTTCCCCTTTTGGCCCGGTTCGGTTATGGGTTTCCCGGTGATCAGGTCCTCCACTTCCACCAGGAAAAGGGCTTCGTTAATATGAATCCCCGATTGCTCCTGGCATTCGTATCCCCAGGCCCCGATCTCAGTGGCTCCCACGTGATCATAGACCTTGGCCCCCCAGGCCTCTTCCATCCTTTTCCGCGTGTGGGGGATACTGGCCCCGGGTTCACCGGCGCAGACGATCTTTCTGATGGTCAAGTCTTTGGCCGGGTTGATATTCATACGGTTTTTGGCCGCATCGGCCATGGTCAGCACATAACTGGGAGTGGCCAGCATGGCGGTAGCCTGGAGTTCCTGGATCTTGAGGATCCGGGCGGCCGTGTCCAAAACCCCTCCGGGCACCACCTCACATCCTATTTTTTCCGCCGCGTAATGGGCGGCCCAGAAGGCCACAAAGACATTATAGCCAAAGGGCAGGAAGACCCGATCGGTCTTGCGAAAACCCTGGGCATAGAGGATATAGGCCCAGGACTCGGCCCACCACTCCCAATCCTGCCAGGTATCCGGCTGATAAACCGGTTGGCCGGTGGTGCCGCTGGTCTGCCGAAATTCGACCACCTCTTCCAAAGGGACGCAAAGGGCCTCCCCGTAAGGAAAAGGATTTTTGCGCTGGATGGAGCGCATCATGGCCTTTTCCACTTTGGGGACTTTTTGAATATCTTCATACGTCCGGATGTCCCCGGGCTCCAGCCCGACTTCCTGATACAGACGCCGATGGAACTTTGACCGCTCGTAGGCCCATTCAACGATCTTTTTGAATTTCCGAAGCTGAAGGGCGCGCAATGGCTCTTGCGGAAGTCGCTCCATCAGGGGGTTCCAATATTTATTCGCGTCTGCAGCCAAGGGTCTCATCGTAACCTCGATCGGATCCGTTCAATCTTCTTGTTTCATCTAATGAAACATCTGGTTCATTGGATGATCCTAGCGAACTTCTCCCAAACCTGTCAAGCACTAAATAGGGACCCCCTGGAATAAAATTTATTTTGGGCCGGGTCGCACCTTTCTTTAGAGGGCGGACTTTCTTTCAGGATAGCCTATGGCCCTGGAAATATTCAGGCCCGTTTTCGAGGCCTCTGTAAGAATCTTCTTCATTCCCCTGGGATCAACGGCAGAAGAGATGAAACAGACGGCTAAGCTGGCGACAACCTTTCCCCGGAAATCGCGAATCGGGACGGCCAACCCGGTAATGCCTTCAAAGGTCCTTTCCTCATCGACGGCATAGCCCTCCTCCCGCACCTGGGCAAGCCATTTTTTGTACTCTTCCTTTTTGGTAAACGATTTTTTGGTGTTTGCCTTTAGCGGGTTTTTCTCCAGCAGAATATCGACTTCGAGGTCGGGCAAATGGGCCATCAGCATGGGGCCCAACATTCCCCAATAGGGGGGACGGCGGGTGCCGATCTTCGAGGTAAAGGTGATCGGATTTTGCGCATCCTCTCTCTTGTCGATGTAAATCAATTCCCCCTGCTCCAAGATGGCCAGGAATAATGTTTTCCCCAGCTTCTGATGCAATTGGTCCAAATAGGGAGAGGCTATTTTTCTCAGGGAGAAAGAATGAAAAACAATACTCCCCAACTCGAACAAGCGGAAGCCCAGAGAATACTCCTTGGTGGTAGGGTCCTGATTGAGAAAGCCGTATTTACCCAGCGTCGAACACAGTCTTAAAACCGTGGCCCGGGAGAGATCCAGAATCTCCGAGAGTTGACTCAAGGTGAGCAGTTTCCTCTCGCCGGTAAAGGCGTTCAGGATTTGCAGGGCCCTTTCCAGGGACCTGTTGTAGAAAGTTTCTTTTTTATTCAGTGACATAGATATTCACCTAGTGAAATTTTTCTTACGCTAATAACATCCAGCCTGATTGTCAACTGCTATTTACCCTGGCTAATCGGACGCGCCGCCTTATTGGAGCCCGAAAAATGCCGGAAGAAAGGTGGACAGGGCCGGAAAAAAAGGATCACCAGCAGGGCCGCCGCCATAATAGCTACAAAAGGAAGCACCGATTTGGAAATATCCTCCAGGGAAAGGCCGGCGATATTGGCGATCACATAGAGATTCACCGCCACCGGGAGGGGGGTGATCTGACCGATCGCCAGATTGAAGGAATAGCGGATAAAATAACGGGTCAGGACATTGACAAAGGCCAGGAGGCACATAAGAAGGAGAAGAAAAACGCCGGCCGCCTCCTCCCCCTGTTCGGAGATCTTCTTGCGCATAGCGGGAAACCGTTTTATTTCCTTTTCCCCGCCTGCTGCACCTCCTTTTCAGCCATTTTGACCAGATCCGAACCTATTTCCTTCTCCCACTTATCATAGACCGGCCTGGTTTTGGTCACAAAGGCCTGACTCTGAACGGGCGAAAGGACCGTCACCTCCATGCCGTTTTTTCTCAACTGATCCAGGGCCGGCCTGGTCCCCTCCAGCCCTTCACGGGCACCTTTCTTCTGCCAGGCCGCTACCTCCTCGGCCGCTTTTTTGATGGCCTCTTTGTCCTTCAGCGGGAGACCGTCCCAGACCTTTTTGCTCATTCCCAAGATCAGGGGATCGATGGCGTAGCCCCAAACCGTCATGTATTTTTGGACCTGCCAGAGCTTGTTGGGGATAATGACCGAAACGACCGGATTTTCCTGGCCGTCAACCGTTCCCTGCTGGAAGGCCGAAAGGGCTTCACCCCAGTTCATAGAGACGGGGTTGGCGCCCAGGGCTTTAAAGGTATCGATAAAGATGGGTGAGCCCACCACCCTGATTTTAAGACCCTCGAGGTCCGCGGGTTTCTTCACGGTTCGTTTGCTGTTGGTCAGATCCCGGTAACCGTTTTCTCCCCAACCGAGAACCATCACCCCTTTGTCTTCAATAATCCTGGAAAGGCGTTTTCCGGTTTCGCCGTTTTCCACGGCGTCCAGGGCCTTGTAGCTGGGAAAGAAAAAAGGCAGGGAAAAGAGATTGAGCTCCTTGATGGTCGTGGACCAGTTGATGGTCGACCCGAGGGCAAAGTCGATGACCCCCTGCTTCATCAGAAGAAATTCATTGGTCTGCTTCCCGGCGAAGAGTTGCCCGCTGTAATAGGGTTTAATGTTGATCCGGCCGTCCGTGGCCTTTTTCACCGCTTCGGCGAATCGGGCCGCAGCCTCCCCCCAGGGTCCGGTAGTGCCCACCACAATACTCATTTTATATTCCGGCTTATAGGTCGCGCCCAGCCCCAAAGAGACCACTCCGAAGAGCAGGATAACGAGTACCGACCACCCAAGAAATTGTTTTCCCATAATGATTCCTCCCGATTTATTTGGTGTTTTGGACAACGGCCCGAAAAAACCTGCCGGTTATCATACTTTTTTTGGGTATCTTCGTCAAAAGATAATGAGTTCTCTGCGATCTCTGTGTGCTCTGTGAGAGATCGTCTTTGGTCTTTGGTTGTGGATGGCCGGCCCTTGTCTTTAACGGCCGCTTCTGCTATCCTGATTTTCAAAGCGCTGTCTAAGAATAAGCGTGGAAAGGAGAAAATTTCCCCATGAAGCATAATTCCTATTTTGAAGGAAAGGTCCAAAGCCTGGGCATCACTACGCCGGAAGGCTACGCCACCGTCGGGGTCATCGAGCCCGGACAATATACCTTTTCCACCGATTCCGAAGAGCATTTATCTATAATCGCCGGTTCCATGAAGGTGAAACTGCCGGGCGGCTCCTGGCGGCTGGTCAATCGGAACGACTCCTTCGTGGTCCCGCCCCAGGCCTCTTTCGAGATCGACGCCCCGGCCGACGTGGCTTATATCTGTTATTACAAATAGGTTGTTCGCCCTTCTTTTTAGGGGAGGGTGGGTACCCTAATTCGTAGAATCGAGCAATCCGGATCTTGAGGGGCACCGGGTCTCGGCTGCCAGGCACCCTAAAGGAAGATTAAGATGTATCATCAAGATGATTTCAGATCCAAGCTAATTGATATCAACAGGCTGATCAAGCGCATCAAGCCCGGTAGTCGGATATTCCTGAGCAGCGGGGTTGCCTGGCCGGCCTTTACCGTCAAGGGCATCTTGGATAATGCCGCAATCCGCTCTTATGACTTGGAATTCATTCAATTGTTTTCCATTAGCGATCTGATTTCCCTGACTGAAATCAAAAGTAATTTTCGGCATATCTCCTTCCGCGCGGGTGAAGCCATTCCCGAGATTATCTGTCACAATGAGAAAATCGACTTTATACCGGCCAACCTCATGGAGATCCCCTACCTGTTCGAGACAGGGACCATTAATGCGGACATGGCCATCATCACGGCCTCTCCTCCGGATAACCGGGGATATATGAGCCTGGGCCTGGCTATCGATGTGGCCAGAATCCTCATCCGAAAAGCCGCAACCGTTGTGATGGAAATCAATCCCAATATGCCCGTGACCTATGGGGATACCTCGATTCATGTCGACCAGGTGGATTATATCATCGAAAGCAGTGAACCCCTGCCGGAGAGAAGGGGCAAGTCTGTTGACCCTGTTATCGACCGGATCGGTTGGAATATCTCCAACCTCATTCAAGATAATTCCACGGTCATCCTCCATGTGGGTTCCATCTTCGACGCCGTGGCCCACTATCTAACGACCAAAAAAAATCTAGGTATCTTGACCAACGTGATCTCCGACTGGGTGATCGAGCTGATCGAATCGGGGGCCATCTCCCTGGAACGGGAAAAGGCCTCGGGTGGGCAGGTTTCTACCAGCTACTGTTACGGCACCAGGGCCCTGTATGACTATGTTCACCAGAATCAGCTTTTTGGCTTCTACCCCATTGCCAGGCTGGCAGACCCCTATAGGCTTCGAAAGATAGCCAACCTGATCAGTATTATGAACGTGGAAAAGATCGACATCACGGCGGGGAAAGTAGTCTTCCATTCCGGCGACGACCTGCTTTCCGGCTATGAAAGCAAGTTCAATTTCGCTCTGGGTACGGCCTATTCCAGAAACGGCAAGGTCATCTTTGCCCTGAGATCTACGGACCGGAACGGCCACAGCAATATCGTCGTTCTACACGAAAACATCGACGGCCGGGTCCGTTCAGCCTTTAGTATTATCCGCTATGTCATCACGGAGTACGGTGTGGCCAACCTGTTCGGTAAGTCCATCCGGGAGCGCGCCTTGGCCATGATCGAGATCGCTCATCCCGATCACCGGGAGGAACTTTTCCAGAAGGCTAAAGCGGCCGGTTTTCTGTATGGGGACCAGATCTATGAACCCGGATATTCGGTCAACTATCCCCTGGACATTGAAACGATGAAGACCTTCAAAGAGGGTCTGGAGGTGAAGATTCGTCCCATTAAACCATCCGATGAGGACATGATGCGCCGGCACTTTTATACCTTTTCCGATGAGTCGAAATACTTGCGTTATTTTACGAATATCCGAACGATGCCCCATGCGGACATGCAGAAGTACGTGAATATTGATTACAAAAAGATCATGTCCATTGTCGCCGTTTTACAGAAAGGCAATTCCGAAAGAATCATCGCCGAAGGGCGATACGCAGAATATCCTCAGGAGAATACCCACGAACTGGCTTTTCTCGTCGATGAAGTTTTTCAGGGAAAGGGCATCGGCTCCTTTCTGGTGAATTATCTCATTAAGATCGCCAAGGAAAGAGGGTTGCCGAAGCTGAGCGCCAGCGTCCTGCTCAGGAACACCAAAATGCTGGCCGTCTTCAAACGGGCCGATGTGACCCCCCGGATGAAATATGATGGGGAGGTGTGCGAACTGGAATTTATCCTGAATGAGTCGTCCAGCGCCCAATCTGCCAGTTGATGGTGGAGATGGTGACCCATTGCATCAAGGAGGCGGACCCAACAGAGAGAGATGGGGTCTCTACTTTTTATATTCGGCTACTCTCCCCCTCCTTTGAGCTTACCCGCGTTTGGGAAACTCTCCGGAGATGCCTGACCTCCACCTCCCGAAATATGCAATTTAGAACCACCTTACCGGGTCAGAGTTGGAAAAGGCGACATTTCCGTGGACATCGCCCGGGCCAGGGATTTGCGTTTGAAGGATCAAAGGTGAAAAAATACGTCATCGATACCAATGCCCTGATTTCTTTTGTGACCGATCGGAACCTGGAACAACAGGTATCGTGAAATCGGTCCTGGAAAGTGGTTCACGGCTGAGAGGGGTGGTACTCTGCCACGCCCGCGTTCTTACCGAATTTGTAAATAAAAAAAGCCGGGTTGCCCGCCTATTCGTAAAGAGTTCCTCCCGCCTTTGAACCTATTAATCCCCGGTCTTTTTCTGCCAGTTGTTTCTCTTTCTTCTCAGGTTTCCTCCTCGCCTCCGAATTTTTGCCTACCTTCTTCTTCCAACTCCGAATTAATGCCCCCATCTGCTCACCATCCCTGGCTTTGGTCCAGACATTTCGGCCAGGCATATTTTGCCAAGTGAAAACCGGGAGGGCTAGTATTTGTTTCCCAATAGTCTGGGGGCTCTACGTGGGATCCAAAATCCCGTCTGGGAACTCTCGTTAAATCAGTCGCTTGGCCTCAAACCTGGAGGGGTTACACTGGCATGTGGTTTGCAATTCTTAGCGTTCATCAAACGTACGTCCGTTTTCCGACAATCAATTCCAGAAAATGGAGCAAATGCTAACCAGGAGGTGTGTATGTCGATTTCCGGCATTTCCGCAAGTACCGATCCTTACGAAGCCTACCAGGCCAATGGGCAAAATAACTTAACGCAATTCCGACAGGATTTTCAGGACCTCGCCAGCGCCTTGCAGTCCGGCGATCTGTCGGGAGCCCAAAAGGTCTTTACCACTCTACAGCAACTGCTGCCTAACCCCTCGGCCGGCAATCAGACCTCAACCGGGCAGCAAGGAAACGGCCAAAACCCATTCGCCGCTGATTTCAGTGCGCTTGATCAAGCCCTCAAGTCAGGCAATCTTAAGAATGCCCAGGATGCTTTTGCCAAACTGCAACAGGATATGCAGTCTGTTAAAGGACATCATCATCACCACCACCATAAGGCGTCTGGAAGCACTCAAAGTGTTGCCCCCACAACCGCCGGGGTCAACGATGGCACCAGTAGCAGCGGTATCAACCTTACCGTTTGAACCCTAGTCCCGCTGGGGTCGAAAACGACTACGGACGTACGTTTGATAATGGATGATTTCTTTCGGATTCGAGAAGGCATTTAATCCAAAAACAGGCAGACTATCGACGGGCCAGGGGTGCGTGTTTGAGGGGTTGTAGGTATACGTTGAGATAACTGGAAAATATCCGGCCAGCATTAACTTGAGATGAAGGGCCGGTCGGTGCGATTACCACAAGGAACGGGCTGCAAAAGCGGGAGAAACCTCCTTAGGCCCTCCCGCCTTTTATTTTTATACCCTTATTAAGTTACGATATTTAAGCCCGCCCCGCTGGCGGTGCTTTGCGATTGCCCACTGCTTCCATATCGGTAGCTTGAACGGCTTCGACCAGCCCGCTCAACTTCATCTTCACTTCGGATAGGGACAGGGTTTTCATTAAAATGACCTCTTTTATGGTTGACCTGCTATTGTTTTTTAAAAATCGCTTCCAGTACGTGGTCGCCGGTAACTTCCTTGAAGGTGTAGGTGTTAACGGCGCCCTGCGAAACCTTGTCCACCAAAACCTCGGCAACCCGGTAGCCGGGCAGGGGGATAATCTGGAACCTCCGCTTTTCCCCGTAACCTGCTTTTACATTACCGTAAGGATGGATGACCCCGTTCATCGGGGGGCGGACTTGAATCGTATACGTTCTCAGGGAGAAGGTGGCGGTGACGGTCCGTTCGGTTGACAGGATGACCGTACAGGTGCGGGAGAATCCTGTGCAGTTTCCGCTCCAGCCCTCGAATACGGAATTCGGGGCGGGAAGCGCTAACAGGGTCACCATCGTCCCTCTCTTAAAGAAGGGCCCGGCGGGACTGGTTGTCACCTTCCCCCGTCCGTTCCCGGTTCGGAGGATCGTCAGGGCACCCACCGGTATAGCCGGTGGCTGATCCGTGTCGGACGGAAGGTCCGGCCGGGTATCCTGTGCCGCTCTGGGGGTTCCCTGACCGAAAACCAGTTCACCAAAACAGAACAGGAAGACTGTCAGGCCGAGTACGGGGATCGCCCACTTCAGCCCGTTGCGCCGTTTCATACCCTTGCTCCTTTTATTTGCGAATGGTTATCGGTTTTCGGTTCTCCAGCCGCTCCAGGGCGGTTTTGACGCTGGTCCGCATCCGCTCGATCGACTGTCCCAAACGGGCGACCTCTCCTTCCCCCTCTACGTCGACGGCCGCTTCCAGGTCCCCCATGCTGATCCGGTCGGCCGCTTCCGTCAGGCGGCGGATCGGCCGGACCAGGGAAGACGAAAAGGCGTAGATAACCGCCAGCAGTACGGCCAGGTCGATCAGGACAATGGCCAAGAAAAGCAGAAACCGGTTTCTGTACCTCTCCGAATAGGAGGCTTGCATTCGGTCCACCTTGGCCTGGATGGCGGCTGCCGGTTTACCGAATTCGTCTATATAAGTCGTGGCGGCCACGATCAGGTCCGTGCCCTCCACCGGGGCGCTGAACATGTACTTGGGCCGCACCTTGCCATCGATGTCCGTCCATCGGTAATAGCCGCCCGAGGCCCCTTTCAGTCCGGCATCCATGACCTTGACGAATTCCGGCAGTTTATCGCCCAGCCGATGCAGGTCGGTCCCCACGATCTTTGGGTTAACGTGAAAATAGTTGATCCCTTTATTGTTGTGAACCGCCGTATAGCCGGTTTCCCCGACCCGCTGGATGGCGATCTCCTGGAGCCGCGGCTGGTTGGCCAGGGCCGCCTCCGACAGGCCCGGATGTGCTTCCAGGTAGATTTCAATCTGCCGGGCCACTCCCTCGGCTTTTTCCTGAATGATCTTCTCTCCCAGTTTGTTGAGGGAAGCGACGGATTCTTTGACGCTGGCGGCGCCCAGCTCCTTCAGGCTGTCGGACCCGAGGGCCCGGATACTGACCAACGGGCCCACATTGACGAAAAGCAGGCCGGCGATGACCAGGAAGGCGATCAGAATGGGAACGAAGATCCCCAGCAGCAACGTTTTCTTTAAGCCCAGCCGGTTCCTTCGCTGCCTGAAGGGTCCCGATTTCAGGTCTGGAAAGCCTTCCTCGCGCTTCGATATTTCCGTCATGATCGATCCTCCTGATTTCGAGTGCTTACGTGGTTTCGAAGGAAGAAAGCCAGGCGACATACATGGCCTTGCCGAACTTTTCTCGTTTCGGTTCCTCCGTGATCTGGTCACAGACCGTCGAGATGAAACTTTTCACCCGGTCCTTCGGGAAAGCCTCCCGGGATTCCTCAAAGGCATCCAGGGTATCATTCAGGATAATCCGGGCGATCGGCCCCACCACCTTCTTGAGTTCCGTCTCCGCGGCATCGAAAAAGGCCTCGTCAACCGTGGTCCGCAGCCCCGCTTCGGGAATATCGGCGGCCTCCGTTTTTTCGACCAGCCCTCTTTCAACCAGAACATTGAGAACGCCCGAAATATCAAAAAGGGTCCGCCCGAGCCGGCCGGCCATTTCGGAGACATTCCGCCTCCCGTTGCACAGGGCGAGTACGCCCCATTGTCCGGCCGGGATCATCCGGTCTTCTCCGTTGCTATCCACCACCAGGGAGAAGACGGCTTCGGCGGAGGGCACCGCTTGCCTGATCCTCTTCCACTCCTCCTCCCGTTGGGACCAATTCGCCATGACCTGTTCCGTGGGCAGACGCACCGTGCGTTCATCCGAGGACGTCTGCCAATTGAAGGTGACCCGGCCGTTGGACAGGTCCATAATGGGCAGGAGCGCCTCTTCTCCGTTCAGGGTGCCGGTCCTGGCGTGGACGATCTGGCCCCCCTCAATATATAACTCCGCGCCCTCTTTACCCTTGACCGCCATCAGCCCGGATTTCTTCCCGTCCACCAGGGATTTTACCAGGTCGAATAATCTGGTCTCTGAAAGATCTCCGATCAAATCCTTGAACACCGGCCGCCTCCTTTGCCGCTGCGAACCCGGGCCTGGTCGGCAGGAACGCCGACCCGGCGAAAGACTCCGTATTCGTTTTTATAATCGTATCAACTTAGGTAGGAATTTCAGAATAGGGTACCCGCTTATCACGGGGATTGTATAGGTATATAGAAAGGTTCTGTAGGAAGTCAAGGGGAAAAGACCAGATGGAAGAGAGAAGAGGGAAGATGGAAGAAATTGGGGGAAGCCGGAGGGGGGAGATAAGTCGTCAGGCGCAAGAGGGGCTCGTGGGTCTGAAAGTAAGGAGTGAGGAGCGAGGGCGCGAGGGGCGGCGAAAAAAACCAGATGGGAGCGGGAAGATGGGAGATGGAAGAGATGGGGAAAGAGGAGGAACCGACTGGAACGTAAGTCGTCAAGCGTGAAAGCGGCTCATAGGTTTTAGCGAGTGGCTCTGAAAACCGTAAGGAGTAAGGCGCGAGGGGGCAAGGGGGGAAAAATCACTAATGGATCAAGGCGGAATTATTAATGGTCTCAAAATAATATTGATAGGATTCCGTAACGCCGCCCAGTCACAACCAGAGACAAGAGACGATCTCTCACAGAGCACACAGAGATCGCAGAGAATGGTTAATTTCTGATTGCCGCTGAGAGGCCGGCAATCAGAAAAAATCTCACGCTCCGCGAATAAGACCCCGCCGGAGGCGTGAGCTGTTTTGAAAAATCGGCGTCTCCGCGATTTTTCAAAAAATAGATTCGTCTTTCTCTGTGCCCTCGGCGAACTCGAGCGAAGCGGGCGAGAGATAAAAAGAACACTTGGTGTAAATACAATTATGAAACTGTTAATAGGTCGAAAGGGGGACCAGACCGGCAACCGGCGCAAACCCGCCGATTGGAATCCTGAGGGGGATTACTTTTCGGCAGGCCGTTCTTGGTTTTTCGCTTTTTTCTCCTCCAGGTTCCTTTGATGCAGGTCTCGGAAAGTTGCGGCGGGCTTAACCCCGATCCGGTCCTCTCTCCCCTTCAAGACCACGGCCTCAGTGGGGCAGACCGTGGCGCAGACACCACAGCCGATGCACCACTCCTGATCGATGACCGGTACGTCGTCTTCCATTTGCACGGCCTGGACCGGACAAATCGTGGCACACGCTCCACAACCCGAACATTTGTGGGGATCGGTTTCTCTCATGAAGTACGTCGCCATGATAGCATCCCGTGGAATTTTTCTCCTCCGGATGTTGCCCACATTCCAGCAGGCACAGCCACAGCAGTTGCAGTTGTGTTTGATTTCGCCCTCCGCGTTGTCCACGAAGTGAACCAATCCGGCCTCTTCGGTGACCCGGATCAGGTCGAGGGCCTCTTCCCTGGTAAGCTCACGGGCCAGGCCTCTATCGATGACGAAGTCGGCCAATTCATCAAATTTCAAGCAGACTTCGGTGGGGTGCTCACAGCCTCTGCCGAGCAGTCGGTACGAGACGCGGCAGGGACAGTGCGCTACGGCGATACGCCTGGCCTGGGCAATGACCTGCTCCATCAGTTGAACCGGGAAGACCGCCTGTAAATCAGGCTGGATCGCTTTTCCTACCGGGATGTAGCGGTACTGCTTGGTATGGCTGCCATAGGCCTGCGCGGTAACCTCCCGGTTAAAGTACTTGGCCACCAAGAGGGCCATCTTGCGGGCGTGCGGCGTGTCTTCGCCCTTCCAGAAAAAAGTCTGCGGGAACCCGAATCCCACCTGCAACAGGGCGTACCCCTTTTCACCGGTCGAGGTTGGGCCCGCATAGAGGAGCCCTTTTTCGACGAGACGGTCTAAAGCCGCTTCCAATTCCTCCGGGGACATCGCCGCCCGGGTCCCTATCTCGGAGACAGGGACCGTAGAAAAAGGGATCACACCCGTAGGCAGCGCCAAAGCGATTTCCGCCTCGGAGGGGTTGAGATTTTCTCTTAAGATTTCCAGCAGGGTTTCCCGGGTGGGGTAACCCATGCCGACCTGGCGCAAGTGATCGGCTAACCTTTGATAAACATCCTGTTCTTCCATCACGTTTTCTCCTTGGAGATGATTTCCTCTTTCTTGGAGCGAGGCAGCGCTTTTATTCGTGCTTCTCGAATGAGGGCTTCGGAATGCGTCAGACTTTCCTGTTGATACAACAGTTTGACGGGCAGGCGGGTTCGGGTGTAGGTTGCCCCCCTACCCTCACTATGTTGCTTGACCCGGGCCCGGACATCTTTGGCGATCCCCGTATAGAGAGACCCATCCCCGCAGCGGAGAATATAAACGGTCCACTCCTTTCCCCCCTTGGTCTTCATCCCCTGGATCATTCTTAAGTATTTGGTCTCCATCTCAGAATTGGTTCATCCCTCGGGCCTCCTGGCTAATGGTCCGGATCCACAGGAGCTCCGTTTTTATCTATTGACGCTTCGCCCTTTTGGGTGGGTACCCCCCCAGATCTGGTATGGCCGATGGGTCTCGGCGAAAGGGCTTTCCAAAGGTACTCCGGACTTCGAACCCGGGCCTAAATTACCAATTTTATTTGAAGCAGGCCCAAACTCAAAGGCTTTTGATGCTTCTTCGGCCGGCCCTGCCTCCGTGTAGATTTAGAAACATGGGGGCCGGGTTAGAACCTATAAAGCAAGGTGGAAAACCCTTTCGCCGAGACCCATCGGCCACGAAGGCCTGATTTCAATCTAATCTACCAAATATTGTGGCCACCCACCCAAAAGGGCGAACAACCTATTTATTCAGGCATACCAATAATTAGGGCCGTCTGTCAAACAAAGAAAACCGGAACCGTAGGCCTTATCAGTAAAAAATTCGAACACGATTATTGTCCTTAACATTTTAACCCTCAATAACTTATAATCGGGTTGGCTTTTTGTCGAAACCACAAATTGATCTATTAACGGGACGTTTCAGGCAGGGTGGGTCCCTGGAGGCCTTCTCCCGGATGAGGAAGAGGATTCTAACTAAGCGGAGGTTCCCTGATGTTTTTAATCACTATTCTGGTACTGATCGTTGTCCTGGGTTTCCTGGTGATCGGCCCCTACAACGCCCTGGTCCGGGGAAGGAACGAGGTCAAAAACGCCTGGAGTTCGATCGACGTCCAGCTCAAGCGGCGCTATGATCTGATTCCCAATTTAATAGAAACGGTTAAGGGATATGCGGGCCACGAAAAAAAGACCCTGGAGGCGGTGGTCCAGGCCCGGCAGCAGGCCGTTAACTTTAGCGGGGGAGTGGAGGAACGGGCCCAGGTCGAAAATGTCCTGACCTCGGCCCTGCGTTCGCTCCTGGCCGTAGCCGAGGCCTACCCGGACCTCAAGGCCAATCAAAACTTTCTGGCCCTGCAGGAGGAACTTTCCAACACCGAGAACAAAATCGGCTTCTCGCGACAGTACTATAACGATGCCGCCATGCGCTACAGGAACCGGGTGGAGATGTTCCCCAGCAATATCGTTGCCAATATTTTTGGTTTTCAGGCCGAGCCATTTTTTCAAGTGGAAGCCACCGCGGAACGCGTGGCTCCTCAAGTGAAATTTTAGCCAGGAAAGGGATCCTCATGGTTGAGACACTTCAGAATATCGGTTGGGCGGTGATTTTTTCAATAATGGGCGGCCTGATCGGGATGGCGCTGGTCATCGCCTCATCGCTGATCCTGCCGTCGCTCATCGATCGCCTGACCCCCAACATTGACGAACAGAAGGAAATTGCCCGCGGCAATACCGCGGTGGGGGAATACTACGGGCGAGTCGTAGGCTCCGCCATCCTGGGGGTGAGCATCGTAGTTGCCGCCGCGGTATTGGGCGGGATCCTCGCCGCCTTGCATTAATCCTTTTTTTTGCCTCGACGAAAGGTGCCTATGAAACGGCTTGTCGGACTGACGGCGTTGTTTCTCCATTTGCTCAGTCCCACCCTGTCCTGGGCCCGAGGCGGGGGCGGCTGCCTGGAAGAGGGCACCCCGATTCGGACCCCAAAGGGGTCGGTGGCCATTGAAAAGCTGGTGGTGGGCGACCCGGTCTGGAGTCTATCCGCCGGCCAACTGCGGGAGGCCAAAGTCCGGGCGGTTATCCGGGTGCTCCCCCAAGAGATCCTGGAGATATCCGCCAGGGAGACCCGGTTACGGGTCACCCCCGAACATCCGCTGCTGGTGGCCCCCGGAACGTATCGCCAGGCAGGTTCCCTTTTCCCGGGGGATACGGTTTTCCTTTTCAGGGCTGGAGCGCTGAAGGCCGAGACGGTCCGGTCCATTGAACACCGGATAGCGAAACGCCCGGCGTATAATCTCTTGGTCAGCCCGGGCGGGACCTTTCTTTCCGGGGACCTGGTCCTGCACAATAAGGGCTGCTTCCTGCCCGATAGCCCGATCCTGCGGACGGACGGGACGGAGGTGATGATCAGTGCCGTGAAACCGGGCGATGCCCTTTGGGCCTTCACGCCGGGCGGACACCTGGTACCCACCCGCACCCGGTCCGTGATTCGCCTCGAAGCGGATGAGTATGTCCTGATGAAGACCGATCGGGTCACGCTGCGGGTAACCCCGGAGCATCCTTTCTACGTCGGCCGGGGAACCTTCAAGACAGTCGAAGCCCTCAAACCGGGGGATACCGTCCTGGCTTTTGACGGGAAATGGCTGGCCAAACAGCATATTGTTTCCCTGGAGAGGGTCCGGGAACGGGTTTCGGTCTATAATCTCCAAACCGATCGGCCTCATACCTTTTTCGTCAGCGGGGTGGCTGTCCACAATAAGGGCGGAGGATGTTTCCCGGCCGGAACCGGGATTGCCACTCCCCAGGGAGAGCGGTTCATCGAAGAATTGGCTGCCGGAGACGAAGTCCTTGTCCGTAGACCCGGAAGGGCGGACGGTTCGGAGCCGGGTGAAAACCATCCTGGTGAATAAAAGCCCCCTGCTGAAAATTAAGACCGCCAGGGGTTTCCTGCTGGCCACCGAGGACCACCCGATACGCGTGGGGAAAGATAGGTTTCGGCCGGCGGGGGATCTCCGCCCGGGAGAGCAAATCACCCGCTGGAATGAGGGCCGCCTGGCCGCCGACACGGTTCGGAGGATAGACTCCGGGCTTAAGGAAGGACTCGTCTTTAATCTCGAAGTTACCGGTCCCCATACCTTCATTGCCGGCGGCGTCGTCGTTCACAATAAGGGGGGTGGTTGCCTTCCGGCGGGAACTCCCATCCAAACCCCTAAGGGTCAAACCGCGATTGAAGAGCTGGCCCCAGGAAGCCCGGTACTGTCCGTTGATCCCGAAGGCCGGGTTATCCCTACCCACGTTGAGAAGATTTATAAGACCCGGGCACTGCTTATCGAAGTCGTCACGGATGCCGGGTCCTTGCGAACCACTTCCGACCACCCGGTGGGCAGTCCCGGCGGGGCGTTCGTTCCCGCCGGGCGGCTGCGGCCGGGCCGGGAAGTGCTCTTCTGGAAGGACGGGGTTCTCCGAACGACCCGCGTCAAGCGGATCGTTTGGGAAGAGCACCCGCAACCGGTCTACAACCTCAGCGTAGGCTGGCCGAACACGTTTCTGGCCTCGGGGTTTCTGGCCCACAACAAGGGAGGGGGAGGATCCAGAAGCTCAAGTTCCGGTTCTTCCCACGGGAGGAGCGGCGGCAGCACGCTCCACCTGGGAGGATCTGATCCTTTCTTTCTTTTTTATCGTCTTCATTTTTATTCTTGTTCGTGATCGTCTTTGTCGCGATCGCTTCCAAAGCTTTCCAAGAAAAAGAGCGAAAATCTCGACTTCGTTTACAGCCGCAATCAGATCGATCCCAAGGCACAAAAGACCGAGAAACTGTTGGCCTTCCTCAGCCGTCAGGATTCCTCCGTCTCCCCGGAAACGCTGCGCGATCAGGCGAAGGCCACGTTCCTCAAACTGCAGGAATGCTGGGGTAAACGGGAATACGGGCCCATGGGGGCGCTGCTGGTACCGGACCTCTATACCCAGCACACGGCCCAGCTCCAGGGCTTGGCCCGGAACCACGAGATCAATCGGATCGACGATCTGACAGTGGAGCGGATCGATCTGGTGAATGTCCGCTATACCGAAAAGGGGAATCAACGGGAGTTCACCGCTCTGATTACCGCTTCGGCCCGGGATTATTATCTGGACGACCGCTCGGGAAAATTCCTCCGGGGCGATCGGACCCCGGCGCGTTTTCAGGAGTTCTGGACCTTCCAGTTGATGAACGGACGTTGGCTGCTGCGGGAGATCGAGCAGGCGGGGGAAGCGGATATCCTCAAGGATGACAACTTCGCCGAGATGCTGACCGAAGAAACGCTGAAGGGGATTTACGGAGAAGCATCCGTCCCCACAGGGGAAGCGGGGCCCTGGCTGGAGAAAGAGGTGGAACAGAAGGCCGGTCGCACCGACCGCTTGTTGAATTTTCTATCCCAGACCGACAAGCTCTGGAATCGAAACCAGATGCTCGAACGGGCTCGTCAGGTTTTCCTGGATGTCTACCTGGCCCGGGAAACAGGCGATCCGGCCCGGGTCGCGGCCGACGACCTCTTTCCGAAGGTGGCCGAGGATTTGAAGACCCAGGTGGCTTACTGGAAGAATGAGGGCGTCGTCGTCGAATACCGGAATCTTTGTGTGCGCAAGGTGGAGCTGCTCCTGGTTCGTAATTCGGGGACAACACCCGGGATGAATATACGGTGCGGGTCAGCGCGCATGCCCAGCGGATGATCCGCAAAGGTGACCAGTCCTTGAGCGCCCAGGACTACGTCACGCCCTTTGAAGAGTACTGGACTTTCGGCCGCCTGGAGGGACAGTGGAAACTGAAGGAAGTATTGCCTCCGGGCCAGGGGAAAAAGGCTGTTGGCCTGGAAAACGTGGACGAAGACAGCAACCCCGGGCAGCTCCAATGGTATTACCGGCAGCCCCGCGTCCGTTAGGGTGGTAGGCACATGGAATAAATGGCGTTTCGCCCTTTCGAACGGGTACCTCCTCCAAAAGGGCGAAGTGATTAGTTATAAACGGTCTCCAAAGAGTACCCACATCGTATCGCGTCATTCCCGCAGCGCTTTTGAGCGGGAATCCAGGTTTTTCTCATGAAACACTGGATCCCCGATAAAGACATTCGGGGCTGACGAGAAATCAGAAGTAAAAACAATAAAGAGCCTGTTAATAAGTCCGGAATAGCCTTCTTTCAATGTTGACAGGTTTGCAAAAAGTCCCGAACTGTCATCCTGAACAAAGTGAAGGATCTCGGATCTAGATGAAAAAACAAGATTCTTCGCATTCGCTTAGAATGACAAACTCTCTCTGACAGACTTTTTGCAAAACCATTAATGCTCGATCAAAGGCAAGTACAAATGCAACTTGCCATCAAAAGGGATATACTGAGGGGTCAGCACATCGAGGACGACTCCGCCCAGCAGTTGCGCGCCCGCGTAGCCCTCCACGGCAATCCGAGGTTTCCGGCCCTGGGAGATCGGAGATCCCGCCGCTATCTGCACGGTCACGGGGACCTGTTCACCCGGTACCAGGGTCGCCTGGGCGGGCGAGACCGTCACCATCCAGTCCGCGGGGAGGTCGATTCTACGATAACGCACATCGATAACGGCCGTCGCACTCCCCGGGTTGCTCACCGGGAAGGTTTCCGTGGTCTGATAGACCTGCACCATGGTGTTTCCACTCGCGGCCGCACCGATCGACGCCAACGCGGCGCCGGCCGAACCGGCGGTCACGGTCGGGACGAAGACCACGGGATGCAGGAACAGTTCGCTGACCTGCCGGAAGCTCGCCGAAAGATCCTGCAGCTTGGTGCGCGGGCTCTCGCCCAGGAGGGTGGGATCGGCCGCGATCAACTGCTGACGGCGGTTTTCAATCTGCGCGTCGCTGAACCCGGCGGCGTGGTAGTCATTGATATCGTCGGCGCTGAAGCCCGTCGTTTTCAACTGGTCCTGGTAGGCGAGGACGGCGTCGAGCGGGATCGGGTTGTCGGGTACGGCCTCGCTGACCAGCAGGTTGGTGAAGGCGTCCACCTTGTCGGCGGCGGCCGCCAGGGAGGAAGCCAGGCGCAGTTTAAAGTACAGAAAGGCGTTCGCCTGGATGGAGGCCCACTGGAGGGAGTTGGCCTCCGACGCCCCGCCGTTGCGGTCGATTGAAACGGCGGCCCCGCCGCCGTCATAGACGAGATCCGCCAGGGCATTGGCCAGATCATTAAACGCCGCGGCCTCGGCCGGGGTTACCCCGGTCGTCGGGGTCGCGGTGATGATGGCCAGCCGGGCCGGGATTGTCACGGCCCGGTAATCCTGGCTGGGCGGGTCGCCGGTAAGAGAATTGGAAATATCCTGCGCCAGCGACAGCAGCATGTCGATCATGTGTCGGGCCAACCTGAGCGGGATTTTGAAGGGGGTCGTGTCAAAGGCTTTGTCGATAAAGGAGTTCATCTTCTCAAGGGAGTTCTTCGTCTTCTGCAGGCCCGATTTTTGCGGCGGGCTGACCAGTCCCGGTTGATAGATCTTGAGATTGCGCTGCCTCCGCCCCGAGGATCCCGCTAACAGCCGCGCGTTCAAGGCTCCCGAGCCGACTGAAGTGATACTGTACTGCACTTCGAAGCAATAGTGACCGGAAACCACCGGCGTCCACGGCAGGCTGAAGGTGCGCGTGCTGCCGGCCGGGATGACTTCGCCCGTAAAGGTCCCCAGGGGACCGAAGACCAGGCCGACCCCGGATTGGACAAAACCGAAGGTCAGGTCCACGGTGACGGGCTGGGGCAGCGGATTGGTCAGCGACGCACTGACCGTGGCCGGGACGCCCTGGATGGCCGGCAGCGGGGTCACGTCGATATCGTTGCCCAAATAGGGAGCCGGGGAATTGGGGAACAGTTCAGTCAGGTTGAGCGGGGTGGTGAAGGTGATTTTCGATTGGGGTGACATGGCGTATTCGCAGGCGCTGGCGGCATCCAACGTGGCCGTCACCAGGGCATCCCCGGTTCCGGCCGAGAGAAGGTAAGCCAGCGTTTTTCCGGTAATATCGGTTATGCCGCCATCGGTCACGGTCCCCAGATTCGATTTAAGCTTGACGGTGCGTCCGGGAAGGGGCGCGCCGTTGCCGTCGGTCAGGGTGAGGTCAAAATAGACCTTGGTCAGGTTATCCGCCGGGGCAAACCAGCGCCGCGGCGTGAGGGTGATGACTGGAGCGTTGCTGAGGGGAAAGTCCACGTTGGCCACGGTGCTGGTGAGGAAGGGGACGAACAGCACCCCGGCCGTGACGTTATCGCCCGCGCCCGTCCCGCAGGCCGGCGCCAGGTCGGAATGGGGCCCGGTGGGGTCGCCCCACCAGTTGTTGGTGGCCAGGACGGCGGAGTTGGTGGTCGCGTTGCGCACACCGTACAGGGCGTTACCGGTAATCTGGCTTTCCAGGACCGATCCGCCGGCGTTGCTGTCGAAGCGCACCCCGTCCTTGGAGCTGTTGCGGATGATGCTGTGCCGGGCCACCAGCATCCCGTTCGAGAGATAGATATTGGCCCCCAGGCGTCGCTCCCCCCGTACTCGACCGTGGTGTACTCCAGTTGGGCCGTCGCCGGCTGCGTTCCGCCGAAAACCACCAGCCCGCGCCAGGAACCGGGACTTTGGGTCTGACCGGTCAACAGCACCGGCTCGGTGGCCGTCCCCATTACCTGGAGGCCCCCGCCGATCGCCAGAAACCCTGTGGCGGTGAACTTCAAGGTGCTGCCCGCTTCGATGGTCAAGGTATTGCCCAAGAGGTTGGCCACCCCCGAGTCTATCAGATAGGGAATGCCCGGATTGGCCCAGTGCCGTTGGCCGGTTACGGTGGTCACCGTGGACACCAGCACGGCATTGCTCCCATTACCGCCGGCAGTTAGGCTGCTCAGCTTAAGGTCCCCTGAGGGTGCGTTGAACTGGAGCGCATTTTGACCGTTGCCGGTAAAGCTGGAGGAGCGGATTTCGAAGCCGCTTCGGTAAGTGCCATAGACGCCGTTTCCGGCGCTGCTGTTGATCGCCGAGTGTAAAATGGTGAGCACGGCCCGGTCCGCGTAGACGGCCGCCCCGAAGGAACCGCTGATTCCGCCATACTCGATGGTCGCATACTCGAAGGTTGCGGAAGCGTTGGGCGCCCCATCCACGTTGATCCCTCCCCATGAACCGGGGGATGCGGTCACGCCGGTAAAAGTAATCGGGTTGGCGGGTGACCCGATCGCCACCAGGTTGCCCTGAACATAGAGTGTGCCTGGAGCGGTGAATTGTACGGTCACACCCGGATCGATGGTTAGCGTGACCCCACCGGGGATCGTGGCCCCGCCCGCGCAGACATCGTAGGGACTACCGGCTGGAGTCCAGGTGGTGGTGACGAGCGATCCGCAGATGGCAGTCGGTGCTGCCTGGGCGGTTTGAATCATTTGGAGATGTTCGATCAAGAAGCATCCGATCAGGACCAGGATACCCAAGAAACAAGCCTTTAATCCAGTCATAAAATGAACCACCTCAACTTCGCCTGAAATAAAGAGTGCGATCCTCTTATGTAGGTTGAGCTATTCACCAGGGGAATTCTCCCGGGCAGCATTATTAGCCCGGAGGTCTCCATTCCTATCCTCTACGCTTGTCCGGTATAATTTTATGCATTGAATAAAAAAGGATAAATAGGGTAAATACTGCATTTTTAAGATGGAAACACAGTATTTTATGAAACAGGTTAGCCCCTAGTAATCCGGGAGGTAGCCTCCGGATAAACTGGAACAGAGCCGACAGATGCGCTTTCGAGGAATATATGCGCGGACTGGCGCGGCCGGATGCTGCCGGGGCCCTCTTTTAGGTCATGGGCCGGAAGATTGAGGCTGGTTAGGATATTTAGAAGGAAATTAGGCCGGGGAGAACTTCCTCGCGGATAATGGAAAGCCAAAGGCAAAGGGCCGAAAGAGACCGCAAGTCGTTTAGCGCCGGAAAGATTATCCGTCCCCTACACCAGCCGGGACCATTCATCCGGTCGGCCTGACGAAATGGAATGTATTTCTTCTAAATTCCATGCAGAGGGGTCCCGGCCTCAACCTGCCCCGGCGCCTCATCACGGATCAGCTTCTCACTTTTCTCCTCCGCGGCCCGGCCCACACGCATTGGTCCTTTCGTTACTATCGATTGGCTACACCCAACCATTTTTCCAGTAGGCCGGGGTCGTCGGACAACGCGGCGCTGGAGCCAAAATGAACGATCCGTCCCCGCTCCAGTATTATCGCTTTATCGGTCAGTGGGAGTATTTGGCGGGCATGCTGCTCGACCAGGACTACCGCCATGCCGCCGGCTTGCATCATGGTTTGGACCGCGGCCAGCACCTCCTGGACGACAATGGGCGCCAGCCCTTCCAGCGGTTCGTCGAGCAACAGGAGCAGAGGATTAAGGACCAAGGCCCGGCCGATGGCTAACATTTGCTGTTCGCCCCCTGAAAGTTGATTGCCGAAATTGCGCCGTGCCGCCTGCAGACGCGGGAATAGTTTGAACACGTCTCCCGGCGTCCAGGGACCCGGACGGGCCACCGCCGTCAGGTTTTCCTCGACGGTCAGCGAAGGAAAGATATCCCGTTCCTGGGGAACCCAGCCTAAGCCGGCCGCGGCCCGCTTGTGGCTCGGGACAAAAGTAATTTCCCGACCGCCAAACCAGATCTGTCCGCCATGGACCTGGGTGGCGCCCATGAGGGTCGCCACCAGGGTGGTCTTGCCCATGCCGTTGCGGCCGAGAACGGCCACCGCCTCGCCCTCGGCCAGGGTCAACGACAGGGCCGAAAGCACCACGGACTGACCATACCCGGCGGAAAGGTCCTGGAGGCGTAACAGGTCACCCATAGGCCGCCTCCCCTAAATAGACCTTGCGCACCCGGGCGTCGGAGGCAATCACCTCGGGCGGGCCCTCGACGAGGACCGCCCCGGCGACCAGCACGGTAATCCGGCGGGCAAAGCGGAAGACCAGATCCATGTCGTGCTCGATCAGCAACACCGCGACGGTGCTGGGCAGTTCGGCCAGGGTGCTATAAAGTTCAACCCCCTCCCCTTCGGGGATGCCGGCAGCCGGCTCGTCGAGCAGAAGCACGCGCGGGTGAAGGGCCAGGGCCAGGGCAATCTCGATCATTCGCTGCCGTCCGTAAGGCAAAGTCTTAGTGGGCCGGTGGGCACAATCGAGCAGGTGCAGACGATCCAAAAGCTCGGCGGCTTCGTCGATCGTTTCCGTATCCCCGGCCAGGCGAGACCACCAGCGGGCCGTGGTGCCACGCCGTTGGGCCACGGCTAAGGCGACACTTTCCAGGGGTGTCAGGCCCGGAAAAAGTTGATTGACCTGGAAAGTGCGTACGAGCCCGTGGGAGACCCGCTGATGTTGGGCTACTTCAGTGATGTCGACGCCGTTTAGGATCACCTTTCCGGCGTCCGGCCGGAGAACGCCGGTCAATAGGTTGACCAGAGTGGTCTTGCCGGCACCGTTGGGACCGATCAGCGCCTGGCGAGCGCCCTGTTCGACTGTCAGGGAAATGTCATGGGCGACCATCAAACCGCCGAATTGCTTTCTGAGACCCTTGGTTTCCAAAGCCGACTGCATCTTCAATCTCCCGGGTGCCCGGCTTCGCCCGGCCCAGGCCGATGCAGAAAGGACAGGCCCCTTGAGGCCAGTCCCATGAGTCCACCCCGGGCCAGGAAGACGAGGGCGATGAAGGCAATTCCGATCCAAAACTGCCAGTATTCGGGGCTGATGTCGGAGAGCCAATACTGGGCGACGATCAGCGCCAGGCTTCCCACCAGGCCGCCGTAAAGCGTACCGGCTCCCCCGAGCACAACGACCAACAGTACCTCGGCCGATTTCCCGAAGGAGAGCACGTCGAGGGAGACGAATTGCGTGGTCTGTGTCAGGAGGGCCCCGGCGATGCCGGCCAGGGCGGCCCCCAGGGTATACACGACCACCAGACGCCGGACCACGGGGGTGCCCAGGGCATGCATGCGTCGTTCATTTTCCTTGATGCCGCGCAAGGCCAGGCCGAAAGGAGAATGGACGAAGCGCCGGACCAGAAGAAACGAAAGGAAGAGAACGATCAGGCTGTAGAGGTACGCCGTGCGACCGTACAGACCGAAACCCCAGATCCCCAAGATGGGCCGGACCGTTACCCCCTGAAGTCCATCGGCGCCGCCGGTGAGCCCATGCAGCTTATTGGCCAACTCCAGCAACATGAGGCAGATACCGAGGGTCACCATAAGCCGGGTGAGATCCGAGCCGCGCAGGACCAGGAAGCTGGTGGCAAAACCGACAAGGGCGGCCGCCAGACCCCCGATCACCAGCCCGCTGAGGGGTTCGCCCCAGCCCTGCTGGGCCAAGATCCCGGCCGCGTAGCCTCCCAGTCCGAAAAAGGCCGCGTGTCCCAGCGAAATGATGCCGGCATAACCGAGAATAAGGTCGAGGGAGAGGGCAAAGAGGCCCATAATGGCCACACGACTCAGCAGGACCAGTTGCCGCGGAAAGAGGAAGTAAGCGGCTATCGTCAGAACCCAGAAGACGATCTCCAGGGGTCGCCAGGAAGCCGCGGCCTGAAGAGGCGCGGCTGCGGTCCGATACCGAATTCGGCGGCTCTGCGCCAGGGGCGACTCCCTGGGGTCTGAACCGGTCAAGACGTGGCTCTTCTGCCGAAGAGGCCCTGGGGCCGCCAGATGAGCATAACGACCATGACGGCATAGATGATAAAGGCCCCGATTTCGGGGATGTAGTACTTACCGGCCACATCGAAGACGCCCAGGATGAGCGCCGCAGCCAACGGGCCGCCTACGGTACCGGTCCCGCCCACGGCGACGACGATCAAAAAATAGACCAGGAACTTTACCGGAAAAGTCGGGTCCAGGTTGAGGATTTCGATCCCCAGGGCTCCGGCCAATCCGGCCAGTCCCGATCCTAAGCCGAAGGTGATAGCGAAGAGACGATTGACATTGATGCCCAGGCCCCGGGCGACACGTCCATTATCGACGGCGGCACGCAGCCGGCTGCCGAAGCGGGTCCGCATCAGGCCCAGGTGGAGGAACAGGGCGATGAGGCCGCAAAGCCCGATCAGGAAGAGGCGGTAGACTCCGACGTCGAAGCCGGAGAAGACGTGAAACTGCCCTTGCAGGAATGAGGGAACTTGAATGATCTGATGTTGAGAGCCCATGAAATAGGCGGCGGCGGCCATGGAGGCAAAGACGATCCCAATGGTGAACAGCACCTGATCCAAGGGATGGGCATTGTACAGGCGAACGTAGAGGGTGCGCTCCAGGATCACCCCGGCCAAGGCCGAAACGATGAAGGCTACGGGCAGACAAAAGAGGAAAGGCAGGCCCCAGTGGTTCAACAGCACCACGGCCACATAACCGCCTAACATGGCGAACGAACCGTGGGCCAGATTGACGAAGTTCATGATGCCGAGGGTCACGCTTAACCCGAGGGCCAGCAGGAATAGCAAAGCCCCCGAGGAAACGCCATCAAAGAGGACGGTCAACATGGGATCGTCTGCTGTTTTGCCGATCGACGATTACTTCCCGCTTGGGGGTACCGAGGCGATATGGTCGAACTCGACATTGAACAAATGACCGCCTACTCGCTTCACCTCGCGCATATAGACATCTTGGACGATATCGCGGGTCCGCGGATCGATGCTGACCGGGCCGCGGGGGCTGACCCAGCTTAAGCCCTTGGCCGCGGCGATGAATTTGTCGCCTTCGGCCGAGCCATTGGTCTTCTTCAGGACCCGGTAAATCAAATCCATGCCATCCCAGCCACCGACGGCCATGAAGTTCGGCCGCATACCGGGGTTGGCTTTCTCGAAGGCGGCCACGTAGGCCTTGTTCTCGGGTGAAGGATGGGCCGCGGAATAGTACTGCGAGGTAATCGTCCCGATAGCCGGATCCCCCATGGAGTCCAGGATGTCGTCATCCGTCATGTCGCCCGTGCCGATGAGCTTGATGCCGGCCTTGGACAGACCACGCTCGGCGAACTGCTTCATCACCGCGGCACCCTGGCCGGAGGGAACGAAGACAAACAGGGCCTGGGGTTTGGCATCTTTGGCCCGTTGGACAAAGGGCGCATAGTCGGGATTCTGAAGGGGAACCCGGGCGCTGCCGACCACTTTCCCTCCGTTTTGTTCGAACACCCGCTTAAAGCTGGTCTCCGCGTCAATGCCCGGCGCGTAGTCGCTTATCAGCGTGAACACCGTCTTAATACCGTGCTGGGAAGCCCAAACCGCCAGCGGAGTGGAATTTTGGGGCAGCGTACCCGAAGTGCGTAAGATATAGGGAGACTTCTCCGGGATAACCAGGGTCATGGCCGACATAACGATCATGGGGGTCTTGGCGAGCGTGGCGATCGGGGCCGCCGCGAAGGCCAGCGGTGTCAGCCCAAATCCGGCCAGGATTTCGGCGTGATCATTGGTGACCAGTTCCTGGGCGAAACGTTTGGTGGTCTCCGGCACGCTGGTATCATCCCGCAGTAAGAGCTCGATCTTGCGGCCGGCCACCACATTGCCGTGCTCGGCCAGATAAAGCTTGACGGCCGCAACGACCTGCTTGCCGGTCGAGGCAAAAGGTCCGGTCATCGGGAGAATCAGACCGATCTTTAGGGGTTGTTGGGCCATGGCCCTTTCAGATAAAAAAACGGACGCGGACAGAAAAACCAAAAATAAAGTGAAGAACAATCTTATTCTCATGACTCTCCTCTCTTTTGGTCAGCAATCATGACCGTCATGGTGAAAGTTGATTTAACAGAAGGTCTAGGATAAAAGAAACTCCCTAATCACGAGTGAACCGTCTTCGCCTTATTGGTGAAATTGGCCGGGGAAACAGTTCGTTTAAGCCGGGAAAAGTATAGGAAAGGGGAAATAGAGAGTCAAGGGGAAAAAAACGGACGGTTATTCGTCCTTTTTTGAAGCCCGGAGTACCTCTGGAAAACCCCTTTGTCGAGACCCGACGGCCATACCAGATAGGCGGGGGTACCCGCCCAAAAGGGCGAAGCGTTAAATAGACAGCCGCAAAACAGAAAGGATGCCCTTCAATAAAGTGGCTCTGACTGACCCGCCGCTAAATCGGGCTCGCCGCAATGGCGCCGGATTCGCGGCGAGAACCCACGAAGCCCAAGTCGATAACGGCTTACCCGGCTAGGTTCAGGCCGGGTGCTCCCTCCCCAGTTATTTCACCGGGGAGGCATCCCACTCCCCTTCCCGTCGCAATTGTTCCACGATGGGCTGGGCCAGCTTCTGCAGGGCCAGCTTGTCCACTTTGGTGCTGCGGGTGATTGGGAATTCCCGGCCGGCGGGCCAGAGCTCCACATGCTGGGGCCGCTTGTAGGAGGCGATTTCCCGGCAGTGGGCCAGCACTTCCTCGGCGGTCAGCGCCGCCCCCGGGAGGAGGCGCACAAAGGCAAAGATCCCCTCGTCAAAAAGCCGATGTTCCAGACCCACCACTTCGGCCACTTCCACCCCGGGCAGCCGGCCGATGTGGGCTTCGACCTCATCCGGAAAAACGTTATAACCTTTTTGTTTGATCACGAACTTCCGCCTCCCGGCCAGAAAGAGGGCCCGGTAGGTTCCCAGGTTTTTGAAGGAGCCGAGGTCCCCGGTATAGAGGATCCCTTCTCTGGAAATGGTTTTGGCCGTTTCCTGAGGCTGGTTGTAGTAGCCGAGGAACACCAGGGGTGGATGGTAGCAGATCTCCCCGATCTCCCCTTCAGGGAGTTCCTCCCCGGCGCTGCCGTCCGGGTTCATGGGCCTGCGGACCGTAACGGCCGCCAGGTCGGGGAAGGCCCGCCCCACCTGGCCGACCATTTCCTCCGGCGGAATATCCTTCGGGGTAAAGGTGGCGAAGCCGGCATTTTCGGTCATGCCGATACCGGTGCCGAAATGGGGAGCCATGCCGGAGAGTTTTTTCAGGAAGGCCAGATCCACCGCCGAACCGGCATAGGCCACGAAGCGCAGGCTGCTCAGATCGAGACCGGGATAGTCGGGATGATTCCAGAGCATCCGGTACTGGGTGGGGATCTGCCCGAGGACATTGACCCGGTGCTTGGGAATGGCCTCCAGGGTCATCTTGACATCAAAGATGCGCAACAGGACGGTCGTGCCCCCCAGGGCCATGGTGGTCATGAAACATTCGGTCAGACAGCCCACGTGGCTGGGAGGCAGGTTGATCAGGATACGCAGGTCGCTGCCCAGTCCCACGTCCAATCCCCGGGCCAGGATCTCGTTCTGGGTGATGATGTTCTCGTGGCAGAGCAGGGCCGGTTTGGGATCGCCGGTTGTCCCGGTGGTATAGATGATCAAGGCCGGGGTCCGGGGTTTGACCTGTCGATAAGCCTTTTCCAGCCTCCGGGTGAAGAGGTCCTTGATTTTCAAAGCCAGGAGCTTCTTCTTGTCCATCATCCCGGTGATCGACCAGGCCCCGTCCAGGAGTTCCCCGGGCTTCGGGTCGGCCGTAAACTGCACCAGAAATTCGACGGAAGGGACAGTGCGCTTTTACCGCTTGGCCGACCTGGCGGAAATCTCGGACCGGGGTCTGTCCCAGGAAGAAAAAGACCTTGGGGTTGATTTTGTTCAGGTCCCGGACGACTTCTTCATCCTTGAGGCGCAGGTCCAGCGGGGAAACAATGGCTCCGATCTTAAAACAGGCGTACATCAGCATCAGGTGTTCCGGAATCAAAACCAGTTGGGTGGCCACGCGGTCTCCCTCCCGGACACCCATATCCAGCAGACGCAGGGCGAAGAAGTCGATCAGGGAAAGAAACCGTTTATAGGATACGGTTTTGCCGTCCTCGTGCTGGATCATGGCCGGTTTATCCGGAAAGGTTTTCGCCCAGTGCTCGATATAGGAATTGACCAAGGGTAATCTAACAAAAGGGGTGGTCATGTTTCCTCCTTATATTAACGGTCACGAAATAATATTGACAGGATTCCTTAACGCCGCCAGTCACAACGTAAGACAAAAGACGATCTCTCGCAGAGCGCACAGGGATCGCAGAGAATATATAATTTTTGATTGCCGCTGAGAGGCCGGCAATCAAAAAAAATCTCCCGCTCCGCGAATGAGACCCCGCCGGAGGCGTGAGTTTTTTTGAAAAATCGGCGTCTCAGCGATTTTTCAAAGACTAAAATCATCTTTCTCTGCGCCCTCTGAGAACTCGAGCGAAGCGGGCGAGAGATAAAAAGAACCCTCCCTGTAAATACAAGTCGAAAAACGACTTTCTGCGAGGCGGGACTCTCCCGCCACTTGAAGTAAATTCAAGTGGTCCCACCCTCACCCACTTTCGGTGAGTCCGTCATTTTTTATGAAGGCGTAGCCTTTGCTGATGGCCGGCTGCCCTTCCGCGTTCTGGACGATAAAATACAGATCGGTCCCTTCGGGCCGGGGGAGTTTTCCGACTAGACCAATCCGAATGGAGGTCCCGGGCAGAACCATACCGCTGAACCGGCCGGAGAAGGCCCCGAGTCTCCGGGGATCCTTCCCGGCTTCCCGATTCAGGATCTCCCGGGCGGCCAGGGCCAATGTGGCGGTTCCCTGGAGGATGATCCCGGGCAGCCCGACCCGGCGGGCAAAGCTTCGCGAGGTATGGATGGGGAAGAAGATATTGGTACAGCCGTCGTAGAGGAAGGGCCGCAGGGTGTCGATGGGCAGGGTCGTTTCCCAGAGGGCTCGGTCCGCCTCCGGGACGGATGGGATCGCCGGGAGGGCCTCCTGCCCCTGCCCGTCCCCGGTGCAGGACACTCCCCGCATCAAGGCCCCGGTATGCTCGGTGAAAACCCGTTGGCCCTTCTGGTCCGAAGCCTCAAAGCAGATCACTACCCGGGTCCCGGCCCGATGGGGCAGGATGGCGGCGATCTTCCCCTGAACCGTCAAGTGATCTCCGGGCCGCGCGGGGCGATGGAAGACCAGGTGCTCGGTATGGTGGACCTGGGTGAAGAGGACCTCCGGTGGAAACCGCTCGCTGTCGATAAATTCCCAGATCCGCTCCAGGATGGGCCAGGTAACAGCCACGCTGAAAAGCGGTGGGGCGACAATCCCCGGATCGCGCTCGTCGTCAAAATACCAGGGATTGTCATCCCCCACGGCGGCAGCGTAATTCATCGTCTCCCGCCAGGTCACTTCCCGGTCATAGGGTTTCAGCATCGTTCCGACCAGGTCTGAACTCAGGTTCATGAAGGTCTCCCATTGGTACGAAAAACCACTTCGTGATTTAAAATTCGGTGTTCGATATTCGAACTTCGTTTTTTCCTTTTCATATTAAACCGTTTTCCCTTGAGGCTCAGGATCGGCCTTCCTCGGCCAGGCAGGCGGCGCCAAGGGCGGCGGTGAGCCGAGGGGTCTCCGGAACCCGCACCTCCAAACCCAGGGCCTCGCTGACGACCCGGACCAGGCCGGTGTCTTCGGCCCCGCCGCCAGTGAGAACCACCTCCGGCTCCATTTTCACCCTTTTGGCCAGCAGGGCCACTTTGGCGGCCATGGCGCGATGCACGCCGGCCAGCAGGTCTTCCGGACGGGCGCCTTCAGCCAATCGCGAGACGGTCTCCGATTCGGCAAAGACGGCGCAGTTGGTGGAAAATTCCACCGGCCTTTCCGATTTCAGGGAAAGTGGGCCGATGGCTTCCCATTCGATCTGCAGGATACGGGCTATGATCTTCAGGAAGCGGCCGGAGCCGGCGGCGCATTTTTCGCTGATCAGGAAATCGACCACCCGGCCCTCGTTGTTCAGCTTGGCGGCTTTGGTGAACTGCCCGCCGATATCGATCACGGTGCGGGCCGCTGGGAAGTGGAAACGGCAGCCCCTGGCCTGGCAGGATATGTCGGACACCGTCCGGGCCGAAAAGGGGGCGCTTTCCGCTCCGACACCGGTGACCACAATGCCGGCGAGTTGTTCCCGGTTCAGCCCGGCCCGGGCCAAGGCCGCCTCCAACACGCCTCGGGCCGTTTCCCGGTAGCGCCCCCCGGAAGGACACATTTCGGAAGCCAGGATTTTTTGACCGCTGAGCAGCACCGCCTTGATAAAGGCCGAACCGATATCCACTCCGGCAAAACAGGCGGGCGCTTTGCTCATTGGAAGAAGGTCACCCCTTCCAGTTTTCTGGCCCGGTTCGGGATCACCCCGCGGGCGGTGAAGTCCATTCCCAAGAGGGCCGCCCCCAACGCACCGGTGAGGAGGGGTTCATCGGGCACCAGCACCGGGAAACCGACCTGGTCTCCCACGGCCTGGATCAACCCGCTGTTCATGGCCCCGCCGCCGGTGACTGCCACGTCCTTTTGGATCCCCAGAGCGCGGACCAGATTGACCACCCGCCCGGCAATGGCCGCGTGCAACCCGGCGATGATTTCCGGGATACCCGCCCCCTCGGCCAGCCGGGAAGTCACCTCGTGTTCGGCAAAGACGGTGCAGGTATTGGAAATAGGGACGGCTTCCTTGGCCATCAGCGAAAGGCCGCCCATTTCGGCCAGGGGGATCCCCAGGGTATCGGCGATCACCTCCAGGAAACGGCCGGTACCGGCGGCGCACTTATCGTTCATGACAAAGTTGATGACCTTGCCGCCGGCGTCCAGCTTGATACCCTTGGAGTCCTGCCCGCCGATATCGATAACCGTCCGGACCGTGGGAAAGAGGGCCCGAATGCCCCGGGCGTGGCAGGTGATCTCCGTAATCTGCTTGTCGGCGAAGGGGACGTTGATCCGTCCGTACCCGGTGGCCACGATAAAGTCCAGGCCCTCCAGGGCCAGGCCCGTTTTGTCCAGGATCCCGGCCAGCACTTGCAGGGCTAAATGGCGGTGTTCGGCGCCGGTAGGGCCGATGATTGATCCCAGAACTTTTCCTTCCCCGTCGGTGATAACCGCCTTGGTCATGGTGGAGCCGATGTCAATGCCGGCATAGGGCATAATTATCTTTTGTATACCGTCTCTTTATTGTATTTACCGGTAATCTCTCGTCATCCCCGAATGCCTTTATCGGGGATCCATTGTTCCTTGAGAAAGGCCTGGATTCCCGCTCAGAAGCGCTGCGGAAATGACGCGCATTAATTCCGAGTAGTTTTTGTTTTGGTCATTTGGATTTGGGACTTTCGTGCTTGTTTCGAATTTCGTGCTTCGGATTTCGGATTTAAAGATCGCGCCGGTTCAATACTATTATCGTACCTGGACCCTTTGCCCCTTTCTCCAACCTTCCATTTACGCCCGCCCCGCCAGGGCCTCGATAAAGGCCCCGATCTGGGCCTTCCAGTGGGCCTCGGAGTAATCCCGGAGATCGACCATGTCGGAGACCAACTGCATCATGGGGATATCCGTGAATTGACCCAGGAGGTTTTTGATATGCACCTGGCCGACCGTGGTCGCCCGGCAGGAACGGCAGGCGTGGAAGACCACCCCGTCGATCCGGTAATCGTTGATCATCCCCAGCAGCTTTTCCACGATGGGATGGCCGCTGTGGGCCCGGGCCTGGTCGTGACGCTGCGTGAAGCGCAGAAAGGTCCGCCAGGCCAGGTATTCGACCGGGTCTTTGATCCGGGCCGGCACTTCCACGGGGTCGTAGCCCCGGTAAACGTTCTCAATTACGAATACGGCGCCGAAGCTTTCGAAGTAATTAAAGATCCAGAGGGTGTGCCAGGGGGGCAAGCCACCGCCGTAGAGCAGGCGGTACTTTTCCTCGGGGATGACGCCGATCTTGTTTTCCGCCTTGGCCTTGACCTCATCGTAGAGCCCCTGGTAGAAATCCACCGCCACCTGGGTGCCGGAGAAATAATGGCCGGCCACCATGACGCTGAAGTGGTCCTGGGTCGGCATGGGGCTGGGGACGGCGACGCGCAGTCGGTCGATCTCGTACCAGAGCCGCCAGGACTCATCCCCCAGCCGGATGGTCTCCCAGAGCCTCTCTGGATCAAGCTTCTGGCCGGTCTGCTGCTCGAGAAACCCGATCAGACCCTGAAACTGCTCTTTTTGATAGTGGATATAGTAGTCCCGCACCCGGTCCAGGTCCGCGTAAACCGGCGGCCCAACCACATCGATATTATAGGTAGGCACGTCCAGGTAGCGCCCCGCCGCCTGAAACCATTTGAAGCGGGGGTCGCAGACGGCGCTGCTGCCCAGCATCAGGTCTGGGACGGGCATCCCGCCGTCCGGGGCGTTTTCCGGCAGGCCGCCCAGCTCTTTTCGCAGGCTGTCGAAGCCCAGGCCGATCCGGGCATAGCTGCAAAGCACCTGGGAGTAGCCGTCCGCTTCCGCCTGGAGGAGAAAGCGGTCCATGTCGCGCTTGGCGGCGCACAAGCCGGCATAGTTTTCCGTGGGCAGAGGCACGATATCCATGGCCCGCAGGATTTCGTCATACTGGGAAGCCACCATAAAATAGGCCACTTTCTGGCCCCGGGCCTTGGCTTCGTGGGCGTTCCGGTAGATGCTCTTCACCAGGGCCCGCACCTGCCGGGCCGTTTCCGTGCCTTTGATCGCCGTGGTTTTTTGCTTTCCCTTCTCTTCCCTAACCATAACCATTCCCTTTAAGTCAGCATTTCCAGAAAGGCCTGGACCCGGGTACGGAGCTGGCCGCTGGCGGAGGTGGAGTAATCGTCCTCGATCATCAGCACCGGAAGCGGCATTCCCTCCAAGTATTCCCGCAAATCAGGCCCTTCCAGTTCACAGGTATCGCAGTAGCGAACGATCGTGCCGATGACCCCGTCGACCTTCCATTCCCTGACGAACCGGCCGATGTGCCCGAAGCGGTTTTCCAGATCCTCCTCCCGGGTCCCGGTCCGGGCCTCAAAGCTGCGGGGGCAGCGGGTTTGCAGGTATCGCCGGGCCAGGCCCTCCAGGGGATCGTCGGTTTCCGGCACGTCGTCCCAGAAGAAGCGGGTGCCGGTGCAGAGATCGTCCATCACCAGGGAGGCCCCGCTCTCCTCCACCAGTTGAATAAAGGCCGCGTCGTCTATCTCGCTGCCCCAGATGAAGAGGCGGGGAAGTTTCGGGGTCTGGGGCCGAGGGCGCGCCTGAATCTCGGCGACGGCTTCCTGGACGAGTTTCAGGTGCTCCGCCGTCGGCAGGCCCAGGCCGGCCACCAGGATCCGGGTGACCTCGGTTCCTGAAACCAGCGGCGGGTCGGCCTTTCGCAGGTCATACAGCTCCCGAAGGACGGCCCGCCGCCGGTTGGACAAGCGGACGACTTCCCGCAGCCGGTCCGGCTCCAGTTTCCGCCCCGACCACTGCTCCAGGCTGTGGATTAAGTACTCCAGCTCCCGGCGATAGAAAGTGTCGGAGTCTGGTCCCCGCATATGAGGCACGTTGAGGAGATGGTTGAAGGGAGACGGTTTATTGTGACGCCAGATATGGAACAGGCGCTCCACCGTATCGCAGCTATGGGGGGCCACGAACCCGTCCAAGAAATCATATTCCCCTTTCAGGGCCAGGTTGAAACAGCTTCGGGCAAAGGGGCAGGCCATGGGCTCGATGTAGGCATCCGCCTGATCGATGGGCTCACCGGGGCGGCCCTGGATGCGAAAGGGAAGCATCTCGAAAGCGGTGATGATCTCCTCGGGCACGAAGCAGCAAAGATAGCCGATGACCTTTTGGCCCGCCTCGTGCCATTCCCGGGCGCGCCGGCTTCTATCCTGATAGTAGATCTCTATCTGTTCGAAAGCGTTCATGGGATGTGTTCCTTAATACGAAAATAGAACCCGGCGCCACTCGGGCATTCATCAATAATTAATAATTAACAATTGATTATTAATTATTAATGTAAACCAGTTAGGCTTATATCGCCCCTTATTTTCATGTTTCGGGGTGCCCGCCCCGGGCAGGGGGGTTTAGTATGAAAATCCTTATCACCCTCTTCTATTTAAATCCATTACATTTTGTGTCTCCTGCAAAAATCCTAAGCCATCATTCCGGGGCAAATCGGCATCCAGGAACGCTAATCATTTCGGTTAACAATTTTCTACAAAAATGGTTACCGTTTTTAATCATCAAAAATCATTGATAAAATCTTCCTTGGGAGGGGTTATGGGCAGCCGGCCTTGGCAATCGGGTGTAAGAGACTCCCGCGGTCTTATGGGATGATTTATTGGCGTTTTTGATTTTCAGCCTGATCATAGATCTGGCCCAGCCTCAAGAACTCCCGGCGGCTTCGGATTGGACGATTGTGGACGCACCGAATGTTAAACGTCGTTTTCATACGGCCACGCTGCTGCCGGACAGGCGGGCGCTGGTAGTCGGGGGCTCCAATAATGGCTCTCTCGCCAGCACAGAAATTTTTAACAGTGGTCTTGGATACAATTTCTTGTGGCGACCGAAGGTAACCCAAATCCCCTCGACATTAAGGCTCGGCAACGCGCTGACCTTAAATGGTTCTGGATTCAGGGGCTACGGTTTCAGCGAAGGATCGGGCGGGGGTACGAATAACTCCGCCGGCAATTACCCTATCGTCCAGGTCCTTCGCCTGGACAATGAGCAGATCGCTTGATTAAAGCCGGACGGAGTCGGTCCCCGATTTCCGCCTCGGCCGGCTGATCGAAGGCCGCCCGGTTGAGCGTCTGCTTTTTGAATTTACTGGCATCGTCTCATCATCCCCAAAGGCCTTAATCGGGGATCCAATGTTCCTTAAGAAAAGCCTGGATTCCCGCTTAGAAATGCTGCGGGAATGATGATTTATTATGTTGTTCCTATTTTGAGATCATTTATGATCCCTACGGTTTTTACCACCCGCCGCCGCCTCCACCGCCTCCTCCCCCCCGGACGACCCACCGCCTCCGGAACCCGACGAAGCCGAAGAGCTGGCCACGGCGCTCGATAGAGATTCCCCCAAGGTGGAGGCCAAGGCCCCCGCGCTGAAGGCGCTCACTGAACGACTGGAATACCAGTCCGGGGATCGGCCTTCCGCCGCCGCGGAGGAGAGGATCTCCGAAAATTGTTCGGCCCAGCGTTGCTCCACCCCCAGGGCCAGGGCGTAAGGTAAAAATTTTTCGAAAAGTTCCGGGGTCTTTTCCGGGGAATTCAGGTAATTGAGCCGGTCTTTTTCGGCGGCCTCCAGAAAGACCCGAAATCCCTCGATCTCGTCCAGCCGCATCCGTCCCAGGGAGGTTACGGCCTTCAAAAGCTGGTAGAAGACCAAAGTGATGCCCACCGAAACGACATAAAGAACGGCCAGGGGGACCGAAGTGGCTTGAAAGGCCAGGACATACAGTCCCAGGACTTCCCCTCCGACGAAGGGCAGGGCAAACAGCGTCAGGAAAACTGTTCCGATTAATTTTCCGATTTTTCCGGGACCTCTGACCACCTCCAGCCAGGATTTGGCCAACGTCACCATTAGGAGGGCCACCCCGATACTCCAGACAGTCAGCCAGATGGAAATAAAAGAGAACAGGGGAAGACTGCCCTGATCCAGGGCCTCACGAATTCCGGAGAGGACCACCACCCCCAGTGTCAGGAGCAACCCGATGCCAAAGTACCAGCGATTATGAACGAAATAGCTCTTTTCATACCCGTATTCCAGGTTTCGCTTCAGGGCGGAAACGGCACTTTGGATAATGGTCCGATTGGCCGGAATAAAAACCACTTCCTGCCGTTGATTGAAGAGGGCCCCGTAGACCTTCTCTTCGTCTGGGGACGCCGGGGCCTTCTTCTCTCCATCCCGCTTCCGGGCCGAATATTGGCCGAACGTTTCTTTGATCGTCAGGTACCCCTTGACCGCCAGGTTAATGAGCGCGGCCGTAAAGGCCGGATCGTCATACCTCTGGTTCCAGACATAGCGCAGGGCCGCCGGACTCATTCCACCGGGCGGGGCATAGCGGGTGACAATGATGCCCTTTTCCGGGTCTTTCCCCACCCGAACCCAGACGATAAGATAATAAACCAGGATGGCCAGGATCCCGGCCAGACCGAAGACGAAACCCCGATTATCGGAGGTGATGGCCCAAACCCCGGTCGGCTCCGTTGCCGTCACATAGCCTTTGGGCCAGGAAACGGCAATGGTCAGGCCCTCATTCAAGGCCAGGGGCCTGGTGGTAAAAAAGCGCACGGTGCCGGCCGACGGATCAACTTCTTTTTCAAAATCCAGGCCCCGGGCACCCTTCGGGCCGGTGTAACCGGCCGTGGATATGATTTCCCCCCCGCTCCCCTCCGGCAGATGCACCGTGGCCGAGACCTGATCGATGGGGAATTTCCAGTCGTTACCGGTAACGTTCCAGTAAAGCTCATCAAACTCCGGGAATAAGCCGAGCTGCCGATCGGTCTCATAAACAAAGGTATAGGTATATTCCCCGGGGGGCAGAAGTACCTCTTTTCGGCCGAAATAGACCCGCTTCCCTATGGAAATTCCCTCGAAATGAAACGACTCGGGCTCTCCATCCCGAAGGAGCTGCCGGACCTCAAAACCCACCCGCCGAATCAGACCGTATTTCCCGCGATAGCGGGTAGGAAAATCACGGTAGATCCCGCGCTTGATCTGATTGTTTTCGGCCCGGACCCTGATGGTTTCGGTGACGGTCAGGGAGGCGTCGGAGTGAATCCTGATGTCACTCTGAAAGGAAAGGATTTTTTCTTCAGCCCGCGCCTGGACGGCCATGATCAGGAAGAAGCAATTCAACCCCAGCAGCAGGACGAGACCCGGCCCGTTTTTCCCCTTCATCCGGTTAATCATAATACCCCTTTAGCCAAAGAATAAAAAAGGCAACCGATATTAGAGCGTGGGAGAGGATGAAAACCAGTATCCCGAGGGATAGCCTTCCCGAAGAATCCTTTTCGATAACCGCAGCCAACGCTTCACCTGTTCCCGGCCAGAGCTGTACCGCATCGGAGACTTTCCCGGGGTTGGGGATCAGTCCGCCGCGGGACGGCGAGTAGATCCCGAAGGCCGTCACCTCCGCCCCGACCGGCACCACCCGCTCCGAACATTGCCGGCCTTCGAACCGGAAGTCTTCCGGGTCCAGGTCCGTTCCCCGACGGATATCGGCTCGCGCCTCCCCGTCGTCATCCACCGACCGCTCCAGGAGTTGGCCCAACCCTTTTTTAATATCCGCCTTCTTAATGGTTTCAAAGGCCGTGTTTTTCAAATAGGCCCTGATCCTTTTCCGACCCCCCTCCCCGACCACGGCCTCGTCAAACCGCTCCAGATCCGGGAATCCGAGCAGAAGCAGTTCTCCCCTGGCCGTTCGGATGACCGCGGGCGTCAAAGCCCATCCCCAGGCATCGGACCCGGTCGTTCGGTTATCCCGCCCTATCTCGGCCACATCGTATTCATAGGCCACGCAGGAAACACCCTGAAAGGGAGAGATCAGGGCCATGCCCAGCGGATGGATGGCGCCGCCGGACGCCTCAAACCGCCCGTCTTTCTTGGGCCTCCCCGCCCAATCACGGCGGATCGCCGCCCCCAATTTGCGGGAACGAAACAGACCCAGGAGACCCGCCACCAGGGCGCCGGTCCCTAGGGCGGTGAATAAAGCAAAGAAAAAGGGGGCCGCCGGATCAGGGATCAGCCGTAGGAAGAGGAGAACATAAAGGGCATAGATGAGCAAGAAACCCAGCAGGGGATAAAAACAGCCGCTTCTGAAAATGGTTTTTTTGGAAACCTTCGCTGAACCTATTTTAACCAAATCGAACCACATTGCGGCCGGCAGCTTTGGCTTGGTAAAGGGCCTCATCGGCCCGGAAAATCGTTTTGGACAAATCCTCGCTCAGCAGGTTCATCAGGTGCCGTCGATTAAATAAGCCGGTTAAATCGTCCCGAATGGCCATCTCCTAAAAGAAAATATAAGGACCTCGCCTCCATAATACCGAGCCCACTTTGAACAAAACCCAGGATAAAAGCCATGGCGTAGGTTCCGGCAGCCATAAAAAAGCGGCGAATACGCACGGCCTGCTCTTTATTATCTCGAGGGTAGAGGGAAAAACGGGCTAAAAAGGGTGCGGAACGATTATCGGACATCGGGATTATTCGTTTCGATCCCAAAAAGGCTGGGTATTTATTTCGGAAATATTCCGGGCCGCGAAGAGCGGCAAGCGCATTGTCTCGGCTTCCTGAGGCGGTCGACTGCGGAGTCACCCCCCGGGTGTCGATCAGGGCGTTGCGGCCCGGCGGCCCAGTTCAAAGGCCTCGTTCTGGGCCGCTTCATTACCGGCAATCTCCCCGTTCTCCGTGGCCGAGGTCATGACGGCCCCGATCCAGCGGAGTTTGGTAAAGTCCGCCGTGGTTTTAAAACTGTGCACCATAGGATCCGCCGTGTGAACGTTCACGTCCCCGCAGACGGTGATCAGTCCGATGCGTTTGCCCTTCATTCGGGGATAGTAGGCCTTATGCCAATTCCAGTCCGCATCAAAAAAGGCGCACCAGCGATCCAGGTAGGCCTTCATTTGCGAGGTCATCGACCAGAAATAAATGGGTCCGCTGTGGAGGACGGCGTCGGCTTCCAGGATTTTCCGGTGAATCTTCGGCATGTCGTCCCGTAAGACGCAGAGACCGGTTTCATTGCATTGCTTGCAGTCCTGGCAGCCGGAAATTTTTTTTCGATTGAGGATGATTTTTTCTACCTCCGCGCCGGCTTCCCGGGCGCCGGCCAAGGCCCGGTCCAAGAGCAGATCGCTGTTTCCCCCGATTCGGGGACTTCCCATAATACCCAGCACTTTCATCATGGTCCTCCCGGTAGTTTTAGGGCAATTGTTCACAAATTCGGGGATCAATCCGTTGGACTATAGGCCCAACGAATTGATCCCCGAAGCGTAGGGACGGTTTCTCACGTCCGCAAAGGTTATTTGGCCTTGATAGCCGCCAGGATGCGATCGGGGGTCAGCGGGATACGCCGGACCCGCGCGCCCGAAGCCTTAAAGACGGCATTGGCCACAGCCGGGGCCAGCGGGGGCACCCCCGGTTCGCCGATCCCGCCGAGCGGTTCTTTGCTGTTGATCAGTTGAACGTCGATGTCAGGGACCTGGCTCATGCGGATAATCCCGTAGTCATCGAAATTGGCGGATTTCACCCCGCCGTTGGCAAAGAGCACCTCCTCCTGGAAGACCGTGCTCAGGGCGTTGATGATGGCTCCTTCGATCTGCCTGACCGTGTTGTCCGGGCTCACCGCCATGCCGCAGTCCACGGCCGCCACCACCCGGTTAACTTTCAAGGCGCCCGTTTTTTCATCTACCGAGACTTCAGCCGCCTGGGCCACAAAAGTCCCGAAGCAGTGGTGCTGGGCGATTCCCAATCCTCGCCCCTTGGGCAGGGACTTGCCCCAGCCGATCTTTTCCGCCGCCACCTGGAGGACCTTCTGGGCCCGGGGGCTGCCTTTCAGAAGCCCTAGGCGAAAAGCCAGAGGGTCCTTTTTGGCAGCCAGGGACAGTTCATCAATGAAGCTTTCCACCACAAAGGCGTTAGGGCCGTTCTGGACCGAGCGCCAGGGGCACACCGGTATGGGCAATTGGGAAATGAGGAACTCCAGATAAAAATCCGGGATCTCATAAAGGATCTTATTCCCATCCGGGGAACCCGGAAAGTCTACCAGCCCCCAGAGGCTCATGATGTCGACGCCGTTTTGCACCGCCTTGGGTTCGATGCGCTGCATGAGCGAACCGGCCACGGCCTTATGGGACCAGCCGGCTAGATTACCCTGGCTGTCCAGACCGGCTTCAATTCGCTGGGTAGTAGCGGCTCGGAAGAGACCGAACTTGATGTCTTCTTCCCGGGACCAGACCACTTTTACCGGTTTGCCCAGGACTTTGGCGACAACAACCGCCTCGGCCACGAAATCCGGATCGGCCCGCCGTCCCAGTCCGCAGCCCATATTGGTAGTATGGATATTGATCTTCTCCGGAGGAAGCCCGGAAATCTGGGAGGCCACGATTTGAGCCACGGTCTGCCCCTGCGTTGGGGCCCAGACGTCGCATTGATCCTTGGTAACATGGGCCGTGCAGTTCATGGGCTCCATGGTGGTGTGGGCCACGTAAGGCACATAATAGGTGGCCTTGACCTTTTGGGCCGAGCCGGCCAAGGCCTTGGCCGCGTCGCCATTGGCGGCAACCTTGGAACCCGGCTTGTCCAAATCCTCCAGCAAAGATTTTTCAACAAAGGCAGTGTCCATTTGGGGCAGAGCGCCGCCGTCCCATTTCACCTTCAGGGCCTCCCGGCCTTTCCAGGCGGCCTCCAGGGTCTTGGCACAAACCGCGATACCCATCGGGATCGAAGCCACCTTAACTACTCCCTTGACCATTCCCGCCGCTTTTTCATCAAAGGAGATCGGCTTGGCCCCATAAGCCGGGGGACGGGCAATCACGGCATAGTGCAGATCCGGCAGGTCCACATCCAGCCCGTATATCGCCTTGCCGCGCACCTTGGCGGGTATATCCAGCCTGGGCATCGCCTTCCCTATATATCGGAATTCGCTTTCCTTCTTAAGCGGAGCCGTTTTCGGGACGGGAAGTTTGGCGGCCTCGAGGCAGACCTGCCCGTAGGTCAGGCTACGCCCACTTTTCCCATGTTTGACCTTCCCCAATTCGGCCTGGCATTCATTTTCCGGGACCTTCCAGCGGGCCGCGGCGGCTTGGACCAGCATGGTCCGTCCGGCGGCGCCGGCCTGGCGCAAGATATCATAAAAGCCCCGAACGCTGGAGCTGCCCACGGTGATCTGGAGTTTGTAAAAGGGATTGAAAAATTCCTTGGCAGCCGGACCCTGCTGAACCCGCACCTGCTTCCAGTCGGCCTCCAGTTCATCGGCGAGGATCATGGACAAGGTGGTATGGGTGCCCTGCCCCATCTCCGAGCTGCCGATGACCGTGGTCAGCACATTATCCGGAGTGATCTTATACCAAACGCTCGGATTGAACCCCTTCAAGGCCTTGGGGTCCTGGGAAGCGTTGAGTAGCCGGGTGCCCAGCGGTCCTACGGAAACGGCAATGGTCAGGCCGCCGGCGGCCAGGGAGCTTTTCAGAAACGTTCGACGAGTGATACTGGTACTCATGATTTCCGGCCCTCCTTTCCTTTCAATTGGACGGCGGTCTGAATGCCCTTCTTGATCCGCGGGTAGGTCCCGCAGCGGCAGATGACATCATCCATCTGGGCGACGATTTTTTCGGGATCGGGTTTCTTCTCTCCGTCCACGAGGGCGGCTACCTGCATTATTATCCCCGGCTGGCAATAGCCACATTGCACTACCTGTTCCTTAATCCAGGCCCTTTTCACCGGATGGTCCTCCGGCAGCCCCTCAATGGTGGTGATCTTTTTCCCTTGGGCCTCCTTCACCGGGATGGTGCAGGAACGTTCGGCCCGGCCGTCGATCAGCACTGTGCAGTTCCCGCATTCCCCGATTCCGCAGCCGAACTTGGTCCCGGTCAACTTGAGGTTGTCCCGGATCACCCAGAGCAACGGCGTGTCCGGGGGAACATCGAGTTTGTGTTTTTTACCATTGACCTTGAGCGCAATCACAATTTCCTCCTTTCTGCTAGTGGGTTGATGGGTTCATAGCGAATTCCAAACGGTCATCCTAAGCCCTTCGCCGGCCGTCATCCTGAGTCCCGCCGCGGGATAAACTCCGCGAAGGATCTTGTCTTCCGGCTTAGGGTAAACTTTGCAAAGAAGCTTACCAACTACCTTCTGCAGATTCTTCGCCTTCGCTCCTGATGATTGGAGTGCCTTGACGGTCCCCTGGTGAACTCCTCAGCAGCCGCCAAATTAGATGGAGGCCAGTTCCTGCAAAATGGTTATTTCCGGCTTACCGGCCAACAGTTCGCCGGCCTTGGCGAAAAAGGCATTAAAATGAGGGGTGGAGGAATGAAACTTGAAGGCCTCCTTATCCCGGTAGCGTTCCATGACCACCAAAGTCTGCGGGGCGTCTTTGGAAACGTTCAAGGTGTAATACAAGGTGCCCTCCTCTTTGGCCACTTCGGCTACCAACTCTTTGAAGGCTTCCACGGCTTCGTTAAACTTGTCTTCTTTAATCGGGATTTTGGCAATTACAGCGACCATCGACTGTCCTCCTTAAGAATTATTTTTGGTACCCATTCAGCTTTAGAAAAAGCGCGGACCCCTATCAGGTCGGCCAGAGATAGATGCTCAGGTTAAGAAAACCCTGGTCCCAGGGCTGGTTCAATCACAATTACCGGAAGAAATATCATCCCCGTCCAGTGTCCAGACGTTGTTAATTTTCTTAAAGGTCAACACCACTTTTTTTCTGGTATTAAAATGATAATTGCCGCACTGCCAGGTCAGGATCCGGTATTCCGTTCCCACTCCCACTACCGTGTATTGGGTATCGTAGTCGGCATTGTGGGAGATACCCGTGCCCTCCACGTGATACGTCACGTTTTTTTCCGATTTCGCGCCTGAATGGGAATAATCGCAACTCCAAAAACCGACTGCCATGAGAAGGATGAGCGCTACGGTCCATCCGGTTTTTTTGATTCGCATAATCCCCTCCTTTCTTTAATCGATTACCCCTGATCCAAGGCCGCGGATATTTCCTCCAGCACCAGACCCTCGCTTTTGGGCCGGATATCGTTTAAAGCCTTCCGGGCTTCCCGGCCGCCGATACGTCCCAGGGCCCAGGCGAGCATGCCCAACACTCTTTCGTCTTGATTCTCTTCCCAGGCCCGGATCAGCTCCGGGACATAGCGGTCGTCCAGGCTGTTGCCCATGACCCGGGCCACATTCATTTTCCACCGCCAAAGTTCTTTATCCGACATGTAGAACATGTGGGGCCAGACGCGGGCGTTGAAGTAGGGAACATCCATGCGCAGCAATTTATCGAGCCCGAAGTCCTCCACCATGGCGGCCACCTTTTGATTGACCGGCAGCCCCTTGGCCAGCCAGGGAAGGTTCCGGGGACAGACATTCTGGCAATGGTCGCAGCCATAGACCCACAGGCCCATGGGCTCCCGTAGTTCTCGCGGAGTCAGCCCCTGCCCAAAATAAGTCAGATAAGAAATACACTTATAAGGATCGATGTGTCGGGGTCCCTTCAAGGCACCGGTGGGGCAGGCTACCAGGCAGGTGTTCCGGCACCACTCGGGACAGCCGACGGTCAAGGTCGGTTCGTCGGGTTCAAATTCCCGGTTGACCACCACCGCGATGGGCAGGACCCAGGAGCCCCGACCGACCAGTTGATTGGAATAAAACAGACAGTTTTTGCCGAAAGTTCCCAGGCCGGCCCGTGCCGCGGCCACCCGGTGGGGCAGGTGAAAGGGGATTTGGGCCTGAATGCCCTGGTCCCGAAGAAAGGAACGAAAGGCCTTGATCCTTTTGGCCAACCGGTCTTTGGTAACCCGGTCGTCATCCAGGTAACAGCGGCCGAAATGACGTTCCAGGGCCGGGGGATAGGACTCTCTGAAATAGTCCTCCATCAAGACCAGGATGGACCGGGCATCGGGAAGGATATTTTTCGGGTCGGTCCCGGCCATCAAGTCCAGGCCCGATCGAAAGGCCCATTGGTATTCTTTAGCGCGTTCCCGCAGGATTTCCTGTTGGTGCAAAAAAGGATCGGCCGTGGTAACCCCGAGGGCTCCAAAACCACAATTCCGGGCCTGGGCCATAATATCATCTTTAGAAAGCATTTTCTTCGCCTCACAGAAAAAATGCGGCTATAGTACCGCAGAAGAATCTTCCCGTCCAGACCTTTTGATAAGGCGCTGGCCTAAGCCCGACAAGAAGGAGCTGCCTCCCGGCACGCTAAGAAATCGCTTGCTATCCGGACCGGCATTTATCTAAAGTTAGGAAGCGGCCATATGGAAAGACGGTTAAGTCCGGACTGGTTGGGCATTCGGGGAGGCAGGTGGTTAGAAAAGGTTTACTGTGGCCTTAATCTGGCTCTTGACTAGAGGAATCAGATTGTCCCAGATGCTGTTGGGCAGGCTGAGCAAATCAACAGCATAGGTTAGTTGGGGTGAAACCAGGCGCTCACCGCTGCTTCCGCATCCTAAGGCGTTGGCCAGGTTGTCCGCGACAAAAATGATGGCCGCCTCGGATTCGAGCGGGCGGGACCAGGGAGGGTGATGACCGCCGAGGGCCTGTTCCAGGCCTACCGGGAGCTTCCACTGGTCGGCCAGGGCCTTTCCAACCTGGGTGTGATCAAAGCCGATCATATCCCGCTCGGTCTGATAATAGAAACAATCAGAATGTCGGACCTGACGCAAAACGGCCTTGGCCGGCCCGGGCAGGTTCTTAAAAATAACGAGTTTCCCCAAGTCATGAAGCAGTCCGGCGACAAAAAATGATTCCAGATTAGGGAATTTGCGGACACCGGCGATCCAGCGGGCACAGGTTCCGCAGGCCACACTATGCTCCCAGAAAAGATTCATGTTCATCAGGCTGGACGGGATTTCTCGGAAAAGGGCCATCACCGAAGTCCCCAGGACCAGATCGTTGATCTGGTTTTGGCCCACTATGGTGACGGCCCGGGAGACGGTGTCGATTTTCTGCCTGAACCCATAAAAAGCGCTGTTTACGATTTTAAGAAGCTTGGCGGAAAGATTCGGGTCCTGGCTGATGATGGCGGCTATATGCCTGGCGGAACTGTTGGGGTCCTTGATGACCTCTTCAATCCGGAGATAGATGTCCGGAAGGGACATGAGCTCGCTGTCCGATTTGATGAGGGTTCGAGGGTCGCTGCTCCAATCGCGGCCTTCGGGATTCGACCCTTCTCCCGCGGATTGGTCTGCTTTCAAATCTCCGGCGCCAGACAAGGTTGACGGGGAGAATTCCGTTTCATCCTCTAAAGATTCGATCACCCGGTAGATTTCCCGAAAAACCGGATGTTCAAGGTCGCACTGGGAAAAAACGGTTGACAGGCGATCCCTGTTTATCAAGGTCGGTGTCCCGGTCGTCGGAAGGGGCAGGAGCGGCGGATCGAGGCCGGGCGGCTGACAGCCTGAACGCTGTCCCGAAAGGAGATCCAAGATGGGTCAAGGCCCAAGGTCTTATCCTTCCTGATAGACAGCCGGACTTCCTTAAGGGGGAAATCCCCGGCCAATGCCTTTCCGGGATTGCGGGCCTGGATATTGATTCTAACCATGAGCGGCAATTCACCTCACCGGTTAAGAAGGAATAATGCTAACTATTTCTATTTAGCTGAATCATTTACCCTAGAGGAGAAGAAAAATCAAGTCACTTTTTTGTTTTTGTATTAGGCTATTGACCCGACATCCTCAGAATAGAAACGATTAGACGAGGGAGGGGGAACCCATGATCCTGAAAACAACTATTCTAGCCGAAGGTTTTCTCTTTCCAGAGGGGCCTCGCTGGCATGAGGGGAAGCTCTGGGTGTCCGACATGCAGAGCCATTGGGTGACGACCGTCGATCTTCAGGGGAAGACGGAAAAGATAGTCGAGGTTCCGGGTTCGCCCTCCGGCCTGGGCTGGCTCCCGGACGGCCGGTTGCTGGTCGTCTCCATGACCGATCGCCGCCTGCTGCGAATCGACCCGGAAGGACTGGCCGAGGCGGCCGATTTAAGCCGACTGGCTTCCTTTCACTGCAACGACATGGTGGTCGACCGGAAGGGGCGGGCCTATATCGGCAACTTTGGTTTTGATTTTGCGGTGGGGGCCCCCGTATCCCCGGCGGAGATCGTGCTGGTAACTCCGGAAGGCCGGGCCCGTCGGGTCGGCGAAGGACTCCTTTTCCCGAACGGAACCGTCATTACGCCGGACAACCACACCCTCATCGTAGCCGAGACTTTCGGACACCGCCTGACCGCCTTTGATCTTGAACCCGACGGCGCCCTTTACAACCGCCGGGTTTGGGCCGACCTGGAAGGGGCCTTTCCCGACGGCCTCTGCCTGGATGCCGAGGGGGCGATCTGGGTGGCTGCCCCGGAGCCCGGCGAAGTGCTGCGGGTCCGGGAAGGAGGAAAAATCACCGACCGGGTGAACGTTTCAACCAGGCCTTATGCCTGCATGCTGGGCGGTCCGGAACGACGCACCCTCTTCGTCTGCACGGCGGAATCGGCCGTTCCGGGCCGCGGGCGGAAAGGGACCGGCGGACGGATTGAAATGGTGGACGTCGATGTCCCCGGGGACGGGCTCCCTTAATTACCGGATTAGTGAAATAGGCGGGGCCATTCGTGCGGCCTTCGCTAACGCCAGGAAAAAGTTTGTCGATCGTATTCGCCTTCAGGAGGGATCATGAGCGCACCTTTGATTTCCATTTCCTATTTGTTTGATTTTGAAAATAATAATGTCAAAACTTTTGAAGCCCTGTTGAGTGCCTCGACCTTGTCTCTGGTTCTCCCTGAATCCTATGAAATTCCATCCTGGGCCCATGCCTTTCGCTGCTCGCAATATTCCCCTGAAATCGCCGATAGCCATTGTTGCAGTATTTGTATCAATATCTCCCATCTGATTGAAGAATTCAAAACGTTCGATTCCGTTACCCCCTGCACGATTACCGTTCGCACCAAGGAGCGTAATTATACCCTGAAATCCAATGTCCAACGGGGCCTTTCCTCCATATTGGGTCTCTATATGGCTACCAGTGATTGCCCCTTCCTGAGCTTCTTGCGTCCTATGGCGCGATTCCATCTACCCTTTGCTTCAACGGAAGAAACCATCTTCCGTTCGGCAGGTTCCTATTTGATCGGACAGTATTTTAAGGCAAAAAAAAACAACCGGGCTGACTTTGAATTAGGCCAGTTACCGGCGACTTACAGCAAGGTTTCCAGAATCAATCGTGATATTATTCGACACTTGCGCAATAATTATTATACCCATGATGCTTATGCCAATGCCCTGGCCATTCTCGACAACTTTGCCCAGATGATCTCGGCGTTTCTTCCCGAAGAACTCGACGAGTTTGCTCCATTTTACGATCAAATCATAGAATGATAGCCGATAATGCCCAGAAAAAGAGAACCGAAGATCATCGTCAGGGCAATCAAGATATGGAGAACCTGCCTCCGGACGTAGGCCTTGATTGTCAATAGGGGCTGAGGATGACCCTCATACCTGGCTTGATCTTCCCTCTTTTTCGATCGAACTCAATTCCCCTCGCTGGACTCTAATTCAAATCGGATCATGCCCACCGGAAGCTCCGTTTCGATTAAAATCGGGGTTTTCTTTCCATCGGTCGTATACCAGAGGTGTATCAGCCCCTCCCGATCTCCAAAGGTCGAGAAAAAGGTTTTCGAATCCAGCCGCACGGCCTCCACTTCTCCAAACATTTTCGACTGAACCATCTCCTTTGTGGAACGGAAGACGATCTGTCGCAACCTCAGGCCGTCAAAGATGGACATGGGGACATCTTGCCCAGGGAGCAGTGTTCCTTTTAAATAGAAGCGGGCAAATAGGGCGAGTGGATCATAGGTACCGGGCGGAAGGGGTATCCCCTGACTCTCTTTGGCCTCTTTGTTTTCCACTACCACCCTTTGATGGAGGAGGTCGAAGGTGAAGGTCTGGCGATAATGCTTCTCTTTAATTAAAATCCCCCCCTGATCAATCTCCTTCACACTCGTCACCGGTGTGTAGGTCCCGGCTTCCAGGGTTGACGTGAAGCGGTTGTTCATTCGAAATAGGGTTTCAAGGGAGGGGTTCGATTGGAAAATGGCCTGGACCCTAATCATGGGCCGTCCTCTTTCTAAGGACCATTCCTCCATAATCCTAATAGTCGCCTTGAGAATTGAAACACCGAACTTGGTCGCGGTGTAATTAAAAACCTTCCCCTTCCCGGAATTAGGTTGGCAAATCGGCGCCGGTTCAGCGGCATAGGCTGAGATCCCTATCGATAAAATTCCAATAACGAAAAGAACTTTGACCCTTATTTTCCAACCCTCTGTTCTCTGATCCATTTTTGAAGTCAGCGCTAGACCATGGCTATTCATTAGCGAGCGGAAGTTGCGACTCGGACTCCGCCGGGGTTGGCGAAAGTCCGAGCCGCGAGGTAGGAGTGACGGGCTGTTCAATACATCTTTAAGCAACCGGCTCGGTAGCCGGGCGCTAGGCGGGTCTTTTCCCCTCCGATGGTTTTTCTTCCTTTTGATTATCCCCGGAATCCTTTCCTTCCAGTCCCGTATCCTCCAGGCCCTTCTTAAAGCCCGTAATGGCCTGGCCTAAACTTTTCCCCAGACTGGGTAAATTTTTTGCTCCGAAGACGAAAAAGGCTATAATCAGAATAATAATTAACTCTTGATTCCCGATGCCGAACATGGGTGACCTCCTTTTGGAAGATAACGATTATTTTGGTAATGTGGATGAGGGAAGGGTGGTCTTTTAACAGCGAAGGACGGGCAGTCTTTGGAGTGGGTTAAGGTGGAAAGGAAGTTCAAGAAGACGACAACCGGCAATTAATAGAGAAACAGAAAAAGGCAGAAAAATAAAGCCCTCCCCTGCCAAACTACTCAGCCCCCCCGCACCGGGGAAATCTTGGGCCGGATCCTCCAAGGCCAGGTTACCCTTAAGAATATCCGAGTCCAACAGGCCGAAGTATATGCCTAAAATAGGAGCAAGGGTTATCCAGAACAATAATAGGATAATCCCCACTTTCCCTTGAATTTTCGGCTCGATTTTCATGATCTACATCTCTATATAGCCTAATATAGCATTTTTTTTAATCAAGTCAAGAAAGCAGACCTGGCACCAGATTACAAGTAAATGACGCAATTTCAAATAGAATTTTTAACGTTATCGAGAAACGGAACGACTAATAGATTATTCGGGACTCCGCGGGGAAGGTCCCTCCGGGGCAAAAACCAGTTTGCGGGCGATAACGATCCGGAAAGAAGAGAAAAAGCGTTATCTGAAGCCCTCGTTGACAATGAGCAGCTAATACCTTATCTTGTTAATGGATCTAAATTAATTAGAATTTCCGCTAATTTCCAAAAATCGAGTCTGGGGCTCGGACACCAACCAGAGAAATAGGTAAATAATGTCTTCAAAAGCGATGCCCAAAACGAGCGCGGGAGGAAATATACTTCCGGCGAAAGCGATACCGGAAGAATCAACTGAACCCGGCAGGACTGTTGACTTGTTGGATTGGCTATTCGGGATTTTCATCCTGGCCGGCCTGGGGATCCTGGTCTATACCAGCCTCACCGGAGGCCTGCTTTCTCCGATCATCCGGGCTGCCAAAGCCGATCCCCGGGCCACCCTGATGGTCAGGCCCAGCTTGCTCTTGGCTGCCATGGGCAGTCTCTTCGTGGTATTTCGAACCATGCTTTGGTTCCAATACCGGCCTTTCCCCTCGGCGAATTTTCAAAACGCCCCGTCGCTCACCGTCATCATCCCGGCCTATAATGAGGGGCCAATGGTTGAAAAGTCCATTCACTCGGTCTTGGAAGCCGATTACCCCCGGGATCGCCTGGAAGTATTTGTGGTGGACGACGGGAGCAAGGATGATACCTGGATGCATATCAAGCGGGCCGTAAACAAACACCCGGGCCAGATCACGGCCATCCGCTTTCCGGTCAACCGGGGTAAAAGGGAAGCCCTGGCGGAAGCCTTTCAAAAGGCTCGGGGAGAAGTGGCTATTACCATTGATTCCGACAGCGTCATTACCAAAGGAACGCTGCTCTCCATGGCCGGTCCTTTTCATGATCCGAAGGTGGGCGCTGTGGCCGGAAAGGTCAAGGCCTACAATCGGCAGCAGGGCCTCATTCCTCGTATGTTGCATATCCGCTTCATCTTGTCCTTTGATTTCCTGCGGGCGGTGCAATCAACCTACCGGACGGTATACTGCTGTCCGGGGGCCCTGGCGGGCTACCGGGTTGAGGTGGTCAGGAGGGTCCTGGAATCCTGGCGGAGGCAAACCTTTTTAGGGGTTCCCTGTACCTATGGTGAAGACCGGGCCTTGACCAATTTTATCCTGGCTCAAAATTTCGATACCGTCTACCAGGGATCGGCCGAGGTATACACGATTGTTCCCTGGACGTATAAGCGACTTTACCGGATGTACCTCCGTTGGGATCGAAGCTATATCCGCGAGAACATCCATTTTTTTCGCATCGTCTGGAAGCGGCCCTTCTGGTCCTGTTTGGTTTCGCTGTTCGATATGATCATCACCAACCTCCGCTATCCGGTGGGCTGGGCCGCTTTGGGGATGTTGGTTTACCTTTCCTTTCAGGACCCGACCACCATTCTCCGCGTCTTCCTGGCCATCGGTATTTTTTCGTTTTTAAATACCTTATATTATGTTTACTGCGAGAGGCGGGGAGACTTCTTTTACGGGGTTATTTATGCCTATTTCTCCTTCCTGACCCTGTTCTGGGTCTTCCCCTATGCTCTGCTGACCGTTCGTTCGAAGTCCTGGATGACCCGCTGAATCTGCCGCCGGGAAAACGATCCGAAAATGGGGCGCGGAGCGTTTTCTCCGCGCCGCTTTTATTTGTGGCCCTGATTCGGTAGATAATCTGAAGGCAACCGTCCAGGTCAAAGCAACCCCCTTCCCGCCCAGGTAGCCAGCCCCTCCGCCACAATTCCTTCTTTAGAATAAAGTTTTCTATTCAAATGCCGATCTTTTATCCAGGCGAAGCCCACCGACCCGCAGTTCAGGGGTACCGTCATGGAGGTCTTATGGAAGTATTAAAGAAAAATATTCGGAAAAAAGCCATGGTGGCGATCCTGATCACCTGCGCGGTGACCGCTCTGGCCTCGGGAATTGCCCTCAACGCGGTTTGGCAAATAAATCAGGTCGTTACCCACGTCGTACCCCAGGCCGAAGCCATGCTTATCGGCGTCAAAGACCTTTATGGTCAGGGGCTCCAACAGGGTCAGGCCATCCGTAACATCATCCTGGACCCCGGCAACGCTACCGCCTATAAAAACCTGGAAAAGGCGGCGGAAGACTTCAATGCCGCCGGTCTGCGTTTAGCCGAGGTTACCAAGTCGGCGGGGGAGAACGGCTTCACCGCCAAAGTCCTGGAAATAGCCGATCTGGAGCGGGAAGATCTCAAGGTCCTTCGGGAAATTAGCGGGGTGGTCAAGGCCGGCCAGAAGGATCAGGCCGTAGAGATACTGAATAGCCGGGAAACACCGCTGTGGCGGAAAAATAAAAAGATCATTCTCGACCTCAACAGTCAAATGGCGGAATACCGGAAACGGGTCTATGCCCAAACGGAGACCAAAGCCTATCGGCAGATGGTGGCTGTAGCCCTGGGTACGGCCCTGCCCATTCTTTTCGCCCTGGGACTGGGGCTGGCACTGCAGGCGGCCCTGCGGCGGATCGACCACATCGGGAAGAACATCCGGGAAGAAATTCAATCGGTATCCGCGGTCTCCGGACAAGTTTCCACCGCCAGCCAGTCCCTGGCGGAGGATGCCTCCCGCCAGGCCGCCGGCATAGAGGAGACTTCCGCGGCTATCGAGGAGATGGCGGCGACGACCAGGCAGAACGCCGAAAACGCCGATCAAGCCAATAACTTCATGATCGAAGCCGGACACGTGTTGAAAGAGGCCAACCGCTCCATGAAGGGACTTATCCTGTCGATGGACCAGATTTCCTCCGCCAGTGAGGATACGGGAAAAATAGTAAAAACAATCGATGGCATCGCCTTCCAGACCAACCTGCTGGCCCTCAACGCCGCCGTGGAGGCGGCCCGGGCTGGAGAGGCCGGGGCCGGCTTTGCGGTGGTCGCCAACGAGGTAAGGAATCTGGCCAGGCGCGCAGCCGAGGCGGCCCAAAACACCTCCAGCCTGATTGAGGAAACCGTCCGCAAGGTCAGGGAGGGATCGGAACTGGTGACCCAGACCAACGAGGTTTTCAGAAAAGTGGGAGAGCGAGCGAAGCAGGGCGGAATGCTGGTGGCCGGAATCGCTGCGGCCTCGAATGAACAGTCCCGGGCCATCGACCAGATCCAGCGGGCGGTGGCCGAGATGGACCGCTTAACGCAGAAAAATGCGGCCAGCGCGGAAGAGTCATCTTCCGCCTCGGAGGATTTGTACGACCGGTCCGAGATGATGAGCAATCAAGTAAAAGAACTGGCGGACGTTATCGGTGGCAACGGCCGCCCCCTTATGATCGACCCGGAGGCGACGGTTTCTTGCTGAAAGCGGCGATAAAGGGATTGTTCACAAAAGTACTTTGAGCTTTCGGGTCCCGGCCCGGTCGCCCTTCACCCTTCTTCTCTTTTCCTTTGGTCTTCAAACCCGAGGAGGAAGATCCGCTCTTCAGGGAAAGGGAAATCCGCTTCCGGCTCAGGTCCACTTCCAGCACCCGGACCGTCACCTTTTGTTGTAAGGTGACCACCTCGGCCGGGTTTTTCACAAAACGGTCAGCCAGTTCGCTCACATGGACCAGGCCGTCTTGATGGACGCCAATGTCCACGAAGGCCCCGAAGGCAGTAATGTTGGTCACTACGCCGGGAAGCTTCATTCCCGGGCCGGACATCCTCGATCTTCTCCACCCCCTCGGCAAAATGGAAGGCCTCGAACTGCTCCCGGGGATCGCGACCGGGTTTGGAGAGTTCGACCAGAATATCCTCAAGGGTGGGCAGGCCCGCCTTCTCCGAGACGTAGCGGCTAAGATCGATTCGTCCACGGAGGAGCTCATCGCGGAGCAGATCGCTCATCGAACAGCCCAGGTCCCGGGCCATGGCATCGACCAGGGGATAGCTCTCCGGATGGACGGCGCTTCCGTCCAGGGGGTTCTCGCCGTCGCGGATGCGCAGAAAGCCGGCGGCCTGCTCAAAGGCCTTGGGGCCCAGCCGGGGCACCTGTTTCAACGCCTCCCGGGACCGGAAGGGGCCGTTCGTATTCCGGTACTCCACGATCCCTTTAGCCAGTTGAGGTCCCAATCCGGAGACGTAGGTCAGCAGTTGTTTGCTGGCCGTGTTGACCTCCACGCCTACCCGGTTGACGCAGCTCACCACCACGTCATCCAGGCTGCGCTTCAAGGCGGTCGGATCCACGTCATGCTGGTACTGGCCGACCCCGATCGACTTGGGGTCGATTTTGACCAGTTCGGCCAGAGGATCCATCAGCCTCCGCCCGATGGAAACGCTCCCCCGGACGGTAACATCCTGATCGGGAAATTCCTCCCGGGCGACTTCAGAGGCCGAGTAGATGGAGGCGCCGCTCTCATTGACCATGATCACCTGGATGCCCGGGGGCAAATCAAGACCGCGGATGAACGTTTCGGTCTCCCGGCCGGCCGTGCCGTTGCCGATGGCGATGGCCTCAATGCCGAAACGGTCGCACCATTCCCGAATGTGGGTGCCGGCCTGGACGGTGCTTTTCTCGGACAACAGAAAAATAGTTTCATGATGGACCAGTTTCCCCTGGGGGTCGAGGCAGATCACCTTGCATCCGGTCCGGAATCCGGGATCGATGGCCAGGACCATTTTCCGGCCCAAAGGCGGGGTCAGGAGGAGCTGGCGGAGGTTCTCGGCAAAAACCCGGATGGCTTCCTGGTCGGCCTTTTTTTTCGTCTCCAGGCGGATTTCGGTCTCCATGGAGGAAGAAAGGAGCCGCTTATATCCATCCTGCGCAGCCAGTTGAACCTGCCGGGAGGCCGGCCCTTCCCCTTTGATGAAAAGATGTTCCAGGATCTCCAAAGCCCCCTCTTCCGGAGGGATGACCCGCAGGGTAAGAAAACCCTCCTTTTCCCCCCGACGCAGGGCCAGGATCCGGTGGGAGGGCGCGCTGGTCACGGGTTCCTCCCAGTCAAAATAATCCCGGTATTTGATCCCCGCCTCTTCCTGGCCCGTGATGATTTTCGATCGGAAAACCGCCTGCGAGGCGAAATAATCCCGCATCCGGGCCCGGGCGGTCTCATCCTCGCTGATCCATTCGGCGATAATGTCGCGGGCCCCGGCCAGGGCTTCTTCCGCTGATGCCACCCCTTTTTCCGAATCGATGTAGGCCGAAGCCTCGGTTTCGGGGTCCAGCTCGCCCTGATCGAAAAGTCCCCGGGCCAGCGGTTCCAGCCCTTTTTCCCTGGCGATGGTGGCCCGGGTCCGGCGTTTGGGCCGGAAGGGCAGATAAATATCTTCCAGGACGGTCAGGGTCTCGGCGGCCTGGATTTTCTCCTTCAAGGCCTCCGTGAGCTGTCCTCTTTCCTCCATGGCTTTGAGAATGGACTCCCGGCGCTGATCTAACTCCAGGAGTTGCCCCATCCGGTCCCGAACCGCGGTGACCGCCACCTCGTCCAGGGACCCGGTGGCCTCCTTCCGGTAGCGGGAGATAAAGGGCACCGTGGCCCCTCCGTCCAGAAGGTCGGCCGTGGCCTCTACCTGTCCGGGTGCCAGGCCCAGTTCTTGGGCAATTTTTGAACCATGGGTTTTATTCATCAGGGTTTTCTTTTGGGCTGCTTATCCGCCTTGTTTTTTGTTTTTTGTCTCTGTTTTTCGGTGTTCTGTTTCTGCCCCTTTTCCTTGTTTTTCTTGCCGCCCTTGTCTCCCATTAGGTCTCTCCTTTCCCGGTTGTTTAGAAGATCTTTTCACAGTGTGGCCTACTTTTCAAAATCCGTCAATGCCCACTTTCAGGAAGTCTTCAAATCCTCAGGTTCGTCAGCCGTTTCCGAGTTATTCAGGAATTAACCACAGCGTAGGCATTGCTCAGCACGACCGCCCGGTCGGTGCGGGCCTGGATGAGATAACGACCTCCGGATTCCCGCCAGCCCTCGGTGGTGAGGGTCTCGCCCGGATAGACCGCGCCGGAGAAGCGGGCCTTGAATTCTTTAAAGCGCGTCACCTGCCCACCGCAGAGGCCGTGGAGGATGGCCCGGGTGGCGTAGCCGTAGGTGCAGAGTCCATGGAGAATGGGCCGGTCGAAGCCGCCGCGCCGGGCGAACTCCGGGTCCAGGTGTAGGGGGTTCAGGTCCCCGCTGAGGCGGTAGAGGGCGGCCTGGTTCTCGGGAATGGGGTAAGTGACGCTGAAATCGGGCGCGACGCCCTCGGGAGGGTTCAAAGAAACGGCTTTAGGCCCCGGGTCGCCTCCAAAGCCCCCGGCGCCCACATGAAAGGCGATATGCTCCACATCAAAGAGAGGGTCCCCTTTTTCGGTCCGGCCCGCGGTCAGAAAACGAATGACCGCGGCTTTGCCTTTGTCATAGACGTCGGCTATTCGGCTGGCGGCCATGATTCTCCCCTCGGGGGGGATCGGCCGATACAGGCGAATTCCCTGCTCGCCGTGCAGAAACCGAAAGCCCTCCACCTGCCGGCTCAACTCGATGAGGAGTTTTCCGGAGGCCTTGGTCGCGAAGCTGGGAAAGACCTGCAGGCCTCCCGGGGTATTTTCGTAAAGGAAAGGAAGCTCGTCCACCTGGGCGCCGATGCCCAAGGCGTAGAGGACCACATCTTTCCAGGTATAGGTGAACACAAATTCCTGCGGCTCCCGGGACACTGTTTTCCAATCGATGGTCATTGGTTTCTCCTTATTAAGTCCTCATGCCCGGGGCGGGAACCCCGAAGCATGAATATAATGCAATAAAGGCAGTAAATCAGCTCGTCCTTCCGGCCCCATCTTAAAAGCGGGTAAACTCCATCCGGAATCTTGGGCAGCGAAGATCTTGGGTCACCCGGATGCCGGATCAGGTCCGGCATGACGGCAACGGCAACTACCTGAAAACGGTGATCGGTTTTATTCTCGTATTGGATTTACTCCCCGGTGAATACCGGTTTCCGCTTTTCCAGGAAGGCCTGGAATCCTTCCGTCCGATCTTTGGTTTCCCGCACGGCGGCGGAACCCTCGGCCTCGGCCCGCAGCCCGGCATCGATCCCCTCATACGTCCCCTCGGTTAAGGCCTTCAGGACCCAGCTCACGGCAATGGGCGGCCGTTCCGCCAGTTTCCGGGCCAGTTCCAGGGTGTCTTCCATCAGTTTTCCGGGCTCAGCCAGCCGGTTGACCAGCCCGATCTCCAGGGCCTCCCGGGGGCCGATCCGTTGGCTGAAGAGAATCATCTCCAAGGCCCTGGCCCGACCCACCAGACGGGGCAGGCGCTGGGTCCCGCCCCAGCCGGGGATAATCCCCAGGTTGAGCTCGGTCAGGCCGACGGAGGCCTTGGGGTCATCCACCATGATCCGGAAATGACAGGTCAGGGCCAGCTCCAACCCGCCGCCCAGCGCGTGGCCGTTCAAGGCGGCAATCGTCGGCTTGGGAAAACGATCCAGCCGCCTCCAGAGTTCCCGACCCAGGGGGCTGGTCTTCGGGGCGTTGGCCGCATCCGAGACATCGAACCCCGAAGAAAAAATCTTTTCGCCGGCCCCGGTCAGGATCACCACCCGTGTCTGCCGGTCGTTTTCCAGGTAGTCCAATCGTTCCTTCAACTCCTCCATGGCCGCCAGGTTCCAGGCATTGGCCGGAGGGTGGTCGATGGTCAGGATACTGATGTGTTCTTTCTGCTCCAGAAGGATATGCTGAAAGGACATGGATCACTCCTTTTCGGTGAATGAATCAAAGGGATATTCTTAAACTAGAACTTCATCCCCGGCAGGTTGAGCGAAGCCGTGTTGCCCCCGTCCACGGCCAGGGCTTGACCGGTCACGAAGCTGGCCTCGTCGCTGGCCAGAAAGAGGATGGCGGCGGCGATCTCCTCCGGCCGGCCGTAGCGCCGCAGTTCACAGCGACTTCCCAGCTTGGCCTCCTTGCCCGAAGAGCGGGCAAAGTCGAAGACCGGTCGGGTCATCCCCGTTTCGATCAGCCCGGGGCAGACGGCGTTCACCCGCACATTGGATCCTCCCAGGTCGCAGGCCGCCGTCTGGGTGAAGTTGATCAGGGCGGCCTTGCTGGCGCTGTAGGCGTTTCCCCCGGCGCCGGAGCGAATCCCGGCCACCGAGGCGGTGTTGACGATGGCCCCGGAGCCCCGTTCCTGCATGTGCCGGGCCAGGTGCTTGATTCCGTAGACCGCGCCCAGGAGGTTGACCTCCAGGACCTTTTTCCAGTCTTCGCCGTCCTGTTCCTCCAGGCCGGCCATTTGCCCGGTAATGCCGGCATTATTGATCAGGATATCGATCCGGCCGTAGGTACTGAGGCCCAGGTCGATGAGGCCCTTGACCTCCTGCTCCACCGCTACGTCCACCGGCTTGATCACCGCTTTTCCCCCGCCTCCTGGACCGCGGCCAGGGTTTCCTGCAATCCGGATTCCTGGAGATCGGCCAGGACCAGTTTGGCCCCCTCCCGGGCAAAGAGAATGGCCGTGGCCCGGCCGATGCCGCTGGCCGCCCCGGTGATGAGGGCTATCTTGTCTTTCAAACGTCCATTGTCTTTCATCAGCATGCTCCTTTGGTGCTAAAAATTAGACCTTGTTTATAGCAAGCCGGGCAATTTTTTGAAACAAGAAATATCAGCTATTTTTTCTTGCAATAAATAAACTGGTTTAATAAACTGGTTTAATAGATGAATACTTTCAGAAGAGGGGAACTCATGGAAAGAGTCAACGCCTTCGAAGCAAAAACACACCTTTCCGGATTGTTGCGGGAAACCGAAAAGGGAAAGAGTTTCATCATTTGCCGGCGAGGGAAGGAAGTAGCCCGACTTATCCCCCCAGAGTCATCGGGAGGGGGCAAAGGATTTCAATCCATTGCCGAAGAATTTCAAAAAATCCGTAAAAAGGTGGTGGGAACGGTCAATATTCGGGAGCTGATTGAAGAAGGGCGACGGTATTAATGGAGTGGGTATTGGATTCCTCCTTCGCCCTTTCCTGGGTCCTCCCGGAGGAGTACTCCGATCAGTCCGATGCTTTTCTCCAACAAAGGTCATCTGAAGACACCTTTTGGGTACCGGCCCTCTGGTGGTACGAAATTTCGAACGCCTTGTTGACGGCTCAAAAACGGAACCGGGTCACCGAAGCCGATCGGATTCAAATGGTGGCCTTATACGGCTCCCTCCCCATTCAAACCGATACCCCCTTCCATTTCGAAGCCATCAGCCGGTTCCAGGAACTGGCCCTGGCCTATTCACTGACCGCCTATGACGCCGCTTATCTGGAACTGGCCCTTCGCAAAGGGCTGGCCATCGCCACCTTTGATCAACGGCTTAAACAAGCGGCCCAAAAAGCCGGACTGAGCACCATCCCAAACTGAGATTAGATTTTTACAGCCAAAAAAGATTTCAAATTTTTTTGGCTAGATTTGATCTAATTTTGAAGAAACCGGGAAACGGATCTTGTATGTCTATTTTTTACCCGACTAAAAAATGGCCTTGACTGTTTTGGAATAAGGTCTAAAATAGCCATATGCGTTATATCGCACCTTATGTGCTGAAAGATCTTCAGTCCAAAATGGTCTTTGTCGGCGGTCCCCGCCAGGTGGGCAAGACCACCATGGCCAAGGAGGTTTTAAACGGGTTTCCCAGCGGACGATATTTCAACTGGGATTTTGACGACGACCGTCAGGATATTCTAAAAAAACGGTGGGCGGCGGAGAACACCCTGTTGATCTTCGACGAACTGCACAAGTTCCCCCGCTGGAAAAACTGGATCAAAGGCCTTTATGACGTATCCCATTCAAAGCATTCTTTCCTGGTCACCGGGTCCGCCCGCCTCGACCTCTACCGGCGGGGAGGGGATTCCCTTTTAGGCCGTTATCACTATTGGCGCCTGCATCCCTTCAGCCTCGATGAAATACCCAAGGGCCTGACCGCCCGAGAAACCTTCCAACGGTTGATGTCCGTAGGCGGTTTCCCGGAACCTTTTCTGGATAACGATGAACGGGCGGCCCGCCGCTGGCGGCGCGAGCGCTTCGACCGGGTCCTGCGGGAGGATATCCGGGACCTGTCTCCCATCCGGAACATCCAGTTGCTGAGTCTTTTCCTCGACCTCCTCCGCCAGCGGGTGGGCGGCCTGGTCACCTTGTCCAACCTGGCGGCCGACATCCAGGTGTCACCCAAAACCGCCGCCTCCTGGTTGGAGGTGCTGGAACGGATGTACCTGGTGTTTGCCGTCCGACCCTTCACCCGGTCTTTGCCCCGGGCCGTCCTCAAACCCCCCAAGGTCTATTTTTTCGATACCGGCGACCCGCTGGTGGATGAAGGGGAGCGTTTTGAAAACCTGGTGGCGGCCTCCCTGCTGAAAAGACTGCAATTCCTGGAGGACCGAGACGGGTACCGCTACGAATTGCGTTATATCCGGGATAAGGAAGGCCGGGAAGTGGATTTTGTTATCCTGAAGGATAATCGTATCGAGGAACTGATCGAAGTAAAATGGGCCGACGAAAACATTTCCAGGTCCCTCCTCTATTATGCGGAGAAGCTTCGTCCGCACAAAGCCACCCAGGTGGTAGCCCGTTTAAAAAGGCCCTACGACCAGGGAAAAATTCAAGTTCGGGACCCTTTCTCTTATTTCCATTCCGATCTTTTTTAAGATCATCTGACTGCCCGGACCCAGCCGTTTCCAAAAAACCCCGAAGACCCCGGTAAGGATCAGGGTCGTCCCCAGGACGGTCGATAAGGTAATGCGCTCTCCCAGCACCAGCCAGCCCAAGAGGACGGCGATGACCGGATTGATATAGGCGTAGGTCATGACCACGGAGAGAGGAAGGCTGCGCACGGCGGTGACGAAGGCGGTGAAGCTGATCAGCGATCCGAAAATCACCAGGTAGATCCAACCGATCCAGGCCATCGGCGCCGGGTGCGGCCAGGGTTCACCGGAAAGCAGCATCAGGGCGATCAGGCCCAGGCTCCCGAAAAATTGCTGATAGGCGGAGGTTAAAATCGGTGCGGCCTTGGGCGGCCGGCGCTGCAGGAGAAGAGAGCCCCCTGACCAGGCCATGGCGGCCAGCAGGAGAGCCGCGGTGGAGGAGGCATCGGCCCAAAGGCCCTGCTTCAGGACCGGCGTCACCAGGACGGCCAGACCCGAAAAACCGATCAATAGCGAAAGCACTAATAGAAAAGAGGGCGCCTTCCGCTCAAGGATGGATTCCACCATAACCGGCCACAGGGGGGTAGTGCCGACGACCAGCGCGGCATAACCGGAGTTGGCGTGGCGCTCGGCGTAGGTGACCAGCCCGTTTCCTCCGAGCCACAACAGGAGGCCGGAAACGATCAGAACCCGCAGTTCAGGGCCTGAAGGCCGAGACCAATGGCCGAAACTCTTGGCCAGGACAAAAAGGATCGCGGAAGCACACAGGGTTCGACTGGCGGCCATGGCGAAGGGAGGAAAGCCGCTTCCTTCATGGACGGTCAAACGGATGAAAAGATAGGTGCTGCCCCAGACCAGGTAGACCACGATCAGGTTCAGCATCCCCTTGGCTGAAATGGATAAGGGCATGGTGCTCGGCCTCGGTTAAAATCGGGGTAGCCTACACAAATGCGCTAAAATAGGTCAAGTCATATTATCTTTGTAAAATGGAAGAGGATATCCCGAAATGCAAGGATATATTGATCGACATCTTTCCGGGGAGCTGAAAAAATCCCTGACCCACAACCCGGTAACGGCGCTTATCGGGCCGAGGCAGTGTGGAAAATCGACGCTGGCCCGACATATTTTGAAAGACCGCCCGGAGGCCCTGTTTCTGGATCTGGAGCTTCCTTCAGACCTGCGGAAACTGGCTGATCCCGAATTTTTCCTCAGGGAACATGCAGCCAACATGGTTTGCATCGATGAGGTCCAGCAAAGACCTGATCTTTTTCCCGTCCTCCGGGCCTTGGTGGACCTGGACCGGCGGCCGGGCCGGTTCCTGCTCCTCGGCTTTGCCTCGCGCGATCTGATCCGCCGAGGGGGCGAAACGTTGGCCGGACGTATTCGTTACCTGGAGTTGACCCCCTTTGCCTGGTCTGAGTTGCAACCCGAAGCGGAACGAAAAGGGTGGGATTTCAAAAGACATTGGTGGCGGGGCGGCTTTCCTCCGGCCTTTCTCTCCGAAGAAAAGGCCCAGAGCGCTGCCTGGCGGCGAGATTTGATCCAGGATTATCTGAGCCGGGATATCCCGTAATCCGAATTTGCCATCCCGGCCCCGACCATGAGACGTTTCTGGCAAATGCTGGCCCATTATCACGGCGGACTGCTGAATGCCTCTAAACTAGGCCAGGCCTTGGACGTGTCCAATAAAACCGTTCGAAAGTACCTGGATATTCTGAAAGAAACCTTTATGGTCCGGGTGCTGCCGCCCTCAGAAGTCAACTTGAAAAAACGCCTGGTGAAATCTCCCAAGGTTTATCTGCGCGACAGCGGATTGCTGCACACCCTCCTAGAAATTGAAACTGCCACCGATCTTTACGGACACCCGGTCTTCGGCGCCTCCTGGGAAGGCTGGTGCCTGGAGCAGATTGTCACCGCCCTGCCCCTCTGGCAGCCCGCCTTCTACCGGTCCTCATCGGGCGAAGAAATCGACCTGATCCTGGACAAAGGGCGTCGGCGCCTGGCCTTTGAATTCAAGGCCTCCCTTTCCCCCCACCTAACCCGGGGCTTTCCCGGGACCCTCGAGGCGCTGCAACCGGAAAAGACCTGGGTCGTCTGCCCCATGAGCGAGGCCGGCTACAACTTACGCCCAGGCGTCCGGGTAATCGGCATCGAGGAATGTTTGAAGGATGTAAAAAAGGCATAATTTGTTCCATGATTTGTTGACACCTTCAATAATTTTAGTAGGATAATACCGAGAAACCAGAATGGAGATGGTATTTTCTTGTTTAGCCGGGTATATAAAATATGAGTCCTTCAATTTTTAGAGCAAAAGGGTACCGATTCTATTTTCTGTCAAACGAAGAAGAGCGCATCCATATTCACGTGATGAGCGAAAGCGGAGAAGCGAAATTCTGGTTGGAACCCATTATCTCCTTGGCTGTCCATCACAAGCTGACTCCGAAAAAACTTGGTGAAATCCAGGGTATTATTGAGGAACATAAGGATGAAATCGTCCAAGCATGGCGAAAACATTTTGGTAAGCGTTGAGAACATTACACCTTTTGGCATTTGGCTTTTCGTCAAGGGAAGGGAGTACTTTCTCAGCTATAAGGATTATCCTTACTTCAAGGATCAAACCCTGAAATCGATACAGGCTGTTCAGTTGCTTCAGGGGTACCACTTATATTGGCCGGAACTGGATGTGGACTTGGAAATTGATAATCTCGAAAACCCGGAAAAATATCCCTTGAAATGGAAAGCCGCCAAAACTAAACGTATGAGACAATCCGACGAAACGGGCAAAAAGATGGCCTCCCGCTGATTTGGTTGCTATGCGCTGGGGTGGATCATCCAGGGATTGTCCTTTTTCGATTTAAAACAACCGAATAGAATGATGTCCCGCTTCGCTTTATGAGAGTCCCCCTCCTTGTCATTGTGGGCGAAGCGAAGCAATCCCCCCATGGAGCTTATAAACTGTTCGTGAGATTGCTTCGTCGCTTCGTCCCCCGCAAAGACAGTCCGGAGGACTTTTTGTGAAACCTTCCTAATTGAGGTCGACCAAAACCAATTCCTTTGATCAAAGGCTTACCCCGGCCGCCCCAAAAGCCGGGCTGAGCACAATCCAAACTGAGATAACTTATTCGGAAGGTTTTTGGCCCGGCTTCCGGCTGGGGCAAAATATCCTGTTCATCCTGTCAATCCTATCCTTGTCTTTTCACCTCACCCCTTACTCCTCACCCCTACTGCCCTTGGGTTGCCTGACCTAAGACCCTCAAACAACCCTCATAGGTATTTGTTTTCGCTGTCATCCCGAACCCGATTCGGGATCCAGGACCTTTAAACTACCCTGTCCTGGTCGCTTCCCGAGAAGAAGATATGTAGCACTGCCGCCCCCGGCTGCGCCTATTCAACTAAATTTACAGCAAAAACCCTTGACAACCCTATTTTTTCGAAATAAAGTCGAACGAAATTTCCTTTCTTAGCTAACCCGGTCCTTCATTTATTTTGCCGCTTTGCCAGCGCAAATGGGAGTCGAGAATGCCAGCATTCGTTCCCAATTTGTCCTCCAGGGGGCTCTCCCCTTCTGACATTTACTCATTATACGAACGCAGGGCTTATCTAAATGGCCTTTATAATGACCACTTTCGGAAGGCTCAAGGGCCTTATCGCCGGCATTTCAATCCTGAAAAAGAAAGGTTTAAGCCTTGGCCCAAACTAGACAAATTGAATGAAGTGAACAACGTTCCGCTTTATTAAAATAGGGCAAGAGAATCGAGACAATGGCAAAAAAAACAAGATCTCCGGCATCGTTTTTCAGTTACGTTCAATTAAATGATAAGCATGATAGTGGAAGGCTCACGAAATTGCGAGAACGGCTTGAAAAGGAAGTGGAAGTTCACACTGGCGAACCCTTTCCCATTTTTCAAGACCGAAACGATATAAGCTGGGGTCAGGCATGGAAGGAGCGAATTGAAGATGCCATTGATTCTTCTACCTTCCTGATTGTTATCGTTACCCCGAGTTACCTCAAAAGTCCGGCCTGCCGCAAGGAATTTGATCTGTTTCTTAAGCGTGAGAAGAAACTCAGAAGAAATGACCTTATTCTGCCTTTAATCTATATTGAAACCCCCGCTATTATAAAAAAAGAAGGGAAAGAAAAGAATCCTATCGCATGTGAAATCGCAAAACGTCAGTGGGCGGACTGGCGAGACCTAAGATTCGAACCGTGGACCAGTCCGGAGGTTGGCAAACGATTAGCTACGCTGGCGATGACGATCCGTGATGCAATATATAGTAGCAGTAACCTTTCAATTTATCCAAAAGGAAAAAGGAAAGGTGGGAAAAGACAAACAAGGATAGACATCTTTGAAAAGTCTCACAGGTTATTGTTGGAAGATAAACAAATAGCTCCAATATCTAAGTCACATGAAGATGAGATACCACTTAGACACACGGCATACGTAGAACCGACAACCCTGATTGTCGATTCGATTCCTTCAAGTGGCAATTTCAAAACAATCACTGAGGCAATTAACAAAGCCCAAGCTGGTTACCGTCTCATCATCCGGCCAGGAATATACAGAGAGAGTGTTATCATTCAAAAACCACCTGAGATAATTGGGGATGGTAACATGGAAGTTATTGTTATTGAATCGAAAGGTAGAAATGCTCTCTTCTTTAATACCGGATTCGGAAGAGTAGCAAACCTTACGATACGTCTGAACGAAGGTGGCGATAGTTCCGCGGTAGATATAGCCCAGGGGAAATTTGAATTGGAAGGCTGTGATATATCGAGCCAGTCCTGGGGTTGTGTGGCGATTCATGGTGGTGCAGATCCACGCCTGAGACGGAACCAAATTCATGGCAGTGAGAGAAACGGTATAATCGTGTACGAGAATGGCAAGGGCACAATAGAAGACAACGATATATATGAAAATAGTTTTTCATGCGTTATGATTAAAGGAGATGGCGATCCAGTTTTACGACGGAATCGAATCCGGCTAGGTAAAGTAAGTGGTGTATTCGTGGCTATGGATGGGAAAGGGACACTGGAGGAAAACGAAATTTACAGGAATGTTTTTTCAGGTGTTTCCATTGCAAAAGATGGAAACCCTATCCTGAGACGGAATAGGATTTCTCATAATGGTCGTTATGGAATATGGATCGGGAAAGGGGCAGGTGGTATTTTCGAAAGCAACACTCTCACGAGTAATGATGTGAGCCCTTGGAGAATTGATGAGAAGAACCCGGATAGGATAGTCCGAAAAGATAATATTGAGTGAGAAAGGGGACATCCTACGTAAAGCGGGACTTTGTCCACTACATTCAATAACTCCATTTGTGCCCTCCCCCCGGCCCTCTCCAACTCACCTAGGGAATGGGTTGTGCCGGACTATAAATGGAACATGAATTGGCCATGAGCCGACCACGAACCGTATCCAATTGAGCCATCGTCGTTACCTATGGCGCTCATCCTTCCAGCCATTTGGCGCTTTTGTAGAAGTAGCGGTCGGGCACAAGGGCCCGTACCGGGCCCCCGTGCTCCTTCGGAAGCTTCTCACCAAAAAAACTGTGGGCGAGGATAAACATTTTCCTTGCGTGCCTCTGTTATTGGGATGTTGGTGGTATATAACCGGCGGCGGCCTCGAAGATAACAAAATTTGCCTCTTTTCGCGGTTTCACCAGACGCATTAGGGTGCTCAGGCGGACCCCGGTCCAATGGGAATCCAAGAGCGTCCAGCCCGTAACGCAATGCACATCGCCGGTCAACCTGATTAGGCGGCCTTTGGGGAATGGAGCACTTCCCAGCCAAGGCAGGCGAGTTTAATGTAGTAGGGTATCGGTTTGTGCCCTCCGTGATAGTAGAGGATCGTTCGGCGGGAAATGCCCAGTGCCTTGGCCGCGGCGCTTAAAGATAGTCCATTCCGCTCCAGCCACGCATTGAACTCGGTCACCGGATATGCGGCGCCGGTTTGCTCTTTGCCCAAACGATACAAAGAATCCGCATCGATACCGATCTCACCATCGGCCCACTCCACACCATGTCCCCATTCCTCCACGGCCACCCCGGCAAAAAAGCTTGATTTTTTCAGCCGTTCATATCCGGGGGAATGGAGATAGTCGGACAGGTCGACCTTGGTCTGTTTACCGCTGCGCCAGACAATGGTCAGAAGAGCCGGCGCTTCCGCCGTAACAGAATCTATTCGTTGTTGATTCATACTAATTCACCTCCCATTCAATTCGTGCCAGGCCGTCCACAGCCGCCCCTTGTTGGCCTCCGCCCATTGGCGAGCCTCGATCAGGATAGTGGCCGGCGTGCGTCCAATGATGACCTCGAGCGTTTCAATGGATATTGATGCCCTTCCCTCAGGCCACCGCAGATGAAAATGCGGTAGGCCATGCTCCTGACCAAATACCTCAATTTTCCAATTGCGGTTATAATGAATACGGGTCATGAGGGAAGTATAGGGAATAATATTCTCTATGTCAATAATAGGTTCTGTTTCCGGTTTCAGGGGGTCGATTGTAAAGGGGGATGTAGTCCATTTCATTCAAAAACCGTTTCTGGAAAGAGCAAAATAGGGGAAGAACGGTGCGGGCCTCGGACAGCCTCGGAGCTTGAATGGACCCAAGAACAAGAAGCCCAAGCGGATTCGAATTCGAATAAGATGAGCGGGTAATTTGATGGCCCTATTTGGGAATGGCGGGCGTGTAGCTTTTTAAATCCTGAAAATATTTACGGAAAATTCCCCGGTCCCTGGTTAAAAGGGCATCGCACCGACTCAGGGCGAAGCCGCCTATATAAAAATCGGAAAGTACATGGCCTTTATGCGGCAATGGTTTCCGGCAATGGGGGCAGATAACCTTGCCTTTCTTCTTTAGGTATTTCATCCAGCGTTGGGCGGCTACAGAAGCTGCCTCCTGATCCAGGCTTTCAACCCGGATGGAATGATCCTCCAGAAATTGCGACGCTTCCTGGATGTTTCCCTGAAACTGGGGAAGGAGTTCGGCGAACACTATGGAAGGTATCACCAGAACTTCTCCTGCTGATAGGGCGGCATAAAAAACTTCCTGGTATTCCCGAAATTCGTCTTTCAATACATCGATCAGGATCGAGGTATCCACACAGACCCGCATCAAACGGCCCCTCGGATTTCTTCGATATATTGATCGGTCGTTTGATGACCCCGATATTTTCCGCACCATTTCTTTTTGAGCCGTTCCAAAGGATCGGCCACCAGAACGAATTGATTTCCTTGACGAACCAGATCGACTCTGGTTCCGGGAATGATTCCCAGGGATTTGCGAACCTGGGGCGGAATCGTAATTTGGTATTTTGCGGTTACTCTGGTCATAGGCTTTTTTCTCCTGAGGTATACTGTTTATGTATATTAAGCATACTTATTTATTGCGGCGGTGTCAATCCAAAGTCTCCAAACTTCTCCCTAAGAACATCTTGTTGCCCTATGCGTCTATCACGGCCCCCCTACCCAATGAACCTGAGGGAATGATTTCCTGGCCGAATTATAGAAGCGTCGGTCCCCGGTCCAGAGAAGACAATTATGCCAGAGGGCCAAAGCCAGGTAGTGGGCGTCATAGGTCGCCGGCTGACCGAGTTGCAGGGACAGTTCCAGTGCCCGGCTGTGAAGGCCGCCCTCCTCCTGGATTTCAATTCCAAAGGCCATGATCACTTCCAGGGCTTCCTGCGCTTGAAGCAAATTCATTTCCTTGCGCCTGACCCGTTTGTACAGGGCGTTGGTAACCTCGGTTAACAGCGGGCAGGGGGCCAGCAGGCCGGTATCTTCCTTACCCCAGAGTTCAGCCAAGCGGAGGGCCTGTTCGGAATAGCTTTCCGGAACGGCCCACATGACGGCCAGGCTGGCATCGATCACTAGGTACCTTTCCATGAAGCTTCCCTACCTTCGGGCCTGGCGGATCAAATCGGCTGAATTGACCTGGAAAACCTTCCCCCCGAAGGTCTTCCGCTGGAAGTTCCGGGCTCGATCCACGGCCTGGCTCAATCGGGAACCCAGGTCAGGGGCATTATTCCCCGTAGAAAGCTGAGCCTGAACGGCCTGAAGACAGAACTGAGAGAGGGTAAGATTCCGTTCGGCGGCCATCAATTTGATCCGCCTGCGGGTAACCTGATCCGGAAGATAGATGTTCAAACGTACCGGGGAATTTTCCTTTCGCATGGTTCACCTCCTGGTAATTGATAATAGCACTAAAGCACTTTAGTGCCAAAATATAAGTCCTCCGACTAAAGTTCCTTCGCCTAATACCGAAAACAAAATCAAGCCCGACTCGGACATGGCTATCATCCTCAACCCTTGAGGAGAATCCACGTTGGAAAAAAGCGCGGCAACTTCACAGGGAGAATTGAAACATGGATTTCAAAAAAACAAATAGAATTAGTGAGTTGGGTAATTCCGGGGCCATCACCCGGCGGGCATTTTTGACCTATTCGGCCGGGGCATTCGGTGCGCTGACGCTGAATTCATTGGCTTGGGGGGATGTCGGCGCTGCCCCAAGGCAGTACCGAAATACCGCAATACCCGATTAGGCCTAAAGTCACTACGACGCTTCAGGAGATGATTACCTTTCCCAGGACTTTGCCGGGTCTGACCATAACTCAAATTTCCCAGGTCGAACAATACGACAAGTTTGGCTATGGCCACTGGACGCTCGGTTCGCCGCTTCCGTTGATGCCGAGAACGGACCTCATGCCCAAAAACTACAGCCGGCCGTCGCCGGCCCGAAAAGCCAAACTCATCCACTTCTTCACTTTTTCCGATATTCACATTACGGACAAGGAAGCGCCGAATCAACTGATCCATTTTCAACAGGCTGAACGATTCGCCTATAACAACACTTCCATCTACTCGCCGGTGATGATGCGCACCACGCACGTGTTGGATGCCGCCGTTCAGACGGTTAATGCCCTGCACCGGCAGAACCCCTTCGATTTCGGCCTCTCGCTCGGCGACACCTGCAACAGCACCTCGTACAACGAGCTCAGGTGGTATCTCGACGTCTTCGACGGCAAGGTCATTACACCCAGTTCCGGCGCCCATCTCGGCGCGGACAGCCTGGACTACCAAAAACCCTACCGGGCCGCCGGACTGGACAAGTCCATCCCCTGGTATCAGGCGATGGGCAACCATGATCATTTCTATATTGGATCGTTTCCCGTGGATGCGAACCCGGCGCTGGGCATTCGGCAGTCGTACCTTTCCGCTTCCGTCTGGGCCATGGCCGACATTCTGGCCCCCAACCTGCGGACCTTTCCCGTTTTGTTCAACATGGCCAGGATGACCGCCAAGCCGCAGTTCTACACGGGCGTGATCGACGGTTCGAACCCCTACGGGAAAATCATCCACGCCGGGCCGGCCGACGATCCGGCTTTTGCCGCCGGCGCGCCCAAGGTCGTCGCCGATCCGGATCGCCGCTCACTGCTGAGGACCGAGTGGATAGAAGAATTTTTCAAGACGACGACCCAACCGGTCGGCCACGGCTTCCATCTGGTCGACAAAAACAGTCCCTCTGGTTTTACCTGTTACAGCTTCGTTCCCAACCCAAAGATACCGCTCAAGGTGATCGTGCTGGACGATACCCAAAGGGAAGACGACGGCTCGACCGATATCCATGGCCATGGTTATCTGGACGCGCAGCGCTGGGCCTGGCTGCAAGCCGAACTGGCCAAGGGTCAGGCCGACAACCAGTTGATGATTATCGCCGCCCATGTCCCCATCGGTGTTGCGCCCGTGGGCTCGGAAATGGAATGGTGGGGCGAGACGACTACTATCGCGCCCCAGCACCGGAACGCCGTGAGCCTCGCTGACTTGGTCAAGACGCTGCAGAACACGCCGAATCTGCTCATGTGGATTGCCGGACATCGGCATTTGAACACCGTCAAGGCCTTTCCCTCGGCGGATCCCGCCAAACCGGAGCAAGGCTTCTGGCAGGTGGAAACCTCGTCGCTGAGGGATTTTCCCCAACAGTTTCGGACTTTCGAAATCTATCTGAACGGCGACTATACCGTTTCCATGGTCACGGTTAACGTTGATCCGGCGGTCGCGGAGGGCACGCCTGCCGCCACATCGCGCCGGCACGCCATCGCTGTGCAGCAGATCGTCCAGAATGAATTGAATCAGAATTCCCTGAACAATTTGACGGCCGGCGGTACCGGTAAGCTCCCCGTGCCCAGCATGGATCCAACCCGGCCACAGAGCGACGCCCCCCAGACCAACGATCCGACGATCCAGTATGTGGATCTGAGCAAGGCCGCCGTTCCCGTACCGTGCCACGGTTCGTACAACGCGGAACTGTTCAAGCAGTTGAGTCCGCAAATGATCAGCGTGCTGAAAAAGACCATGTAAGCCAGAACCTGATTTCGCTCAACTTGATAGAATCCGCCGGGGTCCTTTTTGACGTTTCAGGGCTAATGGATCGGAATCCCCCATCCCTCCAGAGGTATCCTGAAACCTACCGGTCAAAGGGAGTGGCGATCCCCAATCGCCGGTAAACCGGGTAGGCGACCGCCTCCGTCTCAAATTCCCCCTTTCAGAATTTCCCCTAATGTATTTCGAGGATATGCCGATAGTATATAGATTAAATCAAACCTCCGAATCCTATCGAATCGGTTAAAGGAGATTCAGTCATGGTCAATAAATTTCGTAAACCGTTTATTAAACTTTCCTTCTCGGTCCTATGCTTGTTTTTGTCCGGCCTCTGCCTGCCGTTTGAACCCTTGGGAATTAACTCGGCGCAGGCCCAACCCCCCTTGGGGTTGTCAATGAAAACCTATCTTCCTCTGGTGCTTAGCCCTTGGGCTTTCTCCTGGCCGATCGCCACCGAGGTTTTCACTACGGCGGAACAGCAGGTCCACCCTCTTGGATTATCTACAGAAACGCCGCAGATTCCCCCGGCAGACGTGCCGCTTTACGCCCAATACGGTTACAGCGCCTGGTACGCAGGGGACGGCTTACCGCACGTGAAGCGGACTGAACTGGCACCCGGATACAACACGAACGCAACCCCTGCCGCGCGTCTGTTGTCATTCTTTACCATTTCCGACATTCACATCGCCGACAAGGAATCTCCGGCCCAGGTGAATTACGCCGCCTGGAAGGCACCCTTTGGTACCGGCAATTCGTCAGCCTGGTCGCCGGTCGTTAATTCGACGACCCAGGTCCTGGATGCCGCCGTCCAGACGATTAATGCCTTACATAAAAAAACACCTTTCGATTTAGGCATTGCCCTGGGTGACGCGATCAACAACACCCAGTATAACGAGCTGCGCTGGTATATCGATGTCCTGGACGGTAATCTCATTATTCCCAGCTCCGGCGCTCATGTCGGAGCCGACACCATCGATTATCAGAAACCTTTCCGGGCCTTCGGGCTCGATAAAGCGATCCCCTGGTATCAGGTCATCGGCAACCACGATCAGTTCTGGATGGGTTCGGCCTATGAGAGCCCCAAGTTCCTACAGGCTCATGTGGGGAATACCGTCCTCGACCAGGGAATCGATCCCAATATTAATATTGCCATCAATGAGACCGGTTTTTATATGGGCGTGGTCGACGGCTCAACACTTTATGGGGATATCATCAAATCAGGGCCGGAGGCTGACTTTCCCACGCCGCCAACGGTCATTGCCGACGCCAATCGCCATTCACTAGCGACCGCCGCTTCCTCCAGCCAGAATTGGATGCGCGAATTCTTTACAACGACGTCGAACCCGGTCGGTCACGGTTTCGCCCAGACCAACGTGGATAACGACCTTACCTCGTATAGCTTCCAGCCGAAGTCGGGTATACCGATCAAGGTTATCGCCCTCGATGATACGTGCAAGGGAGAGGGCCAGCCAAATTATGCCGCCGGCTGTCTCGACCAGACCCGGATCGACTGGCTCAAAGGCGAACTCCAGCAGGGTCAGGACGAAAACCAGCTCATGATTATCGCGGCCCATATCCCGGTCAACCCGCAAACGGTCCTCATCGACGATGGAACGCGCATGCGTGTCTTTGACACCCCGGCCGATGCCTCGTTGATCGCCATCCTCCACAACTATCCGAATCTCATCCTCTGGATCTCGGGACATCGTCACCTGAACACCGTTAGCGCTCAACCGTATGATTCGACGATAGTAGGTCAAGGTCCGGAAAACAGCTTCTGGGAGGTCGAAACGTCCTCGCTCCGGGATTTTCCCCAGGAGTTCAGGACCTTCGACATCCGCCGCAACAGTGACAACACCCTTTCCATTATCGTTACCAATGTGGATCCCGCGGTGGTCGCCGGCTCGCCCGCGGAAAAATCGAGGGGTTATGCCATCGGCGCCGCGCGCGTCTTTGGTACCTACCCCCTCTCGAGTACGGCTTCCCAGGCTTACAATGCCGAACTGGTGAAACAATTGACCCCCGCCATGCAGGCGATCATCGCCAACTATGGATCGCCGCTGGAGTAGGTGTTAAATTTGGCCTGAGGATGAATGAAAAACTGCCACTTCCTGATCCCGGGGATAAAACGCACCTCGCCCTGGTGGACAGGTCCCGGAGTTGTTCTGCTGCTGGCATTGGCGATAGGGCCCGGGATCCGGCCCGCTTACGGGCAGGCCGAACCGGGCTACCACGTCTGGCTGCCGATGGTGATTTCTAACCGGACCGAGCCCAATCCGGTTCATCAAGGTATCGCCACGTATTACCAGGCCACCGGCGAGGGCGCCTGTATGTTTGATCCGTCTCCGGATGACCTGATGGTTGCGGCCATGAACGCCGAGGAATATGGCCAGGCGGGGGTCTGCGGCGCTTATCTGGCGGTCAACGGCCCCCAGGGCGCCGTCACCGTCCGCATCGTCGACCTCTGTCCGGAGTGTCAGGCCGGCCACCTCGATCTGAGCCGGGAGGCCTTCAGCCGGATAGGCGATCTTCCGGAGGGTGTGGTAGCGATTACCTGGCAGGTGGTCAGCCCGGCCCTGTCCGGTCCCATTGGCTATCACTTCAAAGACGGCAGCAACCCCTGGTGGACGGCCGTGCAGATACGCAACCATCGCAATCCGGTAGCTAAGCTGGAGTACCGCCTGGGTGACGGTCCCTGGGCGGTTATTCCGCGGACGGACTACAACTACTTCGTCCAGACTAACCCCGGCATGGGACCAGGCCCCTATAGTTTTCGGGTCACGGACAGTTACGGGAACAGCCTCATCGACAACGGCATCACTCACCTCGAGAACGTCACCATCCCAGGGGCCGGCCAGTTCCCGCCGGGACCTGTTTTCGGCCACGCGCCGACCCCGAACCGCAACCAATAGCGCCGTCGTCGTTACTTATAACGCTCTTCCTTCCAGGGATCGGCCGAATTGCTGTATCCATTACGCTCCCAATAGCCCGGCTCGTCTTCAACTGTAAATTTAATTACTTCCAGCCATTTGGCGCTTTTGTAAAAGTAGCGGTCGGGCACCAGGGCCCGGATAGGGGCGCCGTGCTCCTTCGGGAGCTTCCGGCCGAAGAAACTATGGGCGAGGATGACATTTTCCTTGCGGGCCTCTGTTATCGGGATGTTGGCGGAATAACCGGTGGCGGCCCCAAAGATAACAAAATTGGCCCCTTTTCGCGGTTTCGCCAGACGCATGATGGTGCTCAGGCGGACCCCGGTCCAATGGGAATCTAAGAGCGTCCAGCCCGTAACGCAATGCACGTCGCAGGTTAATTGAACTTGTTCCAATGCCAGCAGCTCCTTATAGGAGAGAACCAGAGGTTTTTCCACCTCGCCTTGGATGTGGAGCGTAAAGTTGTCCACTGTGGCCGTCCCCGGCTGACCGCCCATATCCAAAATCTTTTTTATCGCTTCCTGACCCGGGGGTATACGCGGCCTGCCGTCGGGCCTGGTTTGGCTCGCCAGCGCCTGTTGCTCAAGATCAAGGAGTTTCATAAAAGTCCCCGGCAGGCCGATAGTGATCATGGTGCCGCCGGCTGCTGCCAGGAAGGTGCGTCGGGAGATATGGATATCTTTGGGCATGGCTCTCATTCCTTTTATTTGTATTCAAAATAATCATGCCGGCCAGATTTTTCAAGATTGGCAGACGGTTTTCTTCGCCTGTCAAGGGAGCACGTCCCCTTTCATTATATTCGCTAAATTCCATTTGACCCGTGTCCCGTGACACGATAATATCGGAGAGAAATTTCTCTCCCTGGTAGACCGGGATGAAAACCATTGTTTTTGGGGCTAGTGCTTAACCCAAAAAATTTGGGAGAGATTTTTTGCCACAGACAAAGGCGGGACAGGGTGGCGGCATGCGGCGAGCTCAGCCGAGCGGCGACTTGCCGCCACCCTAACCGTCTGGCCCTTCGGGCACTAAAAATAGTCTCCAGTGGTCTGCGTGCGGCTTCGGCTAATTAAGAGTTGAGCACTCATTCTATAGCTACAGGACCAAAAAGATGGCTAAACTATACTCCATTGATGGAAAGGCACCCGCCGTTGACCCCACCGCTTTCGTCCACCCCGAGGCGGTGCTGATCGGCGACGTCCGTATCGGGCCGGGCTGCTATATCGGTCCCTGCGCCTGCCTGCGGGGAGACTTCGGGCGCATCCGGCTGGAGGCCGGGGCCACTGTCCAGGATACCTGCGTGATCCATACCTTCCCCAACCAAGAGGTCATTATCGAAACCGGCGGTCTCCTGGGACACGGGGCCGTGATTCACGGCTGCACCATAAGAAAGAACGCCCTGGTGGGGATCAACGCCGTGGTGCTGGACAAGGCCGTGGTGGGCGAAAACTCCCTGGTCGCCGCCGGGGCCCTGGTGCCGGCAGGCAAGGAGATCCCGGCCAACAAACTGGTCGCCGGCGTCCCCGCCAAAGTCCTCCGTAGCCTTACCGAGGCGGAGATCGCCGGAAAACTGGAGGGAATCCGCCTGTACCAGACACTGGCGGTGCGGTCCCTTAAATCCCTGCGCCCCGTGGAACAATAAATGCCCGCAGCGCCGGAATACGGACGGAGATCGTCTTTGGATAAAATCAAGTTGCCACGTCCGGGGTTCGGAACGGGAGCCCTGCTTATTATTTTGCTGCTATTCTCTTCCGCCTGTTCCCGGGAAGATGAAGTGGTCAGGATTCAGGCCTTAATCAAAAAAGGGGGTTCCCTGGCGGAAAAGCATGATATCCGGGGACTCCTGGCCCTGACTTCCGGAGATTTTACGGCCTTCCCTGGCCGTCACGATCGCCAGGGGGTGAAGGGAATACTCTGGATGGCTTTCCAGCATTACGGCCCGCTCCGGGTGCTGTTTCCCCGACCGAGCATCGACCTGGACCCCGCGAAACAATCCGCCCTGGGAACCGTTTATTTCATGATCGTCAAAAAAGAGCTGTCCTATCCCGGCCTCGAAGCACTCTATCAGGACCCGACGGCCTGGCTGGCCAAAGCCGGTGAAAATGGGGCCCTCTACCGCTTGACGCTGGAATTTAAAAAAACCAAAGGGGAGTGGTTCGTCTCCAGTGCCCGGCTGGACCCCTTCCGGGGGCTCGGATTTGCAGGCGGATATTGACAGCCGGTGGGCGGACTGGTAGATTTAGCAACGTCAGGGAAAACGGTAAAAGTTGATAATCAACTTATTCGAAAGGAGAAAACCATGCCGGAATTTTCTAACCCTTTTGCGGGCCTGAAAAACGGACGAAAACTCACCCGGGAAGAACTGGTCCGCGCGGTCCGCTTTATGATTGCCGCCGAATACGAAGCCATCCAACTTTATCAACAAACGGCGGAAAGCACGGACAATCCCTTGGCCCGGGACGTTCTCCTCGATATCGCCAACGAGGAAAAAGAACATGCCGGGGAGTTCCTCCGCCTGTTGCGGGAATTGGAACCGGAAGAAGAGAAATTTTACCAAACCGGCTATGAAGAGGTTGAGGAGATCATCGAAAAGCTAGGGAAACGCGCCTCCCGATCCCGCCGACGTTAAGGCGCGGACCCCTGCTTCCTGTTTAGGTATAAATAAACACATAATCAGCGCTGCCAACGATAAACTTCATTCGTCCCCCATGATGCCGGCCGTATTCTTCCCAATCCGAAATTCCTTCGGCGGCGCATTCGAATCGGGAAGGTGAATATTTGCCTCTCTTTTTATCGGACCAGGCCGCCAGGGAGGTTCCCGGATTATAGATTTTGGCCAGAAACCAGGAAATTCCCCAGGCCAACTCCAGGCTTATGTTCTCCTCTTTCATCGGAATGGTAATTGTTTCCATAGGATGCCTCCTTTCCCCCATAAATAGTGGACAGGGAATAGACCCCGGGAAGAAGAGATGGTTTCATCTAGGATGACGCCCGAAATTCAGGCAAACCTCCAAACGTCGCTCCTATCCTTTAAAAAATAAAATATATAAGGAAATAAGAAATAAATAGGGTGAATCCGTGATTTTAAACGAATATCTACGGTATTTTTCATGGTACAGGGACCCTACTTTGGCGGGAATGGACCTGCCGCCTGCTATCCGCCAGGACCCCGCCTTCCAATTTTACTTCAGCAGTTAGGGCGGAGGGAGATGACAGGGATAGATGTTGCGGCCTTTAGAGCCGCGGCTCCCCCAGACGGACGACCACCCGATGCTTGATCAGCGTCCGTTCCAGTGGAATCAGCCCCTCCGGTAGACGCTGCCCGTCCAGCTCGACCCAGGCCACGCCTCGTTCCAGACCTTCCGGATTCTCGACCTGAATGTCGTAGACCGCTTCACCGTGACGATAGCGCAAATGGAAGCCTTCCCAATTCCCGGGGATGACCGGATTCAGTTGCAGGCTATCTCCGCGTATTTTCAAACCCAGGACCTCTTCCACCCAGGCCCGGTACATCCAGGCGGCCGAACCGGTATACCAGGACCAACCGCCCTGGCCGATCCGTCCGGGCAAGCGGTAAATATCCGCCGCCACCACGTAAGGTTCCAACCCGTAGCGCCAAAGGGTTTCCGGGTCACGGGCCCGCTCAATCGGGTTGAGCAGACGCAACAGTTCTACCGCCCGGCGGCCATCCCCTCGCCGCGCCAGGGCCATGGCCAACCACAGGGCGGCCTGGGTGTATTGGCCTCCATTCTCCCTCACTCCCGGAGGGTAGGCCTGGATATAACCGGGCGAGGGCTCCGATCGGTCAAAAGGTGGGTCGAAAAGCAGGACCAGGCCTTCCTCCTCCTTAACCAGATATTTCCAGCCGGAGTCTAAAGCCCGGCCCGCGCGATCGGGGTCGGCGGCGCCGCTCAGCCAGGCCCACGATTGCGGTAGGGAATCGATCTTCGCCTCCTGACTGGACGATGACCCGAGGAGGGTGCCCTGATCGAAGATCGCCCGAAGATACCACTCCCCATCCCAGGCGGATCGTTCCACCCGCTCAATCAGGGCTTTCCTCTCCTGCTGATAGGTCCGGCTCAATTCGGCCTGATCCAGCACCTCAGACAACTCCACCATGCCCTGCAGCACATCCACCAGGAACCAGGCCAGCCAAACGCTCTCCCCCCGACCTCCGGCTCCCACCAGATTCATCCCATCATTCCAATCCCCGGCCCCCATGAGGGGCAACCCATGAGGCCCAAAATTCAGGCTGCACTGAACGGCACGCCGGCAGTGCTCAAACAGAGTGGCCCGTTCCGAGGCGATCTCCGGTGTGCCGAAGCTTTCGGGCTGTCCGCTTTTTAGCAGCGGCCCCTCGAGAAAAGGGACCTCCCGGTTGAGCAGGTCCACATCGCCGCTGCTGCGGATGTAATGAGCGACGACGTAGGGCAGCCAGAGGGGATCATCGGAGATCCGCGTCCGGGTCCCCGCGCCACTCGGCGGATGCCACCAATGCTGGACATCGCCTTCCTTGAACTGACGGCTCGCCGCGAGCAACAGGTGCCGGCGCGCCAACTGGGGGGCGGCGTAGATCAGCGCCATAACGTCCTGCAGTTGATCTCGAAAGCCGAAGGCTCCCCCGGACTGGTAAAAGGCGGACCGTCCCCAGATGCGACAGCTCAGGCTCTGGTAGAGGAGCCAGCGGTTGATCAGAAAGTCCGTGGCGCGTTCGGGAGTCCGCACTTCGATCGTCCCTAAGAGATCATCCCACCAGGCTTTCGTCCGGCTAAGGGCGGCCTCCCAGGCCAGGCCTTCCCGGTAGGTTGAAACCAGTTGATGGGCCTCATCCAGAGACTCCGCCTGGCCGAGCAGGCAGGTAATCTCCGCCCGCCCGCCGGGAGACAGTTCCAAGGTGACCCGCAACGCCGCGCAGGGGTCGAGACCCGCCCCCGTCCGAGAGGAGAGCCGGATCCGTCCCATGGCCGCCGGGTTTCCCAGCGATCGATTGCGGCCGATGAACGCGGTGCGGTCGCCGCTATAGGAATCCGCCGGCGGATTGATAGCGGCGAAGGCGACCCGGTCCCCGTACTCGGGGTGATAGCGATTCCGGGCGATCAAGGCCTGGATTTCGTCATCCCAGTGGGTCACGACCTGCATTTGAGACGCTTCGCGGTTCTCCCCCAGGGTCCACTCCAGATAATACGTTAGCGACAATTTGCGCGGCCTGGCGGAGTCGTTTCGTATCCGCAGTCGCTGCAGCTTGACCGGGTCTCCACCGTTTTCATCCACGGGAACAAAGACCGTCAGCTCCTGTTCGATCCCCTGGCTGTTGTGCTCGAAAACCGTGTACCCCGCTCCATGCCGAACCCGGTAGGCGGTCTCCTCGCGGATCGGTGCAGCGGTCGGCGTCCAAGTCACACCGGTCTCCTCGTCCCGAAGGTAGAGGGCCTCGGCCGGGGGATCCGTGACCGGGTCGTTCGACCAGGGCGTCAGACGATTGCGTTGGCTGTTGCCAAACCAGGTAAAGCCGGAGCCCGTCTCGCTGACCAGGGTCCCGAAGTTCGGGTTGGCCATGACGTTCACCCAGGGCGCCGGGGTATGGGTCCCGGGGCCGAGATAGATGGCGTATTCCCGACCATCCGGGGTAAACCCGCCGAGGCTGTTGAAGTAGGGCAGCTCCAGGAAAGGCAGCGCCGCCGAAGGCTCCCGCGGGGCGCGCTTTTTGACCTGAGGTTCCGGCGTCTCGGCGACCTCTGCCGGCAATCCTAACTGTTGGGGGAGGAGGCCTCGGGCCGCCACCAGCACCACCGCGGCCGCGGTCAAGAGGAGCGTCAGGTCTTCCGCCGGAATTTGATCCGTGCTGCGCAGAAAGATCCCACCCGGCTGATCTCTGCCGGTTACCGTGGAATGGGCCTGGATCAACCCCTCGAGGCGTTCCCGCAACGGCTGCTCATAGCCGCCGGCTTCCTCGTTGAGGATCACCAGGTCGGCCAGCAATCCGTGCCGTCGCCAATAGGTATGGGCCTGAAGCATCTGGCGGACCAGGTTGACCTCCCGCGCCTCGCCTATGGTCACCACGACCATGGGCAAGTCGCCCGAAATTCCATAGGGCCATAAGCCGGCCTGGCCCTTGCGGTTCTCTTGGAGACGCTCGGCGGAAGGGCGCAGGCGGGGATTGGGAAAAAGCAGGTGCCCGGCGAGTTCCTGGAAGCGACGGGCTTCATCGGGCTGGAGGCGCATGACCCGCAATTCAAGCTGGGCCGAGGCCCAGGCAAAGTCCAGGGCCCGATCGATGGCGTGGGATTCGCTGTACTTGCCCATCAGCCCCAAGACCTGTTGGCGGGTCTCGCCGGCGGCGAGAATCAGGGAAACCTGGACCACCTCCCCCGGCTTCAGCGTCAGGTTCCGGCGCAGGCTGAGGATCGGGTCCAGGACAAAACCCTGGCTGTTGCTGAGCCCCTGGAAGACCCCCATCGGATTGGCGAGCGTCCGCCCCCGGCCGATGAATCGGCGCCGGTCGGTCTCGAACTGCCAGGGTTGGTCCTCGGTTCGATTAAGCGTCAGGCGGTGGGCCACAAAGATGGGGGGATCGTCGGTCCCGCGAAGGCGACGGTGCGCCAGGAGGGCTTGCTGCTGAGCGACCGCCTCGGTATGGATGAACAGTTTATTGAAGGCCGGATGCTGCCGGTCGGCGTTGTGCGGCGCCAGCGAGAGTTCCACATAGCTGGTGAGACTAAGTCGGCGGGTGCGCAGGGAACGGTTGGTCAGGGTGACCCGCCGGATCTCCACGTCGTCTTCCGGTGAGACGACCACTTCGGTTTTGGTTTGAATTCCGTGATCCGTGCGCAGAAAAACGGCCCGGTCCAGGGCGAAGTTGACCGAATAGGCCTCCACCTTCCCGCCCACTGGCCCATAGGTGTTGGACCAGACCCGATCCGCGTCGGCCTCTTGGAGGTAGCAAAAGGTCCCCCAGGGATCCTGGGTCCGATCCGACCGCCAGCGGGTGATCTCCCGGTTGTCCCAGCGGCTGTAGCCGCCGCCGGCGTTCGTGATCATCAAACCATACCGACCGTTGCAGAGGAGTTGGGTTTTGGGCGTCCGGGTATGGGGGGTATCGAACTTGCTCGCCGAGGGCGCGACTTCGCCGACGCTTTTGGCCGCAGGCGCTCCTTCACGGGTGGAGATCTGGTGCAGCGGAGGCGAAGAGGGGATCCGTTCCTGGAGCAAGGCCTCAACGGCCCGCACCCGGGGGTCGCCGTGAAAACGACGCCGGATCGCATTGCCCTGAAGGAAATTGGTCAACGACAGGAAACTCATGCCTTGATGATGGGCCATGTAGGCCTGGACGACTACTCCCCGCTTCGCGTTCGCGACCCGATAATCGACTGAAGTCAATCGCTTCGTAGTAGCCATAATCCTGAAGGAGTCCCAAGCCGGCCAGTCGTTTCAGATTCCGCACCGTCTCTCGTGGCGCCATGGACACCGCCAGCAGGGAGGCATAGGGTGCCACGACGACTTGTTCCTCCAAACCGCGTTTCAATCCCAGCTCCGGAACGCCAAAAGCCTTGTATTGGTAGGTCTGGTTGAGGTCCAGATCGCTGTAGGCCGACTCCGAGATCCCCCAGGGCACTTGTCGCCGCCGGCCATAGGCCATCTGGACCGCCACCGCTTCCCGGGCCGCTTCATCCAGAAGGGTGTTTGCCAGGGATTGTTGAAAAATCAGGGGCATCAGATATTCGAACATCGTCCCGGTCCAACTCAGCAGCACCCGTCGCCGACCGATCAGGCCGTAGGGGCGACTCAGGGAAAACCAGTGCTCCACGGGCACATCCCCCCGGGCGATGGCGACAAAACTCCCCAGCCGCGCCTCGCTCGCCAGGAGGTCATAGTAGGAGCCGTCCAAGCGGCCTTCGGAAACGTTGAAGCCGATGGAGAACAACCGCCGTTCGGAGTCATATAAAAAACGCATGGTGATCGATTCGGACAACCGGCGTCCGTCCTGGATGAGCCCTTCGATCAAACCCAGGACTTCACCGGCCAGCCATCTCGAGTTGGCGAAAGCTTCCAGCAGACGGTCAAGCCATTCCACGAGAGGGCCGACGGCCGGCGCTGCCTGGGCCCGGATCGATTGAAGGATCGAAATACAGTCGACGCGCCCCTGGGCCAAGTCAAGGAGTGAAGGCGCCTGAGATAGGGCCCGACGAATGGCCGGCAGGGCTTCCGGGCCCAGTGGGACGAGTTCCTCTGCCCCTTTTTCAGCGAGGATTTCGATCCAGCCAAGATAACGATCCGCGATTTTGCGCCAAGCCCGGACCTGCTGGTCCATCTGCCCGGCCCAATAAACCGCTTCCCCCTCCCTGGCGGCGGACTCCGGCGCTTCCCCGGACGTGCTTTCAGGGCTACCCCCCCACCGCCTCAACAGACGGAGCGCGTCGGCGAGCTGAGCCGGCGGGTACTCCCCGGCGCGCCCTAGTTCTTCAAAGGTCTGAACCCTGGGGACCGACAGGCCTTCCGCGGCGAACATCCGGTTCAAAATTTCGTCGGTGTCCCGCAGGCCCTCAAAGGCTTTCCCATCCAGGACAGGTCCCCGAAGGAGTTCCAAAAGTCCCTGCTCCAGAGACCAGAGGGCGCCCAAAAGGTTTCCGCTGTCCACGGCGGAGACGTATCGGGGTTCGAGAGGGGACAAGGTCTGAATATCGTACCAATTTAATAGATGCCCCTCATAACGCTCCAGCCTATCGATCGTTTTCATGGTCCGGGTCAGCTTGTCGATGACCTCATCCACCGTCAGGTATCCAAAATCGGCGGCAGCCAGCGTGCTGACCATCCAGAGACCAATGTTGGTTGGACTGGTCCGCATGGCCAGGTGGTTCCGGGGGGAGACCTGGTAGTTGTCGGGTGGAAGCCAGGACGTCTCTTCGTTGACCAAGTCCGAAAAATAGCGCCAGGTTCGTCGGGCCACCTGCCTCAGGAAGCGGCGATCCTTTTCAGACAGCAGACCTTGCGGTGGCAGCACCGGCGGCCGAAGGTTCAAGAGCCAGCCGATCAGGGGGGATAAAAACCATAAGAAGAGCCAGGGGCTCGCCGGGGCCAGGCTCGAGGGCATCCGAGACCACAGCGCCCAACCCACCAGCCCGCTGAAGACACTTGCCAGGCCCATGGCGAGCACGAAGCGGGGCAGTCGATCGCTGCCCCGCCCTGACAGGGTCTGGGCCGAAGTCCACTGGAGCAACCCCCGGTGAGAGAAGAGGCGGCGATACCCGACCCGGAGAATGGCGTCCAGGGCCAGCCCGGCCTGGTGCGGAAGCAGTGCCCCCTCCACCACTGCCCGCCGCAGATCATGGCCCATTTTCGAGAAGGAAAATCCCTTACAGCCCCGGCGGGTGGTCGCCATGGTCAAGGGCGACGCCAAAGGCTGGCAGAGCAGTTGCGTGGCGACCAGCAGCGCGGCGATCCATCCGAGCTGAGGAGAAATCAGCCAGGAGGTGACCAGCAAACCTACAATAGTCACGGGCAACAAGCTCCGTCGCAAGTTGTCGAAAATCTTCCAGCGGTTGAATCCGGAGAGCGGGTTCGGCACCCACCCCCCTCCCGGCAGAGGAACGCGGGGGAAAATCCAATCCACGATCTGCCAGTCCCCTCGAATCCAGCGATGCTGCCGGCCGATATAGCTTTCATATCCTCGGGGAAATTCATCATAAAGTTCGATATCGCTGGCCAGCCCCACCCGGACATGGGCCCCCTCGATCAGGTCGTGGCTCAGCACCCGTCCTTCGGGAAACCGGCCCGTCAGCACCCGGCTGAAGGCGCGGATATCATAAATCCCTTTGCCATGGTAGAGCCTTCACCGGTGAGATCCTGATGAACATCGGAAACGGCCTTCGTATAGGGGTCGATTCCCACCGCATCCGCGAAAAGCCGGCTGAAGGGCGAGACGTTCGTACTGGGGAGAGAGGGGCTCACCCGCGGTTGGATAATGGTATAGCCGGCGATGATTCTTCCTTCCGCATCAAAGCGCGGCCGATTGAGAGGATGCGCCAGGGTTTCGATCATCCGGCGGGCCGTGCCGGGGGGCAATTGCGTGTCGCTGTCCAGGGTGATGACGAAGCTGACCTTGGCCAGTCGGCCCGGATCGCCTACATATACCAGACGATCGGCGCCTTCCGGCCGCGTTCCATCCAGCAGGCGATTGAGTTCCTCCAGCTTGCCGCGTTTACGCTCCCAACCGATGAATTTTTGCTCGGATTCACTCCAGGTGCGGTCACGATGAAAAAGGTAGAAACGGCCACTCGCCATGCCGTTGATTGAGTGCCGCCAGACCTTCAGTCGCCATCCGCAGGAATCGGCTGTCGTCCTCACCCTGGGCTTGATCCGCATCGCCGTAATCCGTAAAGAGGCTGAAGAGCAGATGATCTTCAGGGTTGGCCAGATACCGGATCTCCAGCTTCTACACCTCGGCCCGGATGGTTTCCGCATCCGACAGCATCATGGGCACAACGACCAAAGTCTGAAAAGTATCGGGAATGCCCGCAGCCTCGAAGTCCATCTTGGGCAGGGTTAGCGGCGGAAGCAGCCGGGTGACAAGATAATTCAGCACTTCCAGCGCCAGTTGGCTGGCGGGAATCAAGATCAAAGGAGGAGGGCGATCACCACTCGGGTACGGGGGGTCTGTCCCTTCAGACCCAGCCAGGAGATCAAGCCGACGAGGAAAGCGGTCAGGAAACAAAGCCCCAGTAGTAGACGGCTGAATGCCAGGCTTCAACCCAGCGCCGGAGACGGAACCGCAGCCCCTCCCGGCCCCCGATAACCCGCGCCAGCTTCCGCTTTCCTTCACCAATCAGATAGGTCCCGACATGGGTCCCCAGGTCATCGTCCGCCCCTCCCGGGACCTCGTCCCGGGCCAGGTCAACGGCCTTTTGGGCGACCTGGTCTTCCGCCAGACCGGACCCGCGGGACAGCTCTTCAATCTTCCTGCGATAGCGATCCCGGGTTTCAAAATCCATCTGGTAATAGACGCCGGCAGGATCCAGACGCAGGATCCGCTCCACCCGGCTGAGATGCTCGAAGATCTTCCGCCAATCCAGCAGGGTGAGTTGCCGCAGGCTGGTAAAGGCATTGCCGATGGCGATCTGGTCCTTCGTCTGCCGGTTTTGCTCGCGCAGGTTGAGTTCGCACAAGGGTTTGCGGTAGAGGCGTTCCAGCCAACTCTGAACGGGCGCCAGGGCCGCTTCTTCATCGTAGAGGTGATCGACCAGTTGGGCCGCGAAATAGGGGCTCGGATCGGGCCGGCTTTCGGCCAGTTCCGCCAGGATCGAAAAGAGTTGGGTGGGATCGCGCCGGTTGGCCGTCAGAAGCCGGTTGGCCCAAAAGCCGGCCACCTCCCGTTCCCGCATTTCGCTCAGCGCTCCGGCGGCCAGGTTTTGAATGGCCTCGATCAGGGCGATGCGCAGCATCTGAGGGATCGCCCAGAGTTCGCCGATGGTCAGCGTTTGCACGGACTGATAGGCCTCGCCAAAGGCCAGGATGTTCTCCCGGTCCAGGCGCAATTCCGTATGGGAGACGAGGGCCTTGGCCAGGCCGTAAATGCGGGGCAGGCCCCGGTAGGGCTCGTTGGCCAATACCGGCAGTTGCTGGTAGTAGCGTCGAGGAAGGTTTCTCTGAACGTCCCGCGCCTGGC
>CAWJJC010000011.1:0-81792 GCA_963843145.1 uncultured delta proteobacterium
GAAGGATTGAGGGCGAAAGGGGGAAATTTTGAAATGAGGAGACCGCCGGCTAATCTGGCACGCTATTCCGAACTCCTGGCAGATATCAAAAAGCGCATAAGGAATATCCAGGCCTTCATTCAATTTGGCAACCGCCCGTTGCCAAATTGCCCGAAAAAGTCTCGTCCCATGAAATTGGGATAGAGTCCGTGACAGAATTGTCTGAAACAGAGGCAACGGGAATTCGCAGATTGAAGGCCTTGTCAAATCGGCTGGTCACTGGGTGAACGCACGGAACCAGTCTCAGTTATCCCAAGGGAAGTGGAAAAAGATGAAGGTCAGCCAATGAGGGAAAGCGAAGCCGTTGAATTAAAAAAGAGTTTGGCCGATCTGAAAGATGGGTTGATCTCTATCGCCGCTATCCTTAATAAGCACGGCGCCGGCGAACTGTGGTTTGGCGTAAAGAATACCGGCGTCGCGGTTGGTCTGGACGTGACCGAAAAGACCCTGCGCGATCTCTCGCAAGCCATTGCCGCGCACATTGAGCCGAAAATATTCCCAAACATCACCTTGGAAACCCTGACGGGAAGAACCTGTGTCAAAGTAGCCTTCGCCGGAAAAGAAAGGCCCTACTTTGCCTATGGCAGGGCTTACATGCGTGTGGCTGATGAGGATCGACATCTTACCGCCAAGGAACTGGAAAATCTGATCCTTGCCAGAAACCGCGAGGCAATTCGCTGGGATAACCAGCCCTGTAGAATCACCATCAAAGATCTCAACGAAAGAAAGATTAAAGCCTTTGTGAAACGCGCCGGTCTGGTTTGGGACAACACCTCCAATGCACTGGAAAAACTGGGGCTTATACAGGATGGACAATTGCTTCAGGCCGCCCCCCTCTTTTTCAGCAAAATCCCTCCCATGCAACTTCGCTGTGCCGTTTTTGCCATCACCGACACCGCGACGATCATTGACCGACACGATTTTGATGGTGATATTCTGGATCTCATTGAAGAGGCTCAAAAATATATCCTGAAAAATATCCACATCGGCATGCGTCTGAAAGGACTGTATCGCGAAGATGTGCCGGAAATATCCGTTGAGGCCATGCGGGAGGCCATAATCAATGCCTTCTGTCATCGCGACTATCGCGACCCGGACTATGTGCAGATCGCCATTTTCAAAAACCGTGTTGAAATTCGCAGTCCTGGTGGATTGTTTGACGACATGACCATAGAGAAAATGCGTCAAGGCAATGTCTCCAAACGCCGCAACCCGCTTATTGCCGATTTACTTCGCCGTATTCAAATGGTGGAGGCCTGGGGCCGAGGAATGCCGCTTATTTTGAAAAACGAGCCGACCGCCCAGTTCCAGGAGATCGCCAAAATTTTTATCACCAGCTTTGATCGGCCTTCTTTTGCGGAAGAGGCGGAACGAGCTACCCAAGAAACTACCCAAGAAACTACCCAAGAAAAAATCCTTGTCTGTATCAAGGCAGATCCAGGTATTACCCGCAAGCAGATTGCGGCCAAGGTCGGTCTTACTGAAGACGGCATCAAATATCACCTAACCAAACTGACAAAATCCGGAGTCATCCGCCATATCGGTTCAACCAAGTCCGGGCGGTGGGAGGTGAAAGGATGAGGGGCGAACTCGTCTGGGCTATCGGCGACAACTTTACCGGGGAAGTTACTGGGGAAGTCACAGGGGTAGTCCCCATGGGGGTACAGAGACTCCTGACGATGACCATTCCCGGCAAACCCACAAGCAGAAACAGAAATACCGGCTCACCCCAAAAGGGCGCGACCTCATCGCGAAACTGGCGAAGGAGGAGGGGGACCGATGAAAAATAAGGCGAAACCCCTGTTGGATGCTTGGCCTACCAGAAAACTAAGAGATATCGCTGAGATTCGGATCAGCAATGTAGATCAAGAAGGTTTATGCAAGCGAAAAGTCCGTGAAGTTGTGTAACTATATGGATGTGTATGCAAACGAGTATGTTACCGATAGAATTCAGTTTATGGAGGGTTCTGCCAACCCAGCTGAAATTGAGCGGTTCGGGCTGAATAGCGGGGATGTAATAATCACCAAAGACTCTGAAACTCCGGATGATATTGGAATACCAGCGGTTGTTCTTGATCAGATCGCCAACTTAGTGTGCGGGTACCATCTGGCTCTTATCCGGCCGAACGCGGAGCAACTTGATTCCATCTATCTGGCAAAACAGCTTTCCACATCGCGAATAGCGCGGTATTTTTCCCTACATGCCAGTGGTTCGACACGTTATGGCCTCCCGGTTTCTGCAATCGAGGCGGTAGAGATTCCGACGCCGCCCAAACATGAACAAACCAAAATCGCCGAGATCCTCTCGACGGTGGACCGGGCGATTGAACAGACTGAGGCCTTGATTGCCAAGCAGCAGCGCATCAAGACCGGCCTGATGCAGGACCTCCTCACCCGCGGCATCGACGAACACGGCAACCTCCGCTCCGAACAAACTCACCAATTCAAAGACTCCCCGCTGGGCAGGATTCCGGTGGAGTGGGAAATTGGCGAGATAGAAGCTGTTGCTGAGTTTGTGACAAGTGGCTCGCGTGGTTGGGCGCAGTATTACGGCTCTGAGGGGGCCATGTTTTTAAGGATTGGGAACTTGACAAGGGACCACATTAATCTCCGGCTCGAAGATATGGCATTCGTTAATCCGCCGAGGACGTCCGAGGGGAAACGAACGTCTGTTTTGCCGGGTGATTTGCTTATTTCCATAACCGCTGACTTAGGCATCATAGGTGTGATCCCGGAGGGTTTCGGCGAAGGATATGTCAATCAACACATCGCATTCAGTCCGTCCCTCGCCCACAAAAGGGAACGCAAGGTTTATCGGTTGGTTCCTGTCTGGTCGTGGGGGCCAATCCCAGTTCGAGAAACTCAATGAATCAGGCGCCAAGGCCGGGCTAAACCTTCCTACAGATAAGGAAGCTATTCGTTCCAAAAACAAAGGCAAACGAAGAAGCGAGAATAGCGGAGATTCTCGATACAAATAGTAATAGGGTGAATGATCTTTATTTAAGGCTTGGAAAACTTCGTTCCCTCAAAACCGCGCTTATGCAAGACCTGCTCTCGGGCAAAAAGCGCGTCACTACTCTGCTGAATGGCAAGGAGGTTACATAATTATGATAAGGAGTAAGGCGTCAGCAGGCTCGATGATTATATCAATGCTCAGGTTCCCCTCTTCGAATGTCGGGGAATCGGTGATGCCCATGAAACCAAGGAGGATATAATCCCATGGTGACTTCGCACAACGATAGTCTTAAGCAGCTCGATGATTTGCTCGCCGCTAGCAATCAATCGTGGCTATTCGGCGCCGGCATCAGCCTGGATGCCGGCATCCCCTTGATGGGACCTCTGACTTCTCGGGTTTTCGCAAAAGTAGATCAAGATGCTGAAGACCAGACAAAAAAAGTCCTCGAAGCGATAAGGGCGGAACTGCCGGATAGCTCGCATATAGAACACATTCTAAGTCACCTTGGAGATTACGCCACAATAGCAGAACGTTCCAAGGAAAAGAAAGTAATGATCGGCGCCATTACCATGGATACCAAGGCGTTTGGGCGCATTACATTCCAAGATTCTGACATGGATTGCAGAGATAATCCGCTGGGGTTACAGACCAGCGTGCGGAGATGAACCTGAACAGATTGGAACTCCTGATATACCTATAGTCAAAATTGACGGGCATAGAGCTTTTGTATCGGCACTCTTCAATCGAAACCAAGCTGGCGTGGCCGAACGGAGGCGAGCAGTCGGGCTTTTTACGATTAACTACGATACGCTATTAGAAGATGCACTGTCTCTATGCTGTTTGTCGTATTGGGATGGTTTCTCAGGTGGCGCCGTAGCCTATCGCAGTTACCGTTACGGCGAGAAAGAGCCGGAATCAGGATATCGTGCGCGCGTGATAAAGCTCCATGGTTCAATTGATTGGCATCTTGGGGACGATGAGCGCGTATGGCGCGTAAGGGAAGGTGACCTGTATCCGAATAAAACATCGAGGGTACTCATATATCCTCAAGCCACAAAGTATCTGGCGACACAGAGAGATCCCTTTGCAGCTCAGTTTGATATATTCCGTCGAACCTTAGGTGGAGATGCGGAAAACGTCCTCGCAATTTGCGGTTACAGCTTCGGAGATGACCATATCAATGAAGAGGTTGAGTTAGCGTTACAGAGACCTGAAAACAAAACGACAATCCTGGCATTTGCTGAAACTCTCAACACGACCCTCATGAAGTGGAGGACCTTGCCGTGGTCTAAGCGTCTTTATGCCATCACCGGTGATGGACTATTTGTCGGTGATGAGGGGCCTTTCTTTTGCTCATCTGATGGCAATGATCGGGAATGGTGGAAATTTGAAGAGGTGACGAAGATTCTAAACAGCGGACCGGAGGCATGCGCTATATGAATGCTTTTGACTTGGTTAACGAACTGAAGATCGGACACATTGTGGAGGTATCTGGGACCACCATTCGTGTTGAACTTGCGGGAGATGTGACGGAGTTGACCCGAACCTACGAGGGCCGTGTATATCCGATCGGTCAGATCGGAAGCATTGTGAAAGTTCATTTTGGACGCCATCTGGTATTCGGATTTGTAACCCTTTTACGTATGCGTTCAGAAGAATTTCTAGAAGCGGCAAAGCCAATAGCTCCGGACGCGGATCAGAGGGTCATGGAAGTCGAGCTTTTTGCTGAAGGTGTCTGGAATGCAGCCGAGGGAAAACTACGGTTCGTTCGCGGCGTCACCACCTATCCACTTCCCCGCCAAGGCGTTTTCCTACTTACGAGGCAAGAGACGGTAAGTCTTTATAATGCAGCCGAGGGCCAGCAAGGGAGCGAAGAATACAACCCGCTGGTGCCCTTTGCACATTATGTTGGAGCGGACAATGCACTCTGCCGGGCTAACATTGACAAGATGTTTGGCATGCATTCCGCAATTCTGGGATCTACCGGTTCCGGGAAGTCGGGGGCCGTGGCAGCGATTCTTCATAGCATTCTTGACCATAAGGCTGACGGTGACAAGACGTGCAAACCGAAGATCGTGGTTATCGATCCTCATGGGGAATATGGGCGTGCCTTTAGAGAACGAGCGGTTGTTTTCCGCGCCTACGACCCTATTGGTACCGAAGAAACCTCGGGAACACCTATCAAGCTCCCCTATTGGCTGATGTCAGCCGATGAATTTCGCCGTCTTGTTATTGGGAAAACGGAAGAGGAGGCAACTTCTCAGAACAATATAGTCTATAAAGCCTTAACCTATGCTCGGATGGTTGCCGCTGGCCTGGTCGACTCGTCTCCAATAAGTCATGGAGGACCAGCACCGACAGACGGATTGCCTCATGATGCGCCTCGTCCCAAGAAAAGTATCGCGCAAGAAGAGATTACAGGCTTCGATAGGGACAAACCGCGCCCGTTTTCACTTGACGAGTTCTACAATCATATCTTCTACCTTCAAGCAGCACGTGAACAAAAGGAGAAAACTTGAACCGGTCACACCCACGGACTTTGCCAAGTCTTTTAGGTCGATACTGGACAAATTGGCTGTTACTTCGGCGAGATCCTCGAATTCGATTCCTGATGACAGAGTGGTCGAAGGATAGCAGCCCTACGCTTGGTCAGATCGTTGGCCAACTGGTAGGTGCTTGGAGCGCCGAGAACGGATTGTCACTGGACATAAGGATCATTGACATCTCGGGTCTACCAAATGAGGTGGCGGGACCTCTGGCTGCAATGCTCGCGAGGCTGCTTTTCCAGTATAAGCTGTATCAGAACACAACTGAACGTGAACGAGACCCCGTTCTTTTGGTATGCGAAGAGGCACACCGGTACGTGCCTGACCGTGGTGAGGCTGAGTATGCTGCTGCACAATCTGCAATAAGAAGGGTTGCTCGTCGAGGGGCGTAAATATGGCATCGGGCTCATGCTGGTAAGTCAACGTCCTGCCGATATAGAGGGTACGGTCATTTCACAGTGCGGTACGTGGCTCGTATTGAGGCTCACTAATTCGGCAGACCAACAGCACGTGGCTAGATTCCTTCCTGACGGCCTGTCAGGAATGACCAAAGCGCTTCCTAACCTGGCTCAACAGGAAGCGATCTTCGTAGGTGAAGGGGCTGCTTTACCTGCTAGAGTTCGAATTTTCGATTTGGCAAGTGACCAACTTCCGAAATCCGAGACAGCGAAATTTGCTCGTGGGTGGTCCAAAGAATGCCTATCGGAAAAAGAAATTGACATTGTTGCCCAACGAATGAGCACCTGAGACATGAAGATGGATGACAAGGTTCCTCAGCATCTTAAGATCGACGAACGTAAACACGTGGAGAAGCCTCTCCTCGATCAGCTTCATGGTTTAAAAGTTGAGACGAACGATGAGTGACCGATACGCGCCGCCTTATCGCATGACCCCTGGCATTCTGCATAGCATCGAACAGATCGGGGAGGCCCTGGGCAATCTCCGGGCGCATTCGGTCAGCGCCAATGTTCCCATCTTGCGGCGTGGCAACCGCATCAAAACCATTCAGGCCTCCTTGGCCATTGAAGGCAACACGCTGAGCCTGGAGCAGGTCACAGCGGTAATTGCCGGCAAAAGGGTGCTGGCGCCGCCCCGTGAAATACAAGAGGTCCGCAACGCCTTTGGCGCTGAAGAGTCAACCCTCCTGAGCGACCAAGAAAGCGACTATCAAAGCGACCATGTCTGGGAATATCTTGCCTTGTCATTAAAATGTTATAGTTTATGTGACATAGATAGGCTGTATAGAATATGAACGACCATCAAAATATAACAAGAAGCCAATTGGGGAAGATGGAGGCCGGATTTCTTGCCAAGGCAGGGGCTCACCCCACCTTCAGCCTTGTCTTTGCTCGCCAGGTCTTGGGGCATACAAAGGACGGCCCGACGTCTCAGCATCGCGTGGCGGAACACAAGCAACAGGGCAGGCACGGGGGCCTGCCCCTACGGGGACGTTTTGATATGGCATACAATCCCGGTATCCACCACCGGCGATCCATTCGATTGTCGGAATATGATTATTCCCGTGCCGGGGCGTGTTTCATCACCATTTGCACGCAAAACCGGGAATGCCTATTCGGGAATATCATCGTAGGGGCAACCCCCTGTGGTTGCCCTGGTCTGGGCGGTAAATCATTCGGGCAGGAAAACGGGTAGGCACGGGGGCCTGCCCCTACGGGAACGTTTTGATATGGCATACAATCCCGATATCCACCACCGTCGATCCATCCGATTGCAGGGGTATGATTATTCCATTGCCGGGGCATATTTCCTCACCATTTGCACGCAAAACCGGGAATGCCTATTCGGGAATATCATCGTAGGGGCAACCCCCGTGGTTGCCCGATTTCACCCCCCCGTGCCTGCCCTGAAATGGTATTGAACCAGGCGGGCGCCATGATTCAAACCGTTTGGGACGAAATTCCAATCCATTACACCGGAACAGAAATTGATGAATTCGTTGTTATGCCCAACCATATCCACGGTATCATTGTCATCGTAGGGGCAACCCCCTGTGGTTGCCCTGACCCCGGCGTCGGTACATCCGGGCAGAACAACGGGCAGGCACAGGGGCCTGGAAACAACGGGCGGGCACAGGAAAACGGGCAACCACGGGGGGTTGCCCCTACGGGGAATACGGGAACGTTGTCGTTGGGTGATATTGTGCATCGATTCAAAACCATGACCACCAAACGATATGCCGATGGGGTGAAACAATTGGGTTGGCAATCATTTGCCGGTAAATTATGGCAACGCAATTATTGGGAACATATTATTCAAAATGAAATGGAATTGAACCGGATTCGGGAATACATCCATGACAATCCCAGCCAATGGGAATCGGATCGCCTGAATCTGCATAACGACCGATCTGTATATCCATCCATGGTTCGCGACCCCGTCGTCACCTATGCCGCAGAAGGATGGATGGTATGAACCCAACCAATACACCCCAGTACCTCAAACTCGACGAACGCAACCACGTTGAGAAGCCGTTCCTTGACCAACTGGCTGGGCTGGGCTGGGAGATTATCGACCTCGACAGTAAACAGCACCCGAGTGACAGCTTCCGCCAGAGCTTTACCGAGGTGGTGATGCTGCCGGTTCTGCGGGAGCAGCTCAAAGTTATTAACGATTGGATGGAAGACGATCAGGTGGAGGAGGTGGTCAAACAACTCACTGCCAGTTTTCCTGGAACGGGTTTGATTCAAAACAACCACCACGTCTTTACTCTGCTGACGGGAGACACCAGCGTCAGCGAGAACCGCCGGACCGGCGAGAAAAGCCCGACAGTTCGTTTTGTGGACTTTACCCACAGGGATAACAACCGCTTTATCGCCGTCTGCCAGCCCAAGATACGTATCCTGGGCACCGAACACCATATCGTTCCGGACATCGTCCTGTTTTTAAACGGCCTGCCGGTGGTGGTCATCGAATGCAAATCGCCCAAGGTCAAAGAGGCAATCCCCGAAGCCATTGACCAGTTGCTCCGCTATAGCGAACAACGCGGAGCCAAAGGCGAAGGCAGCGCGCCGCTCTTTTATTACAACCAGATCGTCATCGCCACCTGCCGCCAAGAGGCCAAGTTCGGCACTATCACCACCCACAGCGAGAAGTATTTCTACCGCTGGGCCGATCCCTATCCCCGCAGCGGTGGACGATCTGGATCACGGTGAGAGCGGTCCCAATGACCAGCAGCGCCTGGTGGCCGGGATGCTCGACCGTGACAATCTCCTGGACCTGATCCGCACCTTCACGCTCTTTTCAACCAACGACAAGGGCGAGACCATCAAGATCGTGGGACGTTACCAGCAGTTCCGCGCCGTCAAGCTGGCCGTTAAGCGCCTACTGGCCGGCCAAAGCCCCCGCGAGCGCAGCGGCATCATCTGGCACACCCAAGGCTCGGGCAAGTCGTTGACCATGATGTTCATGGTTCGTGAGATGTATCGCCATGCCCAGCTCTCGAACTGGAAGGTGGTCTTTGTGACCGACCGCACCCAATTGGAAGGCCAGCTTTCCGAGACCAGCCAGAGCATCGGCTTTACGGTCAAGGTGGCCGACAGCATCAAAAAGCTCAAAGAACTGCTGCGCTCGGACTCCTCGGATCTGGTTATGGCCATGATCCATAAGTTCCGTGAAGCCGATCTGACCGAGACCTTCCCGGAGTTGAATACCAGCCCGTGCATTCTGGTGATGACCGACGAGGCCCATCGCTCCCAATATGCCCTGCTGGGGGCCAACCTTGACAAAGGCCTCCCCAACGCGGCCCGGATCGGCTACACCGGCACGCCCATCGACAAGACCGAGAGGGTCTTCGGCGACTATATCGACAAATATACCATGCGCCAGTCCATCGATGACGGCGTAACGCTGGAGATCGTTTACGAAGGGCGCACCCACAATGCCGAAGTGACCGATCAGACCGGCCTGGACACGGCTTTTGCCGATGTCTTCAGCGACTATAACCTCCAGCAGCGCCTGGAGATTCTGGGTTACGGTTCCCGTGACGCCTACCTGGAGGCCCGTCCAACCATCGCGGCCAAGGCCAAAGACATGGTGGCCCACTACCTGACCCATGTCTTCCCCAATGGCTACAAGGCGCAAGTGGTGGCTACTTCCCGCGAAGCGGCGGTCCGTTACAAGAAACACCTCGACGATGCTTTGGCCGCGGCTATCACCGAGTTGGAACAGGCCAATCCGAGGAGGCTCGACCTTGACCGACTCAAGGAAATGACGACGGACGTTATCATCTCCGGCAGTCACAATGACCTGCCGCACCTCAAGCTCTATTCGGACTCAGCCAGACACGAAGCCAGTATCAAGAGCTTCAAGCTGGCCTTTGGAAATGAGGAAGAGGGCATCACCGGCAACATGGGAATCCTGATCGTCAACAACATGCTGATTACCGGCTTTGATGCGCCGGTGGAGCAGGTTATGTATCTGGATAAGGTGATCGTGGCCCACAATCTCCTTCAAGCCATTGCCCGGGTGAACCGGGTGGGCGGCGAGTCCAAGGACAAAGGTTTTGTGGTCGATTATGTGGGAATCGGCCACCACCTGAAAAAGGCCATTGACGCCTACGATGAGCGCGAACAAAAGGAAGTGCTGGACAGCTTGAGCTTCCCCGAGGAGGAATTGCGGGAACTGAGGGCCAGCCATGCCGCCGTCATGGACCTGCTAAAAAAGCATGGATTGACGGACCTGACCGATCACGATGCCTTTTTCGATTTGTTCTATGACGAAGACCTGCGCTTTGATTACCTAATGGCCTTCAAACAACTGACCAAGTGCCTGAACCTGGTCTTTCCCGCCCGACAGGCCCTGGAATATATGGCCGACTACCAGGCCCTGACCGAGATCAATGTGCTGGCCGGGAAACACCTCCGCGACGAACGCCTGAGCATGAAAGGGATCCCGCCCAAGCTGCGTGGAATCACCGACGCTTACTTGGAATCCAAGGGGATTGCAGTGAAGATCGAGCCGATCTCCATCCTCGATGAGGACTTTCAGAAACAGGTGGGCAAACGAGGACGAACCAAGACCAAAGCCGCCGAGGTGGAACATGCCATTCGCCACCACCTCGATGTTGAACTGGACGACGATCCCGACCTGCAAGCCTCCTTTGCCCAAGCCTTAGCCAAGATTTTTGAAGAGTTCCGCGACAACTGGAACAGGATTTACCTGGAACTGGAGAAGCTGCGGACCCGCATCATCAATGCCGGGAAAGAGCCAACCTATGGGCTGCACCGCAAGAAACAGATGCCGTTGTTCCGAATGTTTGCCCGGGAGATATTCGGGGCAGATAAGACAGCCACGGCTTCCGGACCTTTTGTTTTCGCAGATGCGCAGATGCCTTATGGGCAGGACAAAGAGGACCGAATCAGCCAACTGGTTGATCTAACGCAAAAAGCCTTTCTGGCCGTCGAGCGGGAGTTGAGGCTCACCGGGTTCTGGGAAAGCATTCCCGCCCGAAATAAATTGAAAGCCGACCTTCAGAAAATTCTGCTGGCCTCGGAATTCAAAAAACTACCAGGGCTTGTAGCTAACCGGGCTCAGATTATCAGCCGGATCATGGAGATCGCTGAGAAAAATAACGATATCATTCTCTACGCGGCTTGATTGCCATGAAACTGAACTACACCATTCAAAGATCGGCCAAGCGGCATAAACTGACCATCTCCGTCGAACGGGATCGCCGCATTGTCGTTCATGCACCGGCAGAAATTTCTGAAGAAAAGATCAGGCAGGTGGTGGAGTCAAAACGTCAATGGATTTACGAAAAAATCGCCCATCCCCAAAAATATCAGAACCTGCCCCATCCACCCGGGAAGGAACTGGTCAGCGGGGAATCGGCACTCTATCTGGGGCGACAATATCGGATCGAGGTGGTCAACACAGGGCAGGCCGAGGTTCAGTTCGTACAGCGTTTCTTAATCCCGGCAACTCAGGGGAAAAAACGAGAGAAGGTTTTACGGGAATGGTATATCGGTAAGGCCAAAGAAAAGATCATCCCCCGGGTGAAAATTCACGCCCACGAACTCGGCGTCGATGTTTCCGGAATCAAAATCGTCGACAATCGCTTTCGATGGGGTTCCTGCACCCTGAATAACAATGTCAATTTCAACTGGCGACTGATTAAGGCACCCATGTTCGTCGTCGACTACGTCATAGTCCACGAACTGGCTCACCTTATGGAGGCCAACCACACGCCCCGGTTCTGGAACATCGTTCGGACTCAAGCGCCGACCATGGAAAAGGCAAAAGCCTGGTTGAAGGAACATGGCCAACTTCTGGAACAGGAGATATGAAGGAAAGTATCAAGGAACCTTGAATGAAAGAAATTGAAATTTCAGAAGAGCCCATTGAGCTCTATAAAATCTTGAAGTTCGAAAATTGGGTCGCTAGCGGCGGCGAAGCGAAACAGGTGATTTCTGAAGGCCACGTTATGGTAAATGGAAAGGTCGAAATCAGGAAGCGAAAGAAGATCTTTTCAGGCGATGTGGTTGAATTTGGAAAAGATATCATTCGCATAAAGGTCAGCGGCGCGGGTCGTCCGGATGGCCCGGGAACAGGCGGTTGACTTTATCCTCCTGGATGGAAACCTTGAATGGGGTCGGGCCAGGCGAAATATTTGACCCGGAGTGGAATACTGATGGATCCATAGCCAAAATTGGATTAATGAAATAGAATAGGAAGCAATCATGGAAGAAGTCACTAAAAATATGGGTCCGAAACTGTCGGAGATAGTCAAACGCCTGGTGGAGACTTATCAGCCCCTTCGCATCTATCTCTTTGGCTCCTACGCTCGTGGCGACACCGGGCCGGACAGCGATTACGATTTGATGATGGTTGTACCGGACGATGCCCTACCTGAGCGCAAACGTGCCAAGCTGGCCTATGACAGACTATGGGGAACCGGCGCAGCGGCCGATGTGGTGGTATGGACAGACGGGCACTTCAATCGGAGGTCTTCTGTCGTGACCTCCCTGCCGGCGACCGTTTTACGAGAAGGGAGGCTGGTCTATGACGCCCGATCCTGAACTTATTTCCGAGGAAGCAGAAGATGCCCTGAACCTTGCACGGGAGACTATGGCCGCTATCTTGACGCTGATGCCTCCCGAGGTAATAAGTTTTTAGAGCCCAAATAAGATTAGATGGAAAATGTTAGATGAATCTATGCGTTTACGTATAAACATAAACGATATCTTTAAAGGCCGCCTGGTCGAATGAGAGCGGCTGGAGTTCAAGAAAGACTTGAACCCGGAGGCCGTTCTGCACATCCTGTGCACCTTTGCCAATGATTGTCAAGATTGAGTATGTGAATGCTTCTTCATCGAGATCGAAGCCAAACAGGGACGACCGATCCAGCCAACGACCTGTCCAAGAAAGGGCTAAATAGAATCCAGAATGATGGATTCTTTGGATCTAATCTCCGAAAAACTAAAGAGGGATGAAATGAGTCCACCAGAAGAAGAGATTTTAAAAGGCTTCAAAGAGAGGATTTCTCATAGATTTTCCGCCGCACAGGTAATCCTGTTTGGTTCGAGGGCCCGGGGGGATGCCGATCCCCAATCGGATGCCGACGTGGTGGTTATCTTAAAGAATTCACCTTCCGAAGAGGATCAGGAATTTATCAGTGATTCCGCCTGGGAGGCCGGATATCCTTATGGTCTTGTTATCGTGCCGGTAGTCTTCAGCCTTGAGGAATGGGAATCCGGGCCGGAGAGGTTTTCGCTTCTGGTTCAGGCCGTCCAGTCGGAAGGGGTTCGGTTATGAAAGAAGATGAGATCCAAACCTTGTCACACCCTTTTGCCGCTATCCCTTCAATGCCCTTGACCCACCTTGGCACCCAACTTACCTTCAACCCTGCCCTTGACCAAAAATCGCCCTTTTAATCAATGTCTTGGCTATAACAATCTTATAGGCGTTCCGGCTGAGGGGCCGGGCCCCGGCTAAGGCTAGTTCGGAGGCCTGCAAGGCTGTATCTTCGTCGATGTTCCGGCCCTGCAAAAATGCCTCGGCGGTTTTAGCGCGGACCGGACCGGGGGCCAGGGCGCCGAGGGCCAGGCGGGCGTCGCGGCAGACCCCGTGGTCCTCTGTGATCACCGCAGCCAGGCTGACAATGGCAAAATCAATGGGGCGTCGGAGCGTAAACTTAAAAAAATGCTGTTTTGTCGAATTGTTAGGAACTGGAATCTCGATTTCGGTTAAGATATCGTTCCAATGAAGACCGAGGCCGAGGGGGTTATAAAAATCGATTAGCGCCATTTTCCTCTGGCCCTCAGGCCCGACAATGACCAGGTGGGCATCGAGTGCGGCCAGGGCAACGGAGGTATCCGAGGGGCAGACGGCGAAGCACTTCTTTCCCCCCAGGACGGCGTGGTAGCGGTTATCGCCCTTGACGGCCAGGCAGGGGCCTTTTCCCTTGCGGGCACAGGAAAGGGCGCCCCCCAGGTGACTGGGGTAGCGGTAATACCAGCAGCGCACCTCCTGGCAGAGGTTTCCGCCCAGGGTGGCGACGTTTCGTATCTGAGGGGTGGCCACGGTTTGGGCCGCTTCGGCCAGGACCCCATAGCGCTCCCGGAGGAGCGGGGAACCGACGATATCCTTGAGCCGGGTCAGGGCCCCGATCGTCAGCCGCCCGTTCTCTTCGCGGATAGCGTCCAAACCGACGATGGTCTTGATATCGATCACCGCCTGGGGATACGCGGGCAGGATTTCATCTTTCAGCACCCCGAGCAGGTCCGTTCCTCCGGCGTTTATCCGGGCTTTCCCCCGATACCTGGTCAGCAGAGCCAAGGCCTCTTCAAGGGTATTCACCCGGAAGTGTCGGAAGGACTTCATCCGGTCCTCCTTGGACCAGGTCCGACCGGAATTTTACCCAAGGCTTGCAGGACTCGGTCCGGGGTCACCGGATAGGCGTGCAGCCAGGTGCCGATCGCGTTGGAAACGGCCATGAGGATTGCCGAAGGCCCGGGAGAGGTGGCCACTTCACCGACGCCGACGGCCTGGAACCGGTGGCTGGGGATAGGCGTCTCCAAAACCACGTTGTCAATGACCGGCAAATCCGGGAAGGTCCGCCATTTATAATCGATCAGGTTGGCATTGAGAACCTGCCCGGTGGTCCGGTCGAGGACCGTCTCCTCAAAAAGGGCGCTGTCGATACCGGCCGAGCCGAGGCAGCCGTTGAGCTGGCCCTCCAGTCCCGGCGGGTCGATGATCCGGCCCACGTCCGTGGCGTTGACCACGCGCCGCAACGTCACTAGCCCGGTTTCGACATCGACCTCTACCTCCACAAAGGTCATCATGCAGTTGGCCAGGGTGAAATCCGGTTCAAAGCGGCCGGAACCCAAGCAGGTCCGGTCAATCCCCATGGCCTTCCAGGGAATTTTCTTTTCCGGATGCCCTTGAACAAAGACCAGGCCGTCCACCGTCTCCAAATCTTCCGGCCGGGCCTGGAGACGGGGGGCCAACAGATCAAAGAGTTTTTCTTTGGCGTCCTGGGCGGCAGCGATCACCGCACTGCCGATGGCATAGGTTCCCCGGGAACCCACCGGACCGAATTCATAGGGATTGATCACGGAATCGGGGGGTACGATGGAGATTCGTTCCCAGGGGATTTGCAGCACTTCGGCGGCCATCTTCATGAGGTTGCTCTTCTGCCCGGTCCCGTGTTCGGTCAGGCAGGAAAAAATCAGGGCCGTCCCATCCGGGTGAAGGCGGACATAGGCCTCTGAGGCATCTTCGCCGATATCGGCATTCCCATGGACGCCGACCCCCACCCCGATCCGTTTCGAGCCGTTCACGGCCGTGGGGGTAAGCCAGCCCTTCCATTTCTCCTGCCAGCCGAACCGCTCGGCCCCTTGCTCCATGGCCGGCGTGTAGTCGACGCCCCGGTAGGTGTACCAGCGGCCGTCCCGCCAAAAATAGCCATCGCCGGGTTTGACATAATTCTTCTTCAGCACCTCGAAAGGGTCCAGGCCGGCCTTGGCCATGGCCAGCGAGAGCAAAGGAATAAAGGCGCATTTCAGCTCCTGGCCGCCGAAGCCGCGGACGATGCCCGAGGCGTTTCGATTGGTGCAGACGATCTTCGTCTTGAGGTCCCAGTTGGGGCAGCGGACCATGATCTGCAGTTCCCCGCAGCCCACAGCCACCTGGGCCTGAGTGGTCATGGAGTACGAGCCGGTGTCCACCAGCCAGTCGCCGGAAACGGCCGTCACGGTCCCGTCCTTCTTCAGTCCTACGCGGGCCCGCATACGCGCTCCGGGCCGCAGGGTAAAGGTCGCCAAATGCTCTTCCTTGGTCAGGACCAGCTTCACCGGTCTGCCGGTGGCCCGACTCAGGAGCGCCGCCTGGGCCTGCACCGGCCAGGACATCAGTTTGGACCCGAAACTTCCGCCGCAAGCGCCGCCTAGGGTCCGGACCTTAACCTCCCGATTAAAAATATGGAACAGGGTAATCTGGTCCATGTAAGGGGTCTGAGACGACACCCAGACCGTCAGCCTATTCGGCTCTTCCCAAAGGGCCACGGCCCCCGGCGGTTCGGGGGGAATGGGGTTGGGCAGGTTTTCATAGCCGAAGGTCCCTTCGGTGATAACGTCGGCTTCTTGAAACCCCTTTCCCACATCCCCCATTACGACTTCTTTCAAACAGTCGGGCCCAAAAAAGGGAGTGCCGGGGGGCAGCACATTGCCCGGAAACTGCCCGTACAATTGGGGCGCCCCGAGCTTCAAGGCCTCTTCCACCTCGAAAACGGCGGGCAGGATTTCGTACTCCACTTCGATCAGACTCAGGGCTTCCAGGGCGATTTCCTCTGTTAAGGCGGCTATCAGGGCCACCGCGTCGCCCACCTGCCTGACCTGGCGGTCGAGGACCCGTTTGCAGCGGGGAGTACCTCCCCTCCAGTCCGGCGCGTCTTCCCAGGTGAGCACGGCTTTGACCCCCGGGAGCGCCAGGGCCCGGGTCCTGTCAATTTTGTTGATCAAAGCATGGGGGTGGGGGCTTCGCAGCACCTTCCCGTAAAGCAGGTCGGGGAATTTCAGATCATCGAGATAGGTGGTGCTTCCGGTGACAATCTCCCGGGCATCCCGGCGGGGGAGGTTCTTACCGATATAGCGGTAGGTCTCGGTCACGCCCTTACTTCCCTCGGGCGGAAACGGACAGGACCGCCTGCACCACCTGGTAGTGGCTGATGCAGCGGCAGAAATGGCCGGAAAGGGCGTCCTTGACCTCTTCTTCCGTCGGGGCGGGATTTTCGTTGAGCAGGGCCCGGGCGCTCAAGATCATTCCCGGTGTGCAGAAACCGCACTGAAAGGCGTTGTGGTCAATAAAAGCCTGTTGCAGGGGATCCAGCGCTCCGGTTTGCGGATCGGGCAGTCCCTCGATGGTGGTGATCGCCCTGCCGTCGCACTCGACCGTCAGAGTCATGCAGGAAAGGCGGGGCTCTCCATCGATCAGGACCGTGCAGGACCCGCAGGCGCCGTGGTCGCAGGAGACCTTGGTGCCGGTGAGGCCCAGCGTTTCCCGCAGGGTCTGGGCTAAGGTGTGGGAAGGCGCCACTTCCCCGGTGCCGCCGCCCAAAAGCAGCGTGTGGCTGCGTCCGTTCACGATGAGGTTCAGGGTTTGTTTCCTACCGGTCGGTTTTCTCTTCCGTCCTCTCAGATCGCCTGTCATCTCATTTCCTTTTTCTCAGATCTTTCCGGCGCGGGATCTTCGAATCTTCTCCTGCCGTTCCCACTTCTGTTTTTTTCCCTCTGGCGGGTCATTTTTTGCCCCCAGTTGTCGCGATAACGCTTTCCCGGCCGCCGCCACCAGCGGTCCGTACCTACGGGCCGCTTCCGGAGAAGCCGCCCCCAGAACGACAATATAGCCGACGGGGCGTCCGCCTGGGCCCAGTACCGGCGCGGCCACCGCATTAAGTCCCGGGGTGGTTTCCTCCAGGTCCTCGGCGAATCCATCCCGCCGGAAACGGTCCAGGTCTTTCATGAGTTTTGAATGGTCGAAACGGGACGGGTCCCCGTAAAAGTAAAGCTTCTTCTCCCTGAGTACATCTTGCAGTTCGGCATCCGGGAGAAACGCCGCTATGGCCTTCCCATGGCAGCCGTAGGTAAGCGGCAAACGATGTCCGACCCGCATGGTGACCACCACCGGACCGGGACCTTCCCGCTTGGCGGCCACGAAGACGTTTTGGCCGGCGATCAAGCCCAGGGCCGCTGTGGTCCCGGTCTTGCCGGCCAGTTCCTCCAAGATCGGCTCGGCCAGTCGGGGGGCGCTGAGATCGTCGAGGACCTTCCGGGAAAGGGAGATCAGGCTGGGACCCAAAGCGTAGCCCTTCCCTTCTTCATTCTTCCGGATCAGTCCAAACCGCTGCAGCGTCTCCAGAATGGTAAAGGCCTTGCTCTTGTGGATCCCCACGCGGTCACAGATTTCGTTGAGGCTCAGGGCCGGGGCCGGAGTTTCGGCGAGACGGAAGAGGATGCGCGCGGCCTGCTCTACAGCCGGCGATACATAGCGGTCATTGTTTTTCTTGATCGGGTCTTTCAAGGAATTGCCCTAAGTTTAATTTGGAACTAAGGTTTTGTATGTAGAACTATCAAAACAAAGAGCTTCTGTCAAGAAAACAAATTGACATTCCGATAATAATATTCATAATTACTTTATGTATAAGTAATTATGAATAAAGGAGTATTACCATGCTGATGGAGGAACACCTGGGCACTATTACTCAGAAAGGACAGGTCACCATTCCTCTGGCGATCCGCAAGCTGCTGGGGGTGAAATCACGGGACCGGGTGGCCTTCCGTGTCATCGAGGGACGGGTGGAACTTGCCCCGGCCACGATGTCTCTGGAAGACACCTACGGGGCGGTCAAGCCGACCGCCCGCCCTGAAAAATGGTCTGAGATCCGCCGCCGGGTTCGGGAGGAAAAGGTGGGGCTGCGGACCGGCAAAACCCAACGTCCACGGAAGGAAGGCCGCTGATGGATTTTTTGGATACCAATGTAATCCTCCGGTACCTGACCCGGGACGACCCGGTTAAAGCCGAACGATGTTACGAGCTTTTTCAGCGGGTCAAACGTAAAGAGGTCAGGCTGACGACCTCGGAATCGGTTCTGGCCGAAGTTGTTTATGTGTTATCCTCCCGGTCGGTTTACAATCAAGGCCGCGAACAAGTGCGGAATTTGCTGCTGCCGATCGTCTCTCTAAGTGGACTTCTGGTTCCACATCGACGCTCATTCTTACGGGCCCTCGAATTCTACGCCGTCACGAATATGGATTTTGAAGATTGCCTTTCCCTGTCCCATATGGAACGGTTGAAAATAAAAACAATTTTGAGCTACGATCGGGATTTCGACCGGATAAATACCATCCAGCGCCACGAACCCTGAGCTGGGCGATAGGGAGGCGATTAATCCGGACGAGTCGAAGATTTGGGAATTCACCCCCACTCCCAAACCGGGCACATCCCGGCGGTGGGCGGGATGCGCGATTAAGAAGTTAAATTAATTTGACAATCTGGAATATTTGGGATAGGAATTCGTGAAGATCGAATATTGGATTTCTTAATGGACAACCTTTAACCAAAGGAGTGTCGCTGGAAGAATATTAGACCCCATTTCTTATTTAAAGAAGTGGGGATTTTTTTTGTGGAGATGATATCGCCGCAGTTCATAGGCGGATGAAACCTGGTTAAGGAATTTTTGGGGGAAAAACCAGTGCCGGAAAAAATGCGGCATTGCTCTTATCGGGTGTCCCGGTGTCAGTGGCCTGCACGGGCATATCAGCCTGGCGACCTGCGTGCCACGGGTCAACGTCGCATTAGGGTCAAGAGGTGCTGCTATGAGCGATGAAATTATTGATGTTAAAGATCATGAACCATCTCGTAGTGGTAAAATAGCCAAAATTTCGCGTAGTGCTCTGCAGATTGCTGGCGGGGCAATTCCTTTTGCGGGCGGTATGTTGTCTGCGGCGGCGGGCGCTTGGTCGGAAGGAGAACAGGAAAAAGTAAATAGGTTCTTCAAACATTGGCTTCAGATGCTTCAAGATGAATTAAAGGAAAAAGAGCAGACAATAATCGAAATCATGGCGCGGCTTGATTTACAGGATGAAGAGATTTCCAAGAGAGTTGAGAGCAAAGAATATCAGACATTAATAAAGAAAACTTTCCGCGAATGGTCCGGGGCGGAGAGCGAAGAAAAGCGCAAGTACATTAGAAACATTTTGTCCAATGCCGCAGCCACCCAAGTTACCAGCGATGATGTAGTCCGCCTGTTCATCGACTGGATAAATCAGTATTCAGAGATGCATTTCCAGGTTATAGGTGCCATTTATAATAGCGACGGTATTACAAGAGGACGGATTTGGACAAAGATCGGCAAAGGGCCTGTTCGTGAGGATTCTGCTGATGCGGATCTTTATAAACTCCTATTCCGAGATCTAAGCACCGGGGGGATCATTCGTCAGCACCGAGAAGTCGATCGGTTCGGCAATTTTATACCTAAGTCCGCAGAAAGGCGGTTAAAAGGCAGTGGGACAAAACCACTTGTTTCTGCTTTTGATAATGAGGAAGGGTATGAATTAACGGCTTTGGGACGAGATTTTGTTCATTATGCAATGACGGATTTACCTCTCAGAATCGAATTTACCACTGATCCAAATAGGCCATAACGTCGCCATCCACTCGGACCTGAACAAAGCCGGGCGCATTTGGTCAATGGCACCCGCAAGGTTAAAGGCAGCGAAGTTTAGGCCGGTGATGACCGGCGGTGGCTCCACCTCCGGCGTCGCCAACCAGGCCATTGGATACTGTGTCACTGCCTCGCCTGGGCCTCCGGCCCAGCAACCTGCGTGTCACGGGTAAACGCCACGTTAACTGGCTTAGGGTAAACGAAGGTGAAGGAACGCGACCTAAAAATACTCTGGGGACGATCAGGGAACCGTTGCGCCCTCTGCAAGATCGAACTAACGCCGAGCGGAGACCGTGAGACTTTAGGAGAGATGGCGCACATTGTCGGTAGACGGGCGGACGGCCCACGCGGTATCGAAGACCTGCCAGCCGAGGAAAGGGATACGTACTCGAACCTAATTCTCCTTTGCCCAACACACCATCGGGAGATCGATAAGAACGAGGCCGACTGGTCATCCGTCAAGATAAGGCTAGTGAAGGTCGAACACGAGCAGTGGGTTTCGAGCATGCTCGCACGCTCCGAGATTGCAGTCGCAGAGATCGACAACTCGGACTTCTTGAATTCCCGCATACGATTCTGGATTGACTTCTGCGATGGCGGGATAGGCATAAGCGTCTCACTCACTCCATTACGAATCGGATCTGACGTTGTAAATGTCCTAGACGAATTGGGCCAACACACTCTGGAGTCCGCACGAGTCGCTGGGCACGGATACCAAGGTGCACTAAACTCCTACAAGACAAGGCCTTCCGAGCACGGTATCTGCAATGAGCGTCGTAGTGAGCCCGGCGGGCTAGATGGTTACTCCTTCCACTTATTCAACTCTGGGCACTGTGAAGTCATCTATGCGCTCAATTCAGAATCTGCACGACTTGCTGAACAGTGCGAAGGGCGCGTCGGCGACTACCACGGCGCAACCAAACTGATAAGGTACACAGATCTCGCGAAGCGCATCATTGCCAGTATTGCTTGGACTAGGCAAGTGTGGCAGCACTTTCTGCCCTTTCGCTATATGGATTTCCGGATCCATGTGCTCTCAGCTCTGAGGCTAACCATCTTCTCTTATGAGGATGATTGGCGAGTCGGTGTTTTCGGTTACCCTTTGACCAGTGATTCCCTTATATTCAAAGAGGTCTATGAGAAGAATGAATTCAACGCGCAGGTTGAGACAGAGGTTCTCAGGTGGGTTGCAAGGTCATTCGGGCTCCAGGCTGTTGACCATTTACGATGAGGGAGGGCGGCTCGTCCGTCCATTCCCGTTCCGGTGATGCCAACTAATAAATGGATCGAATTGGTAGGCAAAAGAGTCAATCCCCTTACAAGAGGAAGAGTAAGGGTAGCGCCAATTTCGCCTACAGCTCATCCCTGGCGTTGGCAACTCCTCGGCGACACCATGCGTTGTTGCCCCAGTCGGTCCCTGTCTCGGTCGGCTTCGTCTTTGGCGACGCAAACTAGGCCATAGAACCCGTTAGTACTGGGTTGCATGGTCCTTCGACCCAGCAACCAACGTGCCACGGGTCAATTCCGCATTATGTGACCAGGGAATATAAGAATGGACGATGATAATCTGAAAAAGAAGATCAATGAGTTGGCCGATGAGTCCAGCGTCATAATAGCAAATCCAGGGGACATAGAAAAACTTAAGAAGCAAGGATTACCATTTCGCGTCGTACCCTCTCAGACTATTGCCGATCTTTTTCAAGAGCGTCTGAAAACCGCAGTGGATGTTGTTGCACAATTGCCCGCTCTACCGGATAGCCTACCCCCAGCTATTAAATCCCTTTATCAAGAGATACGGGAATGTATCTTTTTCGGCCTTAATGGAGCTGCTATCACTCTCTCTGGGAATCTTATTGAATTCACTCTTAAACATGCAACATATGTCAAAGAAGTCGGCGGCTACCAAGAATACGATCCGGAGAAGTGGGATCAATTTGAAAAGATTGAATTCGGCGATGCTATAGGGCGCGCGAAAAGATCGGGCTTGTTAAGGTCCAAAATAGCAAAACAGCTTCAATCATTTCGTGAGGATATTCGGAACCCTTACAGCCATTACAACATAAAGAAGATCACTGAAGACGTAATTGCCGGGAGGGTCAAAAGGATCAATTTGGCAACGGGAGAGGTCGAGGAAATGGACATACCAGCAAAAGACAGCCCGATGATACAAGCCCAAGTTAAGCCGTGGGTAGACGGACAAAGGGTACTTGCTGTTTTCCATTTCGCTGATGGGATAGTGAAGTACTTGATTGCAATGCTAGAAGAGTATCTGAAAAGCACACATAACGAATAAGTGCACCAGACTCCGAAATGGGGTCGGGCCGGCATTGAGTCATGAGAATGAAGGGTCGGACCCAATGCCGTTAACTTAACAGAAAGAGCCTGTTTTTACTATCTTTAATGGTTTCGGGTTCCAGGGGTAACGGTTGTGGGACAGGGTATTTACGAGGACGTCCCCGGCGGCGCTTTTCCAAGCCCCGACTTTTCCTGCGATATTCCTGTCGATCCCGAGTGAACTTACGGCCCGGTTTTACAGACACGCGGTGCCGGGCACAGAACTTTATGAAGACTTCCCAAAGAGGCCAGAGCAGCTTTTCCGAGGTGGCGAACAATAATCTTAGAAAAAAACGGGTTTCGGGAAGCTCCCGAGCAAAACTGATCTGGCCAATGGAAACATATCAGATGAGGTGTGAACCAGGATATTAACCCGATCAACGGCGTCACATACAGTGGCAAATTCAGATAAGGAGATAAACGTGAGATTTATTTTACTATCCCGGCACACGGGCGGCAGTGAAATCCCAGAGACTGAAGTCGCCCAAAATCTTAAAGACATGAGCGAATGGGTTTCTTTGCTTAAGGCGTCGGTAGTTATGCCAATTAGAGGCGGGAAAACTGTCACAACTGAGAAGGTCGAAGAGTATGTCGGAGATCTTGGCGGACTGCTCATTTTTGAAGCCGACAGTCTTGATCAAGCGGTAGCGTTGGCCAGGAAGTCGCCAGGCCTGAAATATGGATTTACACACGAGGTCTTCCCGGAGATTTCCCTGGAGGAGGCGGCTGGGAGAAAATGAGAAGCGCAGTATATCCAAGGAGATGTTCGCCGGAAGAAGCGAATCGGGGTCTAACCAAACAAGCCCATTGAATTTAACTTAATCATGTTGAATCCTGGATGCGTTTGAAGACTTATTAAGGGTATCATAATTGTCTGTACATACCACCGACCGTCATCCCCGAGTGTCTTTGTCGGGGATCCAGAATCGTACCAGACCGAGGCTGGATTCCCGCCCAGAAGCGCTGCGGGAATGACGATAAGGGAACCTGGAGATAGCCGATTCTATTATGCGACCTTTAATAAAATGCCCTTATTACCCTCGAAAAGAGGTTTCTAAGCAGACAAACCCATGCCCAGGGCCAATCGGCATTTCATCTCCGGTCAGATCTGGCACATCACCCACCGCGGCCACAAGAGGAGATTATTACTTTCCGGGCTTTTCGCTGGACGGAAAGCCTGGCGGTGGGTGGAGAGGCCTTTTAAAAGAAATTCAGGAGGCTTTAAGGGTATGGGCCAGCGGCCGTTCAGTCGTCTCGGCCGAGGAAAATTATGAATGGCGAATGACGATCGCACCAAGATAATTCCCAGAGGAACGCCGGAATCAGCGGCCATGTCGGCAAACGTCAAACGAGCGCTGGCGATCACCGCCCGCCTCAACCGTTTGACGTACAACGATGCGGACGAAGTCCGCGCCTTGTTCAGCGAGCTCATCGGCAGGAAGGTGGACGACAGCTTTCTATTGATTCCACCATTCTACACTACTGGCGGGCCCGAAATCCGTGTTGGGCGTAATGTTTTCGTAAATCAGAACTGCACTTTTTATGATCTTGGCGGCCTCGACATTGCCGATGATGTGATGATCGGCCCGAACGTGAGCATCATCACGTCCGGCCATCCCATTGAACCTTCTCAGCGGCGCGCCTTTGTAGTCGCCAAGCCCATTGTGATTGAAAGAAACGTCTGGATCGCAGTCGGCGCAACGATCATCGGCGGAGTGACGGTCGGCGAGAACTCTGTTGTGGCGGCAGGCTCCGTAGTCACCAAAGACGTTCCCCCGAATACTCTTGTCGGAGGAAATCCGGCGAGAATCATTCGCTTGATTGGAGACTGAGGAAAGGAACGCCACCCAGCATTGCACTGCAACTGACCGCCAACCCGCTTCGCGGCTTGTCGGCGGCTGGGTTTAGGCCTTGGGCCCTGGAAGTACAGAGAGGAGAGCACGATGAGCAACGAACAGGTGGCACCTGAGACGAAAGGGGTTACGGTGAAGTTACTGGCCACGGTTGACCTTGGCCCTGAGATCGAGGGCCTGGCCGGGCGCCAACTTCGAATGCGGATGGTGACCATCGAGCCTGGAGGCGTCTTCGGCCCGGTTCACGACCATAAAGGCAGACCGGGCACCGTCTACATACTGCAAGGAACGATCACGGACCATCGAAATGGAATCGCGACCGACTATGGACCGGGAGTGGGCTGGCCCGAGGATAGGAACACCACTCACTGGCTTGAGAACAGAGGAACGATTCCGGCAGTGGAGATCTCGGTCGATATAGTCAGGCAAGAGTAAACCTCAACGTTGCCTAAAAAACAGGGCGGAAAATAAATAGAGTTAATATCCATTGGAATAAAATGTCTTCCCGGATTCCCCCATTTCCCGGATGCCTTCCCCGTTATCCGAAATTCTGAGGGCAACGTATTCGCCTTCTGCCAGGACGTCATAATTACTGGTGGGTTGATCGATATAGCGATTTGAAGTGGAAATGGTGAGTTGTCCCACGCCCTTCATCGCCTCCATGGCATTGTATAACAAATTCATAATAGCCTTTGAAAGATGGATTTGCGAACCATGGACATCAAAAAGGTCCGGTTGCAGATCTGTTTCAATCCGCGTGTCGGGATAATCGGCGACAAGTTTCGGGAACTCGGGGGATTCCAAAATGCCTGACAAGACCTGGTTCAAATTGAGTATTTGAGTAGAAAAAACGTCTCTTCTGGCCAGAGTCAGCAAGTCCTGAACGACCGCCGCCGCCCTTTCACCGGATTTCTGTATGGTAATGGTATTTGATATTAACCCCATGGGGAAAAAATCAACAACGGCCTTCCCTGCCATTTTACCCAGAAAAGCGAGAAACGAACTATGAAGGATCCAATATAGAATCCCCAGCCGGAATCCCAATAACCATCCGGCAATGAGAGGAAAAATACTGAAAATGTGGAAGAATGATGCTGTCTTCTACAAAAAATATAGTGAAAGTGGTTTTAAAGATCAAGAAGAATCCTGTAACGGATGTTGTGGATGGAAGCCCACGGACGGAAAAAAGAGATAAGGTGAGAAATCATTCCGTCCCTTTGGCCCTTGGATCTGGGTAGAATAGGTCCTTTTGAAGTCGATCCCCTGACCTGTCCCCCATGCCGGGAGCCAATGCAAATTATCGGTATTATCGAGGACCAGGAACCTGTCGAGAGCCTCCAGGTCGAACGAGAGTCCCTGATCCTCTAACGCCCCAAGGACCACCGGCTGACCTCCGCAAGCAACCAATACGCCGCCTATATTTCATTTGACGAAAATCCGTCTTTCTGGTCCAATAAATCCAGTCGCACCCTATCGCGGGGGGAGTCCATTCTCAACGGGGGGAAACCATTTTGCACTACTTTCCGATCGCTTTGCCTTTTCTCTTTTTCTTTGCCTTCCTTTTCATCATTTTAATCACCATGCTGGAGGTCGGCATTCTCCGGTATGCCTACGAGCGGATGGGGATTGGACAAAGACATATGTTCGCCCTGCTGTTTCTCTCCTTTATGGGGAGTTACCTGAACATCCCTCTCTTTCAACTGCCGCCCCACCAGGTGCGTTCCGGAGAGGTGATCACCTCTTTTGGCATGACCTATATCGTGCCATTTGTCAGAGACTGGCCGGGAACGGTCGTGGCGGTCAACGTGGGCGGGGCGGTCATTCCTGCCTTACTCTCCCTTTACCTATACCTGAAGAACCGGCTGTACTTCCGTGGATTGGCCGGGGTGGCCGTCGTCGCTTTTGTTGTTCATTTGATCGCCCATCCGGTCCCAGGCCTCGGGATTGTAGTTCCAACCCTCCTCCCCTCTCTGATCGCCACGCCGGTGGCTCTGATCCTGTCGCCGCGGCATGCGCCTCCCCTGGCCTATATCGTCGGCAGCCTCGGAACACTGATCGGAGCGGATCTCCTCAACCTCGGCAAAATCCAGGGCCTGGGGGCCCCGGTGGCCTCCATCGGCGGGGCCGGGACCTTTGACGGCATCTTCCTCAGCGGGATCCTTTCCGTTTTGCTGGCTAGCCTGCTGATCCGAAAAAAAAGGATTCTCTAACCGATTAAACCCTTTCATCCTTGTCCGGGGGACGATCGCAGACGCCTTCTTCGATCATCAGGGCCGCTTCGTTGATGCCCAGGGCCAGGAGGGTGTCGACAATCTCTTGGGGTTCCATTTTCCGGGAAACGATCAGTGGGGAATAGGGGTCGGACCATCCGAACCGTTTCAGGAGGCCTTAGGGGTAAAGGCCGGCGGCCGTTCAGTCATCTCGGATGGTGAACAGCAGCAGCTCCGGGATCTTCAACAGCCTTACAACGTCAATTTTGCCCCCGAAAAGGGCCGTTTAAGGCAAAATATTGGCCTCGAATGGGACGTTTATCCCGAAACTTAATTAGCGGCGTTTCTTCTTACTATATAACCAACAACCATGGGAATTTCCCTTCCTTCTCAGGAGGACAATCCGAGACCGCGGCTGATGATCAGTTTCATAATTTCGCTGGTCCCGGCAAAGATGGACAGGCAACGCACATCCCGATAGATTTTGCAGACGCGGTATTCTTCCATATAGCCGTAGCCTCCATGGATCTGGACCGCCTGGTAGGCAATGCGGTTCACCATTTCACCGAGCCAGTATTTGGCCATGGATATGATCGCGGACCAGGCTGTCTAGAAAAGTGCGCCCCAGTTGGACCTCGGTGGCCATATCCGCCAGCCGAAAGGCGTTATATTGGAAATTACCGAATTCCGAGACCCCCTCCCCTACCGGCCCCACGTCAGCGGGATTCCCCCCCACTAATCGTTCGATCCTTACCAGTATACGCGAACGTGTACGAAAATCGGCCAGGCCGTCCAGCCAGTTAACGAAGGCTTCAGTCTTGCGAATCTCAGTTCTAGTTTATGATTGTAGCCCCCCGGCTACATTTTGGCAAGCTATACGCGATGCCGTTCGATTCACCGCGGCAGGCTCCGTCAAGGCGTAACGATCGAGAAGTTCCAATCAGGATCATCGAGCAGCGAGAACAGGGAGACCAGCTTCAGTCGATCTCCTTTGATATGCAGATCGTCGGAGAAAACCAGATCCTTTATCGAGGCCTGCTTGGTTACAAGTTTGATCCAGAAGGAGCGGGTCAGGGTTACGGTGACATCGGCCTGCGGGTCCGCCGCCGTTTCTTTGTAGTGGAGGACGGAGTTTTCGATATGCACGACCATCGTCGCGCCTACGTCCTTAAAAACGAAATTAGCGGTCAGCTTCTTGCCGTCCGCCTTGGGTCCATCCAACCGGGTTGCCATCGCGGCAAAGAACTGGTCGAGGGGCAAGCTGCGCAAGACGCCGGCGGCGGCATCCAGCGTCGTCGTTCCGCTGACTCCGTGGCGCAGCTCCTGCGCTCCGGTGAGATAGACGTCGCGCCAGGGTCCGGACTCTGCGAGATAGCCGAGCTGATCATAGGTCCGAGCCAACAAGTCTTTGGCGGCGTCGTTTCCGGGAGCGGAGAACACGACGTGGTTGAGCAACGTAGCCGCCCAACGGTAGTCGCCCTGGTCGTAGGCTTCACCCGCCCTGGTAATGACGGCGCCGGCTCCGCCCATGGCCTCGACATAGCGCCGACCCTCATCTTCCGGCGGTAGCGGGTCGAGGTTCGCCGGGTTGCCGTCGAACCAGCCGAAGTAGAACTGGTAAACGGCGCGCGCGTTGTGTTTGGCCGTCCCGTAGTAGCCACGGTTGGGGAAGGATCGCCGGAGGCTTTCGGGGAGTACCATGTTTTCGGCGATCTCGCCCGGCGTCATACCTCTTGACGCCAGGCGCAACGTTTGGTCGTGCAGGTAGCGGTAGGTATCCCGATGTTTTTTCAGGTAGTCGATCACTCGTTCCGCGCCCCACACCGGCCAGTGATGACTGTTGAAAACGACCTCGGCCTGGCCGCCAAACAGGTCTAGGGCCTCGTCGATGTACCCGCTCCAAAGCAGAGCGTCGCGCACCTTGGCCCCTCGAAGGGTGTAGAGGTTGTGCATGTTCTGCGACACGATTTCGGCTCCGCAGAAACTCTTAAACTGCGGCAGGAAGAATGTGAACTCCGTCGGGGCTTCGGAATGCGGCACGTACTGAAAGACGAACTCGACGCCGTCGATTTCCATCTTCTGTCCGGTATGATCAACGATTTCGGTGGGTGCGAAAATGGATACGTCACTGACCGCCGGTCCCTTCCCCAGGCCCGTATCGACGTGGCCGCGGTCGGTCCGGCTCAGACCGGTGCCGTACATGTAGCGTGCTCGGCGCCCCATGACAACGCCGCCGAGGACGTTCTCACTGACCGCCTCAGCCATGAAATCCTTGGGTGCGATGAGTCGGACCTTGCCGGATCGAATGTCTTCCTCGCTGGTGACGCCCTTGATGCCGCCCCAATGATCGATATGACTGTGGGTGAAGATGACCGCTGCCAGCGACCGTTCACCAAGGGAACGATTGACGAGGGCCAGCGCACGCTCGGCAGTCTCGGAGGCGGTGAGCGGGTCGACGAGGATACGGCCGCTTTGCCCCTCGATGATGCTCAGGTTCGCCAGGTCGTAGCCGCGAACCTGATAGATGCGGTCTGTCACTTTGAAGAGGCCGTTGATATTATTGAGCTTGGCCTGGCGCCACAGGCTCGGGTTCACACTGGGCGGCGCATCGCCGGTGACGAAGTCGTAGGACGGACGATCCCAGATCACTCGACCGGCACCGGTCTTCGTCACCAGGGGATCGTCCGTCGTCATAAACCCTCGATGCGCGTCGTCGAACTCCGACCTGTCGTCTAGGGGGAGTTCCGCACCCATCGCCGCATTGGCGTTCGCCGTCAGGTCACTTGCCCGGGCATGCCCGTCTCCATCTGCATCGGGGCCGAAATTCCTGGCTTCCGGGCTTTTTTTGAGGTACGACGCCAGTGCCGTCAAACCGCTCACGAGCCTGGTCCCGAATGAAGGTGGCCGCATAAACTTCCTCTTTGTCTTTCAAGTCTATCGAAAGGGGTTATCCCGGTAGATCTAAGTAATTGCTTCGAGAAACTGGCGGCGTCCCGTAGGGGTAAAAAGGACTTTCAAGGTTTTTAACTCTCATGGGTTATGAAGACAGGCTCTCCGGACAACGAAACGCCTCTAACCACATCACTGGCGTTTTGCCTGAGATCTGAAATTGGTATGATTTTTGGAGTACTTGGCATTGGCTGTGCCTCCCATGACGTTCTTAATAGTACCACCAAATAATTATATCTTCAAGAGTTCGGCCTCGTTCTCCATAGGGATTTCATCTGGCAAAGGAAGCCAAAAGCCCTCTTGACTTTTGAAACCTCTCCAATTTCCAGGCGGCAGGTTTATTCATTTTCCCCCGGGACAGTTTCCTCGCTCGGCAATCAGGCAACCACCCCCCGGTCTTTAAAACTCCCGATTTCTTCCGGACCGTATCCCAACCCGGCCAGAATCTCTTCGGTATGCTGCCCCAATCCCGGGGCCGGAAGTCGCCAGGAGGCCGGTGTTTCGCTGAAATCCCAGGGGAAGCCCGGCATTTTAACGTCGCCCCATTCGGGGTGGGGGACCTCGATGAAATAGTTGTTGGCCCAGGCCTGGGGGTCTTGGGTCACTTCCAGGGGCGTCTGGATCGGCGTAAAGATGCAGCCTTCCCGCGCCAGAATATCCATCCATTCCTGCCGGTCCCGGGAGGCGAAGCGATCGTCCAGGAGGGCCACCAGTTCCGCGGCGTTTTCCCCCCGGGCGGCGATACTGGAGAAGCGGGCGTCTTCCCGAATTTCTTCCAATCCCAGGGCCTGGCAGAGCTTCGGCCAATAGCGGTCGGGGTCCAGGTGGGCGATGGCCAGCCATTTATCATCCCGGCAGCGGTAGTGGTTGTAGAGCGGGTTGCCGGCCCGGGACCGGACCTGGCGGGGGAATTCCTTGCCCATAATGGCCGGGGCGGCCAGGACAAAGGCCAGGGCGCCGATCAGGCCGCTCATCAGGGAGGTGTCCACCACCTGTCCCTTGCCGGTCTTTTCCCGGGCGAAGAGCGCTGCCGTTACCCCCCAGGCACACATCAGACCGCCGATCTCATCGCCGATACCCGGCAGGATCTGGCCCGGCGGTTCTCCCGGTTCCCCGGCCGCCATCATCAAGCCGCAGCGGGCGATCCCGGTGTAGTCGAAAGAAAAGTCTTCCGCCCCTTCGCCCTTCCGCCCCCAGCCCGAGGCGTGGGCGTAGATCAACCGGGGATTACGGGCCAACAGGGCATCCGGCCCGATGCCCATCTTGTCCGGCGCCTGGATACTCATGTTGGTGAGGAAGACGTCCGCGGTGTCGATCAGTCGAAGAAACAAGTCCCGGCCTTCCGGTTTTTTCAGGTCGATGACGATGCTTTTCTTGTTCCGGTTGCCGTGCTCAAAATAGTAATTGTTCCCCTCCAGCCCGGCCATGGCCCCGATGATCTTCATAAACCCCCGGCCCGGGTCCCCGCTCGGGGATTCCACCTTGATCACCTCGGCCCCCAGGTCTCCCAACCGCATGCCGGCCACCGGCCCCTGTTGGAACAGGGTGATTTCCACCACTCGGATTCCGTCCAACGGTCCTTTTTTCATTTTAACTCCTCCCTATTTTTAATATTTTCCCCTTCGTTCCTGACCCTCACAGACCAAAACAGGCATAAAGGTTTGTTGTGCGCCGAAGGCGCCAAGGGTTGGGTGGGCGGCAGGTCGCCGCCCACCTGTCCTGTTTGGTCGGTGGCAAAATAAGTCATTTCCCCAAACAAAAAAGGGCCATGGTATTTCCCATGGCCCTTTTTTGTTTATTCCATGGGCGGCCCCTTTCAGGTCCGCCCGGCTTCGCTATCGGTTATGTCCGGCAGAAAAGGGCAGACCCGTTCCTAAAGCTAAAAAAGCTAAAGTTAAAAAATCGGATTTGCCCCTGTCCGCTCACTTGGCTATGTCCTTCCTTTAAGAAAAAACTGGAGACAGTATAATTGAAATAAAATCGGAATGTCAAATAGAGAATTTAAAAATTGGTTTGATTTAATTTTAACATAATGAAATGATTGGCTTGGATAAAATTCAGAAAAGCAACACGCTTGAAGGATGAACCAATAAAAATGGATACGGTCATCATAGCTTGTCGTACTATTGCCGATGAACTGCGGGTAGCCCTGCGAGAAACCGGGTGTACCTACCCTGTACTATGGATAGAATCGGGACTGCACCTCAGACCCGAATCCTTAAGAACCCGCCTCCAGGAGGAACTGGATCATATCGGGAATATCAGCCAGGCCCTTCTGGCCTTCGGCTATTGCGGCAATGCCCTGCTCGGGCTCAAGGCCGGAGACTTCCGGGTCATCTTCCCCCGGGTGGACGATTGCATCACCTTGATGCTGGGTTCCGGTTCCCGCCGCAACGCCATTGGCCGGGAGTGTGGGACCTATTTTCTCACCAAAGGGTGGTTGGATTTTGAAAGGAATATCTGGGTGGAATACCAGGAAACGGTCAAGCGCCATGGAAAAGAAAAGGCCGACCGGATATTTAAGGTCATGCTCCGCCACTATCAACGCTTAGGCGTTATTGACACCGGCGCCTATGACCTGGGCAGCTTTCTTGAACGAGTGCGGAATATCGGCGAGGCTTTGGCGCTAAAACCCCAGGTGATCCCGGGAACACTGGATTACCTGAAGAAACTCCTTACCGGTCCGTGGGATGAAGATTTCATTATTATCAATCCCGGCGAGACCGTAACGGTGGAACATATTTATGGAGGAGCCGCGTCATCCACCCGGGGAATCTCCACCCAGCCGCTTCAGTCCTGCATGTAGGGGACCCACCCTGTGATGGTATCCCACAATCAATAATAGCGCCCTGGTCCCCGATGGGATTCCACTTTGATTCATTTATAATAAATGTTTTGGACTCTTAAACTCATTTAGGTTATAATGGTCATAATGACCTTTTGGAGGAAACGCGCGATGAAACAAGAAACCATCGGAGTGGCCCAGGCCAAGAAAAACTTTTCAGATCTTCTGGGGCAGGTCGCTTACGGTAAAAAACGGATAGTGATTACCAAAAGAGGAAAGCCGGTGGCCCTTTTATCTCCCCCGGAGTCGGCCGAGCCGATTCCCTTCAAAGTTGGGGGATGGTTGGACGCGAGCGATCCCTTCTTTGAAGACATCGAAAAGATCGTTCGGGAGAGGCCCCGTCATAAGCCCAGGGTCTCCCAACGGAAAAATTAATCGCCGTGTACCTCTTGGATACCAATATTTTAAGTGAACTGGTCAAGAAACGCCCCAATCCTTATCTACTGTCCCGGTTGTCGTCTCAACCCACTCAAAACCTCTATACCTCTACTATCTGCATCATGGAATTGAGATATGGAAGCGCACTGCGGGATGACTTCAAGATTTTCTGGGAGAAGTTGGTAGCCCGGATCGTGTCTCAGATTCAAGTTATTCCAGTCGGCTTAAAAGAAAGCCTGTTGGCCGGAGATCTCTTGGCCTCTCTTCGAAAGAAGGGACAAGTCATCGGATTGGAGGATGTCCTCATTGCGGCTTCCGCCCTTAGTCGAAATTTTATCTTGGTGTCAGCCAATATGCGCCATTTTTCAAAAGTGGAAGCGCTGGTGTGTGAGAATTGGTTAACATTTTCTTGAATTAGGGTAAGGTAGTCAGGAAAAACCCTGGTTCTCAGTTGGGGCCCTGTAGGGGCGGGTTTAATCCCCGACCCTACAGGGTAGTTTTATGTTTCGAGGCGCCCCTCTGGGGCGGGGGGGGGGTTTAATAACCGCCTAATAAATATGGCGGGCGGGCCAGAGGCCCAACTTTACCTGTTTCCCGCCTTGAATCTGATCAAGGCGTACGTTTCCAACGCCCTCCACTTGACCCGGCCCAAAAGTCAGCGGTGTACTGGTCAAACCTCCGGTGTCGAAGTTCTTGATCTGAAAAAAACCGTTATTGAGTACGTCAACGGGTTTGAGTTTCTCAAGAGGGGTTTTTTGCAGGGCCAGCCTTAAGGCCTCCACCTGGGTCATAACTTCAACCAATCCCTGCATATACATAGTGTGACGCGGCTTATTGGATTGATATTTCTTCTGTAAATCGAGGGCGAACTTTACGCCGGGCAAATCCTCCGACCAGGAGGGGAAGCTTCCACCGATCACCACGCCGTCCCCCAGCTTGCCCATGTCTTTACTAAAGGTATTTATATTGCAGGGAAAAGCGAAAGCAAAGGTAATCTTGTGGCCCAGATGGGGGCCCATATCCAGACGTACCGCCTCCTTTATTGTCGGCTGTGCGCCGGGGTTAACCATGGCCCCGAGGGTCAGGTCCACCTGGTTGGCCCTGAGCCACATCAATTGGGTGGTCGGCGGCGAGGTGGCCACGATCGGCACATACTGGATGCCGACAAAGTCGTAACCAGTTTTTTTGAGATAGGCTTCCAACTGGGGTATCTCGATCGACTTCCCAAAGGAATTATCCGCGGTCAAGTAAGCCACCCTAGGCTTCCTCTTTTCCTTCCAATGCTCTTTGAACCAGTCGGCCACGGCCGCCATCTCATCCGTATAAAGTGGGATATGGAGAAAGCTGGTCTGCGGTGGTGTTAAAAGATAGGACCCGATCGCCATACCGGTGGCCCCCATACGGTCCTGATTCAGTCTGTCCTTCAGGGCCAGGGCTATGGGCGTTCCGGATAAGCGGTAGACCAGGATCCCCTTGGCCTTAAGCTCTTCATAGATCGAGAGCGCCTTGGACGGCTTCAGTTCGTCGTCCCGCCAGAGCAGCTCGATGGATGCATCGGCCGGCCATTTTTCCTTTCGCCAGGGGGCCAGGTTTTTGGTCTCGTTTACATATTTGACATAATCCTCAAAGGCCGCCAGCACGCCGGCCGAATCATCCGCATAGGGACCGGTCAGCGCAACGGTGCCGCCGACATAAACCGTTTTCGCGGCTGAAGTTGCGGCCGGAAAGAGTGACCAGCCCACCAGCAGAATTATCATGAAACCTAGAAATGCCCATCCACTTTTAGCCATTTGCCCTCCTTCTTCCTGATTGATTTAGTTACGCTGAACAGCTATTCTTCCGCCTTCCTGTGGGACCCTTACTCATCACCCCTTTCCCTGGTCGATTCACGGGCAATTCTTCAATCTACCGTTAAGAATTTAAAGACCCATTTGCCGGGCCGCCACGATCCGCATGATGTCGCTGGTCCCTCCGCCGATCATGGGAAAATAGGAGTCCCGGAGATAGCGCTGGATCGGAAACTCGGTCATCAGGCCGTAGCCGCCGAAGATATTCACGGCCTTCTGACAGATCAGGTTGACCCCGTCGGCGGCGATGATCTTGGCCATCGCCGCCTCGCGGGTGATGGGTTCACCTCGGTCGGCCATGGCCGCTGCGTGGTAGACATAAAGCTGGGCCTGCTCCAGGATGGTCAGCATGTCCACCAGCTTGAATTGCACGCCCTGGAATTTGCCGATGGGTTGTCCGAACTGCTCGCGCTCCCGGGCGTACTTGAAAGCCGCTTCATAGGCGGCCCGCCCGATGCCGAGGGCCTGGGCGGCCGTGAAGATTCGATCAACGGTTAGGGACAGGTAGGCATTCATAAAACCCTGGTTCTCATCACCCAGGCGATATTCCAAGGGCACCTGAACATCCTCAAAAACCAGTTCATTGGTGTCGGCGCAGTGGGTAGTAAACTTGTCCAACTTGCGGGCCACGGTGAAACCAGGTATCTTGGTGTCCACCAAAAACAGAGAGATCCCCTTGAGCCCCTTGGCGGGATCGGTCTTGGCGGCCACGGTGACGAAATCAGCGAAGGTACCATTGCTGATAAATATCTTGCTGCCATTGAGCACATAGTGATCGCCCCGGCGTTCGGCCCTGGTCCGGATGGATGCCGCGTCGGAACCGGAGTTGGGCTCTGTAATGGCGAAGGCCCCTACCATCTCCCCTTTGATGGCCGGCACCAGGTATTTCTGTTTCAACTCCTCGCTTCCCCATTGGTAAATGGTGTGGGTGGCCGTAGAGGCATGCATGCACACCGGGGTGGAAAGACCCATTGAGCCCCGGGACAGCTCCTCGAGAAAAATCGTGTAATAAACATTCGGACTGTCCAGACCGCTGCCGCCGTACTCCTCCGGATAGTGGATGCCAAAATAGCCCAATTCCCCCAGCTCGCGGAAAAGTTCCCGGGGAAATTCATTGCGGCGGTCCAGCTCATCGGCCACCGGCACCAAGCGCTCGTCCACCCAGCGGGCGATATGCGTGCGGAATTCAATTTGATCTTTGCTAAACGGGAATTGCATGTTAGGTTTTTCCTTTCTCCAGATCCGTTATAGGAGACTATCCGCCCCCCAGAAGAATTAATGATATAGTCACTTGGTCTCCTTCATTCAATTCGGTATTTAGACCTTGCGCTAGGGAATAGTACGGTACGTTGTTTAAACGGACCTCAAAAAGGTCCTCCAAGGCCAGTTCCCCGGTCTCGGGTTTTTTGATCTGGTCGGCAAAGTGTGATTGGCCCAAAAGATTGGCGAGCAGATCATTAAGGGACCCGGAACCCATCTCAACCTCCGAGGGTATTTCCGGAATATGTATGGTGGTTTTTATGGAGATTTTCAATTCTGCTTCTCCAGAGGGTACTTAACTTTTGCTTCTAATGGCAATTTTAAGATCCGGCCTCAGGTCCCGAGGTAGGACTGTTTGACTTTTTCATTACCCATCAGGCTGTCCCGCGTGCCGGTCAAGATCACTTCCCCATGTTCGAGCACATATCCGCGGTCGGCGATCCGCAGGGATTCGGCGGCGTTTTGCTCGACCAGCAGGATAGCGGTACCGCGCCCCCGGATACGGGCCAAGGCATCCATGATGTTCATCACCATCAGCGGCGCCAGGCCCAACGATGGTTCATCGAGCATGAGCAGCTTGGGCCCGGACATCAGGGCCCGGCCGATGGCCACCATCTGCTGCTCGCCTCCTGAAAGCGTTCCGGCCGCCTGCTTTCTCCTTTCTTTCAGCCGGGGGAACAGATCGTAGACCTCTGCTTGCAGCTTTTCCACCAGACGGCGATCTTTCCGGCGGCAATAGGCCCCCAATTCCAGATTTTTCTGAACCGGCATCTCCGGGAAAAGCATTTTTCCCTCGGGGCAGTGGGAAATACCTCTTTTAACCATAACATCAGGGGTGACCCTATCCACTGCTTGCCCATTGTAGCGGATCTGCCCGGAGACCGGCGCGACCAGCCCCGATATGGTCCTTAATAGGGTGGTTTTCCCTGCCCCGTTGGCCCCCAGGAGCGTCACCACCTCCCCGGAGTCCACTTCCAGGGAAACGTTCCGTAAGGCTTCAAAGGCCCCGTAGATGGTACGGATTCCCTTAAGTTCAAGCAACATGTCGGGCCCCCAGGTAGGCCTTGATCACCTCACCATTAGAGGCAATTTCTGCGGAGGTACCTTCGGCGATATTCATACCATAATTCAGTACGATGATGCGGTCGGAAATGCGCATGACCAAGCGCATCTTATGTTCGATGAGGCAAAGGGTTATGCCGGCCTTTCGGATATTTTTCATCAGATCAATCAATCCTCCGATCTCTTCCAAGTTGACGCCGCCGGTCGGTTCGTCCAGCAACAGGAGTTTCGGATCGGAGGCTAGGGCCATGGCAATAGACAGCCTCTTCTGGGCCTCCTCGGTCAGGCCACCGGCTGAGACTTTTTCTTTATCCGAGAGCCCTACAAAGGAGAGGACCTCTCGGGCCTTTTCCTTCACCCGGCGTTCTTCCTGTCGGGCGGCAGCGGTCCTGAACAGAGTGCCCCAGACCCCTGTTTTCAAATGAAGGGACTGGCCGATAATGACGTTATCCAACACCGTCTCCTCACTGAATACGGTGGTTCGCTGAAAGGTGCGTCCGAGACCTTGACGGGCCGCCTGGTGGGGCTTGCAACCGGTGATCTCCCGGCCGTTAAAGATGATTTTCCCCGAGGTTGGCCGGTATATCCCCGTCAGCAGATTAAAAAGTGTGGTCTTCCCGGCGCCGTTAGGTCCGATGATGCTGATTATCTCGGCGGGTTTAACGGAAAAGGTAAGCCCGGTTATCGCCATCAGGCCACCGAATCGCTTGCTCAAATCTGAAACCTGAAGGATGGCCATATCAGTGCACCATCAATTGCCGATATTTTTTTCGTTTGGAGAAAAGGGTTTTCAACCCCACCACCAGGCCACCAGGAAGAAAAACGACAAAGAGCAACAGCACCATGCCGTTGATCAAGGTCTTCAGGTAGGGGATGATCTGGAGCACCTCCGGTATGGCCGTCAGCATAAGCGTGCCGATAATGGGTCCGGCCACGGTGCCGGCTCCACCGACAATCACATAGGTTAGGACATCCATTCCTCTGGAAAAGTGAGCCAGGTCGGGACTGATGACCACGTTGTAGGAGGCATATAGGGCGCCGGCTACCCCGCCAAAGACTGCACTGATCGTAAAACTTAAGAGTTTTCTTTTCATGGTATCCACGCCCAGAGTCTCCGTCAGGTTCTCATCCTGGGCAATGGCGATAAAAGTCATTCCAAGCAAGGAGTGCACCAGCCGGTAACCAGCGAAGGTAATGAGTAACAGAAAAAAGAGGACAAAGTAATACATGCTGAGCAAGGAGTCGAAACGCAGCTCTCCCCCCCAAGGCAGGGGCAGGGGATTCGGTCTGGGCATACCGGCCATTCCGTTGGCGCCACCGGTAAGGTTGACCCAAGCCAGGATGACAACGCCGAGAATAGCGGCAAACCCGAGGGTAACCAGGGCAAAGTAGGGGCCCCTCAGTTTGAGGGCCGGGATGCCGATAAGGAACCCCAGCAGACCGCTCAGGGCTGCGGCTCCTATAAAAGACGGCCAGAAGCCAAAATGCAGCTTTATGGCCAGTAGTCCAAAGGCATAGGCTCCAGCCCCTAAAAAGGCCGAATGGCCCAGGGAAAGCTGGCCGGTATAGCCGAACAACAGGTTCAGGCTGGTACTCATGATGGACCAGATACAGACGAGTACCAGTAAGCTGGTCAGATATTCACCGACAAACAGCGGGACCAGAATGGCCGCCAACAATACCAAGAGCCAGGCCATCTGTTTATTGAACAGGATTCTCTTCAAGGTCTCCAGACCTCCTTGCCCATTAACCCCTTCGGACGGAAGAGAAGGGTCAAAATCATAATCCCGAAGACAAAGGTAAGGCTGTAAGTAGCGCTGATATATCCAGAAACCAGGCTCTCCACGAGTCCTAAGATCATGGCCCCGAGCACCGCTCCGGCAATGCTCCCCAACCCTCCGAAGATAATGGCCGAGAAGGCGACCAGCAGAGGTCCCATCCCCATGGTGGGCGTGAGCAGCACGGTGGGGCCGATGAGCACCCCGGCAATGCCGGCCAGAGCGGTACCCACCACAAAGGCCATGGCCGAAATAAAGGTCACCCGTATACCACAGAGCAAGGCACCTTCCCTATGCTGGGCGGTTGCTTCCAAAGCGGCCCCCAGCGCTGTTTTTTTAATGAAAAACTGAAGGCCGGCCATCACTATGAGCGTTCCTGCAATGACGATGAGTCGCTGAAGAGGCAAGGCCAGACCTCCCAGAACGATAACCCGTTTGGTTGATGGGACGATAAACCATTTGGTCTCCGTTCCGAACAGATAAAGGGCTGCCCCTTCGAGGATCATCAAAAGGGCCATGGCCGCCACAAAGAGGTTCACCTCCGGGGCTTTTCGAATGGGATAGAAGACCAGGAAGTAAACCAGAAAGCCTATAATCCCCAAAGCAAAGGTGGTCAGGACGAGTGCCAGCCAGTAGTCGATCAAAAAGGAGATAACCAGATAGAATCCAATATAGGCCGCCACCATGTAAAGGTGTCCCTGGGCAAAATTGGGGACGTTGAGTATCCCAAAAATGATCGTCAGCCCCGAAGCCAGCAGGACATAAATACATCCTTGTGACAGGCCATTCAACAAGTACTGGGCAAATTCGACCATGGGCACCCCTTTTCCTTGATCAGACGCTTAGGCAATCACTATGAACATTTAACCTCACTAGGTTCAAGCGGAGCAATGGAGGCCTGGTTATTTGAATGGGCAATCCATCGCTCCAGTACTCCAATTTATTTTTCGGGCTATTCCAGTTCTTTCTTTGGTATACGCAATTCCTTCAAAAGCCTATACTGTCCCCCCTTGACTTCCAGGAGTAGCTCCGGTGCCCCGACCATCAAGCCGTTCTTCAGGACATCGTTGTTCGGGAAGACCAGCGGCAACTTGCCTTCCTGAAGGGCCTTGGGACAGGCAGCGCGGATCGCTTTGGGATCTGTAACCGTGCCCGCTATCTCCATAGCCCTGGCGATCATATAGACGGGATCATGAATGGATGGACCCGAGAGGCCCGGCTCATCTCCGTAGGCCGCCTTATACTGCTTGATATAGGAGGTCTGATACCCCTTCTTGTCCTGTTCCGGGTATTTTCGGTAATAGGTCCAGAGCATGGCCTCAACCAGCGAACCTTCAATCTTGTCGAGGGGAACAATCTTCTCGGCTTTGTTGATCCACTCGGAGTTGAAGAGGAATTTGCCGGAATAGCCCACATCGAGGGCATGACTGGCCGCCAAGGCCATGGGCTCCTCATAGGCGGTGATAAAGATGATGTCCGGATTCTTGGCCTTGAAGCTGGTCATGATGGAATGGTAGTCTGTAGTTGATTTGATATCCACCGTCTCAAAACAGGGGACCTGGCCACCAAGACTTTCGAACTTTTCTTTAAACCGCTTGCCCCAGGATTCATAGGCCTCATTCACATCGGTCAACACGCAGGCCTTCTTATAACCGTGGTCCCAGACGGCCTGGGCCATGGGGTCTCCGAAATAAAGGGTGGGGGATCGCTCCTGAATATAAAGGGGGTTTCCCTTTTTCCGAGACTTATCGGAGGCGGACATGCCAACGAAGAGTACGTTCAATCCGACGTTGACCGCCTGGCAAGCCCAGGTCTGCGGGGTTCCCAAAGGCCCGAAGATCACAGGTACCTTATACATCTCGGAAAGCTTCCTCATCCCGGCGACACTTTTGGCCGGATCGCCGGAATCATCATAGCTGACCAATTCCAATTTATACCGTTGGTTCCCTACCAGGATGCCCGGCCCCTTGCCGGTAGTTCCTCTGTCATTGATATCCTTTATAGCCAGTTCGACGGTTCTGAAGACGCTCAAACCATAGAAGGCGATAGGCCCGCTGTGGGCGCTGATAACCCCGACCTTGACGCTTTTCATCTCCGGGGCTGCCTGTAAAGGCGCCGTCACCACAATAGAAGAACAGACCACTGCGAAAAGAACCATTACCCAAAGACACGTTTTATTTCTCATAATCCCCTCCTTTTTTGATACAAAATTAGGACTCAAGAATTCAAGGGTTCGAATGGCGCTAAACGGTTGAGGTCCACGGAGATCGATTTTCTCTTTAACACCTAACCCTTGAATCCTTTAACCCCTTTTAAAGTTTCGTTGAGCCCTAAAGGTGAATGGGAATTCACGCTTCAAACCCCGCCTTATATCCTTCCTCAACAGCTTCTAAAGCATTCCTGACGCTTAACGCATCGCCTACAGTTACTATCTTTACAGGAGCACCGTTAAACTTTGACGCCAGCTCATTGTCCGCTGTGGAGCCGCAGGCCAGGACAACCGTGTCAGCCGGTCTCACTTCTTCCCCGTTACTAGTAACGATAACCACGCTGCCTTCGGATATTTCCCGAACCGTGGCGTTTGTGTACATCGCAACATTTGCCTGTTGTAAGTCTTTCATGAGGTAATCCTTGATGACCACCGCCACGTCGGATGCAATCTCGGGAAGCTGCTCAACGATGGTAACCTGCTTCCCATGGTTCGCCAGATGATTGGCAGTCTCGGCTCCCACCATGCCGCCCCCTATTATCAGGACTCTTGGATTGACGGGCACCTGTGAATCCAGAACTGCCTGTGCCTGTACCACGTGAGGTTTGTCGACCCCGGCTATGGGAGGTGTAATGGGCTTACTGCCGGTCGCGATGATCAGCACATCCGGGTTCTCGGATGCTATGGTTTCGGATGTGATCTCAGTGTTCAAATGAACTCCGACTTTCAGATCGCGCAACCGATTTTGCAGACAGTTAATAAATGAAGTGATTTCTCCTTTGCCTGGCGGTATGGCGGCAAGATAATACCGTCCCCCTAACCTGCCTGTCTTTTCGAAGAGCTGGACATCGTGGCCCCGTTTAGCTGCCGCTATTGCAGCCTCCATTCCGGCCGGTCCGCCCCCCGCTACGAACACTTTCTTCCTTATCTCTACCGGCTTTACTGCAAATTCCGACTCCCTTCCACATTCGGGATTCACCAGGCATCTTACTGGTTTATCTTGAAATACCTCCATGAGACAGCCCTGCAGGCAGCCCACGCAGTAGGTGATATCATCGAAATTGCCGGCCGCTGCCTTGTTCGGCAAGGCCGGATCAGCCAACTGACCTCTGGCCATGGAGACGAGATCCGCTTTTCCTGATGTGATTATGGTCTCCGCAAACAAAGGATCATTGATTCTGTTCACAGAAATGACAGGTATTTTTACAACTTTTTTTACCTCTTCCGCCATGCCGGCCATCCAACCATGAGGAGCATACGAAGGCCCTATAAGGTGACCTACGCTCCCATAAACACCAACGGTTACATGGACGAAGTCGATTCCGTTCTCCTCTAATAAAGCAGCAATCGCCTTGGTGTCTTCAATAGTCCTGCCTCCTGGTACAAACTCATCCCCAGAGATTCTAAAGCCGACAACAAAGTCCTTACCAACTTTTTCCCTCACGTTTGCAATTACTTCTAACGGAAAGCGCAACCTGTTCATAAGACATCCGCCATAAAGGTCCGTTCTTTTGTTAGAGTAAGGAGACATAAACCCAGCTATTAGATAGCCATGGGCCCCGTGGACCTCAACCCCGTCGAACCCTGCCTTTTTTGCCCTTAATGCGCAGTCGCCGAATTTCTCCACTATCTCATGAATCTCAGCCACTTCTAATTCACGGGGCATTTCCTGAAGCACCGGACACGGCAACGGAGATGGCGCCAGCGGTTGCGATCCCGAGACAAAATGGAGTGTTTGTCTTCCTGCATGATAAATCTGGGCCATTATCTTTGACCCGTGTTGATGCACCCTCTTAGTTAACGCCGTATGGCTTTCTATCTGGCTATCATCCCATAGGCCCGGAATACGCGAATATCCTTTTCCTTTCGGGTCCACAGCAAAGTCTTCCGTAATGATAAGACCCCATCCGCCTTTTGCTCTCGCTTCGAGATAGGTTATCCATTTCTCTGTGGCAGTGCCATCCGGGTTGCAGTAATTGACCACCATCGGCGCTACTACCAGTCTGTTCTTGACTTCCATCTTCCCAAGTTTGATCGGAGAAAATAATTTCTTTAGCATAGCGGTTCCCCCTTTTGTGTTTTCCTTCCATCATTCTGTTTAATATTTTCCCTGTGTCTTATGACTATCCAACCTCAGCAGCCCCGCCTATCGGGACATAAATGCCTTTAATTTGTGGATATTCGTTCCTGATGATTTCCATGAACCGGTCTATCTTTTTGTACGTGTCCAACACCGGGAACTTTTTGACAAATTCGGCATATGCCTCCGGATTGGCCGCATCAGAGACCGCCCGGGGAAAATCGTGACAGGGAATAACGGTCTTACAACCCGTGACGCCGGCGGCATAGGCAGCCTGCTCAGGCTCCATCGTGAAAATGCCGATGGCGGGAAGGATGGAAATATCAGGTTTGAAATAATCCCCTACCACAAACTTCATATCCGCAGTCAATCCTGTATCTCCACTCATATATACTTTCTGTCCGTTCTCGAATTCGATCACATATCCGGCCGCTGTTCCGGCGATCTCCATTTTGCCATCCGAAAGAAGTTGGCTGTTTGAGTGAGCGGCGGATACCTGAGAGAATTTTATTCCTAGAAAATCGATAGTCGCGCCCGCCCCCGTGGGAATCACGTTCTTGATCCCCCGTCCGAGAAGGGAAAGAGCATACTCATACTGGGCTATGATAAAGACCTTCTCGTTCTGCTCGACAATCTCGTCGATTCCTGAGGCGTGATCAAAGTGGGCATGGGTGATAGCGATTACATCGATTTCCCTCAGCTTCTCCGGTGTTCTTTCTGCTGTTGGCCATAGTGGATCGTTGGTGAGCCACGGATCGACCATGACAACTTTTCCTTGAGGAGAATAAAATTTAAAGCTGGATGAGCTAAGTCTTTGAATTCTCATAAATCCTCCTTTTTGATATGAATTTGGGGTTCCCCTATAACTTTCTTTCCCTTCCCGCAGAGAATTTGTCCCGCAACTCCCGCTTAAGTGTCTTCCCAGACGCGGTCTTGGGGAGGGCCGCCATGAACTCCACTGATTTGGGCGCCTTGTAGCGGGCCAGCGAGGCCTTGCAGAATTCCATGATCTCTTTGGCCGTTGCTTTCATTCCTTCTTTTAAGACCACAGCCGCCTGGACCTTTTCCACCCAATAGTCATCGGGAATGCCGAAGACGGCCGCCTCCTGGATGGCCGGATGCCGGTAGAGGACCTCTTCCACTTCCCTAGGGTAGACATTTTCTCCTCCGGTGATGATCATATCTTTCTTCCGGTCCACGATGTAGATATAGCCTCTCTCATCATAGCGCCCCATATCGCCGGTGTGCACCCAGCCGCCGACGAAGGTCTTCGCGGTCTCTTCCGGTTTCTGCCACCACTCCTTCGGAACGGCCTTGCTTTGGACGATGATCTCACCCACCGTCCCGGGTTCCACATCCTCATCACGGTCGTCGACGATCCGGACATGGACGCCCCGATGAGGAAATCCACAGGAGGCGAGGGTCTGTTGTTCTTCAGAGGACCGGTTGACCACATCATGCTGTTTCTTCGACAGCATGGTGACATTCGGTCCGCTTTCAGTTCCTCCATAGAATTGCAGGAAGACGGGGCCCCATTTTTCCATCCCTTGCCTCAGAAGCTCAACCGGCATAGGGGAGGCAGCGTAAAACATGCGTTTGAGACTGGAAAGATCATACTGATCGACATCCGGCAGGGCCAGAAAGGCGGCCAAGTGGGTCGGTACGATATGAATGTCCGTGGCCTTCTCTGCTTCGATAGTCCGGAGGGTCTCCCGGGGATCGAAGGATATTTGAGGCATAATCACATTGCCCGCGCCTGCAAAAAAATAGCCCCAAAAATTTTTGGCCCCCCCGATATGAAAAAGGGGCATGATCTGGATATGTTTGTCCCCCTGTTCAAGGGAAAGGGCGGCAACAAAGCGTCTGGTGTCGTCCAGGGCGCGACCAAAGGAATAGAGGGCCGCCCGAGGAACACCGGTGGTACCGCTGGTATAAAAGAGAAAGACCGGGTCGTCCTCTTCGGCCTCCACCGCGGGTTCGTCCTTGGAAAAGGTTTCAAGGAGTCGGCGGTAAGAGATCAACCCCGATGTCTCCGTCCCGAAAGTGATAAAATGTTTTACCTTGGAGATGCGGGGTTTAAGACGATCCACCATCTCAACGAGCTCCGGCCCGATAAAAAGCGCCCGGCATTCGGAATAGTTGATGAGGGTTTCGAGCTCATGGTCCAATAATCTCGGATTAAACGGGGAGGAGATAAAGCCGAACTTCATGCCCGCGCCATAGACCTCGGCATATTCGAGGCAGTTCCAGGAGAGGATGCCCAGCACATCGCCTTTTTTCATCCCCAAAGACTGCAAGGCGTGGATCAGGCCATTGACGCGATCATTAAATTCCCCAAAGGTTACCGACTCATTGCCGCAGTTGATGGCCGTCTCGTCGGCATAAAGGAGGGCATTCCGGTAAATGATATCCGCATAAATGCCGGTGTTATAGCGGGACAACTCTTTGAGTATGAATCTCTTGGACATGGCTGTTCCTTTGATGATCCAGGTGTCTGGCGGTGGCGCCGGTTCATGCCCGTTAGACCCGGACCGATGTTTCTATTTTACCTTCCACTGGGGTTTCCGCTTTTCGGCGAAAGCGGCAAATCCCTCAAAGCAGTCCTCGGTGTTGATGATATAGGTTTGAAGGTCGTCTTCCAGCCGTAAAGCCTCGTCAAGGCCCAGTTCCAAGCCTCTCATCATCGACTCCTTGGCGCAGCGGACCGCAAGCGGTGCGGCTTCGCAAATGATCTGGGCCATCTGCCTGGCCTCGAACATGATCTGATCGATAGGGACGACCTTGTTGACCAGCCCCAGTCGGTAGGCCTCCTGGGCGTCTATGGTTTTGCCGGTGAAGAGCATTTCCGCAGCCAGACGCTGGGGGATGGTTCGGGGCAGCCGGACGGTGCCTCCCCCGCCGGGACAGATGCCTACCTTTACCTCAGGAACCCCAAAGACCGCATTCTCCGAGGCAATCACCAGGTCGCAGGCCAGGGCCATCTCCAGTCCTCCTCCGATGGTCAGGCCGTTGCAGGCGGCAATCATTGGCTTCCATAGTTCCAAACCCCGCATAATCGCCGTGGGCCTTTGCCATTTCCGATCGGCCGTCTCCCTGATCATGGGCAGGAAGTCGGCAATATCCATGCCGGCACTGAAGACTTTCTGTCCGCTGCCGGTCAGGATACCGACCCACAGATGGTCATCGTCCCGGAAATCTTTGAGCAGGTCGCTGAATTGTTGCATGGCCCGGCTATTCAGGACATTCAACTTCTCCGGCCGGTTAATGGTAAAAATGGCCAGCTTCTCTTCTTTGACATATTCGATATCAGCCATAGGAGCCTCTCAAAGGACCACCTGGAGCCCGCTCTAAGCCGGGAAGGTCCGACCGGCTACAGCGTTTGAGGCATCGGAGGCCAGGAATAAGGCTAGCGACAATGTTTCTGTTTTGTAGAAAAGACGGGCTGCCGGTCTCACTTCCCCCATTTCCCCGCCTGCTTCAGTGCCTTGACAATTTTCTCCGGAGTTACCGGCTGTTCCTTGAACCAGATGCCGGTGGCGTCGTGCAGGGCGCTGAGCACGGCCGGAGGCGTACTTACATGACTGCCTTCGGAGGCCTCCTTGGCCCCGAAAGGGCCGTCAGGGTCATCGGTGATGATATCGAAGACCCGGATGTTGGGCGCATCGGTGGAACGGGGCATCTTATAATCGAGAAAGGTATCATTCAAGGTCCGCCCTTTATCCATGACAAACTCCTCATAAATGGCCTGGCCCAACCCTTGAACGGCCCCCCCTTCGTTCTGGGATTCCACGCTGATGGGGTGCAAGGGTCTCCCGCAGTCATGGGCAATGAAGAAATCGGTTACGTCCACCTTACCCGTTTCCAGATCAACCCCTAAGCGCACCGTCTGGGCCGTAAAGCTGTAAGAGGTGCCGCCGTTGCCCGTGCCGGTATTGAAATCGAGGGGTTCGATGCCGTAGCCCGAGTATCCCCGGCCCAGGATGACCGCACCGGAACCTTCGTAACAGGCGATCTTGACCAGCTTTTCAAAGTGCATCCGCTTTTCCGGCTCGGACTTGAGGAAAACCTCGGCGTTCCGAATTTCGATTTCTTCCGGTTTTACCTGCCAGACTTTGGCCCCGACCTCCAATAATTGTTTTTTGGCATCCTCGGCGGCCTTGCGGCTGGCCTGTCCGGCCAGGACCGTAACCCGGCTTCCGTAGCTTCCGGGATCGACCGGGGTATAGGCGGAATCCACCCGTTGGATGACCACATCTTCATAACGTACCCCTAGTTCCTCGGCCACAATCATGGTCAAGACCGTATCCGATCCCTGACCGCAGTCGGTGGCCCCGGTAAGCAGGTTGACGGATCCGTCTTCACAGATGCGGACCACGGCCCCGCAGGACTGGTGGCCAAGTTGCCTAGCCCCCCCGAGATAGGAGGTCCCGGAGAGTCCGACGCCGTAGGAGACCGGCCCGGCCTGCTTCGGTTGCTTATCCTTGTCCACCCAGAGGGTGTCCTGTATCGCTGTTTCGAGGGCCTCTTTGATCCCGCAGGTCTTCAAGATCACCCCGTTGATGGTCCGGTAATCCTCACCCCGTTTGGGGTTCTCGATGGCATTCCGTAACCGGATCTCCCCGAAGTCTATTCCCAGTTCCTCGGCCATCATCTCCATCTGCAGTTCACAGGCAAAACGGGTGTGGGTAATGCCATGGCCGCGCATGGCCGCGGAGATGGGGTTGTTGGTAAAAACCCGCCAGGCGTCGTACTTGTAGGCCGGCAGTTTGTAGGGTATAGTAGTGGCAAATCCGGTAAGGTACATGGTCAGAGGGCTGATGGCTGTGTAGGCCCCGCCGTTGGCGACGACCCGGCTGTGGATGGCGGTCAGCAAGCCGTCCCGGGTCATCCCCATTTTATTGTAGACGATCATGTTATGCCTGCGCCGGCAGGTATTGAGAACCTCCTCCTGGCTGTAAACGAACTTGACCGGTTTACCGGTCATTTTGGAACCCAGGACGGCGCAGAAATCCCCAGCCAAGGAATCGTTTTTCGTTCCGCCAAACCCTCCCCCGATGAAGGGCTGGATGACGCGAACCTTGCTGAGGGGCAGTTTGAAACAAGCGGCCAGATGACGGTAATGAAAATAAGGGCTTTGTTTGGCTGGCCAGACGGTGATCGAACCGGCCGGATCAAAATAAGCCACCGAAGCCGGTGGCTCCAAAAAGCCCACGATGACTTTACCGGTCTCAAACCGGTCTTCCCGTACGAGGAAGGAATCGTGAAAAGCCTTTTCCACGTCTCCGAAATTCCAGTGGCTTTCCACGCTGACGTTGTTCGGGCGGTAGTCGTGAATCACCGGAGCGCCTTCCTGCATGGCCTCTTCGGGATCAAAAACCCCCGACAGTTCCTCATAGTCGACCCGAATCAGGTCACAAGCCTCCTCGGCCGTATCCTCGTCAATGGCGATCACTCCAGCCACGGCTTCGTAACGATAACGCACCTTATCCGTGGCCAAGGGCGGTTCGTCCCGGGTGGTGGCCATGAACCCCCAGGTCCAGCCTCCAAAATCCTTTCCGGTAATAACCGCCTTCACCCCTGGAAGCCGTTCGGCCCGGCTGGTGTCTATATGGATAATTTTGGCGTGAGCGAAAGGTGACCGAACAATCTTGCACCAGAGCATTCCCGGCAAGGCGTAGTCGGCCGCATACTTGGCCTCACCCATGACCTTTTCTCGACCATCTTTCCTCGGGACCCTTTTCCCGATAACCGTGTATTCTTCCATAGATCTTACCTCCCTATCTGCTCGGCAGCGGCCTTGACCGATTCAATAATCTTGGTATATCCGGTGCAGCGGCAAAAGTTGCCTTCCAGTCCTTTTCGGATTTCCTCATCCGTTGGATTGGAATTCCGGTCGAGCAAGACCTTGGCGGAGAGGATCATCCCGGGGGTGCAAAAGCCGCACTGCATCCCGCCCACCTCCACAAAGGCCTGCTGAATGGGGTGGAGCTTCCCGCCGTCGGCCAGCCCTTCGATGGTCAGGACCGATTTTCCATTGATCTCGGCCGTCAAAACCAGACAGGCATTGACGGCTTCTCCCTCCAGGATGACCGTACAGGCCCCGCATTCACCCACACCACACCCTTCTTTCGTTCCAGTCAAACCCAGGTCCTCCCGGAGGGTCTCCAGCAGGGTGGCCGAAGGCTTGACCTCCAGTTCGTAATTTTTTCCGTTTACTTTCAACTGTATCCGTTTCATCTTAAGCTCCTTCAAGCCAGGGGAAAGATCTGATTAATGGCCCGCTTGGTCAGCATGTAAACCATATCACGTCGGTAATCCGCCGAGGCCCGATGATCATCGATGGGGCGGCATTCCTCGCTGGCCAACCGGGCGGTGGCCTCGATCACCTCCGGGTTGAGCCTTTGTCCGATTAAGAGGGCCTCGGCCTGACTGGCCCGAATGGGCGTCGGGGCCACGGCACCCAGGGCCAGGCATATCTTTTTACAGACCCCGGCCTCCGCCACCCCGGCGATCGCCACCCCGACGATAGCCAGATCCATGGAATGGCGTGGAGAAAACTTTAAATAGATTCCACGGAAGCCCTTCTCCGGGGTAGGGACTAAGATGCTTTGCAGGATCTCATCCGCTTCAATCACGGTCCGGCGAGGCCCGGTGAAAAAGGCCTCAAGGGGGACAATCCGCTCACCGCCGGGACCTTTCAACCTGACCTGGGCGCCCAGGGACAAGAGCGCCGGGGCGCTGTCCGCCGAGGGGACGGCCATGCAAATATTCCCGGCAAAGGTCCCCCGGTTTCGGACCTGCGGGGAGGCCATGGTCGAGGCCGCTTGAGCCAGAATCGAAAAACGCTTCTGAATGACAGGGCTCCGGGAAACGGCATTGATGGTGGTCAAGGCCCCGATGGTCAATCCGGTCCCTTCGTCAAAAGAAACCGCCTCCAGATCGGCGATTCCTTTCAGGTCGATTACGGTTTCCGGAATGGACGTCCCCCGCCGTTTGAGCTGGGGGATTAAATCCGTACCGCCGGCTAGTAGTCGGGCCCGGCCTTTCTGGTCGCCGAGCAAATGGAGGGCCTCGTCGAACGTCTTGGGAGCGGTGTACTGAAATTTGGGTAATCTTCGATAAAATACAGCCATTGTAAACTTCCTTCCCCGGGTTGGAGGTTGGCTTAAACCCGCGCAATAAAATTATATAGACAAGTCTGTATAGTTTCTGTTATGTTTATAACAAAGCGATTTTATGGATGTCAACACTTTTTTTTAAAGAATACTATTTTTTTAGCAGGAGATTCGAGCCATCCGACCTAGCTCAGGCCGAAATCATAAAAAGTGGTTGTCCGTCCTTTTGGGTGGGTGGCCACAGTATGTGGTAGAATAGCGAAATTGGATCTCCGTTGCCGCCGGGTCTCGGCGAGAGGGTTTTCCAAAGGTACTCCGGACTTAGAATCCGGGCCTAAGTTACTAATTTAATTTGAAGCAGGCCCATACTCCGAGTCTCTTGACTGGTCTCAAGTCGGCCCTGCCTCCAGGAAGATTTGAAAACACGGGGGCCGGGTTAGAACCCAAAAAGGCCTGCCAAGGCGGGCTGGAAAACCCTTTCGCTGAGACCCGGCGGCCATACCAAATTTGGGGAGGATCCACCCAAAAGGACGAAGCGTCTAAAAAGTGAATGGGGACAAGCCAAGGAAACTCATTGACAGGACTTTTCTATGGTATAAAGTATTCCAATTCTGTTTGGGTAGTAACCAATCACCACACCCTTTGAACCGATTAGGACTGGAAGAGAAAATGCCCTCGACAAAAAGAGAACAGGCTTCGCAGAAGAAAAGAGCCAAAATTATCCAGACCACCTTGGATCTCCTTTTGAAAAAGGGGAATGCGGAGTCCACTTCAACGACGGCGGTCTGTGCTGCGGCCCGGGTGACTCGGCCCACGCTTTACCATTTCTTTGGAAGCAAACGAAATCTTCTTTTGTCCGTTCATCTGGAAGCGATCGAGAGTACGCTAAAACCTTATTTGGAAAAGGCCTCCGCCATAGATGATCCCTTCGCCAGACTTCGCTTTATGGTCCGGACCTTTACCAAGGAGGTTATCTGTCTTCATCCGGAATTACGGGTCCTTATTCATGACACGCTCACGGTGAAAGATAAGCATTTTCGACCGATCCGGGAGGCCTGGAAAAAACATTACCTTCTGCTTCGGGACACCATCGCTGAATTGCAAAAAGCCAAAAAAATAAGTGCGGAAGTTAAACCCTCCTGGGCAAGCCTCTTTGTGCTCGGCATGCTCACCTGGACCACCTATTGGTTCGACTTTGAAAGAAAAACGGACATCGAGCGCATTGCCGATCAGGCTGAACAGTTTATTCTTCAGGGCTTAGGAGTAAGAAAAGCCAGGGTTGGGAAAAAGAAAAGGGAGGTTTTCGGAGGGAAGTAAGGTGTCGGTCGGAAAGCGCATCCTCAGGGTGGAGAAAGAATCTGATATCCCGGAATCAATGTCCGGGCTGTTTTCTAAAGCTTAGTCACACCCTCCCCCGAAATATTACACCGGCCCCAACCCCAACCTTCTGGCGATGATCAGTTTCATGATCTCGGTGGTGCCGGCGAAGATGGAGAGGCTGCGGGCGTCCCGGAAGAGACGGCTGATGCGGTACTCCTCCATATAGCCGTAGCCGCCGTGAAGCTGCACGGCCTGATAGGCCACGCGGTTGACCATCTCCCCCAGCCAGGCTTTGGCCATGGAGACCTTGGTGACGATGTCGTCCCCTCGGATGTATTCGGCCGCCAGGGTGTTCAGGTAGGTGCGGCCGATGTCCACCTCGGTGGCCATCTCGGCCAGCTTGAAGGCGTTGTGCTGGAAACTGCCGATGGTCCGGCCGAAGGCCTCCCGCACCTTGGCGTAGTTCATGGCCTCTTTCAGGCATTCCTCGGCCATGGCCTGGCACTTGACGCAGACCTCCAGCCGCTCCCGGGCCAGCTTCTCCATCATGTACTTGAAGCCCCGGCCCTCTTCCCCTAACCGGTTTCCGATCGGGACCCGGCAATCCTCGAAAAAAAGTTCGGCCGTGTCCTGCATGTGATAACCCATCTTTTCCAGTTTGCGGCCCGGAGAAAATCCCGGGGTCCCTTTTTCCACCACTACCAGACTGATCCCTCCCGGTCCTAAGTCGGAAGGCTCGATCCGCACCGCCAGCACCACCACATCGGCAAAAATGCCATTGGTGATAAAGGTCTTCTGACCGTTGATGACGTAGTGGTCACCCTGCCGGACGGCTTTGGTCCGGATAGCGGCCAGGTCCGACCCGGCGTTGGGTTCGGTCAGACCGATGCAGGCGATGATTTCCCCCGTGGTGCAGCCCGGCAGGATTCTTTTTTTCAGATCTTCCGTGGCGTACGAATAAATATACGGCACGGCCACATCGGCATGCAGCGGGACGCCGACGCCGAAACCGTCGGCTCGGATCAGTTCTTCGCCGATGATGATCGAATAGCTGAAATCCAGATCCAGCCCGCCGTAGGCTTCCGGCAGCCAAGGACAGAGATAGCCCTGCCCGCCCAGTCTTTTCCAAAGCTCCCGGGGTACGGCCCGGTCCCGCTCCCAAGCATCCACATGGGGAGTAATCTCCCGCGCGCAAAATTTCCGAAATTCCTGCCTGAACAGGCGTTGTTCGTCATTGTCTTCAAAGAGGGACATGTTGTTTTAATTCCTTTGCCTTTTGATGTCATACCGGACCTGATCCGGTATCCAGAGGGTTTGAAGCTTAGCCGGGTGATGGATTCCGGATCGCGCTTCGCTTGTCCGGAATGACGCTTCTTACCTTCTTATCTTCCGGTTGTAGTTGGTATACCGCCGGGCCATGCGGTCCCGGCCCAGCATGAGATCCACGCCCAGGATGAACGGCTTCATCCGGGCGGCATCGACGATGGCGCAGTTGAGGCCGGCCCGGATGGCCAGGGCCAGAAAGACGGCGTTGACGGCCAACCGGTTCGGCAGGCCAAAAGAGACGTTGCTGGCCCCCAGGACGAGATTAACCCCGGTTTCCCGCTTGACGGTTTCCAGGGTTTCCAGCGTAATCAAGACGGCTTTGTCGTTGACCGCACTCGATTCGGCCAGACAATCGAGCAGCAGGTCATCCCGCGGTATTCCCAAATTACTCGTCCGTTCCAGGATATGCCAGGCGATCTCGAGTCTTTTTTGGGGGACCTTGGGGATGCCTACCCCCCCGGAAGTCATGGCTACCAGGGCAGTCCCGTATTGTTTCACCAGGGGCAGGATCTTATCCAGCAACGGGTCTTCCCCGGTGACCGAACTGATGACCGGCTTTCCACAACCCAATCGTAAAGCGTTTTCCAGCGCCGTCGGGTTTCGGCTTTCCAGACAGAGCGGGAGATCCACGGTCTCCATGACGGTTTTGGCCACCTGGGGGAGAACCACGGTCTCATCGATCCCGAAGGTGGCCACGCTGATAATCAGGATATCGGCCCCGGCCTCCGCCTGTTTTAGCGCCTCGCGGCGAATGGGCTCCAGGTCCCCCGATTTCATAGCTTCTTTCAGCGGTCCCTTGCCGAAAGGATTGATCCGCTCCCCGATCAGCACCGTCGGTCGCCCGTCGCCAATAATCACTTCCTTGCCCTGTGGGCTGACTACTCGTGTTTCCATAAAGCACTCCTCAGTTTTATGCACCACCCGCTCGCTGCTCTCGCTCAAGACGCAAAGAAGCAGTGAAATTTTTATTCGCGGAGCGATATCCTTTTCGCCTTGGCGTCCTTTGCGTCTTTGCGGTGAATATTAATACACTCCGTATTCCCTTGTAAAATCAATCAGGGCTTTCACATTTTCCGGTTTGGCGTCGTCCAGGCCGGTGGAGGTGTCCATGATGTATCCGCCGCCCTTGGCCACCGTGTCGATCAAGTTTTTACAGTAGGTCCGGACCTGATCCGGTGTGCCGGTGGCCATGATGGACAAGGGGACGTTGCCCCGGATGCAGACCCTGCCGCCGAGGATCTTCTTGGCCTTAACCATGTCGGTGGCCTCAAAGGCGTAGCAGGCCTTGCCCTCCGGAATATCCTTAATGGTCTCCAGACGGGTGGTGCAGTTCCCTTCCCACAGGGGGCAGGGGTTGAGCCCCTCTTTGATCAAGGTATGCATCAGGTCTCGGAGAGTAGGCCAGAAAAAGCGATCGAACTGCTCCTTGGACATGAAATTGTCCAGCCCCCAGTGGATCGGGATGAATACCCGAGGATTCCCGGTGGCCCGGGTGCCGTTCACCGCCATCTCGATCATGAAGGGCAGCAGCTTCTCGCAGGCCTGAACCACTTTCTCCGGCCTCCGGTACATGTCGAGCATGGTGCCTTTCATACCCCGGAAAAAATCGCTCAGGGTGTCAAAGGGGGCCTGGCAAATACCTCCGACCTGCATGGGAAAACCCGCTTCCCGGGCCTCCTTGGTAAAACGCTGGCCGTAGGTGGCGATCTCCATGGATTTTTCTCCAGCCTTGACCAGCGTTTCCAGGGCCGCTTTGACCTCCGGCTGGGCAAATCCCCGGAAGCCCATGGAGACCCCCAGGTAATAGCTGATAATATTGTGAAGGGGTGGGAGCTGCTGCAAGCCGCTCAGCCCCCCCATGATGCGAGGCCAGAACCTCCGGATCATGAAATCGGTGGGGTCGAGCAGAAAATGATCGTACTCCTCGGCTTTCATATACTCGCCCTCGATATACTGATAGGTCCGGTTGGCGGTTACCCCGTGGCCGGGCCACTTCAGGGGCTTGAAATCCAGGGTTTCCAGGATGGGGCCCAGGAAACGCAAGCCGAAGGGGTTGTTGTCCATGTCCGGTTCGAAATCGATCATGGTCTTCCACTGGGCCTCGAAAAGTTTATCCGGGTCGTACATCAGTTCCTGGACGGTCATTCCACAGTACTTGGCCGGGAAAAAGGCGAAAAAAACCAGAATGGGTACCCGATCCGGGACGCGCAAGGCGATGGCGTCCAGAACCCTCTTTTCCCGTTGTTGATAAAGTTCGGCAGCGGTTTCTTTCATCCTCATTCTCCTATCCACTGTTTGCAGAGGTTGACCGCGGCGATAGCGTCGCGACCGTAGGCGTCGGCCTTCACATATTGTCGGATCTCCTCATCGATCTGCCCGCCGCCGATCATAATCTTTATATTTTCCCTTAGTCCTGCCGCCTCGAGGGCTTCGATGGTCTGTTTCATGGAATCGAAGGCCAGGGTCAAAAAAGCGCTCAGGCCCACCACCCGGGGCTGAAACTCCCGGGTCTTCTCCACCACTGTTTCAATCGGCACGTCGATCCCCAGGTCGAGCACTTCGTAGCCGCTCACCTCCAGCATAAAGACGACGATATCCTTGCCGATATCGTGGATGTCCCCTTCCACGGTGGCGATCAGGACCCGCCCTTTCTTGGGACCCTCCTCGCCCTGGGTCAGCAGCGGCTTGACGATCCCCGAGATGGCCGTCAGGATCTCGCCGGCCATAACCAGGTCTGGAATGAAGTACTCGTACGGTTTCGAATCGTTTTCCCACGATCTCCATGGCCGCCCGGGCGGCGGCCAAGATCTCGAGGGGATCCGTTTTCGCGGCTACCAGTTCCTGGACGCGTCCCAGGGTTTCCTCCTCCTTCAGGTCCGCCATCAGGTCTATCAGTTTTTGATCCATATAAAACCTCCCGAGATAATGCTAAAAAATGGTAAAACGTTAAGCTCAAATTCGAAATCCGAATTTGAACATTTGGAGTTTGTTTCGAATTTCGTGCTTCGAATTTCGGTTTTAGGATTTAGGTTTTATTTCCCCTTATACAACTTCCAGGCTCCCTTCTCGATCACCACCGGCACATAGCACTTGGGCCCCAGGCCGTTGTGGTTTTCAGGGGAATAATTGAAGACGCCGTTTTGACCGACAAATCCCTTAATTTTCTCCAGGTTGTCCCGAAGCTGCTCCCTGATTTTAATCAAGTCATTGGCATTGGCCGGGTCCAGTTTGGGGTCCACCTTTTTCAAGGCCTCCGCCGTCAGGTAGACCTGGTCCCAGGGATGGCCGGCATAGAGGCTGAAGGCCCCGTAGAGCTTGGTGTATTTGGAATAGAGATCCATGGCCACCTTTTTCTGGATGTCGCCCGCCGGCAGGTCCGGGGCAATCAGGGTTTTCAGGGAAGTACTGACGATCCCTTCCACGTATTTTCCGCCCAGGTCGATGAACTCCGGACCGACCACCGCATAATCGCTGACGATGGGATGGGTAAAACCCTGGTCCCGGGCGTTTTTGATCACAATGACCGTATCCGGCACGTTTCCGGTGATCAACAGGCCATCCACCCCGGCGGCCTTGAGGTGGGTGATCTGGGGGCTCATATCGGTGCTTCCCGGGGCGTATTTCTCCACCACGGCCGGGGTGATCTTCAGCTCTTTAACCGCCCAATCGAAAACTTCTTTTCCGGCCTGGCCGTAGGCGGTGTCGATGTACAGGTAGGCGATCTTTTTGGCCCCCCGCTGCAGCAGGTTTTCCAGCAGGACGGGGATGGAGGCCTCCCGCTGGCGGGGAACGACGTTGAAGACCCATTTCTTGGTAGGGATCCAGAGTTTATCTATGGGGGTGGCGGCGATCATCGGGATTTTCGCGGATTCGACGGTTTGGAGGACAGCCATGGCAGCCCCGGAGGAGCTGTAGCCCCCGAGCAGGACGGCCTTATCCACTTCGATTAATCGCTTGGTGTGAATGACCGCTTTAGCCGGCTCGCTCTCCGTGTCATAATAAACCACTTTCAGTTGCCTGCCGTTTACGCCGCCGGCGGCATTGATCGTATTGACGGCGATCTCCATGCCCCTTTTCCCGCCGATTCCCAGATTGGACTGCCGGCCGGTCATGTCCAGAACGCCGCCAATTACGTAGGGGGCCTTCTGGGCCTGACTGCTGCCGGGTAAAAAGAATACCGCACCTACGACCAGGGCCAGGGTGATAAAAAATACGCGTTTCATCTGTTGTCCTCCTTTTAATAATGATGGTCTCTTTTTTGTTTTTGCATATAATTTCTCGTCATCCCCGAATGTCTTTATCGGGGATCCAGTGTTTCCTAAAAAAACCTGGATTCCCGCTCAGAAGCCCTGCGGGAATGACGCTCTGGGATGGTGGTACTATTTTGAGACCGTTAATATACCTGTTTCATTATAACGTCCGGTATAGTTTCTCAGCCGCCCAGATAAGCGGATTGGATGATCGGACTATCGACCACCTCCCGGGCCGGGCCTTTCAGGACGATCTCGCCCCTTTCCAGCACATAGACATAATCGGCAATCTTCAGGGCCGCTCGGGCGTTTTGCTCCACCAGTAGCAGGGAGATATCCCCCTGACGGGCTATTTTTTTCAGGACGCGCATCACTTCCGCCACCAGCAGGGGCGAAAGCCCCAGCGAGGGTTCGTCCAGGGCCAGCAGTTTCGGCATGGCCATCAGCGCCCTGCCGATGGCCAGCATCTGTTGTTGCCCGCCGGACATGGTCTCCGCTTTCTGTTTGACTCGTTCTTCCAGGATGGGAAAAAGGGTAAAGACCATTTTAAGGCGACCGCCCAGGGCCTCTCTTCTCTTCTCGCCGGACAGCGAGTAGGTCCCGATAAGCAGATTATCCATCACGCTCAGGGAACCGAAAAGTTCCCGCCCCTCGGGAACGCTGGCGATCCCTTGGGCAATGACCCGATGCGTCGGCAGGCCTTCGATGGGCCGGCCCTCAAAAAAAATCCTCCCTGCCCGGGGGGTCAGCAATCCCGTGAGGGTCTTGAGTAAGGTGGTTTTCCCGGCGCCGTTGCTGCCCAGAAGGGCCACGATCTGTCCGGCCCGGACGGTTAGGGAAATCTCCTTCAGGACCTGGGCTTCCCCGTAAAAGGTGGCAACCGCCTCCAGCCGGAGGCGAGGTGTTTCCCCGTTCCCCGGGGTTTCCGGTGCGCTTCCGTTCACCCGGGGATCAGGCAACGGCCACCTCCTCACCCAGGTAGGCCTTGATCACGGTCTCGTTCCGTCTGATTTCCTCCGGAAGTCCTTCGGCAATCAAAGAGCCCCCGTCCAGGACCAGTACTTTTTCCGACAGGGACATGACGAAGGGCATATTGTGTTCCACGAGAAAGATGGTCAACCCTTCGGAGCGGAGCCGGTAAATCAGATCGACCAGTTTCGTGATCTCATGGGCCGCCAGACCGCCCACCGGTTCATCCAGCAAAAGAAATCGGGGCTGCATGCTCAGGGCCCGGGCCACCCCGACCAGCTTTCGTTCCCCCAGGGGCAGCTTGTCAATCGGGTCCCCGGCCTTATGCTCCAGGCCGATCAATTGCAGGTTGGCCAGGGCGGCCTCCCGTTCCTGTTTTTCCTCTCTCCGGGCCGAAGGCAGGGCTAGGCCGCAGGACACCATGCCGGCGCGGCTGCGCACGTGGCAGCCGACCATGACATTTTCCAGGACGGAGAGGCTGCCGAAGAGTTCTTCCAGTTGAAAGGTCCGGCCGATGCCCCGGGCGGCAATCTGATGAGCCGCCAGACCGGCGATATTCTCCCCCTGAAAATGGATTCGACCCTGGTCCGCCGGATACAGGCCGGTGATGACATTGATCAAGGTCGTCTTCCCGGCCCCGTTGGGTCCGATCAGGGAAGTGATCCCGCCCTGATCCAAATGGAAGGAGACTCGGTTCAAGGCCAGGATACCGCCGAAGTGCCGGCTGATTTCCTTGACCTCCAGCCAGGCTTCAGGACGGGTTGGCCCGCGCACGAGAGCTCCTTCCAACCGGACCCAACCGTTCCAGCCACCCGGCCAGCCCGCCGGGCATGTAAATAAGGATGACGACGATAATGATCCCGAAAAAAAGCGCATCCACTTCGGCCGTCATGACCGGCAGCACTTTTCCTAAATAGGTATGGATCAGTTCCTGCAGCCACATGACGACCAGACTCCCGAGCAGGGGTCCGTACAGGGTTTTCCCGCCGCCGATGATGATCATGGTGATCAATTGCACCAGGAGGGGGAACCCAAAAAGCGCAGGCATGATATAACGAATCCAAAAACAGAAAAGGCTGCCCGCCAGACTGGCCAGGATAGCGGTGATAATGAACAACCGCAGTTTATAGGCCGCCACGTTGATCCCCAGGCAGCGGCTGGCCGTTTCGCTGTCATTAAAGGAGACGATGGCCCGGCCCATGCGGGAATGCATCAGATTGTTCAGAAACCAGTAGGTTCCCAGACAGAGCCCCCAGGTTAGAAAATAAAAAGACCGGTCCCCCTCCAGGGCCAGTCCCCCGATGGACAGCGCCGGAATGCCCATCAGACCGTCGTGGCCGCCGGTGAGCGATCCCAGGTTGGCGATGACGATCTCGACAATCAACATCAGCGAGAAGGTGGCGCAGGCCAGATAATACCCCTTCAGCCTGAGCAACGGAGCCCCCAAAACAAGAGCCATCAGGGCGACGAACCCCGCGGCCAGCAGGATGGCCAGCAGGGGGGGCAACCCTTTGACCGCGGCGATGCCCGTCACGTAGGCGCCGAGTCCGAACCAGGTGGGATGGGCCAAGGAGAAGATCCCGGCCTGCTCCAGCAGCACGCCTTTCCCCAGGGCCAGGGCGCCGTAAATGGCGACAAAACACATGACCCCGATGACGTAGGACCCGGACACCGCCAGCGGCAACAGGAAAACGGCCAGGGCAAAGACCAGGAAGGGCAGCGGGAACCGTGTCTCCGATTTCATAGGGTCCTCCTCCGAAAGCGCCAGCGGTAGGTGCTGAGGACCAGGAAAATCACCATCACCAGCAGGGAAAAGACATCCTTCAAGCTCGCGGAGATGAAACCGGCGCAAAATCCTTCCAGCAGCCCCAAGGCCAGGGCGGCCAGGACCGTCCCGATGATCGTCCAACCGCCCACAATAGCGGCCACCAGCCCCTTCAACCCGTTTAACAGTCCGATTTCATATCCCGTGAAGGTAATCGGGGCGGTGACAATGCCGGTGAGGGCCCCCAGGCCTCCGGCCAGTCCGAAACAGAAAAGTCGAAAACGGCTGATGTCGATGCCCATCAGTTTGGCGCCGGTCGGGTTGACGGCCGAAGCCCGGAGCGCCTTACCGAACAGGGTATAGTTAAGGAACCAGGTGAGCCCGGCGGTGACGATAACCAGAAAACCAACAACCACGATTACCTGAGGGGTCAGCGTGGCCCCCAGCACCTGGATGGGGGTATTCCCGAACATGGGGTCGATTTTCCGGGTTTCCGAGCCCCATTGCAGCAGGATGACCCCCTTGATGATGGAGGCCAGGGCGATGGTCAGCATCATGTAGACCATCTCCGAAGGCTGCCTCACCGGCCGGATGGCCGTTCGCTCCATGATGACGGCGATGGCAATGGTGGCGGCCACCGCCAGCAGGGAAGACGGCAACAGTCCCAACCCCGCGCTGTGAAAGCCCCAGGTCAGCATCCCGCCCAGCATGACGAATTCACCGGTGGTGAAGTTGAGGACCTTGGTGATCAGATAGACTACGCTCCAGCAGATACCGAGTACGGCGTAAATGCTTCCGCCGGTCAGACCGGAAATGGCGTATTGGAGGATTTGGGAGAAGAGGGTCATGGATTTTTTGTAATTAATAGACGCTTCGCCCTTTTGGGTGGGTACCCCCGCCTATCTGGTATGGCCGCCGGCTCTCATCGAAAGGGTTTTCCAAAGGTACTCCGGACTTCGAACCCGGGCCAAAGCAACTAATTTTATTTAAAGTAGGCCCATACTCATAGACTATGGACGCCTGCCAAGCCAGCCCTACCTCCTTAAAAATTTGAAAGTACGGGGGCCGGGATGGAACCTAAAAAGCAAGCTGGAAAACCCTTTCGATGAGACCCGGCGGCCACAAAGGTTCGATTTCAGACTAAGCTACCCTAGCTTGTAGCTACCCACCCAAAAGGGCGAACAACCAATAGAATACTGTTCTAATCTACAATCTTTATACCATTCTTTTAACTGATGAATGCGGAAATTAAGACATTTCATCGAAAGAGCGGTTATTCTGTCGGACGGCCAGCGAATCAGCTTCTCCGGCCTGGATCACGTCCCGGCCCACCAGGACTTTAGCGAACCGGGCGGGCTGCTGCCCTGGGCCGAGATGGAGCGCGTGATTATCTGGAAAAGGTCTTGCAGGCCACTCATTGGAAAGTCAGCGGGGGAAATGGGGCCGCCGCCGTCCTCGGCTTGAAGCCGACCACGCTGTTTTTTCGGATGAAAAAACTCGGTTTGCACAAATAGACAAATTAGAGAGAGGCCGGGCCGTCTCTGAACCCTGCCGCTGGCGAAAGGAAAGCCCCTCTTAATAATCCGCATCATCCTATCCACTCTTTACAGAGGTTGACCGCGGCGATGGCGTCGCGACCGTAGGCGTCGGCTTTTACATAGTGCCGGATCTCTTCGTCGATCTGCCCGCCGCCGATCATGATCTTTACCTTCTTCCTTAACCCCGCCGCCTCGAGGGCCTCGATGGTCTGCTTCATGGAATCGAAGGCCAAGGTCAGGAAGGCGCTCAAGCCCACCACCTGGGGCTGAAACTCTCGGGTCTTCTCGACCACTGTTTCAATCGGCACATCGATCCCCAGGTCGAGCACTTCGTAGCCGCTCACCTCCAGCATGAAGGTGACGATGTCCTTGCCGATATCGTGGATGTCCCCCTCGACGGTAGCAATAATCACCCGGCCTTTTTTGGGACCTTCCTCGCCCTGGGTCAGCAGCGGCTTGACTATTCCCGAGATGGCCGTCAGGATCTCGCCGGCCATGACCAGGTCCGGGATGAAGTACTCGTAGGTTTCAAACCGTTTTCCCACGATCTCCATGGCCGCCCGGGCGGCGGCCAGGATCTCCAGGGGATCCGTTTTCGCGGCTACCAGTTCCTTGACGCGTCCCAGGGTTTCCTCTTCCTTCAGGTCGGCCATCAGGTCTATCATTTTTTGGTCCATGCCTTGCCTCCATCTCGTTAATCCGTTACCGGACGGGTAATCGTTTCGTAAAAAATAACCGGTGGATCCGCTTCGCTTGATCCGCCCTACGTCTGCGCAATTAAATAGTAAGTCCGGACGGCCCGTTAACTCCGATACACTCCGTATTCTTTGCTGAAATCAACCATGGCGTGGAGGGTGTCCGCCCGTCCTTCATCCATGGCGGTCCCCAAAGACATAATATAGCCGCCGCCCTTCCCGGCGGTATCGATCAGGTTCCGGCAGTAGTCCTTCACCTTTTCCGGGGTTCCCACCAGGATCAGCCCGGACGGTACGTTGCCGCCAATACAGAGGCGGTCCCCCAGAACTTCCTTGGCCCGAGACATGTCCGTCCGGTCGAAGATCCACAGGCAGGAACCTTTGGGGAGTTCCTTCAGGTATTCCAACCGGGTGTTATACGATCCTTCACAGAATAAAAAGGGCACACAGCCTTCCTCGGCTAGACCGAGTATCACCGCTTTCAGGGAAGGCCAGTAGAATTTCTTGAATTGGGCATCGGACATGAATCCGTCGGCCCCTTTATGCAGCGGCATAAACACGACGGGATTCTTGTTCATGGTGGCCGCGTTCAACCCCTGTTTAATGGCCAGGGGGGTAAGCCGCTCGACGGCCTTTAGAACCATCTCGGGCTGCCGGTACAAGTCCAACATGATCCCCTTGGTGCCCCGGAGGGTATCGGAAAGGATATCATAGGGGGCTTTAGAGGCCCCGCCGAAACAACTGGGAACCCCCAGACCCCGGGCCGCCATTTCAAAACCCATCATTTTCTCGATCCAGGCCATGGCTAGGTTCCCGGCCTCAATGAGGGCCTTCAGTGCCCCCTGGACCGGGGGAATGCCGAAGGGGATCATCTGCAAGGAGACCAGGACGATTTCCCACAAATCCGGGAAAGGAGACAGGTGCGATAGAGGTTCCAACGCTCCAAAGACCCGGGGCATCCAGGTTCTCAACCAAAAATCCGAAGGGTCGTCGATCAGGGCCGGATAATCATCCGCCGTCATGTAATTCCCCTCCACGTATTGATAGCCGGATTCCTTGCTGAGCCCGTGACCGGGCCACTTATATTGCTTGAGGGCCAGGGTTTCATAAATCTTGCCGGAACCGATCAAGGCCGGAGTCACGTAATAATCGGGCCGAAAGTCCTTAACAAACTGAAGGCAGGTCGCCGCCAGTTTGTCCGGATCGTACATGGCTTCATAGGGGGTCACGCCGTACAGGTGGGTCGGCATGAATGTACCCAGCAACAGGACCGGCACCCGGTCCGGGGTTTTTTCCCGCAGCAGGGCATCCTTAAACCGGATGACCGCCGCCTGATAGGTAGCTTCGTCCTCCGGTTTCTGGAAAGTTACGCCTTCGGCCGCCAGCCAGGTTGAAAAACGTATTTCTCTCTTTTCAGGACCCGATAGCTCCCGCCATTCCTTTTCCATAAATTATGCCCTCCTGTTCCGTTTTAGCCCGCGCTGCCGGGTACAGCTTCCGCAAGCCTCGGGCCTGATTTATTATTGATCCAACCGGTCCTCAGGTCTGAATTAATCCTCCTTTAGCTTGGCCAGGGGTTATCCGGTCTGGGCCCGCCTTTTGAGCTCCCTTTTCAGGAGCTTGCCGGCCGGGCTTTTGGGCAACTCGGCCACAGCCACAAATTCTTTGGGCACCTTAAAGGGTGATAAGCGGGTTTTCAGGAAAGACTTCAAGGCCTCGGCCTCAATGGTGTCTCCGGGCTTGGGAACGATAAAGGCGGTCACCCGCTCCCCCCACTCCGGATCCGGCAGGCCGATGACGGCGCATTCCTCCACCGACGGATGCTGGTAGAGCACTTCTTCCACCTCCCGGGGATAGACGTTTTCCCCCCCGGTAATGACCATATCCTTCAGCCGGTCAACGAGGAAAAGGTAGCCCTCTTCGTTGAAGACCCCGACATCTCCGGACCGCAGCCAGTCTCCCTCCCAGAAGGCCGCTCGGGTCCCTTCCGGATTATGGAGATACCCTTTCATGACGTTACGCCCCCGGACGCAGATTTCCCCTTCCTGCCCGGTTTCCAGCCGGTTTCCGGCTGTGTCCCGGATCTGGACCTCCACGCCGGGGACCAGGGTCCCCACCGATCCCACCACGTGCCGCTCCGGATAATAGTGATTGTACGTTACCGGCATGCCTTCGGTCATGCCGTACGACTCCGCAATCATAATACCGGTCCGCTCTTTCCATTGTTTGACAATTTCGCTGGCCATGGAGGCGGCGGCGGAAAAACAATAGCGCAGCTTTCCCAATTTCTTTTCCAGGTCCGGGAGGCTCAGCAGCCGGATATAGACCGTGGGTACGGCAAAAAACTTGGTCACCCGGCCGGTGGAGAGGGCCTCCACAATTCGATCCAGGTCGAAGCCGGACAGGATTTCCAGACAGCCGCAGCTCAGGATGGTGGCGTTCAGGATGTGGATCTGGCCGAAGACGTGGTTGAAGGGCATGAAGCAGAGGGCCTGGTCCGTTTCGGTGGAGCGCTCGCAATTCACCGTCAGGTGGCTGGAGAAATCTATTCCTTCATGGGTCAGCATGACTCCCTTAGGAGTTCCGGTAGTACCGCCGGTATAAAGAACGGCCGCCGTATCGGCCCGATCCCGATCGACCGCCCGGAAAATACCCGATCCTTGGTCGAGGAGGTCTCCCAGGTTCAGGTCCCCCCCGGGGCAGATGATCTTTTCCAGCGCGCCGCCCGCTTTCAACCGATCCAGATCGGAAAGCTTATTTTCCTGGGTGAAGACCAAACGAGGCCGGGCGTGGTTGACCAGCAGGGCCAGCTCATCCCCGCGCAGCAGCGAGGAAAGGGTGACGGCCACGGCCCCGGTCTTGAGTACGCCGAAATAGAAGGTAATCCAATCCATCGAATTGGGGGCGCATAAGCCGACCAATTCCCCCGGTTGGAGGCCCTTCCCGATAAGGGCCGTGGCCACCCGGTTGGCCCGGTCGTTCAATTGCGCATAATTGATTTGCACGCCCCCTTCCCGCAGGGCCGCACGGTCCGGAAAGTAAAAAGCCGCGTTTTCCAGGTTTCTGGCCAGGTTCATGATCTTTCTCTCAACCACCTTCCTTCTTGATTTCCTTGATACCCAACGAATCAATCAATTGCCGGACGAATTCATCGCCGTCCGGTTGATAGGCCGGAAGCGCCCAGGGCATCTCCCTAAATTTTGAGCAGGGACGGCAGCAAATCAAAGGGGATGGAGACCAATTGCCGGTCTTCCGGAAACAGCTTCCGGCGCTTCATCCCGTGGCCCAAACCCGTCAGGGTGTAATTTAATTCCCCGGTCAAATAAGGATAGACATAAATCCAGGCGCAGCCGATGGCCGCTGAATATTTACTTGACCACATTTTACCCGTTCGATAGCTCATGGCCCGCAGCAGAATTTCCGTTTGGCTGGTTCGGGCTAAGACGATCAGAACATCCGGATCGAAAGGGAGGTCGGCAATCGGGGAAAAGGCGGTATAGCGCACCACGCCTTTGGCGATCCGGGGGATATAATGATACAATCGCCCAGCCGCCCGGGGCTCCTCGAAGATTTTCAACCCGGCGCCGAATTCTCCGCTGATAAAAGGGCCCGGGGCTTCCGCCTGCCCCAAGACGTATAAACCGGCCTCACAGGTGTGGCTTTGGGCATCCGCAAAAAAAGTCTTGCCTTCCTGGGCGCGTTTGAGCATTTCGCAGAAAGCCAGGTTTTCATCCAACCGCTCGATTCGCTCCGGAGCCCGGGCCAGAAATTTAACCCCTACGGGCGGCACCTCGAAACCGAACTTATCCAGAATAGACAAATCGATCTTAGTTTGTTTCATCTCAACCTCCTACATTCCAGGAAAGTGACCCGGACTTCACCCGAACCGATCGGTTCTCCTCAAGGCGGCCGATTGAAGTTATTTCGGGGTTAGTATTTGTCTGTACAACCCCCCGACCGTCATCCCCGAGTGCTTCAATCGGGGATCCAGAATCGCACCAGACAGGAGCTGGATTCCCACCAAAAAAACGCTGCGGGAATGGCGAGTTAAAAGCCACGAGATAGTCGATTCTATTATGGGACCATTACTACCTGGGAACGCTGGAAAAGGTTCCGTGGGCCCTGGGCGCAGGGCCCACGGAAGAACAGGGAAGGGTTGAACGTTAATAAATGTTGCGGAGAGGCCAGACCCCCTGTTTGATCACCTTGCCTTTTTGCAGTTGGTCGACCCGGACCTTGTCGACCCCTTCGATCCGGTTCGGGCCGTAACTGATCGGGCTGGCGCTGATGCCGCCGGTGTCCAAGTTCTTGATCTGATAGAATCCATTGTTCAGGACATCCACCGGTTTCAGTTTCTCCAGCGGGACCTTTTGCATGGCCAACCGCAGGGCCTCCACTTGGATCATGGCTTCCAGAAAACCGCCCATGTACTGACTGTGGCTGACCCACTTATTGGGGTGGTACTTTTTCTGTAATTCGGTCTCGAATTTTACCCCGGGGCTCATTTCATCCCAGGGGGGGAAACCGCCGGCGACCACAAATCCGTCCCCCAAGGTCCCCATGGCGGCGGCAAAGACCGGCAGGTGGCTCGGCAGGGCACAACCCAGGGTCATCTTATAGGCCTGAAAGGGACCCATCCCAAGCCGGACCATTTCCTTGACGGTCGGCTGGGATCCGGGATTGATCATGACGCCCAAGGCCAGGTCCACCTTATTCTGCTTAAGCCACATCAACTGGGTGGTGGGGGGAGAGGTCGGGACGAGCGGCACGTACTGGGTGCCGACGAACTCATAGCCGACCTTTTCCAGATAGGCTTTCATTTCCGGGATTTCGATGGACTTGCCCATGGCGTTGTCCGCGGTCAGATAGGCCACTCGGGGTTTTCTTTTTTCCTTCCAGTTTTCCTTGTACCATTCGGAGATGGCCGCCAGCTCATCCGTATAAATTGGATAATAGGTGAAGATGGTTCCCATCGGTTTCATGAGATAGGGGCCGGTGGCCATACTGGTGGCGCCGAAGCCGTCCTGTTTCAGCCGATCCTTTAAGGCCAGGGCGATGGGCGACCCCGAGATCCGGTAGACCAGGATCCCCTTGGCTTTCAATTCTTCATAGATCGAAAGCGCCTTGGCCGGTTTGAGTTCGTCGTCGCGCCAGAGCAACTCGATGTTTACATCGGCCGGCCATTTCTCCTTGCGCCAGGGGGCCAGTTGCTTGGTCTCGTTCACATATTTGACATAATCCTCAAAGGCGGCCAGAACGGCCGCCGAATCCTCGGCATAAGGTCCGGTCAGGGACATGGTGCCACCGACATAGACGGTCTTCCCGGCCGCGTCGGCCTGGTGGACCACCAGCATCCCGGTCGCCAGCATCATCAGGAAAGCGACTAACACCCATTTGATTTTACTCATTTTTTTCTCCTCTCTGGTCTGTGGTTTTTTTCTCCTTACCCCTGCGGGGTCCTCCGTGTGTTTCCGTCACCCCCTTTCACTCTCCCTCTTCATGCGAAAACGGCCATAATTTGAAATAGGCCTTGATGATTTCCCAACGGTGATCGAGCCCCCTTGGTTCAAAAATCAGAAAAAGGATGATGACCAATCCCCGGCTGATCAGGGCCAGGGAGGCGGCGGCCTGGGCGGCCACGGCGGCCGACAGAATCGGGCCCACAATGGTTACCAGCTCATCCAGCAGCCGGAGCGAAACAGCGCCCAGGATGGCCCCGGGGATGCTGCCCATGCCCCCCACGATCAGCATACCCAAGTACCAGACTGAATCATTGAAAGGAAATTGGTCGACGCTGGCGAAGCCGTAGTAGTGCACCAGCAGGGCCCCGGCCACCCCCGCATAGACGCAGCCGATAAAAAAGGCCTGAAGCTTGTAACTCCAGAGATTAATGCCCATGACCTCCGCCGCCAGGTCGTTATCCCGAATGGCCACGAAGGCCCGGCCGGCCCTGGTCCGGATGATATTCAGAGAAGAGAGGGTGGCCAGGCAGGCAAAAAACATCACCAGATAGAAATAGCTGGCTTTGGAATTCAGGACCAGACCCCCTATCCGAGGTTTGGGTACCGCCAGGCCATCGGCCCCCCCGGTAATACTTTGAAGCTGCAGGATCAGCCAAATAATGATGAAATGGGCGGCGATCGTGGCCATAATCAGGTAAAAGCCCTTGATCTTCAAGGAGGGGAGGCCGAAGATCAGACCCGCCACTCCGGCCGCCAGGGCCGCGGCGGGCAGGGCCGCCCAGAACGACCATCCGTGGTGCGCGGTCAGGATGGCGGACACATAGGCCCCGACTGCCATGAAACCGACGTGCCCCATGGAGATCTGTCCGCAATAACCGGTTAAAATATTCAGGCCGAGCACACTGATAATGGCGATGCCGATCATGGTCAGAATCGTCAGTTCCCGATCACTGAAAAACAGCGGGCAGACCAAAAGAAAGAGTAAAAAGGCGGCCAGCAGTAACCACTGCCGTCCGGTGCGCAGGAGGGCCATGTCCTGGCCGTAATCTTCTTGAAAGAGTCCCGAGCCGAAACCCATGGTTCAAATCCTTTCTATCCTGACCAGACCGAATAAACCGTGGGGTTTGAAGATGAGGACGATCAACATCACCACAAAGGGAAATATCTGCGCCAAACCGCCGCCCGGCAAAAGAGGGTCCAGGTAGCCGGCGGCGATATTCTCCGAGACGCCCAGGATGATTCCGCCGACGATGGCCCCGCCAATGGAGTTGACCCCGCCCAGCAGCACCACCGCGAAGGCCTTGAGGCCGATCTCGGCCAGCGGGATCATCACGCCGGAGACGCCGCCCAAGAGAATCCCGCCGATCACTCCGACAATGCAGGATATTACCCAGGAAACGGCATAGACCGTGGTCGCCTTGATGCCGAAGCTTTGCACCACCTGCAGGTCTTCGGCCGTGGCCCGCATGGCCAATCCGATCTTGGTATAGCGGAAGAGCAGCAGGAGCAGGGTAACGGCCACCAACGACACCAGGAGCCCGATGAGCGATTCCGGGGGTACGGAGATCTTGCCCAGCTTCAGGGTCAGCGTGGGCAGCAAGCCATGGTAGGTCTTGTATTCGCCCCCCCAGATCAAGGTGGCCAATCCTTCCAGCACCGTGGCCAGGGCGATAGTCATCATGATGAGCGCCAGCTCCGACTGACCGAGCAGGGGGCGCAGGGCCAGCCGTTCAATCAACAAACCCATGAGGGTGGCCGTGATCAAGGCCATGATCAGGGTAGCCCAGATCGGCAGCCCGAAGGTCACCAGGAAGGTATAGCCCAGGTAGCCGCCGATCATGACCAAGTGGCCCTGGGCGATATTAAAGACATTGGAACACTTGAGAATGATGACAAAGCCGATAGCGATCAGGGCGTAGACCATGCCCAGGGTCAAACCGGTTACCACCAATTGCAGAAAAAAGGTCATGGATCCGCCCTTTCAATAGACTGAATAGTTAAAGTCGTCCGGGCGGTGCCCATCCGTCCGTCCCGGTACTGGACCGGCGCTTCGATCACCGCCTCGGTCCGGCCGCTGTAGAGGGCTTCGATCAGCTCCCGGTACCGTGTTTCCAATCGGGACCGGCGCAGCGCTCTGGTTCGCGTGATTTCGCCTTCGTTGGGATCGAATTCCCGGTGGAGATTGACCGCCTTGCTGATCCGGACCTCGGCGGGAAGATCGGCGTTGATCCGCTCGATCTCCTGGCCGATCAATTCCACCACCTCCGGTCTTTGGGAGAGGTCGGCGAAGGCCGTATAGGACAATCGCTTTTTTCCCGCCCATTGGCTGACCTGGTCATAATGGATAACGATCACGGCCGAGATGGTGCTCCGGTCCGGACCCGCCATCACCCACACGTCCTGGATATAGGGGCTGAATCGCAGCCGGGCTTCAATCATCTGCGGGGCCAGTTTTCCGCCGCCGGCCAGTTCGACCAGATCCCGCAGGCGAGCGACAAAGACCAGGTGCCCATTCCCACCCGGAATAACATGGTCGCCGCTGTGAAACCAGCCGTCTTTCAAAGCCTCCGCCGTCTGAAGGGGATCGTTCTGGTAGCCGATAAATATCCCCGGCTGGCGGTAGAGGAGCTCCCCCTGATCGCTTATTTGGACCTCGGCTTCCGGGTTCACCGGCCCGACCGTGTCTAAGCGGAGATCGTCGTTCCGGGCTCCGGTCAGTATGCCGCCCTCGGTGGATCCGTACAGACTCTTGAGGGATAGATTAAGCCGCTGGTAGAACCGGCAGACCTCCGGACTCAGAAAAGCCCCGGTACTATAACAAATGCGCGCTCGGGAGAGACCCAAGCTTTTTTTGATGGGCTTAAAAATTAAGCGGTCCGCCAAAGCATACCCTAGTTTCAACAGCAGGCCGGGCGTCTGCTTTCGCGTCTTGCAATCGACCAGCTTGTCGCCCAGCGGCAGAAATAGGCGCTGGGCCCACTTTTCCAGGCGATCGGCACTGGCCATCCGACCCTGAACCTGGGCCGCCTGCCTCTCCCAAAGTCGGGCGCCGTAAATGACGATACGGGGACTGGTTTCACGGATATCGCGTTGCTGGGTTTCCGGGGCTTCCGCAAAGTTCAGGGTGCAGGCCGACAGCAGGTGGCAGCCGATGCCGAACCATTGTTCCGTGATCCAGACCGGAGGAAGATAGGGAACCACCGTATCATCGGGAAACCAGGGGTCGAGCCGCAGGGCCCAGTCGACACTGGCCCGCAGGGTCCGATAGGTATGCCGGGCTCCCTTGGGGGCCGGCCCGGTGGTCCCGGCCGTATAAACCAGGGCGCAAACATCATCTGCCCGGCCGGATTCCACCTGCCGTTCAAAAAGACCGGGTTGTCTTTTTTCGAAATTTTCCCCGCTGCGGATCGCCTCTCGATAACCCAGCAAAAACGGATCGTCGTAATGGGCCAGGCCCTTATAGTTCCAATAGATCACCTGCTGGAGTCGGGGCAGTTCGTCTTTGATCAGGAGAAACTTGTCGATCTGCTCCTGCCCTTCAACGACGGCAAACCGCGCTTCGGAATGTTCGGCCAAGGTTTTGATTTCGTCCGCGGTCAGATCGGAATAAAGGCCTACCGCGGCACCCCCGTTGGCCTGGGCCGCCAGTTCGGCGGTATACCATTGAGGGGCATTATCCCCGACAATCAACACCTTGTCTTCCGGCTCCATGCCGAGGGCGCGCAACCCCAAGGCCAGGTGTTTGACATTCAGGTAATAGTCTTTCCAGGTATAGGGCTGCCAGATCCCGTAATGCATATAGCGCATGGCCTTACGACGATCGCCATAGGTTTCATAGTTGTATTTGAGGATCTGGGGCCAGGTGTCTCCCTGGCCCTGAGGAGCCGATCCAATCCCGGTAGTCATTTTCGCCGCCCTTCCATCAAGCCATCCATCGCTTCCGGCGCCGGTAGTGCTTCACTTCCCGGTAGCTCTTCCGGGAGCCGACGGCCGAAAGCCCCAGATAAAATTCCCGCACGTCTTCGTTATTCTTCAACGCCTCGGCCGGACCGCTCAGCACGATGCGGCCGTTTTCCATGACATAACCGACATCCGCGATGCCCAAGGCGGCGTTGACATTTTGCTCCACCAGGAGAATGGCCATCTGCTGCTCCACGCTGATCCGCTTGATAATTTCATAGATGTCCTGCACCAACAGCGGGGCCAGACCGAGGGAGGGTTCATCGAGAAGCATCAGCTTCGGACGGGCCATGAGGGCCCGTCCGATCACCAGCATCTGCTGTTCTCCGCCGGACAGATAGCCGCTGGTCCGTCGGCGGAGCTGCTTAATCTTGGGAAAGCGCTGAAAGACCATTTCCAGGTCCTCTTTGATACCCGCCCGATCTTTGCGGCAGTAGGCCCCCACCAATAGATTTTCCTCCACGCTCAGATGCTCCAGGACCCGCCGTCCTTCCATGGCCTGGCTGATGCCCAATTTGGCAATAGCCCCGGGTCCGTAGTGATCGGTCCGCTGTCCGACAAAGTCAATGCGGCCGTCGGTCACTTCGCCTTCCTCCGTTTTCAGCATCCCGGAAATGGCCCGGAGGGTGGTCGTTTTCCCCGCTCCATTGGCCCCCAGCAGGGCGACGATTTGCCCCTCCCCCACTTCCAGCGATACGCCCCGAAGCACCTGGATAACCTTCATATAGACCACTTCGATATTGTTTACCTGAAGCATGGGATCTCCGTTCATTTCTCTTTGCCCAGGTAGGCGCTGATTACCGCGGGGTTGGCGCTGATTTCGGCCGGGGTGCCTTCGGCGATTTTGCGTCCGAAATCCAGGACGACAATCCGGTCGGCAATGTCCATCACCACTCCCATATCATGCTCGATCAGGATGATACAGTGGACCCCGTCACGCAAAACCGGCGTGTCCGGATAGGTGGCGCCCTGCCCCTCAAAGACATCCAGGATGAATCGGGCCATGTCTTCCTTTTCCTCCAGGTTCATGCCGGCCATCGGTTCGTCCAGAAGCAGGACTTTGGGTTCCAGGGCCAAGGCCCGGGCCAGTTCCACCCGTTTGCGCATCCCGTAAGACAGAAGGCCGACGACTTTTTTTCGGACCGGGGCGATTTCCAAGAAATCAATAATTTCTTCGACCACCCGACGGTGGGCGATTTCCTCTTTCAGGGCCCAGCCCAGGTAGAGCCCGCCGGTAACGAAGGTTTGCTTCATCAGCACGTGGCGGGCGGCCATGATGTTGTCTTGCGTGTTCAGCCCGGTGTACAACTCGATATTTTGAAAGGTGCGGGCGATGCCGAGTTTGGCCAACTTGTCCGGTCGCATGCGGGTTATCCGCCGCCCATCATAGGTGATCTCTCCTCTTTGAGGCTTGTAGAAGCCGTTGATGCAGTTGAGCAGCGCGGTCTTGCCGGCCCCATTGGGGCCGATGATGGCCAGGATTTCCCGATCCCGGATATCCACGCTCACCTCGGACAGGGCGCTGACCCCGCCAAAACTGAGGGAGAGGTTGTCAATCCGCAATTTAACCTGTTTTTCCGTATCCACTGGTCTTCGACTCCTCATCCGTTCCGGCCAATATACACCGAATCGCGGGGGCTCACAAATTTATAAAACCGAATACTCCCACCGGGTTAAAAAGTCAATACATTAAATATTAACTCATTTACTATCAACCTATTTAAGAATCTTCAACGACCCCCTCCAGCCCCTTGAGCAGGTTTTCATTTTCACCCGGGATCACCATTTCAAAAAGGGCATCGATGGCCGTGTAATCGTAATAACCCAAACGGGCCAGGGGACGGATCTTCAGCAGATCGAGGCGCCCGTCAGGCCTGATGAATTCGTCCTTGATATGCACCAGGACCACCCGACCGATCACCACGTCCACGGTACCCATCAGACCGCGTCCGGGCAGACGCAGCGTCTGGTAGTAGCGGCACTCAAATTGGATCGGGGACTCGGCGACCCGGGACGGCTTGATCCGGAGCGAGGGAACCTTGCCGACCCCGGCCAATTCAAATTCGTCCACCTCGGGAGGCACCTCGACCGCCGAGCGGTTGACCGCCTGGCGCAGATCGTAGGTGGCCATATTGTAGACGAATTCCCCGGTCTGTTCGCAGTTAACCACCGTGTCTTTCCGTTTTCCCCGGGTATTCTGGTTGGCCGCGAACATCACATAGGGCGGATCAAAAGTCAGGTTCTGAAACTGGCTGTAAGGGGCCAGGTTGGGCGACCCGTCGGCCCCGACGGTCGAGATCCAGCCGATGGGCCGTGGGACAACGCAGGCCTTAAAGGGGTTAAAAGCCAGGCCATGATCATTCAACTCCGGATCATAATACATGGAGACCTCTTCCAGGGTAAAAGATAGCACCCTTTTGTTTATTTGCCAAGATACCTTTGGCGAATTTCGTCATCTTCTCTAAGTTCTGAGGCCCGACCCTGCCGGACAATCTTACCGGTTTCCATAATATAGGCCCGGTCGGCAATTTTAAAAGCGGCTCGGACATTCTGTTCCACCAGCAGGATGGGAATTCCCTGGACGCGCAGTCCTTGAATGACCTCGAAGATATTCTGGACCACCAGGGGAGCCAGTCCCAGCGATGGCTCATCGAGCAGGAGCAGCTTAGGGCGGGCCATCAGACCCCGGGCCATGGCCAGCATCTGCTGTTCGCCGCCACTCAACGAACCGGCCTTTCCCGAGAACCGTTCCTTCAAAATCGGAAACAGTTGCCATACTAAAGGATATAGTTCCTCCAGGTCGGCCCTTTTGCTGCCGTGGACATAGGCCCCCAGGAGCAGATTCTGTCGGACCGTCAGATCCGCAAAGAGCTGCCGCCCTTCCGGTACCTGCACGAGACCCGCCTTAACAATCTCCTGCGGCCGTTTCCGGGTGATATCTTTGCCCAGAAAGTGGATCCGCCCCTGCGTCGGTGGGATCAGCCCGGAGATCACTTTGAGCAGCGTCGATTTCCCCGCCCCGTTGGCCCCCAGTAAACAGAGCACCTCCCCTTCCCCGATCTCCAGGTTGATGCCTTTAATCACCGAAACTCGGCCGTACCCGGCGTGGATATCGTTCAGGACCAACATCAGGGCCAACTCCAGCTTTCACCCTCTTCCGATCCGAGGTAGGCCTTGACCACTTCCGGATTGCTGGTGATGGCCGCGGGATCCCCTTCGGCCAGCCGCCGGCCAAAATTGAGCACCAGGATATCATCGGAGATATTCATCACTAATTTCATGTTGTGCTCGATCAGCAAAATGGTTTTTCCCTGGCTCCTCAGGGTGGTCAGCAGTTCCATGAAGCGCTCGACCTCAGCGTCGTTCAAGCCGGAAGCGGGCTCGTCCAGCAGCAGCAGCTTCGGGTCGGACATCAGCGACCGGGCCAGTTCCAGCAACCGCTGATTGCCGAAGGAAAGCGATCCGGGCATCCTGGCGGCGGCCTCTCCCAGGCCGACGAAGCGGAGGAGTTCCCCAGCCCTTTCTTTGGCCCGTTTTTCCTCACGGGCGGTGCGGGCTCCAAAGAGCAGGGCGCCACTGATCGTTGGCCGCAGGCTTTGGTGGGCCCCCAATAAGACGTTGTCCAACACCGTGGCATTATTGACCGTAAACAGCCGGATCAGTTGGAAGGTCCGGGAGATTCCCCGCCTGGCGATCCGGTCGGTCCGCATTCCGGTTAATCTTTCCCCCTGGTAATTGACCTGACCGCTATCCGGAACCAGCAGCCCGTTGATGACGTTCAGCAGGGTGGTTTTGCCGGCTCCATTAGGTCCGATCAGCGACTTGATGCGCCCCTCCGGCACTTCAAAACTGACCCGGTCCAGGGCCTGCAGACCCGCAAAGGCCTTAGACACCGCGACGACCTGGAGCAGCCGGGCTTCCGGCCTCCCGGGCCCGGATTCCTGCGGCGAACGGGGAATGGCCGCCCACGACCGGGACGTCATCCTTGCCCCCCGGGCAGCAGCCTGTTTTTTACCGTCAGGAGAATGCCCAAAATCCCTCGGGGCAGAAACACCAGCACGATGATCAGGATGATGCCGTTCATCAACAGCTCGTAATCCTGGAAGCGATAGGTTAGCTCCGGTAGCAATTTCAGAAAAAAGGCACCCAGAGCCGGGCCGAAAATGGTGCCGATTCCACCCAGGAAGAGCATTACCAGGATATTGATAGAGGTCATGACGCCGAAATCGTCGGGGGCGATAAAGCCCATGAAATGGGCGAAAAGGGACCCGGCCAGGGAAGCGAAAACCGCCGAGAGGACATAGACGCGGACCTTGTACTTGGCGCAATCGACGCCGAAGGTCGAGGCGGCGGTCTCATCGCTATGAATGGCCATCAGCGTTCGACCGAAAGGGGAGCGGACGACCGTCAGGCTGCAGAGAATAACCAGGATCACCAAGGCCCAAACCAAATAATAATAATGCAGGGGATTGTCAAAACTGAACCCGAAAAGGCTGAAAGCCGGAATGTCCCGCAGGCCGGAGGCCCCCCCGGTCAAACCCTGGAGGCCGACAATCAAGGTCACGATGATTTCATTGAGGGCCAAGGTGGCCATCGCCAGATAGTATTCCTTCAGGGCCAGTACCGGACGGCCGGTGGTCCAGGCCACCCCGGCACTCAAAACCATACCGGCCAAGAGGGCGGGCAGGGGCGGGATTCCCCATTTGACGGTCAGGATTCCCGAAACATAGGCGCCGATCGCGAAAAAAGCGGCATGCCCCACCGAGATCTGGCCGGTATAGCCCATCAACAGATCGAGACTGACCGCCAGAATAATGTAAATCCCGACGAAGATCAGGATGCCGCTCTTATAGGGAGACATCCCGCCCAGGGTAATCGGGTAGAGGGCGACGATGAGCATGAACAGCAGCCACCCGGGGTGGCGGAAAGCCATCATACCTCGCGCCTCCGCCCCGCACCGAAGAGGCCGCTCGGTTTAAAAATCAAAACGACGATCAGCAAGGTAAAGACAATGGTGTCGGCGAATTGAGAGGAAATCAGTCCAATGGTATAGGCTTCCACGATCCCCAGCAGGAATCCGGCCGCTACGGCTCCGGCGATGCTGGCCAGGCCGCCGATGGACATGGCGATGAATCCTTTGACCATGGGCATGATGCCGCTGCCGTACTGCATGAACAGCAGCGGGGCGACGGCCATCCCCGTCAGCGCCCCGATTCCCGAGCCCCAGGCCCAGGAAAAGACCGCGGCCTTCGCCGGGCTGATGCCCATCAGGCTGGCCGCCAGCCTGTTTTCCGCACAGGCCCGCAGGGCGATGCCCAGGGTCGTTTTTTCGAAAAAGGCCCAAACGATCAGCAAGACAGCACCCGTGAGGCCTATGATCCAGAGGACCTGGAGCTGGAGGGTGGCCCCCAGCACTTGCAGGGGGCGCCCGCTGGAAAACGAGGGGAGGATATGGGATTCCTTTCCCCAGATCAGCAGTGCCAGTCCCTTCAGGGCCAGGGAGATGGCAATGGTCATCACAATCAGATTACCCACCGAGGCATCCCGCAGTGGTCGGATCAGCAGACGCTCGATCACCGCCCCCAGGAGCGCGGCGATGAGGACCGAGAGTCCGAACGCCAGGGGCCAAGGCAGACCCTTGGACACCAGGGTAACCATAGTCAGGGCCCCGACGACAAAAAATTCTCCCTGGGCGAAGCAGATGACCAGCGAGACTTTATAGACGATAACCAGGCTGACCGCCATCAAGGCATAGATACTGCCTGAGGTCAGACCGCTGAATAAAAATTGAATCAGGTAGGAATAATCGCCCATGGAGTAAACCCGGATTAAAGGCCCCCAGAATCCTTAAGGCGCCCGGCCGAATAGAGGGGCAAGCGCTGATCCGGCCGGGGGTCGGCATCAGCTTAATCGAGCAAATGCCACTTGCCGTCCTTGATGGTCAAGAGGATCATATTCTCCATGGTGGTCCCGTGGTGATCCTGCGGAGACATATTGTAAACCCCGTTGCAGCCCGGAAAATTTTTAATGCCCTCGATGGCGTCCCGCAGTTTGGCATGATCGTCGGATTTGGCCAGGCGCAGCCCCTCGGCCGTCAGGGCGACAGCGTCCGCCTGCTGGCCCGAGAAGTAGTTGGCCGGTTCTCCGAATTTCTTCTGGTATTCTCGGGCAAAATCAACGACTACCTTTTTAACGGGATCATTATCGGCCAGGGATTCGGGGGCCATGATTTTACCGGAAGGCACAATGACGTTGGTCGGAACCTGGGATACCAGCTTCAGGAATCCAGGGCTGGCGTTGCCATGACTGACCACCAGCGGCATCTTCATGCCCATTTGAGCCATATTTCTCGCCACCAAAGCAGCCGGCTCCCCGGTGCAGAAGGACATGACGGCCTGGGGATTAAGACTGCGCAATTTGGCCAACTGGGGCGTTACGTCCGCCGCCTTGACGTCGAATTTTTCCTCCCCGATGATTTTGATTTTGTAGGTAGCGGCATATTTCCGGGCAACGCTCGAACCGAGTTCCCCCAGGGGGCCGATCGGCATCAACAGCGCCACCTGGCTGATTCCCTTCTTTTGGAAATACATCATCGGTCGGGAGATGGCGAAGTCGGTCCGATGGGCATTGTTGAACACATACACATCGTTCTCTTTCACCGTGTACCCCGACTGCACGATGGCCGGAACCTTGAACTTGTTGGCTACGGAGGCGACCGCGCCGGAAATGGGCGTGGTCCCGGTCCCCTGCAGGGCGACCACGTTGTCCTTGGAAATCAGGCGTTGAGCCATCCGGGTGGCGTTTTCCGGTGTGGATTGGTCATCGTAAATGATCAGCTCCAGGGGATGGCCGTTGACCCCCCCGGCCTTGTTGATCAATTCCACTTTAAGTTCGGCCCCTTTTTTCATGTACTCGCCCAACCAGGAAAGGTAGCCGGTCAGGGGAATGATGGCCCCGATCTTGTAGGGGGCGTTGCCCTGAGCCCAGAGCGCCGAGGGCGCCGCCGTGGAAAACAGGAAACCGGTGATGAGCAGCACTGCCAAAATCTTCGTTTTCATGGGTTACCTCCTGGTGGGTTTAGGTTTTAAACGTCAGGGTGTCAGCTCGGCTTTTTGGTGAGCAGATCCTCTTTTAATTTTCTTTTCAATAGCTTTCCGGCCGGACTCTTGGGAAGCTCTTCGACGATCACGAAATCCTTGGGAACTTTAAAGGGGGACAGCCGTTTTTTTATATAGGACTTCACGGCCTCCGGAACCAGGGACTCCCCGGGCTTCGGTACGATAAAGGCCATCACCCGCTCGCCCCACTCTTTATCCGGGACCCCGATAACGGCGCATTCCTGGATCCCGCTATGGGTGTAGAGGATCTCTTCCACCTCCCGGGGATAAACATTCTCGCCCCCGGTGATGATCATATCTTTAAGCCGGTCCACCAGGGTAAGGTATCCCCTTTCATCCAGGACCCCGATATCCCCGGACCGAAACCAGTCCTCCGGCCAGAAGTCGGCGGCCGTTCCTTCCGGGTTATGCAGGTAACCGGTCATGATGTTGCGGCCGCGAATGCAGATTTCGCCTTCCCGACCCGCTTCCAACGGCCGGCCTTCCGGATCCCGGATCTGCACCTCCACCCCCGGGACGGTTTCCCCGATCGACCCGATCCGGTGCTCTCGAAAGTGGTTATAGGTGACGGCCGAAGCCGACTCCGTCAGTCCGTAGCCTTCATATATGGTCAGCCCGGTTCGCTGGCTCCATTCCCGTACGGTCTCGGCGGCCAGGGAAGCGGCGGCGGAGAAACAGTAGCGGACCTTGCCCATTCTTTCCGACAGGCGGTCCAGGGCCAGCAGACGAATATAGATGGTCGGCACCGCAAAAAACTTGGTGATCCGCCCCGAGCCCAGGATATGCAGGACCCGGTCCAGGTCGAAGGCCGGCAGCAGTTCCAGACAGCCGCCGCTGAATACCGTGGCGTTCATGATATGCATTTGCCCGAAGACATGATTAAAAGGCAGAAAACAGAGGGCCCGGTCCCATTCCGTAGCGCGTTCGCAATAGGTGACGTTGAGACTGGAAACGGCAATGTTCTCGTGGCTTAAACAGACCCCTTTGGGAATTCCGGTGGTGCCTCCGGTAAATAAAACGGCGGCGGTGTCCGAACGGTTTCTCTCCAGGGCCTGATACGATTCCCGGCCCCGATCCAAAAGGTCGGCATATTCCAGATCTCCCTGAGGGGCGATGACGGCCTCGATCACTCCGGCGGCTTTCAAGTCGGCCAAAGGCGCTAATTTGTCCGGAGTGGTGAAGAGAAAGCGAGGGCGGGCGAATCGGACCAGGGGAATGAATTCTTCCGGGGGGAGCAGGGCGGAGAAGGTGACGGCCACCGCCCCGGCCTTGAGCACTCCGAAGTAGAAAGCCAGCCATTCGGTTGAGTTGGGCGCGCAGAGGCCGACAAAGTCGCCGGGCCGAAGGCCTGACAGACTCAAGGCAGCGGCGATCCGGCTAGCCTGGCCGTTCAGTTCCTGGTAGGTTATATCTCGACCTTCGGCTCGAACGGCCGGCCGGTCGGGGAAAAAGAAAGCGGAACGTTCAAGGTGCCTGGCAATATTCATTTGGGTTCTAATTCGGAGACGTCAGAAACTGGAACTGAATGGATCAATGGTCTAATATTAATAGCCAAAAAATAATTCTGTCAACAAAAATTTTTCATTGAAAAATTTTTATATATTTCATAGGGTAAGCAAATGAAGGAAGGAAAGCCCATGTCCCGATTTAAGCCGATTCGCCCGGTCCGGGTTTCCGACGAGGTTTTCGAACAGCTCAAGCAGTCCATTCTGCTGGGCCATTTTAAGGCCGGCGAGCGTCTGCCGAGCGAACGCGATCTGGCCGAGGAATTTCAGGTCAGCCGGGTGGCCATTCGGGAAGCCCTGCGCAACCTCGAAAATACCGGGTTTGTCAGTACGCGCCAGGGGGCTACCGGCGGGGCCTTCATTACGGAGCTGACCTTCGATCATCTGGCCAAGTCCTTCATGGATCTGTTCCTGGCCGAAAAGATTTCCATCCCGGAGTGGTATCAGGTCCGACTCCTGATCGAGCCCGAGATGGCCCGGATGGCGGCCCAACATATCGACCCCCTGTTTGCTCAGCGATTGCAGGAGGCCCTGGAGGCCGAAGAACAGCCGATCCTCTCCTTGGAGGAAGACTTCGAAAGGAAAACCGCCGTCCATTTTATTTTGGCCGAAATGTGCGGGAACCGATTTATTGAGGCCCTGGTCCGTTCTTTAATGGAGCTGACCCATCGCGTGGTAGACGCCGGCGACCCGGATTTCCACTTTATTCATCCGGCTGGAATGCACCGGCCGATTGTCGAGGCCGTGCTGACGGGCAACCCCCAAAAGGCCGCCCAGGCGATGAAAAAACACGCCATCGAGTTCGGCAAGATCCTGATCGTCCGGGAGCAGACCTTTCGCCGGAAGCAATCACCATAAGTAATCTATTTTAATAGAAAATCGATAAGTGGAATTTTATCCCGGGATTTGGCTGGGACAAAAAATTATCCTGTCCATCCTGTAAATCCTGTCCAATTTAATTTTTTATGGAGATCGGCTGAGTGGATTGGGAAGGAGGCGAGAGGTCGGGGGGGGGATCCTGGAGATTTTGCCGATTTCGTCCTTAAGGAAAAATCGGGGCTAAGAGATACTAAAGGCTGTTGATGGCTGGGGATTGAAAAATAAACGATCTTTAATCTTATTTATAGTTTTCCTTGTCTTGGCGCTGGTCTATTTTTCTACACCGGTTTTAAGCGGTTTGGGACGTTTTCTATCTCCCCAAGGGGCTGGAAAGGCTGAGGCGGTGGTAGTGGAAGGGTTTCAGATGGCCCAGGATGGGATGATGGAAGCCGCACTGGCGCTCATCCAGGAAGGCCGGGCCAAGCAGATCATCATCATAATCCAAGGGTATCCTCAAAAAGAGCGACTCTTCGCCATCCAGGAACACTACCCGGACCGCCTCGGAGAAGAATTGGAACAACGGGGGCTAACAAAGGACCAATACCGGATTTGGGTAGTCCCGGTTAACGATCACCCCATGACCCTGACCGAAGCCCGATCCGTGGTGCCCCGGCTTGCTCAGGCCGGCATCCGTCGGGCCTTTCTGCTCTGCCGCGGCTTCCATACCCGGCGCAGCCTGCTCGTCTATCGAAACCAGGGGAATGCTTTGGGGGTCCGGTTCATCCCCTACTCCTACTTCCCTTCCTACAATCAGGACACCTGGTGGAAGGATACGGAAGGCATTAAAGACTTCGCCTCGCAGACCTTAAAATTGGGATATTATGCAGGCAAGGGTTATATTCCCATCTCCTCGCTTTTCAA